>JAJTBO010000004.1 GCA_021286855.1 Hyphomicrobiales bacterium | reverse complement strand
TCAAGAACGCCTCCGGCCTCTTCAACCTGACCCGCAACCTCGGCGGCGCCGTCGGCCTCGCGCTCATCAACACCCTGATGAACGATCGCATGGACCTGCATCTCACCCGCTTGCACGAGCGTGTCGCCTGGGGCAACGTCAAGGCCGAGGAGATGCTCGCCTCGCTGACCACGGCGATGGCCTCGCGCGGCTCCGACGCCGCGCTCGCCGCCACCTCGAAACTCGCCGGCATCGTCCGTCGCGAGGCCCAGGTCTGGGCGATCGGCGACGTCTTCCTGGCGCTGACCTTCCTCTTCCTCACCCTCGTCGTGATGGTGCCGCTGATGCGTCGCCCTCGCGCCCACACCGGTCCGGGCGGCGGTCACTGACCGATGCTCTCCCGCCCGGAGCGGCGACGGGGTCGAGGCGGAGGCTTCGGCCCCGTCGACGTTTTCGACGCGCGGCTCACGCGTCTTCGAGCGCCCGCCGGATCTTGCGGATGACGACGCCGCGCGCCCGGTCGTCCGCCGCCTTGGCGAGCTCGCCCTCGAGATCGATCAGCAGCGACTGCCAGTCGTTGTGCCAATCGGGCCGCCCCGAGCGCATCGGATCGATCCGCGGCGGCCGCCGTCCCTCGTCGATCGCCCGCGCGCCCTCCGGCCCGAGCCGCCAACTCGAATCGAGATCGGGGACCAGGATCCGCTCCTGCGGGAAGAAGCCGGCGATGCGCGCCGCGAGGCCGGCGATCGCCTCCTCCTCGCCGTGGACGAGGAACACGTTCCCCGAGATCGGCAGCCGGCGCCGGACCCATTCGGCGAGTTCCGGCCCGTCGGCGTGCCCCGAATAGAGGTCGAGCTGCCGGATCCGCGCCCGCACCCGGATCGGATCGCCCTGGATCCGCACCTCCTGCGCGCCCTCGGCGAGGATGCGGCCGAGCGTGCCGGCGGCCTGATAACCGACCAGCAGCACCGTGCCCTCCTCGCGCCACAGCCAGTTCTTCAGCCGATGACGGATGCGGCCGGCCTCGCACATGCCGCTCGCCGCGATGACGATGTGGAAGCCGTGCTGGTTGTCGAGCGCCATCGACTGCTCGACCGTCTCGGTGAAACGGATGTGATGGGCGTCGAGGGCGCGGACCAGCCGATCGCCCTCTTCGAGTTCGCGCGCGTGGCGGCGGAACACTTCCGTCGCGCGGGAGGCGAGCGGGCTGTCGATGATCACCGGCGCGGTCGGGATCTCGCCGCGCTCCATCAGCAGCGCCAGATCGGCGAGCAACTCCTGCGTCCGCTCGACCGCGAAGGAGGGGATCAGCAGAGCTCCGTCCGGCCGGAAGGCGGCCTTCACCTCGGCCTTCAGCGCGGCGCGGCGGCGCTCCTCGGTCACTTCGGCGCGGTCGGTGTCGCCGTAGGTCGCCTCGCAGACGACGAAGTCCCAATCCTTCGGCGCCACCGGATCGTGTTGCAGGAGCTTGTGCGCCGGCCCGATGTCGCCGGAGAAGAGGAGGCGCAACGGCCGTTCCGCCGTCTCGATCTCCATCTCGACCGAGGCCGAGCCGAGCAGATGGCCGGCGTTCCAGAACCGGATCCGGACGCCCGGCGCGATCTCCCGCCACGTCTCGAACGGCACCGCGCGGATGTGCGCCACCGCGGCGGCGGCGTCCTCGGCCGTATAGATCGGCTCGACGAGATCGCGGCCGCGCCGCCCGTTGCGGCGATTGAGACGCTCGACCTCGATCTCCTGGATGTGGCCGCTGTCCGGCAACATCACCGCGGCGAGGTCGCGCGTCGCCGGCGTCGCGTAGATCGGCCCGTCCCAGCCCGCCTTGACCAGCTTCGGCGCGAGGCCGGAATGGTCGATGTGGGCATGGGTCAGCACCACCGCCGAAACCTCGCCCGGCTCGAACGGGAAGGCGCGGTAGTTCAGTTCCTTCTCGGTCTTCGAGCCCTGGAACAGGCCGCAGTCGACGAGGATGCGGACCTCGCCGATTTCGATCGCCTGACAGGAGCCGGTCACGGTCCGGGCCGCGCCGTGGAAGCGGAGGAGGGGAAGACGGCCGTCGTCGCGCATGGCGGACCTCGTCGCTCGCGGCGGTTCGAAGAAACCGCCACGTTCAATCTAGGCGTCCCGCGGCGGCTCTCCCATCGCTCGAAACACGGACCCCTTCACGCCGCTTCCGGTTCGGCTTCGTCGAGATGGACCCGCTTGGACCGGGTCAGCGGGTCGAGCAGCAGATAGACGACCGGCGTCATGTAGAGCGTCAGGATCTGCGATACGACGAGGCCGCCGACCACCGCCAGACCGAGCGGTTGGCGCAGTTCCGCGCCGGCGCCGACCCCGAGCGCGATCGGCAGCGTGCCGAGGATCGCGGCGAGCGACGTCATCATGATCGGCCGGAAGCGCAAGAGGCAGGCCTCGTGCACCGCCTCGGCCGCCGAGAGCCCGGCCGCCCGTCGTTCGACCGCGAAGTCGACGATCATGATCGCGTTCTTCTTGACGATGCCGATCAGCATGACGACGCCGATCATCGCGATCACCGACAGGTCGAGCCCGAAGCCCTTCAGCGTCAGGAGCGCGCCGATGCCCGCCGCCGGCAGGCCGGACAGGATCGTCATCGGATGCACGAAGCTCTCGTAGAGAATGCCGAGCACGATGTAGATCACCAGAACCGCGGCGAAGATCAGCACGCCCTGTCCGGCGACGGCGTCCTGGAACACCTGCGCCGTGCCGGAGAAGCCGGTCTGCACCGTCGCCGGCAGGCCGACGTCGTGCTCGATCGTCTGGATCGCCGAGACCGCCTGGGACAGCGCCGTGCCCGGTTGCAGGTTGAACGAGATCGTCACCGCCGGCAGCTGACCCTTGTGGGTGACCAGCGTCGGCGCCGGCGCCTCATGGACGCTCGCCACCGCGTCGAGCGGCACGGTCGCCCCCGACGGCGTGCGGATGGTCAGTCGCCGCAGGAGATCCGGCCCGGTGGTGAAGGCGTCGGCCGCCTCCAGGATCACCGAATAGCTCGCCGTGTCGGTGTAGATCGTCGAGACGACGCGCGAACCATAGGCCGAATAGAGCCGCGAGCGTAGTTGATCGACGGTCAGGCCGAGCCGAGCGGCGCGGTCGCGATCGATCGTCACGATCGCCTGCCGGCCGCGCACCTGCAGATCCGAGGAGACGTCGACGACGCCGGGAATGCGCCGGATCGCCTGTTCGAGCTTCGGCGCGACCTCGCGCAGCTCCTGGAAGTCGACCGCCTGGACCGTGTACTGCCACTGGGCGCGGCTGAAGGTCGTGCCGATGTTGATGTTCTGGATGTTCTGGAAGAAGGCGTTGATGCCCGGGACCTGGGCGGTGGCGCGCCGCAGCCGCGCGATCACCTCGTTCGAGGAGGCGGTGCGCTCCGGCTTGGCGCGGAGCTGGATGAACATGCGCCCCGAACTCTGGTTGGCGCTCGACGAGCCGGCGCCGACAGTCGACATCACCGTGACGACGTCCGGATCGGCCGCCACGATCGCCGCCACCTTCTTCTGCCGCTCCGCCATCGCCGCGAAGGAGACGTCGTCCGGCCCCTGCGTCGAAGCGGTGAGGAGACCGGTGTCCTCCTGCGGGAAGAAGCCCTTCGGGATGTCGCGATAGAGCGTCGCCGTCCACACCACCGTGCCGGCGAGGACGAGGAGCATCAGCCACTTGGCCTTCAACACCAGATCGAGCGTCCACGAATAGAACCGCGTCGCCGCGGTGAAGGCGGCGTCGAAGGCGCGGACGACGAAATTCGGCCGCTTGTGGATGTGGGTCTCGGAGATGATCCGCGCCGACAACATCGGCGTCAGCGTCAGCGAGACGACGCCGGAGATCAGGATCGCCAGCGTGATCGTCACGCCGAACTCGAAGAACATCCGGCCGACCACGCCGCCCATGAACAACACGGGAATGAACACGGCGACGAGACTGATCGTCATCGACACGATGGTGAAGCCGACCTCGGCCGCGCCGAGGAAGGCCGCCCGCATCGGTTTCTCGCCCATCTCGACGTGGCGCATGATGTTTTCGAGCATCACGATCGCGTCGTCGACGACGAAGCCGACGGCCAGCGTCAGCGCCAGCAGCGAGATGTTGTCGAGGCTGAAGCCGAACAGATACATGCCCGCGAAGGTGCCGATCAACGACACCGGCAGCGCCAGCGCCGGGATGATCGTCGCCCGCGCCGACTTCAGGAACAGATAGATGACGCCGATCACCAGCGCCATGGCGATGCCGAGCGTCACTTCCACGTCCTCGATCGAGGCGCGGATCGACTGCGACCGGTCCTGCATCACCTGCAGGTCGATCGCCGGCGGCATGTCGGCGGTGATCGTCGGCAGCGTCGCGCGGATCCGGTCGACCACGTCCACGGTGTTGGCGTCGGGCTGACGCTGGATCGCCAGCATGATCGCCCGAGTGCCGTCGAGCCAGGCGGCGACCTTGTCGTTCTCGACGCTGTCGCGCGCCTCGGCGACGTCGGAGAGCCGGACCGGCGCGCCGTTTTGCCAGGTGACGACCAGCGGCATGTAGTCGGCGGCGCGATCGATCGGCCCGGTGGCGGAGAGCGTGATCGTCCGCTCCGGTCCGGTCAGCGAGCCGACCGGCGAATTGGAGTTGGCGGCGGCGACGGCGCTCTTCAGATCGTCGACGGTGAGGCCGCGCGAGGCGAGCGCGTCGAGGTTCGCCTTGATCCGGACCGCGTATTTCTGCGCGCCGTAGACGTTGACCTGGGCGACGCCCGGCAGGGTCGACAGGCGCTGCGCGATGTTGGTCTCGGCGAAGTCGTCGACCTGGGCGAGGGTGAGCACCTCCGACTTCAGCGCCAGGAACAGGATTGGCTGGTCGGCCGGATTGACCTTACGGAAGCTCGGCGGCTCGGTCATCTCCGGCGGCAACTGCCGCTGCGCCGCGCCGATCGCCGCCTGCACGTCGAGCGCCGCGCCGTCGATGTCGCGGCCGAGGTCGAACTGCAGCGCCACGTTGGTCGAGCCGTTGACCGAGGTCGACGACATCGTCGACAGGCCGGCGATGCCGGAGAACTGGCGCTCGAGCACCGCCGCGACCGAGCTCGCCATCGTCTCGGGACTGGCGCCCGGCAGTTTGGCGGTGACCGAAATGGTCGGAAAGTCGACGCGCGGCACCGCGGCGACCGGCAGCTGCCGATAGCCGAACAGGCCGGCGGCGAGGAAGGCGATCATCACCAGGATGGTGGCGACCGGCCGACGGATGAAGGGCGCCGAGATCGACATGGGATGCCCTCGCTCACGAACCCGGCTTCGCCGGCTTGGCCGGATCGGCCAGGATTTCGACCGTCGCGCCCGGCGCCAGCCGGAGCTGTCCCTCGACGACCACGACGTCGCCGGCGGCGAGCCCCTTGGTCACCACGCTCGCCCCGTCGACCGTGCGGTCGACCGTGACCGGCCGCGTCTCGGCCGTGCCGTTCGCGCCGATCGCCCAGACGAAGGCGCCGCGCTGGCCGATCTGCACCGCCGCCGCCGGCACCGTCAGGGCGTTCGGATCGCTCGCCAGCTTCAGCCGCGCCTGCACGAATTCGCCCGGCAGGAAGTGCTCGTCGGCGTTGGGGATGGTCGCCTTGACGCCGAGCGTGCCGGTCGCCGCATCGAGCGTGTTCTCGATGAAGGCGACCCGGCCGACGACCGGCTTGGCGGCCCCGGCCCCGCTCGGCCGGCTGACCTCGATCGGCACCTCGCCGCGCGTCATCGCCGCGCGCAGGCGTCCGACCATCGGTTGCGGCACCGCCACCGTGACATAGAGCGGATCGAGCTGGTTGATCGTCGCGAGCAGGGTCGAATCGGCGGCGCGCACCGAAGAGCCCGGCTTCAGCGGCAGCGAGCCGACCCGGCCGTCGATCGGGCTGCGAATGTCATAATAAGAAGCCTGGACGACGAGATTGTCGATCGTCGCCTGATCCGCGTCGATCGTCGCCTGCTGCGCCTCGACCAGGGTCTTGGCCGATTCCAGGTCGCGCGCCGACTTGGTCTTGGTGGTGACCAGCTGTTCGGTTCGCTCGAGGTCCGATTGGACCAGCGCCAACTGCGCCCGGTCGCGGGCGAGCACGGCGCGCGCCTGGGCGATCTGGGCTCGGACCGCACGGGCGTCGAGGGTGAAGATCACCTGTCCCGCCTTCACCCGATCGCCTTCGGCGACGCCGAGGCTCTCGATCTGGCTGTCGATGCGGGTCTTGACCGGGATCGAGGCGACCGCCTGCGTCTGACCGACCAGATCGAGCACCACCGGCACGTCGGCGATCGCCGCCTTGGTCACCCGGACGGGGGCCGGCGGCCGCTTCGGCTGCGAAGGCTTGGCGGCGGCGTCCGCCTCCGACTTGACCGATTCCGTCGCCTTGGCCGCCGGCTTTTCCGGTTCGACCGCCGCGGCGGCGATCGGGGCGAGGACGACGAGCGCACAGACGTGCGCCATCCGAACGCCGCGCGCGAAGCGGACGAACGAGGTCAGGGACATCGAGGAAGTCTCCGAAGGGTCCGACGGGGAATGCCGGACGTGCCCCCGACCGCGAGGCGCGCCGTTTGGGCCCCATTAAACAGGCTTGCCGTCGCAATATATGACGGCCTCGGGGATCATGCGTAATAATTCCGTGATGTGGCGACGTTGCATCGCCGCCGAGACCTAGGGCGCGTCACACCGCGCCGCCTCCCAACCGAGAATGGTTCGCTTGCGCGCCAATCCCCAGTGGTAGCCGGTCAGCGCGCCCGATCGGCCGATCACCCGGTGGCAGGGCACCACGAAGGAGATCGGGTTGCGCCCGACCGCCGCTCCGACCGCCCTGGAGGCCTTCGGCGAGCCGATCGTCGCGGCGATCGACGAATAGGTCGTCGTCCGCCCGAAGGGGATCGTGAGCAGGCTGCGCCACACCCGGATCTCGAAATCCGTGCCGATCAGCACCACGCGGAGCGGCCGCTCGGCGCGCCATTCCGCCTCCTCGAAGATGCGTCGCGCATACATCGCGGTCGCCTCGTCGTCGCGCCGGTGCGCCGCCATCGGCCAGCGCTCGAGGAGGTCGTCGAGCGCCGCCTGTTCCTCGCCCGGGTCGGCGAAGGCGAGACCGGCGAGGCCGTGTTCGGTCGCCACCACCGCCGCCACGCCGAAGGGCGAGGGATGGAGCCCGTGCGTCATGGAGAGGCCGGCGCCGCGCGCCTTCCAGGCGCCGGGGCTCATCGCCTCGTGGGTGACGAAGAGATCGTGCAGCCGCCCCGGCCCGGAGAGGCCGACCTCGTGCGCCGTATCGAGCACCGAGGCCGCGTCGGCGAGCAGGCGCTTGGCCGCATCGAGCGTGATCGCCGCCAGGAACTGCTTCGGCGTGATCCCGGCGAAACGGGCGAAGAGCCGCGTCAGTTGCGCCGGCGTCAGCCCGACCGCCGCGGCGATCGCCTCGCTCGACGGCTGGTCGGCGCGCGCCTCGGAAATGAAGGCGACGGCGTCGCGCACCAGGAGATAGTCGGCGACGCGGTCGGGCGTCTCGGGAGAGGCGGCGTCGAGCATGATCGGTTCCCTGCGGCTGGACCTCGTCGACAGTAGAGCCGCAGCCGCCGCGCCGACACCCGATTTTCGACCGCGCTTGAGCCGATCGCGGCCGCGGGCTAGGAACGGTCGCGGAGGACCGCGCCATGCCCGTCACCGCCGCCGCCAAGGCCGGCAAGAAGAAGCCCGTCGCCCGCTCGCGCTATTCGAAGGCCGAGATCGAGGCGATCTTCCGCCGTTTCGCCGAGGCCGAGCCGGAGCCGAAGGGCGAGCTCTATTCGGTGAACACCTTCACCCTGCTGGTCGCGGTGGTGCTCTCGGCTCAGGCGACCGACGCCGGCGTCAACAAGGCGACGCCGGAGCTCTTCCGCCTCGCCGATGCGCCCGCGAAGATGGTCGCCCTCGGCGAGGATCGGATCCGCGATCTGATCAAGACCATCGGCCTCTTCAAGACCAAGGCGAAGAACGTCTTCCTCCTGTCGAAGATGCTCGTCGACGAGCACGGCGGCGAGGTCCCCGACGATCGCGAGGCGCTCCAGGCGCTGCCCGGCGTCGGCCGCAAGACCGCCAACGTCGTGCTCAACATCGCCTTCGGTCAGCCGACCATCGCCGTCGACACCCACATCTTCCGTCTCGCCAATCGCCTCGGTCTGGCGCCGGGCAAGACTCCGGAGGAGGTCGAGAAGCGGCTCGCGGCGCTGATCCCCGAGCCCTATGTGCGTCACTCGCACCACTGGCTGATCCTGCACGGCCGCTACGTCTGCAAGGCGCGCAAGCCCGAGTGCGAGCGCTGCCTGATCTCGGATCTGTGCAAGTGGCCGGACAAGACCGCCGTCGCTCCGGCCATGCCGGTGGCCTTCGGCGCGGCGGCGACGCGGGAGAGCGACGGGGCGTGAGATCGCTCTCCGCCCCGCCGTTCGAGGTCGTTTTCAGCGCGCCGACCAGCCGCCGTCGACCGAGATCATCGCGCCGGTGATCGAGGCGGCGTCCGGCGAGGCGAGGAAGGCGGCGATGCCGGCGACTTCCTCCGGCTTGACGAAGCGCTTGGTCGGCTGCGCCTCCAGGATCACCTTCTTGATCACCTCTTCCTCGGTCATGCCGCGCGCCTTGGCGGTGTCCGGGATCTGCTTTTCGACCAGCGGCGTCAGCACGTAGCCCGGGCAGATCGCGTTGACCGTGATGCCGGCCTCCGCCACCTCGAGCGCCACCGTCTTGGTCAGGCCCGCGACGCCGTGCTTGGCCGTGACGTAGGCGGACTTGAACGGCGAGGCGATCAGCGCATGCGCCGAGGCGATGTTGACGATCGTGCCGGAGCCCTTCGCCTTCATCGACGGCAGCGCCGCGCGGATGGTGTGGAAAGCCGAGGACATGTTGATGGCGATGATCGCGTCCCACTTCTCGATCGGGAAGTCCTCGACCGGCGAGACGAACTGGATGCCGGCGTTGTTGACCAGGATGTCGATGCCGCCGAACTTCGCGATCGTCTTTTCGACCATCGCGGCGATCTCGGCCGGCTTCGACATGTCGGCGCCGTCGTAAGTCACCTCGACGCCGTGGCTCGCCGCGAGCCCGGCGCGGATCTTTTCGATTTCGGCCGCGTCGCCGAAACCGTTCAGCACGACGTTCGCGCCGAGCGAGGCGAAGCGCGTGGCGACCGCCAGTCCGATGCCGCTGGTCGAGCCGGTGACGAGGGCGGTCTTGCCTTTGAAACTCATGATGGATGTCCTTTCACGATGTCGATCGAACGCGAACGTAGCCGCGTACCTCCCTCCCGGAGAGGCATGGGACGGAATCGTGTTCCCTTGGTGGCGGCGAATTTGTTTCGTTCCATCTGACAAAGGTCAAGGAGGCGGGGGTGGCGCCGGCTCTACCACCGAGGCGAGAGCACGAGGAAGGAGGGGTCCCCCGTGTCGCATCCGGCCATTCCCTTGGGCGTTCCGGAAATGGACGCCGACCATGCCGTCCTGGAACTCATGTTCGAACGGGTTCCCTCGACCGCGGACGCCGATCTCGTCGCTCTCTATCTCGAGATCGAGGCCGAGGTGATCGCCCATTTCGATCGCGAGGAGGCCTTGATGGAACGCGCCGGCGCGCCGGTGATCCATTGCCACAAGACCCAGCATCGGCTGTTGCTCGATCAATTCGTCGCGATGCGTCCCGGCGAGACCTCGGTCGATCCGGCCGACCTGCGCCGAACCCTGCGCATCCTCGAGGAATATGTCGAAGGCCACGTCGGCAGCGTCGACCGGGTCACTTCGCAGTTCCTCGGCGGCACGCTCGATCCGGCCATGGTGGCGGCGCTGCGCCTGCCCGAAGGCGGGTGATCCCGTCATGATCCTCGACCTCGACGGCGCCGCCCTGGCCCGGGCGATCCATGTGGCGAGCGTCGTCCATTGGATCGGCGGCGTCTGGTTCGTCACCTTCGTCGTGTTGCCGGCGGTCGCCCGCTTCGCCGAACCGGAGCGCGCCGTCGCCCTCTTCGAGGCGGTCGAGCATCGCTTCGCCGGGCAGGCGCGCCTGTCGACCCTGGCGGCGGCGGCGAGCGGCTTCTGGATGACCGGCGTCTGGAGCGCCTGGGATCGCTTCCTCGACCCGCGTTTCTTCTGGATGCATGCGATGGTCGCCCTGTGGGCGGTCTTCACCGTCGTCCTGTTCGTCGCCGAACCGCTGTTTCTGCATGCCTGGTTCGAACGCCGCGCCCGCCTCGCGCCGGAGGCGACGATGCGGCTGGTGTTGCGTCTGCACCGCGTGTTGTCGACGCTGGCGCTGATCGTCGTCGCGGTCGCGGCGCTCGGCGCGCACGGCGGCCTCTGACGGCCGGGCTCGTCTCCTCCGCCGTCTCGTGGTAAGGGGCGCGGGAACCCCGGCGTTTCCGCCCGATTCCGCGAGTGTGCGATGACCATCCGCTATCATCACGAAGACCTGCCCGACCTCGCCGCCTACGGCGACAGCGTCGCCATCGACACCGAGACCATGGGTCTGATGCCGCACCGCGACCGTCTCTGCGTGGTGCAGCTGTCGCCCGGCGACGGCTCCGTCGACGTCGTCAAGATCGCCAAGGGCCAGACCCGCGCCCCCAATCTGGAGCGCCTGCTCGCCGACCCGAATGTCGTCAAGATCTTCCATTATGCGCGGTTCGATCTGGCCGCGCTGCATCACGCCTTCGGGGTGATGCCGCAGCCGGTGTTCTGCACCAAGATCGCCTCGAAACTGGTGCGCACCTACACCGATCGCCACGGTCTCAAGGATCTGTGCCGCGACTTCCTCGGCGTCGAGCTGTCGAAGCAGCAGCAGAGCTCCGATTGGGGCGCGCCGGAACTCACCGAGGCGCAACTCGCCTACGCCGCTTCGGACGTGTTGTATCTTCACGCGCTGAAGGCGAAACTCGAGCCGATTCTCGCGCGAGAAGGGCGTGTCGAGATCGCGCAGGCGTGTTTCGACTATCTGCCGACCCGTGCGAAACTGGATCTCATGGGTTGGACCGAGGGCGACATTCTCGATCATTCCTGATCGAGCGTCGCCTGCCCATGGAGGAACGATGAACGATGCGACGTCGGCCGGTCTCCGGCCTCGGACGGCTTCGGCGGACGGCCGCGCCACGGCGGCGCGCCGCCCGACGGCGCATGTCGACGCCGATCGCCATTCCCGTCGCGTCCGCATCCTCAAGCTGGTGTTGCCGAGCCTCGGCGTCGTCGCGCTCGCGCTGGTCGCGGGGCTGACCTGGGTCAAGATGCACTTCACCGCCGGCGTCGACGTGCGCAACGTGCTCTTCTCCAAGGACGGCCTGACGATGGTCGAGCCACGCCTGTCCGGCCGCGCCCAGGGCCGCACCTACGACTTTTCCGCCGCCCGCGCCTTCCAGTCGATCGCCGACCCGAAGGTGGTGCGCATGGAGGTGATCGACGGCCACGTCGATCTCGCCGATGGCACCTCCGTCAAGATCGATTCGAAGACCGGCGTCTACGACGGCAATCACGAGACGCTGCAACTCGACGAAGGCGTCGTCATCGTCGGCTCCAACGGCTGGCGCGCCGAGGGCAAGTCGGCCGACGTCGCCCTGACCGACGGCCGCATCGTCGCGCGCGAGCCCCTCGCCATTTCCGGCCCGAATGCGCATCTGACCGCCGATTCTCTCGACTTGACCGACAACGGTCATCATGCCCTCTTCACCGGCAACGTCCGTATGACCGTGAGGCCGAGCGACGCCGCCGCCGCATCCGCATCTTCGAACCCGTGAGATCGCTCCCGTGAGATCGCCGATGAGTTCCGCCCGCCGTTTCGCTCCGCGCGCCCTCGCCGCGCTCCTCGCCGGATCGTTGGCCCTGCCGGCCTTCGCCGCCACCTCCGGCGGCATGTCCGACGCCTTCAAGGGCTTCGGCTCGAACGGCAAGGACCCGATCCAGATCGAGGCCGACAGCCTCGAGGTGCTCGACAAGGATCGCAACGCCGTCTTCACCGGCAACGTCCACGTCGTCCAGAAGGACACCGTGCTGAAGACCCTGCGCCTGCGCGTCTTCTACGCCGGGTCCGGCGCCGCCGACCTCGCCAAGACCGGCGGCGACGCCCAGTCGATCCGCCGCTTCGAGGCCGAGGGCAAGGTGCTTATCACCCAGAAGGATCAGACCGTCACCGGCGATCGCGGCTGGTTCGACATGACCACCCAGACCGCCCAGATCACCGGCGCCGTCGTGTTGACCCAAGGCAAGAACGTCGCCCGTGGCGACCGCCTGTCGATCGACCTGAAGTCCGGTCAGTACAAGCTCGACGGCGCCGGCCGCGTTCAGCTCATCCTCGAATCGCAGAAGCCGGCCGGTCAGTGATCCGCGCCGTTCCCGCGCCCCGTCGCCGTCCGGGAGGACGTCCGTGAGAATTCTGCCGCTCGCCCTCCGCGCGCCCGACGCCGCCCATGGCGGCGCCACCCACATCGGCGATCCCGAAGAGGGCCTCCGCGTCGAAACCGTCGCCAAGGCCTACAAGAAGCGGCGGGTGGTGGAGAGCGTCAGCCTCGACGTCCATCGCGGCGAAGCGGTCGGTCTGCTCGGCCCCAACGGCGCCGGCAAGACCACCGTCTTCTACATGATCACCGGCCTCATCCGCCCCGACGCCGGCCGCATCCTGCTCGACGGCTACGACATCACCCGCCTGCCGATGTATCGCCGCGCCCGTCTCGGCATCGGCTATCTGCCGCAGGAGGCGTCGATCTTCCGCGGCCTCACCGTCGAAGAGAACATCTCGGCGGTGCTCGAGGTGGTCGAGCCGAACAAGGCCGAACGTCGGCGCGCCCTCGACGAACTGCTCGGCGAGTTCCGCATCGAACATCTCCGCAAGTCGCCCTCGATCGCGCTGTCGGGCGGCGAGCGCCGTCGTTGCGAGATCGCCCGGGCGCTCGCCTCGCGCCCCTCCTTCATGCTGCTCGACGAGCCCTTCGCCGGCATCGACCCGATCGCCGTCGGCGACATCCAGGCCCTGGTGCGCCATCTGACCCAGCGCGGCATCGGCGTGCTGATCACCGATCACAATGTCCGCGAGACGCTGGGCCTGATCGACCGCGCCTTCATCATCGCCTCCGGACACGTGCTGACCACCGGGAATCCCAGGGAAATCGTCGATCATCCCGACGTTCGCCGGCTCTATCTCGGCGAGGGATTCAGTTTCTGAGAAGTGTCTTTCTCAATTTCGTCGCGCCTGCGCGCCTTTTCGCTTTGCCGGCGACCCGGGCTGAGCTAACACTAGAGGAGTAAAAGGCAAGATCCGGACCACTTCCCGTGGACCGGACGGAGAGGATGATCGTAGCCCGATGGCGCTCAGCCCGAAGCTGGAGCTCAGACAGAGCCAGTCTCTGGTGATGACGCCGCAGCTGATGCAGGCCATCAAGCTGCTGCAGTTGGGCAATCTCGATCTCGTCGCCTATGTCGAGGCGGAACTCGAACGCAACCCCCTGCTCGAACGCGACGAGGGCGAAGATCGGCCGATCCAGGCCGAGGCCGCCGACGCCGGGCCTTCCGGCGGCGAGACCTCGGAGAGTGACGGCGGCGACGCCGACGGCGGCGATCTCGCCGCGGCCTCCTCCGGTCCCGACCTCGACACCGCCTTCGAGACCGCCTCGCCGGAGATCGGCGACCGGCTCGACGCCGACTTCACCAACGTCTTCCAGGACGACGGCCCGAGCGAGGCGATCGACCCGACCCGGCTCGTCGGCGAGACCTGGTCGCAGACCAGCACCAGCGGCGGCGGGGGCGGCGAGGACTACAATCTCGAGAGCTTCGTCGCCGTCGAGACCTCGCTCGCCGACCATCTCACCGAACAGCTGATGCTCGCCACCGGCGATCCGACGCGCCGCATGATCGGCCGCCATCTGATCGACGGCGTCGACGAGGCCGGCTATCTGCGCATCGACGTCGCCGGCGTCGCCGAGAAGCTCGGCGCGCCGCTCGGCCTCGTCGAAGAGGTGCTGGCGCTGCTGCAGAGCTTCGATCCGGCCGGCGTCTGCGCCCGCGACCTCGGCGAATGCCTGGCGCTGCAGTTGAAGGAGCGCGACCGCTTCGATCCGGCGATGCAGGCGCTGGTCGCCAATCTCGAGCTGCTCGCCCGCCGCGACTTCGCCGCTCTGCGTCGCCTCACGAAGGTCGACGACGACGATCTCGCCGAGATGGTCGCCGAGATCCGGGCGCTGAACCCCAAGCCCGGCAACGCCTTCGGCACGACCATGGTGCAGCCGATCGTTCCCGACGTCGTCGTCCGGCCCGGCCCCGACGGCGCCTGGATCGTCGAGCTGAACAGCGAGACCCTGCCCAAGGTTCTGGTCAATCAGAGCTATTTCGCCCGTGTCGCGCGCAATGCGAAGGGCGAGAAGGATCGGCTCTATCTCTCCGACTGCATGCAGACGGCCAACTGGTTGGTGAAGAGCCTCGATCAGCGCGCCAAGACGATCCTCAAGGTCTCCACCGAGATCGTCCGCCAGCAGGACGCCTTCCTGACCCACGGCATCCAATATCTGAAGCCGCTCAACCTGCGCATGATCGCCGACGCCGTCGGCATGCACGAGAGCACGGTGAGCCGCGTCACTTCGAACAAGTACATGGCGACGAGCCGAGGCATCTTCGAGTTGAAGTACTTCTTCACCTCGTCGATCGCCTCGTCGGAGGGGGGCGAGGCCCATTCCTCCGAGAGCGTCCGCCATCGCATCAAGGAATTGATCGATCGCGAAGCGGCGGACGACGTCCTGTCCGACGACACGATCGTGAAGATGCTGCGTGAAGCCGGCATCGACATCGCCCGCCGCACGGTCGCAAAATACCGCGAGGCGATGAACATACCCTCTTCCGTCCAACGCCGCCGCGAGAAGCAGGCGTTGGCGTGAAGCGGTCCGACCGCTCGCCCGTGGTCCTCGCCCAGAGGCCGCGGGAAAGGCCGGCGGACCGTCCGAAGATCGCCCCCGCCGGGGCGTCGCCGCTCTCCTCGAAGGGAGTGGGGACGCGCGGGCGAGGGGCGGCGAACATCACGAAGGTCGTCGTCTCGGGTTTCCGAGGCGGCGCCGACCGGGAGGTCCAAGATCCATGACCCTCAGGGTTTCCGGCAAGAATGTCGACATCGGCGAATCTCTGCGCGGACATGCGGAAGCGCGCGTCGGCGAAGCGCTCGCCAAATATTTCAACGGCGCCTTCAAGGGCCACGCCACCGTGGAGAAGGAAGGCATCGGCTTCCGCACGGAATGCGCGCTTCATCTGGGCACCGGCATCACCGTACAGGCGGTCGGCGCGGCGCAGGATCCCTATCTGAGCGTCGATCAGGCCATCGATCGCATCGAAAAACAGCTGCGCCGCTACAAGCGCCGCCTGCGCGACCACAACAACGCGGAAGGCCGCGCCCATGTGGTGGAGACCGCCTATCGGGTGCTCGAAGCGCCGGCCGAGGACGTCGAGGTCCCCGAGGACTTCCATCCGGCGGTGATCGCCGAATCGACCCGGCCGATGAAGACGTTGTCGGTCGGCGACGCGGTGCAGGAGCTCGATCTGACCGGCGCGCCCTTCGTGATGTTCCGCAATGCGGTGAGCGGCGGCCTCAACGTCGTCTATCGCCGTGACGACGGCAACATCGGCTGGGTCGACCCCAGCCTCGGAACCGACGCCTGAGGCGTCGATGGGAAGCCGCGCCGGGCGCGGCTTCCCCTCTTCGACCCTCCCGAAAAAACCGGAGCGGGGTCGTCCCAGTTGCGCCGAGGAGCGACACGCTCCACCTTCGGTGCGACGATGTTCGGAATGCGAGACCGCTTCGGCGGCGCTGATCGGAAGACCTGTGATGGACCTCGGTGATCTCGTCGGCTTCGACGCCGTCCTGCCCGCCCTGCGCGCCGGCAACAAGAAGCAGGTTCTCCAAGAGATCGCCGCCCGCGTCGCCCGCGTCTCCGGCCTCGACGAGCGGGCCGTCTTCGAAGGCTTCTCCCAGCGAGAACGTCTGGGCTCGACCGGCGTCGGCCACGGCGTCGCCATTCCGCACGCCTTCATGGACGGCATCGCGAGCAGCGTCGGCGTCTTTGCTCGGTTGGAACGGCCGATCGACTTCGAATCGACCGACGGCCAGCCGGTCGATCTGATCGTCGCCCTGATCTCGCCCTCCGGCGCCGGCGCCGATCACCTCAAGGCGCTCGCCCGCATCGCCCGCGTCCTGCGCGACGTCGGCTTCGCCGCCAAGCTGCGCGCCAGCCGTGATCCGCATGCGTTGTGGGCCCTGCTCGCCCATTCGGTCGAGCCCGACGCCGCCTGAGGCGGCCGCATCCTTCTCGCATCCTTCTCAAACCGAACTCACGAAGTTCCGAGCTGTTCGAAACTTCGTGTGACGGGCATCAGTGCAGCGACACGGCGACGAGGTCGTGTTCGGCGGCGCTCGACAGCGCCACATCGCGGTCGTCGGCGACCACGATCGGTTCGCCCGCCGCGCCGATCAGCGCGAAGAGCTTCAGCCCCGGCGGCAGCTCGGGCCCGCCGGGGAAGGCGCGCGCCAGATCCTCGGAGGTCATCTCGCGCACATAGGCGAGCTGCCCTTCGCCGATCCGGGCGAGAACTTCCGGTGCGATGTCGATGTGTCGAGCCATGGCTCCTCCTCGCCGGGTCCGCTCTCCGCGTACCCGGCCTCCTCGATGGTCGGTGATGGGTCGCGGCCGCGCCGCCTCACTCGCTGGTGGCGATGTCGATCCGACGCACCACCCGCTCCGGCTCCGGCCGGGCGAGGTCGATGGCGAGCAGTCCGTCCTTCAGCTCCGCGCCGACGACCTCGATGCCCTCGGCGAGCACGAAGACGCGCTGGAACTGCCGCGCCGCGATGCCGCGATGCAGGAACTGGCGATGACGGTCGTCGTCGGTCTGACGACCGCGGATGACCAGTTGACTGTCCTCGATCGTCACGTCGAGCTGATCGCGGGTGAAGCCGGCGACCGCCAGCGTGATCCGAAGCACCTCGCGCCCGCCGTCCGGCGCTTCGACGCGTTCGATGTTGTAGGGCGGATAGCCGTCGTTGGCGGCTTTCGAGACGCGGTCGAGCACCCGCTCGATCTCGTCGAAGCCGAGGAGAAAGGGGCTGGAGAAGCCCGGAAAACGCGACATGGTCAGGCCCTCGTCGAAGCGACCCTTGGCACGGCCGGCGACCCCTCCCGTTGAGGCGATCGCCGACGGCGGATCCGAGGACCCGATGTCACGAATATGGGAGCGGCCACGGCCGCCTTCAAGCGGCGGCGATCAGCGCCAGCGCGTCCTTCGGATCGAGGCGGCCGTCGTAGAGCGCCCGGCCGGTGATCGCGCCCTCGAGGATCCGCGCTTCCGGCGCGAGCATCGCCTTGACGTCGTCGATCGAGGCGAGGCCGCCCGAGGCGATGACGGGGATCGAGACGGCGCGGGCGAGCTCCAGCGTCGAGGGCATGTTGAGGCCCTTCAGTACGCCGTCGCGGTCGATGTCGGTGTAGACGATCGCCGCTACGCCGGCGTCCTCGAATTTGCGAGCGAGATCGATCGCGGTCAGCTCCGAGCCTTCCGCCCAGCCCTCGACCGCCACCTTGCCGCCCTTGGCGTCGATGCCGACGACGATCCGGCCGGGGAAGCGCCGACAGGCCTCCTTCACCAAAGCCGGATCGCGCACCGCCACCGTGCCGAGGATCACCCGCGTCAGCCCCTTCGAAAGCCAGCCCTCGATCGCCGCGAGATCGCGGATGCCGCCGCCGAGCTGCACCTTCATCCGCCCTGCGACGGCGGCGAGGATCGCCTCCACCGCCGCGCCGTTGACCGACCGGCCGGCGAAGGCGCCGTTGAGATCGACGACGTGCAGGAACGGGAAGCCGAGATCGGCGAAGGCGGTCGCCTGCGCCGCCGGATCGTCGTTGTAGACGGTCGCCTCGCTCATTTCACCGAGCTTCAGCCGGACGCACTGCCCGTCCTTCAGGTCGATCGCGGGGAAGAGGATCATGTCGGGTCTCTCTCGACGCCTCACGGCGTCCACTTCAGGAAGTTGGCGAGCAGCGTAAGACCGAGGGTCTGGCTCTTCTCCGGATGGAACTGGGTGCCCACCACGTTGTCGCGCGCCACGATCGCGGTGACCGGCCCGCCGTAGTCGGCGGTGGCGACGAGATCGCGCCGATGCTTCACCTCGAAGGCGAAGGAATGCAGGAAATAGGCGTGCAGTCCGTCCGGACCGAGCGCGATGCCGTCGAGCACCGGGTGCGGATGGACGAGATCCATCGTGTTCCAGCCCATGTGCGGCACCTTGAGATGCGCCGCGCCGGGTTCGATCGCCTTGACCTCGCCCTCGATCCAGCCGAAGCCGTCGGTCGGCTCGTGCTCGAGCCCGCGCGAGGCGAGGAGCTGCATGCCGACGCAGATGCCGAGGAACGGCCGGCCGCGCTTCTCGACGAAGTCGCGGATCGCCTCCTCCATCCCGTCGATCGCCGAGACGCCCCGGCGGCAGAACGGAAACGCCCCGTCGCCCGGCAACACGACGCGGTCGGCGTTGGCCACCACGTCCGGATCGCGGGTGAGCAGGATCTTCTGATCCCGGCCGATCTCGTGCGCGACCCGCTCGAGGCCCTTTTCGGCCGAGCGCAGGTTGCCGGCGCCGTAGTCGATGAGCGCGACGGTCATGGACGATCTCCGGGAACGGCCCATCCGACGACGGGCGCTTGAGCTGGGGACGCGGACGCCGGCCGCGCCAGCGACGGCGCGGGACGATCCGCGGCGGGCGAGGGCGCCGCCTCCACCCGGCCGAAACGCGGCCGGCTCGGATCGGCGAGATGGGCGAGGAAGCGCGCTTCCGCTTCCGCCTCGTCCCGCGCCTCGACGACGCCGACCAGCCGATCGCCGCGCCGCTCCGCCGCCCAGCGGCGCAGGTCGTTGCCGGCGAGCGCGAACCAGAGCGCGAAGCCGATCGAGACGACCGCCGCCAGCCCGGCGTCGACGCGGGCCGCGAAGAGGTCGATCGCCACCGTCGCCACGATCCAGGCGGCGAAGGCCCACCACAGCCGCCGCCACGGCGCCCACACCATCGGCAGGAGGAGCGCACCCCAGGACATCTTCTCCGGCAGATAGGTCAGCCGATCGGCGCGCGCGGCCGCCACCGCGTCGCCGTCCGGCGCATGCACGGTGAAGGTGGTCATGCGCCCTCTCCGAGCGATCCCTTGGTCGAGGGGATCGTGCCGGCCCGCCGCGGATCGATCGCGAAGGCGGCTTCCAGCGCCCGCGCCGTCGCCTTGAAGGCGCTCTCGATCATGTGGTGGTTGTTGACGCCGTAGAGCGTCTCCACGTGCAGCGTCAGCCCGGCGTTGAAGGCGAAGGCGCGGAAGAACTCTTCGAAGAGCTCCGTGTCGAAGTCGCCGATCTTGTCGCGCGAAAATGGGATCCGGAACACCAGGAACGGCCGCCCGGAGACGTCGACCGCAGCGCGGGTCAGCGTCTCGTCCATCGGCAGATGCACGTCGGCGTAGCGACGGATGCCTTTGAGATCGCCGAGCGCCTTCTTCACGGCGAGACCGAGCGTGATGCCGACGTCCTCGACGGTGTGGTGCTGGTCGATGTGCAGATCGCCGGTCGCCCGGATCGTCAGGTCGATCAGCGAATGGCGGGAGAGCTGCTCGAGCATGTGGTCGAAGAAGCCGACGCCGGTCGAAACGTCGTAGATCCCCGCGCCGTCCAGGTTGACGACGACGGAGACGCTGGTTTCCTTCGTCTTGCGCTCGATTTCGGCGGTGCGCATGGCGCTCGTCCCTCGCAACGGAAAGTCGAGCCGCTTTTAGCAGGCGAAGCGCTTCCGGGGAAAGGGGTTTGGCGGATCGCGACGAAGGTCGGTCACGTCGCCGGGCCGTAGCCGTGCAGGCCGGCGCCGTGCAGCTTCAACCAGCGCCGCCCGGCGTCCATCTCCGGGCAGGTCTCGCGCACCAGCCGCCAGAAGGCGCGCGAATGGTTCATCTCCTGAAGATGCGCCACCTCGTGCGCGGCGAGATAGTCGAGCACGAAGGGCGGGGCGAGCACCACCCGCCAGGAGAACGAGAGCTCGCCCTCCGCCGTGCAGGACCCCCAACGCGATCGGGTGTCCTTGATCCGGAGGCGCGGATTGGGGATTTCGATCCGGAGCCGCGCCGCATGCCGCGCCACGGCCGGCGCGAAGTCCGCCCGGGCCGAGCGGACGAAGAAGTCGCGCAGGCGTCGGGACAAGTGATCCGCGCCGCCCGCCACCACCAGACGGGGCTCGCCTTCGCCCGGCGTCTCCCTCCACACGGTGCCGCGCGCCGCCGGACGATGGTCGATGCGATGCATCTCGCCGCGAAACGGCAGCAGCGCTCCGTCCGCGAAGGGAACCTGCTCCGGCCGCCGCGCCAGCCGCTCTGCGAGCCAGCCGCGATGGCGGTCGAGAAAGTCGGCGAGATCGACGAGCCGCGCGCCCGCCGGCGCTGTCACCGTCGGTTCGCCGACGCCGAGCCGCAGTGTGAACCGCACGGCGCGCATCGACGCGCGCACCGCGACGCGGACGTCGCGGTGCGGCAGCTCCAGAATCAGATGATCGGGAAGCGGCGGCGATCGCCGCCGCGCCGAGCCGAACAAGGCGCGTCCTCGCTCAGACGGTCGGTCCGGACCGGCGACGGGCCCGTTCCGCCTTGAAGCGGTCGAATTCCTCCTGATCGCGCGCCGCGCGTAGGTGGTTCATATAAGCCTCGAATTCGCGACGTTCCTCTTCGAGCCGACGACGCTCGGCCTCGAGCCGCTCCAGCTCGCGCGCCCGATAGGCGTCGAAGGCGGCGTTGCCGGTCGAAAAGCCGAAGCCGTTCGGCGACGTGCGGAAGCCCGTCCGGGCGATGCCGTCGCGCAGGCCTTCGGCGAAGGCGGCGGCGCGGCCGCGCCAGCCCCAGCGCTCGCCCCACAGGATCCAGGCGAGGACCAGGAGGCCGAGCGGCCAGGCGATCATGAAGCCGATCACCATCACGGCGATCGAAGCCGGGTGGAAACCGGAACGGACGGCGGTACGGCAATACATGGGCGGCCCCTCCTGGGACGAACGCCGTCGCGGCCCGCCTCGCGGACGATCGCAACCCCGGCGCACGGGAAGGAGATGGCCTCCCCTCCCGACGCTTTCAAGGGTCGCGACGATCCGCCGGCCCTCACGCCTTCGGCGCGGTCCGGCGCGGCGCGCGCGGCTTGGCCGCCGGCTCGGCGACCTCGGCGGTCGTCGTCGCGACGCTCGCCGCCGGGGCGGCGGCCGTCGGAGCGGAAGCCGCGCCGCGGGCGTGCCGGCGGATCCACTCGGCGATCCGCGGCTGGATGTTGGCGCGGAACTTCGAGCCGTTGAACACGCCGTAGTGGCCGACGCCGGGCTGGACGTAGTCCTGCTGCTTCTCCGCCGCGAGATTGGCGCACAGCGTGTGGGCCGCCTGGGTCTGGCCCGCGCCGGTGATGTCGTCGAGCTCGCCTTCGACCGTGAACAGCGCCGTGTTGCGGATCTCCGACGGTTTCACCAGCCGGCCGCGATGCGTCATCTTGCCCTCGGGCAGATCGTGGTCGAGGAACACGGTGCGGATCGTCTGGAGATAGAACTCCTTGGTCAGATCCATCACGGCGAGATACTCGTCGTAGAAGTCGCGATGCTTCTCCGCCGAATCGCCGTCGCCCTCGATCAGGTGGAGATAGAACTCCTTGTGCGCGGAGACGTGGCGGTCGAGGTTCATCGACATGAAGCCGCCGAGCTGCAGGAAGCCCGGATAGACCTCGCGGAACACGCCGGCGTGCGGGAACGGCACGCGCATGATGACATTGCGCTCGAACCAGCCCATGCCCTTGTCGTGCGCCACCTTGTTGACCGCGGTCGGCGAGATGCGGGTGTCGATCGGCCCGCCCATCAGCGTCATGGTGGCCGGCGACAGCGGATCGCCGTCCTCCTCCATCACCGACACGGCGGCGAGCACCGGCACCGAGGGCTGACACACCGCGATGACGTTCACGCCCTCGCCGAGGTGCCGGATCATCTCGATCACGTAGTCGATGTAGTCGTCGAGATCGAAGCCGCCCATGGCGAGCGGCACCATCCGCGCGTCGACCCAGTCGGTGATGTAGACGTCGTGCGCCGGCAGCATCGCCTCGACCGTGCCGCGCAGCAGCGTCGCATAGTGGCCCGACATCGGCGCGACGATCAGCACCTTCGGATCGGCCGGCCGATCGGCCGGCAGGGCGCGTTCGAAGTGGAGCAGGCCGCAGAACGGCTTGTGCCAGACGATCTTCTCGGTGATCGCCACCTCATCGCCGTCGACCACGGTGGTCGGCAGGTCGAACTCCGGCTTGCCGTAGCGCCGGGTGGTCCGCTCGAACACTTCGAAGCCGGCGGCGAGCGAACGGCCGAGCGCGGTTCCCGCGAGCGGATTGAATGGACTGCGGAAGGCCATCCGGCCGACTTCCGCCGCGATGCGCACCGGGCTGAGCGCCGCGTGGTTCAACTCGTAGAGCTGGTAGAACATGGCACCTCGCGTCCGTCTGACGTTCATCGTTCCGTCACCGAACCCTAGGATTCATGTGCGGCCGAAATGTTTCAATCGATTACTTTTCGAACCTTTCGCCGGCGACTCCAAGGGCGACGGGGTCGGTAATTCGTCGTAGGCCGGCGCTGCTGCGCATCATTCGCCCTGCTGCAGCAGCGAGCCGGCCCGTCGCGCCGCGGCGAGCAGGCGGTGGAAGGCGAAGAGACCGCCGGCGAGCCAGACGGCGTTGATCGCCATCGCCGAGAAGAGCAGGTCGACCCGGAAGACGTGGTCGAACAGCACCGCCCGCATGCCCTCGAAGACGTGGGTCGGCGGCAGCGCCCAGGCGAGCGGCTGCAGCCACGCCGGCAGGGTGGCGACCGGGTAGTAGACGCAGGTGATCGGCAGGAGCACGAACATCAGCGACCACGACAGCGCCTCCGCGCCGAGCCCGTGCCGCAGCAACAGTCCGATGATCAGGAAGCCGAGCCCCCAACCGGTGGCGACCAGATTGGCGAAGAAGGCGGCGAGCGCCAGCCCCAGCCCCCAGATGTTGAAGCCGAACACCGGAATGGCGATCAACGACACCGGCACCATGCCGATCGCCAGTCGGATCAGGCTGATCGCCATCAGCGAGACGACGAATTCCATCGGCCGCAGCGGGCTCATCAGCAGGTTGCCGAGATTGCGCGACCACATCTCCTCGAGAAAGGCGAAGGCGAGCCCCTGTTGCGACCGGAGCAGCGTGTCCCAGAGCAGCAGCGCGGCGACGAACAGCCCCGCCGCTCCGGCGAAATAGCTCGACTTGGTCGCCACATAGGACTGCACGAAGCCCCAGGTGAGCAGGTTGACCGTCGGCCAGTAGACGAGCTCGATCACCCGCGGCCAGGAATTGGCGAGGAGATACCAGTAGCGCAGCACCATCGCCCCGACCCGGGTGAAGGAGAAGCCGTCGCGCCGCATCGCCGTCTTCGCCCCTCTCATGCCTCGACCTCCGCTTCGCCGCGCTCGGCCGCGGTGCCGCGTCCGCGCGCCACGTCGAGGAACACCTCTTCCAGACCGTCGCGGCCGAACCGGCGCATCAGCTCCTCCGGCGTGCCCGCGGCGGCGATCCGTCCGGCCGAAAGAATGACGACGTCGTCGCAGAGGCGCTCGACCTCGGCCATGTTGTGCGAGGCCATCAGGAGCGACGCTCCGGTCTCGCGCCGGTAGTCCTCGAGCCGGGTGCGGATCCAGTCGGCGGTGTCCGGATCGAGCGAGGCGGTCGGCTCGTCGAGGAGCAGGAGCTTCGGCCGGTTGATCAGCGCCTTGGCCAACGCCACCCGCGTCTTCTGCCCGGCCGACAGCGCCCCGGCGCGACGATCGAGGAACGATTCGAGCGCGAAGTCGCGCGCCAGCTCCGCGATCCGCGACTTGGCGTCGGCGACCTCGTAGAGTTTGGCGAAGACGGTGAGGTTCTGGCGCACCGTCAGCCGGTGCGGCATGTCGACATAGGGGCTCTCGAAGTTCATCTCCGCGAGCAACGACGAACGTCCCTCCGCCGGGTCGCGCCCGAGGATGCGGATCGTCCCCGAGGTCGGTTCGACCAGCCCCATGATCATGCCGATCGTCGTCGTCTTGCCGGCGCCGTTGCCGCCGAGCAGTCCGAGGACGCGGCCGCGTGGCAGCCGGAAGGAGATCCCGTCGACCGCCCGGACCGGGCCGAAGGTCTTGACGAGATCGACGACGTCCAGAGCGACGTCGGCGTCCGCGGGCGTCGCGGGGAGGGCGGTCATGGGCGGGAACATCCGATGAGGCGGCGCTTTCCGAAGCGCCGCCTCATCGTATAGGGTCCGACCTCGGAGCGCAAAACCAAGTCGCCGTGAGAAGGGGTCGATCATGCTGGGCGTGTTGGCGGATTTCGGCGACAGCTCGGTCCGCTCGCTCAAGCTCGACACGCTGGTGCGTCTGCGCTGGTTGGCGGTCGCCGGTCAGGCGGCGGCGGTTCTGTTCGTCCGCTGGGGACTGAACTTTCCGCTGCCGCTGGTCGCCTGTTTCGCCCTGATCGGCGCATCGGTGGCGTTGAATCTGCTGCTCCGGCTGAAATTCTCGTCGATCCATCGGCTCGACGGCATTCACGCCACGCTGCTGCTCGGCTGGGACGTGCTGGAGTTGACCGGCCTGCTCTGGCTGACCGGCGGGCTCGAGAACCCTTTCGCCTGTCTGCTGATCGCCCCGGTCCTGGTCTCCTCCGCCTCGCTGCCGCCGCGCTCCACGGCGCTGCTCGGCGTCGGCGTGGCGCTCGCCGTCACGGTGCTCGCCGCCTGGCATGCGCCGCTGCCCTGGGGCGCGGGGACACGGCCGAGCCTGCCGGTGCTCTACGTCGTCGGCATCTGGCTGGCGCTGATCCTGACGCTGTCCTTCTCGGCGCTCTACGCCTTCCGCGTCGCCGACGAGAGCCGGCGTCTCGCCGAAGCGCTCGCCGCCACCGAACTGGTGCTCCAACGCGAGAGCCACCTCGTCGCCCTCGACGGGCTCGCCGCCGCCGCCGCCCACGAACTCGGCACGCCGCTCGGCACCATCGCCGTCGTCGCCCGCGAGATGGAGCGGGAGATGCCGCCCGGTTCGCCGCTCGCCGAAGACGTGGCGCTGCTGCGCAGCCAGTCGGAACGCTGCCGCGACATCCTGCGCAAGCTCTCCTCGATGGGCGAGGACCCGGACGCCTTCTTCGCCCGCCAGTCGCTCGACGGCCTGATCGAGGAGGTGCTCGAGCCCTTCCGCGACTTCGGCGTCGCGCTCGAAGTGCGCCGCCTCGGCTCCGGTCCCGAACCGGCCGGTCGCCGTAATCCGGCGATCCTCTACGGCCTCGGCAACATCGTCGAGAACGCCGTCGATTTCGCCGAGAGCCGCGTCGTCCTGTCGCTCGATTGGAACGACCGCGAGGTCTCGGTGGTCGTCTCCGACGACGGCCCCGGCTTCTCCTCGAGCGTCCTGGCCCGACTCGGCGAGCCCTGGGTCACCACCCGCGAACCGCTGACGTCGGCCGAAGACGACGAGACCGGCGGCGGCCTCGGTCTCGGCTTCTTCATCGCCCAGACGTTTCTGATTCGCTCCGGCGCGAGGGTCGAGTGCGAGAATCGGCGCTTCCCGGAACACGGCGCGCGCATCCGGGTCTTCTGGCCGCGCAGCCTCTGGCAACTCGCCGACGAACCCTACGGCTCCTCCAACTTCCGCGGGGAGGATTTCGGCATGGCGAAGCCGTGAGCGCGAACCCGCGCCGCGTGTGCTGCGCCGGCGAAGGGGCCTCGTGGCGACGATGGTGCGACGCGGCGAGCCATGGGATTGATGTATAAGGGATCTCGCCCTAGACTGCCGCCCTCGACCGAGCGCGCGGGAAGAGACTCGGGCGTCGTTTCGTGAACGGGTGCGGATCATGACTGACCTGTCGCCGGCTCTCGCCGCCGATGCCGAAAAGAGCCTCCTCATCGTCGACGACGACAAGGCCTTCCTCCTGCGTCTGGCGCGCGCCATGGAGTTGCGCGGTTTCGAGGTGGAGACGGCGGCCTCGGTCGCGGAGGGCAAGGCCCACGTCGACACCAAGGCGCCCGCTTACGCGGTGGTCGACATGCGGTTGGCCGACGGCAACGGCCTCGACGTGGTCGAGCACCTGCGCGAGCGCCGACCCGACGCCCGCACCATCGTCCTGACCGGCTACGGCAACATCGCCACCGCGGTCACCGCGGTGAAGCTCGGCGCTTCCGACTATCTCTCCAAGCCCGCCGACGCCGACGAGGTGATGCGCGCCCTGCTGCGCTCCTCCGACGAACGCGCCGAGCCGCCGGAAAACCCGATGTCGGCCGATCGCGTGCGTTGGGAGCACATCCAGCGGGTCTATGAGCTGTGCGAGCGCAACGTCTCGGAGACGGCGCGCCGCCTCAACATGCACCGCCGCACCCTGCAGCGCATCCTGGCCAAACGCGCGCCGCGTTGAGGTAGGCTGCGGCGCCGGCTCACTCGATTACGACGTTGCCGAGCGCGCAGGGATCGACGAGCCCGCCGAGCCGGAGCGCCGCGACCCGGGCGAAACGCAACGTCATCGCCTTGCGGGTCGCCGCGGCGAGCCGATGTTCCGGCGCCTCGCGCAGGATCTCGCCGCCGTGCGCGTCCGCGAGGATCAGGCCGCAGTCCTCGGGAAAGATCTCGAGCGGCACCCGCGGCGATGTGGCGAAGAACAGCCGGTCCGAATGCAGCCGGTAGAACGGCCATTTCTGGTCGGCGCGGAAATCCTCCACCGACGACTTCACCTCGACGATCCACACCTCGCCGCGCGCGTCGATCGCCACCACGTCGGCGCGCCGGCCGGAGGCGAGCGGCAACTCCTCGACGACCGCGAAGCCGAGCCGGATCAGATGCCGCCGCACCCCCCGCGTCACCGCGACCGTCTCTTCCGGACGGCTCGGGGCAGGGGGCGGGGCGTCGCCGACGTCGTCCGCGCTCATCGCCTCACCAATGGAAGAAGACCAGGGTGACGAGGCCGAACAGCGGGATCAGAATGCCGCCCGACCACAGCAGATAGCCGAAGAAGCTCGGCATCTTGACGTGGGCTTCCTCCGCGATCGCCTTGACCATGAAGTTCGGCGCGTTGCCGATGTAGGAGTTCGCTCCCATGAACACCGCGCCGCAGGAGATCCCGAGCAGGGTCGAGGGGATGTCGTACATCAGGTGCTGCGGGTCGCCGCCGGCGAGGTTGAAGAAGACGAGATAAGTCGGCGCGTTGTCGAGGAACGACGACAGGATGCCGGTCAGCCAGAAGTACATGGCGTTGTTCGGCGTGCCGTCGGCGTGGTTGACCATCGCCACCAGCGGCGCGAAGGCGCCGTTCTCGGCCGCCTTGAGCATGGCGATCACCGGAATGATCGTCACGAAGATGCCGGCGAACAGCTTGGCGACCTCGAGGATCGGCCCCCAGCTGAATTCGTTGGCCTCGCGCACCGCCTTCGGCGTGATGAGCAGCGAGACGATGCCGGCGGCGAGCAGGATCACGTCGCGGGCGATGTCCTGCAGCTCGAGTTCGACGTTGCCGACATGGAACGACACCCCCGGCTTCCAGGTGCCCGACAAGAGCACGCCGCCGACCACCACCGCCAGCAGCGCGATGTTGGGCAGGCCGCGCAGGCCGATCCGCCGCGTGTCCGGGGTCGGGTCGAACCGCGCCTTGAAGGCCTCGTCGCGGTGGTAGAGCCAGCGGTCGACGACGAAGAACACGGCGAGCAGAATGCCGGCCGCGAAGGCGGTCTCCTCGACCATGTGCATCGCCGTCCAGAAGAAGCCGACGCCCTTCAGGTAGCCGAGGAACAGCGGCGGGTCGCCGAGCGGCGTCATCGAGCCGCCGATGTTCGAGACCAGGAAGATGAAGAAGATCACCACGTGGACGTTGTGACGCCGCTCGTCGTTGGCGCGCAGGAGCGGCCGGATCAGCACCATCGATGCGCCGGTGGTGCCGATCACCGAGGCGAGCACCGTGCCGATGCCGAGGATCGACAGGTTGAGCCGCGGGCTGCCGTGCAGGTTGCCGGTGACCAGGATCCCGCCCGAGATGGTGAACAGCGACCACAGCAGGATCACGAAGGGCAGATATTCGAGCAGCGCCGTGTGCAACACCTCGCCGCCGGTGAGGCCGACGCCGTGCGCAACCGCGAAGGGGATGGCGAAGGCGAGCCCCCAGGCCGCCGCCACCTTGCCGAAGTGATGGTGCCAAAAATGCGGCGCCGCCAAGGGAAAGATGGCGATCGACAGGAGAATGCCGACGAACGGGATCGCCCAAATCGCGCCGAGGCTCGCCCCGTCGAGCCCGTGCGCCTCCGCCGCGCAAGCCCCCGTCCCACTCGCCGTCGTCGCCGCGAGCGCCAGCGCCGCCGCGAAGATCGTCCTGTTGATGCCCATGATGCACGCCCCCCGGGAAACCTCGGCGCAATCTATCCGTATGCCGGTGGAATGCCAATCCGCGCCTGTCCGAAGGGCCTGAAGATGGGGGGTTGCCGAGGTTTCCGGATCGTGTCATCTTGGTAATGAACAGTGTTCATAAAAAAGTGTCGTCCGCGTCGATTCGATCTTTGCCTCGAGCATCGGAAACGACAGGATCGCAAGGCGCCGGCCGGCCGGCGCGTGGAGACCCCGATGTCCCGATCCCTCCTCGCCACCCGCCGTTTCGCCGGCCTGTTCTGGTGCCAGTTCTTCTCGGCGATCAACGACAATTTCCTGAAGAACGCCCTGGTCTTCGTGATCTTGTGGAAGCTCGGCGCGGCGGCCGCCGCGCCGCTGGTCAGCCTCGCGGCGGCGACCCTGATGGCGCCGTTCTTCGTCTTCTCCGCGCTCGGTGGCGAGATCGCCGACCGTTTCGACAAGGCGCTCGTGGCGCGTGCGCTGAAGCTCGCCGAATTGCCGGTGGCCGCCCTCGCCGTGGTCGGCTTCCTCTTCCATTCGATCCCGGTTCTCTTCGCCGCGCTGTTCGGCTTCGGCGTGCTCTCCGCCCTGTTCGGCCCGGTCAAATACGGCATCCTGCCCGACCAGCTCGAGCGCGGCGAACTGCCCGCCGGCAACGCCCTGGTCGAAGCCGCGACCTTCCTCGCCATCCTCGGCGGCACGGTGATCGGCGGCTGGGCCGCCGCCGACGGCGGCGATCCGATGAGCCTCGCCGGGCTGATGCTGGTCTTCGCCGTCGCCGCGGTCTTCGCCGCCTTCGCCATCCCGAAGACCGGGCGGGGCGTGCCCGGCCTGCGCATCCGCGCCAACGTCGTCGCCTCGACGGTCGCGCTCCTCGCCGATCTCGGCCGGGACCGCCGCCTCGTCTGGGCCGGTCTCGCCTCGAGTTGGTTCTGGGCGGTCGGCGCGGTCGCGCTGGCGCTGTTGCCGACCGTGGTGAAGGGCGAGCTCGGCGGCGTCGACGAACTCGTCACCGTCTTTCTCGCCGTCTTCGCCGTCGCCATCGCGGTCGGCTCCGGCCTCGCCGCCTGGCTCTCCGGCCACCGCATCGTGCTCGCCGGAACGCCGATCGCCGCGCTCTTCATGGCGCTCTTCGCGGCGCTCGCCGCCTGGGCGCTCGCCGTCGCGCCGACGCCCTCCGGCGGGACGCTCGGGCTCGCCGCCGCGCTCGCCGATCCGACCGCCCGGCGCATCGCCCTCGCCATGGCCGGTCTCGCGGTCGCCGGCGGCCTCTTCATCGTGCCGATCTTCGCGGCGCTCCAGACCTGGGCGCCGATCGAGGCGCGCGCCCGCGTCGTCGCCGCCGTCAACGTGCTCAACGCCTTCTTCATGACGGTGGCCGCGCTGACGGTGGCCGCGCTCCAGTCGGCCGGCGTCTCGCTCGCCGCGATCTGGGCCGGCCTCGCCGCGATCGGCCTCCTCGTCGCCGTCGCGATCCTCCTCTCCCTGCCGACCCACCCGCTGCGCGATCTCCTCTTCCTGCTCTACCGGATCGTCTTCCGCCTGGAGGTGGTCGGCGGCGAGCATCTGGAAAATCTCGGGCCGCGCACCGTGGTGGCGCTGAACCACGTCTCCTTCCTCGACGCCGGCCTCGCGCTCGCCCTGATGGAACGCGAACCGGTCTTCGCCATCGACGCGACCATCGCCCGTAAATGGTGGGTCCGGCCGTTCCTGAAGGTCGCCCGCGCGCTGGCGCTCGACCCCTTGAAGCCGATGGCGACCCGCAGCCTGATCCACGGGGTGGAGAGCGGCGATCCCCTGGTGATCTTCCCCGAAGGCCGTCTCACCGTCACCGGCTCGCTGATGAAGGTCTACGACGGCGCCGGCCTCGTCGCGATCAAGACCGGCGCGACCGTGATCCCTGTGCGCATCGAGGGGCTCGAGCAGACCGTCTTCACCCGTCTCGCCCGCTCGCAGGTCCGCCGCCGCCTCTTCCCCAAGGTCCGCGTCACCATCCTGCCGGGTCGTCCGTTGGAGGTCGATCCGAAGCTCGTCGGCCGCGCTCGCCGCCGCGCCGCCGGCGCGGCGCTCTATGGCGTGATGTCGGATCTGCTCTATCGCACCACCCGCGTCGACCACTCGGTGATCGACGCCCTGATCGCGGCGGCGATGCACGAAGGCCCCGGCCGCGTCGCGGTGGAGGATCCGGTCGCCGGAAGCCTCACCTATCGCCGTCTGCTCGCCGGCGCCCGGGTCCTCGGCCGCCGTCTCGCCCGGCTCGCGCCGCTCGGCGGCGCGGTCGGAGTGATGCTGCCCAACGCCAACGCCGCCGCCGTCGCCGTCTTCGGCCTGCACTCGGCCGGCCGCGTCCCGGCGATGATCAACTTCACCGCCGGCCTCGCCAACGTCCGCGCCGCGATCGCCGCCGCCGAGATCGGCACGATCGTCACCTCGCGCGCCTTCGTCGAGAAGGCGAGGCTCGAGACGTTGATCGAAGGCCTGAAGAGCGAGACGAACATCCTCTGGCTCGAGGACCTGCGCGGCGAGATCGGTTTCTTCGAACGGCTGTGGGGCCTCGCCCTGTGGCGGCGTCCGCTGCATCGTCGCGGTCCCGACGACGCCGTCGCCATCCTCTTCACCTCCGGGTCCGAAGGCACGCCGAAGGGCGTCGTTCTGTCGTCGCGCAACATGCTGGCCAACGTCGCCCAGGTCGCCGCCCGAATCGACTTCGGCCGCTCCGACAAGGTGCTGCTGGTGCTGCCGGCGTTCCATTCCTTCGGCCTGACCGCCGGTCTGGTGCTGCCGCTGGTCTCCGGCGTGCCGGTCTTCCTCTACCCCTCGCCGTTGCACTATCGGGTGGTGCCGGAGCTGGTCTACGGCTTCAACGCCACCATCCTGTTCGGCACCGACACCTTCCTCGCCGGCTACGCCCGCGCCGCCCATCCTTACGACTTCCGCTCGCTGCGCTACGTCGTCGCCGGTGCGGAAGCGGTCAAGGAGACGACCCGCCGCGCCTGGATGGAGAAGTTCGGCCTGCGCATCCTGGAGGGCTACGGCGTCACCGAGACGGCGCCGGTGGTGGCGCTCAACACGCCGATGTTCAACCGTTTCGGCACCGTCGGCCGGCTCCTGCCCGGCATGATCCCCCTCCTCGAGCCGGTCGCCGGGATCGAGGAGGGGGGGCGTCTCCATCTCGAGGGACCGAACGTCATGCTCGGCTATCTGCGCGCCGAAGCCCCCGGCGTGCTGGAGCCGCCGCCGGAAGGTCGTCACGACACCGGCGACATCGTGAAGATCGACGAGGACGGCTTCGTCACCATCCTCGGACGCGCCAAGCGCTTCGCCAAGATCGGCGGGGAGATGGTCTCGCTCGCCGCGATCGAAAAGCTCGCCGCCACGGTCTGGCCGACGGCCCAGGCCGCCGCCGCCGCCGTGCCGGATCCGCGCAAGGGCGAACGCGTCGTGCTGGTCGTGACCGAACCCGGCGCGGCTCGCGCCGACTTCGTCGCCGCGGCCAAGGCGGCCGGCGTCTCGGAACTGATGAACCCGTCCGAGGTCGTGATCTGGGAGAAGATGCCGCTGCTCGGCACCGGCAAGATCGACAACCTCGCCGTGACGCGGCTGGTGCGCGAAGCGGCCGGCGTCGGCGCCTGAACGAGAAGCCCCGCCGATCGAGAGCGATCGGCGGGGCGAGCGTCGTGTCGAGGTCGGATCGCCCCCCGGGGGCGGGCGGGGAGGGCGATCCGGCGGGCGGGATCAGCCCTTCAGCTTGGCCGCGATCTCGGCGACGTGTTTGCCCTGGAAGCGGGCGGCGTCGAGTTCGTTGGTCGAGGGCTGGCGCGAACCGTCGCCGGCGGCGATCGTCGAGGCGCCATAGGGCGAACCGCCGGCGATCTCGTCGAGCGTCATCTGCCCCGCGTAGGAATAGGGCAGGCCGACCACCACCATGCCGTGATGGAGCATCGTCGGCAGGAAGGTGAGAAGCGTCGATTCCTGACCGCCGTGCTGGGTCGCCGACGAGGTGAAGGCCGAGCCGACCTTGCCGATCAGCTTGCCCTGGAACCACAGACCGCCGGTCTGATCGAGGAAGGCGCGCATCTGCGAGGGGAACGAGCCGAAACGGGTCGGCGCTCCGAAGACGATCGCGTCGTATTCGGGCAGTTCCTCGACGGTGGCGATCGGCGCGGCCTGATCGAGCTTGAAGTGCGCGTTCTTGGCGATCTCTTCCGGCGCCGTCTCCGGCACCCGCTTGACGACGGCCTCGGCGCCGGCGGCGCGCGCGCCTTCGGCGACGGCGTGGGCCATCGTCTCGATGTGGCCGTAGGTCGAATAATAGAGAACCAGAACCTTGGTCATCGTCGTCTCCGAGAAGTTCGGGAAGGGGGAAGTTCGGGAAAGGGGGGGTGGGCGATCCGCGTCGCCCGTCGGGGAGAAGATGGCGCGGATCGGCCGCCGCGCCCATCCCCGCGAGAGCGAAAGGATCGTTCGACGTTCGGAAACGATCGCGGCGGGTTGCGTCGATCTTCGGCTGCCCGCGTCGGGTGGCGAGCGGCCAAATATCGCAGCATCGATTCGCATGCCGCGACGTCAATTCGGGCGTCTCATCCACCGACAACTGTCGTTTCGACACTTGCGTCGCACCGACGGATCGACGATCACACGTCGAGACCTCGTCGAAATCGGTTCCACGGGGCGTCGCGTTCGCTCGACGATCGCGGCCGACGGCGGAGATGGACCATGGGGCGGGTGATCGTGGTGGGGGCCGGGCCGGCCGGACTGATGGCCGCCGACGTCGCCGCCGCCGCCGGTCACCGGGTCACCATCGTCGATCGCATGGCCTCCTTCGGCCGCAAGCTGTTGATGGCCGGCCGCGGCGGCCTCAACCTCACCCACACCGAGGGCCACGACGCCTTTCTCGGCCGCTACGGCGCGGCGGCGGCGCGGCTCGCTCCGGCGATCGAGGCCTTTCCGCCCGAGGCGCTGCGCGCCTTCGTCCGCGACCTCGGCGAGGAGACCTTCGTCGGCACCTCGGGCAGGGTCTTTCCCTGTTCCTTCAAGGCCTCGCCGCTGTTGCGCGCCTGGCTGCGCCGCCTCGCCGGCCTCGGCGTCGAGAGCCGCACGCGCCTGCGGTGGACCGGCTTTGCCGACGGCGTCGCCGCCTTCCGCGACGAGACCGGCGCGACGGTGACCCTGCCGGCGGACGCGGTGGTCCTGGCGCTGGGCGGCGCGAGCTGGCCGCGGCTCGGCTCCGACGGGGCCTGGACGACGACCCTCGCCGACCTCGGCGTCGAGATCGCGCCGCTGCGTCCGACCAACTGCGGCTTCGTCATCCCCTGGAGCGACGTCTTCCGCACCCGCTTCGAGGGCGAACCGTTGAAGCGCGTGGCGCTGCGCTTCCGCGGCCTCGTCGCGCTCGGCGAGGCGATGGTCACCCGCGACGGGCTCGAAGGGGGCGCCATCTACGCCCTGTCCGGCCCCTTACGCGACGCGATCGCCGAGGCCGGGCCGATCAAGGTCGAGCTCGATCTGAAGCCGGGCATGTCGGCCGACGAACTCGCCATCGCGCTCGGGCGCTCTCGCAAGGGCGACAGCCAGTCGAACGTGCTGCGCAAGTCGGCCGGCCTGCCGCCGGTGGCGATCGGCCTGTTGCGCGAGGGCGTCGGCGGCCGCCTGCCGACCGCGCCGGAAGACCTCGCGAAGCTGATCAAGGCGACGACGCTGACCGTGGTCGCCGCCCGGCCGATCGATCGGGCGATCTCCTCCGCCGGCGGCGTCCGCTTCGACGAAGTGGATGCGGACTACATGCTGAAGAAGCTGCCCGGCGTCTTCGTCTGCGGCGAGATGCTCGACTGGGAGGCCCCGACCGGCGGCTTCCTGCTGCAGGCGAGCTTCTCCACCGGTCGCGCCGCCGGCGAGGGCGTCGTGCGCCGGCTCGCCGAAACCGGCGCTCAGCCGCCGGTCACCGCCTGAACCGTCAGCTTCTGCAGCCGTTCGGGCAGCAGCGGGACCAGTCCCAGCGCCTGGGCGTGGCCGGCGTCCGACATCTTGCGCCAGGTCTTGGCGACGATGTCGACGACCTTCTCGTCGGCGTATTTCTCGCCGAACTCGGCATATTCGTGCTCGAGGAAGACGAGGCTGGCGCAATCCTCGACCGTCTGGGCCTCCGGATCGCGCTTGATCGCCTCCTTGCGGACGAGCTGGCCGACCCGCGCGATCTCCGCGTCCGTCCAGCCGAGCTCCGCCATCAGCTTGCCGACCACTTCGGCGTGGTGGACCTTCAGCGCGTTGCGCCAGGCATGGTAGCCGGGCTTGTCCATCGGATAGTCGCCGCGCGGCGTGTCGAAGCGGCGGATGTGCTGGGCCCGCGCCGCGATCTTCAGGAGATCCGAGGCCTCTGGGGCGAGCTTGGCGAGCCGTTCGCTCATCCGCTCGCCATAGACGACCGCATAGGGACGCATTGCGCCGCCGACCTCGATCGATTTCGGGTCGTCGGCGTTTTCGGCGTCGATCCTGGCGAAAAGGGCGTCGAGGCGCGCGTCGGTGGTCATGGGGTTCCTCCTCGGTCGTTCCGTTTGGTCCGTCCGCGTCCCGTCCGACGGCGGCTCGGATATATTAGGAAGTCATCATGACATAGGCGATCGTCGCGAGGGAAGCCGCTGCGACGACCCAGGCGATGCGTTCGACGAGGCCGCGGCGATGCGTCTCCCGCGCCAGCCGTTCGACCGTCTCGGCGTCGAGCCGGACGCCCGCTTCCGCCCACCGCGCGGCGGCGTCCGTCACCGTCTCCAGACGGTCGGCGAGCCGCGGCAGGGCGAGCGCAAGTCGGCCGGCCGCCCCGGCGCTCTCGCCGACGTCGGCGAGCCGGGCGCCGGGGCCGAGATTGGCGGCGACCCACTCGCGCACCACCGGCTCCGACACCGCCCAGATGTCGAGATCCGGATCGAGCACGCGCCCGACGCCCTCGACCACCACCATGGTCTTCTGCAGGAGGATCAGGCGCGGCTGCGTCTTCATGTCGAAGACGTCGGTGTATTCGAAGAGTTGGCCGAGCAGCCCCGCCATCGAGATCTCGCGCGGCGGCCGGTCGCGCAACGGTTCGCCGACCGCCCGGAGCGCCTGGGCGAAGACCTCGAGCTCGTGGCTCGCCGGCACGTAGCCGGCCTCGAAATGCACCCGCGCGGTGCGCATGTAGTCGCGGGTGATGAAGCCGTAGAGAATCTCGGCGAGGAAGCGCCGCTCCGCCGGATTGAGCCGGCCGGTGATGCCGAAGTCGACCGCGACGAGATCGCCCTTCGCGTCGACGAACAGGTTGCCCTGGTGCATGTCGGCGTGGAAGAAGCCGTCGCGCATGGCGTGGCGCAGGAACGACTGCATCACCACGCGCGCCAACCGGATCGGATCGTGGCCGCTCGCCGCCAGCCGCTCCGGCTCGTTGAGCTTGATCCCGTCGATCCATTCGAGCGTCAGCACGGTGCGCTGGGTGCGCTCCCAGTCGACGCTCGGGACGCGGAAATCGGGATCGCCGGCGGTGTTCTCCGCCATCTCCGACAGCGCCGCCGCCTCGAGCCGCAGGTCCATCTCCAGCCGCACCGAACGGGCGAGCGTGTCGACGACCGCGATCGGCCGCAGCCGCCGCGTGAAGGGGACGAAGGCCTCGATCAGCTTCGCCGCGAGATAGAAGGCGTCGAGATCGCGCCGGAAGCGGATCTCGACGTCCGGACGCAGCACCTTGACCGCGACGTCCTTCTCCTCGCCCGACCGGGTCCGCACCCGCGCCTTGTGGACCTGGGCGATCGAGGCGGCCGCGACCGCGTCGCCGAAGGCGAGGAAGACCTCGTCGAGCGGTTTGCCGAGGCTCTTCGCCACGATCGCCCTCGCGACGTCGGAGGAGAACGGCTCGACCCGGTCCTGCAGCGCCTCGAGGTCGTCGGCCATGGCGCGGCCGACCACGTCCGGCCGGGTCGCCAGGAACTGGCCGAGCTTGACGTAGGAGGGGCCGAGACGGTTCAGCGCCCGGCTGGCTCTCAGGCCGCGCGACACGCCCCCCGCTTCGCGTCGTTCGACCAGGCCGGCGGCCCACAGGGCGAGCCGTCCGATCGCCGGGGGATCCGGCGGCGCCATCGCCGTGACGACGCCTTCGCGCGCCAACACCCAGCCGGCCCGCGCCAGTCGGATGAGCGAACCGATCGCGCTCGCCATGGCCTCAGATCTTCCAGCCGGAGTGCAGCGCGGCGATGCCGCCGGTGTAGTTGGTGTAGTCGACGCGGGAGAAGCCGGCGTCGCGGATCATCTGCGCGAACTTCTCCTGGTTCGGAAACTTGCGGATCGACTCGACGAGATAGCGATAGGGTTCGCCGTCGCCGGCGATCGCCCGCCCCATCAACGGGATCACGTTGAAGGAGAAGGCGTCGTAGATCTTGTCGAGGACCGGCAGCACGACCTGGGAGAATTCCAGCACCAGAATCCGCCCGCCCGGCTTCAGCACGCGATGGGCCTCGGCCAGCGCCTTGTCGATGCGCGGCACGTTGCGGATGCCGAAGGCGATCGTATAGGCGTCGAAGCGGTTCGCCTCGAACGGCAGTTCCTCGGCGTTGGCCTCGACGAAGTCGAGATTGGCGAGAAGGCCGCGCTTCTCGGCCCGTTCGCGCCCGACCGCCAGCATCGAGCCGTTGATGTCGGAGACCGTGACCTTGGCCTTGCGGTCCGACTTCTCGACGATGCGGAAGGCGATGTCGCCGGTGCCGCCGGCCATGTCCAACACCTCGTAGGAGCGGCGGCCGATCCGCGGCGGCGACAGCTTCGCCACCATCGCGTCCTTCCACAGACGGTGCAGCCCGCCCGACATCACGTCGTTCATCACGTCGTAGCGCGTCGCCACCTTGTGGAAGACGTCGTCGACGAGATGCTGCTTCTCCTCGAGCGGCACTTGCGTGAAGCCGAAGGACGCGGTCGCCCCCGACGCGGCCGCGCCGTCGCCGGCGGCGGACGGGGAGGGCGAAGTGGCGGCGGCGGGATCGTGCGACATGGGCGAGGCTCCGTGATTGCGCCGGACCTTAGCCGATCGCAGGCGGCGACGCCAATGCCCGGCGAGCCCCGGCGTCCGTCATGCCGCCTTCGCCGTCAGCCCTTCGAGCCGGGCCACGGCGGCGGGCGAGAACGGCGTCGAGCGATGCGTCGCGTCGTCGACCAGCACCACCACCGAAATCGCCTTGGCGCAGAGCCGGCCGTTCTGGAACAGCGCCTGCTCGATGCCGATCGACGAGCGGCCGATCCGCGCGACGCGCGACCCGATCTCCACCGTCCCCGGCCAGAAGATTTCGGCGGAAAGATCGATCTCGATCCGGGCGAGCACGAAGGATTGGCCGGGTTCCGTCAGCGGCGCGCCGTCGGCCAGGATCATCTCGACCCGACCGGTCTCGAAGAAGGTGGCGAAGACCGCGTTGTTGACGTGGCCCTGCCGGTCGGTGTCGCCGTAGCGCAGCTTGTCGTAGGCGCGGGCGGGATAGGCGTCGAGCGTCGGCTGGTCGGTCATGGCGTCCTCGTCTGGCGTCGCGCCGGCCGGCGCGGAAGCGCGCATCGTCGCAGGGCGGACGCAGACGTCAAGCGTCTGACGAGGACGTCACGGCTCGTTCGGCCCGGTTTCCCGGCGCGTTTCGGGCGCGCGGCGGCCGCCGTCCGGCGTCGCGGACGCGGTCTGGGCGGCTCCGTCGGCGCGCACACGCGATCGTGAACGATTTTCGCGATCCCATTAACCCGACGTCAACGGTTTCGGCAGTTTCGGGGCAGAAATTTAAATCGATTCGCGGTAGGGTGTGACCGTAGGCTCGAGATTGTCTCGGAGGTGCAGCATGGTGACGAATCGCAAGACGATCGCCTTCCTCTCCGCTCTCGTCGTGACCGGCGCGTCCGCTCTCGCGGTCGCCCGCGATCAGGCGTCGACGCCCGGCGATCTGGTCCAGGTGGCGACGACGCCGGATTCCTGTCCGCCGTCGGCCTGCACCATCGTCGTCAAGACCGACCGGCGCGGCCCGCCGAGCCGTCTGGTGGCGGTCGACTGACGTCTTCTTTCGCGCCTCGCGTCCGGCTCGTCCCCCCGCGAGCCCTGCCCCGGACGATGCGATGGCGCGGCGAACGTCCGGCGCGGTTCGAGGATTTCGAACCGCGCCGGCGCGTTCTTCTCCGGCCACGAGAATCCGCTCAGGTCGGTTCCGGCTCGCCGATGGCGAGCGAGATCTCCGCCAGGCCCTCGACCGCACCGGTGATCGTGTCGCCGGCCACCACCGGGCCGACGCCGGCCGGCGTGCCCGTGTAGATCAGGTCGCCGGGGACGAGGTGGTAGTGGCGCGACAGATGCGAGACGAGCTCCTCGACCGACCAGATCAGGTCGGTGAGATGCGCGTCCTGGCGGGTCGTCCCGTTCACCGCCAGGGTGATCCGCTGCGGCCCGATCGCGCCGAACGCGGCCTTGGCCAGGATCGGCCCGATCACCGCCGACTTCTCGAAGTTCTTGCCGAAATCCCACGGCCGCTGCTTGGCGCGGGCCTCGAGCTGCAGGTCGCGGCGCGTCATGTCGAGGCCGCAGGCGTAGCCGAAGACGGCGTCCATCGCCGTCTCGACCGGCGCGTGCCACGCCGGCGCGCCGATCGCCACGACGAACTCCATCTCGTAATGGAAGTTCGAGGTGCCCGGCGGATAGGGGATCGTCGCGCCCGAGGGCACGATCGCGCCGGCGTGTTTGAGGAAGTAGAAGGGCGCCTCGCGATCGACCTCCACTCCCATCTCCTTGGCGTGGTCGGCGTAGTTGCGCCCGACGCAGAAGATCCGGTTGACCGGATAGCGGGCCTCGGAGCCGACGACCGCGACGGTCGAGACGGGCGGAAGGGAGAACAGGAGATCGCTCACGGGGGCAGGTTCCTTCGAGTGGGACGCCGTGCGGCGTTCGGCGGGAACCGAGACTGAGGCCTCTCCGGCCTCCCGTCCAGGCCGCTTCGTCGCCGTCCGCGCGCGATCGGCGGGGCGCGACCTCGACATCGTCGTTTTCGGCTGTCGTTTCGGCTTGCAACCCGAGCCTCGGGCGGGATGATCGTCGACGACCTCCCATTCGCGCCGACCGCGTCGGCCCGAGCGAGCCGCGAGCCCAGCATGAGCCTCGATCACGACATCGCCATCTATTCCATGCCCGGCCACCTGATCCGTCGCCTCAATCAGGTCGCGGTGTCGTTGTTCCACGACGAATGCGGCCGGATCGGTCATGATCTGACGCCGGTGCAATATGCGGCGCTGAAGGCCGTGCAGAAATATCCGGGCATCGATCAGGCCGCGCTCGCCGGCGCCATCGCCTATGACCGCACCACCATCGGCGGCGTCGTCGCCCGGCTCGAGGAGAAGGGGCTGATCCTGCGCGCCGGGTCGCCGGAGGATCGGCGCGTCCGTCGCCTGACCCTGACGCCGGCCGGCGCGGCGGCGCTCGCCGAGCTCGATCCCCTCGTCGGACGCCTTCAGGATCTCATCCTGACCGGGCTCGACGACGAGGAGAAGGCGGTCTTCGTGCGCCTGCTCGCCAAGGCGGCGGCGGCCGGCAACGAGCTCTCGCGCGCGCCGCTCAGGCCCTTCGCGCCGCGCTGAGCGCCGCGCCCTCGTCAGGAAAATCGCGGCGGCCGCTTCTCGGCGAAGGCGGCGAGCCCCTCGGCATAATCGGCGTGACGACCCGAGATCTGCTGCAATTCGCGCTCGACCGCGAGTTGGGCCGAGAGATCGTTGGCCTCGGACGCCTGCATCGCCCGTTTGATCCGGGCGAGCGTCGCGCGTGGACCCGCCGCCAGCCGCGCGCAGATCGCCTCCGCCCGCGCCATCAGGTGCTCGTCCTCGACCGCCTCGGCGACCAGCCCGATCCGCTCCGCCTCTTCCCCCGAGATCGTCTCGGCGAGGTAGACCAGCGCGTTCGCCTTGGCCCGGCCGACGAGGCGCGGCAACAGCCAGGTGCCGCCGGCGTCGGGGACGAGCCCGATCCGCGCGAAGGGTTCGGTGAGCTTCGCCCCCTTCGCGGCGATCACCAGATCGGCGTGGAGCGCCACGTTGAGCCCGGCGCCGGAGGCGATGCCGCCGATCGCCGCGACGACCGGAAAGGGCAGGGCGCGGATCTTGGCGATCAGCGGTTCCCAGAAGGTCTCGAGCGACCGGCCGAGGTCGAGCGGCCCCGCCGCGATCGCCCGGATCCGATCGCCGAGATCCTGTCCGGAAGAAAAGGCGCGGCCCGACCCGGTCAGCAGCAGCGCCCGGCAGTCGGGATCGGCTTCGGCGTCGATCAGCGCCGCCATCAGCGCCCGATGCAGATCCTCGGTGAAGGCGTTGAGCTTCTCCGGCCGGTTCAGCCGGACGAGACGCCAGCCGTCGCGGATCTCGACGAGGACCAGGGGCGCGTCGCTCATGTCGTCTCCGAAAGGTCGATCAGGATCTTGCCGACGTGGGCGTTGGCCTTCATCCGCTCGAAGGCGGCGCGGGCGTCGTCGAGCGGGAACCGGCGGTCGATCACCGGATCGATCGGCCGCACCGCGATCGCCCGCAGCATCGCCTCGAAGGCTTCGCGGTCGCCGCAGGTCACGCCTTGCAGCCGCACTTGCCGCATCACCGAGAGCGACAGATTGAAGGTGGCGAAGTTGCCGGAGAGCACGCCGATCAGCGCCACCGTGCCGCCCGGCCGGACGCAGCGCACCGACTGGTCGAGCGTCTCCGCCCCGCCGACATCGACGACGAGATCGAGCCGCCCGTCGGCGAGGTCGCGCACCGCGTTCGCCCATTTCGGCGTCTCGCGGTAGTTCACGACCGCGGAGGCTCCGAGCCGGCGCATCGCCGCCGCCCGCTCCTCCGACGAGGTCAGCCCGATCGCCTTCGCGCCGGCCTGGACCGCGAACTGCAGGGCGAACAGCGACACGCCGCCGGTGCCCTGGATCAGCACCGTGTCGCCGGGCTTCACCCGGCCGAGCTCGACGATCGCCGACCAGGCGGTCAGCGCCGCGCAGGGCAGGGTCGCCGCGGTCGCGACGTCGATCGCCTCGGGCAGCTTCACGACCGCTTCGGCCGAGACGATCATCCGCGTCGTGAGCGTGCCGTCGCCGCCCGGACCGCCGAGCGCGGTGGCGAGCTTGTCGCTGGTCGGCTCGCCCGAGATCCAGCCGGTGAAGAAGTGCAACGCCACCCGGTCGCCGACTGCGACGCGGGTCACGCCGGGCCCGACCGCCTCGACCACGCCGGCCCCGTCGGAGCAGGGCACCACGGGAAGCGCCTGTTTCGGATTGTAGACGCCTTCGACCAGCAGGAGATCCCGCCGATTGAGGCTCGCCGCCTCGAGCCGGAGCCGCACCTCGCCCGCGCCCGGTTCGCCGATCGCCCGGGTGACGAGGGCGAGGCCGTCGAGGCCGAAGGAGGTCAGTTCCAGTCTGCGCGCGTCCATCGCATCCTCCCGAAGGCGTCGTTTCCCGCGAGGATCGCTCAATAGGTCTCGACGTGGTAGCGGCCTTCCTCGCGCATCGTCCGGCGCAAGCCCTCCCAATCGAGCCCGGCGCCGCGACAGACGTCGGCGAGCGCTTCGTCGACCCCGGTCTCCATGCCCTTGAGGCCGCAGAGATAGAGATGGGTCTTTCCCGATCTCAGCAGATCGGCCATCAGCCCGGCCTCGCGCCGCATCAGGTCCTGGACGTAGACCTTGGGCTCGCCCGGCACCCGGCTCCAGGCGAAGAACTTGGCGAGCAGGCTCGCCGGCACCTTCTGCAAGGGTCCGAAATAGGGCAGCTCCTCCGGCCGCCGCGCTCCGAAGAACAGCACCATCTTGCCCGGCGCGTTCGGCTGCGTCCGTCGCCGCCATTCGGTCATGCCCCGGAACGGGGCCGAGCCGGTGCCGGTGCACACCATGACGATGTTGGCGTTCGAATCGTCGGGCATCAGGAAGGTCGCGCCGAACGGGCCGGTGACGGTGACCTTGTCGCCCTTCTTCAGATCGCAGACCCAGTTGGAGCAGACGCCGCCCTCGACCCGCTTCACCGTCAGCGACAGATTGTTGTGGTTCGGCCGTTCGCCGTGGCGGGGAGAGGCGACGGAATAGAGCCGCACCCGATGCGGAGCGCCCTCGGCGTCGACGCCCGGCGGCACGATGCCGATCGATTGGCCTTCGAGGACGGGAAACGGCGTGTCGCCGAAGTCGAGAATGACGTGGCGGATGTCGGTCGAGGCGTCGTCGGCGGTCAGCCGATAGATGCCGGTGACGGTCGCGACCGCCGGTTTGGCGCGGTTGAAGAGATTGATCGCCGGCTTCGACGCCGACTTCGGCGCCACCGACTTGCCGCCCGCCCCGCCGTGCGCCGAAGCGATGATCGCATCGACTTCGTCGTCGATCGCCTCCAGCGCCGCGCCGGCCTCGCCGAGGTCGGGTTGGGCGGGCAGTTCCGACCAGGAATGCTGCTCGTCGAGCGACCAGGGGCTCGTCACCATCCGCCAGTTGTCGATCGCGCCGGTCGGACAGGGGGCGATGCAGGCCATGCAGAAATTGCAGGTCGCGACGTCGACGACGTAGTTGTCGTCGCCGTGGGTGATGGCGTCGACCGGGCACATCTCTTCGCAGGTGTTGCAGCGGATGCAGATCTCCGGATCGATCAGATGCTGCTTCAGGACGGTGGTCGGGGCGTTCATGGGCTGGCTCCGGAGATGACTGCGGGCGATTTCTCGTCGACGGCGACGGTGATCCCCCCCCTCCCTATCCCTCCCCCTCGAGGGGGGAGGGGGCGATGGAGTGGTGGCCGTCGAACATCGGCGATCGTGCCGGGAGAGAGATCTCATTCGAGGACGAACGTCGCCGCGCCGTTCCCTCTCGCCGTGGACGCGGAACCCGCGTCGGGAGGCATACGGGCGTTGCCGCTCCGTCCCCTCCCCCCTCGAGGGGGAGGGACAGGGAGGGGGGGCAAAGGCGCGGCGCGACCGCCGTCCCTATTCCCTCAAGCGGCGATCTTCACGTACTCGAAGTCGCCCGGCTTGTTGTCGATGCCGACCTTCGGCGGGTTGATCCAGCCGGCGTACTTACCCGGCTCGAGTTCCTGTTTCATCAGCGTGTCGAGGAAGGCGAGATCGTCGCGCGACGGCAGCCAGCCGTCCTTCTTCGCCGCCCAGTCGGCGTCCGACAGGATCACGCCCTTCGGGCTCGCCTGCATCGGCGCGAACTCGCCGATCTGGCGGTTGAAGCACTGGTGCGGCAGCTCCAGACGGAAGTCGACGCCTTCCTTCTGCATGATCTTGTTCCAGCGCTCGACGCCCTTGGCGCAGTCGGCCGAATAGTCGTCGCGCAGGCGCATGTTCAGCGCGGTCAGCGCCGGCACGTGCTCCTCGACGATCTTGCCGTCGACGAACTTCAGAACCGGATAGGTGGCGTTCGTCAGCTGGTGGTCGTCCTCGATCTTGGTCTCGGCGAAACGCCCCTTGAGGCCGGCGTTGTAGTAGTTGGCCGAGTTGGTCGAGATCTCCGCGCCGAACAGGTCCAGCGTCAGCGGATAGTGCATGTTGAGCTTCTTCTGGATCAACGGCAGGTCGATCACCCCGAGCTCGCGGATCTTGGCGACGTCGTTCGGGTCGGTGATGCCGGCGGCCTTCATCGCCTGACAGGTGCGCTCGATGGTGCGCCCGACGCCGGTCTCGCCGACGAACATGTGATGCGCTTCCTCGGTCAGCATGAAGCGGCAGGAGCGCGACAGCGGGTCGAAGCCGGACTGCGCGAGGCTCTCCAACTGCATCTTGCCGTCGCGGTCGGTGAAGAAGGTGAACATGAAGAAGGAGAGCCAATCCGGCGTCTCCTCGTTGAAGGCGCCGAGCATGCGCGGCGTCTCCTTGGAGCCGGAGCGGCGGCGCAGCAGCTCATCCGCCTCCTCGCGGCCGTCACGGCCGAAGTACTTGTGCAGCAGATAGACCATCGCCCACAGGTGACGGCCCTCCTCGACGTTCACCTGGAACAGGTTGCGCATGTCGTAGAGCGACGGCGCGGTCGCGCCCAGATGGCGCTGCTGCTCGACCGAGGCCGGCTCGGTGTCGCCCTGGATGACGATGAGACGGCGAAGCATCGCGCGATATTCGCCGGGCACGTCCTGCCACGCCGGCTCGCCCATGTGGCGGCCGAAGTTGACCTTGCGGCCCTCTTCCTTCGGCGCGAGCAGCACGCCCCAGCGGTAGTCGGGCATCTTGACGTAGTCGAACTTGGCCCAGCCCTGCGGGTCGACCGAGACGGCGGTGCGCAGATAGACCAGCGCGTTCTGGAAGCCCTCCGGCCCCATGTCCTTCCACCACTCGACGTAGTTCGGCTGCCAGCTCTCGAGCGCGCGCAGCACCTGACGGTCGTTGACGAGATCGACGTTGTTCGGGACCTTGGTGGAGTAATCGACGTTGACGGTGTCGGCCATGATGTCCTCCCTCGGGGGGATGGGACCCCCGGCGTTCGTGCGTTTTCTTCGAGAGTGCGCCGCCCGGTCGGGCCGGGCGGGGGACGTCGGATGGGGCGGCGTCAGACGCGCCGCATGTCGTACTGCGGGCGCAGACCCGTGCCGTAGCGGCGCAGCGCGCCCTCCTCGCCGACCGCGTTGGGGCGCTGGAAGATCCAGTTCTGCCAAGCGGTGAGGCGGGCGAAGATCTTCGATTCCATCGTCTCGGGACCGGCGAAGCGCAGGTTGGCCTCGAGCCCGGTCAGCGCGTCCGGCGAATAGGAGGCGCGCTCCTCGAGATAGACGCGGACCTCGTCGGCCCAGTCGATGTCGTCGAGAGAGAAGGTGACGAGGCCGGCGGCTTCCGCCGCCTTGGCGTCCATCGCCTCGCCCTTCCGCGCCTCGAGCGTCGAGACCGTCTCCGGCGTGGCGAGGAAGCGGTTGGCGAGCCGGGTCAGCCCATGGCTCATCGGATAGGGGCCGAAGTTCGCCGAGGTGAGCGCCATCGTCGGCGCGGGGCGATTGTCGCCCTCGAACGTGCCGCTCAGCATGTAGGACCGGTCGGCGGCGAGCACGAGCTCGGCGAGCAGCCCGGTGAAGCAGGAGCCCGGCTCGACCAGCGTGACCAGCGTCCGCGAGGTCACGTCGACCCGCTTCAGCACCCGCTTCCAATATTGGCGGATCTCGTTCGCCAGCCAATCGCCGGCGTTCGCCTCCAGGAAGGCGTCCCACGCCGCGACCTTCGCCCCGTCGCCCTTCGACTTGAAGACGAAGGTGCCGATCTCGTAGGCGTTGTTCCGGAGATCGAGGATGGCGTCGTCGAGTTCGCGGGCGAGCTTCAAGATCCAGGCGTCGGAGCCCTGCGCGGCGAGCCCGGCGGCGTCGGCCGGCGGCAGATCGCTCGGGCCTTCCAGCGTGATCGTCGCGACCCGGCCGTCCCGATCGATGTCGACGGCGACCAGCGAATAGTCGACGCCGTCGGCGCGGAAGGTCCGGTCGAGCGGCTTCAGCGTGACGCCCTTGCCCGAACCACGGTTCGAGGCGGCGGCGAATTCGCCGGCGCGCTCGGCCACCGTCTCGTCGAGGCGGGAGAGCGGCACGATCTCGTCGACGAGGCGCCAATCGACGGCGCGCTTGCCCTTGATGCCCTCTTCGATGGTGCAGAAGACGTCGGCGTGGTCGCGGCGCACCTTGCGCTTGTCGACGACGCGGGTCAGCCCGCCGGTGCCCGGCAGCACCGCCAGCAGCGGCACTTCCGGCAGCGACACGGCCGAAGAGCCGTCGTCGACCAGCATGATGTGGTCGCAGGCCAAGGCCAGCTCGTAGCCGCCGCCGGCGGTCGACCCGTTCGCCACGCAGATCGTCTTCAGCCCGGAGAATTCCGAGCTGTCCTCGATGCCGTTGCGGGTCTCGTTGGTGAACTTGCAGAAGTTGACCTTGTGGGCGTGTTCCGAGCCGGCGAGCATGCGGATGTTGGCACCGGCGCAGAACACGCGCGGCTTGGCCGACCGCATCAGCACGACCTTGACCTCCGGATGCTCGAAGCGCAGTCGCTGCAGCGCGTCGGCGAGCTCGATGTCGACGCCGAGGTCGTAGGAATTGAGCTTGAGGAGATAGCCCTCGAAGAGCCCCCCGTTCTCGTCGACGTCCATCGCCAGCGTCGCGACCGGCCCGTCGAACGAGAGCTTCCAGTGGCGATAGCGGGAAGGATCGGTCTGGAAGTCGATGCGCGTCGCGCCGTGCGCCAATTTGCGAGCCTCGTCGGCCATGGTTCCGCCCTCGAATGTGTCTTGGTTGATATGAACTATATTTCCAAATTCGAGACTGTCTAGAGTGTCCGGCACCAAATCATGCATTTTTTTTCATGATCGCGCGCGTGACTCTCCCCGCCTCGGCGAACGCGCCCTCGGGCGCGCCGCGACTCAGAGGGTCGCGTCCACCGCGTCGGCGGCGAGCGCCGCCAGCATCGTCGGCGAGCCCTGGATCGCCGTGCGCTGCATGAAGAAGCGCAAGCCTCGGAGGCCGCCCAGTTCTTCGCCGCCGCCGGCCCGGCCGGGCCCGCCGTGGACGCACTGCGGCATGACGATGGCGTGGCCGGTGTGGCTGCGGCCGACCTCGACGTCGACCGTGAGCACCCGGCCGTGGTAGGGCGCGAGCCTCGCCGCGATCGCGCCCGCTTCCTCGGCGTCGTCGCCGTAGACGGACGCCGCGAGCGAGCCTTCGCCGCGTGCGGCGAGCCCGATCGCCTCGTCGAGATCGCGATAGGGGATCACCGTGACGACCGGCCCGAACACCTCGACGTCGTGCACGGCGGAAAGCGTCGCGCCGGTGTCGGCGACGAGCAGGGTCGGCGCGAGGAAGGCGCCCTTGGCCGGATCGGCCCCGACGACGGTCTTCGGCAGACCGCCGCCGCGCGCCGTCCGCGTCTCGCTCGCCAGCGCCGCGAGCCCGGCGAAGGCGGCGCGCAACTGCTTCTCGTCGACGAGCGGCCCGACCGTCACCTCCGGCAGCGCCGGATCGCCGACCACCAGCCCGTCGATCCGCGACGCCAACGCCTCGACGAAGGCGTCCTTCATCGCGCTCGGAACCAGGATCCGGCGGATGTTGGTGCACAGTTGCCCGGCTTTGACCGACACCGCGGCGAGCGCCTGCTCGAGGAGCCGCTCGAAGGCCTGCGCCTCCGCCGTCGCCGAGGGGGCGAGCAGCGCGACGTTGACGCTGTCAGCCTCGATGCCGAGCCGCGGATTGGCGGCGAGCACCGCCGGATGCGAACGGATCATCCGTCCCGTGTCGGCCGAACCGGTGAAGGCGATGCAGTCGAACGGCTCGACCGCGTCGAGGAGCCCCTCGGCCGAACCACAGATCAGCGACAGCGCGCCGTCCGGCAGGACGCCGGCCTCGACCACCGCCCGCACCATCGCCTCGGCGAGCCAGGCGGTGCCCGACGCCGGTTTGGCGACGACGGGCATGCCGGCGACGAGCGCCACCGCCACCTTTTCCCACAGGCCCCAGGCCGGGAAATTGAAGGCGTTGATCAGGATCGCCGCGCCCGGCCGGGTCGACCAGACGTGCCGCGCCTCGAACGGCCCCTTGGCGAGCCGGTCCGAGCCCGGCTCGATCAGGCGCTTCGCCGCGCCGAGCTTCTCGGCGAGACGGGCGTAGTATTTGAGCGTGGCGAGGCCGCCGTCGACGTCGATCGAGGCGTCGCGCGCCGTGTTGCCGGAGTTGCGCCGGGCGATGTCGAGCCACGTGTCGCGGCTCGCCGAGAGCATCTCGGCGATCCGGCCGAGCAGCGCGCCGCGCTCGGCGAAGCTCAGGGCGGCGAGCGCCGCCCCGCCGACCCGACGGGCATGGTCGAGCGCTCCGGCGCAGTCGACGCCGGTCGAATCGATCATTCCCAGCGTCTCCCCGGTCACCGGGTCGACGAAGGAGCGTCCGGCGGCGACGCCGTCGACGAAACGGCCGCAGACGTGGCTCTGAAGGCGGATCATGGGGAAACCTCGAGGGTCTGAGAAACGGAGAGTTCGGGAAAGGCGGTGAAGAAGCGGACGATCGCCGCGACCGTCGCGTCGCGCGCTTCGCGATGCGGCGAATGCTTGACGCCGTCCAGGATCTCGACCCGGACCGGGGCCGGCGACAGATCGACCGCCGTCTGCGGTTGGGCGAGCGTGCCGTATTGGTCGTCGGCCCCCTGGATCACCAGCATCGGCCGGCCGATCGTCTCGAGGCTCGCCCGGATGTCCCAGTGACGGAAGTCCGGGTCGAGCCAGGCGCCGTTCCAGCCGAGGAAGGCGACGTCGGGCCGGGCGTGCCAGCGGCCGAGCCTGGCGGCGAGATCGGTGGTCTCCCAGGCGATCTTCGCCTCGGCGATCGCCGCCACGCACATCTCCTCGACGAAGAAATGCGGCGCGATCAGCACCGCCGCCTCGACGCGTCGGTCGCGGATCCGGCCGAGGTGATGCGCCGCGATCGACGCCCCGTCGGAATGACCGACGAGGACGCCGCGCCGAAAGCCGATCGCGTCGAGGAGCGGCGGCAGAACCGCCTCCGCCTCGCGCTGCATGTAGTCGAGTGGGCGGGGCAGGTCGACCGGATCCGACGATCCGTAGCCGGCACGAGACCATGCGAAGACGCCGCAGCCGGTCGCCCGCTGCAGGGCCTGCGGGAAGTCGAGCCACAGGCCGACCGAACCGAGCCCTTCGTGCAGCAGAACCAGCGTCGGCGCTTCCTCCGGCTGCGGCCCGAAATGGCGATATTCGAGCCGCTTTCCGGCGACCTCGACGAAGCCCGCCTCCTCGAGCGCCATCACGCGCCCTCGCGCAGCTTGAAGCGTTGGATCTTGCCGGTGGCGGTCTTCGGCAGGCCGTCGACCACCTCGATCCACCGCGGGTATTTCCACATGCCCACCGTCTTCTTGACGTGCTCCTTGAGCCGCGCCTCCAGATCGTCGCCCGCCGCCGTGTCCTTCAGCACGACGAAGGCCTTGGGCTTCAGGAGCCCCTCCTCGTCGGCCTGCGCCACCACGGCGGCCTCGAGCACGTCCTCGTGCGCGGCCAGCGCCGCCTCGATCTCGAAGGGCGAGACCCAGATGCCCGACACCTTGAACATGTCGTCGGCGCGGCCGCAGTAGGTGTGCCGCCCCTTCGCGTCGCGGATGTACTTGTCGCCGGTCTTGGTCCATTCGCCGCGGAAGGTCGCCCGGCTCTTCTCGCGCTGGTTCCAATAGCCGTCGGCGGCCGAGGGGCCGCGCACGAACAGTTCGCCGATCTCGCCGTCGCCGATTTCCTTGCCCTGCTCGTCGAGGAGCTTCAGCTCGTAGCCCGGCACGGCGACGCCGGAGGTGCCGTAGACGATCGCGCCGGGCGCGTTGGAGAGGAAGATGTGCAGCATCTCGGTCGAGCCGACGCCGTCGAGAATGTCGACGCCGAAGCGCTTGCGCCAGGTCTCGCCGATGTGCTCGGGCAGGGCCTCGCCGGCCGAAGCGCAGATCCGCAGCTTCGCCGAACCGGTCGAGGCGGCGTGCGCCGGATCGTGCAGCATCGCCGCATAGAGCGTCGGCACGCCGAAGAAGATCGTCGGTTGGTGCTTTTCGAGGAAGCCGTAGACGGTCTCCGGCGTCGGCCGGCCCGGATTGAGCACCGACGTCGCCCCGACCGACATCGGGAAGGTGAGCGAGTTGCCGAGCCCATAGGCGAAGAACAGCTTCGCGGCGGAAAAGCCGACGTCGTCCTCGCGGATGCCGAGCACGCCCTGCCCATAGAGCTTCGCCGTCGCCATCGGCGAGGTGTGGACGTGGCGGGTCCCCTTCGGCGCGCCGGTCGAGCCGGAAGAGTAGAGCCAGAAACAGGTCTCGTCGGGATGGGTGGCGACCGTCTCGAAGACGTCGGACGCCGCGGCGATCTCGGCGGCGAGCGCGCGATGCGGCGCCGTCGCCGCGTCTCCGACGACGAGCACGTGGGCGAGCGAAGGGATCGTCGGCAGGATCGCCTCGACCGTCGGCAGCAGCGCCGGCGAGATGACCAGAACCTTCGCCCGACTGTCGGCGAGCATGTAGGCGTATTGATCGGCCGCGAGCAGCGTGTTGAGCGGCACCGGCACGATCCCGGCCCGGATCGCGCCGAGGAACGCCACCGGCCAGTCGACCGTGTCGAGCATGATCATCGCGATCCGCTCCTCACGGGAGACCCCGAGCGAACCGAGCACGTTGGCGAAGCGACGCGTCTCCGCGGCGAGCTCGGCGTAGGTCAGCGACCGGTTCGGATCGACGAAGGCGAGCTTGTCGCCGCGGCCTTCGCGCAGGTTTCGGTCGAGGAGATCGTCGGCGGCGTTGTAGACCGCGGCGGTGAGAGCGGCGTCGGACATGGCGCGTTCCGTGACGAAGGAGAAGGGGAGGGGCTGCGTCAGCGGCCGGTGAACTCGATCGCGCCGTCCGGCAGCAGATAGAGCACGTAGGCGGAGCCGTCGGTCACGGTCGGATGATGCGCCGAGCCCGGCCCATAGACGTACCAACCCTCCGGATGGCCGTCGAAGTTCGGCTCGGCGACGACCGGCATGATCATCCCGATCTCGCCCTTCGGGTGGACGTGGTGCGGCCCGCGGCAGCTCTCCATGTGGACGACGTCGACGGAGAAGCGGCCGGCCTCCGCGCCCGCCTTGACGACCCGACCCCAACGGATGCCGTCGTTTTCGCGCGGGCAGATCCAGCCCTCGCCGTCGCCGGTCTCGATCAGGCTCGCGATCTTCCGAAAGGCCGCGCCGTTCGCCGGATAGGTCGCGTCGAGCCATCGGGCGAGGTCGGCGTCGAGCGGCCGGTCGCCGATGGCCGCGGCGATCGCCCCGATCTCGGCGACGAAGTCGCGTTGCGCCGGCGTCGGAGTGGTGGTCATGTGGAGTCCTCCCGCTGCGGACCCACTCTTCGCGCTCGGCGCGTGAGTGGAAATATAGTTCATATTTTCATGCCGCGCCGGCTGGGTTGCCGTCAAGGGGGTGCTGTACTATTTTTCATGAATTCCAAATCGAGCGCCTCGCCCATGTCCGATTCCGAAGACCACGCCACCGCCGCCGCCCCCTCCGAAGATCCTCCTCCGACCGCCGCCGAGCCGACCGACGCGAGCGTCCGCGCCGCCCGCGCCTCGACCCGTGAGGACGCCGACGAGGCGTTCCTGGTCGAACTCGGCCAACGGGTTCGGCGGATGCGGGCGCTGCGCGGCATGTCGCGCAAGGTGCTGGCCCAGGTCTCCGGCATTTCCGAGCGTTACATCGCCCAGCTCGAAGGCGGCCAGGGCAACGTCTCGATCATGCTCCTGCGTCGGGTCGCCGAAGCGACCGGCGCGCCGCTCGAGGACCTCGTCGGCGCGGTCGACGATCCCGATTGGCGGCTGGTGCGCGACCTCCTGCGCGGCGCGCCGCCGGCGACGATCGCCGAGGTCAAGGCGCTGCTCTCCGGCGAGAAGCTCCCCGGCGCCCCACGCGCCGTCGGCGAGCCCCACATCGCGGTCGATCGGGTCGCCCTGATCGGCCTGCGCGGCGCCGGCAAGTCGACCCTCGGCCGCATGGTCGCCGAGCGGCTCGGCTGGCCCTTCGTCGAACTCAATCGCGAGATCGAGACCGAACACGGCTTCTCGATCACCGAGATCCTCAACCTCTACGGCCAGGACGGCTATCGCCGTCTCGAGCGGTCGACGCTGCAGCGTCTCGTCGACCAGCCTGGCCCGATGTTGCTGGCCACCGGCGGCGGCATCGTCGGCGAGCCGGTCACCTTCGAGCTGCTGCTCGCCTCCTATTTCACCATCTGGGTCAAGACCTCGCCGGCCGAGCACATGAGCCGGGTCCGTCAGCAGGGCGACCTCAGGCCGATGGCCAACGACAAGGCGGCGATGGCCGAGCTCATCACCATCCTGTCGAGCCGCGAGCCGCTCTACGCCCGCGCCCGCGCCCAGCTAGACACCTCCGGCATGGCGGTCGAGGCGAGCGCGGCGCGCCTCTTCGGCCTCGTCCAGTCCTATTGCGCCGTCGGTTGCCCCTGGCAGTCGCGCAACCGCGGCGGCAAGGCGTGAGCGAACCGGCGAACGATCTCGCCGCCTTCGCCGGCCGTCCGCTCGCCGACCTTCTCGCCGAGCGCGGCCTCGGCCGCGACGAACCGCTCTTCGCGCTGCGCACCACCCTCGATCCGCGCGACGCCGTCGACGACTTCCGCGTCACCGCCGACCTCGGTCGGCTCGGCGTGGAGCGCGCCTACGCCCGCATGCAGGAGGGACTGCGGCTCGGCTCCGGCCGGGCGATCCTCGCCTTCCTCGGCGAAACGCCGGGGCGCGCGCGCTTCGTCGGGTTCCGCCGTTTTCACGCCCGCCGCCCCGGCGTCGTGCCCGGCGACATCGTCTACGACTATGACGTCGCCGATCTCTTTCACCAGTTCGCCACGCGGGCCCGTCGCCCGACCTTCTATGACGCCGTCGATCTTGCCGGCCTCGACGATCTCGTCGGCCGCCTCGTCGTGGTCTGGCCGCGGCCGGCGATGCTGCGGCTGCGCCCGGTCGAGCACCCGGGGCTGATCGTCGCTGCAGGAGAAAAATGAACAATATTGCATGATCGGCTTGACCTGGAAGGATTATGAAATAAAGTTCCTCTCGCAGGGAGAGGCGCGCAGGGCCGAACGAGCCCGCCGGACAAGAAGCGCGCGCCGCAACGCCATCTTCGGGAGGAGTGATCCATGTCGTCGTCGAGACGCGAATTTCTCATGTCGTCCGGGGCCCTCGGCCTCGCCGGTCTTCTCGGCGGGGTCGCCCCCTTCGGCCGCGCCGCCCATGCCGCCGGCGCGATCAAGGTCGGCCTGCTGCTGCCGGCCTCCGGCACCTACGCCCCCCTCGGCGAGGCGATCCGTCGCGGCGCGGAACTCTATGTGAAGTCGAAAGGCGGCGCGCTCGCCGGCCGAGCGATCGAATTCACCGCCCTCGACGACGAATCCGCCCCGCCCAAGGCGGCCGAGCTGACCAACAAGCTGATCTTCGGCGAGAAGGTCGACGTGCTGATGGGCACGGTCCATTCCGGCGTCGCCGCCGCCATGGTCAAGATCGCCCGCGAGGCCGGCGTCACCACCCTCGTGCCCAACGCCGGGGCCGACGCGATCACCGGCGGCCTGTGCGCGCCGAACGTCTTCCGCACCTCCTTCGCCAACGGCCAGGTCGGCGAGGCGACGGCCAAGGCGATGCTCGCCGGCGGCGTCAAGGAGGCGATCACCTGCACCTGGCGCTATGCGGCGGGCGAAGAGATGGTCGCCGGCTTCAAGCGGGTGTTCGAGGCCGGCGGCGGCAAGGTCGTCAAGGACATCGCGCTGCCCTTCCCCGACGTCGAGTTCCAGTCGGCGCTGGCCGAGATCGCCGCCGCCAAGCCGCAGGCGGTCTACTCCTTCTTCGCCGGCGGCGGCGCGGCCAAGTTCATCAAGGACTTCGCCGGCGCGGGCCTCAAGGACAAGGTCCAGCTGTGGGGCCCCGGCTTCCTCACCGACGGCGTCGAACAGGCGGTCGGCGCGGCCGGCGACGGCGTCAAGACCGTGCTGCACTACGCCGACGGCCTCACCAACCCCGAGGACGCCGCCTTCCGCAAGGCCTTCCAGGCGGCTTACGGCGTCGCTCCCGACGTCTATGCGGTCCAGGGCTGGGACGCGATGCACGTCCTCGACGTCGGCCTGACCGCGGTCGGCGGCGACGTCGCCAAGAAGGACGCGCTGCACGCCGCCATGGCCGGCGCGAGCTTCGCTTCGCCGCGCGGGCCCTTCGCCTTCTCCGCCAACCGCAACCCGAAGCAGACCTTCTATCTGCGCGAGTTGAAGGGCGGCAAGAACGTCCTGCTCGGCGTCGCCGCCGAGGGCCTCGCCGACGTCGGCAAGGGCTGCAAGGCCTGATCGCTCCGTCTTTCGAGAAGGTTCGGGCGCGCGACGCGACGTCGTCGCGCGCCCTCGGTTCGTCACGAGAAGGCCCGGCCCCATGGACCTCGTCCTCGTCCAGATCTTCAACGGGATCCAGTACGGGTTCCTGATCTTTCTCGCCGCCAGCGGCCTCACTCTGGTCTTCGGCATCCTCGGCGTGATCAACCTCGCCCACGGCTCGTTCTACATGCTCGGGGCTTATCTCGCCCTGAGCCTGACCGAGGCGACCGGCGACGTGTTCCTCGCCTGCCTTCTCGGCATTCCGCTCGCCGCGGTGTTCGGCTGGGCGATCGAGCGGCTGTTCATCCGTCGCCTCTATGGGCGCGACCATCTCCAGCAGGTGCTGTTGACCTTCGCGCTGATCCTGATCTTCAACGAGGTCCAGCGCATGCTCTGGGGCAACTACCCCCATTCGGTGCCGGCGCCGACCTGGCTCTCCGGCTCGATCCGGCTGACCGACACGCTGGCCTATCCGATCTATCGGCTCGCCTTGACCGTGATCTGCGCCGCGCTCGCCGCCGCCATGTTCTTCGTCATCCGCAAGACCGGCGTCGGCCGCCTGATCCGCGCCGGCGAATCCAATCGCGAGATGACCGAGTTGCTCGGCTTCGATGCGAACCGGCTCTACGGCCTCGTCTTCGCCGCCGGCGTGGCCCTCGCCGCGCTCGCCGGCATGCTCGCCGCGCCGGTCGAGAGCGTCTATCCCGGCATCGGCGAACGCATTCTGATCATCTCCTTCGTCGTCGTGGTGATCGGCGGCATCGGCTCGCTCGAGGGCGCCTTCCTCGGCGCGCTGGCGATCGGCGTCGCCGACGCCCTCGGCAAGGTCTTCCTGCCCGATTTCGCCGGCGTTCTCGTCTACGCGCTGATGGCGACGGTGCTGGTCGTCCGGCCCGCCGGCCTGTTCGGGAGGACGATCCGATGATCCGCCTGCCTTCGCTGCCGGTCCTGGCGCTGCTCGGCCTTCTCCTCATCGGCTTCGCCGCGCTGCCCGCCTTCGCCGGCCCCTACGAGGTGAAGTTCGCCACCCGCGTGCTGGCCACCGCCGTCTTCGTGCTCGGGCTCGATCTCCTGATCGGCGTCACCGGTCTCGTCAGCTTCGGCCACGCCGCCTGGTTCGGCCTCGGCGCCTATGCGGTCTGGTTCGTCACGCCGCCCGATTGGGAGGCGGCCAATCTGCCGTTGGCGCTCCTCGCCGCCGTGGCGTTGCCCGGCGTGGTCGCCGCGGTCGTCGGCCTGTTCGCGGTCAGGACGCGCGCCTTCTACTTCATCATGGTGACGCTCGCCGCCTCGCAGATGATCTTCGCCTTCTTCCACGACACCCGCGTCGCCGGCGGCTCCGACGGCGCCTCGATCGACGTCAAGCCGGCGCTCGAGATCGCAGGCCGCACGGTGCTCGATCTTTCGAACCGCAACGCCCTGCTGTGGCTCGCCGTCGCCGCCCTGGCGCTCGCCTATGTCTTCGTCCTGACGCTCGCCCGCTCCCGCTTCGGCCGGGTGCTGCAGGGCCTCAAGGCCAACGAGACGCGGATGAACGCCCTCGGCTTCGACGGCGCGAAATACAAATGGGCGAGCTTCGTGATCGCCGCGATGGTCGCCGGCCTCGGCGGCGCGATCTACGCCTCGATCGACGGCTTCGTGCCGCCCGAGATCCTCGGTTGGCGCGAATCCGGCCTCGCCATCATGATGGTGGTGCTCGGCGGCGTCGGCTCGCTGTGGGGCGCGATCCTCGGCGCGCTGGTCTATGCGCTCGCCGAAGAAATCCTGAAGAGCTCCGACCTCGTCGGCGCGGCGATCTCCGATCACTGGCCGATCGCCATGGGCGTCCTCCTGATCGCCGCCGTCCTCGGCGCGCCGAAGGGCCTCGCCGGCTGGCTGCCGGAGCGGCGCGCCCGTCCCTGGTCGCCGCCCGCCGACGCCGAGACGTCGACCGCCGCCGCCGCGCCGTCGCGCCCGCCCCGCTTGGAGGTCGACGGGCTGCGCCGCACCTTCGGCGGCCTGACCGCCGTCGACGGCGTCGCGGTCGCCTTCGAACCGGCCCGCATCCATGCGGTGATCGGCCCGAACGGCGCCGGCAAGACCACCTTCACCAACCTGCTCTCCGGCGCGCTGCCGGTCTCCGGCGGGACCATCCGGCTCGACGGCGTCGACGTCACCGCGCTCTCCGCCCCGGCCAAGGCGCGTCGCGGCATCGGCCGCTCCTTCCAGCGCACCAACGTGCTGCCCGGCTTCACCGTCGCCGAGAACTGCGAACTGTCGGCGCAGGCCCGCGGCTTCGCCGGGGCGAGCCGGGCGGAGGAGGCGCGGGCGGTCGCCCACGCCCTCGCCGCCACCGGCCTCGTCGATCGCGCCGACCGCACGGCGGCGAGCCTCAGCCACGGCGAGCAGCGCCAGCTCGAGATCGCCATGCTGATCGCCTCCGGCGCGAAGCTGCTGATCCTCGACGAGCCGCTCGCCGGCTCCGGTCCGGAGGAGACGGCGCGGCTGACGGCGCTCCTGAAGGACCTCGCCGTCGACCACACCATCCTGATCATCGAACACGACATGGACGCCGTCTTCGCCTGCGCCGACACCGTCTCGGTTCTGGTCGGCGGCCGCCTTCTCGCCCATGGCGCGCCGGACGAGATTCGCCGCGACGCCGCCGTGCGCGAGGCCTATCTCGGCCGCTTCGCCGGCCTGGAGGACGCCGCATGACGATCGCCCTCGCCACGCCCACGACGTCGTCGGTCCCGACCGGCGAAGCGCTGCTCGCCGCGACCGGCGTCGCCACCGCCCACGGCCGCATCCCCTGTCTGCGCGACGTCGCCTTCGCGGTCCGCCCCGGCGAAACGGTCGGCCTGCTCGGCCGCAACGGCATGGGCAAGACCACGCTGCTGCGCACCCTGACCGGCCTTCTCTCCGGCGGTCCGACCGCCTCGATCCGCTTTCGTGGCGTCGATCTAGCCGGCCGTCGTCCCGCCGCGATCGCCCGAGCCGGCATCGCGCTGGTGCCGGAAGGCCGCGGCATCTTCCCCAATCTGACCGTCCACGAGAACCTGATCCTGGCCGCCCGCGCCGGCCCCTCCGGCAAGCGCGAATGGACGTTGCCCCGCGTCTTCGATCTCTTCCCCCGCCTCGCCGAACGCCGCGCCAACTGGGGCGACCAGCTCTCCGGCGGCGAACAGCAGATGCTGTCGATCGGCCGGGCGCTGATGACCAATCCCGAGCTCCTGATGCTCGACGAGGCGACCGAGGGCCTCGCCCCCAAGGTCCGCGACGAGATCTGGAAGACGCTGCGCATCGTCGCCGCGACCGGCATGGCGATCGTCGTCGTCGACAAGAACCTCGAGGATCTCTTCGAACTGGCCGACCGCCACGTCATCCTCGCCAAGGGCGAGGTCGTCTTCGAGGGCCCGACGGCGGCGCTCACCGCCGATCCGGCCCTCGTCCATCGTTGGCTCGGCGTCTGAGCCCCCACTTCGGAACCCCGCCATGACCGAACCCTCGGCCGTCGTCACCTTCGAGATCCGCGACCGCGTCGCCCTCGTCGGCGTGGATCACCCGCCCGTCAACGCGATCTCGCGCGACGTCCGCGCCGGCCTTCGCGATGCGATCGCCCGCGCCGCCGCCGACCCGGGCGTCGACGCCGTCGTCCTCTTCGGGGTCGGCCGCACCTTTCCCGCCGGGGCCGACATCCGCGAGTTCGGCAAGCCGCCGGCCTCTCCGATCCTCTTCGAGGTCTGTCTCGCGATCGAGGATGGCCCGAAACCGGTGGTCGCGGCGGTCGCGGGAACGGCGCTCGGCGGCGGATGCGAACTGGCGCTCGCCGCCCATGCCCGCGTCGCCTCGGCCGAGGCGAAGTTCGCCCAGCCGGAGGTCAACCTCGGCATCCTGCCCGGCGGCGGCGGCACCCAGCGCCTGCCGCGCCTCGTCGGCATGGCGAAGGCGATCGAGATGAACGCTTCGGGCAAGCCGATCTCGGCCGAAGAGGCGAGAGCGCTCGGCCTCGTCGACGAAATCGCCGCCGGCGATCTGCTCGAGACGGCGATCGCTCATGCGAAGTCGCTGGTCGGCCGGCCCCTGCGCCGCACCCGCGATCTTCCCGTTCCGCCCTTCGACCGCGCCGCGGCCGAGACGCAGATCGCCGCGATCGACGAGCGCGCCCGCGGCCAGATCTCGCCCGGCGAAGCGGCGCGGATGACGCTGCGCGCCGCCGATCTCGCCTTCGCCGAGGGCCAGGCGGCCGAACGCGAGGTCTTCCTGCGTCTCGTCGCCTCTGACGAGGCGGCGGCGCTGCGCCACGTCTTCTTCGCCGAGCGCGAGGTCGCCAAGGTGGCGAAATGCGAGGGCGTCGCGCCGCGCCCGATCGTCCGGGTCGGCGTCGTCGGGGCCGGCACCATGGGTGCCGGCATCGCCGTCGCCTTCGCCGACGCCGGTTACGCGGTGACGGTGATCGAGACCTCCGAGGCGGCGCTCGCCGCCGGCCGCGACCGCATCGACGCGCTGTGGGCGCGCGCCGTCGCCTCCGGCCGGCTGACCGAAGCGGAGAAGGCGGCGAAACTCGCCACGCTCGCCCTCTCGACCGATCTCGCCGCCCTCGCCGAGGCCGATCTCGTCGTCGAGGCGGTCTTCGACGACCGCGACGTCAAGCGCGACCTGTTCGCACAACTGGCTGACGAAGTGCGTGCGGACTGCATTCTGGCGACCAACACCAGCTACCTCGATCCGAACGATCTGGCCGAGGTGGTGACCCACCCCGACCGCTTCGTCGGGCTCCATTTCTTCTCGCCGGCCAACGTCATGCGCCTCGTCGAAGTGGTCGATGGCGCGGCGACGAGCCCCGAGACGCTCGCGACCGCGCTCGCCGTGGCCAAGCGGCTGAAGAAACTCGCCGTCGTCGTCGGCGTCTGCGAGGGCTTCGTCGGCAACCGCATCTGGGCGGCGTTCCGCCGCGAATGCGAATTTCTGCTGGAGGACGGCGCGCTGCCCGAGGCGATCGATGCGGCGATGGAGGGCTTCGGCCTCGCCATGGGCCCCTTCGCCGTCTTCGACCTCTCCGGCCTCGACATCGCCTGGAGCCTGCGCAAGCGCAAGGCCGCCACCCGCGATCCGAACGAGCGCTACGTGGCGATCGCCGATCGGCTCTGCGAGGCCGGCCGCTTCGGCCGCAAGACCGGGGCGGGCTGGTACGCCTATCCCGACGGGAAGAAGACCGTCGATCCGACCGTGACCGCGATCGTCGAAGCGGAATCGGCGGTGAAGGGCATCGTCCGCCGCGCCTTCTCCGCCGCCGAGATCGTCGATCGTCTGGTCGCGGTGATGGGGCGGGAGGGCGACGCGATCCTCGCCGAGGGCATCGCCGCGCGCGCCTCCGACATCGACCTCGTCTTCGTCAACGGCTACGGCTGGCCGCCCCGCCTCGGCGGGCCGATGTTCCAGGCGGCGAAACGGCGGAGCTGAGGACGTCTCCGTCGGCCTCCTCCTCCCGGAGGCGCGAGACGAGAAGGGCCGGATCCCCCCGGAGGGTCCGGCCCTTCGTTCGTCGAGGATCAGTGCGAGAACAGCACCGGCAGCGTCATGTGGCGCAGCACGTAGCGGGTGCCCGAGCCGCGGCCGAGGAAGGCGAAACCGGTCGAATCGAAGGCGCCGATCGCCATCAGGTCGGCGGAATGGTCGGCCGCCTGATTGAGCAGCATGTCCATCAGCTTGACCTCTTCCACGACGATCGTCTGGAAACGCGCCGAGATCCCGTGGGCGGCAAGATCGGCGACCACGAGATCGGCGAACTCGTCGGCCGCCTCGCCCATGCGGCCGGCTTCCACCACCAGCGCGTCGGCGCCGGCCGCGATCAGCGGCAGGGCGTCGTGCAGCGACCGCGCCGCGCCGCGCGAGCGATGCCAGGCGAACAGCGGCCGGTGGCCGAGATCCTCGTAGGTTCCGGCATAGGGCACCACCAGGACCGGGCGGCCGCCCTCCAGGATCAGGTGCTCGGCCAGATCGGCCGGCGTGCGCCCGCCCTCCTCGTGCTGACCGAGCACGACGAGATCGAAGGCGCGCGCGATGTCGGTCGTCCGGAGCAAAATTTCCTGTTCGCCGCCCCGGTTGACGTCGATGAAGCGGGCGCGATCGCCGAGCGTCGCCGTCGCCGCGACGAAGGCGTCACGCGCCGCGGCGACCGCCGCGACGTGTTCGGCCGGCGGCCAGGAGGCGACGACGCCGACCCGATGCGCCGAGACCGTCTCGGCGAAGAGGCCGGTCAGCCGGGCGCCGTGACGGGCCGCAAGCTTCACCGCCAACGCGACGCGGGCCGCGGCGCGCGGGCTCGAATCGAGGTGAACCACGATGTTCGCGAGGGTCATGATGTCGGCGTTCCTTTCCCTGGGTCGGCGCTCTTACGAACGGCCGTTTGTTTGATCTTGCCGGAAGTGTCTCCGATCGAGGCGGGCGTCGTCACCGGCTGTGTGTTCGCCCGTCGAACAAAAGGTCGATATCGGTCGCCTCACTCGGCCTGCGTCAACCGGTGCAGCAGCGACACCAGGGCGTCGCGCCCGCCCGGACCGAGCAGGTCGCCGAGGTCCGTCTCCTGCTGCGCCTGTTCGGCGCGGGCTTCGGCGAGCAGCCGCCGCCCGTGCTCGGTGAGGACGACGGCATGGCTGCGCCGATCCGTGGTCGAACGGGTCCGCTCGGCCAACCCGCGGCGCTCCAACTCGTCCAACATCGCGACGAAGTTCGGCCGTTGGATGCCGAGCGCCGCGGCGATCTCGGATTGTTTGCGGCCCGGATTGTCGCCGATCACCAGCAGCGCGGAATATTGCGCCGGCTTCAGATCGAACCGCTGGAAGCGGCGGTTGAAGTCTTCGAACACCGCGAGCTGCGCCCGCCGGAGGCGATAGCCGACGACGCCGGTCAGGCCGGACAGATCGAGATCGCCGCCGCTCTCCGCCGTCTCGTCGAGATCCGCCGCCGTCCTCCGGCTTCGCCGCCCCGGCGTCGTGGCCGCGCCGCTCGTCCGCTCGTCGCTGTCGTATGCGTCCATTGTTCGCCTCTCGCACGGACCGAGCGGCGATCCCGCCCCGTCCGGCCTTGCTCTTATAGTCGATAATTGTTATGGCGTATATCAAATAACGAAGAGCACTCCGGGGAGGGACGCTTCGTCCCTTTGAATTCGCAGAATTCTCGCGTCGTCCGCCTTGCGGTCGGCTGCGCCCGCACGTGTTCGCGAGGGGGGCGACGACCGGTGGACGGCACGATTCTGCTCTTTCTTCTCCAGGACGGTATCACGAACGGGGCGATCTATGCGCTGCTCGGATTGGCGCTCGTCCTGGTCTTCGCGGTGACGCGGGTGATCTTCATCCCGCAGGGCGAGTTCGTCGCCTTCGGCGCGCTGACCTACGCCCTGTTCGAGGCCGGGCGTCTGCCCGGCACCGTCTGGCTGCTCCTCGCCTTCGCCGGCCTCGCCTTCCTCTTCGACCTCGTCGAGGCGATCCGCGACCGCGCGCTCGCCGCCCGCCTGCCGCGCGTCGTCTTCTTCGACCTCGCCGTCCCCGGGCTCCTCGCCGGAGCGGCGGTCTTCGTCGCCGGACGCGGTTTCGGCCCGGCGGCGCATTTCGCCGCCACCCTGGCGCTGGTCGGTCCGCTCGGACCGTTGGTCTACCGGGTCGCCTTCCGGCCGATCGCCGGCGCCTCGGTGCTGACCCTGCTGATCACCGCCGTCGGCGTCCATCTCGCTCTGGTCGGGCTCGGTCTCGTCTTCTTCGGCGCGGAGGGCCTGCGCGCTCCGGCCATGTCGGATCTGACGCTCGCCGTCGGGCCGCTTCTCGTCACCGGCCAGAGCCTGTGGGTCTACGCCGTGACGATCGTCGCCGTCGCCGCGCTGTGGCTCTTCTTCGAGCGTTCGCTGTGGGGCAAGGCGCTGCGCGCCACGGCGGTCAATCGGCTCGGCGCGCGCCTCGTCGGCATCCGCACCGGCTTCGCCGGTTCGCTCGCCTTCGGCCTCGCGGCGATCGTCGGCGCGCTCTCCGGCGTCCTCGTCGCGCCGATGACGACGATCTACTACGACACCGGCTTCCTGATCGGCCTCAAGGGCTTCGTCGCGGCGATCATCGCCGGGCTGGCCAGCTGGCCGCTGACCGCCGCGGCCGCCTTCGCGGTCGGCGTGGTCGAGGCCTTCGCCTCCTTCTTCGCCTCCGACCTCAAGGAGATCGTCGTCTTCATGCTGATCCTTCCAGTGCTGATGTGGCGATCGCTGAAGCAGGTTCACGTCGAGGAGGAGGACTGATCATGAGCCCGCGTCACGCCCTTCTGCTCTTCGTCGCCGTCCTGGCGCTCGCCCCGATCGTCCCCGGCGTGCCGATCTTCTGGATCACCCTGCTCGGCAACGTCGGCCTCGCCGCCCTCGTCGCCATGGGGCTGGTGTTGCTCACCGGCGTCGGCGGCATGACCTCCTTCGGCCAGGCCGCCTTCTGCGGCTTCGGCGCCTATACGACCGCGGTGCTGACCACCGTCTGGGGCTGGTCGCCCTGGGCGAGCCTGCCGGTGGCGCTCGCCGTCGTCGGCCTCGCCGCCGCCGTGCTCGGCCTGATCACCGTCCGCCTCTCCGGCCACTTCCTGCCGCTCGGCACCATCGCCTGGGGTCTGTCGCTCTATTATCTTTTCGGCAAGCTCGAGCTGCTCGGCCGCCACGACGGCATCTCCGGCGTGCCGCCCTTGAGCCTCGCCGGCTGGTCGCTGGTCGATCCGCGCGCCGCCCATGTGGTGATCTGGATCGCGGTGATCCTCGCCGGCGTGCTCACCACCCATCTCCTCGACAGCCGCATCGGCCGCGGCGTCCGCGCCCTGCGCAAGGGGCGGATCGCGGCCGAAGCCTTCGGCGTCGACACGAGCCGGACGAAACTCGTCGTCTTCGTCTGGGCGGCGCTGCTCGCCGGCCTCTCCGGCTGGCTCTACGCCCATGTCCAGCGCACCGTCACCCCGGCCCCGTTCGGTCTCAACGCCGGCATCGAATATCTGTTCATGGCGGTGGTCGGCGGCTCCGGCCAGATCTGGGGGGCGATCCTCGGCGCGGGTCTGGTCACCCTCCTGAAGGAGGCGCTGCAACGCGTCGTGCCGGCGCTCTTCGGCAACGCGCTGCAGCTCGAGGGCGTCGTCTTCGGCGTCGTGTTGGTCGTACTCCTGCAGGTCGCGCGGGACGGCCTCTGGCCGCATCTCGCCCGCCTCCTGAAGGCCGCGCCGCGCGTCCGTCCGGCCACTGCCGAGCCGTTGCCGCGCCGCGCCCTCGGCGGTGGCGACCGCGCCCGTCCGCTCCTGACGCTCGACCGCGCCCGCAAGCAGTTCGGCGGCCTCACCGCCGTCAACGACGTCACCTTCTCCGTCGGCCGCGGCGAGATCGTCGCCCTGATCGGTCCGAACGGGGCCGGCAAGAGCACCACCTTCAACCTCGTCACCGGCGTCGCCGGGCTGACCGCCGGTCGGGTGAGCTTCGACGGCGTCGAGATCTCCGGCTCGGCGCCGCAGACGATCGCCGCCCGCGGCCTCGCCCGCACCTTCCAGCACGTCAAGCTGGAGCCGGAGATGACGGTGCTGGAGAACGTCGCCATGGGCGCGCACCTGCGCGGCCGCGCCGGCCTCCTCGCCGCGATGTTCCGTCTCGATCGCCGCGACGAGGCACGTCTCCTCGCCGAGGCGGCGGCCCAGCTCGACCGCGTCGGCCTCGGCGAGCATCTCGCCAGGCCGGCCGGCGCGCTGGCGCTCGGTCAACAGCGCGTCGTCGAGATCGCTCGGGCGCTCGCCATGGATCCGGCCCTCCTGCTCCTCGACGAGCCGGCCGCCGGCCTGCGTCACTTCGAAAAACAGGCGCTCGCCGAGTTGCTGACGAAACTGCGCGCCGAGGGCATGAGCGTGCTGCTCGTCGAACACGACATGGGCTTCGTGATGGGGCTCGCCGATCGCATCGTCGTCCTCGACTTCGGGACCAAGATCGCGGAGGGCCCGCCCGATCAGGTCAAGACCGACCCGGCGGTGCTCGAGGCCTATCTCGGAGGCGTGGCATGAGCGAAGCGCTCCTCGACATCGACGGCGTCGCCGTCGCCTACGGCAAGGTGCGCGCCGTCCGCGGCGTCTCTCTGCGTGTCCATGCCGGCGAGATCGTCACCGTGATCGGCGCCAACGGCGCCGGCAAGTCGACGCTGCTCAACGCCACGATGGGCGCTCTGCCGATCGCCGAAGGGTGCGTCCGCTTCGCCGGCCGCGACCTCGCCCGCCTCGGCGTCGAGGAGCGCGTCGGCCTCGGCCTCTGTCTGGTGCCGGAGCGGCGGGAGCTCTTCTCGACCATGACGGTCGAGGACAATCTGGTGCTCGGCGGTTTCCGCGCGCCTCGCGCCGTCGCCCGGGACACGATCGCCGAGGTCTACGACCGCTTCCCCCGTCTGAAGGAGCGCCGCGACCAGCTCGCCGGCACCATGTCGGGCGGCGAGCGCCAGATGCTCGCCATGGGTCGCGCCCTGATGAGCCGGCCGAAGCTCTTGATGCTCGACGAGCCGAGCCTGGGCCTCGCCCCGCGCATCGTCGCCGACATCTTCCGCATCGTCGCCGATCTGAGAGCGACCGGCGTCGCCGTCCTGCTCGTCGAGCAGAACGCCCGCGCCGCGCTCGCCGCCGCCGACCACGGCCACGTCATGGAGCTCGGCGAGACCGTCGCCTCCGGCCCCGCCGCCGCGCTCGCGGCGGACGATCGCATCGTCGAGAGCTATCTCGGTTTCCATTGACCGCTGCGAAGGACGACCTCATGACCTGGCGCGCGCCGATCGACGACATTCTCTTCACCCTGACCGAGATCGCGCCCTTCCACGGTGCGCCGCAGCCGATGGCGGCGGACGATCTCCGCGCCGTCCTCGACGAGGCCGGCCGCTTCTGCGAGGCGCGTGTCGCCCCGCTCGATCGAACCTCCGACACGGTCGGGGCGAGTTGGAACGACGGCGCGGTCGTCTGTCCTCCGGGCTTTCGCGAGGTCTACGCCGATTGGGCGGCGGCCGGCTGGAACGCGGTCGCTCTGTCCGAGGCCTTCGGCGGCTCCGGCCTGCCGACCGCCGTCGCCACGGCGACCATGGAGATGCTGACCTCGGCCTGCATGGCGCTCTCCACCCTGCCGGTCCTGAGCCAGGGCGCGGCGCAGGCGATCGCCGCCCATGCGTCCGACGACCTGAAGGCGACCTATCTGCCGAACCTCGTCGCCGGAACCTGGACCGGCACGATGAACCTGACCGAGCCGCAGGCCGGCTCCGACGTCGGCCTACTTCGCACCCGCGCCACTCCGGTCGGCGACGGGACCTACCGGATCGTCGGCCAGAAGATCTTCATCACCTTCGGCGAGCACGACCTCGCCGAGAACGTGATCCATCTCGTCCTCGCCCGCCTCCCCGACGCGCCGGCCGGGGTGAAGGGGATCTCGCTCTTCCTCGTGCCGAAGGTCTTCGTGAACGACGACGGCTCGCTCGGGAGCCGCAACGACGTCCGCTGCGCCGGCGTCGAGCACAAGCTCGGCATCAAGGGCTCGCCGACCTGCGCCATGGTCTACGGCGACGCCAGCGGCGCGATCGGCTGGCTCGTCGGCCGCGAGAACGAAGGCCTCGCCTGCATGTTCACGATGATGAACGAGGCGCGGCTGGCGACCGGCCTGCAGGGCGTTGCGATCGCCGAGAAGGCGACGCAGAAGGCCCGCGCCTACGCTCTCGAACGCAAGCAGGGCCGCGCGAGCGGCTTCCCCGCGCCCGCCCCGATCGCCGCGCACCCGGACGTCGCCCGGACGCTGGCCCGGATGAGCGCGCTGACCGCGGCGGTCCGGGCGCTCGCTTATGCCGCGGCCTCCGCCATCGACGTCGCCCACGCCGGCGCGACGGCCGAGATCCGCGCCGCCGGCGAGGCGCGGGCGAGCCTGCTCACGCCGGTCGTCAAGGCGTTTTCGACCGACGTCGGCTGCGAGGTCGCCTCGCTCGGCGTCCAGGTCCACGGCGGCATGGGCTTCGTCGAGGAGACCGGCGCGGCCCAGCTCTTCCGCGACATCCGCATCGCGCCGATCTACGAGGGGACCAACGCCATCCAGGCGATCGACCTCGTCACCCGCAAGCTCGGCCGCGACGGCGGCGCCGACGTCGCCCGCCTCCTCGCCGAGACCCGCGCCGACGTCGCCGCCGCCCGCGTCGCGCTCGGCCCCTCCGCCGCCCGTCTCGACGCCGCGCTCGACGCGCTCGAGGCCGCCGCCGCCCATCTCCTCGCCGCGACCGCCGACGAGGCCGCGCGCCTGCTCGTCGCCTCGACTTTCCTGCGCCTCTTCGGCCTCGCCGTCGGCGGCGCGCTGCTCGCCCGCGGCGCGGCGCGCGAGGCGAAGGACGATGGCGTCTGGGCCCGCCGCGCCCGCATCTTCGCCGAAGATCTGGCGGTCGAGGCGTCGAGCCTGCTGACGCAGATCCTCTCGCCCGACCGCTCGCTCGACGACTGCCGCGCGCTCGCCGGACTCGGGTGAGGGGCGGGTCGAACGGTTTCCGGCCGAACGCGCGACGCCCGGCTTCGGCCGGGCGTTTCGCGTCGCGCCGTTGCGTAGGCGTCGAAAGGAACGAGAAAACCCGCGCTGGCGGGCCGACGCGGGGGGCGAGGTGGTCTTCCGGGAGGTCCGGCGCAGACGGCCCGAGAGGCGGTCCGCGCCGGAGGGGGGTCACTTCGCGATCGCCCAGTCGCCGTTCTTCACGGTGATCAGGACACGGCCGCGATCGTCGACGCCGTAGTGGTTCGTCGGCGTCCAGTTGTAGACCGCCTGGCTGGCGGCGATCTCCTTCTCGCTCTCCGCCGCCCGGCGAAGCGCGTCGCGGAACTCCGGCGTGCCCGGCTCGGCGGTCTTCAGCGCCACCGGCACGATCCGCTTCAAGGCCTCGAACACGTCGTTCATGTGCGCGCCGAACTGCGTCACCGACTTCGGCCCGTACTTGGCCTCGTATGCCGCGGTATAGGCGACGCCGGGCGCCTTGGTGAGCGCGCCGTCGGCCTGGGCGGCGGCCGCCACCACCGGACCGGCGGTGAAGATCACCCCTTCCGCCGCCTTGCCGGCGATGCCGATGAAGGCGTGGGTGACCGCGCCGTGGGTCTGGTAGATCGGGCCGGCGAAGCCGCGTTCGCGAAAGGAGATCACCGGCAGCGCCGCCGCCGTGCCGGACGCGCCGACCAGCACCGCGTCCGGCCGCGCCGCGACCAGCTTCAGCACCTGACCGGCGACCGAGGTGTCGGCGCGCGCATAGCGTTCGTCGGCGACCATCTTCAGGCCCATCGGCTCGGCCGAGGCCTTGAACTCCTTGACCCAGAGGTCGCCCCAACTGTCGGAGAAGCCGATGATGCCGACCGACTTGACGCCCTTCGCCTTCATGTCCTCCCACAGCCCCTTGGCCATCAGCGGCACCGGCTGCGGCATCACGAAGGTCCACTTCTCCCGGCCCGGCTGGAACGGCATCGGCGACAACGCGAAATGCGGCACGCCCGCCTCGAAGGCGACCCCGGCCACCGCCATCGTCGCCGGCGTCACCGCCGAGCCGATCAGGAGGTCGACCTTGTCCTCGCCGACGAGACGGCGGGCGTTGGTGGTGGCGTTGGTCGGATCGCCGGCGTCGTCGAGCTGGATGATCTCGAGCTTCGCGCCGCCGATCTCGTGCGACACGATGTCGAGCGTGTTCTTCTCCGGAATGCCGAGCGCCGCGCCCTGACCGGTGGTCGAGATCGACACGCCGATCTTGATCGTCGGTTGGTCGGCGAAGGCCGCGCCGCCGGCGAGCGTCACGGCGAAGACCGCTCCCATCAGGGCGCGGCGGGTGAACTGGGACATGGTTTCCTCCTCCTCGTCGCTTCCTCCGCGACGCCCGCGTCTTTTTTCGCGCGGGTCGTCGTCCGCCGCCTCACGCGGCGCTCAGCCGTCGGATCACCTCTTCCGGGATCGGACGCGATTTCATCCTGGTCGGGTCGTCGGGATGCCGGCCGACCCAGACGCGAGCCTCCCAGGCCTCGATCGCCACGATCTCCGCGCCGTCGGGGCCGGGCTTGAGCAGGCGATGGGCGATCTTGAAGCTCGACCGGCCGAATTCGGAGACCTGCGTCTCGATCACCACGTCGTCGCCGAAGGTCGACGGGACCATGAACTTCGCGCCGGTGTCGACCATCGGGTAGCCGACGATGTCGAACTCGCGGATCAGGTCGCGCTTCTTCCAGCCGGCCGCCTCGAAGAGGTGGTGGGTGGAGCTGTCGAACATCGAGAAATAGTTCGGATAGAACACGATGCCGGCGGCGTCGCAGTCGGCCCATTCGATCCGGACGGTGCGTCGGTTGATCAGCATGTCGCTCACCTCGGCTGCATGCGAAGGGCGCCGTCGAGGCGCACGACTTCGCCGTTGAGGAAGGCGTTTTCCGCCATGTGGACGACGAGAGCGGCGAATTCCGCCGGCTCGCCGAGCCGTTGCGGGAACGGGATCGACCGGCCGAGCGAGACCTGCGCCTCCTCCGGCAGCGAGCGCAGCAGCGGCGTCAGGAACAGGCCCGGCGCGATCGTGTTGACGCGGATGCCGAACTGCGCGAGCTCGCGGGCGATCGGCAGCGTCATCGAAACGACGCCGCCCTTCGAGGCGGCGTAGGCCGCCTGACCAATCTGGCCTTCGAAGGCCGCGATCGAAGCGGTGTTGACGATCACGCCGCGTTCGCCGCCGTCGAGCGGCTCGAGCTTCGCCATCGCCGCGCTCGCCAGCCGCAACATGTTGAACGAGCCGAGGAGGTTGACCCGGATCACCGTCTCGAAGTCGGTGAGCGCCTGCGGTCCCTCCTTGCCGAGGACGCGCTTGGCGACGCCGATGCCGGCGCAGTTGACCAGCAGCCGCGCCGCGCCGATCGCCGCCTCGATCCGGGCGAAGGCGGCCTCCGCCGCGCCCGCGTCGGCGACGTCGAGGCCGACGGCGAGGCCGCCGATCGCGCTCGCGACCTCGGCCGACGCGGCTTCGTTGCGGTCGACCACGGCGACCCGCGCCCCCTTCGCCGCCAGCGCTTCCGCCGTGGCGCGGCCGAGGCCGGAGCCGCCGCCGGTGACGATCGCCGAAAGTCCGTCGAGCTTCATGTCGATGCCCTCACTTCGCGTCTTCGTTCTCGACCAGGAGCGCGATGCCTTGGCCGCCGCCGATGCAGGCCGAGGCGACGCCCCACCTCAGGCCGCGCCGCTTCAGCTCGCGCGCCACGGTCAGCGTCAGCCGCACGCCGGTCGCGCCGAGCGGATGGCCGATGGCGATCGCGCCGCCGTTGACGTCGAGCTTCGCCTCGTCGAGGCCGAGCTCGCGGGCGCAGGCCATCACCTGCGCGCCGAACGCCTCGTTGATCTCGATCCGGTCGATCTCGCCGATCTCGAGCCCGACGGCCTCGCAGACCGCGCGGATCGCCGGGGCCGGGCCGATGCCCATAACCTCCGGCGGCACGCCGACCGAGGCCGCGGCGACGAGGCGGGCGAGCGGCTTGCGTCCGCGCGTCGCCGCCCGTTCGCCCGAAGCGAGCACGACCGCCGCCGCGCCGTCGACGATCGCCGAGGAATTGCCGCCGGTCTGCACCCCGCCGAAGGCCGGGCGGATCTTCGCCAGCATTTCGATCGGCGACGGCCGGACGTGGTCGTCCTCGCCGACCACGTCGCCGCGCTTCGGCAGCCTGATCGCGCGCGCGTCGTAGCCTTCGCGTTCGAAGGTCTCCTCGCGCACGGGCACGATCTCGTCGTCGAAGAAGCCTTCGGCCCGCGCCGCCAGCGCCCGTTCGAACGAGCGCGCCGCGAAGGCGTCGACCTCCTCGCGGGTGATGCCGTACCGCTTCGCCAGGTTCTCCGCCGTGCCGCCCATGGTGGTGTGGCAGGCGGTGTCGAGCAGGCTCTCCCACAGGAAGTCCTTGAACTCGATCTGACCCATCCGGAAGCCGTTGCGATGGGTGTAGGCGGCGACCGGATTGCGGCTCATCGATTCCGCCCCGACCGCCAGCGCGACGCCGGCCCGGCCGAGCGAGATCGCGTCGGCGGCTTGGACGATCGCCTCGATGCCGGTGCCGCAGATCCGCTGGACGAGATGGGCGGGAATCTCGACCGGAACGCCGCAGTAGAGGCCGACGTGCCGCGGCAGGAAATAGGCGTCGAAACTCGCCTGCGCCATGTTGCCGGCGACCACCGTGCCGATCTCGGTCGGATCGACGCCGGACCGCGCGATCGCCTCGCGGCCGGCCTTGATGGCGAGATCGGTCGGCGACACGGTCGAGAGCCGGCCGGCATAGTCGCAGAAGGGCGTGCGGACGCCGGCGACGAGATGGACGTCGTCGAAGGTGAGCGTGATCGCGCCGAGAACGTGCGTCATGGGATGTTTCCTCACAGGCGGACGACGTGCGGCGCGGCGTCGGCGGCGTAGAGCGCCTCGACGTCCGACGCGCGGTTGGCGAGCACGGCGCGTTGGTTGAGCGAACCCTTGTCGGTCGCCTCGCCGAGGTCGATCGACGGGGGGAGGGCGAGCAGGGCGATCCGGGTGACGCGGGTCGAAGACCCGGTCGCCTCGCGCGCGATCGCCGCCAGACGCTCCTGGAAGGCGTCCTTCACGGCGCCGTCGCAGACGACCTCCTCGAACGGCGTCTCGGGGGGAAGATGCGGCGCGAGCTTCCGCGTCTCGACCTCGTCGGGGAAGAGCAGCATGCCGACGTCGTCGCGGTCGTGGCCGGTGACGGCGGCGTCCTTGACGAGCGGATCGAGCCGGCCGACGAAGTCGGTCCGGAGCGGACCGACGCTGACCCAGGTGCCGGTGGCGAGCTTGAAGTCCTCGGCGACGCGGCCGTCGAACTCGAAGCCGGCGGCGAAGTTGTTCGGCTCGGCGAGGCGCAGCGCGTCGCCCATCAGATAGAAGCCCTCGGCGTCGAAGACGCCGGCCGTCAGGTCCGGCCGCCGCCAGTAGCCGGGCGTGATGTTCGGACCGCGGAGCCGCGCCTCGAGCTTGCCGGCGTTGGGCACGAGCTTCAGCTCGACCCCCTTGTGCGGCACGCCGACGATGCCGGGTCGGTCGACCTCGCGCACGCCGATCAGCGCGCCGGGCGCGGTCTCGGTCGACCCCAGCGAAGTGGTGAAGGCGATCGGCCGGCCGATCGTCTCGATCGCCATCTCGCGATAGGCGTCCCAGATCGGCTTGGCGAGGCCGGCGCCGGCGTAGAACATCAGCTTCAGCCGCGAGAAGAAGTGGCGGCGCAGGGCGGCGTCGTCGCGCAGGTGCGGCAGCAGCGCCTCGAAGCCCTTGGGCACGTTGAAATAGATCGTCGGAGCGATCTCGCGCAGATTGGCGATGGTCGCGCCGATCCCGGCCGGCACCGGCTTGCCCTCGTCGATGTAGAGCGTGCCGCCGTTGTAGAGGGCGATGCCGAAATTGTGGTTGGAGCCGAAGGTGTGCGCCCAGGGCAGCCAGTCGACCAGCACCGGCGGCTCGTCCTTGAGGAAGGCCAGCGCCTCGGCCAGCATCGCCTGATTGGCGCAGAGCATCCGTTGGGTGTTGGTCACCGCCTTCGGATAGCCGGTCGACCCGGAGGTCAGCAGGAACTTGGCGATCGTGTCGGGTCCGACCTCGGCGCGCGCCGAAACGACGGCGGAGGAGATCGGCCGGTCGAGGAGGTTGGAGAAGCGCGTCGCGCCGAGCGCCTCGGCGGTGTCGTCGGAGACGACGATCTCGATGCCGCGCTCCTTGGCCTTCGCGAGCGCGCGGCCGAAGATGCGGCCGTCCGAAGCGAAGACCAGCCGCGGCGTCAGGAGGTCGAGGGCGTAGGCGAGCTTGCCGAGATCCTGCGAGATCGTCGAATAGGCCGTCGACATCGGGCAGGTCGGCACGCCCACCGCCATGCCGGCGAGGCTGAGGAGCGCATGGTCGATGCCGTTGCCCGACAGGATCAGCACCGGCTCGTCCGGCGACAGGTCGCGGGCGAGCAGCGCCGCGCCGATGTGCAGGATCTGCTCGAAGGCGGCGCCGTAGGTCAGTTCGCGCCAGCCGCCGGTCTCGTCGCGTTCGGCCAGGAAGACGCGATGCGGCGTCACCTTGGCCCAATGCTCCAGCCGATCGACCAGCGAGGCGGAATAGTGCGGCAAGGGCTTGGCCGAGCGCACCACGATGACGCCGTCGGGGCGGCTCTCGACCACCGGATCGAGCTTACCGAAGAGACGCAGCGGCGCGGTCGCCGGAATCGTGGCGTGCATGATGTCCTCCCCGGACCTCGCCCCGCGTCTTCGCGCGTGGAACGGTCCTCTTCGTTTCCTCGCTGGGGTCTTGCGCCCCGGGGGCGGTCGGTGGTCCGACCTGCCCGATCGCGCCCGGTCAGTCCGGACGCGTCACCTTGGCGGCGCGCTTCTCCAGGAAGTCGCGCACGCGACGCTTCGCCTCCCGGTCGCTCTGGGCGACCGACGAGACGAGGCTCTCCATCAGGTAGCCGACCCGCGGGTCGCTGTCGGCGATGCGCGGCAGCGCCTGGATCACCGCGAAGTTGGAGAGCGGCGCGTTGCCGCACATCTTGGTCGCGAGCTCCAGACCCTTGTCGAAGCCCTCGCCCTCGCCGACCAGATATTGCGAGAAACCGAGCCCGACCCCTTCCGCCGCCGAATAGGTGCGCCCGGTCAGCATCATGTCGGCCATGCGCGCGACGCCGATCAGCTTCGGCAGGCGGACCGAGCCGCCGCCGCCGACGAAGATGCCGCGCTGGCCCTCCGGGAGACCGTAGAAGGCGCTCGCCTCGGCGACCCGGACATGCGCCGCGCAGGCGAGCTCCAGCCCGCCGCCGATCACCGCGCCCTTCAGCACCGCGACCACCGGCGTCCGGCCGAATTCGATCTTCTCGAAGCAGCGATGCCAGGCGCGGGAGTGGAAGACGCCCTCGGTGACGTCGCGCTCGGAGATCTCGGAAAGGTCGAGCCCGGCCGAGAAATTCGGCCCGATCCCGTGGATCACCACGGCGCGCACGTCGTCGGGCACGCCCGAAAACACCTCATCGAGCGCTTCGATCGTCTCGTCGTTGAGCGCGTTGCGCTTGGCTTGGCGGTCGAGGCCGACGATCAGCACGTCGCCGCGTCGCTCGAGGGCGAGCGGCGAGGCGGCGGTCGATCTCGCGGTCCCGGCGGAGGCGGTCATCGGCGGTTCGCTCCCAATGTTCATTTTTGTAATTGTTATTTTCTATAACGATATCGACGTGTCAAGCGGCGCCGGAACGAGGGGGCAGGGCGCCCACGTTTGTTCGCGGAGCGAAATTCGCCGCGCCGGTCATGCTTCCGCGGGATGAGCGCGAACGTGCGCCGGACCTTTCCCCGCCGGCGAAATCTGGCTAGAAGTGCGGGCGATTTTCTCGACGCATCTCGGAAGCCGGACCCCATGAGCGACATCGACGATCTCGAACACTCCCTGCGCGCCGCCATCGACGCGGCCGCCGACGAAGCGGCGCTGGAAGCGGTGCGCGTCGGCGCGCTCGGCAAGAAGGGGTCGGTGTCCGAACTCTTGAAGACCCTCGGCGCGATGAGCCCGGACGACCGCAAGACCCGCGGCGCGGCGATCAACGCGCTGAAGGACGGCGTCGGCGAGGCGCTCGCCGCCCGTCGCGTCGTGCTGAAGGAGGCGGCGCTTTCCGCCCGCCTCGCCGTCGAGACCGTCGACGTGACGCTGCCGCTCTGGCCCTCGCCGGCCAACGACGGCCGCATCCATCCGATCTCCCAGGTCACCGACGAGCTGACCGCGATCTTCGCCGACATGGGCTTCGCGGTGGCCGAAGGCCCGGACGTCGAGAGCGACTTCTACAACTTCACCGCTCTGAACTTCCCCGAGGGCCATCCCGCCCGCGAGATGCACGACACCTTCTTCTTCTCCCCGAAGGAGGACGGCGCGCGCCATCTGCTCCGCACCCACACCTCGCCGGTGCAGGTCCGCACCATGCTGTCCCAGAAGCCGCCGATCCGCATCATCGCGCCGGGCCGCACCTATCGCTGCGACAGCGACCAGACCCACACGCCGATGTTCCATCAGGTCGAGGGTCTGGTGATCGACGAGACCTCGACCATCGGCACGCTGAAATGGGTGCTCGAGGAGTTCTGCAAGGCCTTCTTCGAGGTGCCGGACGTCGAGATGCGCTTCCGTCCGTCGTTCTTCCCCTTCACCGAGCCGTCGATGGAGGTCGACATCCGCTGCGATCGCTCCGGTTCGGAAGTGAAGTTCGGCGAGGGGAACGACTGGCTGGAGATCCTCGGCTGCGGCATGGTTCATCCCAACGTGCTGAGGGCCTGCGGCCTCGACCCCGACCGCTACCAGGGCTTCGCCTTCGGTATGGGCATCGACCGCATCGCCATGCTGAAATACGGCATGAACGACCTGCGCGCCTTCTTCGACGCCGACGTCCGCTGGCTGAAGCACTACGGCTTCCGCCCGCTCGACCTGCCGACGCTCTTCGGTGGATTGAGCGCGTGATGGAGACGGTCACGGCCATGGAGGTGATCGCCATGCCGCATCATGTCGTTTCCCCGACCCTGCGCGCCAACGCGCGCCGGCTGCGTCGGGAGATGACGGATGCCGAGGCGCGCCTGTGGTCGTGCCTGCGAGGTCATCGGTTTCTCTCGGTATCGTTCCGCAGGCAGGCGCCGATCGGCCCGTATGTGGTCGACTTTCTCTGTCCGGCGGCCAAGCTGGTGATCGAGGTCGACGGCGGCCAGCATGGCGAGGCCGCCGGAATTCGGCACGATGAGCGGCGCAGCGCCTGGCTCGCCGAGGCGGGTTACACCGTCCTGCGCTTTTGGAATCACGACGTTCTCGTCGTGACGCCGAGTGTTCTGGAGCGAATTTTCGGAGCGCTCGTCGCCGCAGGCGTGATTTCCGGCGACGTCGTGCCCCCCCTCCCTGCCCCTCCCCCTCGAGGGGGGAGGGAACGTGCGGGGTTGCGCCCGTCGCATCACGACCGCAGCGGGGCGGAGACGTCTTCGCTCGATGATCTCTCGACGGTCGCCGCGACCGTCCCCTCCCCCCTCGAGGGGGAGGGACAGGGAGGGGGGGCTTCGGCCTCTCCTTCTCCCGTTGCCCCGAAGATCGGACCGACCCCATGAAGTTCACCCTCTCCTGGCTGAAGGATCACCTCGACACCGAGGCCACGCTCGATCAGATCGTCGAGACGCTCACCCGCATCGGCCTCGAGGTCGAGGGCGTCGAGGACAAGGGCGCGGCGCTGAAGCCCTTCGTCGTCGCCCACGTCGTCTCCGCCGTGCAGCATCCGAACGCCGATCGCCTGCGCGTCTGCATGGTCGACGTCGGCGGTCCCGCGCCGCTCCAGGTGGTCTGCGGCGCGCCCAACGCCCGCGCCGGCCTCAAGACCGTCTTCGCCGCCGCCGGCACCTATATTCCGGGCAAGGACTTCACCCTCGGCGTCGGCCAGATCCGCGGCGTCGAGAGCTTCGGCATGATGTGCTCGGCCGCCGAGCTCGAGCTCTCCGAGGACCATGCCGGCATCATGGAGCTCGCCGCCGACGCCCCCGTCGGCGTCTCCTATGCCGATTTCGCCGATCTCTCCGATCCGGTGATCGACGTCTCGCTGACGCCCAACCGCGCCGACTGCACCGGCGTGCGCGGCGTCGCCCGCGATCTCGCCGCCGCCGGCCTCGGCCGTCTGAAGCCGCTGGAGCCGCGCAAGATCGCCGGGACCTACGCCTCGCCGATCTCCGTCGACCTGCGCTTCCCCGAAGGCGAGCTCGTCGCCTGCCCGGTCTTCCACGGCCGTTACGTGCGGGGCGTGAAGAACGGCCCGTCGCCGGAGTGGATGCAGCGCCGCCTGAAGGCGATCGGCCTGCGCCCCATCTCGGCGCTGGTCGACATGACCAACTACGTCTCGATCGACCTCGGCCGCCCGCTGCACGTCTTCGACGCCGCCAAGGTGAAGGGCGGCATTCATGCCCGCTACGGCGTCGAGGGCGAGAGCCTGCTGGCCCTCGACGGCAAGACCTATGCGATCGACGAGCGCATGTGCGTCATCGCCGACGACGCCGGCCCGCTCGGCCTCGGCGGCGTCATGGGCGGTGAAGAGACCGGTTGCTCCGACGAGACCACCGACGTCTTCATCGAATGCGCCTGGTTCGACCCGGCCCGCACCGCCGAGACCGGCCGGCGCACCGGCATCGTCTCCGACGCCCGCTATCGCTTCGAGCGCGGCGTCGATCCGGCCTTCGTGCCGGTCGGCCTCGACGTCGCCACCCAGTGGGTGGTCGATTTGTGCGGCGGCGAGGCCTCGACGCCCGTCGTCGCCGGAACCGTGCCGGAGACCGATCGGATCATCGAGTTCCCGCTCGCCGAGGTGAAGCGGCTGACCGGTCTCTCGCTGCATCGCGCCGAGATCCGCGAGATCCTGGAGAAGCTCGGCTTCTTCGTCGTCTCGCCGGAGGACGGCCTCTTCCGCGTCGCCGTGCCCTCCTGGCGCGCCGACGTCACCCAGAAGGCCGACCTCGTCGAGGAGGTGATGCGCATCCACGGCCTCGACAACGTCGTCTCGACGCCGCTCGAGGCGACCGGCACGGTCGGCCAGAAGGTGCTGACGCCCCTGCAGATCCGCCGGTCCAAGGCGCGCCGGATCCTCGCCACCCGCTCGATGCTCGAGGCCGTCACCTGGTCCTTCGTCTCGAAGGCCGACGCGACCCGCTTCGGCGGCGGCGCGCCGGAACTGGCGCTCGCCAATCCGATCGCGGCCGACCTCTCCGACATGCGGCCGAACCTGATGCCCGGCCTGATGGCCGCCGTCGGCCGCAACCTGAAGCGCGGCCTCTCCGACGTCGCTCTGTTCGAGGTCGGTCAGGTCTTCAAGGGCGACCGCCCCGAGGACCAGAAGCTCGAAGCGGCCGGCGTCCGTCACGGCACCGCGTCCTCGACCGGTTCCGGCCGCCATTGGATCGGCGCCGCCGGCCCGGTCTCCTGGACGGTGGCCAAGGGCGACGCGTTGGCGGTGCTCGAAGCTCTCGGCGTCGACGTCGCCAAGCTGCAGATCGCCCGCACCGCGCCGGCCTGGTATCACCCCGGCCGCTCCGGCACGCTGCAGATGGGCCCGCAGAACGTGCTGGCCCATTTCGGCGAGATCCATCCCTCGACGCTCGAGGCGATGGACGTCGTCGCGCCGCTGGTCGGCTTCCAGGTCTATCTCGACGCCATTCCCGAGCCCAAGGCCAAGCCGACCAAGTCGAAGGGCGCGCTGGTCCTGCCGGAGCTGATGCCGCTCACCCGCGACTTCGCCTTCGTCGTCGAGGAGAAGGTCGAGGCCGAGAAGATCCTCAAGGCCGTCAAGGGGGCAGACAAGGCGCTGGTCACCGACGCGAAGGTCTTCGACGTCTTCCGGGGGGCCGCGGTCGGCGAAGGCAGGAAGTCGGTGGCGGTCGAGGTGAGCCTGCAGCCGCGCGAGGCGACGCTGACCGACAAGGACCTCGAGGCCGTGGCGGCGAAGATCGTCGCCGCCGTGACCAAGGCGACCGGCGCGACGCTGCGCGGCTGATCCGCTCGCGATCGACGAGATTTCGAAACGGCGCGTCTCGCGCCGTTTCGTCGTTCTCCGGGGTGCCGAAGCATCGCGCACCGAAGTCCCGCCGGCCCGAGCTCCCGACCCGATGCGTCTTCATGGCCACGGAACCGGGGACGACGCCGATCTCGGCTTGTCCCCGGGGCCGGGCCGGCTACCATGCGGCCCCATGAACACGCAGCTCCCCAATGGCGCCCAGGCGCGCCCGATCGGATCCGGCGACCACCTCTTCCTGGTCGACGGCTCGTCCTACATCTTCCGCGCCTATCACGCCCTGCCGCCCCTGACGCGCAAGTCGGACGGACTGCCGGTCGGCGCGGTCTCCGGCTTCTGCAACATGCTCTTCCGCCTCCTCAAAGAGGCGAAGAAGTCGTCCGCCGGGGTCGAGCCGACCCACCTCGCCGTGATCTTCGACGCCTCCGGCGACACCTTCCGCAACGAGATCTACGATCTCTACAAGGCCCATCGCCCCGAAGTGCCGGAGGATCTCCGGCCGCAGTTCGGCCTGATCCGCGAGGCGACCCGCGCCTTCAACGTCGCCTGCGTCGAGCAGAAGGGCTTCGAAGCCGACGACCTCATCGCGACCTATGTGACGCAGGCCCGCGCGGCCGGCGCCGACGTCACCATCGTCGCCTCCGACAAGGACCTGATGCAGCTGATCGAGCCGGGCGTCGTCATGCTCGACACGATGAAGGACAAGCGCATCGGCGAGACGGAGGTCTTCGAGAAGTTCGGCGTCTCGCCCGACAAGGTGGTCGACGTCCAGGCGCTCGCCGGCGATCCCGTCGACAACGTTCCCGGCGTCCCCGGCATCGGCATCAAGACGGCGGCGAGCCTCGTCAACGACTACGGCGACCTGGAGACGCTGCTTTCCCGCGCCGGCGAGATCAAGCAGCCGAAGCGTCGCCAGTCGCTGATCGATCATGCGGACGCCGCGCGGCTCTCGCTGAAGCTGGTGACGCTCGCCCGCGACGTGCCGGTCGACACGCCGATCGAGGATCTCGCCGTCGCCGAGATCGACGGGCCGCGCCTCGTCGCCTTCTTGAAGGCGATGGAGTTCGGTTCGCTGACCCGCCGTGTGGCGGAGGCGACCGGCGCGGTGGCGGAGGCGATCGACCCGGCCACAGTTCCCTTCACCCATTGGCCGCCGGCCTCGGCCGCGGGGGCGTCGCAGGTCGGCGGGCCCCCCACCCCAACCCTCCCCCTCGAGGGGGGAGGGGGCGCGAGCGGCGAGGCGTCGCCTCCTTCGTTCCCTCCCCCCTCGAGGGGGAGGGACAGAGAGGGGGGGCTCGAGGGCCCCGGTCCCGCCTCCCTCGTCGGCACCCCCGCCGCTCTCGCCGCGTCTCGCGCGGCCGCCGCCCATGGGCCCATCGATACGACGGCTTATGAAACCGTCGCCACGCTGGCGCGTCTCGAGGAATGGATCACGCAAGCGCGCGAGCGCGGCCTCGTCGCCTTCGACACCGAGACCACCTCGCTCGACGCCATGCGCGCTGAGATCGTCGGCTTTTCGCTGGCGCTCGAGCCCGGCCGGGCCTGCTACGTGCCGCTCGCCCATCGCTCCGGCGACGGCGGCCTGTTCGACGACGGCCTCGCGCCCGGCCAGATCGAGATCCGCGCCGCGCTCGCCGCGCTCGGAACGCTCCTCGCCGACGCGAGCGTCCTCAAGATCGGCCAGAACATCAAATACGACGCCCTCGTCGTGGCCAACTACGGCCTCGAGATCCGCAACTTCGACGACACGATGCTGATCTCCTACGCCCTCGACGCCGGCCGTGGCGGCCACGGCATGGACGAGCTGTCGGAGCGCTGGCTGGGGCACAAACCGATCCCCTTCAAGGAGGTCGCCGGCTCCGGCAAGTCGGCGGTGACCTTCGACCGGGTGCCGATCGACAAGGCGACGGCCTACGCGGCCGAGGACGCCGACGTGACGCTGCGCCTGTGGCGGTTGCTGAAGCCGCGCCTCGCGGCGGAAGGGCTCGCCACCGTCTACGAGACGCTGGAACGCCCGCTCGTCCCCGTCATCGTCGCGATGGAGCGCGCCGGCATCGCCATCGATCGGCAGATGCTCGCCCGCCTCTCCGGCGACTTTGCGCAAGGCATGGCGGCGCTCGAGGCCGAGATCGAGGCGCTGGCCGGCGAGCCCTTCAACGTCGCGAGCCCGAAGCAGCTCGGTGAGATCCTGTTCGGCAAGATGGGCCTGCCCGCGCCGAAGAAGACCGCGACCGGCGCCTGGGCGACCGGCGCCGACGTGCTCGAGGATCTCGCCGCGCAGGGTCACGAGTTGCCGCGCAAGGTGCTCGACTGGCGGCAGATCGCCAAGCTCAAGTCGACCTACACCGACGCGCTGCCCGGCTTCGAGAACCCGACGACCAAGCGCGTCCACACCTCCTTCTCCCTCGCCGCGACGACGACCGGCCGGCTCTCCTCCTCCGAGCCGAACGTGCAGAACATCCCGGTTCGCACCGAGGAGGGCCGCAAGATCCGCCGCGCCTTCGTCGCCACCCCCGGTCACATGCTGATCTCGGCCGACTACAGCCAGATCGAGCTGCGCGTTCTCGCCCATGTCGCCGAGGTGCCGAACCTGCGGCAGGCGTTCGCCGACGGCGTCGACATCCACGCGATGACGGCCTCCGAGATGTTCGGCGTGCCGATCGCCGGCATGGACCCGATGGTCCGCCGCCGCGCCAAGGCGATCAACTTCGGCATCATCTACGGCATCTCCGCCTTCGGCCTCGCCAATCAGCTCGGCATCGCCCGCTCCGAGGCCTCGGCCTATATCGACAAGTATTTCGAGCGCTTCCCCGGCATTCGCGCCTACATGGACTGGGCCAAGCGTCAGGCCCGCGACAACGGATACGTCGAGACGATCTTCGGCCGCCGCGCCCACTATCCCGGCATCGCCGACAAGAACGCCGCGGTGCGCGCCTTCAACGAACGCGCCGCGATCAACGCGCCGATCCAGGGCTCCGCCGCCGACGTCATCCGTCGCGCCATGATCCGCATGGAAGCGGCGCTCGACGAGGCGAAGCTCGCCGCCCGCATGCTCCTCCAAGTGCATGACGAACTCATCTTCGAGGTGCCGGAAGCGGAGGTCGAGGCGACGATCGCCGTGGTCAAGCGGGTGATGGAGGGCGCCGCCGAGCCGGCGGTGCGTCTGCGCGTCCCCCTCGTCGTCGACGCCCGCGCCGCCGCCAACTGGGACGAGGCGCACTGAGAAATTGAACATTTAAAGCTGTGTGTGCTATATACAATCGCTTTTAGCGCGGATGTATTACTTCTGGATGGCGGTCAATATGAATAGTCAAGCAACACCGTTGCAGACTTTAAGAAAAAATCCGCGCCAGATATTTGTGGCGTACCCTTATAAAATTTATGATAAGAATGATTACAGGCGGCCATATAATGATGTTGCCAAAACATTTGGCGTAGAATTTGTCTTTGCAGATGCAAAAATATCAGATTTACATATCCTACAAAAAATACAGAACCTAATAGAAACCTCAAAATTTGGTATATATGATATTACTGGGTGGAATTCGAATGTAACACTTGAGTTGGGGCTTGCTATGGGTATGGGGGAGCGAGCATTCATTGCGTTTGATCCTTCAAAGACGGAAATTAATGAGGTTCCATCGGATCTGCGCGGCATCGATAGAATGCAGTATTCTTCATACTTCGAACTTAAGAACGCGCTTGAGATACTGATAGGACAGGAAATACCTATTTCGTATGCGAACGATACAGAAAATCAGGTAGATAAATTGAGACAAAATGCTATCGAGATAGTGTCGCAAGCTGGCGAAAGTGGGCTTGGTGTTGCTGATATAGCAAAGGCTCTTGGTATATCAACCGATCTTGCGAAAGTTGTTATTCGACCTCTTGTTGGGACTGAATTTCAGACAAAGGGAATTAAGAAGGGAATGAAATATTTTATTGAGTAATGAGTTTAATTTATCTATTTAGTTGCCGCGGCTCCGGCACGGCCTGCATCAACAGCCGCGCCGCCGAGAGCGTGACGTGGCCGTAGTCGAAGTGCATCGGACCGCCGTCCGTGTCGAACAGCCGGCACTTGCCCTCCGGACATTCGGCGTCCCAGGCCGAGACCCAGGTCGCGCCGGTCGCCTTCACCATCGGGGCCATCTGGCGGTCGCGCGTCAGGCGCTCCATCAGTCGCTTGCGCGCCGCCAGATCCGCGTCGCCGCGCATCATCGCATCCGCCAGGATCGCCGGGAACTCGCCCTCGTATTCGACCACCGGCCCGATCACGGTGACGTGGAGGCCGCGATCTTTCAGCGTTCGGATCGTGCCCTCGAGGATCGCGTCCTCGCCGTCGAGCCAGCGCCCCGCCAGGATCACCGCGTCGATCCTGGTCTTCGCCAGGAAGTCGTCGAGAATGTAGGGCACGAAGTCGTTGCAGTGGCCCTCGGTCGAGACCCCGTGCATCGGCCGGCAGGCCGCGCCGGTCGCCTGCATCACGTTCCAGGTCGGGAAGCGCTCCTTCAGCGCCAGCCAATATTGCGCCGCGTGGCTGTCGCCGAAGACCAGCAGGTTCGGCTTCTCGGTCGAGACCGGCAGACAGGCCTTGCGCTGATAGACCTCGCCGAGGCTGACGAAACAGGTGCCGTCGAGAAACTGCGAGCGATGCTCCGGCGTGCCCTCGTAGCGAGAATAGCCGGCGACCTTCAGCACATCAGGCGGATAGGCGCGCCAATGATCGGCCCCGATCGCGGCGACGAAGGCGGCGAGCGAGATCGCGCCGACGCCGGCGAGCCCGGCGACGACAAGTCGGCCGGGCCGGCCCGAGCGGAAGGCGGAGATCGCCGGCCGCTCGACGAAGCGATGTGAGAGCCAAGCCGCCGCCAGGGACAACGCCACCACGGCGGCGGTGTCGCTCGGGGCGAGCTTCATGTCGAAGCGCAGCCGCCAGAAGGTGATGATCGGCCAGTGCCACAGATAGAGCGAATAGGAGATCGCGCCGACGAAGCGCAGCGTCGCGGTCGAGAGCAACCGCGTCGTGACCGCCCCTTCGCCATAGGCGAGGAGCAGCGCCGCGCCGACCGCCGGCAGGAGCGCCCAGGGAACCGGAAAGAGGCTCGTCGGACGCACCAGGACGAGGGCGAGCCCGATCAGGCCGAGACCGGCGAGCGAGGCGAGATCGCGCGCCCGCTTCGTCATGAGCCGCGGCGTCGCGCCCGCCGCGACCAGCGCGCCGAGCCCGAGCTCCCAGATCCGCCCGGGCAGGCCGTAGAAGCCGTGCACCGGCATTTCGACCGACAGGTAGAAGCCGAGCGCCAGCGACACGAGCGCCGTGCCGACGAGGATCGGCTTCAACCGCGCCGGCGCGAACCGATGGACGGCGGCGATCAGCAGCGGGTGGACGATGTAGAACTGATCTTCGACGCCGAGCGACCAGGTGTGCAGGAGCGGCATCGTCTCGGCCGTCTGGCCGAAATAGCCGGTGGTGAACTCGAACCAGACGTTCGAGACGAAGGCGGCGGCCGCCGCCGCGCTCTTCGCGAGCGATCGGAGATCGCCGGGAAACAGCGTCGCCGCGCCGAAGACCAGGACGGCGGCGAGCATCGCGAAGAGAGCGGGGAAGATGCGCACGATGCGCCGCCCCCAGAACCCGACGATCGAGAACCGTCCCGCCGCGACGTCGCCGATCAGGATCGAGGTGATCAGGTAACCGGAGATGACGAAGAACACGTCGACGCCGATGAAGCCGCCGGAAATCTGGGAGACGCCGGCGTGATAGAGCACGATCGGGATCACCGCGACGGCTCTCAGCCCGTCGATGTCGGGACGGTATTTCATCGGCGACGCGCGGCCTCTTCTCGGTCAGGTCCGCCACTCATGCGACGCCGCTCGCGCCGCGGCAAGAGGAGGAGGCCGGAAATGCGAAAGAGCCCCGCGCGGTCTCCCGTGCGGGGCTCTCGAACGATGCTCACACGTCGCCGGATCAGGCGGCGAGCGCGGCCTCGGCCTTCTCCACCAGGGCCTTGAAGGCCTCCGGCTGGGTGATGGCGAGGTCGGAGAGGACCTTGCGGTCCACCTCGATGCCGGCCTTGTTGAGGCCGTCGATGAAGCGCGAGTAGGTCATCGTCTCGGCGACCGCGCGGACGCCGGCGTTGATGCGCTGGATCCACAGGGCGCGGAAGTTGCGCTTCTTGTTCTTGCGGTCGCGGTAGGCATAGATCATGCCCTTCTCGACGGCCGCCTTCGCGGTGCGGATGGTGTTCTTCCGGCGGCCGTAGTAGCCCTTGGCGGCCTTCAGAACCTTCTTGTGCTTGGCGTGAGCGGTGACGCCGCGCTTGACACGAGCCATGGCGAAATTTCCTTCGGTTCAGGTCTGGAGAGCGCGGTTCACGCGTAGGGCATGAACTGCTTGACGATCTTCGCGTCGCAATCCGCGAGGACGGTGGTGCCGCGGGCGTTGCGGACGAACTTGGTCGTCCGCTTGATCATGCCGTGGCGCTTGCCGGCCTGAGCGACCTTCACCTTGCCGGTGGCCGTGAGCTTGAAGCGCTTCTTGGCGCCGCTCTTGGTCTTCATCTTGGGCATTTGGCTCTCTCGAGTTTGAGGACGCGAACGAGCGGCGCTCCGAAAGAAGCGCCGCCGACCGCGCGGCCGGTGAGACCGCGCGTGAACCCTCGCGTCCGAATGTGACTGTTGGGTTCGAGCCTTTCAGAACCGCCACGGCATGCCCTTGGATCAGCCGGTCGGTTCGCAAGACGGCGGGTTTATAGGCGCAAGCCGCGGAGAATGCAACGCCTCCAGGCGTTCGCCGCCTCAGATCGCTTCGATCGTCGCGCCGAAGCGGATCGGCGCGCCGTCCTCGTCGAGCGTGACCTCGAAGGTCGTCTCGCCGATCGTCATCGAGAGGCGACGCTCGCCGTCGATCGGCTTCGTCGTCACCCGCGTCTTGGCGGGCTCCAGGCCGGGCAGGGAGACGACGACCGCCTCCAGCGTCTGCGCCTTCTCGGCCTTCTTGCCGAGCCGCCGGACGAGCGCCATCAGCCCGAACGGCGAGCCTTCGACGAGACAGTCGGTGAGGCCGGCGAAGTCCTTGCGCGGCTTGCCTTCGCCATCCGACCAGACGCCGTAGCCGTCGTGGCGCAGCGCCAACGTCGATCCGCCGAGCCGGGTCAGATGCAGCGAGCGCACCGACGCCCAGTCGGCGTCGATCTGCATGCGCCAGCGCGCGCCGAAGGCGGTCTCGCCCCGGCCCGCGACCATCACGCCTTCGGCGGTCGCCCCGCTGTCCGTGATCTTCAGATCGACGTGCTCGAGGCCGAGCGTCTCCGCCGCGTCTTCGCCCTCGCCGCCACGACGGGTCCGCCATCGCAGCGACCGGTGGGTTGCGCTCATGGACGTCTCTCCGCGGTCGGACGAGGGGCGAGAGAGATCCGGCGTCGCTCAGCGCGGCGCCAGGATCATGATCATCTGCTTGCCTTCGAGCCTCGGATCGCTCTCGACCTTGGCCACGTCGGCGGTGTCGTCGCGCATCCGCGCGAGCACCTGGATGCCGAGGTCCTGATGCGCCATCTCGCGACCACGGAAGCGCAGCGTCACCTTGACCTTGTCGCCCTCTTCGAAGAAGCGGCGCGACTGCTTGAGCTTCGTCTCGTAGTCGTGATCGTCGATGCCGGGACGGAGCTTGACCTCCTTGATCTCGACGACCTTCTGGTTCTTGCGCGTCTCGGACGCCTTCTTCTGCGACTGGTACTTGAAGCGACCATAGTCGAGCAGCTTGCAGACCGGCGGCGCGGAGTTCGGCGCGATCTCGACGAGATCGAGACCGACCTCCTCGGCGCGATCGAGCGCATCGTAGAAGGAAACGACGCCGACGTTGTTGCCTTCTTCGTCGATCAGCTGGATTTGCGGAACGCCTCGGATCTCTCGGTTGATGCGCGGCCCTTCCTTGGGCGGCGGCGGAGCGCGGAACGGACGGCGAATGGTCGTGATCTCCTCTGATGGCGGCGACGAACCGAAGATTGGGGGGAGCGATCGACGGGGATCGCGACCCCGTTCTCGCCTGTGCCGCCCTTTCTCGCCTGTGCCGAAAGCCCCGCGCGCGTGACGCCGAGGCTTTCGGTCGACGAGGATCGGCGCGTCGAACCGTTCGCCAGACAATTCGCCGATTTTGCCGGGAAGTCAACGCCGACCTCGCGTGTCCGGCGATCCTTCGCCGTTCCGGGCCACGAGTTTCGACCATGCTGAAGAAAATCCTTTCCTCGTCGGGAGAACCGGCCGATACCGACGTCGAACCAGACGAAAAGGGGCGCGCCATGGAGCCGAAGGTCGAGATGCGGACGGTGGGCGAGGGCGCCGAGGCGCGCGCGATCGCGGTTCGGACCCGCGCCGGCGGTTCGCCCGGGCTCGTCTGGCTCGGCGGTTTCCGCTCCGACATGGCGGGATCCAAGGCGCTCGCCGTCGACGCCTTCGCCGCCGCGCGCGGCCTCGCCGTCACCCGCTTCGACTATTCCGGCCACGGCGTCTCCGGCGGCCGCTTCGAAGACGGCACGATCTCGCGCTGGGCGGAAGAGGCGCTGGCCGTCTTCGAGGCGACGGAGGGCCCGCAGATCCTGATCGGCTCGTCGATGGGCGGTTGGATGGCGCTGCTCGTCGCCCGCGCCCATCTCGCCGCGGTCGGCCGCGCCGCCTCGCGCATCGCCGGACTGATCCTGATCGCCCCGGCCCCCGACTTCACCGAAGACCTGATGTGGGCGAGCTTCTCCGAGGAGGTCCGCCGGACGATTCTCGAAGAGGGCGTCTGGCTGGATCGCTCCGCCTATTCCGACGAGCCCTATCCGATCACCCGAGCGCTCATCGAGGACGGCCGCCGCAACCTGCTCCTCGGCGGCGTGATCGAGACCGGCTGTCCGGTGACCATTCTCCAGGGCAAGCAGGACGAGAGCGTGCCGTGGCGCCATGCCCTGCGCATCGTCGAACGCCTCGCCCTCGACGATGCGACCCTGACCTTCGTCGACGACGGCGACCATCGCCTGGCGCGGCCCGAGGACATCGAGCTGCTCATGAGAACGATCGCCGCGGCGGTCGATCGGCTCACTGCCTGACCGCGCCCTCGACCGCCTCGAGGCGGAAGGCGGCGGCCATCAGGGCGCGGGTGTAGTCGGTCTTCGGCCGGTCGAAGATCTCATCGGCCGGACCTTCCTCGACCACCTTGCCGTCCTTCATCACGATCACTTCGTTGGCGAGCGCCCGGACGACCCGGAGATCGTGGCTGATGAAGAGATAGGCGAGGCGATGCCGCGCCTGCAGATCGCGCAGCAGGTCGACCACCTGCGCCTGCACCGACATGTCGAGCGCCGAGGTCGGCTCGTCGAGCATGACCACCGCCGGCTCCAGGATCATCGCCCGGGCGATCGAGATGCGCTGGCGCTGGCCGCCGGAGAACTCGTGCGGATAGCGATGCCGGGTCTCGGGATCGAGCCCGACCTCCTCCAGCGCCCGGATCACCTTGGCCTCGCGCTCCGCAGGCGTCAGCTTCGGCATGTGCACCTCGAGCCCCTCGGCGACGATGTCGGCGACCGAGAGCCGCGGCGAGAGCGAGCCGAACGGATCCTGGAACACCACCTGCGCCTCGCGCCGGAGCGGCCGCATCGCCTGCGCCCCGAGCCCCTGCACTTCGCGCCCGAGCACCACGATCCGCCCCTGTGACGGCACGAGCCGCAACATCGCCAGACCGAGGGTGGTCTTGCCGGAACCCGATTCGCCGACGATGCCGATCGTGTGGCCGGCGCGGAGCCGGAGCGACACGCCGTCGACCGCCTTGACGTGATCGACGGTGCGCCGAAAGAAGCCGCGTTTGATCGGGAACCAGACCTTGAGATCGTCGGTCTCCGCGACGACCGGCGCGCTCGGATCGGCGACGGGCGGTTCGCCCTTCGGCTCGGCGGCCAGCAGCTTCTTCGTATAGTCGTGGCGCGGCGCGGAGAAGATCTCCGCCGTGGGGCCCGCCTCGACGATCTTGCCGCCGGTCATGACGCAGGTGCGGTCGGCGAATTTGCGCACGATGCCGAGATCATGGGTGATGAACAGGATCGCCATCCCCATCCGCGCCTTGATCTCGGCGAGCAGCTTCAGGATCTGCGCCTGAACGGTGACGTCGAGCGCCGTCGTCGGTTCGTCGGCGATGAGGAGATCCGGCTCGTTGGCGAGCGCCATGGCGATCATCACGCGCTGACGCTGGCCGCCGGAGAGCTGATGCGGGAAGGCCCCGAGCCGGTCGGCGGCCCGCTGGATGCCGACCGCCTCCAGAAGCTCCAGCACCCGTGTCCGCGTCGCGATCCCGCGCGTCGCCTCGTGCAGCTCGATGATCTCGGCGACCTGCCGCTCGATCGTGTGCAGCGGATTGAGCGAGGTCATCGGCTCCTGGAAGATCATCGTGACGGCCGCGCCGCGCACCGCCCGGAGCTCCGCCTCGCTCGCCTTCAGGAGATCCTTGCCCGCGAGCAGGATTTCGCCCGAGGGGTGCGACGCCGCCGGATAGGGCAGGAGGCGCGGGATCGACAGGGCCGTCACCGACTTGCCCGACCCGGATTCCCCGACCAGCGCCAGCGTCTCGCCCTCGGCGATGTCGAAGGAGACCCGGTCGACGGCGAGATGCGTCGTCTCGCCCTGCCGAAAGGCGACGGAGAGATCGCGGACGGAGAGGAGAGGCGTTTCCCTCATGCGAAGGTCTTTCTGGGATCGAAGGCGTCGCGGACGGCTTCGCCGACGAAGATCAGCAGGCTCAACATCAGCGAAATCAGGAAGAAGCCGGTCAGCCCGAGCCACGGCGCCTGGAGATTGTTCTTGCCTTGCGCAAGAAGTTCGCCGAGCGACGGCGAGCCCGGCGGCAGGCCGAAGCCGAGGAAGTCGAGCGAGGTCAGCGTGGTGATCGAGCCGTTCAGGATGAACGGCATGAAGGTCAGCGTCGCCACCATCGCGTTGGGCAGCAGATGCCGCCACATGATGCGCAGATTGCCGACGCCGAGCGCCTTCGCCGCCCGCACGTATTCGAAGTTGCGCGCGCGCAGGAACTCCGCCCGCACCACCCCGACGAGGCTGACCCAGGAGAACATCAAGAGGATGCCGAGCAGGATCCAGAAACTCGGCACGAACATCGAGGAGACGATCAGCAGCAGATAGAGATGCGGCAGCGACGACCAGATCTCCATGAAGCGCTGGAAGGCGAGGTCGAGCCAGCCGCCGAAATAGCCCTGCACCGCGCCGGCCGCGACCCCGACCACCGAGGAGACGATCGCCAGCACCAGGCCGAACAGCACCGAGATGCGGAAGCCGTAGAGGAGGCGCGCCGCGACGTCGCGGGCCTGATCGTCGGTGCCGAGCCAGTTCCAGTTGCCGATCGTGCAGCCGGGATCGGCGACGCCCTTCTCGTAGCGCTCGCAGCGCTTCTCCTTCGAATACATCCACGACGGCTTGGCCGGCGCGGGCTCCGGGATCTCGTTGTTCGGCGTGTTGTAGGAGTAGCGGATCGGCGGCCAGATCATGAAGCCGTTGGCCTCGATCTCGTCGCGGATCACCGGATCGCGATATTGCGTCTGCGGCAGGAAGCCGCCGAACTTCTCCTCCGGATAGTCGGCGACGAGCGGCGACAGCACCTCGCCCTTGTAGACGATCAGGATCGGCCGGTCGTTGGCGATCAACTCGGAGACGAGCGACACGACGAAGAGCACGAGGAAGATCTTCAGCGACCACGCGCCCCGCTTGTTCGCCCGGAAATTGGCGAGGCGGCGGGCGTTGAGCGGCGAAAGGGGGGCGAACAGCGCCATTCTCACGCCTCCCGGCTCTCGAAGTCGATCCGCGGATCGATCCAGGTATAGGTCAGATCCGAGATCAGGTTGACGACGAGCCCCATCAGCGAGAACACCCACAGCGTGCCGAACACCACCGGATAGTCGCGATTGACCAGGCTCTCGAAACCGAGGAGCCCCAGCCCGTCGAGCGAGAAGATCGTCTCGATCAGCAGAGAGCCGCCGAAGAAGGCGCCGATGAAGGCGGCGGGGAAGCCGGCGATGACCAGCAGCATGGCGTTGCGGAAGACATGGCCGTAGAGCACGCGGCTCTCGGAGAGCCCCTTCATCCGCGCCGTCGTCACGTATTGCTTGCGGATCTCGTCGAGGAACGAGTTCTTGGTGAGCAAAGTCGTGGTGGTGAAGGCGGCGAGCGACATCGCGGTCAGCGGCAACACCAGATGCCAGAGATAGTCGAGGATCCGCGCCGGCCACGACATCTGCCCCCAGCCCTCCGAAGTCAGGCCCCGAAGCGGGAAGAGGTCCCAGAACGAGCCGCCGGCGAAGAGCACGATCAGCAGGATGCCGAAGAGGAAGCCCGGAATGGCGTAGCCGACGACGATCGCGGCGGAGGTCCACACGTCGAAGCGCGAGCCGTCGCGCACCGCCTTCGCCACCCCGAGCGGGATCGACACGCCGTAGGAGATCAGCGTCATCCACATGCCGAGCGAGATCGAGACCGGCATCTTCTCCTTGACCAGATCGACGACCGAGATCGAGCGGAAGTAGCTCTGCCCGAGGTCGAACACGGCATAGCTCTTCATCATCAGCCAGAACCGTTCGAGCGGCGGCTTGTCGAAGCCGAACTGCTTCTCGAGCTTCTTGATGAACTCTGGATCGAGGCCGCGCGCGCCGCGGTATTTCGACGAGACGTCGCCGCCCGCCCCGCCCTGGACGCCGCCGAAGTCGCCGCCGCCGCCCGACACCCGCGCCGTCGCGCCGACGTCGGTGCCGGTCACCTGGGCGATGACCCGTTCGACCGGCCCGCCGGGGGCGAACTGCACGATCACGAAGGAGATCGCCATGATGCCGATCAGCGTCGGAATCATCAGGAGAAGGCGGCGCAGGATGTAGGCGGCCATCGGCTCGTCGTCTCTCTCACAGGCCCTTGCCGAGGCGCTCGGCGCGGCTCCGGTCCACCCACCAGGTCGATTCGATCGCCCGATCGTAACGCGGTTTCGTCGCCGGTCGATCGTAGACGTCCCAGGCGGCGATCCAATGGTTCGCCTTCATCCAGTGCGGCACCCACCAGCGCCCGGCCCGAAGCACCCGGTCGAGCGCATGCGCCGCCGTCAGCTGCGCCTCGCGCGTTTCGGCTGCGAGCATCGCCTCGAGCAACGCGTCGACCGCCGGATCGGCGATGCCGGCGAGATTGTCGGAAGCCGGCTGGTCGCGGAACGTGGAGTGCCAGAAGCGGCGTATGCTCTCGTCCGGCGTGGCGCCGAGCGAATAGCGGCGCGAGACGACGTCGAAGTCGAAGTCGGCGATCCGCTTTTCGTATTGCGACGGATCGACCACCCGCTCGCGCGCCTGGATGCCCAGAGCCTCGAGGTTCTTGACGTAAGGCCCGGTGATGCGAGCGAAGCTCGTCTCGCTCTCCAGGAATTCGATCTCGAACGGCGCGCCCGAGGTGTCGACCAGCCGCCCGTCGCGCCGCGTCCAGCCGGCCGCCGCCAGGAGCTCGGAAGCGCGCTTCAACAGTCGCCGGTCGCGGCCCGAACCGTCCGAGGTCGGAGGCCGCCACGCCTCGCCGAACACCTCGTCGGGGATCTTGCCCCGCCACGGCTCGAGCAGCTTCAGCTCCGCCTCGCTCGGCCGCCCGGTCGCTTCCAGCTCGGAATTGACGAAGAACGACGGCGTCCGCGCATAGGAGCCGAAGAACAGGTTCTTGTTCGACCACTCGAAGTCGAAGGCGAGGCCGAGCGCCTCGCGCACCCTGACGTCGGAAAACTTCGCCCGCCGGGTGTTGAGGAACCAGCCCTGCGCCCCCGACGGCGACCGGTCCTCGAGTTCGATCCGCTTCACGCGTCCGTCGCGGATCGCCGGAAAATCGTATTGCGTCGCCCAGGCGAGCGACACGAACTCCTCGCGCAGCGTCGTCTCGCCGACCTTGAAGGCCTCGAACGCGGCGGTGCGCTCGCGATAGACGTCGTAACGGATCCGGTCGAAGTTCCACCGGCCCTTGGCGACCGGCAGATCCCGCCCCCACCAGTCGGCGACGCGCTCGTAGTCGACGAAGCGCCCCGCTTCGAACCGGCCGACCCGATAGGGGCCGCAGCCGAGCGGCGGCGCGAGCATCGAGGCCTCGAAGTCGCGGGCCTTCCAGAAGGCTTCGGAGACGATCGGCGTCGTCGCCACGATCGCCGGCAGCCCGCGCCCGCGCTTTTCCGAGAGCCTCACCGTCACTTCATGATCGCCTGTCGCCTCGACGAAGACCATCTCGCGCAGGGGCTCGGCGAGTTGCGGATGCCCCTTCGCCTTCAGGGTCGTGAGCGAGAACACGACGTCGGCGGGCGCGACCGGCGTCCCGTCGGAGAACCGCGCCTGCGGACGGAGCCGAAAGACCAGCGTCGCGCCGTCGTCGCGGATCTCCAGGCTCTCGGCGATCAGGCCGTAGACCGCGTCCGGCTCGTCGAAGGCGCGCGTCATCAGGCTCGCCCGCGTCAGGTCGAGCCCGACCGCCGCGTCGCCCTTCAGGATCAGGTCGTGGAGCGAATTGAAGGTCGACGGGTTCTGATTGGTCGCCCAGACCGAGGCCTGCGTGGCGAGAACGCCGCCCTTCGGCGCGGCCGGGTTCACCCAGTCGAAATGGGAGAAGTCGGCCGGATACTTCAGATCGCCGAAGATCGAGAAGCCGTGCCGCGGCCCGCTCGGCGCGGCGGCGCGGCCGGTCCCGCCCGTCGTCAGACAGAGCGCTCCGCCCGCCGCGATCGCCAGCGCCTCTCGGCGCGTCGGCCCGCGCCTCACTTCGCCGCTCCGGTCTTGGCGGCGGCGGCCTCGTCGTACCACCAGATCGACGGGAAGCCGGTCGACATCATCGGCAGCGGATCGGGATGGCCGAAGCGGTTCCACCGCGCCATCCGCGTCGTCGCCGAGGTCCAACCCGGCACGACGTAATGGTTCCACAGCAGCACCCGGTCGAGCGCCCGCGTCGCGGCGACGAGTTCGGTCCGGTCCTTGGCGTAGAGGATCACCTTGATGATCGCGTCGATCGCCGGGTTCTTGATGCCGCCCCAGTTCTGCGAGCCGTCGCGGTCGGCGGCTTCCGAACCCCAGTAGTTGAGCTGTTCGTTGCCCGGCGACAGCGATTGCGCCCAACCCGCATAGATCATGTCGAAGTCGTGCGCCCGAACCCGGTTGATGTACTGTGAGCTGTCGACGACGCGCAGCGTCAGATCGACGCCGATCTTGGCGAGGCTCTCCCGCCAGCGCACGCCGACCCGCTCGAAGGTCGGTCCGTTGAGCAGGAACTCGATCGCGAAGGGTTCGCCGGTCTTGGCCGAGACGAGCTTGCCGCCCTTGATCGTCCAGCCGGCCTGGGCGAAGAGCTCCAACGCCTTGCGCAGATTGCCGCGCGCGCCGGCGGCGTCCGCCGCCGTCGGGTTGGCGAAGGGCGTGGTGAAGACCTCCGCCGGGATCGGCCCGGCCTTCTCGGCCGCGCGCAGGATCTCGAGCTCGCGCCCTTCCGGCAGGCCCGACGAGGCGAGTTCGGTCGGATGGAAGTAGCTCGGGATCCGCTCGTATTCGCCGAAGAACAGCGTCCGGTTCATCTCCTCGTAGTCGAGCGTGTAGGAGAGGGCGAGACGGACGCGTGGATCGACGAACTTGGCGCGCCTCAGATTGGGCACGAAGGCCGACATCACGCCGCGCCCCTTGATCGGGAACTTCTCCAGCACGACGCGGCCGTCGGCGCGCGCCGGGAAGTCGTAGGCGGTCGCCCAGTTCTTGGCGGTGTTCTCGAAGCGGGCGTCGTAGCCGTCGCCCTTGAAGGCCTCGAGCTCGACCGTGTCGTCGCGGAAATATTCGTAGCGGATCTGGTCGAAGTTGTTCGTCCCGACCTGGGTCGGCAGATCCGCCGCCCACCAGTCCTTCACCCGTTCGTAGGTGATCGAGCGCCCCGGCTCGAACGTCTTGATCCGATAGGCCCCGGACCCGAGCGGCGGCTCCAGCGTCGTCTCGGTGATCGAGCGTTTCTTGCCGTCCGGACCGATCCCCTCCCACCAGTGCTTCGGCAGCACGGTCAGCTGGCCGACGATCTGCGGCAACTCGCGATTGCCCGCCTCGTCGAAGGTGAAGGTCACCTCGCCCGGCCCCGTCGCTTCCGCCGACTTGACGTGTTTGTAGTAGAAGGCCTGGCTCGGATTGTTCTCGGTCAGCGCCTTGAACGACCACACCACGTCGTCGGTCGTGATCGGCGCGCCGTCCTGCCAACGCGCCTTCGGGTTCAGCCGATAGGTCGCGGACGACCAGTCGGCCGGCCAGGAGACGGCTTCGGCGATCTCGCCGTATTCCGACGAGGCCTCGTCGAGCGCCGAGGTCATCAGGCTCTGGTAGAGCAGTTCGACGCCGGCGGCCGGATTGCCCTTGGCGATCACCGGATTGAAGCTGTCGAACGTGCCGGTCTCAGACAACCGAACCACCCCGCCCTTCGGCGCCTGCGGGTTCACGTAGGAGAAGTGGGCGAAGTTCGGCGGATACTTCGGCTCGCCCATCAGCGAGGAACCGTGCCGCCAGACCCGTTCCTCGCCATGGCCGTCGACCGGGCCCACGACGAAGGCGAGGGCGGCGAAGAGCGGAACGGCGAGGAGACGAAACGGACGCATGGGCGGCGGGTCCTCGTGAGCGAAACAGCGATCGTCCGGGAAGACGACCAGAAGATTCGGGCGAGAATATACCGAAGCCGCCGCTCCCGTCGCCCCGCCCACGTCCTACGCTTCGAAACGACGACGGCCGGGATCGCTCCCGGCCGCGAAACGTCGCGAAGATCGAGGCGTTTCGCCGCGCTCACGGCGCGAGCGGGGCGTCCGACATCGAGTTGAGATAGGCGATCACGGCTGCGCGATCGCCCGGATCGGAGAGGCCGGCGAAGCCCATCGCGGTGCCGGTGACGAAGCCCTTCGGGTTGGTCAGGAAGTGGTCGAGGTCCTCGAAGGTCCACTTCTCGCCGGCCTTGCCGCGATCGGCCATGCCGCCGGAATACTTGAAGCCCTCCATGTGCGCCTTCGGTCCGCCGACGACGCCCCACAGGTTCGGGCCGACCTTGGCCGCGCCGCCCTTGTCGGGCGTGTGGCAGGAGGCGCACTTGGAGAACACCTTCTTGCCGGCCGCCGCGTCCGCCGTCTTCAGCCGTTCGGCGATCGGCGCGACCTTCGGCTCTTCCTTCTTCGCCGCGCCGGCCGGGGCCTGACCGCCGACCGCCACCGCGAAGCCGGGCTTCTCCGGCATTTCCGGTTCGAAGATGAAGTTCGACGTCATGCCGACGACCATCGCCCAGATGCCGGCGCCGAACAGCGCTCCGGCGAATTTGTTGATCTCGTGAAAATCCATGGTCTCTCCGCCCTGGCGCCCGCCGCGCCTGCTCTCGTCGGATCGACGTCGCGCCTCGCTCGCGGATCGCCGCGTCCCCGCGGCGGCGGCCTCGCATGACCGAGAGGCGACGTCCGACGGGGACACTACGTGCTTTCCCTCGAGCCTGTCCATATCTATAAGAACGCTCGCTTTCCGCCTTTCTTCCAGGCTTCGCCATGTCGTCCGCCGTCGCCCCCCTCGTCCTGATCCCGGCTCGCCTCGCTGCGACCCGCCTGCCCGGCAAGCCGCTGGCCGAGATCGCCGGCGCGCCGATGATCGTCCAGGTGTGGCGACGCGCCCGCGAGGCCGACGTCGGTCCGGTCGCCGTCGCCACCGACGACGACCGCATCTTCGCCGCGGTCAAGGACCACGGCGGCGAAGCGGTGATGACCCGGACCGACCATCCTTCCGGCTCCGATCGCATCTTCGAGGCGCTCGGCCGGCTCGACCCGGACGGCCGCCGGGACGTCGTCGTCAACCTTCAGGGCGATCTGCCGACCATCGAGCCGGCGTCGATCCGCGCCGCCGTCGCCCCGCTCGCCGACCCGCACGTCGACATCGCCACGCTCGCCGCCGAGATCGTCCGCGACGAGGAGAAGACCAACCCGAACGTCGTCAAGGTGGTCGGCTCTCCGATCGGCGACCGCCGTCTGCGCGCCCTCTATTTCACCCGCGCCACGGCGCCCTGGGGCGAAGGGCCGCTCTTCCATCACATCGGCCTCTACGCCTACCGTCGCGCCGCGCTCGCGAAGTTCGTTTCGCTGCCGCCTTCGCCGCTCGAGCGGCGTGAGAAGCTGGAGCAGCTGCGCGCCCTCGAACACGGCCTGCGCATCGACGTGAGCCTCGTCGACGCGGTGCCGCTCGGCGTCGACACGCCCGAGGATCTGGAGCGCGCCCGCCGCCTGCTCTCCGCCCGTATTCATCCGCCGACAGTCGAGGACCCGTCATGACCGGCCGCAAGAAGATCGTCTTCCAGGGGGAACCGGGAGCCAACTCCCACATCGCCGCCCGCGAGGTCTATCCCGATTTCGAGGCGATCCCCTGCGCGACCTTCGAGGACTGCTTCGCCGAGCTGGAGAACGGAACCGCCGACCTCGGCATGATCCCGATCGAGAACTCGATCGCCGGCCGCGTCGCCGACATCCACCATCTGCTGCCGCGCTCCGATCTCCACATCATCGGCGAGTACTTCCTGCCGATCCGCCATCAGCTGATGGCGCCGAAGGGCGCGTCGCTCGCCACCCTGAAGACCGTGCAGAGCCACCCGCAGGCGCTCGGCCAGTGCCGCGAACACCTGCGCGACCTCGGCCTGAAGCCGGTCGTCGGCGCGGACACGGCCGGATCGGCGCGCGAGATCGCGCAGGCCGGCGACATCGCCCGCGGCGCCATCGCCTCGCGGCTCGCCGCCGAGATCTACGGCCTCGACATCCTGAAGGAGGACGTCGAGGATCAGGATCACAACACCACCCGCTTCGTCATCCTCTCCAAGGACGATCTGCGCGCCGCCCCCGGCGTCGGTCCGATCATGACGACCTTCGTCTTCAACGTCCGCAACGTGCCCGCCGCGCTCTACAAGGCGCTCGGCGGTTTCGCGACCAACGGCATCAACATGGTCAAGCTCGAGAGCTACATGGTCGACGGTCATTTCACCGCGACCCAGTTCCTCGCCGACGTCGAAGGCCATCCGAGCGAGCGCGGCCTCGCCAACGCGCTCGAGGAGCTCGGCTTCTTCGCCGATTACCGGATCCTCGGCGTCTACCGCGCCGCGCCCTGGCGCGAGACCATGCGCGCGCCCGAGCTGCGCTCGCGCCGCCCGCAGGTGCGCGGCATGTGAGACCTCACGGGGCGAGCGGCAGGGTCGGCGCGACCGTCTTCGGATCGCGCCGATAATCGATCGTCTCGAAGCGCATCGACTTCAGATCGACCATCAGCAGCCGGCCGATCAGCGGTTCGCCGACGCCGGTGATCAGCTTCAGAACCTCGGTCGCGGCCAGCGTCCCGAGCACGCCGGCGACCGCGCCGAGGATGCCGGCGTCGGCGCAGGCAGGCGCCAGCCCCGGCGGTGGCGGCGCGGGAAACAGACACCGCCAGCTCGGGTTCCATTCGCCGTCCGGACCGCGCTCGTAGGGCTTCAGGGTCGTCACCGAGCCGTCGAAGGCGGCGATGGCGGCGGTGACCAGCGGCCGGCCGACCGCGAAGGCGGCGTCGGCGGCGAGAAACCGCGTCGCGAAATTGTCGGAGCCGTCGACGACGACGTCGTGCGCGGCGACGAGATCGGCCGCGTTCTCCGGCGAGAAGCGGGTCGCGAGCGGCGTCACCACGACATGCGGATTGATCCGGGCGATGGCGTCGCGCGCGCTCTCGACCTTGGGCCGGCCGAGATCCGGCGTGCCGTGGATCACCTGCCGCTGCAGATTGGAGAGCGAGACCGTGTCGTCGTCGATCGTCGTGATCGCGCCGACGCCGGCGGCGGCGAGATAGTGCAGGATCGGCGCGCCGAGGCCGCCCGCCCCGATCGCCAACACCCGCGCCGCCTTGAGCTTCTGCTGCCCCGCGCCGCCGACGTCGGCGAGCACGATGTGGCGAGCGTAGCGTTCGAGTTCGTCTTCGCTGAACATGGGGCCCACCATAGGGCGGACGCGGCGTCTTCGCCAGACGCCGCCGTCCGTTCGTCCGCATCGCAGGGTCGAGCCCGCCGCGCCCCCTCGCCGGATGCGACGCGCGCGGGCGGCGAGGCGCATGGCGTCGCCTGCGCCCGGTCTGCGCATCCGTCGCGGCGCGCCGATGGGGCGACGGGGCGGCCCTTCGTCGGCGCTCCGTCGGAGCGCAGGAGGCGATCGAGCGCGCTTGTGGAGAGGCGCGATCGGAGGCGGACTTTTTCCCCGAAGCCCTTGTGTCGTGGAAAGGGGCTGTGTATAGGGACGGTCGCTCGTCGACCGGAGCTCTCACGCGGAGAGGTGCCAGAGTGGTCGATTGGGACGGTCTCGAAAACCGTTGTACGTGCAAGCGTACCGTGGGTTCGAATCCCACCCTCTCCGCCATAACATATTGATTTTATTGATGAATTTCATTTTGTGGCAGGACCAGCAAATAGTCCCGAGCCTTCAGAGGCTTGTCGCCCCCACCATCGGGCCGCGGGACCACGAGACCCATTCGGTACCGGAATCGTCGCCCGGCCTGCCCGAATATCTCTCGAGGCCGGTTTGGTGGTACCCTTTGCAAATGTCAGTTCCTGCCGAGGTTTTCGCTGCACGCAGCGGATTCTGATGCTGCGCCCCCTTCGGGGTCGGCCAGCGGAACGAGAAACCCCGCCCGAGTCGGCGGGGTTGGTGTTTCGATGATCGAGTGGCGTCGGAGCGCGGATCACCCGAACCCGAGTTCGCGTCGCTGCTCCGACCAGTCCTTCGCCAGGTCGGTGGTGATCGACAGCTGTTTGGCCGAAAGGTCGATCGGCTGGCGCCCGTCGAGGATCGCCGTGGTGATGTCGGGAGCCAGGAAGCCGAGCCGGACGATGCGCGAGAAGTAGGGTCGGGTGACGCCGGTCTCGTCGGCGAGTTCGGCGATCGACTGGCCGTCTCCGCGCAGGATCAGGTCGCGGAAGCGGTGGGCGCGTGCGAGGAGCCGTAGCAGACTGCGGTCGGGCTTGCGGGCGTCGCGATCCCGAGGTGCTTCGACCAGATGCCGCATTTCCATCCCCACCCGCTTCAGCATCGCCGGGACGGTGAGCGTGAGGGTCTCGCCCTCCGCTTCGTCGAGCGCTCGGCGCCCGGACTTGCGATCGGGCATGGCGATGCGGTCGGCCCGACAGCGAGCCAAGGCGAGAACGGCGTCGGCGCCGATGGTGATGTCGACGGTCTCCATGGTCACCGCGATCGCCTTCACCAACCGATGAATGATCGCGACCTTCTCGGCCGGGGCGAGGGTCGTCCAAGCCCCGGCGAGTTCACCAGCCCGCGCGACCAACCGCTGCCGCTCGTCGATGTCCCGCGCCCGGGGTGCGACGACAGCGTCGATCACCGACGCGTCGCTGAGGAATTCGGTGAGGCGGCCTTCGACGATGTTCTCCAGATCGGTCGCCGGGATCCGGCGGGCCGAGGTCCGGCGACGCGGCTGCTCTGCGCTTTCCGCTGCCGCCGGTGACTTCCGCCCGGCGATCAGATCGTGGCTGACGTAGTAGCGGTAGCGTCGGCCTTTCTTGTTGGCGTGGGTCGGCGTCAACGGGATGCCGTCTTCGTCCCGGACGAGGCCGGCGAGCAGACTGGGCGAGGCGGCGTCGGAGCGAACGGCCCGCTCGATGCGATTTTCGGCGAGAACTGCCTGCACCCGGTTCCAGAGATCTTGACCGACGATCGCCTCGTGCTCACCGGGATGGATCGTGCCCTTGTGGTCGATCTCACCGCGATAGAGCCGGTTCTGGAGCAGGTGATAGAGAGCCCCTCGGCCGAGCGTTCCCCCGCCTGTGACGTTGCCGGCGACCGAAACGTGGCGCTTGGCGCTGATGCCGGCCGCGGCCAGTTCGTCCCACAGATCGAGGACCGAGCCGAGTTCGGCGTAGCGGGTGAAGATGTGCCGAACCGTCTCGGCCTCCGCCTCGACGATCTCGAGCTTGCGGTCGCGGACCTCGTAGCCGAGCGGCGGACGGCCACCCATCCACATGCCTTTCGCCTTCGAGGCGGCGATCTTGTCGCGGATGCGCTCGCCCGTGACCTCTCGCTCGAACTGGGCGAAGGAGAGCAGCATGTTGAGCGTCAGCCGCCCCATCGAAGTGGTGGTGTTGAACGACTGCGTCACCGACACGAAGGAGACGGAGGCCGCGTCGAACACCTCGACGATCTTGGCGAAGTCGCCGAGGGACCGGGTGAGGCGATCGACCTTGTAGACGACGACCGTGTCGATCAGCCCGGCCTCGATGTCGGCGAGGAGGCGCTGAAGTGCCGGCCGATCCATGGTGCCGCCGGAGATGCCGCCGTCGTCGTACATCTGCGGCAGAACTACCCACCCTTCCGACTTCTGGCTGGCGACATAGGCCTCGCAGGCCTCGCGCTGGGCGTCGAGCGAGTTGAAGCTCTGCTCGAGACCCTCTTCCGAGGACTTGCGGGTGTAGACGGCGCAGCGGACGACAGAGGCCTTCGCCGTCGATGCCGCGTTCGGCGGCTTGGTCGGCTTACGCATCGCCGTCCTCCTCGTCGTCAGTGTCCTCAGTCGCCGAAACATCGCCGACCGAGCCTCCCGCAGCCGGCTTCGCCCTCGTGGTGAGGCCGAAGAAGCGCGGCCCCGACCAGTGAGCGCCGGTGATCTCCTCGGCGATCGCCGAGAGCGACTTCCGAACCTCGCCGTTCCAGAGATATCCGCCGTCGACGACCGTAACCTCGTGGGTGGCGCCACCCCATTCGCGGACCAGGCGGGCGCCCGGCTTGAGCTTCGGGGTCTTCACCCGGCGGATGTCGCCGGTGGTGGCGAGCGCCTCGGCGAGGCCGCGCAGTTCGGTGGCCACCGCCTTCTTCAGCCCGCCGAGGGCCTTCTCCTGGAGCTTCCAGGCGATGGCGAGTTCGAGGAGTTCGCGCCGGATGCGGTCGGGCGGGGGCACCCGGAACAGTCGTCGCCATTCGCTGACGAGGTCGTCGCGCTCCATCGTGCCGAGGGCGGCGAGCCGGGCGGGCAGTTCGGCCCGCAGGTCGGTGGACCGCGACCGGCGGGTCGAGTTGACCTCGACCGAGCGAGAGCGATCGGTCGCCTCGGACGGGAGCTGCCGATCGAAGGCCGTGGTGACGTCCAGCAACATGACTCAGCCCTCCCGGACGTCGAGCCGATAGGCCTTGCGACCTTCGGCATCGGTGGCGAGGACGACGGGCAAGCCGCGCCGGCGCAGGCGGCTGAAGGCGGCGCGGATGGTGTGCGGCTGCCAACCGGTGGCGGCGACGAGGTCGTCGACGGTCGCGCCGCCGACGGCGGCGATCAGACGGTAGATCTGGCCGAGCTTGCCGGCGGGTGGCTGAGGCGACGCGACTGGTTGCGCGAGTACGGGCGTCGGCTCGCGCTGAGATTCGGCCGGTGCGCCGACGCCATCGATCTCGGCGATGACCACAGTCGGTTCGACTTCGGGGTTGGGGTTGATGGAGCGGGTCTGGCGGGGCATGTGGGGCCTCGGGTTCGCGCGACGCAGGATGCGTCGCTTCGCACCACCCCGAGCCCCGGACCGAGATGGTTCCGAGGCCGCCCCGCGGCTCGTTTCCCCGCAGCCGCAATGCACTACCGCTCTACTGCCGGCGGAAGTCCAGTCGAAAGAACAGCCTGCGGCCGCGTGACGAGAGAAGCCCCGGAGACGGTCACGACGCCGTCGGCCGTGTGAGATCGAGGACGACCACGGCGACGAGGCCGTCCCTTGCCGCGCGACTCGTCGCGACCAGAGCCCGACGCAGGTCCTCAGGCGCCGTCGGCGTCGCGATCCCCGTTGGCGGCTTCGTAATGGGCGTTCCCCCGCCGAACCATAGGACGAGGTAGATGCCGCGCTCGGCGCGCCAATCTTCGACATATTGGTGGTTCAACTGATCGTCGGCAGCCGTCCACAGCTTGTCGTGCCACGTTCCCTTGATCTCGATCGGCAGGATCGGCTGACGGTCGACACGCGCGACGATGTCGACCCGCTTGTCGTCGGCGACATGCAGTTCGGGGATGTATTCGAGCGTGCCGTCGATCGCCCGCAGCATCTTGATCAGTTCGTCGCGACACGGTTCTTCGTCCTTGTGCCGCCCATCTTCGCGGTAGAAGCCGCGATACCAATCGACGTCGTCGCCCTTCAACTGCTTCTGAGCGATCGCCAGAGTCTCCAGCATCACGGCCTGCAGGTCGCTCGCCGTCGTCGGCGGACCGGCATCGACGATCGCCCCGATCTCGGCGACCTTCGGCGGGACGTAGATCTGTTCGACGCGCTTGGCGCGCTGCTCGGCGAGCACGGCCTTGATGCGATCTGTGTAGCCGTCCGTCGGCGTGTCCCGCAACGCTTCGAGCGCCCGGGTCGCCTTGTCGGAGGTGTCCTCGCCGAGGCGAGCGATGAGGCCATTGAGGTAGTCGGTGGCGTCCCAGGGGTTGGTGTCGCCATATCCGCTCAAGGGATGGCCCACGACGGGCCAGAGACCACGGAACGTCTCGATGATCCATTGGAGCTGTTCGGCAGTCAGTTCGATCGGCGCACGGTCCGAGTGGCGATCCCCGCCGCTCCGATCCCGCAGATGCCAGAGCAGATCGGGATCGACGGTGCCAAGCAGACGGTCTCTCGCCGCCGCGAAATCGACGATGACCTGAACCGCGTCCCAGTTCCGCCGGCGCTCGTCCGTCAATGCGAGCGCGCGTCGCGCGGTACCGATTTCGATAAAGTCGAGGCGGTGTGTCGACCGCAGAGCGCGATCGATCAACTCCTCTTCGGACTCATGGTGGAGATCGGCGCATTCCCTCAGCCACATGAGAGCCAACTCGTTGACCAGAGAGCCATCGACTTCCGAGCGCATGAGCCCGTAGAGATGCGACACATGGGTTCGATGCTGTTTGAACTGAGCGCCGAAGAAGAGGCGGATCGCCTGTTCCAGGACCCCTCGCCGTCGCAATTCAGCTTCGATGCGCGCGCCCAATCCGGGCAACTCGGCGAACACCTCCAGCGAGTAGCTCCAAACGGCGAACAGCCCGAGTGACAGCACACGATCATCGAGGTCTGAGAACGGATCGTCGCGTAACCGGACACGCTCGGCCAATCCGGCCACAACGATATACGACGTGTTTTCGAGCCGGCGTCCGCCTCGCCATCGACGCTCGCAGCCGAAATGAACGGCCAAACGTCTAAGGTCCGATCGCGACAGCGGTTTCATCAGGTGGGCTTCGAAGCCCTGTCGTGCCGCCTCGGCGAGCTCTTCTCCGAGCCATTCGGCGACACGCTCGTGAGCCGGACACTTCTGGCCGATGTCGTGAAGCAGTTTCAGATAGGCGAGAGCGGGACCTCGAACGAAGCGGTGTTCGCCGGCTCGGAGTCGATCGATGCCTTCCAGAAATTCCTTTCGCTGATCTGCGAATCTCGCCTCCAGTTCCTCGCGGCGCTTGACCTCATGGGCATCGCTTTCCGCCTTCCATTCCGGCACCTTCGGGACGGCCAGAGCAACGAGCCATGCTTCGAGCGCCGGATCATGCGCCGCGAAAGGCGCCGCCGCCGCTCGAGCCGCGCGCCCACGGTTTTCATCGTTTGGGATGAGTTGCAAAAGCTCGCGCCAACGAAGATCGGCGGCGTTGGTGGGATCGAGTGTTCCGAGTAAGGCGACCACGTCGCTTTCGCTCAAGTCCAACCCGGGCGAGGCACGGGTCAGTCGAGAGAGGTTCAACCACCGACCTTCGTTGGGCTCGTTGAGGAGCACATGTCGTTGGATCGCGCGCCGTACGTCGTCGTGATCCCGAATCCACTCGGTGATCGCCTTCTCGTGGTCGGGCAGGTACGAGCGCCCATTTCGATAGGGGGTGAGCCATGCCCACAGGCGCAGAGCTTCAACCGGCCCGAGTTCGAGTCGGCGGCGAATGAGGTCGTGAGCGCACCCGATCAGGTCGTAAGCCTCGAGATCGGGATGCTCGGGGAGAAGCAGCTCGGTATAGGCCGTCAGCGTTTCGATCAGCCCGTCCAGCCGTTCGGTCGGAACTTTCTCAGCAAAACGCAGGTACCGCGCGGTCCCACGACGACCCTCCTCCTCGGGTACTGCTGCGAGCGTCAGCCCATCGTAGGCGAGCAGTGTTTCGACCACTCGGACGTCGGACAGCCCATCGAATCCATTACGCTGGATCCATTCGAAGGCGAGCCGTGTCGACGACTCCGTTCCCTGCTGCCGCAGTTCCTCGAGGAGGGTCGGCCAGTCCTCGTCGGTGAGCGTCGTCAGCGCTTGGGCGGCGAGATGGCGGATGGCGAAGACCTCGTCGCGGTCGAGTAACCGCTCTCGCAGCGTGTCGCGATGGCGAGCGGTCGGCGTCGCATCGACGAATTGCTCGGCGATCAGGGCGCGCAGATCGAACGGCGTGCTCCGGTCTCGCAGGACGGCTTCGATCTCGTCGTGCAAGGCCGTGGATACGAGCGCACGGGCGCGAAAGCCCTCCCAGCGCCAGAAGTCGGGGTTCTCCGAAGCGTGCCGACGCAAGGCGTCGAACAACTGCCGCGCCTGCTCCGGCGTCAGCGCATCGGCATCGCCGTATTCGACGATGCCCATCGGGTCGGTGGCGATGACCGCACGGGCCAATTTGGGATCGCGGGCAAGCCAGGCGTGGAGGCCGCGCAGGCTCGCCGGCACCAAGCCGCGGGACTGGAACAGGTGGAGGAGCCGCCGTCGCTTCACCGGGGTGTCGGCGCGTTTCGCCAGCCAGCGGGCACCGAGGAATTCACCGATCCGCCTGTGCCAATAGGTGAAGCTGTCCTGACCACCTTCGAAGAGGCGGGAGCCGAGGATGCGGGCGAGGTTGCCGCCGGCGAGCCGGTCGACTTCGGCGAAGGCGAGTTCTCCCTCGCCGACATGCGCGGCACCATGGCGGACGATCGCCGAACTGCCGGTGAGGATCAGAGTGGCGAAGGCGGCACCCGCAGCGTCGAGGGCCGTTTCCCGGTCGAGTTCGGTCGCGCCTCGGCCCTCTCGATGCTCGCACCACAGTCGGTCGACAGCCTTCTCGAAGAGATCGCCCTTCGTCGTCGGCAGCGCTTCCTCGGCGGACAAACGCGCGATCATCAGCAGGGTCTGGGGATTGCCGAGCAGGTCGAGATCGAAGGCCTCGAAATGGGCGAGGAGTTCCTCGGAGCGCGCTACCCCCACCTCGTCGGCGAGGATGGCGATCTGGTCGTCTCGCTCGAGCGGCAGCAGATGCACGATGAGGGGGTCTTCCCCGTACATCTCCTTGATGGTCTGCGCCGAGGTCGCCGCCTGCCAGTCGGCGACGCGACAGGACAAAATGAAGGGCGGGTTCCCGACCGCGTCCAGTTTCTGAACCACGCGATCGACGGCGGCGCCCTCGAGGTTGGCGGCGACTTCGTCGAGAGCGTCGATGACGAGCTTCGTGGCGTTGCCGACCAGCTTGGCGGGGTCGTGGGTGTTGATCAGCTTCCGTGCCGTGCAGGAGACCGTGCCCCCGACCTTCGCCAGTCTGGCGAGAAGCGCGGTCTTGCCCATTCCGGGTTCGGCGAGGACGACGATCGCCTTCGACCGGCCCGGCAGCTCGTCTTCGGCGACGATGGTCCGATCGTCGTCTCCGGGCTTTTGGTACCAGAGTTTGCGCGGAACGTAGATCACGGCTCCCTCGTACTCCCTGAGCGGCATCTCATCCGTCTGCCGGACCCCGACCACACGCAGAATACGAAATGTGAAGCGTCGCGCCACTCGTTCGCCGAGCCGTGTCTCGCGTTGCCCACAGCCGAAGGTCGGCGAGGACGGACGGCGGCGTCAGTCTCGAGAGCCGACCAACCGTGCCGCGACCTCCGGCACCGACGCCACGTCCAGCCGCTCGATGGCGGTGACGAGGTCCATCAACCCCTTCGGTAGGAACCCGTCGAACTTGGCGCGGACCGGCTTCGCCACCCGATCGACGATCGGCTGTGGATCGGGCGGCGGCGACGCGGCCATCTCGGCGAGAACTTCGGCGACCGCTTTCGGGTGAGCGTCGTCGACCTCGATGACGTGACCGTCGACCGAGGCGACGAAGTCGCGCGCCATCAGCGCCAGGGCGAGGGTCTCGAGCTTGCGTGTGCCGACCCAAGGAAAGAGCACGACACCCCGCCCCGATGAAAGGATCGGCGTGGTGGCGAGGGCAAGGTCCCGCCATGCCTCCCGCGCATCGGCGAGGAGCTTCTCGGCGGTGGCGTCGAGATAGGCGTAGGTCTCCTCGCCGGCGAGGACGGCGCGCATCGTCTCGACGATGCGGTCGTGGGCGCCGGCCCAATCGCCGCCGAAGGCCGGCGGCAGCGCCTTCTTCGCCGGCTTCACCGTGACCACCCGCGCCCGATCGTCGACCTCGACGATGCGCCAGCGACGGCCGGCGAAGATCATCGTCTGCCCCGGTGCGATGGTCTGGTCCATCGGCTTGGTGCCGAGAGTCCGCGAGCCGTGGACGATGCGATATTCCTCCGGGGTGGCGAAGACGGCGTAGAAGTCGTGCGTCGCGGTGACGTGCTCGCCTTCCTCGCCGATCATCAGCAGGCCCTCCGGCGACTGCTCGACGAGGCGCACGTCCGGCGCGGCGATCCCTCGGAGAAGCTCGACGAAGAGAGCGCGATCGACGGTGCGGAACGGCCCGCGCTCGCAGAGCAGCCGCCAGGCGGTCGTCGGGCGGATGCCGCCGGTCTGGCAGATCACGGCGAGGATCTGGTGGATCAGCGTCGAGAGATGGAGGCCGCCGATCGACGGCGGTTCGCACCAGCCGTCCTTCAGGCACTCGACCATGGCGATCGATTGGACGAGATCGAGATGGAGGCGGTCGACCGGACTACCGCCTGGACCGATCGCGTCCTCGACGGCGAAGATGCGCAGCACCGACGGCTTGCCGGCACGGCGACCGGAACGGCCGAGGCGCTGCCGCATCGAGGCGACGGACGATCCTGGACCGATCTGGGCGACGCCGTCGACGTCGCCGATGTCGATACCGAGTTCGAGCGTCGTGGTGGCGACCGCCGTCGTCGGCCGTGGATCGTCGCGCAGGCGTGTCTCGACGTCTTCCCGCTCGGCCTTCGAGAGATTGCCGTGATGGGGGAAGAACTCGTTCGGCAGCCGCTGATCCTCGCACATCGCCCTGAGCGTGTCGGCATAGACCTCGACCCGATCACGCGACCCGGCGAAGAGCAGATTGGACCTGCCTCGGAGCAGGCGGAAGAGGTCGTCGGCGACCGGTTTCGGGACGAGCGGCGCCTCGGTCTCGGTCGGCGTCGAAGAGTCCTTCGCCTCTTCGGCTTCGTCGTTCGTCGGGCCGGCCTTCCCGTCTTCGGGAAGGGGCCGTGACCGCGCGATCTCGTAGCCACGGATCTGGAGCCGCACGCCGTTGCCGGGGTCGAGCCCGTCGACCAGCGTCACCCGATCGCCACCGCCGGGCCGAAGTGCCTCGGCGGCGAGCCACATGTCGCCGAGTGTGGCGGAGAGGCCGATGCGATCGATCCGCTCGCGGCCGGCCGCCACTTCGATCCGGGTCAGGATCGACTGCAACTGCATGCCGCGCTCGCTGCCGATGAAGGCGTGGAGTTCGTCGACTACGATTGCGTCGAGATCGCCGAACAGCCGCCCCGCCTCGCGCCCACGCCGAACCAGCGTCGCCTCGAGCGATTCCGGGGTGATCAGCACGACGCCCGATGGACGCTCGCGCGCCCGCTTCTTCGCCGAGGCCGAGACGTCGCCGTGCCAGCGATGGAGCGGCACCGAGCAGGTCTCGCAGAGGGCCTCCATGCGGCTGAACTGATCGTTGATCAGCGCCTTGAGCGGGCTCACCCAGAGGATGGCGAAGCCGGCCGCCTCGCGCTCTTCTCTGCCCAGCACCCGGGTCAGCAGCGGCAGGATCGCGGCTTCGGTCTTGCCGGCCGCCGTCTTGGCCGAGACGACGACGTCGCCGCCGGCGAGAACAGCCGGGATCGCCTTCTCCTGGACGTCGCGCAGCTTCGTCCATTGCTGTTGCCAGATCCAACGGCGCACCGGCTCGGCGAGGCGGTCGAGGTTCGACATCGCGTCAGAGCTTCAGGTCGGTGAGTTCGTCGTCGGGCTCGTCCTGTTCGGGCAGCAGCGTCTCGACCTCGGCGCCGCGATCGATGACGATACCGACCATGCCGAGCCGTTCGCGCCAGTCGGCGCCGGGGTTCTGTTCCAGGATCGACAGGAGATCGACGAAGGCCTTCACCGTGTTGCGCGGCGTGCGGAAATAGGCTTCGCCGATCCGCTTCTCGCAATGGGTCATGAAGGCGTGCAGTGCCTCGTCGGGGACGAGATGGCGCGCCGGATCGCCGGCGGCGAAAACGTCGCGCAGCCGCTCGAGCAGGTGGTAGAGCTCCTCCGGCGTGAGGTTGGCGAGCCGGATCACCGGGCCGGAAAAATCGGCGAGACCGTCGACGGCGAAGCTGTTGGTGGCGAGGCGCGACTGGAGCGCCTCGTAGGAATAGAGGCCGCGGCGCGTGTCGTAGAGGAACTCGGGCGTGCCGCCGAGGACGAAGCCGAGCCCCTCGGTCGTCCCCTGGAGGACGTCGTTGAGAATGCGCAGGATCTGCTCGTAATTCTGCTTGCGCGCCTGGGCGTTCTGCAACTTGTAGAGATTGACCAGTTCGTCGAGGCAGACGACGAGGCCGCCGAAGCCGGCGAGCCGGACGAAGCGAGCGAGAAGCCGCAGGCCGTCGTAGAACGCCGCGTCGTCGATGATGGTGCGCACGCCGAGGTCGGCGCGTGCCTCGGTCTTGGTGGTGTATTCGCCGCGCAGCCAACGCAGCGCCGCCGCCTGAACTTCGTCGTTCCCTTCTTCCCAGCCTTGGGCATAGGCGGCGATCACCGTGGCGAAGTCGTAGCCGGCGACCATGTCGCGGATGTCGCCGAGGCTCTCGCGGATCGCCGCTTCGACGGTCTTGCCCGTCGCCTTCGCCCGATCCGTCGCCTTCTGGACGAAGCTCTCGAGGATGTTCTTCAGGGCACCGCCGTCCGGCGTCGTCCGCGTCGCCAGACTGTGAGCGAGTTCGGCATAGAGGCTGCGCGCCTGCCCGCCGGTCGCATGGATGCGGCGGTCCGGCCCGAGATCGGCCTGGGCGACGACCAGCTTCTTCTGCAGAGCGATCTGGCGCACGAGGAAGAGGAAGAAGGTCTTGCCCGCCCCGTATTCGCCGATGACGAAGCGGATGCCGGCGCCGCCATCGGCGATCCGATCGATGTCCTTGACCAGCGCGTCGACCTCGCGTCCGCGGCCGACCTGGATGTGTTGCAGGCCGAGGCGCGGAACGACGCCGGCTCGCAGGGCGTTGAGGATGGTGTCGCGGTCACGCGGCTTGATCGTCGGCTTCGGGGTCATGCGGTCACTCGCAGAAGGTCTCGGGGAAGGAGATGGGCATTGGCGATGATCGGGTCGTCGCCTTCGAGCAGGCACTCGTCGAAGCGTTCCCAGGCCCAGTCGTTGAGGGTCTCGATCGCCGCTCCGGGCATGAGACCTACGCTGCGGACGAGACGATCGAAGTCGTCCTTCGCCCATTCGGCCCGTTCCACGATCTCGACGACGAGAGAGCGATGCCGGCGATCGAGCCCGTCGAGACCGCCTTCGTCGTCGGGTGGCTCGGCATCGGGCTCGACGATCGGCGGGATCTCCACGGGTTCGTCTTCGGCGAAGATCTCGGACAGGACCGACGTAATCCCAGCGGTCTCGTGCCGAATGGCTGCGAGCCGGCCGAAATCGATCGCCGTCGTCGTCGATGCGGACGCCGGTGGTTGCGGAGCAAGGACGGAGATCGGCGTCGGGGCATTTCCCTCGGCAGCACGACTTCCGCCGCTCGCGACACCTCCGTGAAGGCGGGCGTAAAGGGTACGTTCGTCGATGTCGATTTGGCGGAAGAGCTTCTCGAGTAGCGCGACTTCCCGCGGATCGACGACGCCGTCGGCGCCGGTGACCGTCACGATCTCGTCGGCGAGCCTCGCCCGGATCTCCACAGGTGGCGTCTTCAGGCGCGCCTTGAGCTCGGACAACGAGTGCGGATCGGCTGCCTGGACGCGCATCTCGGCCGTCAGACGACGGCGCTCGTCTGTGGCGAGGCCGCCGGACCGGTCTATGAGTTCGGCGAGTGCGCGTTGCTCGGACGGTTCAACGACGCCGTCGGCGAGCGCCACCGTCATCGCGAGCGCAACCGTGATCTGGGCGTGTCGATACCCTTCGCTCGGCGCCAGTGGCGCCTCCGAAGGAGCGGAGAGCGGGAAGACGACGGCCGGCGTCTCGGCCTTCGCGGCACGCAGTGTACAAGCCGGATCGCAGGTGAGACCGTAGCCGAGCCCGGCGAGCAGCTTCGACCACTCCCTGAGCCGCCCCTTGTCGATCGCACCGAGTCCGGGAAGTCCGATACGCTCTCCGAGATCGCGGACCGTGATCGGCTCTCCGGCCTCGGCGAGAGCCCGCAGGGTGCCGAGCGGGTCGCCCGGAAGCTTAGCGACGCGGTCGAGCCGGATTTCCGGCGGCAACTTGCCGAAGATCGCCAGTGAGGGCGTGAGGCCGGGCGACTTCCCCAGGTCGCGACTGTAGGCGTCGAGACGGGCGGTGCATTCGTCGAGAATTGCCCGTGCCGCTCCGACCGGTTCGGCGAGACCGGTGATGTCGGGAAGACCGAGGCTCTTCGGCAGCAGGTCCACCTCGAACGTCCCGCTCGCTGCCTTGTAGGTCACCGACAGCTTGCGAATGCGCGAAGCTCCACCGACTTTCACGCCCTTCGGGAACCGCTTCTCGACTTCTGCGACGAAGAGGTCGCACAATTCCGCCGCAGCCCGCCGCGCGGGGGTGCGCAGGCGGGTCTCCGGGTGCGTTCGGACGAAGGCGAGGAGCAGGTCCGGCTCGATCGGGCGACCGTCGCGTACCCGCGTCCCCAGCGCGATCTTGACGTCGAGAGGGACTTCGTAGCCGGCGATGTCAGGATCGAAGACCGGTTCCACATCGACGCCGCGACGGCGGACGGTTTCGGCCGAAAGCAGATCGGAGGCGTAGCGCCGGAAGGAATGGTTGTCGCCGTAGATCGTCAGGAGGCGCTCGATCTCGCTCCGGATCACGTCTTGGTCATCCGCCGCCTCGTCGAGCATCAGCCGTCGCTCGAGGCCGTAGAAGTAGAGGAAGACATAGCCGATGTAGACAGAGGGATCGTCCCTTGGACCCGCGAGCCAGTCGAGATAGGCACGCCGCGACGACGGATGGATCTCCGAATACGATGGCCAATAGGGCATGTATTGGCCGGACAGGTCGCGCTTCGAGGCGACCGTCAGCTTCGGGTCGATCAGGCAGTTCTCGTTCCTGGAGCGATCGTTGCGACAGGGCAGCGAACCGCCGACCCAGATCAGACCGCCCGGAATGGTCAGCCCGGCGACGGTCACCGCCGTGCCGCGAGGAACCCAGTCGCTCTGAACGCGAGGAGCCATCCCAGTGTACCAAGCCGGGGTCGACGCAGACGGCTCCGTGATCGGTGAGATCGGGTCCGGAGCAGATCGCGGTATCGTCGGTGTGGGGGAGAACACCTTCGTGTCGGTCGTCGGAACCCGCGCTCGTGCCATCTCGACGGCCGCGAGATTGCGCGTGGCGACATGATCCGAGATCGATGATCCTTCGGGAAGGGCATCGCCCGGCGGTGTGGCGCAGGCGGGCGGCTCGGGTTCGATCGGCAAGATGGGTTCGACCGGGCGAAGCGGCTCGGCAGGGATCCGCGCTGTGTCGGCTTCCTCACCCCGCATCCGGATCGCCTTCACGTTCGCTCGATCGAGGGCGGCCAGTCGCTCCGAGAGCGTCGGCTCCGAATGCATGGAAGCATTTGGTGTAGCGATGATGTCCGACGGTACCCGCTCGAGGGCGGGGATGGGTCGAGCTACGACCGGAGACGGCGAGGCCCGCGACGACCGTTCCCGGATCGCCTCCACGACCGCGAGATTGTGGGTCGCAACCCGCGTGGACAGATCCGAGGAAGAAGTTGGCGATGATTCCATCCCCCGAGAAGACGACAGGGGCAGCCCGCCCTCGCCCACTGCGGCAGCGGTCGAAGCGGCGAGCGCGGTGGGTGTCGCCGATGAGCGACGCGCACGGCGCCACAAGATGAATGCCGCGAGAGATGACAAGGTCCCGAAAGCCACCCATGCCGATGCAGCGCTGGAGCCGCCCCGCGCCGCCGAGGAATCGGAACCGATCGGCGAGGATTCAGGTGGAGGCGCCACCGACGACCGAGGTTCGGCAGGTTCGACCGAGGTGATCGCTCGGTGTGCAACCTTGGGCTCGGGCGGAGGCGGCGATGAGAGAGCGGCGACCGGCGGCGGGTCCGAAACGAACCCGCTCGACCGGGCCGTCGCCACCCAATCGTCGCATATGCGCGCACGGAAACCGTCATCGAGGAAAAGTAGGCCGGTGACTTCGTGGTCCGCGGCGCCTTCGACGATCCGGTCGAGTTCGGCGGAGCGTTCGCCGAATATCGCGCGCACCCCTTCCTGGATCTTACTCAAATCGAAGCGACCGGGCCGGCACGACCCGATCCCGGTTCGTGCCAATCGGTAGAGCGTGACCATTTCCGCGGTCGATCGGCCGAGCACCGACTCTTTGCGATCCTCCGGCTTCCGCGCCATCTCCGCACGCAGGTCAGCCCGCTTCGGCACGAGCTTACGCACCGTGACGGCGTCCAGGATTCCTGTAGGCGGCAGACCGTTCGCCGACTGGAAGGCCTGTAGCGCGCGTTCGGACTTTTTGCCCCACCTGCCGTCGATCCCGCCGACATCATAGCCACGTTCGGCGAGCGCCCGCTGAACCTCACCGACCTGGGGAAGCCGTTCCGCTGCTGCCGACTGCTCGCCGAAGCACCAGATCGATATGGCGATGACCAGCGCCGGTCCAACTCCGCCTCGCATCACGGGCGCACCATTCCGTTACACGCCGGAATAGTACACGGCTTCACGCAGACGCCAAGTCGGGCCGATTGGCCGGCACCGATTTCACGGACACTCAATTTAGGTGCCAAACGTATCCTTGCTGCGCGATGTCGTCGGTGGCCAGAGTGGCCGCTATCAACGCGAAGCCGTCGCCGCCGAGCCTCTGCGAAGAGCGATGTCGCTCCCGTTTGAGCGGAGCAGCGGAGCCAGAGGGTTCGACGACACGCGGCGACGTAGGCGGTCGATACGCAGGCGCCCACCCCGGCGAGATCGGCGTCGTCAGCCCACCTCCGGATCGCCGGCCGGATCGGCCCAGCGAGCATCTTTCACGACGACGAAGACGCCGGAGAGCACCCTCTCGACCTCGAACACGAGGGGTTCGAGGTCGAGGAGCCGCTCGTGCGCACGGTCGGGATCGTGACGAAAGAGCGCTTCGTGGGCCTCGTCGATCCGGGTCGCCGCCTCTCGAAGTCGCCAGCGCATGGCATCGACGGAGACCGTGAGGACCGCCTTTCGGAGATCGTCGGATACGGGTCTTCTTCCGCGCGTGCCGTCTCGTTCCGTCTTCGTCCGTCCCATCATGTCCCCTCGCCGTGTTCGAGCCGGTGCTCACCGACGCTCCGTCGAGCGCGGAAGTCCAGTCGATCGGCGGCCGGGGAAGAAAATCAGGCCGATGGTGGCCGTCGGGCACGCGCACCGATCCGATGCCGCTCGGCCGAGCACGCGCCATGCCGATTTTCCGTCAGTCGAGCAACTGTCCGACGGGGACGCCGAAGGTCCGGGCGAGGCGGTCGACGACGGTGATGGTGGGGTTGCGGGCGACGCGCTCGAGGTCGCTGACGTAGGTGCGGTGCAGACCCGACTCGTGCGCCAGATCCTCCTGCGACCAGCCCCTCTCCTGGCGCAGCCGTCTGAGGTTCCGGCCGAGGCGTTCACGAACGTCCATGGCCGGAGGGTCGTCCCGCTGTCGACGATCCGTCTATCGACGATCAGTGACATTCGGCTTGACTGCGCGCGGACGCTCGACACCAATGCCGTCACCGATCGTCGACAGACGACCCGGTGGAGACCCCTCCTCCGGGACGCCACAGGCCCCGCGGCCCGATCCGCAAGGGGCGCGAGGAGAGCATCATGGAAGTCTTCGTCGTGGTTCTGCTGGCCGATCTCATCCTCGGTGTCGTCGGCGGCGCGGTCGCCTCCGCCAAGGGGCGCAGCTTCTTCTCGTGGTTCCTCCTCGGCTTCCTCACCCAGGGCTTCGCCCTCTTCGTCCTGATCTTCCTGTCGAGCACGGACGCACGCCACGCCGAACTGGTGAAGTCGCTGAACGACATCGCCGCATCGACCGGTGGAGTCGACCTCGCCCGCTGGGCTTCGCTGATCGAGCTCGACCCCGAAGTCGCGGCCGCCGCCGAGACGGTCCGGCGCCATGGCGAGAGGTACGAGCGGATGCTCGCCGAGAAGTACCTGCCGCTGAACGACCGCGCCTACCTGCAGGCCGCCGTCGACAAGGTGATCGCGATCGCCGAGCGCGACCGGACGATCCCACACTTCCCCACCCCGAACATGCGGAACGTCGCCGAGGCATCGGAGCTGAACGGCTTCCCGCTCTACCGCATGAAAGACGGCACTTTCGCCCTCGGATGTCGGGACGGAAGGATCCGCATGTTTGCGAACCGGCAGGAGGCGGAGGATCACCAGAGGGCGCGCGAAGAGGCGTGAGCGATCGTCTTCGGTCTCGACGTGTTCGGCAAAGGCGGAGGGCGGTGGGGTGATCGACCCCACCGCTCTCCGCACGTCCCTCCCCGCCGTGGATCATCGCCGCGGTCGCCCCGGCGGCCGCTCTCGGCCCTGCGGCCGCTCGCGAACCTTGGGCGAGACGGCGGTGAGGTGGTGGAGCGCCTGACTGGTGCTGTCGACCTGATCGTCGTGCTTGCCGGCCGGGAAGGCGAGGAGTTCGGCGAGGTAGTCGCCGAGCCAAGGGGCGGACAGCGGCAGGAGCACTTGGCCCGCTTCGAACCGCGCCGACTGGGCGAGGAGCCGCGCGGTCTTGTCGAAGCGCGGTGTGCGGAGGATCGGGTGGAGGGCCCCCGTCCGATGCAGGTCCTGGGCGATGGCCCGGCCGAGATCGGTCTCCTCGATCACCGTGGTGTCGGCACCATGGGCGCGATGGAGGTCGACGATCCGCCGGCGCAGATCCGGCACCTGCCATCGCCCGCGGACCACGTCGAGGAGCCAGAAGGTCTCGCCGTTCGCACCCCAGACGGTACCGACCGACCAGTCCGAGGTCTCCTCGGTGGTCGACGCCGTGTCCCACGAACAGATGGTTCGTTCGAAAGCGGCCGGTCGCTCGTCGTAGCGGCGGATCCACTCCCGGCGGATGATGTTGCCCTCGGCCGGGATCGGCGACTGCTGGTACTGGGCCGAGAAGTTCAGCGTCCCGAGCGTCCGTCTGAGGCCCTCCAACACCTCGGCCGGTTCGCGGTCGGGGTGGAGGAGATCGCCGGCCCGTCGGTGATGCACCTCTCGAGGGCCGAAACCCAGTCGATAGGTCGCATCCTCTTCCGCGATCGCCGGCAGGGACACCACCTCCCAGTCCTCCTTGCCGAGGACATGGCCGACGAGATCGTCTTCGTGCAGGCGCTGCATGACGATGACGATCGCGCCCTTGGTCTTGTCGTTGAGGCGGCCGTAGAGGGTGTTGTCGTAGAATTCGGCGACCCGCCGTCGTTCCGCCTGCGACAGCGCCGCGAGCAGCCCCTTGATCGGATCGTCGATGACGATGAGGTCGGCGCCGCGGCCGAGGATCGGGCCGCCGATCGAGCCGGCGAGCCGATACCCCTTCTCGGTGGTGGCGATTTCCTCCCGAGTCGCCCGCGCGATCCGGAAGGCAGGGAAGATCCTCGAGAACCAAGGGCTCTCGAGGACCATACGCGTGTCGGCGCCGAGCTTCTGGGCGAGTTCGGCGGCATAGGAGATCGCCATGATGCGCAGGTGCGGGAACCTGCCCATCATCCAGGCGGTGAAGCCGATCGAGACGGTGATCGACTTCATCGAGCGCGGCGGCACGTTGACGATGAGACGCCGACACTCACCGCGCGCCACCCGTTCGAGTTGGTGGGTGATCGCGCAGATGTGCCAGTTCTCCCGATACTCCGTGGCCGGTTCGAGTTCGGCAAAGCAGCGCTCGACGAAGGCGGTGAGGTCGGTTCGCAGGATCGCCTGCAGGAGGCGGCGAGGATCGGTCGTCACGGTCATCATGCGTCCTCCCCGCCACCACCATTGCCGTCGTCGTCATCTTCACTGTCATGGGGCACGCCCGAGCGCCGCCGGAAGTGACGTTCGATGATCGCGTGGTCGGTTTCGGTCTGGTCGTCGGATCGGGTCTCCCGACGGCTCGCGGCGATGGCGGCGGCGCACTGCATCGCGAGCCGCACCACTTCCTTCTGCGCCCCGACGTTCCCGCGCGCTGCGGCGGCACACATCTGCTCGATGATCGCCTCGATCTTGGGGATCTCGATCCGGCGGTCACCCTTCATGACGCTCACCGTTCGCTGCGAGACGCGCGCGAACGTCTCCTCGAAGGTCTCTGCGGACCGGGGCGGCTTCTTCGGCCGCCCCTTCGGATTGCCGGACCGGCCGGGCTTGAAGCGGGTGTGCTCGGGTGGTTTGCGGTAACCGACTTCGTAGTCGTCGTCGTCGTCGCGGTCGTCATTCGCCATGGGAGGCCTCCCTGGTCTCGGTGGTGGTGTCGATGGAAGGGGACGCCGAGGTCGCGCGCTCGGCGGCGGTCTCGGCGAAGGTCAGGCCGGTCTCGGCATGGACGGCGGCACGCCCGGTGAGCTTCTCCCAACGGCGGATCGTCAGGTCGACGTAAGCCGGGTCGAGCTCGATCAGGCGGGCGTGGCGGCGGGTCTTCTCGGCGGCGATCAGCGTGGTGCCGCTGCCGCCGAACGGATCGAGGACGAGATTGCCGGGCTTCGAGCAGTCCTTGAGCGCGTCCATCACCAGGGCGCAGGGCTTCACCGTCGGATGTGACGCAAGGTCCTCCATCCGACCGCGACGGAAGGCGTTCGCCCCCGCGTAGGTCCAGACGTTGGTCCGGTAGCGCCCGTGGGCGCCGAGCTCGATGTTGTTGACGTGCGGGGCCTTGCCCTTCTTCCAGACCGGGATCAACTCGTGCTGCGACCGGTAGAGAGAACCCATGCCGCCGTTGGTCTTCGCCCAGACGACGATGTTCTTCAGCTCGTCGAAGACGGAGTACCCGGCCTCGAGCATTTCGCCGAGGTGAGCCCAGTCGATGCAGGTGAAGAGGATGGCTCCGTCGACGACGACCTCGGCCATCCGCTCGAACACCGTGCTCAGGAAGGCGACGAACTCGGCCCGGCTCATCTCACCCGACGCCATCGCGAACTCGCGATGCTTGACCCGCCCGAGCCCACCGACGTGACCGTCGACCTTCACGTTGAACGGCGGGTCGGTGAAGACGATGTGCACCCGGTTGCAACCGACGAGCCGAACATGGACAGCGCGTTCGAGCGCATTGCCACAGACGATGCGATGGTTGCCGAGGGTCCAGAGGTCGCCGGGCCGGGTCACGGCCGGCCCGGCTGCCGCGTCCGGCAACGTGTCCGCCGGATCGGCCTTCGGCTTCTTTTCCGGCGGCCCGTCCAGGATGATCTCGATCTCGGCAGTCTCGAAGCCGATGTCCTCGACCAGTCCGTAGTCGAGGACGACGAGTTCGGCAGTTTCGATCTGCCTGAGCTCCTCGTCCCAGCCGGCCTGCTCTGCGAGATAGTTGTCGGCGATCCGATAGGCGCGCTTTTCCGCCTCGCTCATGTGGGAGAGCACGATGGTCGGGACATGCTTCATGCCCAACCGTTTCGCCGCTTCGAGCCGTCCGTGACCGACGATCACCTCGCCGTTCTCATCGATCAGGAGCGGGTTGACGAAGCCGAAGCGACCGAAGCTCCTCATCAGCTTGTGGATCTGCGCCTCGCTGTGGATCCGAGCGTTGCGTGGCGAAGGCTTCAGATGTGCGACCACCCGCCGGGTGATGCTGAGATCGAGCGACGCGAAGAGATCTGCCTCCGACGGCGTCGGCGCCTCGGTGGGTGCGGGTGGCGGCACCGGCCTCTGCCGGCGGCGGACTGGTATGGTCATGCGCTTTCTCCTTTTGCCGGCCTCCGGGCAAACCGATGCCGTCCCCGAAAACGCCCTCGCAGAGAACGTCGTCGGAAGCTGCAGATCGTCTCGGCGTCGTTCGGTCGAGAAGGACGCTCCGAATGGAGGCTCACGGGTGATGTCGCCACACGATGTGGCCATCGCCGTGCAACATGGATAAGCACTCGAATGTCATTAAAGCAATACATCGACAATTGTCAGACGGAACGACCCGCACAACAGAACCCGCGGAACCGTACTTCTATTGACTTTTGAAAAGCACGGAAATCCGTGACTTCGGCAATTTCGTTGACGGAGAGAGAATCTATTCTCAATCCAGCTCGGTGAACCCGGTTGCAATATTCGAGTTTAGAGACCTCGAACGGCGATCCTGCTCAACAGGCATGCATTTCTGCATGCCTCGGCGACGGACGAAGCACGCTCGTGATACTCGGCGTCCGACGGCCCGACAGGCCGCGCTCGCCGCCACGAACCGACGTCACAGGAGCCCCCATGGATCTCGTCGCCGCCTCTTCCGCCTTCCTCCGTCACTGCCGTACCGGCCGCGATCTCTCCGACAACACGCTGAAGGCCTATGCCCAGGATCTCGGCGAGTTGAGGCGTTATCTCGCCGAGCCGGCCCGCGAGACGCCGGCGACCCCGTCCGGCCTCACGGCCTACGCCGAGTGGCTCGCCGGTCCGCGCGATCTCGCGCCCGCCACCGTCAAACGTCGGCTCGCCTGTCTCAGGGCTCTCTTCGGATGGGCCGAACGGCAGGGGTTGATCGAGGCGTCGCCGTTCCGAACCGCCGAGGTCCGCGTCCGCCTGCCGAAACGGCTACCACGTTGCCTGACGGCGGCCGAGCTCCGGGCGTTGTTCCGTACCCGCCGCGAGGCCCCGCCGAAGATCGCGCTGGCGATCCTGCTCCTCTTCACCACCGGCATGCGGGTCGCCGAGCTCTGCGCGCTGCGCCTCGGTGACATCGACCTCGATCGCCGGACGCTGCGCATCCGTGGCAAGGGGGATCGGGAGCGGCAGGTCTACCTAATCTCGACCGAGGTGGTCTCCGAGTTGCGCGCCCATATACGCGACCGCGGCCTCCAGCGTGCGCCCGCGACGACGCGACTGTTCGGCTCCGCAGGCGGAACGGCGGCGACCGACAGGATCCGACGGGGTCTTCGGCGCGTGGCGGAAGCGGCTGGCCTCTCGCGGCGGATCACACCGCACATGCTGCGCCACTCAGCTGCGACGAGCCTCCTCGAAGCCGGCATCGACATCCGCTTCGTCCAGCGTCTGCTCGGCCACCGATCGATCTCGACCACGGAAATCTACACCCACGTCAGCGACGAACGCCTGAAACAGGCCGTCTCCAAGGCCAACACCCTCGCGAGGTTGAAGCTCGGATAACTGGGAATTATGTATTCTCCAGTCGACTACGTCGGCCCGGCAGAGTTCGAACGGATGGCCGAATTCGCCTAAGGCGGTGTCCGCGGAACCTGCAGCAGGCCATGCCTCGGACAAACCGGCTCGGGACGACTCACGGTGGAGCGGGCGGCGAACGCCCGCTCTCGGTTCTCCCGCACGACCCGCGGAGGTGGGTAGTTTCCGAATCTTCGCAAGACCCCGAGCGCGTCTATCCTCTCCACGGAACGCCGGAACCCTCCGATCTGCACGAAGGCACCGACGAAACGCGTCGGCGCGACGGGACGCGATCGCGAACTCCGGGTGGTCGAAGGCCGGTTCTGACCTAGATGAGGATCAGATCACCTCGACGTTTCGGGATCGCGAATGCCGGTAGACGACGCCCGAGGGATCGCGACCCACCCGACCGGGCGCTCAGCCCTTCGCTCGAGAGGACGCCATGGACCCGACACCCACCCCCCATCGGAGCTTCGGTGGCCGAGACACCCTCACAACCGGTGAGACTTCCCATTCGATCTTCTGCCTCGCCACCGCGGCGCGCCACGGGCTCGTCGGCATCGCGCGCTTGCCGTTCTCGCTCAGGGTGCTGCTCGAGAACCTGTTGCGCCACGAAGACGGCCGCTCCGTCACGGCCGACGACATCCGAGCGCTCGCCGCCTGGCCGACGACGCTGGGCCGCGACGAACGCGAGATCGCCTTCCGCCCGGCCCGCGTGCTGATGCAGGACTTCACCGGCGTGCCCGCCGTCGTCGACCTCGCGGCGATGCGCGACGCCATGGTGGCGCTCGGTGGGCGGGCGTCGCAGATCAATCCGCTGGTGCCGGTCGACCTCGTCATCGACCACTCTGTGGTGGTCGATCACTTCGGCTCCCCCGCCGCCCTGGCGCTCAACGTGGCGCGCGAATACGAGCAGAATCGCGAGCGCTACACCTTCCTCAAATGGGGCCGCGGCGCGCTCTCCGGCTTCCGCGTCGTGCCGCCCGGCACCGGCATCTGCCATCAGGTCAATCTCGAATACCTCGCCCAGACGGTTTGGACGCGCGCGCTCGCGGACGGCACCACGCTCGCCTATCCCGACACCTGCGTCGGCACCGACAGCCACACCACCATGGTGAACGCGCTCGGCGTTCTCGGCTGGGGCGTCGGCGGCATCGAGGCGGAAGCGGCGATGCTCGGCCAGCCGCTGTCGATGCTGATCCCCCAGGTGGTCGGGTTCCGACTGACCGGCCGGCTCACCGAAGGCGTCACCGCCACCGATCTGGTGCTGACCGTCACCCAGATGCTGCGCCGCCATGGCGTCGTCGGCAAATTCGTCGAGTTCTTCGGCACCGGCCTCGACGCGCTGACGCTCGCCGATCGCGCCACCATCGCCAACATGGCGCCGGAATACGGCGCCACCTGCGGCTTCTTTCCCGTCGACGCCGAAACCCTCTCCTACCTGCGGCTGTCGGGCCGATCGCCCGAGCGGGTCGCCCTGGTCGAGGCCTACACCAAGGCTCAGGGCCTCTTCCGTGACGCCTCGACCCCCGATCCGGTCTTCACCGAGACACTCGAGCTCGATCTCGGCTCGGTCGTCCCCTCGCTCGCCGGGCCGAAGCGGCCGGAGCAGCGGGTGGCGCTCGGCGACGTCGGATCGGTGTTCGCCGCCGCCCTCGCCGCCGACTACAAGGTGCCGGACGCGGCCGGTGAGCGCTGGCCGGTTCCAGGTCGCGACTTCGATCTCGGCCACGGCGACGTGGTGATCGCCGCCATCACCTCCTGCACCAACACCTCCAACCCCTCGGTCTTGATCGCCGCCGGGCTGCTGGCCCGCAAGGCGCGCGCCCTGGGGCTCCGGCCGAAGCCGTGGGTGAAGACCTCGCTGGCGCCGGGCAGCCAGGTGGTCGCCGCCTATCTCGCCGCCTCCGGGCTCCAGGCCGATCTCGACGCGCTCGGCTTCGATCTCGTCGGCTTCGGCTGCACCACCTGCATCGGCAATTCCGGGCCGCTGGCGCCGGAGATCTCCAAGACCATCGCCGAACACGGCATCGTCGCGGCGGCGGTGCTCTCCGGCAACCGCAACTTCGAGGGCCGGATCTCGCCCGACGTCCAGGCCAACTGGCTGGCCTCGCCGCCGCTGGTGGTCGCCCATGCGCTGGCCGGCACCACCCGCATCGACATGACCCGCGAACCGCTCGGCCACGGCGCCGACGAGCGGCCGGTGTTCCTCGCCGACATCTGGCCGTCGGCGGCCGAGATCAAGGCGATCACCGACGCCCATGTCACCGCGGCGCTGTTCGAGGAGAAATACGCCCAGGTCTTCGCCGGCGACGCGCGCTGGGAGGCGGTGGCGAGCGAAGGCGGCGAGACCTATGCCTGGGACGACGCCTCGACCTATGTGCGCAACCCGCCCTATTTCGAGGGGATGACGGCGACGCCGACGCCGGTCGTCGACGTCGTCGGGGCCCGCATCCTCGCCCTCTTCGGCGACAAGATCACCACCGATCACATCTCACCCGCCGGCTCGATCAAGCCGGCCTCGCCGGCCGGTCGCTATCTCTCGGAACACGGCGTCGCGGTGAAGGACTTCAACCAGTACGGCACGAGGCGCGGCAATCACGAGGTGATGGTGCGCGGCACCTTCGCCAACATCCGCATCAAGAACTTCATGGTGCGCGACGAGGCGGGCGAGGTGGTCGAAGGCGGCTGGACGGTCATTCACCCCTCCGGCGAGCGCGCCTCGATCTACGACGCGGCGATGCGATATTCGGCGGAGAAGGTACCGCTGGTGGTCTTCGCGGGGAGCGAATACGGCAACGGCTCGTCGCGCGACTGGGCGGCCAAGGGGACGCGGCTCCTCGGGGTGCGCGCCGTCGTCGCCCGCTCCTACGAGCGCATCCACCGCTCCAATCTGGTCGGCATGGGCGTGCTGCCCTTGCAATTCCTGGAGGGCGACAGCTGGCAGTCGCTGGGGCTGACCGGGGCGGAGACGGTGTCGATCGGCGGCCTCGCGGCGGGGCTTCGCCCGCGCCAGACCCTGACGCTGGAGATCACCCGGCCCGACGGCTTCCGCCGCTCGGTCGAGGTACTCGTCCGCATCGATACGCTCGACGAGGTCACCTATTTCGAGAACGGCGGTATTCTTCCCTTCGTGTTGCGCACCCTCGCCGCCGGTTGAGGGAGCGCCGCGCGCCCCGGAGTCCGGCGATGCGACCCGTCGGAGCCCCATTCGCGCCCCGTGAGGATCAGATGACCGACCCGACGCCGACCCGACCCACCCGGATCGAACGCGACGGCTTCGGCGACATCGCCGTACCGCCGACCGCCTGTGGGGAGCGCAGACCCAGCGCTCGCTGAAGCATTTCGCCATCTCCGACGAGCGCATGCCGCGGGAATTGATCCGGGCCCTCGCTCTGGTCAAGCGTGCCGCGGCGACCGTCAACGGCGCTCTCGGCCTCCTCGACGCCGGCAAGGCGGCGGCGATCGTCGCGGCCGCCGACGAGGTGCTGGCGGGGCGCCACGACGACGAGTTCCCGCTGGTGGTGTGGCAGACCGGCTCGGGCACCCAGACCAACATGAACATGAACGAGGTGCTGGCCAACCGCGCCTCGCAGCTGATGGGCGGCGAGATCGGCGTCGCGCGGCTGGTCCACCCCAACGACGACGTCAATCGCGGTCAGTCCTCCAACGACGTCTTCCCCACCGCCATGAACGTCGCCGCGACGCGAGCGCTGACAGAGGATCTACTGCCGGCGCTGCGCACGCTGCGCGCCACCCTCGCCGACAAGGCGCGCGCATTCGCCGACGTCGTCAAGATCGGCCGTACCCATCTCCAGGATGCCACCCCCCTGACCCTCGGCCAGGAGATCTCCGGCTGGGTCGCCCAGCTCGATCACGCCGAGGCCCATCTCGTCGACACGCTGCCACATCTGCGCGAACTGGCGATCGGTGGCACCGCGGTCGGCACCGGCCTCAACACCCCGCCCGACTTCGGCGCCCGCGTCGCCGCCGAACTCGACCGGTCGACCGGGCTCGGCTTCGTCTCGGCCCCCAACAAGTTCGAAGCGCTCGCCGCCCACGACGCCATCGTCCACGCCCACGGCGCGCTGAAAGGGTTGGCGGCGGCGGCGATGAAGATCGCCAACGACGTGCGTTGGCTCGCCTCGGGGCCACGCAGTGGGCTCGGCGAGATCACCATCCCCGAGAACGAGCCGGGCAGCTCGATCATGCCGGGCAAGGTCAATCCGACCCAGTGCGAGGCGCTGATCCAGGCCTGTGTCCGGATCTTCGGCAACGACGTCACCGTCACGATGGCCGGCGCCTCGGGCAATTTCGAGCTCAACGTCTACAAGCCGGTGATCATCGACGCGGTGATGCAGAGCCTACGCCTGATGAGCGACGGCCTGCGGAGTTTCGAGCGCCATTGCGTGCGGGGGATCGAGCCGAGCCGCGCCCGCATCGCCGAATTGGTCGCGCGCTCCTTGATGCTGGTGACGGCGCTCGCCCCCCACATCGGCTACGACCGCGCCGCCGAGATCGCCAAGACGGCGCACCGCGAGGGGCTCACCCTGCGCGAGGCGGCGATCGCCTCCGGTCACGTCGGGCCGGAGGAGTTCGACGCCTGGGTCAGACCCGAGGACATGGTGTGAGGTGCATCCGCGGGCGCCGGGGCGCGCAGGGCGAACCGAGGCATCGCTCGGCGAAGTCGCAAGCGACCGTCAGAGGTCGAAAACGCCTTCGACGGCCGACCGCGGCAGCAGGGTGAGCGCCGATTCCTCGACGGCGCGGTCGAAGGCTTCCGCTTCGTCGCGGACTCGATAGCTGCGGATCGCGTGCTCGACCGGCATCACCCGGATCACCGTGCAGCGATGCGAGGGACCGTCGGGGCGGTCGGTACAGGAGACGACGTCTCCGACCGTGAAGGCGAGATCGTGGGTCATGTTGGTGTTGCTTTCGGTTCGGCCTGGTCATCCGCCGGCGGCGGAACGGCGCGACGGACGATCGCGTCGGCAATGGCGGCTCAACGCTTCTCGATGGAGATGCCGTGATCGTCGACGCGGATCTCGACGCCTTCGCTCCTCTGGCGTTCGCGCCAGAGCTGATAACCGAAGACGGTCGAAGTGACGGCGAGCACGACGGCGACGACATAGACGAGATTACGGGTCATCGACGAAACCTTCCCCCACCCCTTGCCCGTGAACGCACCGAGGGCGACCTCTCGAGAGGCGTCGGTCCAGTAGGGGAGCGGCGCGGGCGGATCGAACTTCTCTTCGCCGACCATGACTGCCGAGGCCGACCGTCGGCAGGCTCGGAAACTACTCGAGCGGCTCGTCCCGCTCGGCTCGCCGCCCGAGCCTGCGGAGTAGTTTCCGAAGCTGTCGATGAGGCCGCTCCATCGGCGATGGTGATCCCGCGGCTTTCGTAGGGAATGGATGCTCCCGTCTCGACCCGATCGGCCGCGCCTCCTCGACAAGGACCATCGGCGAGTCCCCCATGATCGACCTCGAAATCCGCCACGTCACCACCTACCGCTATCGACGCCCGGTCGAACTCTGGCCCCATCGCCTGCTGTTGCGGCCGCGCGAGAGCCGGGAGTTGCGGTTGACCTCGATGGATCTGCTGACGACGCCGCCGGCGTCGCTGACCTGGGCCCACGACGTCTTCGGCAATGCCGTCGCCACCGCTACATTCACGTCGAGGACCGAGACACTGGTGATCGACAGTCGCGTGAGGCTCGGTCTCGACGCCGCCGCTTGGCCGGTCTTCACCATCGCAGCTTCGGCGATCCGCTTCCCCTTCCGCTATGACGACGGCGAATGGGCCGATCTCGGCACTCTGTCGACCCCGCAGTTCGCCGATCCGGCCGGGCGGCTCTGCGCCTGGGTGCAGGCCTTCGTGCGCGGGCCGTCGACCGACACGCTCTCGCTGCTCAAGGACATCGCCGCCGGCGTCTCCACCGGAATCTCCTACCAGTCGCGCGACGACGAGGGGACACAGTCGCCGACCGAGACGCTCGACCGCGGCTGGGGCTCCTGCCGCGACTTCGCGGTGCTCCTCGCCGAAGCCGTCCGCACCCTCGGCTTCGGAGCACGGATCGTCTCGGGCTATCTCCACGATCCGAGCCACGAGGCCATCGGCTCGGCCGGCGGCGGCTCGACCCATGCCTGGGCCGAGGTCTATGTTCCCGGCGCCGGTTGGATCACCTTCGATCCGACCAACCGCAGCGTCGGCGGCGCCGACTTGATCCCGGTCGCGGTCGTCCGCGACATCCGCCAGGCCGTCCCGGTGGCGGGCAGCTTCCATGGAGCGTCGGGCGACGTCCTCGGCATGAGCGTGGACGTCTCCGTCACCGGATGAGCCGGAGGCCAGCCCGGGCGTCGTCGCCACGCCGGCGGGCGTACGGCATGGGTTTATTCCGGTGGTCGCGGTCGGCAATGGCGGCGTGCGTAGCTGGCGTCGACACGGTGGGGCGGCATCACGGCAACAGAGAAGGTACGACGATGCTCGAGGTGTTGATCGTCGAAGACGACCCGATGATCGCGGAGATGACGAAGGACTTCCTGGTCGGTTGTGGCTACGGGGTCTGCGGCGTCGCTCGTGCGGTCGACGAAGCCGTGGCGCTCGCGTTCGAACACCACCCCGACCTCCTGGTCCTCGACGTCCGCCTCGCCGACGGCGGTCTCGGCACCGAGATCCCCGGCCGATTGACCTCGCTGGGACGGGTCGGCGTGCTCTATGCCACCGGCAACACGCGCCAATTGCTGCAAAACGGCGCCCCCGGCGACGCCTGCCTCTCCAAACCCTACAGCTTCGCCGATCTGCGCCGCAGCCTGGAGATCGTCACCCAGATGGTCGCCTCCGGCGTCGCGTCGCTGCCCTTTCCACGCGGCTTCCAGATCCTGAAGCCGATGGTCATCGGTGCCGGGCGCGGCAGGTGATCCCGACGGGCTCGCGCCGCGAACGGCCTCCGAAGCGGCGCCGGATCGCCGGATCGCCCGATGACCCACCGGCGAGGGAGACCACGTGAACCGGGCCGCTCCCGAGGACTTGTTCCCGGGAGCGGCCGCTTCGGCGAAGGCGAGGAAGGCCTCAGCGGATCAGGCCGAGGCCGAGCAGTCCGGAGACGATCAGGAAGACGGCGACGATGTAGTTCAACAGCCGTGGCATCACGAGGATGAGGACGCCGGCGATCAGGGCGACGATCGGCTGGACTTGGGCGATTCCGAGGGTCATGGTCCGCTCCTTCGGCGCCCCGATCGGGGCGCCTGTTCAATGTTCCGTCCGCGGCTCGGGAACCGGCGGCGGCGCGACGGTCGCACCCATCCGGCCTTCGCCACCTGCCCGCGGATTTCTCCGTCGGGATGGGCCGAGGCGTGGGCGTCGACGTGGAGCCGACCCCGCCGACGGGCGGTTTCGACACCTCGATCACCGGCGAACGGCCTGTCGTGTGCGCCGGCCGGCACAACCGGCGTCGCAGAGCGCGCACCCTGAACCGGCCGCAGCCGGCACGGGGCGGCTGGCCATCGGATCAGATCCGGCCGAGGAGGAGCAGGACGACGACGATGATCAGGATCACGCCGACGGCGCCGCTGGGGCCGTAGCCCCAACGGGAAGAGTGCGGCCAGTTCGGCAGTGCGCCGACCAGGAAGAGGATGAGGACGATCAGCAGAATGGTGCCGATACTCATGGGGTGTCTCCTCGACCATCGACGCACCGGCAGCAGGGACTGTGGCCGGCACGTCGGGACGGTTCGATCGGCGTAGGCGTGATCGGGCAGGTTCTCCGGCGATCCCTCGACGACGACGCAGAGGAACGACGTCCGATCCCAGACTTCGAGTGCGCCGGCGCAAGCCGCGACGCGCCGACGACGGCGTGACCGGCCGAAGAGGCTGGAGCGCGTTGCATGAGGAGTCCCTCATGCGTTCGCAATCCGTGCGGGAATCGGAGAACGGCGTGAACGCCGCCTCCGTCTCGTCCCGAACTCACGGCTTCAAGGCGTCCTTCAGACCACCGACGGCGCTCTGAACCTTGCCTTCGACCTGTTCGGCCTTGCCATCGGCGACCATCTCGGGGTCGCCGAGGGCCTTGCCGGCCATTTCCTTGATGCTGCCGACGGTCTGTTTGGCCGAACCGGCGATACGATCCTTGTTCATCACTGTCTCCTGGAGTGTCGCGGCGTGCTTCGCGCCGGATGCGCGGCGTCCGATCGCCGTCAATGTTCGGACGACTGCAGCGATCCGCCACGGGACCGCGCATGTGCGGTGGTGGATTGTCGCTGCGCGAGCTCGCTTTGCTCGAGGGCCGCGGCGGCGTGGCTTTCGGCCGCGTCGTGATCCCCCTGCTCGTAGAAATACGCAGCCTGATGATGATGGTGCGCGGCGGCATGATGATGAGACGCCGCCTGGTGGTGGTGTTCCGTGGCGAGATGTTTGGGAGGGAGGGCCAATATCGGGGCTCCTTGTCGGAGTGCGCCTTCGTCCGATCGTCGGACCGCACGAAGCAGGGGGAACCGGCGCCTTCGTCACCTCCGGCAGAGCGCGGCGGGCCGACGGAATTCGCCGACATGGTCGTCGAGTGGGACCGAGACGGAGCCTAGGCAGGACACCCGTGGGGAGGCAGCCTCGGAATCTACTCGAGGTCCCCCGACTTCCACGCCGAACTCGAGCCCGCATCATCGGAGCGCCAACGGGATCTTCGCCATCGAGCCGCGTAGTTTCCGATTCTTTCGCCGCAATTCTCTTCGGATCCATTCTCCGCACAGAGAACTCGCGCGATCTCCGGCCGCCGGAATTGCACCCTTCCGGATCCGACCAACTCGAACAACGGACCCGAACAGGACGAATACGATCGAGCGACGCCACGCTCGAGCGCTTCGGCGAAGTCTCGGAAACGGCGATGGGAGTTCCACATGAAGAAGACGATGATCGCCGCCGCCTTGGCAGCGACGTTGACGTCGACGATCGCCGCGGGAGCCCAGGGCGTCGGCGGGGGCGTCGAGGACGCGGCTCTCGCCACCGGCGTCGTTCCGGCGGACAGAATTTTCGCCGGGCTCTTCGCCCCCGGCCAACGCCCGCGCTTTCGCCGATACGTCGTTCGCAGGCACCACACCTCCTACACCTACGGTCGAGCGGTGGTCATCGGCGCGGTTCTGCCCGCGCGGGGCGTGACCTATCATGAGGTTCCCGCCGAATTCGGCGTCCGTGCGTTCAGCTACGCCATCGTCGACGGGCATCCCGTCCTCGTCGATCTCACCACTCGCCGGATCGTCGACGTCATCGACTGAGCCGGCACCTCGGCCGAGGGGCGGCGGGCAGCGCCGAGGATGGACTCCGGAATCTCGGTCGGGGCGAAGCGCGACGGAGCGCCGGTCAACCGGCGGCGGCGGCGACCAGGCGTGCCAGCGCCGGCAGCGACTTCACGCCCGTCTTCTTCATGATCGCGGCGCGATGGTTCTCGACGGTGCGCTGGCTTATGCCGAGATCGGTGGCGATGTTCTTGCTCGGATGGCCGGCGAGGACTCTTTCCATGATCTCGATCTGGCGCGGTGTCAGACCGGCGAGCCGCTGCACCGCCTCCTCGCGCGTGGCGGCCTCGCGCTCGTCGTCGCGAGCGTTGGAGAGCGCTCGCCGCACGCAGGCCATCAGGTCGTCACGGCCGACCGGCTTCGCCAGAAAGTCGACCGCCCCCGCCTTCATCGCCTCGACCGCCATGGCCACGTCGCCGTGGCCGGTGATCATGATCGACGGCAGGGCGTGCCCCTCGGCGGCGAGCCGGTGCAGCAGATCGAGCCCGCTCATCCCCGGCAGCGCGGCGTCGATCAATAGGCAGGCCTCGCCACCCGGGCGGTAGGCCGCGAGAAAGGCCTCGCCGCTGTCGTAGGCGGCGACCGTCAAGCCTTCCGCCGCCAGCAGCGCGCCGATCTCCGATCGGAAGTGGGCATCGTCGTCGACCAGCCAGACCTGCGTCATCGGTGTGGCCGGCGGCGGCGCGGCCGTATCGGGCCGCGGCTTCGTGACGGGCCGTTGCGCCGGCGCGGCGAGCAGACTGTCGACGGCGGCGATCAGGGCCTCGGCCTTCAACGGTTTGTCGAGATGCAGGCAGTCCTGGTCGACGATGTCGCGCAGCGTGTCGGGCGAGATGTCGCCGGTCAGGATGATCGCCGGCAGCGGCCGGCGGCTCTCCTCGCGCAGCCGCGCCACGACCCCGAGCCCGTCGAGACCGCCGGGCAGATTGAAGTCGGCGAGCACCAGATCGGGACGCAGCGTCCCCTCCGCCACCAACCTCACCGCGGCGACGCCGTCGGCCGCCGCGACCACCAGATGGCCCTCGCGCTCCAGAACCAGTTCCAGGAGATCGCGCACGTCCGGCTCGTCCTCGACCACCAGGATCGACCCGTTGCGGCGCGCGCCGACCGGTGTCGGGGCGGGCGTTGTGTCGGCGGCGGGGATCGTCGGCGCCGGCCGGCGGGGGGCGACCAGCCGTGGCACCTCGATCGAGAACATCGACCCTTGCCCCGGACGCGACTCGACGCGGACCCGATGGCCGAGGAGATCGGCGAGGCGTTGGACGATCGACAGGCCGAGACCGAGGCCCAGGCTGCGATCGCGGGCGGCGTTGTCGATCTGGTGGTATTCCTCGAAGATCGATTGGAGATCCTTCGCGGCGATGCCGATGCCGGTGTCCCACACCTCGATGCGCAGGGTGGCGCCGTGCCGCCGGCAGCCGAGCACGATCTTGCCGTGCGGCGTGTATTTCAGCGCATTGGCGAGGAGATTGCGGATCATCTGTTCGAGCAGGCGTCGATCGGTGCGCGCCACCTGAGTGGTCGGACACACCCCGAGCTCGAGGCCCTTACTCTCCGCCGCATAGGAGAACTCGCCGGCCATGCGCTCGAAGACCTCGCCGATCGGCACGTCGGCGAGCTCGACCTGGACCGTCCCCGCCTCGATCTGGTTCATGTCGAGCAGCGTGTCGAGCATGCCGGTCATGGCGCCGAGAGCGTCCTCGAAGCGCGCCACCAGCCGCTTCGCCTTGTCGCTCTCCACCGCGCCGGCCAACAGACCCTGCAAGAGGCAGAGCGTCTGCAACGGCTGGCGCAGATCGTGGTTGGCGGCGGCGAGGAAGCGCGACTTGGCGAGGCTGGCGCGCTCGGCCTCTCGCTTGGCGGCGTCGAGCGCCTCGGAGATGCGGCGCCGTTCGGTGACGTCGACGAAGGTGATCACCACCCCCGCCATGCCGTCGTCGAGGGTGCGATAGGGCAGGACGCGGCGAATGAACCACTGGCCGCCGGGCGCCTCGATCTCGCGTTCGACCGGCGTCGAGCTGCGCATCACCGCCTTCGCGTCGTCGAGCAACGCCGCGTCGGCGGCGAGGAAGCGCAGATCGGCGAGCGGCCGGCCGACGTCGCTCGAGATGATGCTGAACAGTGACCGGGTCGCCGGAGTGAAGAAGCGGATGTTGAGATCGGTGTCGAGGAACAGCGTCGCCACGTCGGTCGAATAGAGAACGTTCTGCAGATCGTTCGAGGTGGTGCGGTGGCGCTCCAGCGTCTCCTGGAGCTGTCCGTTGAGCGCGGTCAGTTCCTCGTTGAGCGACTGCAACTCCTCCTTCGAGGTCAGGAGTTCCTCGTTGGTCGACTGGAACTCCTCGTTGGCGGAGAGCGCCTCCTCGTTGACCACCTTCTGCTCTTCGACGGAGACCTCCAGGCTGCGGATCGCGCCCTGGAGTTCGCGCCGGGTGACGTCGAGTTCACGCTCGAGTTCGACGATGCGCGGATCGTCGTCGTCGTCGACGGGCAGATCGCCGCGCGGGCTCTGCGGCCGCTCTTCGACGAAGCAGACGAGGAACATCGGCTCCTCGCCCGGCTCGTGGACCGGGCGGACGTCGATGGAGAAGGGCACCTCGATGCCGTCGCGGGCGATCCGTCCGCCGTCGACGACCACACGGACATCGTCCTGGACGGCGCGTTGGATCGCCGAGCGCAACTTGATCCGCAGGGCTTCCGGCACCTGGGTGAGGAGGTCGTGGCTGGGCGCTCCCGGCGCCACCCGGAGATGGCGGTCGATCGGCCCGAGCGTGTAGAGGCATTCGTATTTGCGATCGATCAACACCGCCGCGGGGGCGAAATCCTCGATCACCAGACGGCGGCACAGCTCGGCGAGGCTCGCCTGGCGCTTCGGCGTTCGACCCGGCTGGCGGCGGAACTCCGTGGTGGTGCCGTCGCCTCCCGAGACCGGACCGAAGTCGCCGGCCCGGCCGGGCCCGATGCGGCGGAAGAGACGTCCGGGCTTGGAGAGAGCTTCGAAGCGGCCGTCGACGTCGCCGGCGGTCTCCGAATTGCCGAGCAGCAGCAGCCCCCCCTCGCGCAGGGCGAAGTGGAACAGCGCCAGGACCTTCTCCTGCGCCTCGCTGCCGAGATAGATCAACAGGTTGCGGCAGGAGACGAGATCGAGGCGGGAGAACGGCGGATCGGTGAGGAGGTCCTGGACGGTGAAGACCACGACGCCACGCAGGTCCGGCGTGACCCGCCAGCCGTGCTCCTCCTTCACGAAGAAGCGGGCGAGCCGCTCCGCCGAGACGTCGGCCTCGATGGTCGTCGGATAGAGCCCCTCGCGCGCCGTCGCCACCGCGTCGGCATCGACGTCCGAGGCGAAGACCTGGAGCTTGAGGCTGCGCTTCGAGGCGGCGATCGCCTCGAGGAACACCATCGCCAGCGAATAGGCCTCCTCGCCGGTGCTGCAGCCGGGGACCCAGATGCGGATGGGCCGATCGGGCGAGCGATCTCGCACCAGATCCGGCACGATCGTCGTCGCGAGGTGGTCGAAGACGTCGGCGTCGCGGAAGAAGCCGGTGACGTTGATCAGGAGATCGGCGGCGAGAATCTCCAATTCGTGCGGATCGCCGCGCAGTCGTTCGAGGTAGGCTGCGGCATCGGCGGCTCCCACCGCCGCCACCCGCCTCTCGATCCGCCGCCGGAGCGTGCCCGGCTTGTAGAGGCGGAAGTCGTGCGGCGTGTGGGCGCGCAACAGGTCGACGATCTCGGCCAGTCGATCCGTCGAAGTCGCGAGATCCGGATCCACCGATGCCGGATCTCGAACGCCCCGAAGATGCCCGACCAGGGCTGGGCCGATCTCGTCGACCGGCAGCACCGCGTCGACGGTGCCGGTGGCGATGGCGCTGCGCGGCATGCCGTCGAAGCCGGCCTCGTCCGGATCCTGGACGACGACGAAGCCGCCGGCGGCCTCGACCGCCGGTAGGCCGCCGCTGCCGTCGGCGCCCGAGCCCGACAGCACCACCGCGACGGCGCGCGGCCCACAGGACCGCGCCAGCGACACGAGAAAGTAGTCGAAGGGCAGCCGCGCGCCATGGCGGGCCTGCGGGCGGGTCACGCGCAGCACCCCGTCTTCGACCGCGAGATAGGCGCCGGGCGGGATGAGATGGAGGTGATCGGGGCGAAGCCTTTCGCCGTCGCTCGCCTGCGCCACCGTCATCGACGTATGGCCGGCGAGGAGATCCGCCATCAGGCTTTCGTGAGTGGGGTCGAGATGCTGCACCAGCACCAGGGCCATGCCGTGACCGGCGGGCAGCGAGGCGAGCAACCGCCGACAGGCCTCCAAGCCTCCCGCCGAGGCGCCGATGCCGACGACGGTGAGGCCTTCGCGCGGGTCGGCCGACGGCGTCACGGGATCCGAGGGGGGAACCGGTCGGTCGTTCGACATGCGACTCTCGTTCTCCAGCCGATCCGCCCACGAGGATGAACCACCGGGAATTCTATCACGCCTTTACCCGATCCGTCGGAGAGATCGGCGAGAACCGGTCCTGCGCGTGCTTTCCCGGACCTCGATTTCGCGATGAGTAGATTCCGACCCTCCACTCCGACGTGTCACCGTCGCAGGGTCGGCTCGGGTCGCTGCCGATCGCTCTGATGGAAATGGTGAGATCCGCCCCCCTCGTCCCCGACCTCGGGCGACGGCGGCGACCTGCAAACCCGGCACTCCCTCGAGACGGCCGCCGAGGTTGCCGTCGCCCTATCCCCCCGTGCGACGACCTCACCGGCCCCGACGTCGTAGTAGCGTGCCACCGCCGCGCCGCGGATCGGACCACAGCCGCCGGTCGGGCCGACGAGCGCGTCCCTCCCCCGCTGCGACGCCGTCCCGGTCCGCAGGTCCCGAGAGAAATGATCGCGGGTCCGGAAAGTCGACCTCCATCCGGATTGAGTAGTTTCCGAGCCTGCCGTCCTTTCGCTCCCCCTCGATACCATTCCTCTCGACGACTTACGGAAGGCAACCGCCTCGCAGCGCTCGGTCCGATGGATCGTATTCGGCGACGGGGACGACCTTCGGCACCATCGAGCACTGGAGTTTCACGATGAAACCGACCCACAACACGCTCTCCGAAAACATTCGCGCGCAATCGATCGAACTACTCAACACGCATCTGGCGGCGTCGATCGACCTGCAGGCGCAGGTCAAGCAGGCCCATTGGAACGTCCGTGGTCCGAGCTTCATCGCGGTCCACAAGCTCTTCGACGACGTCGCGGCGGAGGTCGGGGCCTGGTCCGATCTCCTCGCCGAACGTGCGGCCGGTCTGGGCGGAACCGCTCACGGCACCGTCCAGGTGGCGGCGGAACGCTCGTTCCTGGTGCCCTACTACCTCGGCATCGCCGACGAGCCCGAACACCTCTTCGCCGTCGCCGGCTCGCTCGCCGCCTTCGGCCAGTCGTCCCGCGAGGCGATCGGCTCGTCGACGGTCTTCGGCGACGTCGCCACCGCCGACCTGTTCACCGAGATCTCCCGCGGCATTGACCAACAGCTCTGGCTGGTCGAGTCGCACATTCCCCGTGCCTGAGCCCGGCCCGAAGTCGCGGCGCGGTGACCTCGTCCCGCGCCGGTGAGACGGCCGAGACAGCTCTCGGACCTACCGGTTCCCGCCATCGTGGCGGCCGCCCAGGAGAAAGTGGGAACACCATGAACACGCGCTCCATCCTCCGCGGCCTGACCATGGGTCTCGCCCTCCTGACCCTGCCGTCGGCCGCACTCGCCGCCGACGGCTTCGCCCGCTCGTCGGGAACGCTGCGCGCCGGCGCAGGTTCCGACTACCCCGCCGTCATGCGGGTCTCCGCCGGCACCGAACTCGACGTCATCGGCTGCCTCCGTCGCTACACCTGGTGCGACGTGGCGGTCGACGGCGAACGCGGCTGGTTCCCCGGTCGCCGCATCGGCTTCCTGCGCGACGGTCGCCGCGTCTATCTGTCGGACGGCGGAGCGGCGCTCGGCCTGGCCATCCTGTCCTTCGGCATGGCCGACTACTGGGGCAGCCACTACGCCGAGCGTCCCTGGTACAACGAACGGCGCTGGTGGCGCCGTCACGGACCGATGCCGCCGCATCTCGCCAATCCGCCGCGGATCGGCCGTCCCGGTCAGATGCCGCCGCGCTACGGCAACACCCCGCCGCGGGTCGGCGGCCCCGAGCCGATGCCGCCGAACGTCGGCTCCCCTGTTCCCCGCACCATGCGGATCGACGCGGTGAAACCTGGGGAGCCAGTTGTGAAATCTCAGGACCGGATCGTCGAACCGCCGAAGGTTCGGGCACCGCAGGGCGTCATGCGTTCCGATCCGCCGCGCAACGTCGGCCGCACCGATCGCCTCCAGCGACCGCAGATGCAGCAACGGCAGGCGCCGCAAGGCGATGGCCAGCTTCCGATGCCGCCGGCAGGTCGGTGATCTTTCCACGAGCCGCCCGGACTCCCGGGCGACTCCCCTCCCCGTCGCGCTTCCGATGCGCCGACCGTCCCCCTGATCGAGGTAGAACCCATGAGAACCTTCATCGTCCTCGCCGTCGCCGCCCTGTCTCTCGGCGCCTGTGCCAATGCCCGTGACACCCGCATGGCCGAAGGCGCCGGCATCGGCGGCATCGGCGGTGCCATCATCGGCGGCGCCGCGTCCAACAGCGTCGGCGGCGCAGTCGTCGGCGGTGTCGCCGGCGCGGCGGTCGGCGCGGTGGTGGCGGACGCCACCCGACCGCGCCGCGGCAGCCGGTATTGCTACTACAGCAACACGCTCGAACGTCGCGTCTGCCGCTATCGCTGATCGCGACGGCCTCCCCCGAGCGCGACCGAGCCTTCGCCGCCGAGCCTCCTTCGCTCGGCGGCGCACCGACGTGCCGGTGGCCCTGCCACCCCACGTTCACGGCGCAGGTAAACACGCCTGCGCCCGAAGAACGGCGCATGCGCCCATGGCGATCCCTTCGATGACGATCTTCGGCCTATCCCTCTCCCGCCGCGCGGCCTCTCCCCCATGGGACCAGACCTTCCCGATACGTGACGAGATCTTCGGTATCGAGCGACTGGAACAACACGCGGCGAGCCTCGCCGCCGCCCAGTCGATCACCGACAGGCCGGCGCGGGTGCCGCCGTTGCGATCTCGTCTCGACGACAACGCCGCCGTATTGCTCGCCGCTTATCGCACCAGCGCGGCCGAACTCGAGAAGGGGCGCGACGTCGTCCCGGCGGCAGAATGGCTGCTCGACAACTACCACATCGTCGAAGAGCAGATCCGCGAGATCCGCGACGACCTGCCGCCCGGCTATTATCGTCAGTTGCCCAAACTGGCCGATGGCCCCTTCGCCGGCTATCCGCGCGTCTTCGGCATCGCCTGGGCCTTCGTTTCCCACACAGACAGCCATTTCGACCCCGAGACGCTGCGCCGCTTCATCGTCGCCTATCAACAGGTCCAGCCGCTGACCATCGGTGAGCTGTGGGCGGTGGCCATCACCCTGCGCATCGTACTGGTCGAGAACCTGAGGCGGCTGACGGACCAGATTGGTTCGGGGCTCGCCGAGCGCGCCGATGCCGATGCCCTCGCCGTTCGTCTGGCGCTCGCCGGCGACACCCGCTCGGCGCTGGAGGCCGACATCTCGGCCCGGTCGCCCGGGCCGCTCTCCGACGTCTTCGCCGGGCAATTGACCAAGCGGCTACGCGACCTCGATCCGCGGGTGACGCCGGCGCTCGGCTGGCTCGAGGAGCGCCTCGGCCGACAGGGCACCTCGAGCGCCGACGTGGTCCAGCGGGTTCAACAGAGCCACGGCGCCGCCAACGTCACGGTGCGCAACGTCATCACCTCGATGAGGCGGATCTCCGACATCGATTGGGCCGATCTGTTCGAGAGTGTCAGCCTCGTCGACGACCGCCTGCGCTCCGAGAGCGGCTTCGCCGACATGGACTTCGCCACCCGCGATCTCTACCGCAACGCCGTCGAGCAGTTGGCGCGCCGGTCGCCGCACAGCGAGCTCGAGGTGGTCACGCAAGCGCTGCGCGCCGCCCGCACCGCCGCTGCCACCACCTCCGATCCGATCGAAGCCGGACGTCGTGGCGACCCCGGCCATCACCTGATCGCCGGAGGCCGCCGGGCGTTGGAGCAGGTTCTGCGCTTCAGACCGCCACTGCGTCTCAGGATCGGCCGGCTGGACGCCGCCCTCGGCATCGGCGGTTACGTCGGCGCCCTGGCGATCGTCACCTTCGCCCTACTGGCCTCGGCTCTCTGGGCGGTCGACGCGGCGGCACCGGGGCTCGGCGCCGGCTGGCTGATCGCCCTCGGTCTGGTCGGCCTCGTGCCGGCGAGCGAAGTCGCGACCGCCCTCGTCGATCGCGCCGTCACCTGGAGCTTCGGCCCCGTCGCTCTGCCTGGGCTCGAACTCGCCGACGGTGTGCCGACGTCGCTTCGCACGCTGGTCGTGGTCCCCACACTCCTGACCGACGCCGACGACATCCTCGAGCAGATCGGACGACTGGAGATCCACCATCTCTCCGGCGCCGGCGGCGATCTCGCCTTCGCGCTGCTCACCGACGGCCTCGATGCCGCGAGCGAGACGGTCGACGGCGACGAGGCGTTGGTCGAGACGGCCCGCGCCGCGATCGACGCGCTCAATCTGCGCCACGGCCCGGCGCCCGGCGGCGAACGCTTCCTGCTGCTGCATCGCCGCCGTGTCTTCGACGCGGCCGAAGGCGTCTGGATGGGCTGGGAGCGCAAGCGCGGCAAGCTGCACGAGTTGAACCGGCTGCTGCGCGGCGCCACCGACACGACCTACCTGCCACGCCCCGACGGCGAGCCGCTGGTCCCCTCCGACGTGCGCTTCGTCATCACCCTCGACGCCGACACCCGGCTGCCGCGAGACGCGGCGATCCGACTGATCGGCAAGATGGCCCATCCACTCAACCGCGCCCGTTTCGATGCCGACGCCCGTCGCATCGTCGACGGCTACGGCATACTGCAACCCCGCGTCACCCCGTCACTGCCGATCGACCACGAGGGCTCGCTCTATCAGCGGGTCTTCTCCGGTCCCGGCGGAATGGACCCCTATGCCGCCGCCGTCTCCGACGTCTACCAGGATCTTTTCGGCGAAGGCTCCTACACCGGCAAGGGCATCTACGACGTCGACGCCTTCGAGGCTGCGCTCGCCGACCGTGTTCCCGACGACACCATGCTCAGCCACGATCTCTTCGAGGGTGTCTTCGCCCGCGCCGGGCTCGCCTCCGACATCGAAGTGGTCGAGGAATCGCCGTCGCGCCACGACGTCGCCGCCAAGCGCATGCACCGCTGGACCCGAGGCGACTGGCAGCTGCTGCCGTGGATCTTCGGAACGACCCGCGCGCCCTTCGGCGTCCCTATGGTCGGTCGCTGGAAGATGATCGACAATCTTCGCCGCTCTGCTCTGGCACCGATGACGGTGGCGACGCTGGCCGTATCGTGGCTGCTGCCCGGCCCGGCCGCGGCGCGCGCCACCGCCGCGGTGGTCGCCGGGGTGATGATCGTGTCGTTCCTGCCGACCCTGTTCGCCCTGGCGCCGCGCCGAACCGGCATCCGCCTCGCCAATCACGTCCGGGCGCTCGTCGCCGACCTCGAACTGGCGAGCGCTCAGACCCTCCTGTCCCTCGCCTTCCTGGCCGACCGGGCGTGGAGCATGGGCGACGCCATCGTGCGCACCCTGGGCCGTCTCTATTGGTCCCGCCGCCACCTGCTCGAGTGGACCACCTCGGCCCAGTCCCATGCCGGCCCGCGCCTCGATCTCGCCGCCACCTGGCGCCGGATGGCGGGCGGAACCGCCTCAGGACTCGGCCTCGCCGCCGTGGCGGTGGCGCTCGAACCGTCGTCCTGGTGGCTGGTCGCCCCCTTCGCCGCGGCCTGGGGCCTGGCCCCGGCCCTGGCGGCGTGGGTCAGTCGTTCGCCGGCTGCCGACCACGGCCATGCCGTCTCGCCCGACGACCTGCGGCATCTCCGCCTGATCGCCCTCGCCACCTGGCGCTACTTCACGACCTTCGTGACGCCGGAAGGCAACATGTTGCCGCCCGACAACTTCCAGGAGGATCCCGAGCCGGTGGTGGCGCACCGCACCTCGCCGACCAATCTCGGGCTCTACCTGCTCTCGGCCATCGCCGCCCGCGACTTCGGTTGGGCCGGCACCACCGAGACCGTCGACCGGCTCGAGGCGGCGCTCGACGCCATGGCGCGTCTACCCAGACACAACGGCCACTTCTACAATTGGTACGACATCCGCGACCTGCGGGTGCTGCCTCCGGCCTACGTCTCCTCCGTCGACAGCGGCAATCTCGCCGGACACCTGATCGTCGTCGCCAACGCCTGCGAGGAATGGCTCGACGGCGTCGCCTCGCCGGAGATCCGCAACGGGCTCCTCGACCTCCTCGCCCAGGTGCGCCGCGCCGCCGCTCTTCCGTCTCCGGTCCGCGGCGATCGGCACCGCGCCCTCGCCACCCTGATCGAAGAGATCGACGGCGAACTGAACGGCGGCCGCGCAATCGAGACGCTGTTGCCCGCCCTGGCGCGGCTCGCCGCCAAGCTCGCCGACCTCGCCCACGATCTGGCGCCCGCCGGCGTCGACGGCGACCGATCCGATCTGGTGTTCTGGTCCGAGACGTTGCTCGGATCGATCGACGAACACGGCCGCGATCACTTCGCGCATCCCCTTCTGGCTGGCCGCCTGACCGCGCTCGCCGCGACCGCTCGGGCGATGGCGACAGCGATGGACTTCGGCTTCCTGCTCGATCCCGAACGCAAGCTCCTGTCGATCGGCTTCTCCGTCGACGACGACGCGCTCGATCCGAACTGCTACGACCTGCTGGCCTCCGAGGCGCGGCTCGCCAGCTTGGTCGCAGTCGCCAAGGGCGACGTCGAGACCCGCCACTGGTTCCGGCTCGGCCGCTCCGCCACCCCGCTCGGCGCCGGCTCGGCGCTGATTTCCTGGTCGGGGTCGATGTTCGAATACCTGATGCCGTCCTTGGTGATGCGGGCGCCGGTCGGAAGCCTGCTCGATCAGACCAATCGCCTGGTGGTCGAACGCCAGGAGGCCTACGGCCAAGCCCGGGGCGTGCCGTGGGGCATCTCGGAATCCGCCTACAACGCCCGTGACATCGAATTGACCTACCAATATTCGAACTTCGGCGTACCCGGACTCGGGCTGAAGCGCGGCCTGTCGCAGAACCTGGTGATCGCGCCCTACGCCACCGGACTGGCCGCCATGATCGACCCGCACGGCGCGCGGGCGAACTACGACGCGCTCGCCGAAACCGGAGCCGAAGGCCGCTACGGCTTCTACGAGGCCCTCGACTTCACCCCGAGCCGGTTGCCCGACCAGACGTCCGTGGTGGTGGTCCGGAGCTACATGGCCCATCACCAGGGCATGACCATCGTCGCCATCGCCAATGCCCTGCAGGACGGGCGGATGAGATCGCGGTTTCATCGCGAACCGATGATTCAGGCTTGTGAACTCCTTCTGCAGGAGCGCATGCCGCGCGACGTCGCCGTCGCTCGGCCGCGCGCCGAGGAGATGAAGGCCTCGGCCGGGGCCGGCGCCGCCTCCGGCCTGACGGTGCGCCACATCCGTTCGCCGGGCGTCGGCGCACCGATCACCCATCTGATGTCGAACGGGTGCTATGCGGTGATGCTGACCGCCACCGGCGGCGGCTACAGTCGTTGGCGCGATCTGGCGGTGACGCGCTGGAGTGAAGACGCCACCCGCGACGACAGCGGCACCTTCGTCTTCCTGCGCGATACCCGCAGCGGCCACCTTTGGTCGCCTACGACGCAACCCCTGACCGGCAATGCCGAAGGCGACGAGGTGATCTTCGGCGAGGATCACGCCGAGTACCTCCATCGCGACGGCTCGCTCACCACCACCCTGGACGTGCTGGTCTCGGGCGAGGACGACGGCGAGGTCCGTCGCGTCTCGCTGACCAACGCCGGCCGGCGGGCTCGCGAGATCGAGATCACCTCCTACGCCGAACTGGTGTTGACCGGCGCCGACGCCGATGCGGCTCATCCGGTCTTCGCCAAGATGTTCGTCGAGACGGAGCACCTGCCCGAATTCGGCGCCCTGGTCGCGACCCGAAGGCCGCGTTCGCCCGACGAGACGCCGATGTGGGTGGCCCATTTCGCCGTCGTCGAGGGCGAGACCATCGCCGAACCACAATGGGAGACGGATCGCGCGCGCTTCCGCGGCCGCAGCCTGCCGCTCGCCGCCGCCGCCGTCCTGGTCGACGGGCTGCCGCTCTCCGGTACGGTCGGAACCGTGCTCGATCCGATCTTCGCGCTACGGATTCGGGTCACCGTCCCGTCGGGTCGGCCCACCCGCGTCGCCTTCTGGACGGTCGTGGCGTCGTCGCGCGCCGAATTGCTCACCCTCGTCGACACCCATCACGACCGCAGCGCCTTCGATCGCGCCAAGACGCTGGCCTGGACCCAGGCCCAGGTGCAGCTGCGCCATCTCGACATCGCGCCGGCGGAAGCGTCCGACTTCCAGCGCCTCGCCGCGCCGATCCTCTATGCCGATCCGCGCTTCCGCGCCTCCTCGGAGGCGATCATCCGCGGTGCCGGCCCGCAGTCGGGCCTGTGGTCCCATGCGATCTCCGGCGACTTCCCGATCGTGCTCCTGCGCATCGACGACCGCGAGGACATGGGCACCGTGCAGCAGCTGCTGCGCGCCCATGAATACTGGCGGATGAAGCGGCTCGCCGTCGACCTCGTCATCATCAACGAGCATGCCCCGTCCTACGTTCAGGACCTCCAGACGGCGATCGAGACCGCCGTACGCTCCAGCCAATCGCGGCCGAGGCGTGACGGCGAACCGGCACGCGGGACGGTCCACGTGTTGCGGGCCGACATGATGAGCGTCGAGGCGCGCGCCCTGATCGAATCCGTCGCGCGGGTGATCCTGATCGCCCACCGCGGCCCGGTCGTCGAGCAGCTCGCTCGCCTGACGCCGCCGCTTCCGCCGACCCCGATTCCCGTCCTTCGGCCCCGCCCGACGTCGTCGCCCGTCCCGCCCTCTGCCCAGGGCGAGCCGGCACTCGAGTTCTTCAACGGCCTCGGGGGGTTCGCCGACGACGGCCGCGAATACGTCACCGTCCTCGACGGCGACCGCACGACGCCCGCCCCCTGGATCAACGTCGTCGCCAATCCCGACTTCGGCTTCCAGGTCTCGACCGAAGGAAGCGGCTACACCTGGGGCGAGAACAGTCGCGAGAACCAGATCACCCAGTGGTCCAACGATCCGGTCGTCGATCCCTGCGGCGAGGCCTTCTACGTCCGCGACGAGGCGAGCGGCGACGTGTGGAGCCCGACCGCCCAGCCGATCCGCGACGGCGGCACCTACGTCGCCCGCCACGGTCGCGGCTACAGCCGCTTCGAGCACCGCGCCCATGGCATCGCACTCGATCTGCTGCAGTTCGTGCCCACCGCCGACCCGATCAAGATCTCACGGCTCATCCTGCGCAACCTGACGGAGCAGCCGCGCCGGCTGTCGGTCACCGTCTATGCCGAATGGGTGATGGGAACCCGCCGCGGCGCCTCCGCCCCCTTCGTCACCACGGCTATCGACACCGAGACCGGCGCCCTCGTCGCCCGCAATCCGTGGAGCATCGGCTTCTCCGGCCGCGTCGCCTTCGCCGATCTCGCCGGTCGACAGACCGCCTGGACTGCCGACCGCACCGAGTTCCTCGGCCGCAACGGCTCAGCCACGGCGCCGGCTGCCCTCCTCGGTCGCTCCCGGCTCTCCGGCCGCACCGGCGCCGGCTTCGACCCCTGCGCCGCGCTCCAATGCTCCGTCGACCTCGCGCCCGGCGCGACGGTCGAGGTGGTGGCCTTCCTCGGCGAGTGCCGCACCATCGAGGAGACGCGCAGTCTGATCGGCCGTTGGCGCGGCGTCGATCTCGACGCCGCCTTCGCCGAGGTCGGCGCCCATTGGCAGGCGCTGCTCGGCACCGTCCAGGTCGCCACGCCCGACCGCGCGATGGACGTCATGCTCAACGGCTGGCTGCTCTATCAGACGCTCGCCTGCCGCATCTGGGCCCGCTCGGCCTTCTATCAGGCGAGCGGCGCCTACGGCTTCCGCGACCAGCTCCAGGACGGCATGGCGCTCGCCACCGCACTGCCGGCCGAGACCCGCCGGCACCTGTTGCGCGCCGCCGGCCGCCAGTTCGTCGAGGGCGACGTCCAACACTGGTGGATGCCGGGCACCGGTATAGGAGTGAGGACGCGGATCTCCGACGATCGGGTCTGGCTCAGCTACGCCGTCGCCACCTATGTCGCCGCTTCCGGCGACATGGCGGTTCTCGACGAGATCGTCCCCTTCCTCAGCGGTCCGCGTCTGCAACCGGGCGACCACGACGCCTTCTTCCAACCGATGATCGCCGACGAGACCGCCACGCTCTTCGAGCACTGCGCCCTGGGCCTCGATCAGGTGATCGCGCTCTCGGGCACCCACGGTCTGCCGCTGATCGGCACCGGCGACTGGAACGACGGCATGAACCGTGTCGGCGAAGGCGGCCGGGGCGAGAGCGTCTGGCTCGGCTGGTTTCTGTTGCGCACCCTGACGCTGTTCGCACCGTTCGCGGACCGCCGCGATCCGGCACGCGCCGAGCGTTGGCGCGACCACGCCGCGGCCCTGCGCGCCCACATGGAGGCGGAGGCCTGGGACGGCGCCTGGTATCGCCGCGCAACTTATGACGACGGCACCTGGCTCGGCTCGGCGGTGAGCGACGAATGCCGCATCGATTCCATCGCCCAGTCCTGGGCGGCGCTGTCCGGCGTCGCCGATCCGCGCCGCGCCGCCGTCGCCATGGCGTCGCTGGAATCCCACTTGGTACGCGAGGCCGAGGGGCTAGCCCTGCTCTTCACCCCACCCTTCGACGCGACGACGCGCGATCCCGGCTACATCCGCGGCTATCCGCCGGGCTTGCGCGAGAACGGCGGTCAATACAGTCACGCCGCCATGTGGGCGATCCTCGCCCACGCCGCCCGCGGCGACGGCGACCACGCTCATCGCCTCTTCGCTCTGGTCAACCCGATCGCCCACGCCCTGACGCCCGAGGCGACGGCTCGCTACGCCGTCGAGCCTTATGTCGTCGCCGCCGACGTCTATTCGGTGGCGCCGCACATCGGACGCGGCGGTTGGACCTGGTACACCGGTTCGGCTGCCTGGATGTATCGCGCCGGCGTCGAAGGCATCCTCGGCATCCGCCGCGAAGGCGAGACCCTGGCGATCACGCCCTGTCTGCCGACCGTTTGGCCCGGCTTCGACGCTACGGTAGCGATCGGCTCGTCGCGGATCGACATCCGAGTCGAGAAGCCGATCGGCAGCGCGTCGACGATCGTCGAGGCGACCCTCGACGGCACCGAAATCGCACCTGTCGACGGCATCGTCCGTGTCGAACTCACCCCCGGCCGGCACGATTTGACGATCCGCATGGGTTGATCGGCTCGCCGTGGGGTATTCACGAAAAGGCGCGAAGGCGCGGCACCTCGACGCTCGAGGTGCCGCGCCTTCGCGCCTCATGGCTCGTTTGGCAGGCAAGTGCGGCCGGGGTTCAGCCCGGCCAAGCCTCGGTCGCGGTCGGCAGGTCTCCCCCGACGTCGACGTGGGCGGCGACGCTGCCTTCGCTCAGGGACTTGTCCGAAAAGCGCAGAGCGAGCAGTCGCCCGTCGTCGGTGCGCAGATGGACATCGCGCTGTCCGAACACCGCCGCGAGATCGGCCGGCCGCAGACGGATCTCGCCGCTGCCGGTGATGCCACGCGGTCGGACGGCAAAACCGTCGATGTCGTAGGAAGCACGACAGACGTCGCGATTCATTCGTGTCACGATGCCATGACCATGGAGTCTTCCGAGGTAACGCACGAGGGGCCTCCGGGGATGGAGCGCCTCTCAGGCGGGGCGTGAATCCGCCTCGAGGATCGCATCCAATTCGCCGGGATCGATGGCCACGACCTGTCGGGCGGTGGCGGAGATCTCGATCGCCGGAATGTGCAGCATCGTTGCCGTGCGGCGAAAGGCGAGGAACGAGAGACCAATGATCTCCTCCTCGTCGGTCACGATTCGATAGGTTCCGGCCGGCTGCATCTCGTCGAGCGCCGAGGTCCGGAATGGGTGGGTCAGACTGACCAGCGCTTCCGTGGTTCGGACGGACATCGTCATTTCTTCTTCTTCTTCGCCGTATCGACCGCGAAAGCCTGGGCCACACCGGACGCCGCGGACGTCACGAGCGGCGCCTTGGGGCTCTCCGACTTGGGTTTTCGGACTTCACGATTGCCGCGTTTCTGACCTTTGGCCATGACGGCCTCCTCTGTGTGCCGGAGACGCCCGGATGCGTCCCGAGGGCGGGGTTCCCGCCCTCGGAGAGCCGGTCGGCGTCCGCGTGCAGACGCCGGAACGGGTCGTTCACGCCAGGATGGCGAGGCGATCGGCGGAGACTTTGCCCGTCGCAGGATCGGTCACCAACTCGAACCCGAGTTTCTGACCCTGATAGAGATCGCCGACGCCGCTGCGTTCGACCGCCGAGATGTGCACGAAGGCATCCTTCGCGCCGTCATCGGGTTGGATGAAGCCGAAGCCCTTCTGGGCGTTGAACCATTTCACGGTTCCCGTGGACATTTTCAATTCCTCTCGATCTTTCTGAAAATCATATTTCAGAAAACAACAAATGAATCTCGCTTGGATGGTTCGATTTTAAACGCCGCATCATTGCTGTGAACTACAAATTCAAACGTTCATCTGATGTATGCAATATGCGCCCGGCGTTCGATGATTGCAATAGAGACAATATTTATTTTGATACGACACCAAAAAGACATACGATTCATACAATGTTCCACGAGGAAATTCGTATCGCCACTCGGACGCTCCGCGAGCCGCCACCTCGCGATCGCGGCTGTCGACTCGGGGCGAGCGCCGAGTGCCTCCGCAGAGCAATATCGAAAGATCATGCGAAGTATGAATTTCGAGAACTTTCGCCTAAAATCCCGCTTTTTGCTTTGTTTTATCAAGTATTTCATCATGTATCGAATTTGAAAAATGTTCACATCATACCGATGATACATCAAGTAAATAATTACAATTGAAAGGAAATGTAATGGACGATGAATTTCGACTCAGATGTGCCGAGATTCGACTTCGTTTGCACGAAGTCGACAGAACGATCGAACAGATCCAGACCGGTCCGCTGGACCTGACGGACACCGACCGAAAGCGTGCCGAAGACGGCATGGATCGGATGGGAGATCTCATCGCGGTCAGCCTGAAGGGCGTCACCGCCGCCCGAGCCAAGGTCGAAGCCTGGGTCGACCACGGTCGCCCGTCGGCCGAGGCCAACGTCTCGGATTGGAAGACGGACGAGCGGTTTCTCGATCTGAACGCGCGTGCCGACGACGTCGAGGCCTATGCGTCGGCCGTTCTGGAACTCGCCGCCGCCGCCGCGCGCGAATGCGCCCATGCGGTGCTCGAGGCCGTTCTCGCCCGTTCGGATGCGAATCGAGCGTGCCTGAGGCCGAAAGTAGCGGCCCTTCCTCCACGTGATCATCCAACAAACGAAGGAATATGACGATGAAGCCGAAATTTCTGGTCGGTCAGGAGGTCGTGTGGGCTCAGCCCCCCTCGAACCGACTGCAACGCTGCACCGTGATCCGTGTGATGCCGGTCGAAAGTGCTTCTCGCACCTACCGCATCAAGGGAGCCGGCGAATCCTGCGAACGATCCGTCTCGGAAGAATCCCTGTCGGAGATACGCCGCTCCGAACGCGATCGGGTCTTCGCCAACTGAGGTGACGTCATGTCCAAATGGTTCGTTCCGCCCATCGTGGTGCCCGTGGCACTCTTCCTCGTCGTGATCGCCGCTGCTCTGCTCCGGATGCCTTGAGCATCGGCACAATTTGGGACCGTGCGCGCCGTCGCCGTTCGTGTCACACCGACGACGTCGAACCGACACCGGCGCGAGGACGTTGATTCATGACGAAATGGCTCGCCGCGAAGACGGTCCTCGTGGATGAGGAGCGCGCGCCGTCTCTCGCGGAAATCGCCGGTTTTCAGATCTCGCAGGTCGCCTCCATGGTCGGCAGCGGGCCCGACGGGCTCCGGTCGACCGACGCGGCGGCCAGGTCGCGTCGCTACGGGCCTAATCGCATCGACACGACCCGTCGTCGTCATCTCCTGCACGCGATCGGCGACCGCTTCCGCAATCCGCTCGTCCTCGTTCTCCTGGCAGCCGCCGGCGTCTCGGCCGTCACCGGTGATGTCGCGAGCTTCGTCGTCGTCACCGGCATCGTCGGGTTGTCGATGACGCTCGACGTCGTACAGGAGCAGCGCGCCGAGAATGCCGCCGACGCCCTGCGCGCCGAGGTCTCACTGACCGCCGAGACCCTCAGGGACGGCGCCTTCGTCGAGATCCCCACCGCCGACCTCGTCCCCGGCGACGTGATCCGGCTCTCCGCCGGCAATCTCGTTCCCGCCGACGCTCGCCTGATCGACGGCCACGACGTCTATGTCGACGAGGCCTTGTTGACCGGAGAGGCCTTCCCGGCGGAGAAGGAGATCGACCTCGCCGCGAGCGCGGCCGCTCCGACGGTCTATCCGCGCAATCTGATCTTCATGGGCTCGTCGATCGTCTCGGGGCGAGCGACGGCGCTCGTCTTCGCCACCGGGCGTCGAGCGCAGATGGGGCAGGTCGCCGAGAGCCTGCAGCAGGCACCGCCACCGACGGCCTTCACCCTCGGCATCCGCGACTTCGGCATGATGATCGTCCGGCTGACGGTGCTGCTGGTCCTGTTCGTGCTGTCGGCCAATCTGTCGATGCATCGGCCGCTGCTCGAGAGCTTCCTCTTCGCGCTGGCGCTCGCGGTGGGGTTGACGCCGGAACTTCTGCCGATGGTCGTCTCGGTGACACTCGCCCACGGCGCGATGCGGTTGTCGAAACGCGGGGTCATCGTCAAACGGCTCAGCGCCATCCACGACCTCGGGTCGATGGACGTTCTGTGTTCCGACAAGACCGGCACGCTCACGGACGCCGAGATCGCGCTCGTTCGCGAGGTCGACATCCACGGCGCCGACAGCTCCGGCGTCCTGCGCTGGGCCGAAATCAACGCCGCCCACGAGACCGGAATCAAGAGCCCGCTCGACGAGGCGATCCTGGCGCAGGGGACGATCGACCCGACGGAGTGGCGTAAGATCGACGAAGTGCCCTTCGACTTCGAACGCCGCCGCGTCTCGGTCCTGGTCGAGGCCGCCGGCCGTCGCTATCTGGTGGTCAAGGGCGCGCCGGAAGACGTTCTGGCGCTCGCCGACAGCCACGAGGATGCGGCCGGTGTCGTCGCCCCCCTCGACGCTGCCGATCGGGTCCGGGCCGAAGCAACCTTCGCCGACCTCGGCCGCGAAGGTTTCCGCGTTCTGGCCGTCGCCTGGCGTGAAGTCGGGGCCCACCTCGATCATGCCCACATCGGCGACGAGACGGCGCTCGTCTTCGCCGGCTTCCTCGCCTTCCTCGATCCCCCCAAGACGGGAGCCGCCGTGGCGCTCGCCGAGCTCGCCCGCCTCGGGGTCGCGGTCAAGATCGTGACCGGCGACAACGAAGGCGTGACCCGTCACGTCGTCGAGGCACTCGGCCTCCCCGTCGGGTCGATGCTCACCGGCCCGGAAATCGAAGGCTTGACCGATACGGCTCTCTCCGCACGGCTCGAGTCGACCACGCTTTTCTGTCGCGTCACGCCTGCGCAGAAGTCGCGCATCATCACCGCGCTTCGTCGGAGGGGCCATGTCGTCGGCTATATCGGCGACGGCATCAACGATTCCCCGTCGCTCCACGTCGCCGACGTCGGCTTCTCGGTCGACACCGCCGTCGACGTCGCCAAAGAAGCGGCCGCGATGATTCTGCTGCGCAAGGACCTCGGCGTCCTGGCGGAGGGCGTGCGCGAAGGGCGGCGGACCTTCACCAACATCCTCAAGTATCTGATGATGGGAACGTCGTCGAACTTCGGCAACATGTTCTCGATGGCCGGCGGCGTGCTGTTCCTGCCGTTTCTGCCGATGTTGCCCATTCAGATTCTGCTCAACAATCTGCTCTACGACCTCTCCGAGACGGCGATCCCGCTCGACAACGTCTCGGAAGCCATGATGGCCCGCCCCAGACGATGGGATCTCGGTGTGGTCCGCGCCTTCATGTACGTGCTGGGTCCGATCAGTTCGCTGTTCGACTTTGCGACCTTCGCGCTCCTCGCGCTGGTCTTTCATGTCGACGAGGCGACGTTCCACACTGGATGGTTCGTCGAATCGATGGCGACGCAGATCTTGGTGATCTTCGTCATTCGCACCGCCCATCCCTGGCGCGATCGACCGCACCCGCTTCTGATGGTATCGACACTGACCGCCTTCGGCACGGCCGTCGTCCTACCGTGGACGCCGCTGGCACCGTGGCTCGGCTTCACACCATTGCCGGCGCCGGTCATCGGCGCGCTCGCGGGAGTGGTCGCGTCTTATCTCTGCGTGGTGGAGATCGCGAAACGTCGACTGTTCCGCCGGCACGGAATGGGGTGACGGGTGACCCGATCGATCGGTTCACCATGCCTCTCAAACGCATCCCCGGCAAATGGCGAGCGTTCAGTCACGTGACGCCCGACCTCGGTGGAGAGCCTCGGTGTCCTGCGGTCGGCAATGAGCGCGAGGGGCATCTCGCGTCGAAGCTCCCCGGTCGGTGTGGACGGCCGTATTTCCGAGTCGGTCTCGATCGGCCAATGACCGTGAAAACGTCGGATTGCATCTCACAGACGAACGGCCTTCCCGCTCCGCCGGCCGGCTTCATCGTAGTACCGCGCCGCCTGCTGCACCGAACGATGCTGCGACTGCGCCATCGCCTCGGGCAACGACACCCCTTGCCGCGCGGCCTCGGTCAGATACCCGGACCGCAGTCCATGCGCCGAGACCTTCCCCGGCTCGATCCCGGCGAGACCCGCCCGCTTTTTGACGATGGCGTTTATGGTCTGGGCCGAAAGCGCCTTGCCGTCGAGATTGCCCCAACGGTCGATGCCACGGAACACCGGCCCGGCCTCGATCCGTGCCACCGCGAGCCACGCCTTCAGCGCCTCGACCGGCCGGCCGGCGATCACCGCGAACCGATCGTCGTCCGCCGAACTCGTCTTGGTGCGACCGAGCCGGATCGTCATGCACGGCAGCAGCTCGGAGGTCGGATCGTGCGGATCGGCGGGCACCGGCTCCTCGTCGCGCAGCCGCTCGACGCGCAGGTCGGCGAGCTCGGAGCGCCGACGGCCGCCGGAGGCGAAGCCGATCAGCAGGATCGCCCCATCGCGCAGGTCGACGAGCGACGTCGTCGAACAGGTCGCGAGCATCGCATCGAGAACGTCGCGGGTGACGGCCGTCGGGCTCTTGCGCCGGCGCGGCCGGTCGGCGGCGCGCACCGCCAGCCGCATCGCGGTCTTCAGAGAGGGAGAGCCGAACGGCCCGTCGAGCCCCTTCCAGCGATGCAGCGTCGACCAACTGGCGAGCCGCCGCTGCACCGTCTGCGGCGCATGCGGTCCGGCTGAACGCAAGACCCCGTCGATACGCAGCCGACTCGCCACATCCTCCGGCATGCCGTGATCGGGATCGGTGGCGCGCTCGACCGGATCCCACAGGTGGTGAGCGACGAACTTCAACACCAGGCTATCCGGTGCGGGCCACGGCAATGACGCCCCGACCGCCGCCCGGCACCAGGCCTCGAGATAGGCGAGATCGGAGGCGAGCGCCCGCAGCGAGTTGTCGCCGATGCCACGTCTGGCCAGATGGCGCAGCGTGGCAACGTCGTCGTCGGAGAGGACGATGGCGAGCCGGTCGCGGCGATCGGCAGGCAGGATGGCGGCGAGCGCATCGAGGGCGAGGGCCCGCTTCGTCTCCAAGTCGACGAGCGGGGCGTCGGCGCTCATGCCAACGGCCCCAGAATAGTGACGCCCTCGGCGCGGGCCGCCTCGGCGAGCCGACGGTCGAGGGTGGCGAGCGGCAGCCGTTCGGCGAGGGCGAGCGCCAGATAGGTGGCGTCGTAGGCCGACAGATTGCGGCTGCGGGCGAGATCGAGCACCCGCCCGTCGTCGCCGATCCCCTTGTCGACGATCGGCAGACGCCGAACCACGGCCATGTGGAGCTCCGCCGCGCCGGGATCGATGCGCCCGCGTCGTTCCGCTGTGGTCAGAAGACTGCGCGCCTCGTACCAGAACAGCGACGGAACGGTGGCGACGCCCGAGCCCTGCAAACCGTCGAGCAGCAGATCCCCCTCGGGCGACGCCTCGTCGGGGAGGATCCAGGCGGCGGCGAGCGAAATGTCGACGACGAAGCTCACGGATATCTCCGGCTCTCGTCGCGCCACTCGAGGATCTCTTCGGTGGTGACGGGTCGCGCCTTGGCGCGCAGTGCCCGCAAGTCGACGATCGCCGCAGTGACGTCGGGCTTGGGTGCGAGTGTGGTGATCCGAGCGATGGGGTCGTTGCCGCGCTGGATGACGACTTCTTCGCCGGCCTCGACCCGGGCGAGCAGTTCGGAGAGGCGGGTCTTGGCCTCGCCGATCTTGACGGTGATGGTCATGGCGCCTCCGAGCTGTCGGTGGTTTCGGGGGGACTCTACGCGCGCCGTTCCGGCCCGTCAACGAACTTGGTCCGGCTTTGGTTCGCTGACCATCGATAAGAGGTACTTATCGATGGTGATATGATCAGCCCCCACCGAGTGGTCCAGTTTGATTGTTAGTTCAGGGTCGGCCTCGGCGCCAGGGCGGGCGTCGACGCTGGACGGGGTTGCGCAGGCGCCCGCCCTGGCGCCGTTGGAATGAAGACCTCGGGCGCAGGCGGTTTGTAGCCGAGCGAGCCGTGGGGCCGTTCGGTGTTGTAGTGGCGTCGCCAGCTCTCGACGACGATCTTCGCCTCGGCCAGGGAGTAGAAGATCTCTCCGTCGAGCAGTTCGTCACGGAGCCGTGCGTTGAAGCTCTCGACGAAGCCGTTCTCCCAAGGGCTGCCCGGCGCGATGTAGGCCGTCTTCGCTCCGACCGCGGTGATCCAGTCCCTGACGATCTTGGCGATGAACTCCGGCCCGTTGTCCGAGCGAACGTGCTGCGGCACGCCGCGAAGGATGAACAGGTCCGACAGCACGTCGACGACATCGACCGCCTTCAGCCGTCGGGCGATGCGGATCGCCAGGCACTCGTGGGTGAACTCGTCCACGACGTTCAACATGCGGTACTTTCGCCCCTCGTGGGTTCGGTCTTCGACGAAGTCGTAGGACCAGACGTGGTTCGGCCGCTCGGCCCGGAGGCGGATGCACGATCCGTCGGCGAGCCAGAGCCGGCCACGTTTGGGTTGCTTCGATGGAACCTTCAGCCCCTCGCGTCGCCAGATCCGTTCGACCCGCTTGTCGTTGACCACCCATCCGGCCGTCGAACGGAGAAGTTCGGCGATCTTCCGGTAGCCGTAGCGCCCGTATCGGCGAGCGAGTTCGACGACATCGACGGTCAGCCTGTCTTCGTCGTCTCGTCCGCGTGGGACTTGGCGCTGGGTCGAACGGTGCTGTCCGAGCACGCGGCAGACCCGCCGCTCGGACACCTTCATCGTCGATCGAACGTGATCGATGCAGGCACGGCGACGCGCGGGGCTCAGAAGTTTCCCTTTGCTGCCTCCGCCAAGATGAGCTTATCGAGGGTCAGATCGGCGACGGCTTTCCGCAGCCGCACGTTCTCCGCCTCCAGGTCCTTGAGCTTGCGGACCTGATCAGACTTCAGCCCGCCGAATTCACGCCGCCAGCGATAGTAGGTGAGCGTGGTCACGCCGATCGCCCGAACCGCGTCCACGACGGGGCTCCCCTGGCCGATCAGTACGTCGACCTGACGCAGCTTGGCGATGATCTCTTCCGGTTGATGACGCTTTCTCGGCATCGGATGGTCCTTCCTCGCTGTCCGTAGACATACATCGGGATGGACCACTTCGATGGGGGTGGATCACTGGCATCGAGCCGAGGTACCGTTTCTTTGGCACCGTCGACGACACCGTGTCGGCCGATTTCTCCCCTTCCCTGCTCCGAGTAATCGTCGCACTTCACGGTCCCTGAAACCCGGGGAGATTCCCTGTTCGGGCGACAGAGAGTTTCCTCTCTATCCCCTTGAAGAAAATGAGGTTTGAATCGCCTATTCGGCCCTCACGCGATAGAATCAACAAGCGTTCCCTGCAAATTCCCTGAAAGCAGGGAATTCCGAGACCAGTTCGCCGCCGACTGCGCTCACCGCCACTTCCTCTCGACCTCCCCTCGAAGGGATTTCGTCGCGCTTCCGAAGGGCGCGCCGTGGCGCCGACACGACCTTCCGCCCCTCGATCGCCCACCGAGACAACTCGGTCTTCTGCGGAGGCCGAGTTGTCCCGGTGGGCGAGGCGGAAAGTCGCCCCGCCTCGTCCGGCCGGCCGGTCAACCGGTGTTGCGCAGGCCGGCCGCGATGCCGTTGATCGAGATCAGGATGCCGCGCTGCGTCTTCTCCTCCGTCTGTCCCTTGCGCCAACGCTTCAGAAGCTCGACCTGGAGGTGGTTCAGCGGCGCGATATAGGCGAAGCGATGGGCGATCGACCGCGCCAGCGTCGGGTTCTCGGCGAGCCGCGACGTCGCGCCGGTGATCGCCTCGAGCGCCGCGATCGTCCGATGCCACTCCGCCTCGATCGTCGCGAAGACGCGCTCGGCGAGGTCGCGGTCCGGCACGAGGTCGGCGTAGCGGCGCGCCACCGCGAGATCGGCCTTGGCCAACACCATGTCCATGTTCGAGATCAGCGTGTGGAAGAAGGGCCAGTCGGCCCACATTTCGCGCAACGTCCGCCAGGCGTCCTCGCCCTCCTTCGCCACCAGCGCCTCGATCGCCGAACCGAAGCCGTACCAGCCCGGCAGCGTCACGCGCGCCTGACCCCAGGAGAAGCCCCAGGGGATGGCGCGCAGGTCTTCGATCGCCCGCGTCGCCTTGCGCGAGGCGGGGCGCGAGCCGATGTTCAACTGCGCGATCTCGGCGATCGGCGTCGCGGCGAAGAAATAGTCGGTGAAGCCCGGCGTCTCGTAGACCAGCGCCCGATAGGCGCGACGGCTCGCCTCCGACAGCTTCTCGGCGATCTCGAAGAAGCGCGGCGGGGCCTTTTCCGAGCGTTGCAGGAAGGTCGCCGCCAAGGCCGCCGACATCAGCGTCTCCAGGTTGCGCCGGCCGATCTCAGGATTGGCGTATTTGGCGTTGATCACTTCGCCCTGCTCGGTCAGGCGGATCTGCCCCTTCACGGTGCCGGGCGGCTGCGCCACGATCGCCTCGAACGACGGCCCGCCGCCGCGCCCGACCGCGCCGCCGCGGCCGTGGAAGAGGCGCAGGGTGACGCCGGGCTTCGCCTCGAACAGCCGCGCCAGCGCCGTCGAGCTGCGATAGAGCTCCCAGGTCGAGGTGAGATAGCCGCCGTCCTTGTTGCTGTCGGAATAGCCGAGCATGACGTCCTGCTCGCCGCCCGAGGCGCGCAGCGTCGCCTCGACGCCGGGCAGGTCCCAGAAGGCGCGCATGATCGGTTCGGCGGCGCGCAGGTCGTCGATGGTCTCGAACAGCGGCGTCACGATCAGATCGACCTTCGCCGTCTCGCCCGCCGCGATCGGGCCGGTGACGAGGCCGCATTCCTTCTGCAGCAGGAGCACTTCGAGGAGATCCGAGACCGTCTCGGTGTGGCTGATGATGTAATGGCGGATCGCTTCCGCCCCGAAGTCCTCGCGGATCCGCCGCGCCGTCTCGAACACCGCCAGCTCGTCGGTCGTCAGCTGCGAATAGGCGACCGACGGAACGCGCAGCGGCCGCGGCTCGCCGAGGAGCCGGAGGAGCAGCGCCTGCCGCGCCGCCTCGTCGAGCGAGCGATAGTCGCTCTCGACCCGCGCCTGCGCCAGGAGTTCGGCGACGACCAGTTCGTGCTGATCGGAGGATTGCCTGAGATCGGTCGTCGCCAGATGGAAGCCGAACACTTCGACGGCGCGGATCACCGGCGCCACCCGCAGCCGGGCGAGCGCCGCGCCGTGGTTGCGGGTCAGCGAGTCCTCGACGATCCTGAGGTCCCGCAGGAGCTCGCTCGCCGCCGCGTAAGGCGCCGCCGCCGCCACCGCGTCGCGCTCGCCGCGCGCCCCGCAGAGTTTGGCCAGGCTCGCCGCGACGCGGGCGTAGACGCCGATCAGGGCGCGTCGATAGGGCTCGTCGCGGCGTTGCGCGCTCACGTCCGGCGAGGCTTCGGCGAGCGCCTTCAGCTCCGCCGTCTGTTCCACCAGCATCGCCGACACCGACAGGTCGCGCCCGAGTTCGTGGATCTGCGAAAGATGATGGCGCAGCGCCACTTCGGCGTGCCGGCGCACCGCCGTCTCCAGCGTCTTCGCCGTCACGTTGGGATTGCCGTCGCGATCGCCGCCGATCCAGTTGCCCATCCGAAAGAACGGCGCGACACGCCCGTCGAGCTCGGCCTCGAGATCGGCGTAGAGCGCCGGGATCTCCTTCAGGAAGGTCGAACGGTAGTAGCCGAGCGCGTTCTCGATCTCGTCTTCGACGGTGAGCTTGACGAAGCGCAGGATCCGCGTCTGCCAGAGCTGGGTGACATGGACGCGGATCGCCGTCTCGTTGGCGGTTCGGTCGCGCGGCGTAACCAGATCGTCCCGCTCGCGAAGGAGCTGCGCGATCGCCCGCTCCGCCTCGAGGATGGAGTGACGCTGCACCTCGGTCGGATGCGCGGTCAGAACCGGCGAGACGCGGGCCGTCTCGAGCGCGCGGACGATCGTCCGGCTCTCGACCCCGGCGTCGCGCAGCCGATCGAAGGCCTTCTCCAGGCTGCCGGCGTGGTGGTCGCCGCGGGCGTGGTGGACGGCGCGGCGGCGCAGATGGTGGCGGTCCTCGGCGAGATTGGCGAGATGCGAGAAATAGGTGAAGGCGCGGATCACCGACACCGCCTCCGGCACGCTCAGCCGCTCGAGCAGGGTTTCGAGCTCCCGCCCCGCCGCGACGTCGGCGTCGCGCCGATAGGCGACCGAAAGTCGTCGGATCACCTCGACGATCTCGAAGACGGCCTCGCCCTCCTGTTCGCGGACGATGTCGCCGAGAATCTGGCCGAGAAGCCGAATGTCGTCATAGAGCGGCCGATCCTTGTCGGCCTCGGACGCGGTGGAGTTGCTGGAAGGCGCCATGGTTGTCTCCACTCGCGGAAGGGAAGGGAAGGGAAGGGAAGGGAAGGGAAGGGAAGGGAGAGGAAAAGGAATCGCCGGCCGAAGGTCCGCTCCCGTCGACGACCGGGTCGATGTCGCGGCTCTCACGTCAAGTCATCATATGACTTTGCGCGGACACCTGTCGAGACCGCGCCGTTTCCCCTTCCAGAACGGTTCCGAACCCGCCGCCGAGGCACGAATCCACCCCATCGTCTCGCCCGGTTCGGTCATGGTCAACCTCGACGCCGGCGCGAGGTTCGGCGTGTGAGGGCGTCGCGACGGTCGCCGCCGCCTTCGGCGCGACGTCGGGTCGCGCCGAAGGCATGTCTGCCCCGCCGCGAACGACGGAGCCTTCGCCCAGATTCGACCGCAAATCCGGGCGAAGCGTCGATCCTTCGCTCTCATGCTTCGATCGTCATGCCGCGCCGCTCTCCTCCCTCCGACGTCGTGCTCCTGCCTGCTCTGGCGCTCGGCCAGATCGTCGGCTGGGGCAGCACCTATTACCTGCCGTCGGTGATCGCCGGCGCGCTCGGGCGCGAGCTCGGCTTCTCGGCGACGACGATCTATCTCGGCGTCACCGTCATGGTGGCGATCGGCGGCCTGGTCTCGCCGACCGCCGGCCGGCTGTTCGACCGGTGGGGCGCGGCTCCCTTCCTGCCGGTCGCCCCCCTGACGATCGGCGTCGGCCATCTCCTCTTCGCCGCGTGGCCGTGCGTGACGACCTGGTGGGTCGCCTGGGCGCTGTTCGGGGTGGCGATGGGGTTCGGCCTGACCTTGGCCGTCAACACCTTCCTGACCCGGACCGTCGGCGCCCGCGCGCGGATGGGGATCGGCCTTCTGGCCCTGCTGGTCGGCTTCGCGCCGACGCTGTTCTGGCCGGCGACGGCCTGGCTCGAGGCGCGACTCGGCTGGAAGGGCGCGGTCGCCGCCTATGGTCTGTTGGAGTTGGTTCTGGTCCTGCCGTTGCAGGTCTGGATGAGCCTGCGTTGGAGCGACCGGGCGATCGTCGCAGCGCCCGCCGAACCGACCGAACCGGCGAAGACGGTGGACGGCGGCGGCGTTCGCATGAGCCGCGGTCGTCGCACGGCGGCGATCGTCGCCATGGTCGTCGCCTTCACAGCCCAGGGCTTCACCTCCTGGGGCCTGCCGCTGCACATCATCTCGATGTTCGAATCCTTCGGTCTCGGTCACGACGCCGCCGTGCGGATCGCCGCCGCCAGCGGCGCGGCGACGCTCGTCGCCCGTTCGCTCGAGCTCGCCGTGGGACGACGGGTCGACCCGATCACCATGACCGGCCTGTGCATCGCGGTCCTGGCGCCGATGTTGGCCCTGCTCGGCTCCCCGCTCGACGTCTTGACCAGCGCCTGGATCTTCATCGTGGTGTGGAGCGGCGCCAACGGCATCCTCGCGGTGCTGCGCGTCACCCTGCCGCTCCATCTCTTCGGCGCGACCGCCTATGGCAGCCTGATGGGACGGATGAGCCTGCCGCAGAATCTGGTGTTCGCCGCATCGCCGGCGATCTTCTCGACGGTGATCGACCATGCCGGCGTCACCGCGGCGTTGTGGCTCGCGATCATGGCGTCGCTGTCGGCGCTCGCCGCGGCGCTGGTGCTGGCGCGGATCGCGCGGCGGCCGGAAGCGGCGGCGGCCTGAGCGCCATCGCCCCCTCGCGCGCGCCGATCGCCGCATCGACCGGTGCGACGAGAATCTGAACCGAATAAATCATCGTCTTGGCGCGTCCGATGCGGCGAACAGTCCTTCGCCGCAAAAGGAATGACGACCTGGGCTTCAATGGATACAGAAATGTTTGCTGCATTGCACAGCAGAAATTCGCGCCGCACGCGCCTGTTGCACTGCAATAAGATCGATCGAATACGAAATCACGCGGCCGTGATTGACGTAGGTAGAGTAAGTGACGTGTTCGAACGTATTATGTCTTAGGTCGTAAGAGGCTATTGTGAGGCCGCCGTGGCGAATGCGGCGCGGTCTGCGCGTCGGTGAAGCCTCCCACGAGTTCGACGGACGCGCCCCATGACCATCAAATATCCCGGCATTTCCACCGTCATCCACGGCAATGGCGCCGTAGCCCACGTCATGAGCCAAGTCTGCGGCGGCGTCATCGGCTATCCGATCACGCCTTCGACGGAAATATCCGAGCTGTTCGAGGCGTTCCGGGCGAGCGGCGGCGTCAATGTCTGGGGCAAGCACCCGTTCTTCTTCGAGCCGGAAGGCGAACACTCGGCCCAGTCCGGCGCGCTCGGCGCGGCGCTGACCGGCGGCAAATACGTCTCCAACGCCTCGTCGAGCCAAGGCATCCTCTACGGCCTCGAATCGCACTACGTCACGGTCGGCAAAAAGGTCGGCGGCTTCGTCCTCCACGTCGCCGCCCGCGTCGTCTCCCGCCATTCGCTCAACGTGATGGCCGGCCACGACGACGTCTATGCCCTCCTCGGGGCGGGTTACACGATCCTGTTCGGATCGAACCCTCAGGAAGCCGCCGATCTGGCCGTCATCTCCTACCGGGTGGCGGCCGATTCGTTGATCCCCGTCGCCAACGCCATGGACGGCTTCGCCACCAGCCACATGCTCTGCGAGGCGCAGATGCCGGAAGACGATCTCGTCCGCGAGTTCGTCGGCGATCCTGCCGGCCATATCCCCGCGCCGACGGTGGCGCAGGAGATCCTGTTCGGCGCCAAGGGCCGCGTCTTCCAACTCGGCCGCTGGCTCGACCGCCATCGCGGCGACTTCGACGCCGAGGCGATCAAGGCGCTGCGCGCCCATCTCGCCGGGAACGCCGAGGCGATCGAGGCCGACGACGCCGGCGCGGGCCTTGCCGCGACGCTGCCGCTCGTGCCCGAGATCCTCGCCGGCCGTTGGCGTCGTCAATGGCTGAACGCCCATCCCAAGGGCGCCCGCCAGCGCGTCCCGGCGCTTGTCGATCCGCACAACCCCGGCCTCACCGGCGGCGTGCAGAACCAGCCCGACTTCCAGGCCGGCAGCGTCGACCATCGCACCCATTTCGCCGCCGACGTGCCGCGCTTCGTCCGCCGCGCGATGGCCGAATATTCGGCGCTCACCGGCCGGACCTACGCCCCGGTCCAGACCTTCGCCTGCGACGACGCCGAGACCGTCCTCGTCGGCCTCGGCTCGGTCACCGACGACGCCGAAGCCGTCGCCGAACATCTGCGTCGGCAGGGCCGCAAGGTCGGCGTCGTCTCGATCAAGCTGTTGCAGCCCTTCCCGGAGGACGAGCTGGTCGCCGCGCTCGCCGGCAAGAAGGCCGTGACCGTGCTGGAGCGCTCCGATCAGACCGTTCTGACCGGCCTCGTCATCCAGGCGCTCTATCGCGGGCTCGAACGCGCCGACGCGGCGAAGCTCGACCGCATGCCGCGCGTCACCACCGCGATCTTCGGCCTCGGCGCGCACGACCTGCAGCCGCGCCATCTCGTCGCCGCCTACGACGCGATGGAGAAGTCGGACGCCGCGCCGCTCGTCTATCTCGGCTCGACCTTCTTCTCCAAGACCCCGTCGCCGCGCCTCGCCGCGCTGCAGACCCGGCTCGCCGCCGCCTATCCGGAGACGCGGACGATGGCGCTCGAGGTCGGCGAGAATCCGAAGCTCCTGCCCGAGGGCGCCTTCCGCGTTCGCTTCCACTCGGTCGGCGGCTACGGCACCATCGCCACCGGCAAGCTCCTCACCGACATTCTCGCCGGCGTCCTCGATCTGCATTCGAAGGCCGCGCCGAAATACGGCTCCGAGAAGTCCGGCGCGCCGACGAATTACTACATCACCCTGTCGCCCGAGCCGGTGAAGATCACCAACGCCGAGCTCGAAGAGGTCGAGATCGTCGTCTCGCCCGACCACAAGGTGTTCGCCCATGCCAATCCGCTGCGCGGCCTCGCCCCCGGCGGCACCTTCATCCTGCAGTCGTCCGCCTCGCCGCTGGAGACCTGGCGGAACCTGCCGGCGCAGGCCCGCCGCACGATCCGTGAGAAGAAGCTGGACTTCTTCGTCATCGACGCCTTCGCCGTCGCCCACCGCCACGCCCCGCGCGCCGATCTCGAGACCCGCATGATGGGCATCGCCTTCATCGGCGCGGTCTGCGGCCATCTCGACCACGTCACCCGCGGCGCCTCGGCCGACGCGATCCTCGACAAGACGCGCAAGCTCATCGCCAAGAAGTTCGGGGCCAAGGGCGCGGCCGTGGTCGAGGGCAACATGGCGGTGATCCGCGACGGCCTCTCCGCGACCGTCAAGGTCGACTATGAAGCCGCCGCCTTCCTCGACGCCGACGCCGCTCCGGCGAAGGCGGCCGGACGGACCGTGGCGCTCTCCGCCGGGCTCGAACACGCCGCCACCTCGGTCGGCGAAGCCGCCTTCCTCGATCAGGCCTATTACGACGACGTCGTCGCCACGCCGTTCCGCGAGGGCACGATCGCCGAAGCGCCGGTCCTGCCGGGCACGGGCCTGTTCATGCCGGCCGGCAGCGCCGCCTTCAAGGACAAGGGCCTGTTCCGCCGCACCGTGCCGGAGTTCATGTCCGACCTCTGCACCGGCTGCGCCGAATGCGCGCTGGTCTGCCCCGACGCGGCGATCCCCAACACCGTCCACGAGATCCACGACCTGATCCTGACCGCGATCGCCCGGTCGGGGGCGACCGAGACGCAGCAGGCGAGCCTGCGCGCCGAGGTTCCCGCCCTCGCCGTCACGGTCCGAGAGGCGCTGCGCGCCGCCGACGGATCGCCGGCGCTCGCCGATCTCTTCGCGACCGCCGCCGCCGATCTCGGCGAGGACGAACCCGTTCTGCGCGACACCGTGAAACGCACCGTCGCCGCGCTCGCCGCCTTCCCCGTCGCCCGCACCCGGCCGTTCTTCGACGCGGCCGAAAAGGCGAAACCGGGCTCCGGCGGCCTCTTCTCGGCGACGATCGATCCGTGGAAGTGCTCCGGCTGCCTCGAATGCGTCGAGGTCTGCGGTCCCGGCGCGCTCGTCGCCCGCGACCAGGACGACGCGCTCCTCGACACGCTCCAGATCCGCTTCGACGTCCTGTCGCATCTGCCCAACACGCCGGCCCGCTTCACCGACGGAGCGACCAACCCGGGCGGCGACACCAAGCGGCTGATCCTCGACCACGCCAACTACTACGCCATGACCGGCGGCCACGGCGCCTGTCGCGGCTGCGGCGAGGTCACCGCGATCCGTCAGGTGGTCGCCGCCGACCACGCCCTGCACCGGGCCCGCGACCGCCATCAGATCCGCGACCTCGAGGATCTCCTCGTCGCTCTCGCCGACAAACGCGCCGCGCTCGCCGGCGATCCGAACGCGGCCGAACGCGTCGCCCGCATCGACGGCGTCGCCGCGATGCTCGAAAAGCGGCTCTACCATCTGGAGAGCGGCCCGAGCGGCAAGGGCCCGGCGCCGACCGTGATCTCCAACGCCACCGGATGTTCGTCGGTCTACGCCTCGACCCTGCCCTTCAATCCCTACACCGACCCGTGGGTGAACAGCCTGTTCCAGGACAGCCCGCCGCTCGCCAAGGGCATTTTCGAGGGCCTCGGCGCGGACTATGTCGACGAGGTCAAGGCGATCCGCATCGCCCGGCTCGAACTCGACGACGCCTATGACGCCGACGAACACGACGCCTATTTCCGCACCCTCGACTGGTCGCGGTTCACGCCCGAAGAACTCCTTCGCATGCCGACCGTCGTCTCGATGGGCGGCGACGGCGCGACCTACGACATCGGCTTCGGCGCGCTGTCGCGGTTGCTGGCCAGCCGGACCCCGGTCAAGGTCGTGGTGCTGAACTCCGGCGCCTATTCCAACACCGGCGGCCAAGCCTCGACGGCGAGCTTCACGGCGCAGGATTCCGATCTCTCCCGAATCGGTCAGGCGCACGACGGCAAGCAGGAGGAGCGCAAGGAGCTCGGCCTGATCGCCTCGTTCCATCCGGACGTCTTCGTCGTCCAGTCCTCGACCGCGCTGCAGGGCCACTTCCTGAAGAACGTCGTGGCGATGCTCAACTACACCGACGCGCCGGCGGTGCTCGACGTCTACACGCCGTGTCAGGCCGAGCACGGCATCGCCGACGCTTCGGCCTCGGCCCATGCGCGCCTCGCCGTCGAGAGCCGGATGAACCCGGTCTTCGTCCACGATCCGCGCCTCGACACCTCCGAACATCGCCTGTCGCTCGACGGCAATCCGGAGCCCGACCACGATTGGACGAAGCGGTCGATCGCCTACGTCGGCGCCGACGGCAAGCCGGCCCTGATGGAGACGCCGCTCACCCCGGCCGACTTCGCGCTCGCCGAGGGCCGCTTCAAGAAGCACTTCCACCCGATGCCCGAAGGCCGCGAGGGTATGCCGATCCACGAGTACATCGACCTCGATCCGAACCGGCGCGCCGGCCTCGTCCCCTTCGTCTGGTCGACGGACGACGACGGGCGGCTCGTCAAACTGGCGGTCGCCCCGGCGGTCGTCCATCTCGTCACCGAACGGCGGAAGTACTGGCGCACCCTCCAGTATCTCGCCGGCCGGCCGATCGCCGCGATGGACCTCGCCCATCGCAACGAGGTCGAGGCGCTGAAGAGCCGCTATGCGACCCTCGCCGCCGAAAAGGACCACTCGCTCGACGAGATCGCCAAGGCGATGTCCGAACTGGCGGCGTCCTCGCGCGCTCCGGCCGGACGCGGTTCCTTCGCCGGCGCAACGTCGGCGGCCTCCGCGGCCCCTGCCGCTCCGGCCTCGGCTTCGGCCGCTGCGGGCAAGCCGCTCGTCTCGATGGTCGAAGACGCCGCGGCGCGCTGCACCGCCTGCAAGACCTGCTGGCAGGACATCCCGGAGCTCTTCGAGAAGACCACGGTGATGGTCGACGGCAAGGCCAAGGAGGTCGGCCACCTGATCCCCGGCGCGGTCGAGACGGTCGCCGTCACCGAAGATCTGAAGGCGCGGATCGCCCGCGTCGTCGACAACTGCGACGCGGAGATCATTCGATGAACGACCTCGCTCCGCACCCCGAGGCCTGCGCCGTCGAACCGGGCCCGCTCGACGAGACGGTTCTGTTCGACACGCAGGTGGCGCTCCTCAAGCGCCGCCTCGCCGCCGATCCGGCCGCCTTCCGCGACATGTTCATCGCCGAGGGCATCGAGGCGATCGCCTGGGAGTTCCGCCAGGAGACGCTGTCCGGCCCCTTCACCGAGACCTTCTGGAAGATGCTGCTGCGCGGCGACGACATGAGCCTCGTCCTGCAGCGTTTCGTCTGGGCGATGCCGCTCAAGTTCAAGCGGCGCTTCGTCCAGGCGGTCGACGAGCATCTGTCGGCGCGCTACCCGCTCTTCGCCGGCCTCTCCGTCGGCTGGCCCGGCGAGAACGGCATCCCGCCCTACATGCGCTCCGCAGAGGAGCGTTCGAAGGACTTCGAACTCGTCAACCAGGGCTACCTCGGCTACATGAACCTCGGCTACTCGGCGCGCGAGGTCGAGCTCTTCGTCTGGCTCGAGGTGCTGCGCGACAAGCAGTGCGGCGACCGGCCCTGCGAACTCGGCGTGCTCATCCAGGGCAAGAAGGATCCCAAGGGCGGCTGCCCGGTCAAGATCCACATCCCCGAGATGCTCAACCTGCTCGGCGGCGGCCGTTACGACGAGGCGCTGGAGCTGATCCGCTCCTCCAATCCGCTGCCCAACGTCACCGGCCGCGTCTGCCCGCAGGAACTGCAGTGCCAGGGCGTCTGCACCATCAACACCCGGCCGATCGAGATCGGCCAGCTCGAGTGGTATCTGCCGCAGCGCGAGAAGCTCGTCCATCCCCAGACCGGCGGCGGCCTCTCGCAGGATCCCTGGGCGGAGGCCGCCAAACCGCCGATCGCGGTGGTCGGCTCCGGCCCGTCCGGCCTGATCAACGCCTATCTCCTGGCGAGCGAGGGCCATCCGGTCACCATCTTCGAGGCCTTCCACGACCTCGGCGGCGTGCTGCGCTACGGCATCCCCGAATTCCGCCTGCCCAACACGCTGATCTCCGACGTGGTCGGCAAGATCGAACGGCTCGGCGGCCGCTTCGTCCGCAACTTCGTCGTCGGCAAGACCGCGACCATCGCCGATCTCAAGGAGGCCGGCTTCTGGCGCGTCTTCGTCGGCACCGGCGCCGGCCTGCCGCGCTTCATGAACGTGCCCGGCGAGCATCTGAACGGCGTCATGTCGGCGAACGAGTTCCTCACCCGCGTCAACCTGATGCAGGGCCATCGCGAGGGCTATGAAACGCCCTTGCCCAAGGTGGCGGGCCGTCAGGTCATGGTCATCGGCGGCGGCAACACAGCCATGGACGCCGCCCGCACCGCCCGCCGGCTCGGCGCCAACGTCACCATCGTCTATCGCCGCACCAAGGCCGAGATGCCGGCCCGCGTCGAGGAGCTTCACCACGCTCAGGAAGAAGGCATCGTGCTCGCCGAACTCTGCGCGCCGTCGAGCTTCCTCGGCGACGACGAGAAACACGTGCTCGAACGCGCCGTCCTCGACGTGATGGAGCTCGGCGCGCCCGACGCCTCCGGCCGGCGCAGCCCGAAACCGTCCGGCGAAACGCGGATCTTGCCAGTCGATCTCGCCATCATGGCGCTCGGCAACGATCCGAACCCGATCGTCAAGGACGCCGAGCCGACCCTGAAGACGACCAAATGGGGCACCATCGCGCTCGAGGACGGCAGCCAGGAGACCTCGATCGAGGGCGTCTTCTCCGGCGGCGACGCGGCGCGCGGCGGCTCCACCGCCATCCGCGCCGCCGGCGACGGTCAGGCGGCGGCCCGCCAGATCCTCGGCGACATCCCCTTCTCTGCGGCCGAGATCCGCGACATGGTCGGCCGCGCCGCGCGGTATTCCGACCTCGGCGGCGAACCCCCGACCGTCGTCGACAAGATCGTCCTCTCCGACGGCATCGTCGAATTCGTCGTGCGCGCGCCGCTCGTCGCCCGCGCCGCCAAGGCCGGCCAGTTCGTCCGCGTGCTCGCCTGGGAGAAGGGCGAGCTGATCCCGCTGACCCTCGCCGACTGGGACGCGAAGGCCGGCACCATCACCCTGGTCGTCCAGGCGATGGGGACGTCTTCGGCGCTGATCAACCGGATGGAGGTCGGCGATCGTTTCGTCGGCATCGCCGGCCCGCTCGGCCGGCCGAGCGAAATCCACCCGACCGCCCCGGGCGAGACCGTGGTCTTCACCGCCGGCGGCGTCGGTCTGCCGCCGGTCTACCCGATCGCCCGGGAACATCTGAAGATCGGCAACCACGTCACCCTGATCTCCGGCTTCCGCTCGAAGGCCCTGATGTTCTGGACCGGCGAAGACGAGAAGCTCGGCCGGCTGAAGGCCGAGTTCGGCGACCGCCTCGATCTGGTCTACGCCACCAACGACGGCAGTTTCGGCTATTCCGGCTTCGTCACCGGCCCGCTCGGCGAGATGCTGGAGGCGAAGCGGCCGATCGCCGAGGTGGTGACCATCGGTCCGCCGCTGATGATGAAGGCGATCACCGAGCAGACCCGCCCCTTCGGCGTGAAGACCGTCGCCAGCCTCAACTCGATCATGGTCGACGCCACCGGCATGTGCGGCGCCTGCATGGTGCCGGTCACGATCGAGGGCAAGACGGTGCGCAAACACGCCTGCGTCGACGGCCCCGAGATCGACGCCCACATCATCGAATGGGACAAGTTCCTGCCGCGGTTCAACCAGTTCCGCGAACAGGAGACCGACAGCCGCTGTCGCCACGGCCTGCTGCCGAAGTGAGTTGGGGGAGGGGACGAGCGTTCCGCTCGTCCCGTGAGAGGCCGGAGGCTCTTCGACGAAGGGCGTCCGGCCTTTTTTCTGCGCCTCAGCGCAGGCCCGCGCTGGCGAAGGACTGCACGAAGCGGCGCTGGAACACCAGGAAGGCGACGAGCAGCGGGCCGGACGTCATCAGCGTCGCCGCCGTGATCACCGACCAGTCGATGCCCTGATCGACCGAGGCGAACACCGACAGGCCGACGGTGAGCGGCCGTGTCTCCACCGAATTGGTGATGATCAACGGCCACAGAAAGTTGTTCCAGTGCCAGCTCGCCTGGACGAGGCCGTAGGCGAGATAGACCGCCCGCGCCGCCGGCACATAGACCCGCCACAACACGCCGAGCGTGCCGCATCCCTCGATCCGCGCCGCGTCTTCGAGATCCTGCGGCACGGTGCGGAAGGTCTGGCGCAACAGGAAGATGCCGAAGGCCGAGGTGAGATAGGGCAGCACGATGCCCCAGATCGTGTCGACCGCGCCGATCGCCCGCATCGTCCGGTAATTGGCGACCGCCAGGATCTCCGGCGCGATCATCAGCTGCAGCAGGATCAGTGCGAACACGAGATCGCGGCCACGGAACGTGAAACGGGCCAACGCGAAGGCGGCGAGCGTGCCCAGCACGATCTGGGCGAAGACCACGATCGCCACGATCGCCACCGTGTTGAGGAAATAGCGCGCGAAGGGCGCGGCCTCCCAGGCCCTGCGGAAGTTGTCGAGCGTCAGCGGCGCGAAGAGATCGAACCGGGTGGCGAAGTCCGGCGGATGGAAGGCGGTCCACACCGCATAGAGGAGCGGCGCCAGCCACAGCGCGCCGAGCGCCCAGGCGAGCGCCGTCTCCAGGACGGCGGCGAACGGGGAGGGGCGCTCGAGGCTCATCGATAGTGCACCTTTCGCCCGGCGAAGACGAACTGGACGAGCGCCACGCTCGCCAGCACCACGATCAACACCACCGTCAGCGCCGAGGCCTGCGCCTGATCCCAGAACTTGAAGCCGAGCTCATAGAGCCGGAAGAGCAGCAGATTGGTCGCGTTGTCGGGCCCGCCGCCGGTCATCATGAAGATGTGGTCGACGGTGCGGAAGGCGTTGATCACCGCGTTGACCAGGATGAACAGCGTCACCGGCGCGAGCAGCGGCCAGGTCACCCGCCGGAAGAAGGTGAAGCGCGACGCGCCCTCGATCGCCGCGGCCTCGCGCAGATCCGGCGGGATCTGCTGCAGGGCGGCGAGATAGAAGATCATGAAGAAGCCGGCCTCCTTCCACACCGCCACCGCCATCACCGCGATCAGCGCCGTCGAGGGATCGCCGAGCCGGTTGGTGGCGGCAAGGCCGAACAGCCCGCCGATCTGATCGAACAGGCCGTAATCGGGCGTGTAGAAGAACAGCCAGATGTTGGCCACGGCGATCATCGGCAGCACCGTCGGCGTGAAATAGGCCATCCGGAGCGCCGCCCGGCCGGGGATGCGGCCGTTGACGAAGAGCGCCATGGCGAGCGCCAGCCCGACCGCCAGCGGGATCGTGCCGAGCGCGTAGAGCGTGTTGTTGGTCAGCGCCTTCCAGAAGATCGGGTCGTGCGCGAGGTCGACCCAGTTGTCGAGGCCGACGAAATGCGACGGCCGTCGCCCCTTCGGCGTCGAATGGAAGGCGTCGACGAAGGTCCTGAGGAACGGCACGTGGGTGAAGGCCGCGAACAGCACGATCGACGGCAGGAGCAGCAGCCACGCCTCGACCGTCCGCCGGCCGGATCCGGCGAACGGCCACCGGAAGCGGCCGCGCGGCGGTTCGTCGAGGCGGGTGGGCGAGCGCATGGGCGAGGTCCGGCCGAGGGAGGACGAGATGCGCGAACGCGGCCCGAACCGGTCGGGCCGCGTCGCGGGGTCGGTCTACCGCCGATCAGCGATAGGACTTGAGGATGCGGTCGGCTTCCGCCTGCGCGTCCTTCATCGCCTGGGCGGCGGTCTTGGATCCGGTCAGCGCGGCCTGGAGATTGTCGTTGAAGGCCTTGGCGACGCGCTGATTGTCGTGGGTGGAGAGCTCCGCCACGGCATGTTCGAGCTGGTCGCGCGCCACCGCCGCCTGCGGGAAGTCGGCGACATAGGCCTTCATCTTGTCGGTCGCCCAGGCGGCCGGCTGGGTGGCGACGTAGCCGGTGGCGATCGACCACTCGGCGGTGCGCTCCGGCGTCGTCATCCACTTGACGAATTCGACGACGGCCTTCTGCTGCTCGGCCGACTGGCCCTTGAACAGATAGAAGTTGCCGCCGCCGGTCGGCGAGCCGCGGCGCTTCTCGGCCGGCAGCATGGCGACGCCGAAGTCGAACTTGGCGTTCTTGCGCACGTTGGTCAGATTGCCGGTGGTCTGCCACATCATCGCGGTCTTCCCTTCCAGGAAGTCCTTCGGCGTGGTGCCCCACTCGACGATGCCGGCCGGATGGACCTTGTCCTTGACCGAGAGGTCGATCCAGTACTGCAGCGCGTCGACGACCGCCGGCGTGTCGAAGGCGACCTTGGTGCCTTCCTCGTTCATCAGGATGGCGCCGTTCTCGGTGGTGAAGCCCTGGAACAGCCAGTAGGGGAAGCCCGAGGACGGGATCTCGATGCCCCAGCGCTCGACGTTGCCGGAGGCGTCACGCTTGGTCAGCTTCTTCGCCGCCTCGCGCATTTCCGCCCAGGTGGCCGGCACCTTCTCCGGATCGAGGCCGGCTTCCTTGAACGCCGCCTTGTTCCAGTACATCACGACGGTCGAGCGCTGGAACGGAATGCCCCAGGTCTTGCCGCCGGTCTGCGAGTTGGCCATGAACGACGGATAGAAGCCGGCGAACCAGGCCTTCGCGTCCTTGCCCGCGACCTCGTCGAACGGCACGATCGCGTCTTCGTCGATCAACGTGAACATGTCGGTGGAGAGCGCCACCGCGACGTTCGGCGCGGCGCCGCCCTTCACCGCGGTCAGGATCTTGGCGATCGTGTCCTGGTAGGAGCCGGCGTAGACCGCCTCGACCTTGACGTCCGGGTGCTCCTTCTCGAAGCCGGCGACCATGCCGTCGACGATCTTGGTCACCGGGCCGCCGACCGCGACCGGGTAGTAGAAGGTGATCTTGGTCTCGGCCGAGGCCGGCGTGAAGCCGGCGACGAGCGCGCCGGCGGCGAGCGTTGCGGCGAAGAGGGTGCGGCGGGTGGTCTTCATGCGGTGACGGGCTCCCGTTGCGAAGCGGTGAAATGGGCTTCCCGGCGGCGGCCGGTGGCGGCGTCGAAGTGGTGTTCGTGGGCGAGGTCCCAGGCGAGGCCGACCCGCTCGCCGATCGCGGCGCGGGCGCGGCCGGGGCAACGCACGGCGAAGGCCACGCCCTCCTCGGCGTCGACCGCGACCACCGTGTCGGCGCCGTGGTATTCGAGCCCGGCGACCCTGCCGACGAGCCGGCCGGCGGTCGGCTCGACCAAGCGGACGTGCTCCGGCCGAACTCCGGCCAGCACCGGATGGCCCGCGCCCTCGGCGGCGGGGAAGAGGTTCATCGCCGGCGAGCCGACGAAGCGCGCGGTGAACACCGTGGCCGGGCGCTCGTAGAGGTCGGCCGGCGCGCCCTGCTGTTCGATCCGCCCCTCGTTCATCAGCACGACCCGATCGGCCATGGTCATCGCCTCGATCTGGTCGTGCGTGACGTAGAGCATGGTCATGCCGAGCCGCTGCTGCAGCGCGCGGATCTCCAGGCGCATCTCGGCGCGCAGTTTGGCGTCGAGGTTGGACAGCGGCTCGTCCATCAGACAGATCGGCTGTTCGCCGGCGATCGCTCGGGCGAGCGCGACGCGTTGGCGCTGGCCGCCGGAGAGCTGGTTCGGCTTGCGCGCCAGATAGGGCTCGAGCCCGGTCATCGCCGCGACGCGGGCGAGACGCTCGGCCCGGACCGCCTTCGCGACGCCCCGCACCTCCAGCCCGAACACGATGTTCTGCGCGACGGTCAGATGCGGAAACAGCGCGTAGGATTGGAAGACCATCGAGATCCGCCGATCCTTCGGCGGCAGATGGGCGACGTCGACGTCGCCGACGAAGATGCGCCCCGCGGTCGGCTCCTCGAGCCCGGCGACCAGCCGCAGCGTCGTCGACTTGCCGCAGCCCGACGGGCCGAGCAGCACGCAGAGCTCGCCGGAACCGACTTCGAAGTCGATCCCGTCGACGGCCGCGCGACCGTCGAAGGTCTTGGTCAGTCCCTCGATGCGTACCGCCGACAAGGTTCCCTCCCGCGTCTCTCGAAGAGGTCCCGACGGTTAGAGCCTCCCGGTAACGGTTTGATGTCGCCCCCGACCCGAGGGCCGCGCGCCGGCGAGGCGTGGCGAGACCGATGTACGCCGGCGGACGATTGCGCTAGGATCCCTCCCGCGCGAAACATTCGAGATGTTTCCGCTGGGTGTCGTCGCGATCGAAGAGAGGCCTCCCGGCCCGACGGTCGCGCGGCGAGGGGAGGGCCTGCGATTGACCGCGTCGCCGCCGCCACGTCGTTCGAGAAAGGCCGCCTCCGACGCCTCCGAGGAGCGCCGACGTCTGCTCGAGAGCCGTCGCCGGTTTCTCGAAGAGGGCGTCGAGCCGATCGACGTGTCCGACGCCATCCTGCGTTCCTGGCGGAGGTCGCGGGCGCACGGGCTCGACATGACCGCCCGCCCGGCGCTCGAATCCCTGTCGCATCAACAATTGCGCGAACTGCGCGAACGCAACGAGATGCTGCTGCGCGCCGCCAAGGGCGAACTCGAGGCGCTGCACGAGGATGCGCGCCTGTCCGGCTCGATCGTCATTCTGACCGACCCGACCGGGGTGGTGCTCGCAACCGCCGGCAATGTCGACTTCGCCGAACGCGCCTCGCGCGTCGCGCTTCGCCCCGGCGTCGAATGGAGCGAGGCGGCGATCGGCACCAACGCCATCGGCGCGGCGATCGCGGAAGGCCGGCCGGTCGCGGTCTGCGGCGCGGAACATTTCTTCGAGGCGCACGCCATCCTCGGCTGCTCGGCCGTGCCGATCTTCGATCCCTCCGGCGACGTCATCGGCGCGCTCGACCTGTCCAACGACGCCGGCGGCCGACAGAGCCACACCCTCGCCCTCGTCCGCCATTCCGTCGATCAGATCGAACAGCGCCTGTTCCATCAGCGCTTCGGCCGCCACGAGCGCATGCACATCCACCGCGACCCCGATCTGGTGTTGGGGCCGCACGAAGGCCTCCTCGCCTTCGACGGCCCGCGTCTGGTCGGCGCCAACCGGCAGGCGCTCGATCTGCTCGACCTCGACTGGTCGGCGCTCGGCGTGCTCGGTTACGACGAGATCTTCCACACCCGCCGCGAGCAGATCTGCCACGGCGGCGCGGCCGAGGCCAACCGCATTCGCACGCTACGCGGGTCGGTGTTGTTCGGCTTCATGCGCGAAGGCGTCGGCGAGACGCCGACGCACCGCCGCGCCGTCCGTACGGCCGTGACGCCGGACCCGACGCGCCCGCCCTTCGAACGCGCGGTCAAGGTGCTGCTCGACCGCGCCGTTCGCCTGGTCGACGCCGGCGTGCCGATCTTCATTCTCGGCGAGATCGGCTGCGGCAAGGACGCCTTCGCCCGGGCGCTCCACGCCGAGAGCCGGCGCTGCGACGGTCCGCTGTCGGTGGTCGACTGCGCCGCCGAGCCGGTCCGCGACCTCGATCGCGACCTCTTCGGCGACGGCGGCGCGACGCAGGGCGCGATCGCCGCCGCGGCCGGCGGGTGCCTCTGTCTGAACGGCGTCGAGGTTCTGCCGCTGCCGCTGCAGACCCGGCTGTCCGCCGCGCTCGCCGCCGCTCCGCGCGATTTCGACGTCGTCGCCACCGGCCATTACGCCCTCGCCGAACGCGTCGCCGCCGGCGGTTTCTCGGCCGAGTTGATGATGCGCATCGCCGTCCACACCGTCGAACTGGAGCCGCTGCGCCGGGTCGCCGACCGCCGCGGCCTGATCGCCGAATATTGGGCTGCGGTCGCGCCGCCGGCGCACGCCGCGGCCCTGACGCCGGAGACGATCGACGCTCTCGCCGACTACCCCTGGCCGGGCAATCGGCGTCAGTTGGTGACGACCCTGCGCTCGCTCGTCGTGCTCGCCGAAGCCGGCGAGAAGCTGACGCCGGCGGTGCTGCCGCACGAGATCCGCGAGACCCTCGGGGCGATCGGCGACAACCCGGTGGCGCTCGACGTCGAGGAGGGTCTCGAGTCGATCACTCTCGCCGCGATGCGCGCCGCGCTCGAGGCGGAGGGCGGCAACGTCGCCCGCGCCGCCCGCCGGCTCGGCATCCATCGTTCCACCCTCTACCGTCGTCTGTTCGCCGCCGAACGCTCGTCGCGCTGACCTTCGCGCGTCGCGTCGCAGATTGCGACACTTGCGCAAACCCTGCGGCATCGGGTCTGAAGCCGCCGAAATATGGCGGAAAAGCTCGAAATTCGCCGTCTCGGAGCCTATCATTCCTTCGTCGTCGACGTTGCGGCGGGCGGAGCCGTCGCCCCCGGGAACGGTCGACGGAGGAGGCCGCCATGACCTGCGACGATGCCGTCAATCGCTTGATCGAGCGGATGTCCGCGGGGCCTGCGGCGCGTCATCTCTCGACGCGTCGACTGGTCGCCGGCCAGATGTTCCGCGGATCCGACGAGGAAGACGAGGCCGATGGGCTGGTCGCGGTCCGCTCCGGCTGCCTGCGCGCCTTCCTGTCGCGCGACGGTCGTGAACTGACGCTGTTCATGCTGGCCCCCGGCGAGGCGACCCGCGTTCACGCCGGCTCGCTCCTGGAGGCGCGCCGCGACAGCGAGATCGTCTTCATCCCGATGCGGGCGATCCGCGACTACGCGCGCACCGACGTCGAGTTCGTGCTGTGGGCGATGCCGATCTTCGACCGCCTGCTCGAGCGTTCGTTGCGCCGGATCGAGGACATGGCCTTCGACGACGTACGCCATCGCCTGATTCGCGCCCTCTGCGCGACCGCCGATCGCGACGGCCGGCCGGACGCCGACGGCGTGGTGCTGGCGCCGCCGCCCAACGCCGAGGACTTCGCCATGGAGATCGGCGCGACCCGCCAGTCGGTCTCCACCGTCATGGCCGAGCTGGTGCGCTGCGGCATCCTGCACCGTTTCGGCCAGCGCTCGATGGTGATCGCCGATCTGGCGCGGCTGCGCCGCGAGATCGCGCCGGTCGAAGACTGCGTCTGCTGAGAGGAGAGGGGCGATGTGCCAGACCTGCGGCTGCGACGCCGAGACCACCCGGACGATCCCGGTCCTCGAAGGCCTGCTCGCCGAAAACGACCGCATCGCCGCGCGTCTGCGGGATCGCCTCGATCGTGCCCGCGTCTTCGCCGTCAACCTGATGTCCTCGCCCGGCTCGGGCAAGACCCGCCTGCTCGAGGCGACCTTCGCCGCCCTGCCGCCGGGCCTGCGCGTCGCCGTCGTCGAAGGCGACCTCGAGACCGAGAACGACGCCGACCGGATCCGCCGCCACGGCGTGCCGGCCGTCCAGATCACCACCGGCGTCGGCTGTCATCTCGACGCGACCATGACGGCCGACGCGATCGCGCGTCTCGACCTCGACGAGGTCGACCTGCTCTTCGTCGAGAACGTCGGCAACCTCGTCTGCCCCGCCGACTTCGACGTCGGCCAGCACCGCGACGTGGTGCTGCTGTCGGTGACGGAAGGCGACGACAAGCCGGCGAAGTATCCGGTGATCTTCCGCAACGCCGACCTCGTCGTCTTCTCCAAGACCGACCTCCTGCCGCATTTCGACGACTTCGATCCCGCCCGCGCCCGTCGCGCCGTCGATCGCGTCCGCGGCCGTGGGCCGATCGTCGAGGTCTCGGCCAAGACCGGCGAGGGGCTCGACGCCTGGGTCGACTGGCTGCTCACCGAGCTGCGCGCCCATCGCGCCGCCCTCGACGGCGTCGCCGCCGCCTCCTCGGAACCCGATCCCATGCGCGCCGCATCCGCCTGACCGCCCCTCGGGCGACCCGACCGCGCCGCGACGGCTCATCCGCCCTCCCCGGATGAGCCGTTCGCGTTTTCATGGGGGCCGTCCGCGGCGGCGGCCTCGAACTCGGCGATGTGCAGCTCGCGTCCGCTCACTGTCTCGGCGTCTTCGCCGCCGCAGCTCGGACAGGCGATCGACCAGCCTTCGACGGCGAAGACCGTCCCGCAACCCCGACACCGCGCCGTCGGTACGACCTCCTCGACGATCAGCCGCGCGCCCTCCGCCCGCGTGCCTTCCGAGAAGATTTCGAAGGCCCCGACGATCTGACGCGGATCGAGGCCGCGCAGCCGGCCGAGCACGACCTTGACCGAGACGATCCGGCCGACGCCGTGCTCCGTCGCCTTGCGCTCCAGGATGTCGAGAAGCCCCATCACCACCGCGGTTTCGTGCATCTCGTCCCTCCTCGGTCCATCTCGACGACGCTTCGCGCGGCCGCGCGCATGAGCCTGCGCCGGCTCGGGGCAGATTTACGCCTCGCAAGATTGCGTATCTGTCGGCCGGCCGACAGTCGGAAGCGGAGAGGCGGCCTAGCGTCGCGGCATGCTTTCTCGACGCGCGTCGCCGAAAGGACCGTCGCCATGCTCGGCATCTCCTCGCTCGATCCCCTCGGCCTCGCCTGGATGGGCGCGATCTTCCTCTTCTTCGGCGAAGTCGCCGCGCTTCTGGCGTTGCCGTCCCTCGGGCGCGTCGTCCTGTTCTCCACCATCGCGGAGGTCGGCTATCTCCTGATCGGCCTCGGCGTCGGCGGGCCGGCGGGCGATGTCGGCGCGACCATGCATCTCGGCTATCAGATCGTGATGCGCGGTCTCGTCGTCGCCGCCGGTTGGTATCTGGTCGCCCGCACGCGTTCCGCCAACCTCGACGATCTGAGGGGCAGCGGCCGCCGCATGCCGGTCGCCGCGACGCTCTTCGCCTTCGGCGTCTTCGCGGTGATGGGTCTCTCGCCCTTCAAGGGCTCCTTCTCCAAGTTCATGATCCTCTATGCGGCGATCGAGCAGGGCCATTGGGGCGTCGCGATCGTCGGCACCGCCGCGACCGTCGTCGCCGCCGCCTACTATCTCCTCCTCGTCCAGCGCGTCTGCCTGGAGCCGGAAACCCGCCCGGTCGAGCTCGCCCCCGCTCCGTCGGCGCTCCTGCCGATCGCCGCCGTCCTCGCCGCGTTGACCGCCGTCCTCGGCCTGTGGCCCGAACCGCTGGTCGAAGCCGCCGTCGCCCTCACCGGCACGACCGACGTCGCCGCGATCCCGCATTTCGAGGCGCCCTGGTCGACGCTGGTTCTGGCGCCTTACGTCGGCGGCTTCGCGATCTGGGCGATCGGCCGTCGCGCGCCGCGTCTGCGCGATGCGGCCGCCGTCCTCCTCGTCCTCGCGACCTTGGCGCTGGTCGCCCTCGACGCCTCGCTCGATCCGGCTTCGCGCCTCTTCGCGCTGATCTTCGCCGGAATTGCGAGCGTCATGGTGATCTATTCGGTCGACTACATGGCCGGAAACGCCAATGCGAACCGCTACTGGTTCTTCGCCTTCCTGATGATCGGTTCACTGATCGGGCTCACCACCACCCATGAACTCGGCAACTTCTACGTCTTCTGGGAGCTGATGACCTGGACTTCTTATTTCCTGGTCGTCCACGACGAGAGCCCTAAGGCCCTGAAGGCCGGCTTCGTCTACTTCCTGATGTGCGCCGGCGGCGCCTATGTGATGCACTTCGGCATCCTGCTCGCCCATGCGAACGTCCATTCCTTCGAATTCGCCGTCCTCGCCGAGCGTCTCCCCACCGTCTCGCCGATCGTCGGCTTCGTCACCGTCGCCGCCTTCTTCGTCGGCTTCGCCGTCAAGGCCGGCCTCGTGCCGATGCAGGCCTGGCTGCCGCTCGCCCATCCGGTCGCGCCGTCGTCGGTCTCCGGTCCGCTCTCCGGCATCCTGACCAAGGCCGGCGTCTTCGGCATGGTCAAGGTTCTGTTCCTGGTCGTCGGCCTCGGCGCGCTGAAGGGCTTCGCCGTCCATGGCGTCGATCTCTCGACCATCCTCGTCGTGCTCGGCGCGCTGACCCTGATCTACGGCGAGGTCCGCGCTCTGTTCGAACCCGAACTGAAGCGTATGCTCGCCTTCTCGACGCTCGCTCAGGTCGGCGAGATCGTCGCCATCCTCGGCCTCGGCACGGCGCTCGCCGTCGACGCGAGCCTGCTGCACGTGATGAACCACGCCGCCATGAAGACCCTGCTCTTCTTCGCCGCCGGCGCCTTCATCCTGCGCACGGGGCACCACATGATCGCCGACTTCGCCGGCCTCGGCCGCAAGATGCCGGTGACCGCCGGGGCCTATGCGCTCGCCTCGATCGCCGTCATGGGCCTGCCGCCCTTCAACGGCTTCGTCTCGAAGTTCCTGATGGTCTGGGCGGCGGTCGACGCCGGCCATTGGGAGATCGCGACGCTGCTGCTGCTCGGCGGGCTCGCCGGCGCGGTCTACTATCTGCGCGTCGTCGCCACCCTGTTCTTCAAGCCGTGGACCGACGCGGACGACGTCCGCGAAGCCCCCGCCTCGATGCTCGCCGCCCTCGGCCTGCTGGCGGCCGTGATCGTGATCGGCGGCGTCGCGCCGAGCGCGCAGCTCGCCCTCGTCACGCCGGTCGGCGCCGCCTTCGCCGCCCGCGCCGGCCTCGCCGACGCCGTCCTGCCGAACCTCCAGTTGATCTGGCCGGCCGCAGCGATCGTCGCCTTCCTCGGCGCCGGCCTCGTCTGGTTGATCGGCCGCAAGTCGGTCGTCTGGTCGGGCCGGCTCGCCGTTCTGGTCCTCGTCGCCGCCTTCGTCGCGATCCTTTTGGAACGCGGCCGCTGGGACGGCCTGTCCTTCGCCTTCGCGCTGCTGATCACCGGCGTCGGCGCGCTCAACATGCTGCACGCCACCGCCTATCTCGCCCATTCGCATGCGCAGGGCCGCTTCTTCGCCGCCTTCGGCCTGATGATCGCGGGCCTGATCGGCCTGACCGCGGCGCGCGACGTCTTCTCCTTCTTCGGCTTCTGGGAGGTCATGTCCTCCTGGGCGCTGTGGGCGGCGATCGTCCACGAGGAGACCGACGAAGCGCGGCGTGAAGGCTTCAAATACTTCTTCTTCAACACCGTCGGCGCGAGCTTCATGTTCCTCGGCCTCGTCGTGCTGGCGACGGCCGCGGGGACCACCGACCTCGCCGGCATCGGCCGGGCGGCGGCGACCATGCCGACGCTGGCGCTTTCGACCGGCCTCGTCACCGTGGTCCTCGGCCTCGTCATGAAGGCGGCCCAGCTGCCGCTGCGCATCGACGTGCAGATGCACCCGGCGCTCGCCCCGACCCCGGTCTCCGGCTACATCTCGGCGGTTCTCCTGAAGTCCGGCCCCTGGGGCGTGCTGAAGCTCTTCACGCTGTTCGGCGGCGCGGCGGTCTTCACCCGCGTCGGCGGCTCGCTCTTCGGCCTGCCGACCCTGATGGAGGTGGTCGCCACCATCGGCGCGATCACCATCCTGATCGCCGGCGCTCAGGCCTTCATCCAGAACGGCATCAAATTGGTGTTGATCTGGTCGACGGTGTGCCAGCTCGGCTACGTGATGATGGCGGTGTCGCTCGGCACCTCGCTCGGCGTCGCCGCCGGCCTCGCCCACTTCGTCAACCACATGCTGCTCAAGGACACCCTGTTCCTGGTGGCCGGCGCGATCATGGTCGCCAACCATGCGACGATGCTCGACGAACTGGGCGGTCTCGGTCGGAAGATGCCGTTCACCTTCGGCTGCTTCCTCTTCGCCGGGCTCTCGCTCGCCGGCATCCCGCCGCTGAACGGCTTCGCCTCGAAGTGGATGATCTTCGACGCCTGCTTCGCCTCCGGCCATTGGGCCTTCGCCGTCGCCGCCATGATCGGCTCGCTGTTCACCCTCGCCGCCGTGCTCAAGTTCGCCCACGCAGCCTTCATGGGCGCGCCGACGACGCGGGCGTTGCAGGCCCAGGAAGCGCCGCTGGCGATGCGCGTCTCGATGGGCGTCCTCGTCGCGGCGAGCGTGATCGTCGGCCTGATGCCGGGCCTCGTTCTGGTCCCGATCGCCGCGATCCAGGCCGAACTCGGCATGACCCCGATCGTCGCGACCCTGACCGGCGGCCTGCCCGGCCCCGATGGTTGGCATCCGGGCCTGGTGTCGGTGCTGTTGCTGATCGTCGCGACGCCGTTGGTTCCCTACCTGCGTCTCGCCTATCGCGGCGCCGGCGTCCAGCGCATCCGGGTTCATCAGGCCGGCGCGGACGATCTCGTCCCGGAGGAGATCCGGATGCGGGCCTCCAGCCTGTTCGAAACCCCCGACGCGATCGTGCGCGGTCTCCTGAAGCGGGACGGCGAGACGAGCGGTTCGCAAGAGAAGCACGCCTGAGGAGCGCGGAACGATGTCCACCCAAGCAGCCCTCCTCGTCTCGGTCCTGGCCTTCCCGGGCGGGCTCTTCGCCCTCGCCCTCGGCCTCGCCCTCAAGGGCGCCGACCGCCGCTTCGCCGCCCGGCTCCAGGGCCGGGTCGGCCCGCCGCTCCTCCAGCCGATCTACGATCTGGTCAAGCTCGGCTTCAAGCGCACCATGGTGCCGCTGACCGCCACCTCGCAGTTGGTCTTCCTGGTCACGCCGCTGGTCGCGCTCGTCTCGATGCTCTACGCGGCGGCGCTGATCCCGGTTCCCGGACTGCCCGCGCCTTCGCCGCAGCTCGGCAACGTGCTGGTGCTGGTCTATCTGCTGGCGATCCCCGGCGTCGCGCTGATGGTGGCGGGCTCGGTCTCGGGATCGACCTACGGCGCCATCGGCTTCTCGCGCGAAATGGCGTTGATGCTCGCCTACGAGGGGCCGATCGTCCTCGTCGTCGCCGCCGTGGCGCTGCGCACCGGCGCGGCGGAGGGGCAGTTCGCAGTCCTGTCGCTGACCGAGATCGTCCGGCATCAGCAGGTCCACGGCGCCAATCTGTTCGATCCGGTATTGTGGCCGGCGCTGATCGCCTTCGTCTTCTTCTATCCGGCCAATCTCGGCATCGTCCCCTTCGACATTCCCGAAGCCGAGACTGAAGTGCTCGAGGGCCCGCTCGTCGAATATTCCGGCCCGGCGCTGGGCCTGTTCAAGCTGATGTCGGCGGTGAAGTCGGTGGTGGTGCTCGGGCTCGGCCTGACTCTGTTCTTCCCGCTGGTTCCCGAAGGGCCGTTGGGGCTCGTCGTCTGGCTGCTCGAGGACTTCGTGCTGATGCTGATCGGCGTAACCGCCGTGCGTGTCGGCATCGGCCGCATGCGCATCGACCAGGCCGTCGCCTTCTTCCTGAAATGGCCGCTGGTCGCCGCGATCGCCAGCCTCGCCGTCGTGGTCGTGGTCTGAGGAGGCGTCCATGAACATCCTGACGAAATTCAAGGACGTCGCGGCGCGCTCGCCCTGGCTCTACCGGATCAACGCCGGCTCCTGCAACGGCTGCGACGTCGAACTGGCGACCACGGCGCTGATCCCGCGCTGGGACGTCGAGCGGCTCGGCTGCCAATACTGCGGCAGCCCCCGCCACGCCGACATCGTGCTGATCACCGGCCCGCTCACCCGGCACGTCCGCGACGCCGCGCTGCGCCTCTTCGAGGAGATCCCCGATCCGAAGGTGACGGTGGCGGTCGGCGTCTGCCCGATCTCCGGCGGCATCTTCCGCGAGAGCTACGCCACCTGCGCTCCGATCGACCAGTGGTTCCCGGTCGACGTCAACGTGCCCGGTTGTCCGCCGCGTCCCCAGGCGATCCTCGACGGCGTCGCCAAGGCGATCGCCATCTGGCGCGCGCGGCTTTGAGGAGGTCTCGCAGATGAACGTTCTCGGCCTCTTCGTCCGCAATCTGATGCGCGGTCCGGTCACCGATCCCTATCCCTTCGGGCCGACCAAGACCGCCAAGCGCTTCCGCGGCCGCATCGAGTTCGACGCCGCGTCCTGCGAGGGCTGCAAACTGTGCGAGCGCGTCTGCCCGTCCGGCGCGATCAAGTTTTCCAAGGACCCGGGCGGCCTCGCCTTCGACTGCTGGCACGCCACCTGCGTCTTCTGCGGCACCTGCGCCTTCTACTGCCCGACCGGCTCGATCCGTCAGACCGACGACTGGTCGCTGGCGCATGTCGCGTCCGAGAAGTTCGCCCTCGTCGAGCACGGCCTGATCCCCAATCAGACCTGCGCCGAATGCGGCGCGACCGCGCTCGACACCGCCCCGATGGAAGGCGGCGTGAAGCCGCCGCTCACCCCCGAGGAAATCGCGACGCTCAGGCCGCTCTGCCCGAAGTGCCGCGCCAAGTTCATGAAGGCTCGGAAGGCCAAGAAATGACCCGTCTCCCCTCCGATCTCCAAGCCAAGCTCACCGCCGCCGCGCCCGCCGGCCTCGCCTGGAGCGCCGTCGAAAACGATCTCGGCGTCACCGTCGCCTGGGCCGAACTCGCCGACAAGGAAGAGCTCTTCCCCGTCGCAAAGGTTCTCGCCGATCTCGGCGCGCGCCTCTCCATGACCACCGCCTCGCAACCGCCGGCTCCCGAAGAGGAGGAGGAAGAGGAGGAAGAGGTCGAGGAGGGCGCGGAGGCGGCGGAGAAGCCGGCGAAGCCGCAGCCGATGTCCTTCGGCGGCACGCCGCTCGACGGCACCGCCTATCGGCTCGCCTATCACTTCGATCTTTCCGGCGACACCGTCACGGTGCTCGCCGACGTCGCCCACGGCGGCGAGATCGACAGCCTGACGCCGCTCTTCCGCACGGCCGATTGGGGCGAGCGCGAGATGATGGAGCTCTATGCGATCGTCGTTCGCAATCACCCCGATCCGCGCCGCCTGTTCCTCGATCCGGCGATCGAGCCGGCGGTGTTCGAACGCCTCATCCCCTATTCGACGCTGGTCAACGCCGCTTCGACCAAGGGGCTGTGGGACAAGATCGCGCAAGTCCGCAAGGAGACCGTCGCATGACCTCGCCCGACGTCCCCGTCTCCGCTCATGGCGTCTCCGCGCATGACGTCGCCGTGCCCGAGACCTACACGATCCCGGTCGGCCCGCTGCACGTCGCGCTCGAAGAGCCGATGTATTTCAAGATCGACGTTCGCGGCGAGACCGTGACCTCGGTCGACATCAACGCCGGCCACGTCCATCGCGGCATCGAATATCTCGCCACCCACCGCAGCATGATCCAGACGGTCGTCCTGACCGAACGGATCTGCTCGCTGTGCTCGGCGAGCCATCCGGAAGCCTTCGCCATGGCGGCGGAGGCGATCGCCGAGCTCGAGGTTCCCTCGCGGGCGAAGTACCTCCGCGTGATCGCCGGCGAGGTCAAACGCCTCGCCTCCAACCTCTTCAACGTCGCCATCCTCGCCCATCTGACCGGCTTCGAGACCCTGTTCATGCACGTCATGCAGGTCCGCGAGATCGCTCAGGACATCAAGGAGGCGGTGTTCGGCAACCGCATGGATCTCGGCGCCATCTGCATCGGCGGCGTCCGTTACGACCTCGACGCCGAGATCATGATGGAGCTGACCAAACGGCTCGACGAGATCGCGCCGCTGGTCGACGAGATCATCGAGACCTATCGCACCAATGGCACCATCCTGCGCCGCACTCGCGGCGTCGGCGTCCTGACCCGTGATCAGGCGATCGCCTGCGGCGTCGTCGGCCCCGTCGCGCGCGCCTCCGGCGTCGTCTACGACGTCCGCCACGCCGCGCCCTACGCCGCTTATCCCGACCTCGAGGTCGCGGCGCGCGGCCTCTCCGACGGCGACGTCTGGTCGCGCGCCATGATCCGGCTCTACGAAGCCCGCGACGCCATCGACATCGTCCGTCAGGCGCTCGCCAAGCTGCCGGCCGGCGAGATCCACGGCGACGAGCGCCCCGACGTGCCGCCCGGCGAGACCATCGCCAAGGTCGAGGCCCCGCGCGGCGAGCTGATCTACTACCTGAAGACCAACGACGGCCCGAACCCGGAACGGGTGAAGTGGCGCGTTCCCACCTTTATGAATTGGGACGCCCTGCGCTTCATGCTCGCCGAGGCCAAGGTCGCCGACATCGCCATCGTCGTGAACTCGATCGATCCGTGCATCTCCTGCACGGAGCGGTGAGCCGCAGCGGCGGCGCGTTTTCGACGCGCCGCCTTCCATGGAAGACACGCGGCGCGGGGCCCTCGCGCCGTCCCAGCCGAAAGGAAGCGCCATGCCCCACATGATCGACACCGAAACCTGCACCGCCTGCGGCTCGTGCGAGGACGTCTGCCCGAACAAGGCGATCAGCCACAAGGGCAAGATCTTCAAGATCGACGCGAAGAAGTGCAAGGACTGCGTCGGCGACTTCGACGAGCCGCAGTGCGCCGACGTCTGTCAGTCCGGCTCCTGCATCCCGATCGCCGCCTGACCGCGCGCGACGCCGGTCGCCGACGCCGCCCCTCGGGCGGACCTCGTCGGCCGGACCGGACGTCGCGGCGGGAAGACGAAAGATGACCTGCGTTCCGAACGGAATGACGGCCGAGGCGCTGCGGATCTCGCTCGACGAGGTCCGGGCGTCGCCGGCGTCGGCGCGGATGCCGCCGACCGACGAAACGTCGGGGCGGGGGCGCTCGCCGGAGGATGCGTGATGGTCTCCGTCCATGCCCCTCCCCGCGGTTCCGCCGCCGCGTCTCCCGGCCGGCGCGCCGGCCGGCCGCCGCGTTCCGACGAAAGGCCGTCGCCCCCCGGCGGCCTCGCCCTCACCGAGGCCCTGATCGACCGCGCCGACTTCGCCGAAGGCGGTCTCGTCGTCGACGTCGGCGGCGGTCGGGGCGCCCGTGTCGCCACCCTCGCCCGGCGCGGCTACGCCGCCGTCGGCGTCGATCGCGCCGCCGCCACGCTGGCGCGCGCCCGCGAACGGTTCGCGGCCGGCGACGTCGTCCTCGGCGAGGTCGACGCTCTGCCCTTCGCCACGGCGAGCCTCGACGGGCTCCTCGCCGAATGCACGCTGTCGTCGAGCGCCGATCGGCGTCGCGTTCTCGCCGAATGGTTCCGCGTTCTGAAGCCGGGCGGACGGCTGGCGATCGCCGACGTCTATCGCCGCGCCGAGGCGGAAGCGATCACGCTGGGCGTCGATCTCGCTCCCTTCGCCACGTGGCGGCGCATCGCCGCCGACCTCGACGACGCGGGCTTCCGCGTCGAATGGTTCGAGGACCGCTCCGATGCGCTCGGCGACGCCCTCGCTCGTTTCGTCCTCGCCCAGGGGTCGCTCGATTCCGCCTGGGGCGGCGTCGACGGCCTCACCGCCGAGGGCCTCGGCGCCGCCCGCCCCGGCTACTATCTGGCGGTCGCCGAACGCCTTTCCTTGGCCGATTGCGTCGATCGCGACGCGGACGCCTTCTGATCGACCGTCGCCGACGCGGACCGGCCCTGTGGGGACGCCCCCGCCTCGACCCGGGAAAACCCTGGTCCCCGGCGGGAAGATCCGGGATCGCGCCGAACCACGCCCGAGCCTAGCCTCCGCGCACGATTTCACTTCGTGACCTCGGAGGCTCCCGCCATGGCGGACGATCGCACGACCTCTCCCTCGTCCTCGCTCGGCCGTCGGCTCGGCGTCGCCGCCGCGCTCGCCGCCGCCGCGCTCGCCGGCGTGGCGGTCTGGATCCTGATCCCGCCGTCGATCGAGAAGACCTTCGAACTCGGGGCGAGCGTCGACCCGGCGCTCGTCGAACGCGGCCGCGTCGTCGCCCGTCTCGGCGATTGCGTCGCCTGTCACACCATGCCGGGCGGTCCCGAGATGGCCGGCGGCCGCGCCCTCGAGACGCCGATGGGCACGATCTGGTCGACCAACATCACGCCCGATCCGAAGACCGGTCTCGGCGGTTGGTCCTTCGGCGCCTTCGATCGCGCCATGCGCAAGGGCGTCGCCGCCGACGGCCATCGCCTCTATCCGGCGATGCCCTATCCGTCCTACGCCAAGGTCTCCGACGACGACATGAAGGCCCTGTGGGCCTATCTCGTGAAGGGCGTGGAGCCGGTCGCCAAACCCAATCGCGCCGCCGCGATGCATTTCCCCTTCGACCAGCGCTTCGGCCTCGCCTTCTGGAACGCCGTCTTCCTCGACGCGACGCCGTTCGCGCCCGATCCGACCAAGGACGCGGCCTGGAACCGCGGCGCCTATCTCGTGCAGTCGCTCGGCCACTGCGGCGCCTGCCACACCCCGCGTGGTCTCGGCTTCCAGGAGAAGGCGATGAGCGAGAAGGGCGCGAACGGCGGCCTCTTCCTCGCCGGCGAAACGGTCGAGAACTGGAACGCGGTGAACCTGCGCGACCTCTGGCCGGTCGCCGACACGGTGGAGTTCCTGAAGACCGGCCGCAACCGCTTCGCCACGGCGGGCGGCGGCATGGCCGAGGTCGTGCTCCATTCGACGCAGGGCGTGTCGGACGAAGACCTGACCGCCATCGCCACCTACATGAAGGCGCTCCCGACCGATCGGCCGCGGGTCGTGGTCGCGGCGACGGGCCGGGCCCCGGAGACCACCTTCACCACCCGCGGCGGCCTCGCCTACGCCCAGTTCTGCACCGATTGCCACCGCCCCGACGGCGCCGGCGTGTCCGGCGTCTTCCCGCCGCTCGCCGGCAATCCGGCGGTCTCTGCCAAGGATCCGGCCTCGCTCGTCCACGTCACGCTGACCGGCGGGACGACGGCGGCCACCGCCAGCCATCCGCGCCCCTGGACCATGCCCGGCTTCGCCCGTCTCTCCGATCGCGAGATCGCCGAGATCCTGAGTTTCGTCCGCGAGAACTGGGGCGGCGGCGCCGGCCCGGTCGGCGAGGCCGAGGTGAAGGCGGCGCGCGCCACCCTCGATCCGAAGATCGACGCCTCGCCCTTCGAGACGCCGCGTCTCGCCGACCTCCTCGCTCAGCCGAACAAGGACCAGTTGGTGCGCGGCATGCGGCTCAACGCCGAGACCCGCGATCTCCTGCCGCACAACGTCGGCGACGATCTGAACTGCACCTCCTGCCACCTCAACGCCGGCACCGTCGCCGACGGTTCGCCTTACGTCGGCATCACCGCCTTCTTCCCGTCTTATCAGTTGCGCGCCGGCCGGGTCATCACCATGGAAGACCGCATCAACGGCTGCTTCTTCCGCTCGATGAACGGCAAGCCGCTCGACCCGGCCTCCGACGACATGAAGGCGATGATCGCCTATTTCGAGTGGATGAAGGGCGAGACCAAGGCCGGCGACAAGGTGCCCGGCCGCGGCGTCGGCAAGGTCGACCCCTCGATCAGGCCCGATCCGGCGAACGGCGAGAAGATCTACGCCGCCCAGTGCGCCGTCTGTCACGGCAAGGACGGCGAAGGTCTGAAGGATACGGCCGGCAAGATCGTCTATCCGCCGCTGTGGGGCGACCGCTCCTTCAACATCGGCGCCGGCATGGCCCGCACCTACACCGCCGCCGCCTTCGTCAAGCGCAACATGCCGATCGGCTTCCATGCGAAGTTCCCGCTCGGCCAGGGCGGCCTCTCCGATCAGGAGGCGGTCGACGTCGCCGAATACTTCAGCCACATGCCGCGGCCCGACTTCGCCGCCAAGGTGAAGGATTGGCCGAAGGACCCGAAACCGAAGGACGCGCGCTATTGACGCCCCGGCGCGCCGTCGTCGGAGGGCCGGCCGCCTCGCGCGGCCGGCCCTTCGCGCGTTGCGTGGGCCGCGCCGAGGGTCCACTCTGCGCGGCGATGTCGTCGCCGCTCCGCCTCGCCCTTCTCCTGTTCGCGCTCGTCGTGCGGCCCGCCTTCGCCGACGAAGTGCGGATCGGCGTTCTCGCCTTTCAGGGCGGCGAACGCGCCAGCCGCGACTTCGAGCCGACCGTCGCCCATCTCGCCCGCGCTCTGCCGCAACGCCACTTCGCCCTCGTCCCCCTCGACCTCGACGGCGTCGCCGCTGCGGTCGCGGAGAAGTCGATCGACTTCGTCCTGACCAACCCCGGCGACTACGTCGATCTCGAATCCCGCTTCGGCGTCACCCGCCTCGCCACCCTGGAGAGCCGCGACCACACGCCGCCGACCGACACGGTCGCGTCCGTCGTGGTCGCGCCGAACCGGGCCGGCCGGCCCATCCGCCTCGCCGATCTCGCCGGCCGCCGTCTCGCCGTGGTCGCCGACGACGCCTTCGGCGGGTGGCGGGTGATCTGGCGCGAGATGGACGACGTCGGGCTCGCCCCGGGCGACCTCGCCGGCCTGATCGAGACCGGCTTTCCGATGCAGACCGTGCTCGCAGCGCTGCGTGAGGGCCGCGCCGACGCCGGCGTGTTGCGCGCCTGCCTGCTCGAGGAGGAGATCGCCGCCGGTCGCCTCGGACGCGACGAATTCGCCGTGGTCGGCGAACGTGAGACGGCGAACTTTCCTTGCCGGGTGTCGTCCCGCCTCTATCCCGACTGGCCCTTCGCCCGTCTCGCCGGCGTCTCGCCCGACCTCGCCAAGGCGGTCACCGCGAGCCTCCTGTCGATGGCTCCGGTCGACGGCCGCGCCTGGACCGCGCCGCAGGACTATACCGGCGTCCACGCCCTCTTCCGGCAATTGAAGATCGGCCCCTACGAACATCTCGCCCGCGTCACCGTCTCCGGTTGGCTGCGCGCCCATTGGCATTGGGTGGCGGCGTTCCTCCTCGCCGTCGGTTGGTGGATCGTCCACGTCGCCCGGGTCGAGACCCTGGTCCGCGCCCGCACCGCCGCGCTCACCCGCGAGATCGGCGAACGCGAGAAGGCCGAACGCTCCGCACGGCTCCATCGCGAGGAGCGCGATCAGTTCTCTCGCCTCGGCATCCTCGGCGAGATGGCCTCCAACATCGCCCACGAGCTGAACCAACCGCTCGCCGCGATCACCAATTACGCCGAGGGCATCACCCGCCACATCGACGGCGGCCGCACCGACGGCGCCTTCCTGCGCGACGGCGCCCGCGGCATCGCCGGCCAGGCCGAACGCGCTGCCGCGATCATCCGCAAGATCCGCGCCTTCGTCCGCCGCCGCGAGGCGAAGCGGGAGATGCTCGATCTCGACGAGGTGGTCGCCGAGACGCTGGCGCTGTTCGAGGGGCTGGCGGCGCGACGCGGCATCCCGATCCGCGTGACGGCGACCGCGGGCCTGCCGCCGGTCTCCGCCGATCGCGTCGAGATCGAGCAGGTCCTGCTCAATCTTCTACAGAACGCCGTCGATGCGATGATCGATCGGCCGGACCGCGATCGCGGCGTCGAGATCCGCACCCGCGCCGTCGACGGCGCGGTCGAGGTCGAGGTGCGCGACCATGGTCCCGGCCTCGACGAGGCGGTCGCCGCGCATCTCTTCGAACCCTTCTTCACCACCAAGCCGCAGGGGCTCGGCCTGGGCCTGTCGATCTGCCGCACCATCGTGGAGAGCCATGGTGGTCGGCTCACCGCGGCGAACCAGCCGGGCGGCGGCCTCGCCATGCGGTTCGCCCTGCCGATCGAGGCGGAGGAGCCGACGTGACCGATCTCCGACACCCGCAGATTCTGATCGTCGACGACGACGAGGCGATGCGCCGGTCGATGACCTTCCTGTTCGCCTCGGTCGGCCTTCCCGCCGAAAGCTTCGCCGACGCCGACGCATTCCTCGCCGCGCTGCCGGCGGTCGAAGACCTGGCGCCCGGCGCGGTGATCCTCGACGTGCGCATGCCCGGCATGAGCGGGCTCGAGTTGCAGCGGCGTCTCGTCGAACGCGGCTTTCCCCTGCCGATCGTCGTCGTCACCGGCCATGGCGACGTGCCGATGGCCGTCGCCGCCCTCAAGGCCGGGGCCTGGGACTTCGTCGAGAAGCCGTTCAAGGAGCAGCATCTGCTCGACGTCGTCGAAGCCGCGATCCGCGCCTCGCACGACACGCTGGCGCGCGGCCACCGCCGCCGCACGATCGAGGATCGGCTCGCCCGCCTCGGTCGGCGCGAACGCGAGGTCCTCGACGGCATTCTCGCCGGCAAGCCGAACAAGGTGATCGCCTTCGACCTCGACCTGTCGATCAAGACGATCGAGGCCTATCGCGCCTCGGTCATGGTCAAGATGGAGGCGGGATCGGTCGCCGAACTGGCGACGATGATCTCCTCGATCGGCTGAGCGTCGGCGCGCCTCATGGGCGCGGCGTCAGATCGGCGTCGGTCAGCGTCTTCAGAAAGGCGACGACGTCGTCGATCTCGGCGTCGGTGAGCGCCGGGGCGTCGCCGGGCCGCCGGCCGAACGGCGCGCCCGTCTCGACGTTGTCGTGGTAGGCCTCGGGCAGATCGTCGAACTTCGCCACCGTGCCGTCCGCCCGTTTCGGATACCAGCGTCCCGGATCGGTGTCGCGCGTCGCATAGAAGGCGACCGCCTCGCGCAAGGTGTTGAAGACGCCGTTGTGGAAATGACCGGCGCGCACCGCGACGTTTCTGAGCGACGGCGTGCGGAACCGGCCGCAATAGTCGGAGCGGTCGGTGAAGTCGGTGCGGTCCGGTCCGCACAGGCCGAGGTCGATGTGCGCAGGATCGGCGTTGGCGGGAATCTCGGCGTTGCGCGGCACGCCGAGCGCGACGAAGCCCCAGTCGGAGAACTGCGGCGGCGTGTCGAGCCCGGTCGTCTCGCCGGGATGGCAGGTGCCGCAGTTGCCCTTGTTCTCGTTCATGAACAGCCTGAGCCCGCGCAACTCCTGCGGCGTCAGCTCGATCTTCTCCGCGAGCCAGGCGTCGTAACGGCTGGTGTAGGGGGTGAAGTCGGCCGGGCTGCGCTCGAAGGCGGCGAGCGCGTCGAGCGCCGCGGCGAAGGCGTCGGCGCGGTTTTCGAACACCGAGGCGCCGAAGATCTCTCGGAACCGATCGGCGTAGGGCGCTTTTTCGAGCTTCGCCACCACCGCCTCCGGCGACGGATTGGCCATTTCGATCGGCGACAACAGCGGCACGAGGTTCTGATCCTGCGCCCGGTCGAACCGCCCGTCCCAGGTCAGGCCGCCGGTCGGCCCGGCGTCCTCGATCTCGCCGTCGTCGTCGCGCTCCATGAAATGCTCGGTGAAGTCGGGCCGTTCGCGCAGGTAGCGCAACGACGGCACGGCGCGCACGCCGGGCTGGTCGAGCCGGGGGCCGCCGAGCGCGATGACGCCGCCGGGCTTCGGGCCGTATCCGTAGGCCGGATCGTGACAGCTCGAACACGACATCGCGCCCGAGCCGGACAACGACGGGTCGAAGAAGATCTGCCGACCGAGCTCGGTGAGATCCGCCTCGCGCGCCTTCATCTGGGTGTGGCTCATCGGGCGGGGATGCACGGCGCGTTGATAATCGACGTCCGCGGCCTGCGCGCCCGAGGCGAACAGGGCGGCGGCGAAGACGAGGCGGACGACGGGGGCGCGGGGGGGCATGGCGAAACTCCGATCTCTGCCATGTTCACTGCGCGCCGGATGAGTCGTCTATATGACAGTCGTTCGCAACAAGGCGTGCGACGGCGCCTTTCGAGCCCGACGACACGGAGGTCGGGACCGCCGCGGAGACGAGCGCGATGCGCCCGCCTCCGGCGATCTTCGCCGAGCGAAGAGGTCAGTCGACAGTCGAGACCGCGCCGTAGAAGACGGCGCTGGTCTCGGCGACCGTCGCCGCCGAGCGATCGCGGACGGTGAGCGCGCCGAGGCCGGCGACGAGGGTCATCGCGACGGCGACGAGAGCGGTGGAAGCGGCGCGGGACGTGGGGGTCATGAGAGGAGCTCCAATGTGAGGGGAACTCCATAGTCATATGATGATAATATCCGTACAATCACTATCATGAGATGTCAGTATGCGTAAAATCGCATAACTGAAAACCACATCCATGCGCCTGATAAGGAGGTGTCGGGGCTGGTTCCAAGGACCTCGACCGATGCGTCCGGCGCATGACGGTCATCTCCCAATGTCGAACGAAAACGTCAAGTCGCGGAAATCGTGGGGAAAAGAAAGTTCGATCGGAAACCTCGATCGGTCGATCGATGCGACAAAAGTAGTATCCCCAATGTCTGGTAGCGCTAACAGTGCGATATTCCCCCGCAACCGAAGGCCGGAGGGGCCTTCCCCGATTTCAAGCGGCTGCCGAAGGCGGCGGCGAGCATGCGAGAGGCGACGAAGATGACGATCGCGATCGAAACGCCCGTACGGGCGGACGCCTGGTCTGGTTTCCAGGGTGAAGCCTGGCGCAAGGAAGTCGACGTCCGCGGCTTCGTCCAGGCGAACTACACGCCGTTCCACGGCGACGCCTCCTTCCTCGCCGGCCCGACCGCGCGCACCACGGCGCTGTGGGCGAAACTCGCCGAGCTTCTGAAGCAGGAACGCGCCAAGGGCGTCCTCGACGTCGCCGCCGATCGCGCCTCCTCGATCACCGCCCACGACGCCGGCTACATCGACGAAGCCGCCGAGCTGATCGTCGGCCTGCAGACCGACGCGCCCCTGAAGCGCGCGATCATGCCGAACGGCGGCTTGCGCATGGTCGAGGCCGGGCTCGAGGCCTACGGCTTCGCCCTCGATCCGGTGGTGCGCGAGGTCTGGACCAAATATCGCAAGAGCCACAATCAGGGCGTCTTCGACGTCTATCCGCCGGAAGTCCTCGCCGCCCGCAAGTCCGGCGTCGTCACCGGTCTGCCGGACGCCTACGGCCGCGGCCGCATCATCGGCGACTATCGCCGCGTCGCCCTCTACGGCGTCGACTTCCTCAAGGCCGAGCGCCAACGCCGCTTTCACGAACTCGACGACGCCGTCTTCGACGACGCCACGATGCGCGCCCGCGAAGAACTCTCCGAACAGTTCCGCGCGCTCGGCGAACTCGTCGAGATGGGCGCCAAATACGGTTGCGACCTGACGCGCCCGGCGGCCAACGCCCGCGAGGCGATCCAGTGGACCTACCTCGGCTATCTCGCCGCGGTGAAGGAGCAGAACGGTGCGGCGATGTCGCTCGGCCGCGTCTCCACCTTCCTCGACATCTATCTCGCCCGCGACATCGAAGCCGGCTTCCTTTCCGAGGCCGAGGCGCAGGAATTGATCGACGATCTCGTCGTCAAGCTGCGCATCGTCCGCTTCCTCCGCACGCCCGACTACGACCAGCTCTTCTCCGGCGACCCGACCTGGGTCACCGAGGCGATCGGCGGCATGGGCGAGGACGGCCGCACGCTCGTCTCCAAGACGTCGTTCCGCTTCCTGCAGACGCTGTTCAACCTCGGCCCGGCGCCGGAGCCGAACCTCACCGTGCTCTGGTCGACCGAGCTGCCCGAGGGCTTCAAGGACTTCTGCGCCCGCGTCTCGATCGAGACCTCGTCGATCCAGTACGAGAACGACGATCTGATGCGGCCCTCCTGGGGCGACGACTACGGCATCGCCTGCTGCGTCTCCGCCATGCGGATCGGCAAGCAGATGCAGTTCTTCGGCGCTCGCGCCAACCTCGCCAAGGCGCTGCTCTACGCGATCAACGGCGGCCGTGACGAGAAGACCGGCAAGGTCGTCGCCGGCGGCTTCGAACCGATCACCTCGGACGTGCTGACCTTCGACGAGGTCATGGCCAAGTTCGATCCGATGATGGACTGGCTCGCCAAGACCTACGTGACGGCGCTGAACTGCATCCACTACATGCACGACAAATACGCCTACGAGCGCATCGAGATGGCGCTGCACGACCGCGACATCCTGAGAACGATGGCCTGCGGCATCGCCGGCCTGTCCGTCGCCGCCGACAGCCTCTCGGCGATCAAACACGCCGAGGTGCACGTGATCCGCAACGAGGCGGGTCTGGCGGTCGATTACCGGATCGACGGCGAGTATCCGGCCTACGGCAACAACGACGACCGCGCCGACGACATCGCGACCTGGCTCGCCGAGACCTTCATGAAGAAGATCGCCGCGCAGCCGCACTTCTACCGCAACGCCACGCCGACCCAGTCGGTGCTGACCATCACGTCGAACGTCGTCTACGGCAAGAAGACCGGCGCCACGCCGGACGGCCGCCGCGCCGGCGAGCCCTTCGCCCCCGGCGCCAACCCGATGAACGGCCGCGACGTCAAGGGCTTTGTCGCCGCCGGCGCTTCGGTCGCCAAGATCCCCTACGCCTGCGCCCTCGACGGCATCTCCTGGACCGCCTCGGCGACCCCGGACGCGCTGGGGCGGTCGGCGATCGAACGCGAGAAGAATCTCGCCGCCTGTCTCGACGCCTTCGCCATGGCCGACGGCCACCATGTCAACGTCAACGTCTTCGATCGCGCCACCCTCGTCGACGCGATGGAGCACCCCGAACTCTACCCTCAGTTGACGGTGCGCGTCTCCGGCTACGCCGTCAATTTCGTCAAGCTCACCCGCGAACAGCAGATGGATGTAATTTCACGAACCTTCCACACCACCATGTGATGATGCGAAAGAGGGAGAGGTCGAATCGTCGCTGCGTCGCAGCGAAGACGACGAAGAGCGAGACCGGCCGCGCGGCGGCCGTTCTCTGGGGGGATCGGATGGTTCATCGAGCGGAGCGGGATCTCGATGCCGCAGCTGCGAACGCCTTCGCCCGCGTTTTGGCGGTGAGCCGTACCGCGTCGCAAAACATGCGCCGTCCCGCCGCCGCCTCGAGGGCGCGCCATGGCCGAGACTGACCGCGCCCCCGGCGGATGGAGCGCCGCCACCCGCAAGGCCACCGGCCTGCGCGCCGTGCGACCGGCCATTCGCGGCTGGATCCATTCGGTCGAGACCGGCGCGGCCGCCGACGGCCCCGGCATCCGCTACGTCGTCTTTCTCGCCGGCTGCCTGATGCGCTGCCGCTACTGCCACAACCCCGATACCTGGCACATGCACCACGGCCGCCCGACCACCTCGCGCGAGGTGCTCGACGAGATCGGCCGTTACGCCAAGTTTCTGATCCACGCCAAGGGCGGCGTGACGCTGTCGGGCGGCGAGCCCCTGGTGCAGCCCGACTTCACCCACGCCATCCTGCGCGGCGCCAAGGAAATGGGCCTGCACACCGCGCTCGACACCGCCGGCTTCCTCGGCGTCCACGCCGACGACGCCCTGCTCGCCGACGTCGATCTCGTCCTGCTCGACATCAAGGCCTTCGACGAGGCGCGATATCGCGATCTGACCGGCGTGGCTCTGGAGCCGACGCTCCTCTTCGCCCGTCGCCTCGCCGCGATGGGCAAGCCGATCTGGCTGCGTCACGTGCTGGTCCCCGGCCTCACCGACGATCCGACGGAGATCGCCGCGCTCGCCGACTTCGTCGCCGGCCTCGGCGTCGTCGAGCGCGTCGACGTTCTGCCCTTCCACAAACTCGGCGAGTTCAAATGGGCGGCCGAAGGGGTCCCCTACACGCTCGCCGACACGCCCCCTCCCACCCCTGACGAAACCGAACGGGCGCGGCTGATCTTCCGCGCCCGTGGTCTCTTCACCGTCTGAATTCGTCATCCACCCTCCGTCCTCGAGAGGTTCGCTCCATGTCCTGGTCCGCCCGCCTCGTTCTCGTGGTGAACTCCGGTTCTTCCTCGCTCAAGTTCACCGTTCTGCCGTGCGACGGCGGCGAGGCGCTGGTCTCCGGCCTCGCCGAACGTCTCGGCTCGCCGGAAGCGCGTCTCGTCCTCAAGCGCAACGGCGACAAGACCGTCGTCGACGTCCCCGACGCCGACCACTCGGTCGCGCTCTATCGCATCTTCGCCCATCTCGACGGCGACGGCCTGCTCGATCGGATCGGAGCGGTCGGCCATCGCGTCGTCCATGGCGGCGAGCGCTTCTCCGAGAGCGTCCGTCTCGACGAGGCCGTGATCGCCGACATCGAAGCGGTCTCCGCGCTCGCGCCGCTGCACAATCCGGCCAATCTGGTCGGCATCCGCGCCTGCCTCGCCGCCCTGCCCGAGGTGCCGCAGATCGCCGTCTTCGACACCGCCTTCCATCAGACCATGCCGCCGGCCGCCTGGGCCTATGCGGTGCCGGACGCCTGGCGTCGCGACCATGGGGTGCGCCGCTACGGCTTCCACGGCACCTCCCACCGCCACGTCTCGGCCGAGGCCGCCCGCGTGCTCGGCCTGCCGGCCGAAGACCACGGCCTCGTCGTCGCCCATCTCGGCAACGGCGCGTCGGCGACCGCGATCCTGAACGGCCGCAGCGTCGACACCACCATGGGCCTGACGCCGCTCGAGGGCCTCGTCATGGGCACCCGCTCCGGCGACATCGACGTCGGCGTCGTCACCCATGTCGCCGCCGTCACCGGCAAGTCGCTCGCCGAAATCGAGACCATCCTCAACAAGGAGAGCGGGCTGCTCGGCCTGTCCGGTCTCTCCAACGACTGCCGCACCCTCGAGGCGGCCGCGGCCGAAGGCCATGCCGGCGCCGAGCTCGCCCTCGAGGTCTTCGTCCATCGTCTCGCCCGCCACATCGGCGGCCTGGCGACATCCCTGCCCCGCTTGGATGCGCTGGTCTTCACCGGCGGCATCGGCGAGAACTCGGCGCGGATCCGCGCCATGACGCTCGCTCGGCTGCGGGTCTTCGGATTCGAGCTCGACGCCGAGGCCAACGCCGCCACCTTCGGCGGCCGCCTCGGCCGAATTTCCCGCGGTGCCGGGCCGGTCGCCCTCGTCGTTCCCACCGACGAAGAGGGGCTGATCGCCCGCGACGCCGTGCGGCTCGCCGGTTTCTCCGATGGCGGCGACGACGCGCTCGCCGCCGCCCAGTGATCCCTCCGGAGTTTCGAACATGAACAAGCCCAGCGGCAAACACGTCTTCTATCTGGTCCCGGTCTCCGCCGAGGCGGGCCTGACCTCGCTCGCGCTCGGCCTCGTGCGGGCGCTGCAACTGGCCGGCGTCAAGGTCGGCTTCGTCAAGCCGATCGCCCAACCCGAGGCGGTTCGCGGCGACCTCGACCTCGCCGGGCACTTCGCCCGCGTCCTCTGCGCCCAGACGCCGCCCGAGCCGATCGCCTTCGAGCACGCCGCGGCCATGGTTCGCTCCGGCCATCTTCCCGATCTGATGGAGGAGGTGGTCGCCCGCTTCGAGGCGACCCGCGCCGAAAACGACGTCGTCGTCGTCGAAGGCCTGATCCCCGACGCCGAGATCCAGATCGCCACCCGCCTCAACATCGGCATGATCCGCTCGCTCGGCGCGGATCTCATTCCGGTCCTCTCCGGCGAAGGCCGCGACCTCGTCGAGATCGCCGCCAAGACCGCGACCGCGCTCGAGCAATACGGCGACGACGGCCGCCGGCCGCTCGCCGGCATTCTCGCCAACTACTGCCTGCCGGCCGTCGCCGACGCCCTGCGCGAGGCCGGCGTCGTCCCGGTGCTCGGCGCCGAAGCGCCGGTCCTCGCCGCCGTGCCGACCGATCGCCGCCTCGCCGCGCCGCGCGTCCTCGACGTCGCCGATGCGCTCGGCTTCGAGATTTTGCGTCGCGGCGACATCGAGAGCGCCCGCGTCGCCGAACTCCTGGTCGCCGCCCGCTCGCCCGAGAAGATGATCGGCCATCTGCGGCCCGGCACGCTGGTCGTCGTTCCCGGCGACCGCTCCGACGCGTTGCTCGCCACGGCGCTGGTCGCCCAGCGCGGCATGCCGCTCGCCGGTCTCGTCTTCACCTGCGGCTGTCGTCCGCCGAAGGAGATCGAGACGCTGTTCGCCTCCGCCCCGCTCGACCGCCTGCCGCTCCTCGGCACCGCCGACGACACCTTCACCACCGCGACCCGGCTCGCCGGCCTCTCCCGCCACGTCGGCCGCACCGACGAGGAGCGCATGGAGCGGGTCATCGCCCACATGGCCGAACGCATCGACGTCCGCCCGCTCGTCTCGCGCCTCGACGTGCCGGTCGAGCCGCTGATGCCGCCGCCGGTGTTTCGCCATCGCCTGGTCGAATCGGCTCGCGCCGCCGCCCGCCGCATCGTCCTGCCGGAAGGCGACGAGCCGCGCACCATCGAGGCCGCCGCCGTCTGCGCCGAGAAGGGGATCGCCCACTGCGTCCTGCTCGGCAAGCCGGCCGCGATCCGCGCCGCCGCCGCCGCCCGCGGCATCGAACTGCCGGCGAACCTCGAGATCGTCGATCCCGACGACGCCCGCGCGACCTATGTTCCGGCGATGGTCGAACGGCGCAAGGCCAAAGGCCTGACCACGGTCCAGGCCGAGAAGGCGCTCGAGGACACCGTCGTGCTCGGCACCATGATGCTGGCGGTCGGCGACGTCGACGGCCTCGTCTCCGGCGCGGTCCACACCACCGCCGACACGGTCCGTCCGGCCCTGCAGCTGATCAAGACCGCGCCGGGCTCCTCGATCGTCTCCTCGGTGTTCTTCATGCTGATGCCCGATCAGGTGCTTGTCTACGGCGACTGCGCCATCAACCCCGACCCGACCGCGGAAGAACTCGCCGAGATCGCCATCCAGTCGGCCGATTCGGCCGCCGCCTTCGGCATCGATCCGCGCGTCGCCATGATCTCCTATTCGACCGGCGTGTCCGGAGCCGGCGCCGACGTCGACAAGGTGCGCCGCGCCACCGATCTGGTGCGTTCGCGTCGCCCCGATCTCGCGGTCGACGGTCCGATCCAGTACGACGCGGCTTCCGTCGAGAGCGTCGGCCGCCAGAAGGCGCCGAACTCGCCGGTCGCCGGCCACGCCAACGTCTTCGTCTTCCCCGACCTCAACACCGGCAACACCACCTACAAGGCGGTGCAGCGCTCCGCCAACGTGGTCTCGGTCGGCCCGATGCTGCAGGGGTTGGCCAAGCCCGTGAACGACCTGTCGCGCGGCGCTCTCGTCGACGACATCGTCTACACGATCGCGCTGACCGCCATTCAGGCGGAAGCGGGCGCCAAGGCGCAGCTCGCCGGCGCGGCCGAGTGAGGAGGACCGAGCGATGCGGGTCGATCCGAACGCCCTCGCCGCCGGCGGCGGCGTCGCCCCTCTCGGCGAAGCCTCTCCGGCCCAGATCGGGTCGGGCGAGGCCCGCCCGCCCGAGCTGATCGCCCGCCTCGCCGAGGACATCGGCGTCAAGAAGGCGCATCTCGACGCGGTGACGATCTTCGGCCTCGCCGTCCTCGGCGGCGCCTTCGTCGCGCTCGGCGGCCTCTTCTACACCGTGGTTCTGGCCGGGGCGGACGGGCACGTGCCCTATGGCATGACGCGTCTCGCCTCCGGTCTCGCCTTCTCGCTCGGCCTCGTCCTGGTCGTCGTGGCCGGGGCGCAGCTCTTCACCTCCGACTGCCTGATGGTCATGGCCTGGGCGTCGGGGCGTCTGAAGCTGCGCGAGATGTTGCGGGTCTGGACCCTGGTCTGGTTCGGCAATCTCGTCGGCGCGCTCGGCACCGCCGCGCTGGTCTTCCTCTCCGGCCAGCATGAATTCGGCCACGGCCTCGTCGGCGACGCCGCGCTCTACGTCGCCTCCGCCAAGGCGTCGCTGCCGGCGGCGCGCGCCTTCTTTCTCGGGGTCTTGTGCAACGTGCTCGTCTGTCTCGCCGTCTGGCTGAGCTTCGGCGCGCGCTCGGTCTCCGACAAGATCCTCGCGGTGATCTTCCCGGTCTCCGCCTTCGTCGCCGCCGGCTTCGAACACTGCGTCGCCGACATGTATTTCGTGCCGCTCGGCCTGATGATCGAAAACTTCGCTTCCGACGGTTTCTGGGTGTCGGTCGCGCCGCTCGGCCACGTCATGCGGCCGATTCCCGTCGACGGATATCTGGTCAATCTCGTCGCCGTCACCGCCGGCAATTGGGTCGGCGGCGCGGTCCTCGTCGGCGTCGTCTACTGGGTTCTCTTCCGTCGCGCCGTCGCGCAGGACTGACCGGCGCGACGAGACCTGCGCTGCCGCCGCGCCTTCGCCCTTCGTGGGCGGAGGGAGGCGGTCGCATGTCTTCGCGCGCGCCGCCCTTCGCCCGGTCTTCCATGCGTAGTGGTACGAAACCGCGATTTCCGCCCTGGGCAAGACGCGGGAATTCGGTTATTCATCGATCTTGGTAGCGCTAACATAATCAGAAAGCGGCCGTGATCGCGGAAGCTCCCCGATCGACCGCCGATGTCGGGATGTCGAAGGCCCCCATCCCTCCGACGCTCCCCGCGCTTGTCGAGGCGACGCCCGATGCCGCGTCGCCGGAGGAGACCACGATGAATCATCTTTCCCAGGCGACGCTCGCCGTCACGCCCACCGTGCGCGAAATGCGCGTGATCCCGGTCGCCGGGCAGGATTCGATGTTGCTCAACCTGTCGGGCGCCCATGCGCCATGGTTCACCCGCAACCTCGTCGTCCTGACCGATACCGCCGGCCGCGTCGGCGTCGGCGAAGTGCCCGGCGGCGAAAAGATCCGCCAGACCCTGGAAGACGCGAGGCAGCTGGTGATCGGCGCGCCGATCGGCTGTTGGAACGACACGCTCAACGCCATGCGCCGCGCCTTCGCCGACCGCGACAGCGGCGGCCGAGGTCTACAGACCTTCGACCTGCGCACCACCATCCACGCCGTGACGGCGGTCGAGGCGGCGATGCTCGACCTCCTCGGCCAGCATCTCGACGTGCCGGTCGCCGCTCTCCTCGGCGAGGGCGTGCAGCGCGAGGAGGTGCCGGTGCTCGGCTATCTCTTCTACGTCGGCGACCGCGCCCGCACCGATCTGCCCTATCGCGCCGAGCCGGACGCCGCGAACGACTGGTATCGTCTGCGCAACGAAGAGGCGCTGACGCCGGCCTCGATCGTCCGCCTCGCCGAGGCGACGCACGAGCTCTACGGCTTCGAGGACTTCAAGCTGAAGGGCGGCGTCCTCTCCGGCGAGGAGGAGATGGAGGCGATCGTCGCGCTGCACGAGCGTTTCCCTCAGGCCCGCATCACCCTCGATCCGAACGGCGCCTGGTCGCTCGACGAGGCGATCCGCCTCTGCCGCGACAAGCACGGCGTCCTCGCCTATGCCGAAGATCCCTGCGGCGCCGAGCGCGGTTTCTCCGGCCGCGAGGTCATGGCCGAGTTCCGTCGCGCCACCGGCCTGCCGACCGCCACCAACATGATCGCCACCGATTGGCGCCAGATGGCCCATTCGATCATGCTGCAGTCGGTGTCGATCCCGCTCGCCGACCCGCATTTCTGGACGATGGCCGGCTCGGTCCGCGTCGGCCAACTCTGCGACGCCTTCGGCCTGACCTGGGGCTCGCATTCCAACAACCACTTCGACGTCTCGCTCGCCATGTTCACCCACGTCGCCGCGGCCGTTCCGGGGAACGTCACGGCGATCGACACCCATTGGATCTGGCAGGACGGCAGCATGCGGCTGACCAAGGAGCCGTTCCAGATTCGCGGCGGCATGCTGACGCTGCCGAAGAAGGGCGGCCTCGGCGTCGAGATCGACATGGACGAGGTCGCCAAGGCCAACGAGCGCTATGTGAAGCACTGCCTCGGCGCACGCGACGATGCGGCCGCCATGCAGTATCTCGTCCCCGGCTGGACCTTCGACAACAAGCGGCCTTGCCTGGTGCGGTGAGCGAACCGGCGACGCCGGCGCGCTTTCCCAGACTTCATATGACGAACGCCCGGCGCGCCCCGCGTCGGGCGTTCTTGCGTCGTTTCTCCGGTAATGTGAGGTTTCCGAGGGATGGAGAGCGCGCCCGAGGGTGGGTTGTCGGGCGGATTATGCGTATTGCGTTGCGAAAAAGACTTCGCACTCGCAACAAAGACATCATATGAGTGCTCGTGCTTACATGAAATTCCAGCCCCGGATCTTGTTCGAGGGAAGAGTTAGCGCTAACAGTACCGGCGATGGGAGCGCTACCAAAAACCGGCGCGCCGCCGGCTTTCCCTGAGGAGCCGACGGTCGACGCCTCTTCCCTCGTCGTGCCTGGAGGAGCCCCGCATGACCAGTCTTCCCCTGAATCAGACGGCGTCCGCCGCTGCGGAGGTCGTCAAGAAGACGAACTTCCGCTGGTGGATCGTCGTGATGCTGTTCGTCGTCACGTCGGTCAACTACGCCGACCGCGCCGTCCTCGCCATCACCGGTCCGGTCCTGTCGAAGGAACTCGGCATCGACGCGGCCCAGATGGGCTTCATCTTCTCCGCCTTCGGCTGGTCCTATGTCCTCGGCCAGTTGCCGGGCGGTTGGCTGCTCGACCGGTTCGGCACCCGCGTCGTCTATGCGCTGTCGATCTTCGTCTGGTCGCTGGTCACGGTCATGCAGGGCTTCGTCGGCTTCTTCGCCGGCGCGACCGCCGTCGCCGTCCTGTTCGCCCTACGCTTCGCCGTCGGCTTCGCCGAGGCGCCGTCCTTCCCCGGCAACAGCCGCACCGTCGCCGCCTGGTTCCCGCGTCACGAACGCGCCACGGCGGCCGCGATCTTCAATTCGGCGCAGTACTTCGCCACGGTGATCTTCGCCCCCATCATGGGCTGGATCACCCAGAGCCACGGCTGGCCCTGGGCCTTCGGCTTCATGGGCGGTCTCGGCATCGTCGTCTCGGCGATCTGGCTCCGCGTGGTGCGCGCGCCCGCCATCCACCCGTCGGTCAACGACGTCGAACGCGCCTACATCGCCGAGGGCGGCGGTCTGGTGAACATGGACAGCCCCGCGCCCGCCGCCGCGACCAAGTCCGCCGACGGCGCCAAGTGGGACTACATCCGCCAGATGTTCTCCAACCGCATGATGGTCGGCATCTTCCTCGGACAGTTCTGCATCAACGCGCTGACCTACTTCTTCATCACCTGGTTCCCGGTCTATCTGGTCAAGGAACGCGGGATGTCGATCCTCAAGGCCGGCTTCATCGCCTCGGTTCCCGCGATCTGCGGTTTCGCCGGCGGCATCCTCGGCGGCCTGATCTCCGACTGGCTGCTGAAGCGCGGCTATTCCCTGTCGGTCGCCCGCAAGACCCCGATCGTGCTCGGCATGGTCCTGTCGATGTCGATGGTCGCCTGCAACTACACCGACCAGGTCCCGGTCGTGGTGTTCTTCATGGCGCTCGCCTTCTTCGGCAAGGGCGTCGGCGCTCTCGGCTGGGCGGTCATGTCCGACTGCGCGCCGAAGCAGATCACCGGCCTCGCCGGCGGCGTCTTCAACATGTGCGGCAACATCTCGTCGATCACCACGCCGATCATCATCGGCTACCTCGTCCAGACCTCCGGCTCCTTCGACAGCGCCCTGGTCTTCGTGGCGGCGAATGGTCTGATCGCGGCGATCAGCTATCTGGTCGTCGTCGGCGAGATCAAGCGCATGGAACTGAAGATCTGAAGGGGAGGGGCGATCCCGTCGGGGATCGCCCCCTTCGTCCTCCCGACCGGCCCGACCCCGAGACGACATCCATGTACATCGGCGAACAACTCATCGCCCCGACCGACGACCGTCTGCGGCTCTCCGCCCAACTCGGGTGCCGGGGCATCGTCATCGACACCCGCCCCAATCGCGACGTCTGCGACGACGCCGGCCTGTGGGACGTCGAACGGCTGAAGGCGCAGAAGGCGCGCATCGAGAGCTTCGGCATGAAGCTCGAGGGCCTCGCCCTCGACGTCGGCTCGATCCTGCTCGACAGCCTGCGTGATCGTCCCAAGGCCGAAGCGACCGCCGAGCGGTTGCGCCAGAACATCCGCGCCGCCGGCGCCGCCGGCGTGCCGATGGTGAAATACACCGTCGCCATGGTCGGCATCACCCGCACCGGCGTCACCGACGGCCGCGGCGGCATGAAGTGCTCGACCTTCAAGGCGGAGCAGTACCGACCCGAGACCGACGCCGCCTTCTCCTACTGGGGCACCGTCCTGCCCGAGGACGGCCACGGCGGCGCCCATACCCCGAAGGCGCTGATGAAGACGGCCGAGGCCGGCGGCCAGGTGATGGCGTCGGAAGCCGGCGGCGTCTCCGAGGCCGAAGGCTGGGCGGCGATCGAGTTCCTGGTGAAGGCGATCCTGCCGACCGCGACCGAGGCCGGGGTGCGGCTGGCCTGCCATCCCCACGATCCGGCCTATCCGCCGGGCGGGCTCAACGGCGTCCACCATGTCCTCGGCTCGCTCGACGGCCTGCGCCGCCTCCTCGCGCTCGCCCCGGGCAACCCGTTCCATGGGCTGAACTTCTGCCAGGGCACCATCGCCGAGATGTCGAGCGACCCGAACGCGGTGGTGCAGGAGGCGATCCGCGAATTCGGACCGCAGGGCAAGATCTTCATGGTCCACTTCCGCAACATCGTCGGCGGCTTCTGCGACTTCCGCGAGGCGATGCCGGACGAGGGCACGGTCGACATGGCGGCGGCGATCCGCGCCTATCGCGAGGTCGGCTGGGAGGGCGTGCTCTGTCCCGACCACGTGCCGCTCTCCGACGTCGACCCCGGCCGGGAGCGCTTCTTCGCCTTCTGCCTCGGCTATACGCGCGGCCTCATCCAGGCCGCCTGACCGGCGTCGGCGACGACCGGACGGCGGCGCGGTTCCGATCGACGCCGCCGTCGCTCTTTTCTCCGAACCACCGATCGGCAATAGTCGCTCCATCCACCGGGCGACGAATCCGGGGACGCGATTCCTTCCCGCGCGTCGGAAGACCCGGCGCGCCGGTTCGAGGCCGAAGTTGAACGATCACGACCCGTCCGATACTTCCGATCCCGCCGAGTTCGGTCCGGAGCCGCGTCCGCGTCGCGGCGCGCGCGTCGGCTCCGGCCGCGTCACCCTCTCCGACGTCGCCAAACGCGTCGGCGTTTCGGCGATGACCGTCAGCCGGGTGATCAATCAGCCCGACACCGTCTCGCCGGAGGTGCGCGAGAAGGTCCGCGCCGCCGTCGACGAACTCGGCTACGTGCCCGACCTGCTCGCCGGCGGGCTCGCCTCGTCGAAGACGAAGCTCGTCGCCGCGATCGTGCCGACGCTCGCCCACATGATGTTCGCCTCGACCGTCCAGTTCGCCGCCGATCGGTTGGCCGCCGAGGGCTATCAGGTCCTGCTCGGCCTGTCCGGCTATCCCGAGACGGTGCGCGAGGAGGAGCTCGTCCGCGCCGTCCTCGCCCGCCGTCCCGACGCGCTCTATCTGACCGGCACCTTCCACTCCGCCGCGACGCGTCGCCAGCTCCGCGCCGCCCGCATTCCGGTCGTCGAGACCTGGGACCTCTCCCGCAAGCCGATCGACATGGCGGTCGGCTTTTCGCATCGCGCGGTCGGCGAGGCGGTCGGCCGCCATCTCCTCGCCGCGCGCTATCCCGCCTATGCCTCCGTCAGCGCCGGCGACGAGCGCGCCCTGATGCGCGCCGACGCCTTCGTCGAGACGGTGGTTCGAGCCGGCGGACCGACGCCGATCCGCCGGGTCACGCCGGCCCCGACCAACGTCCAGATGGGCCGCGAGACGCTCGCCGAACTGGCCGACGGCGGCTTTCGCGGCGCGATCTTCTGTTCCTCGGACGCGCTGGCGCTGGGCATCGTCACCGAGGCGCGCGAACGCGGCCTACGCGTGCCGGAGGACGTCGCGGTCATCGGCTTCGGCGACTTCGACTACGCCGCCCACACCTCGCCGCGCCTCTCCTCGGTGATGGTCGACCGCCGCCGCGTCGCCGACACGGCGGCCGACATGCTGCTCGCCCGCCTCGCCGGCCGCGAGGTCGCCGAGAAGGTCGTCGACGTCGGTTTCGAGATCGTCGAACGCGAGACCGGTTGACCGCGCGCCCGGCCGCTCACACCGGCCCGACGGCGGTCGCCGCGACCGCCTCGCCGATCCGCTTCAGCCGTTCGCGGCTCTGCGTCAGATGCATCCGCATCGCCGCCCGCGCCGCCTCGCCGTCGCTCCGTTCGATCGCCTCCAGGATCGCCTCGTGCTCGCGATTGGCGCGCTGGAGATAGTCGGGACCGAGATCGGCGGCGAAGTTCGACAGATCGAGCCGAGTGCGCGGCAGCGTCGACGTGCCGAGATCGTGGAACACCGTCTCGAACCACCGATTGCGCGTCGCCCGGGCGATCGAGGCGTGGAACCGGAAGTCGGCCTCGACGCCGTTGCGGCCGGCCTCGACCTCGCGGGTGAAGTCGTCGAGCGCCCGCCGCATGCTCGCCAGATCGGTCGCGTCGCGCCGCTGCGAGGCGAGCGCGGCGGCTTCCGTCTCCAGGCTGATTCGGAGTTCGAGCATCGCGATCACGTCGCGGATCGTCAGCGCTGCGCCCGAATCGAAGCCGACCCGCAGCGGCGGTTCCAGCACGAAAGTGCCGATGCCGTGCCGGGTCTCGACCAGCCCGGCCGCCTGCAGCCGCGAGATCGCTTCGCGCACCACGGTGCGGCTGACCCCGAACTCCGCCGTCATCTCCGGCTCGGTCGGCAGCCGCGCCCCGGCCGTGAGCGCGCCGCTGCGGATCCGCGCCGTCACGCTCTCCACGAGCCCCTCGGCGAGAGAACGGCGGCGGGGCGAGGCGGCGGCGGTCGACATGGGGAGAACATCCGTTTGCAGGCGGTCGAAGGGACCGGGCGACGAGGGGCGCGCCATCGCTTCCGCGAGATCGCGACACCCTAACATCGAAACGCCGTGGCGATCGACACCCGAGCGCGTACGATAAGACGTCATATCTCATCGGGGCAAGTACGGAGTATGCCGCAGCGGTCGCGCGGGAATCTCAACGAAACCAACAAGACGAGGGTTTCAAAAAGAATTTCCGATCGGTGTCTTGCGCGGTGCAGCAACGAATCCGGCTTGTGTCGCGGCCCGAGGTCATTATATTTCGAACCAAGTCATATGATGACAGGTTCGAACGGAGATCGCTCGAACCGGCGAGGACGCCGCAAGGGCGTCCGATCTGAGAGGTGAATCCGATGTCCGACGCGCGTCCCTACACGGCCTTTCCCAACGCCTTCCGCGCCGCGCTGAAGAGCCGCGAGCGCCTGATCGGCGTCTGGTGTTCGCTCGGCAATCCGATCTCCACCGAAGTTCTCGGCCTCGCCGGGTTCGACTGGATCCTGCTCGACGCCGAACATGCGCCCAACGACGTCCTGTCGTTGATCCCGCAGTTGATGGCGCTGAAGGACAGCGCCTCCGCCCCGGTCGTCCGCCCCGCCTGGAACGACACGGTGCTGATCAAGCGCCTGCTCGACAGCGGCTTCCACAACTTCCTGATCCCCTTCGTCCAATCGGCCGAAGAGGCGCGCGCCGCCGTCGCCGCCACCCGCTATCCGCCCGAAGGCGTGCGCGGCGTCTCCGTCTCGCAGCGCTCCAACCGCTACGGCACGGTGCCGGACTACATGAAGCGGGTGAACGACAACATCGCCGTCGTCGTGCAGATCGAGAACGGCCGCGGCGTCGAAGCCGCCGACGAGATCGCCGCGGTCGACGGCGTCGACGGCCTCTTCGTCGGTCCCTCCGATCTCGCCGCCGCGCTCGGCCACTTGGGAGATCCGTCCCATCCGGACGTCCAGTCCGCGATGACCCGGGTGTTCGAGGCGGCGGCGAGAGCCGGCAAGTCGGCCGGCATCCTCGCGCCCGTCGAGGCCGACGCCCGCCGCTACATGGACGCCGGCGTCAACTTCGTCGCCGTCGGCTCCGATCTCGGCGTCTTCCGCGCCGCCACCCAGGCGCTCCGCGACAAGTACCGCTGAGCGCATCCCCCCTTTTCCAAGACATCCGCGCGACGGCCGGTCGGCCGCGTCGAACGAGGAGTTGATCCATGAGCAAGTTGGGTTTCGTCGGTCTCGGCATCATGGGCACGCCGATGGCCGGGCATCTTCTCGCCGCCGGCCACGAGGTCGCGGCCTATGATCAGAAACCGCTGCCGGCCGAACTGGTCGCGAAGGGCCTGAAGGCCTGCGCCTCGTCCAAGGACGTCGCGGCGATGTGCGACGTCTTCTTCGTCATGGTTCCCGACACGCCGCACGTCGGCGCGGTGCTGTTCGGCGAGAACGGCGCGGCCGAGGGCCTGAAGAAGGGGACGATCGTCGTCGACATGTCGTCGATCTCGCCGATCGAGACCAAGGACTACGCCGCGAGGATCGAGGCGCTCGGCTGCGAGTATCTCGACGCGCCGGTCTCCGGCGGCGAGGTCGGCGCCAAGAACGCCACCCTGTCGATCATGGTCGGCGGCAAGGACGAGGTCTTCGCCGAGATCGAACCGCTGTTCCGCCTGCTCGGTAAGAACATCACCCTGGTCGGCGGCGTCGGCGCGGGCCAGACCGCCAAGGTCGCCAATCAGATGATCGTCGCGATGAACATCGAGGCGGTCGCCGAGGCCCTGCTCTTCGCCTCCAAGGCCGGCGCCGATCCGGCCCGCGTCCGTCAGGCGTTGATGGGCGGCTTCGCCTCCTCCAAGATCCTGGAGATTCACGGCGAGCGCATGGTGAAGCGGACCTTCGAGCCCGGCTTCCGCATCGCGCTGCACCAGAAGGACCTCAACCTCGCGCTCTCCGCCGCGCGTCAGATGGGCGTCAGCCTGCCGAACACGGCGACCTGTCGCGAACTCTTCAACGCCTGCGAGGCGCACGGCGGATCCGGCTGGGATCATTCCGCCATGGTCAAGGCGCTGGAGCTCCTCGCCGGTCACGAAGTGGCCTGAACCGCGCTCGCCCCTCGGTTCGGCCCTCGCCCGGCGACCGACCCTCGGCCGCCGGGCCCCCCTTTCGAGAGCGAAGTCGATGACGCACCCTTCCGAGACGCCCCCCCGCGACCTGCTCCGCGCCATGTTCGAAGCCGCGGTCGCCTCCGCCCAGCCCCGGCTCTGCGTGCCGCCGCATCTGCCGCCCCGGCCGAAGGGCCGGTTGATCGTGCTCGGCGCCGGCAAGGCCTCCGCCGCCATGGCCAAGGCGGTCGAGGACGCTTGGGAGGGGCCGCTCGAAGGCCTCGTCGTCACCCGCTACGGCTACGGCGCGTCCTGTGAGCGCATCGAGATCGTCGAGGCGGCGCATCCGGTGCCGGACGCCGCCGGCCACGCCGCCGCCGCTCGCATCCTTTCGATCGCCGAGAGCGCCGGGCCCGACGACACGGTGCTCTTCCTGATCTCCGGCGGCGGCTCGGCGCTGCTCGCCCTGCCGCTCGACGGCGTCTCGCTCGCCGACAAACAGGCGATCAACAAGGCGCTGCTCGCCTCCGGCGCGACGATTTCGGAAATGAACTGCGTCCGCCGTCATCTCTCGCGCATCAAGGGCGGCCGCCTTGCCGCCGCCGCCCATCCGGCGAAGGTGGTGACGCTGCTGATCTCCGACGTCCCCGGCGATCGGCCGCGCGACATCGCCTCCGGCCCGACCGTCGCCGACGAAACCACTTGCGACGACGCCCTCGCGGTGGTGCGCCGCTACGGCATCGATCTGCCCGCCGCCGTCCGCGAGGTGCTGGAGAGCGGCCGCGGCGAGACGGTGAAGCCCGAGGATCCTAGCCTGGACGGGATCGAAACGCGCATCGTCGCCGCGCCGCAGATGGCGCTCGAGGCCGCCGCCGCGGTCGGCCGCGCCGCCGGCTGGCGCGTCCACATCCTCGGCGATGCGATCGAGGGCGAGGCCCGCGACGTCGGCACGGTGATGGCCGGCGTCGTCCGCCAGGTCGTCGCCCACGGCCAGCCCTTCGCGCCCGGCTGCATCCTCCTGTCCGGCGGCGAGACCACCGTCACCGTGCGCGGCCACGGCCGTGGCGGCCGCAACGTCGAGTTCCTGCTCTCCCTCGCCATCGCCCTCGACGGCCTTCCCGACGTCTGGGGCATCGCCTGCGACACCGACGGGGTCGACGGCCTCGAGGACATCGCCGGCGCGATCCTCACCCCCGACACGCTCGCCCGCGCTTGGGGGCACGGCATCCGCCCCAAGGACGCGCTCGCCGACAACGACGGCCACGGCTTCTTCGGCGCGCTCGACGACGCCGTCGTCACCGGTCCGACCATGACCAACGTCAACGACTTCCGCGCCGTCCTGATCGGGCGCGGGGAGGGCGCGCGATGAAGACCGTGCGGCTGCTCGACGGCGCGACCGTTCCGGCCATCGGCCAGGGCACCTGGATGATGGGCGAGGATCCGCGGCGGCGCGCCGAGGAGATCGCCACCCTGCAGGAGGGCGTCGATCGCGGCGCGAGCCTGATCGACACCGCCGAGATGTACGGCGAGGGCGCGTCGGAGGAACTGGTCGGCGAGGCGATCGCCGGCCGTCGCGACGCGGTCTTCCTGGTCTCCAAGGTCTATCCCTGGAACGCCTCCCGCGCCGGCGTGATCGCCGCCTGCGAACGCTCGCTGAAGCGGCTGAAGACCGATCGGCTCGATCTCTTTCTCCTGCATTGGCGCGGCGAACATCCCTTCGCCGAAACCATCGCCGGCTTCGAGAGCCTCAGGAAGGCCGGCAAGATTCGCCGCTGGGGCGTCTCCAACCTCGATCTCGCCGAAATGGGCGAACTGTTCGAGGCGGGGGGAGGCGGCTGCGCCACCGATCAGGTGCTCTACAACCTGTCGCGCCGCGGCGTAGAATGGGATCTGCTGCCCTGGGCGCGCTCGGTCAATCTGCCGATCATGGCCTATTCGCCGCTCGAACAGGCCCGCCTCCTCTTCGACGCCGAGCTGAAGGCGATCGCCGAGAGCCACGGCTATTCGGCCGCGCAACTGGCGCTCGCCTGGGTCATCGATCACGTCGGCGTCGTCGCCATCCCCAAGGCGTCGAGCCGCCGCCGGCTCGCCGAAAACCTCTCCGCCCTCGCCGTCGAGATGCGGCCGGACCTGCGCCGAGCCCTCGACCGCGCCTTCCCGCCGCCCGATCGGGCGACGCCCCTCGAAATGTTGTGAACCGCGCGGACCGCGCCGAACGATCTCGGCGCGCGCGCCGGAGGACCGAGACATGGACGCCCCCCTTCCGACCCTCGACCGTCCCCGCCGCATCGAGCTCGATGCCCGCGACACGGTCGCCATCGTCGTCAACTCCGGCGGCCTGAAGGCCGGCGCGACGTTCGACGACGGCCTGACCCTCGTCGACGACGTGCCGCAGGGCCACAAGGTCGCCCTCGTCGACATGAAGCAGGGCGACGCCGTCGTCCGGTACGGCGAGATCCTCGGCCACGCGGTGCGCGATCTGCCGAAGGGCTCCTGGGTCGACGAATTCTCGGTCGAGCTGCCCGAAGCCCCGGCGCTCGACGCTCTGCCGCTCGCCACCCGGCCCGCGCCCGTGGTCGAGCCGCTGGAAGGCTTCACCTTCGAGGGCTATCGCAACGCCGACGGCTCGGTCGGAACCCGCAACATCCTCGCCGTCTCCGAGAGCGTCCAGTGCGTCGCCGGCGTCGTCGACCACGTCGTCGAGATCATCCGGCGCGAGCTGCTGCCGAAATATCCCAACGTCGACGACGTCGTCGCGCTCTCCCACGTCTACGGCTGCGGCGTCGCCATCAACGCGCCGGCGGCGATCGTGCCGATCCGCACCCTGCAGAACCTCGCTCTCAATCCGAACTTCGGCGGCGAAGTTCTGGTGATCGGTCTCGGCTGCGAGAAGCTCCGGCCCGAACGGCTGATGCCGAACCTGTCGGAGGCGGACGCCGCCGCAAACGTCCTGTCGCTGCAGGACGAGCGCTTCGTCGGCTTCGAGGCGATGGTCGCCGGCATCCTGGAGATGGCGGAGGAGCGGCTGAAGAAGCTGAACGCCCGCCGCCGCGAGACCTGCCCCGCCTCCGATCTCGTCGTCGGCGTCCAGTGCGGCGGCTCCGACGCCTTCTCCGGCGTCACCGCCAATCCGGCGGTCGGCTTCGCCGCCGATCTGATCGTGCGCGCCGGCGGCACGGTGATGTTCTCGGAGGTGACCGAGGTCCGCGACGCCGTCCACCTGCTCACCCCCCGTTGCGCGACCGAGGAGGTCGGCCGCGCCCTGCTGCGCGAAATGGCCTGGTACGACCGCTACCTCGCCGCCGGCGAGACCGACCGCGCCGCCAACCCGTCCCCCGGCAACAAGAAGGGCGGCCTCGCCAACGTCGTCGAGAAGGCGCTCGGCTCGATCGTCAAGTCCGGCTCGTCGTCGATTTCCGCCGTGCTCGCGCCGGGCGAAAAGGCGGTGACCAAGGGCCTGATCTATGCCGCCACGCCGGCTTCCGACTTCGTCTGCGGCACCCTCCAACTCGCGTCCGGCATGACCGTCCAGGTCTTCACCACCGGCCGCGGCACCCCCTACGGTCTCGCCGCCGCGCCGGTGATCAAGGTCGCCACCCGCTCCGATCTCGCCCGCCGTTGGCACGACCTGATGGACGTCGACGCCGGCGTGATCGCCACCGGCGAGGCGAGCGTCGAAGAGGTCGGCTGGATCATCTTCCGCGAGATCCTGGCGGCGGCGAGCGGCAAGAAGCCCTGGTCGGATCGCTGGGGCCTGCGCAATTCTCTCGCCCTGTTCAATCCGGCCCCGGTGACCTGAGTCGCAAAAAGATCATACTTTCGTCTTATAAAGAGGCATCCTACCATGGCGCTCCGCCGTCGGCGGTCATGGCGCCTCTCGCCGAGACATAAGAAAAGGACGTTCCCCTCATGCGCCGCCATCGACGCGCCAAGATCGTCGCCACCGTCGGACCGGCCAGCGCCTCGCCCGAGATGCTGCGCCGCCTGCACCTCGCCGGCGTCGACACCTTCCGCCTGAACTTCTCGCACGGCACCCACGACGACCACGCCGCGGTGTTTGCGGCGATCCGCGCCCTCGAGACGGAGGTCGGCATGCCGATCGGCATCCTCCAGGATCTTCAGGGTCCGAAGATCCGCGTCGGCCGGATCGCCGGCGGCAAGATTCAGGCGGAGGTCGGCGATCGCCTGCGCTTCGTCCTGTCGAGCGACGAGGGCGGCGCGGACGCGATCCCGCTGCCGCATCCCGAGATCTTCGCCGCCATCGCGCCGGGCCACGACCTGCTGATCGACGACGGCCGCGTCCGCGTCCGCGTCGTCGAAGCGGCGAGGGACGAGTTGACGGCGGAAGTCGTGGTCGCCGGCGCGATCTCCGACCGCAAGGGCGTCAACCTGCCCGGCACGCCGCTGGTTCTTTCTCCTCTGACGGTGAAGGATCGCGCCGATCTCGCCTTCGGCCTCGAACTCGGCGTCGACTGGGTGGCGCTCTCCTTCGTTCAGAAGCCGGCCGACGTGATCGAGGCCAAGGCGCTGATCGGCGCGCGCGCCGGCCTCGTCGCCAAGATCGAGAAGCCGCAGGCGCTCGACCACATCGACGACATCATCCGCTTCTCCGACGCGATCATGGTCGCCCGCGGCGATCTCGGCGTCGAGATCCCGCCCGAGGACGTGCCCGGCCGCCAGAAGGAGCTGGTCCGCGCCTGCCGTCGCGCCGTCAAGCCGGTCATCGTCGCCACTCAGATGCTCGACAGCATGGTGGCCTCGCCGACGCCGACCCGCGCCGAGGCCTCCGACGTCGCCACCGCCATCTACGACGGCGCCGACGCCGTCATGCTCTCCGCCGAATCGGCGACCGGCGCCTATCCGGTCGAGACGGTGGAGATGATGGACCGCATCATTCGCTCGACCGAGAGCCACAAGCTCTATCGCTCGATCGTCCAGGCGACCCAGCCGGGTGAGGAGGACACCCCGCCGCACGCCGTCGCCGCCGCCGGCGCCGATCTCGCCGAGGTGATCCGCGCTCCGGCCATCGTCGTCTACACTTCGTCCGGCTCGACCTGCGGCCGCATCGCCCGCAAGCGTCCGGCCCTGCCGATCCTGGCGCTGACCCCATCGCAGGCGGTGGCGCGTCGGCTGCGCCTGATGTGGGGCGTCCACTCGGTGCTGTCGCGCGCCGTCGGCAACTTCGAAGCGATGGTGGCGCAGGCCGCGGAACTGACCCGCAGCCAGGGCTTCGCCGCCGCCCGCGACCACATCGTCGTCGTCTCCGGCGCGCCGGCCGGGCCGTCCGGCTCGACCAATAACCTGCGCGTCGTCGAGGTCTGATACCGAGCTCACGAAGTTTCGATCCGTTCGAAACTTCGTGAGCCGAGTATGTCGCCACGCGCCCGAGAAAAAACGTCGGCCGCCGATCCGATCGATCGGCGGCCGACGTGCGTCCGTTTCCTCAATCGAGGAAGTCGGCCTTCCGGTTCGGGAATAGGCGGAAGGTGTTGCGTTCGGTGAACTCGGCCACCTTCATCTTGGCGAGCCGGCGCAGGCCCCGCGACAGCGTCTCCGGCGAAGTGCCGACCAGCGCCGCGATGTCCCGCTTCATCAACGGCGTCTCGACCTCGATGACGTCCTCTTCCGTCTCCGCCGAACCCGCCAGCGTCAACAGCGTGCGATAGAGCCGTTCCGGCACGTCGAGGGTGGACAGGCGGAAGATGTGCTCCTCGTAGGTGTAGGCCTGTTCGGCCGCCTGTTGCATCAGCTTCATCAAGAGCTCTTCGCTCTCGCGCAGCACCGCCTCGAAACGCTCGGCCGGGATCGTGATCAATTCGCTGTGGCCGACCGACTGACAACTGCTGCGGTGGACGTGGCCGCCGAGCAGATCCTGCCAGCCGAGCAGGGAGCCGACCTGATGCGTGCCGAACATCGCCATCCGGCCGTCTTCGTCGATCCGCTCGAGCACCAGCGTCCCGCGCATCGCCAGATGCACGCTCTCGACCGGCGTTCCCTGATGGAAGACGTAGGATCGCGGCCGAAAATGCGTCGCGACCCCGCTCTCGTGCGGGAAGAGGCGTCGAACGACGTCCACCAGGGTCTCCGACCCTTGGACGGGCTCCGCGGTCTTCAGCGTTCGTGTCTCGACCATCGCGACGTTCTTTCCAGAGGAATGACGTTGTTGGCCCGTTCGGAGAGAACCGGCAGGAAGATTTCGAGCGAACTGCCGCTCGGCGACGTCACCCGCGACTGGATCCAGCCGCGCGCGCCGTCGACCACCAGACGGACGATGGCGAGCGACAACTCGTCGCCCCGACCATCCCCGACCCGACTGGTCTGGTGCCTGAGCACTTTCGACAGGGTTCGCGGCGCCTGGGTCGATCGATCGTCGTGGATCGAGATGCGCAGGTGGCGGCCGCCGTCGGCGGTGCTGAGATCGGTTCGGATCGAGACGACGCCGGGCTCGCTGCCGAGCGTCTCGCCGACATAGCCGATCAGGTTGGCGATCATCTGGTCGACCGAGGCCGGATCGCAGGCGACCCGCGCCTCGCGCGCCTCGAAGGACGTCTCGAGCAGGATCCCGGGCGGCGCTTTCGGACCCGTCGTCGCGAAGGCGACGGCCAACCGATCGACGACGTCGACCGGTTGCGCCGCGCGGCCGCCGTCGCGCGCCAGCTCGAGCTGTTCGGCGAGCTTCTGGGTGCGCAGCGCCACGTCGTGGATCTCGCGCGCCGTCCGCCACAGGGGCGAACCGGCCGGAACCTCGCGGAAGATCCGCTCGGCGTTTTCCCGGAGCGGCGCCCACAGCTGCGACAGCTCGCCGCCGATGCCCGAGGCGATACGGTTGGTCGCCTGCGACAGATGCCGCCGATCGAGCTCTTCCTGCAGACGTCGGCGTTCCATCTCGGCGAGTTTGGCCGCGGTCACGTCGAGCGCCACGCCGTCCCACAGCCGCCCGTTGCCGGTCTCCACCGGCGAGGCGAGGATCCGGACCCACACCGGACGCTTGTCGGCGTCGCGCTTCAGGCGGCATTCGAAGTCGATCGGGCCGCCGCCGATGCGCCGCAGCAGGTGCAGGAGCGCCAGCCGATCCTCCGGCTCGATGCAGGCGCGCAGCACCATGCCGAGGCTGCGGTCGAGCACGTCCTTGTCGCGCAGCCCGATCAGTTGCTGGAGCTTGCGGCTCACCGCCACGACCCGCGCCGGCTCGCCGTCCATCTGGGCGATGCGGAAGACGATGCCGGGCAGACTGTCGAGCGTCGTTCTGAGCCGATCCGCGGTCTCGGTGCCGCGCCGGGCCTCCAGGAGATCGCCCTGGATCAGCCGATCGCGCAGGGCGACGACGTTGCGCGCCAAGCCGGCGATGTCGTCCTGTCCGTCCGCGTCCGGGATCTTGACCAGCCGCTCGCCGTCCGAAAGACGCCGGAGCGCGATGCCGAGCCGATGCAGCGGCGGCAGCACGCTCCAGCCGAGCAGTGCGATGAAGCCGAGCGACAGCGCCACCACCAGCAGCATGCCGCCGCCGACCAGGGTGACGTGGTTGCGGGCGCTGGCCGCGACGTCGGCCGTCTGCTCCTCGATCTCGGCGACGAGCTTCCGTTCGATCGCCCGCATCCGCTGTAGGCGCAGACCGGCGGTGTCCGACCAGTCGATCGCCGTCGGTCGCGCCGCGTCGGTCGCCTCGAGGTTGCGCCGCATGTTGTCGAGCATCGGCGACACGGTCGCCGAGGCCGCGAACAGATCGGCGATGCGGCCGCCGGTCAGGGTGACGAAGGTGCGGGTGAGCGTCTCCTGTTCCGTGGCCAACTGCGCGACGTATCGCGTGTCGTGCGACAGCACGTTGACCATCACGCCGGCGAGCAGCGACGTGCCGAGCATCCGCTCCGCCCCGGCGCGTTCGCGCGCCTTCGCCAGAAACACCCAGGAGCTCACCCGCCGCGCCACGTCGGATGGGTCGAGCCGGCGGGTCGCCATCGGCGCGATCTCCATCAGATCGGCGACGATGGTCTCGTAATATTCGATCGTGCTGTAGACGTCGTAGCTGCCGGTCTGGACGTCGGAGCGCGACCGCGTCAGCAGCGCCAGCGAGGCGTCGGCGTTGTCGAAGGCGTCGAGGAGCCCGCGATCGGACGCCTGCGCGCGCAGCGCCGCTTCCGCCTCCCGGTAGCCGGCGATGGCCACGTCGGTCCGAGACCGTTGCTCGTCGAGCAGGGCGCGGTCCCGCCGCGGCGACCCGACGATCATGATCGCCTGATTGCCCTCTTCCTGCAGTTCGAAGACGAGATCGCCGATCTTGGCGTCGACCGCGACCACGGCCCGCAGCAGGTCCGCCGACTTCAGGCCGTTCACCAGCTCGTGGAAGAAGATCGAGGTCAGGCCGAGCATGATGACGAGCGGGATCGCCCCGATCAGCATCAGCCGCCAGCGCAGCGGAATGACGCCGAGCCCGAAGCGGCGCATGAACCGCCGCCGCGGCGAGCGTCGGGCGAGGTCGTCGCTGACCGCGCCGTCCTGCCGGCCGACATGGTCGTAGAGCCACGCCCGCACGAAGGCGACGATCCGCCCGATCTGTTCGCTGTCCCGGACGTCGAGGGGATGCGACACGAGCCACGAGCGCGAAGTGATGAATTCCGAATGGCGGCGGTCGAGATCGGGCGAGCCGAGATCGCGCAGGATCCGCGCCTCGGCTTCGAAATGCCGATCGAAGGCGGCGAGGAAGCCGCGCAGCAGACGCGCCACGGTCCGCCGATGACCACGCGCCTGCGCGGTCTCGATCTTCGCCAGGAGATCGAGCAAGCGGGCATGATCTGCGTCGATCATCCCCCGTCCGGCCTGCTCCGGTACATGCGCCATCGCCGATTCGGCCCGTTTCCGTCTGGCTTCCCGCGGATTCGCGCCCGCGCCGACCTCGTCGGGAGCGGACGGTTCCATATTCCCCCGAGCCTTGCCATCCTTTTCGCGTCCCTCGCCGTGATCCACGTCAAATGCCGGGATCGCCCGGATGTGTCCGATCAGCGCAGACGCGCGGTCGAGAGAACGACGACGCGCTCGCTCGGGGGTTTTAAAAGTAGATGACGCATGCATATTGTAATGGAATTTCTCCGCCGGAGACGTTCTTGCGCCGTCGCCGGCGACGGGCGATGATGGCGTCCGACGGCCGTTCGGCCGCGTCGTCCGAGGAGCCTCGATGCGTCTGCTCGTCGCCGAAGACAACCGCGAGCTCGGCGATTGGCTCGCCCGCCTGCTGCGTCGGGAGAACTATGCCGTCGACCTGGTGGAAGATGGCGAGGAGGCCGACGCCGCGCTGGCGATCGGCGGTCACGACCTCGTCGTCCTCGACCTCGATCTGCCGCATCTCGACGGTTGGCAGGTGCTGCGCCGCTTTCGCGCCCGCGACACCGCCACCCCGGTGTTGATCCTGACCGCCGACGACGCGGTGACGGCGCGGGTGCGCGGCCTCGACGCCGGCGCCGACGACTATCTGGTCAAACCCTTCGAGCCGAGCGAACTCTTCGCCCGGATCCGCGCCCAGCTGCGCCGCGTCCGGCCGAACCGCGCCCTGGAGATGAGCTTCGGGCCGCTCGTCTACGACGGCGCCAGTCGCGCCTTCACCCTCGCCGGCGCGGGTCTGGCCCTGACCCCGCGCGAAACGGCGGTGCTGGAGGCCCTGATCCTGCGAAACGGCAAGCCGGTGCGCAAGGAGAGCCTCTTCGACACGGTCTTCGGCCACGACGAGGAGGCCAACCCCTCGGCGATCGAGATCCACGTCCATCGCCTGCGCAAGAAGCTGGAGGGCTCCGGCGTCGCCGTCGTCACCCTGCGCGGCCTCGGTTACGCGCTCGGACGCGAGGCATGAGCCGCCTCGGGCTGCGCGCCGAACTGCTGTTGCGCATGGGCCTGCCGCTCGCCGCGCTGGTGCCCTTCACCGTCGGCACCACGTGGCTCGACGCCCGTTCGACCGCCGATCTGGTCCAGGATCGCACCCTGACCGCCTCCGCCCGCGTCATCGCCGAGCGCATCGAGAGCCGCGACGGCGTCGTCGATGCGCCGATCCCGCCGGCCGCTCTGGAGATGTTCGTCGGCGACGTCCCCGATCGCGTCGTCTATCGGGTGCTCGATCCCGACGGCGATCTCGTCGCCGGCTATCCCGACGGACCGATGCCGGACCATCGGCCGAAGGGCCATGCGCCCCTGCATTTCGACGCCGTCTTCCAGGGCCGACAGGTGCGCGCGGTGGCGCTCGCCCAGCCGATCGTCGACGCAGACGGCACCAGCGACGGCCTCGTCGTGGTCGGCTCGACCCTGAACAACCACGATCGCCTCGTCTCCGACCTCTGGCTGAAGGCGTTGCGCGATCAGGTCCTGCTCGTCGCCGCCGCCTGCGGCCTCGCCGCGGTCGGCCTGACCCTCGGGCTCGCCCGTCTCACGAGGCTGCGTGAGCGCGTCGCCGCCCGTGATCCCGATCGTCCCGCCCGTTTGGACGACGAGGATCTGCCGAGCGAGTTTCGCCCGCTCGCCGTCGCCCTCGATCAGGCCTTCGCCCGGATCGAGGGCGACGTGGCGATACAGCGCCGCTTCGTCGCCAACGCCGCGCATCAACTGCGCACGCCGTTGGCGATCCTGAAGACCCAGGCGAGCGTCGGCCTCGGCGAGGACGACGTCGCGCGAAAACACGACGCCCTCCGCGCCGTCGACCGCTCGGTCGGGGCGATGAGCCGGCTGGTCAATCAGCTCCTGTCGCTCGCCCGCGCCGAACGCGGCGCGGCGGTGCGCAAGGACACGGTCGATCTCGTCGCCATCCTGCGCGGCCGTCTCGACGATCTCGCCGTTCTCGCCGTCGAGCGTGGCGTCGACCTCGCCTTCGAGACCGATCTCGAGACGCTGCCCTTCCACGGGCACGCGACCCTTCTCGGCGAGATCGCGGTCAACCTCGTCGACAACGCCCTGCGGTGGACGCCGCCGGGCGGCGAAGTCGTGGTCCGCCTTTCCCGCGCGGATGCGGCGGTCGAGCTGGTCGTCGAAGATACCGGCCCCGGCGTGCCGGCGGAGGCGCGCGAACGCGTCTTCGAACGCTTCCATCGCCTCGATCGGGCCGGGACGGACGGCACCGGCCTCGGTCTGGCGATCGTCCGCGAGGCCGTCGCCGCCCACGGCGGCGCCGTGACGCTGCAGGATCGCGCCGACGGCCGCTCCGGTCTCCTCGCCGTCGTCCGCCTGCCGTTCGCCTGAGCCCGAAACGCGGCCGGCCCCGCCGCGAGGCGAGGCCGGAGGTACGAAGCGGGGCCGGGCGTTCAGCCCTGATCGCCGTGCGGCTGCGGCCGCCATTTGGCCAGCCGATGCTCGAGCCTGGTCATCGCCCAGTCGGCGGTCAGCGCCACCACCATGATGATCACGATCGCCGCATACATGCCGGCCGCGTCGAACGAGCCCTTGGCGACGTTGATCAAGAGGCCGATGCCATAGCGCGAGCCGACGAACTCGCCGACGATCGCGCCGACGATGGCGAAGCCGAAGGAGACGTGTAGCGAGGCGAAGATCCAGCTCATCGCCGAGGGCACGATCACCGAGCGCGTCAGCTGCCACGGCGAGGCGCCGAGGATCTGCGCGTTGGCGATCATGTTGCGGTCGGCCTCGCGCACCCCCTGGAAGGCGTTGGAGAAGACCACGAAGAACACCATCACGAAGGAGAGCGCCACCTTCGAGCCGAGCCCGAGGCCGAAGATCATGATGAAGATCGGCGCCAGCACGACGCGCGGGATCGAGTTGATCACCTTGATGTAGATCGAGAAGACGTCGGCGAGCATGCGATTGCGGCCGAGCGCGATGCCGACCACCACGCCGGCGATCGCGCCGGAGAAGAAGCCGGCGAGGCTCTCCTCCATCGTCACCCACAGGTGGTACCAGAGCGGTCCCTCCGCCGTGCCCTCGCTCGCCCATTCCCACAGGCGGAAGGCGATCTCGCTCGGCATGGAATAGAAGAACGGATCGATGATCCCCTTCGTCGCGCCGACCTCCCAACCGATCAGGAAGACGACGAGGATCGCCCAGCGCCAGGCGATCACTTGATAGCGGCGCAGCCGCGCGGCGCGGGCGCCGGGCGTCTCGCGCGCCTCGAGCGGTTCGGCGACGGCGGCGGGAAGCGTGGTGACGTCGGTCATGGTCGCCTCCTCAGGCCGCGGCGCGGGAATAGCCCGCCTGCACTTCCTCGCGCAGATCGTTCCAGATCGTGTGCGAGATCTCGATGAACTTGGGGTCGTAGCGGATCTCGGCGACGACGCGCGGGCGGGGGAGGTCGATCGAATAGACCGACTTCACCGTCGCCGGCCCGTTGGTCAGCACATAGACCCGATCGGCCAGCGCGATCGCCTCCTCGAGGTCGTGGGTGACGAAGATCACCGAGGCCTGTTGCTCGCTCCAAAGCGACAAGAGCTCCTCGTGCATGACGACGCGCGTCTGCACGTCGAGCGCCGAGAACGGCTCGTCCATCAGCAGGATCTTCGGCTCGTTGATGAAGGTCTGGGCGAGCGCCACGCGCTTCCTCATGCCGCCGGAGAGCTGATGGGGATAGTGCTTCTCGAACTTCGAGAGGCCGACCCGCTTCAGCCAGGAGCGCGCCTTGTCGTAGGCCTCCTCCTTCGGCCGACCGCGGAACAGCGGTCCGGCGACGACGTTGTCGACGACGTTGCGCCAGGGGAAGAGCGCATCGGTCTGGAAGACGAAGCCGACCCGCGGGTCGATGCCCTTCACCTCGTCGCCGAACACCTTGACCGAGCCGAGCGTCGGGCGGGAAAGGCCGGAGACGAGGCCGAGCGTCGTCGATTTGCCGCAGCCGGTCGGTCCGACCACGGCGACGAACTCGCCGCGGCCGACCGTCATCGAGAAGTCGCGGATCGCCGTCATGTGGCGGCCGTCGGGGGTGAGGAAGCGACGTTCGACGTCGATCAGCTCGACGGCCGGGCCGCCGGTCGAAGGAGCGGGCGTGGTCATGGGGAAGCCTTCGGCGAACGCTCTCGCGCCGCCGTCCTCGGGTTCGAGACGGGGAGAAGTCGGGGTGCGCGGGGGGGCGACGGCGCTCGGCCGCCGCCCCGAGCGTCGGATCAGTGCGCCTTCTTCACGAACTCGGTCGTGTAGGTCTTGGCGAGATCGATCTGCTTGCCCTTGACGTTCTTGGAGAAGCCGGAGAGCACCGCCAGCACCGTCGCCGGGCCGTCCTCCGGCATCACGCCGTCGGGGGTGAACTGCTCCTTGCCGTCGGCGATCGCCTTCACGTACATCGCCTTGTCGCCGGCCCAATAGTCCTTGGGCATCTTGTCGGTGATCTCTTCGGCCGAATGGGTCGACATCCACTTCAGCGTCTTGACGAAGGCGTTGGCGAGCTTCTGCACTTCTTCCTTGTGGCCTTCCACATAGGCGGCCGACATGTAGAGCGAGGCCGCCGGATAGGTGCCGCCGAGCGCCGCCTTGGTCTTCTCCGGCGTGCGCATGTCGATCAGGATCGCCCCGTCGCCGGTCTTGAGCAACCGCGAGATGGTCGGCTCGGTGGTCATGCCGGCCTGGATCTTGTCCTGCTGCATGGCGGCGATGAAGGTGTTGCCGGCGCCGACCGGCAGCGTCGAAAATTCGCCGAGCGCCACGCCGTTCTTCACGGCGAGATACTGGGTCAGGAAATTGGTCGACGAGCCGAGCCCGGTGACGCCGAGCGACTTGCCCTTGAAGTCGGCCGGCGACTTGATCTCGGGGTGCTTGGTCGAGACCATTTCGACCTCGCCCGGCGCGCGGGAGAATTGGACCACCGACATGGCGAACTTGCCCTTCGCCTGCAGATCGACGCAGTGGTCGTAGAAACCGACCACGCCCTGCACCGCCCCGGCGAGCATCTCGTTCTCGGCGTCGACGCCGGCCGGCTCGGAGAGCAGTTCGACCTCGATGCCTTCTTCCTTGAAGAAGCCGAGCTGTTCGGTGAGTTTCGCCGGCAGATAGATCTGCTTCTCGATGCCGCCGACCATGATGGTGACCTTGTCGAGCGCCGCGGCAGGATGGGTCGCGCCGGCGATCGTCACGAAGGTCACGGCCGCCCCGGCCCAGGTCTTGAAGGACATGTGCTTCTCCTCGGTTTTCCTCTGTGGCCTTCGTCTCTCGTCCCTGAGGACCGGGAAGGCTCGACGAGGATGATGACGCGCTCGCCTTTCATTCGGCTTTCGGCGCGTGAAGAGGAGAGCGCTCGTCGTGTTCAGGTGATTCCGTATTCCTGGAGCTTGTAGAGCAGAGCCCGCCGCGAGATGCCGAGCCGCGCCGCGGTGCGGGCGCGGTTGCCCTGATTGCGCGCCAGGGCGTGGCGGATCACGTCCGCCTCGAAGGCGCCGACCACTTCGCGCAAGGGGCGATCGCCGCCCTCCGCATCGACCGCCTCCCGCGGGATCTCGTCGAGCTCGGTCGCGCCGTCGCGGCAGCGCACCGTCTCCGGCAGGTCCTCCGGCATGATCTGGTTCGAGGTGCTCATCACCACGGCGCGTTCGACAGCGTTGGCGAGTTCGCGCACGTTGCCGGGCCAATCGTGGGCCGCGAGGCAGCGCAGCGCCGCGGGATCGAAGCCGCGCACGTCGACGCCGTCGGTCGCCGCGAACCGATCGAGGAAGTGCAGCGCCAGGAGCGGCACGTCCTCCGGCCGTTCGCGCAAGGGGATGGTGCGCAGACCGACCACCGCGAGGCGGAAATAGAGATCCTGCCGGAAGGTCCCCGCCCGGACCATCGCCTCGAGGTCGCGGTTGGTGGCGGCGACGACGCGCACGTCGACCCGCACCGGCGTCGACCCGCCGACCCGTTCGAACTCGCGCTCCTGCAGCGCCCGAAGCAGTTTGACCTGCAGCGCCGGGGTGATCTCGCCGATCTCGTCGAGGAACAGGGTGCCGTGCTCGGCCATTTCGAAGCGACCGCGCCGCCGCGCCGCCGCGCCGGTGAAGGCCCCCTTCTCGTAGCCGAAGAATTCGCTCTCCAGCAGCGTTTCGGGGATCGCCGCGCAGTTGACCTTGACGAAGGGGCCGCCGGCGCGCGGCGAGCCGTAGTGCAGCGCCGCGGCGACCAGCTCCTTGCCGGTGCCGCTCTCGCCCTGGATCAGCACGGTCGCCTGGCTGCGCGCCACCTTGGCGATGGTCTGCCGGAGCGCGATCATCTGCGGATTGTCGGTGAGGATGCCCTCCGCGCCCCAGCGTTCGGAGAGTTCGCGGCGCAGCGAGGCGATGTCGGCCCGCATCGCGCGGATGTCGAGGGCGCGGCGCACCAGCACCCGGATCTCGTCGAGATCGAACGGTTTCAGCACGTAGTCGAAGGCGCCGTCCTTGATCGCCTGCACCGCCGTGGCGATCTCGGCGAAGGCGGTCATCAGGATCACCGAGGCCGAACGGTCGGCCTCGATGATCGCCTTCATCGCCTCGAGCCCGGTCATCTTGGGCATGCGGATGTCCATCAGCACGACGTCGGCGCCCTCGCGGCGGAACCGTTCGACGCCTTCGAGCCCGTCGTGGGCGACCACGACCTGCAGGCCTTCCTTCTCGAGCACCGCCGAGAGCATGTGGCGGATCGCCTCGTCGTCGTCGCAGACGAGGGCCTTGGGGAGGGACGAGGTCATGTCGGCGTCTCTGCGGCGGGGCGGGTGAGGGGAAGGCGGAGTTCGATCGTCGTGCCGACGTCCGGCAGGCTCTCCACCGAGATCTCGCCGCCGTGGGCGTCGACGATGCGATGGACCATCGCCAGACCGAGGCCGGTTCCCGACGCCTTGGTCGAGAAGAACGGATCGAAGATCTTGCGGATGTTGTCCGGCGGAATGCCGACCCCGTCGTCGCTGACCCGCACGATCATCTGGTCGGCGACCGCTTCGGCCGACACTTCGACCGTCCCCGCCGCCGGGATCGCCTGAATGGCGTTGATCAACAGGTTGAGGATCGCCTGTTTCAGCGATTCCCGATCGCCCTCCATCACCGGCAGGTCGGCGGCGAGCTTCAACTCGATCGGCGCGTCGGACTTGCCGCGCGCCAGGAACGCCACTTCCTTGATCAGGTCGTCGACGTGCAGCCGGTCGATCTGCGGCGGCCGCGGCCGGCCGAAGGCGAGCAACTCGCCGACGATGTGGTTGAGGCTGTCGACTTCGCGAATGATCATCGGTCCGTAGCGCCGCCATTCCTCCGGGCTCTCGCACTCCTGCAGATATTGGAGGAAGCCGCGGATCGAGGTCAGCGGATTGCGGATCTCGTGCGCGATGCCGGCGGTCAGCTCGCCGAGGCCGGCGAGCCGGTCGGCGCGCATCACCTGGTTCATCAACCGGTCGCGCTCGCTGACGTCCTTCAGCACCACCACCGCGCCGATCGGCTTGCCGTCGCCGTCGCGCAGCACGCTCGACGAGACGTCGAGTTTCAGGCTGCGGTCGTCGCGTCGGAAGTCGAGGGTGATGCCGATCCGCGCCCGTCCGCTCTCCAGCGTCTCGAGCAGCGCGCTGTGCGGCATCGACGAGGCGAAGAGCTCGCGATAGGAGCGCCCGATCGCCGCCTCCGCGGTCTTGCCGTAGAGCGCTTCCGCGGCCGGATTGAGCGCGGTGACGACGCCGCCGCGGTCGACCGCGACGATGCCGTCGGCGATGCTCGCCAAGATGTTCTCGGTCAGCGAGCGGGCGTCGGACAGCGCCTTGGCCATGCCGTTGATCGCCCGCACGATGTCGCCGAGTTCGTCGCGCAGCGGCGGGATCCGGTGCCGGAGGTCGGTCTGCATCACCTCGAGCCCGTCGACGATGACGTCGACCTCCTGCGACAGGCCGCGCGACATCCACCACACCACGCCGAAGGCGACGACCAGGCCGAACAGGCTGGTCACACCGACCGCCAGCACGATCACCCGCTGCTGCAGGCCGATCGCCTCGGTCGTCTCGTTGGCCCAGGCGTAACCGATCACCTTGCCGTCGCGCACCAGCGGCAGCATGGCGTTGAGGATCGAGCCGCGCACCAATAGACCGGTTTCGATCCGCGCCTCGCCGCTCTCCATCACCTTGCGGCCGGGATGGTCGGCGGCGATCGGCAGGCCGATCGTGTTGCCGTATTCGGCGTTCGGTCCATAGGTGACGATCGCGTCGAGCTTGCGCGAATAGTAGCCGACGCCGACGCCGGGATCGGCCGCCGCCACCCGATCGGCGATCGGCGACAGGCGCTCGGCGAGAACCTTCAGCGCGGTCGCGCGATCGCGCGCTCCCGGCGCGCGCTCCGCCACGATCGCGTCGAACCCGGGGCCGAGGTCGGCGTCGAGGATGCGGGTCAGCGCGAAGAGCTTGTCCTCCTTCTCGCTCAGGATCGCGTCGCGCTCCTGAAAGACGAGCAGCACCGCGACCATGGTGATCGGCAGCGCGACGACGACGAGCGACGTCGCGATCAGCCGATGACGAAGGTTTCGGATCGGCAGGAAGGTCTCTCTGGTCCAACGCCGCAAGAAGGCATGCCTCGATCGGTTGCGATCGGTTCGTCTCTCACCCGAGTTCATCGGCCGACAAACCGCTTTGATGCGAGCCCTTATACCTCATTTCGATCGAGTTCCAGTCGGTGAAATCCAGACGACTCCACAGGTGCGCAATTTTTTGCGCAGGTGTGCAGCGCCATTCACACGTATTTCGACTTCGAGATACTTCGTCGGTGCGATCGACTGGGAGTTTCGCGAGGGATTCCGGGCGTGTGTTTGTTTGGTACGGACTTTGCTGCAATGCGAGCGCCGCCTCCGAACGAGAGGGCGAGACGACGGTTCCGGGCGAGATCGCCCGGCCGACGTCCGGGTCCGGGAAACGGGCCGAGCCCGGCGGGGGGAGAGCAACGAACGACAATCTCGGAGACCCGAGCAATGACCAAACTGACCGCTCTGGCGGAAGCCGTGGCGATGATACCGGACGGCG
>JAJTBO010000027.1 GCA_021286855.1 Hyphomicrobiales bacterium | reverse complement strand
GCCGCATGGTCGGAGGCCAGGAGGACATGATCATCGACGTCGCCCTCGACATCCTGGCGTCGAGAGAGCCGAACCCCGCCTGAGAGCGGCGCATTTCCGAACCGACACGAAAAATCAGGGAGAACGACGATGTCGTCGATCGCAGAGACGCGCCCGAGCGTCATGGAAGACAAGTCGCTGCTGGTCTCGCCCGGAGATCGCCGGCGCGCGCTGTTCGGCAGCGCCATCGGCAGCATGATCGAATGGTACGACTACTTCCTCTATGGAACCATGTCGGCCATCGTCTTCGGAAAACTGTTCTTCCCCTCGGCCGACGCGCTGACCAGCCAGCTCCTGGCGCTCGCCTCCTTCGCCCTCGCCTTCCTGATCCGCCCGATCGGCGGCATCGTCTTCTCGCACGTCGGCGATCGGATCGGCCGCAAGAAGACGCTGGTGGTGACCCTGTCGCTGATGGGCGTCTCGACCATGCTCATCGGCCTCATGCCGACCTACGCCACCGTCGGCGTCTGGGCGCCGATCCTGTTGACGGCGCTGCGCCTCGTCCAGGGCCTCGCGCTCGGCGGCGAATGGGGCGGCGGCCTGTTGCTGGCGGTCGAATATTCGCCGCGTGAGAAGCGCGGCGTCTACGGCGCGGTGCCGCAGACCGGCGCGCTGCTCGGCCTGGCGCTCGGCAACGTCGTGACCGCGCTTCTCTCGTCGATGATCCCGGAAGCCGACTTCCTCGCCTGGGGCTGGCGCATCCCCTTCGTGCTCTCCATCATCCTGGTCTTCATCGGCCTGTGGATCCGCCATCAGATCGACGAAACCCCGTCGTTCCGCATGGTCGCGAGCCGCCGCACCACCAAGCGCGTGCCGCTCTTCACCACCTTCCGCGACCATTGGCGGTCGGTGCTCGTGGTCATCGGCGCCAAGGTCGTCGAAACCTCGACCTTCTTCCTCTTCGCGACCTTCTCGATCTCTTATCTGGTCGGTCTCGGCTTCAAGCGGGTCGACGCGCTCAACATGGTGCTGCTCGCCGCGGTGATCGCGGTTCCGATGATGCTGTTCTTCGGCGGACTGTCCGACCGCATCGGCCGCAAGGTGGTGTTCCTGACCGGCACCGTCGTGATGATGGCCTACATCCCGCTGTTCTTCTGGCTGCTCTCCCAGCACTCGCCGATGATCGCGACCCTCGCCATCGTCGTCGGCTTCTCGGTGATCTGGTCGACCTACGGTTCGGTGCTCGGCACCTTCTTCGCCGAGAGCTTCCCGGCCGACGTCCGCTACACCGGCGTCTCGCTCGGCTATCAGGTCGGCGCGGCCCTGGTCGGCGGCCCGATGCCGCTGATCGCCACGGCGCTCCTCGCCAGCTACGGCGGCAGCTACGTGCCCGTGATCGTCTTCCTCGTCGCCTGCGCCCTGGTCTCGCTCGTCGCCGTCGGCGTCACCCGAGATCGCAGCGGCCTCCCGCTCGACGACTGACCTCCTTCCGGTCGCCGAGAAACTCCGACCCCCGAGTCGTCTCACGACGACTCGGGGTTTCCTTCGTCGAGCTTCGCCGCTCCGACCTCGAGGCAGAGCCGCACCAGCTCCGCGACGGTGCCGACCCGCATCTTCTCCATCACCCGACTGCGGTGCACCTCCACGGTCTTGATCGAGATGTCGAGCCTGTCGGCGATCTGCTTGTTGAGCTTTCCCTGGACCACGCAGTCGAGCACCTCGCGTTCGCGCGCCGACAGCGCCGCCAGACGTTCGCGGACGTCGCGTTCGTGCAGCGCCTTGCGCCGGCGGCCGCGATCGCGCGCCAGACAGAAGTCGATGCGCTCGAGCATGTAGGCGTCGTCGAGCGGCTTCTGGACGAAGTCGACGGCGCCTTTGCGAAACGCCTCCACCGCCATCGGCAGGTCGCCGTGGCCGGTCACCACGATCGTCGGCAGATCCACCCCCATGCCGACCAGACGATCGTGCAGTTCGATCCCGCCGAGACCCGGCATCCGGACGTCGACCACGAGACACCCCGCCATGTTCGGCGCGCAGCGAGCGAGAAAGTCCTCGGCGCTGACGTAGGTCACCACGTGATGGTGGTTGGCTTCGATCAGCCAGACCAGCGAATCTCGGAAAGCGTCGTCGTCGTCGACGACGTGAACCGTCTCCACCGGCGCCGCCGGTTCGGCGATCTTCTTCATGCGATCGACAGTGTGAAGTGGAACACTGCTCCCCCCTCCGGATTGTCGCTCGCCCAGAGCCGTCCGCCGTGGAACTCCACGATCGATCGGCAGATGTTGAGCCCGACCCCGAGACCTTCCGGCTTCGAGGTGTAGAAGGGCTGAAAGATCCTGTCACGGTCGCCGTCGCCGATCCCGGTTCCGAAATCGGTCACCGTGACCTCGACCTGCCCCGCCTCGGCGCGCGCCGCCATCACCAGCCGCCGTCGTTCGGGGTCCCGCCCCTCCATCGCCTCGATCCCGTTGCGCAGGAGATTGAAGAGGACCTGACCGATCAGGACGCGATCGGCGCGCACCGCCGGCAGGTCGTCGGGCGCGTCGATGACGATCGAATGGCCGCGCCGGCGCAGATCGCCGGCCGCCATCGACGCGGCTTCGTCGAGGATTTCCGAAAGCCGTTGCGGTTCGAGCGAAGGGTCGCTGCGGCGCAGGAAACGGCGCAGCCGGGCGACGATCCGCGACGCCCGCGCCGCTTCGCCGGCCGCCTTGCGCATCGCCGCGAGGAGCCCGGCGCGATCGTCCGAACCCGCCTCCAGACGACGGACCGACCCGTTGCAATAGTTGGCGACGGCGGCCAGGGGCTGGTTCAGCTCATGCGCGAGGCTGGTCGCCATCTCGCCCATGCTGACCAGCCGCGCGGTCTTCTCGAACCGCGCCGCGCTCTCGCGTTGAAAGGCGAGCGCCGTCTCTCGTTCGAGGCGGGACGCCTCCTGCAGCGCCTCGAAGTCGCGGCGCGTGGTTCGCAACAGGTCGATCGCCCGCGCGATGTCGCCGATCTCGTCGCGGCGATCGCGCTCCGGAATGTCGAAGTCGAAGTCGCGACGCGTCAGGCGATCGATCGCCTCGGTCAACCGGCCGAGCGGCCGGCCGATCGAACGGGCGACGGCCCGGCTGAGGAGCCAGGTCACCAGCGCGACGATCGCGCCGAACCCCATCGTCTGGAGGAGCACCGTCCGCACCTCCCGATCGACGTCGTCGAGATAGATGCCCGTCGCCACGAACCACCGCCAGGGGTCGAAGGGTCGGACGTGCGACAGCTTTTCCGCCGCCGTGCCGACGCCCGGCTTGGTGAACTCGTAGCGGATGACGCCGCCGCCGTTCAGCGCCAGATCACGCTGGGCGAGCACGAAGCGGGTGCCGCTCGAATCGGCGAGGTCGGACACGTCCTTACCCTCGAATTCGGGTCGGATCGGCAGCAGGACCGAATGTGCGTCGAAGTCGTCGATGAAGAAATATTCGCCGTTGGCCCAGCGCATCGTCCGCAGGCTTTCGATGGCGTTGCGCTTGGCCGTCGCCTCGTCGATCTCCCCCGCGGTCTGCCGGGCGTATTGGCGCGCGATCACCGTATGGGCGAGTTCGGTGAGATTGCGAACCATGGTGATGCGATCGTCGATCATCTGTCGGCGAATGCTGTCGGCCGCGACCGCGCCGAGCGCCAGCAGGCCGAACAGGCCGATCAGCGAGGCGGACAGAAGTCGAGTTCGAATGCCGAGGCGCAGGAAGTTCCGGAGCAGCATGGTCGGGTTCGGTCGAAGGAGGTCTCGATCCGACCATGGTGCACCCGAATGCGACGGCGCACCACGCCCGATCCCGTCGACGAGCCGACGTCGAGCCCTGCTCCGATCCGGAGTTCGCCGCCTTGCGAGGTCAGGCCCGCAACGTCGCCATGTCGATGACGAACCGGTATTTGACGTCCGCCTTCTTCAGCCGCTCGAAGGCGGCGTCGATGTCCTGCATGCGGATCACCTCGACGTCGGCGCCGATGCCGTGTTCGCCACAGAAGTCGAGCATCTCCTGCGTGTCGCGGATGCCGCCGATCAGCGAGCCCGCCACCGCCTTGCGGCGGAACACCATCGGAGCGGTGTCGAGCGCCGGCTCGAGCGGCCCGAGGTAGCCGACCAGGACCAGCGTGCCGTCGGTCGTCAGCGTCGGAATGTAGGGGTTCACGTCGTGAACATAGGGAACGGTGTCGATGATCAGATCGAAGGTGTCGACGACCGCCGCCATCTGGCCGGCGTCGGTGGAGATGACGACGCGATCGGCCCCGAGCCGACGCGCGTCGGCCTCCTTGCCGGGCGAGCGCGAGAAGAGCGTCACGTCCGCGCCGAGCGCCTTGGCGAGCTTCAGTCCCATGTGGCCGAGACCGCCGAGGCCGACGATCGCCACCTTGGAGCCCGGCCCGACGTTCCAATGCCGAAGCGGCGACCACGTGGTGATGCCCGCGCACAGGAGCGGCGCTACGCTGGCCGGATCGATCGTCTCCGGCGCCTTCAGCACGAAGCGTTCGGTGACGACGATCTTCTCCGAATAGCCGCCGTAGGTGACGCGGCCGTCCTTGGGGTCGGTGTGACCGTAGGTGTAGACGCAATGCGGGCAGTACTGCTCCTCGCCGTCCTCGCAGGGGTCGCAGGCGAAGCAACTGTCGACCATGCACCCGACGCCGACCCGGTCGCCGACGGCGAACTTCGTCACTTGCGAGCCGACCGCCGACACGCGGCCGATGATCTCGTGGCCGGGGATCATCGGATAGGTCGAGCGTCCCCAATCGTTCTGGACGTTGTGCAGGTCGGAATGGCAGACGCCGCAATAATCGATGTCGATCACCACGTCGTCGGGACGGGGATCGCGGCGCTCGAAGGACCAGGGGGCCATCGGGGCCTTGGCGGCGGGCGCGGCCCAGCCGAGTACGTTCAGGGTCATCGTCGGATCTCCGGATTTCGTCGCTCGACCGCTGCTGCGCGCGGAGCGCCCGTTCGAGCGGGTCTGCGAAGAAGCTACCCGGTTGCCGCGATGCGGATTAGATGGTGAAATCGGCATGGACCCATGAATGTGACTCATGAATGTTGAAAGATGATCTCGCCGACCTCTTCGCCTTCCAGGTCGTGGCCGAAGCCCGCAGCTTCACCCGCGCGGCGGCCCGGCTCGGCGTCTCGCAATCGGCGTTGAGCCACGCGATGCGCGGGCTCGAGGCGCGGCTCGGCGTCCGCCTGCTCGCCCGCACCACCCGCTCGGTCGCGCCGACCGAAGCGGGCGATCGGCTGCTGCGCGTGATCGCCCCGGCCTTCGGCGAGATCGCGGCGGAACTCGAGGCGCTCGGCGAGCTCCGTGAGAAGCCGGCCGGCCATTTCCGGATCACCGCCGGCGACGACGCCGTCGAACGGATCCTCCTGCCGGCGCTCGCCCGCATTTTGCCCGATCACCCCGACATCAAGGTCGAGCTGACCGTCGACGCCGAACTGGTCGACATCGTCGCGCAGCGTTACGACGCCGGCGTCCGTCTCGGCGAACAGGTCGCCAAGGACATGATCGCGGCGCCGATCGGGCCCGAGATGCGCATGGCGGTCGTCGGCGCGCCCGCCTATTTCGCGACCCGGCCCCGGCCGCAGACCCCCGACGACCTCACCGATCACGACTGCATCAATCTCAGGCTCCCGACCTATGGCGGCTTCTACGCCTGGGAGTTCGAAAAGGATGGCCGCGAATTGAAGGTTCGGGTCGAGGGACAGCTCGCCTTCAATACCTCGAAACAGGCGATCGCGGCGGCGCTCGCCGGGCTCGGGCTCACCTCGACGCTCGAGGGACTGGTGGCCGATCACCTCGCCGCCGGTCGATTGGTCCGCGTGTTGGAGGACTGGTGTCCGCCGTTTCCCGGCTATCACCTCTATTATCCGAGCCGCCGACAATCCTCGGCGGCGTTCCGACTGATCGTCGAAGCGCTGCGTTGGCCGCCGCGATAGGAGAGCCGGCGGACCCGAGGCGCGGGATCCTCGATCCCCGATCCGGAGATGACATTCGCCGTCACCCACCCGCCGCCGGCTTGATTTCAGGTCGGCCGGTCTGGCAGCCTCTCCAGGTGTCCGCCCGAAGGTGGCGACGCCTTCGACCCGGACGGAACGACGCCATGGCCACATTTGCCGTTCGCCTCCTTTGCGGCTTCGCGATGATGCTCATAACGATTACGGGCGTGGCCGCCGAACCCCGACGACGGGCGCTGTTGGTCGGCGTCTCCGCCTACCCCAAGGAGACCGTCGGCGATCTGCAGCTCGCCGGACCGAAGAACGACGTGGCTCTGATGCTCGACACGCTGGGGCGGGTCGGGTTCCGCTCCGAAGACGTCACCGTCCTCGCAGACGGCCTGGAGGCGACGAACGCGCCCCGCGCCGCCGACGGCCCGCCGACCCGCGCCGCCATCCTCGCGGCCCTCGACGATCTCGCCCGACGGGCCGGACCGGGCGATGTCGTCCTCGTCTATCTCTCCGGCCACGGGTCGCAACAGCCGATCCTCGATCCGTCGCAGCACGCCGTCGAAAAGACCGACGGGCTCGAAGAGATCTTCCTGCCGATCGACATCGGTCCATGGACCGATGCGGTCGGCTCGGTCCGCAACGCCCTCGTCGATCACGAACTCGGCCGCGCCGTCGCCGCGATCCGCGCCAAGGGCGCCTTCGTCTGGGTGGTGGTGGATGCCTGCCACTCCGGGACGATGACCCGCGCCGCCGGCGACGCCGTCGCCCGCCAGGTGCCGGCGGACGTGCTCGGCATTCCGCCGGAAGCCCTCGCCCGTGCTCGGTCGCGCGAAGAGGAGCGACGCGGCCGCGGCGTGACGCGCGGGGCGGCGAGCGGCGTCCCTTCCCGGACCCCGGCTTCCTGGGGGCTGGCGAAACTCCTCGGCGCGCCGTCAGAGGGTCCCGCGACGGCGGCTCCGCCAGCGGCGAAACCGGTCGCGGCGTCGACGTCGCCGGGCGGCTACGTCGCCTTCTTCGCCGCATGGCCCGATCAGGTGGCGCTGCAACGGGCGATGCCGCGCGGCTATGGCGTCGGCGAGCGGAAACCGCACGGCGTCCTGACCTTCCATCTGGCGCGCGCGCTGCGCGAAGGCCGCGGCTCGAGCTTTCGCGACCTCGCCCATGCGGTGGCGGCCGGCTACGACCAGTTCGGCCAGGCGCCGACGCCGATGTTCGAGGGCGACCTCGCCGCCCCGGCGCCCGGCGGCGCGCGCGACGGACGTCTGCGCTGGCCGGTAAAGGTCGAAGGAGGGAAGATCACCGTCGCCGGCGGCGTGGTCGACGGCCTGGCGCCCGGCGCCGTCGTCGGCCTCTCGACCGTCGACGCCCCGGCCGACATCCGCGCCTACGCCCGCGTCCTCGGCGCCGACGCCGCGCAGGCCGATCTCGAGCCGATCGAGCGGGATGGACGCGTCTGGTCGCCGGTTCTGGCGAACGAGGCCCTCGTGGCGACGCTGACCGAACGCGCCGCCGACTTTCGCCTGACGGTCGCCCGACCGCCGACCTTGCCGGAAGGAGCGATCGGCGACGCCCTCGCCGCCGCCCTGGCGGAGATCGCGACGGACGGGTCGGCCGCGGCACGGTTGGTCGAGGCGGACGAACCGGCCGATCTCCGTCTCTTCGCCGAAGGCGATCGGGTGTGGCTGGTCGCGGACGGAGCGTCCCTCGTCGTCTCCGGTCGGGCGCGCAGCGCATCGTTGCCGCTGTCGGCGACGGACCTCGCGCCGTCGCTGAAGCGCGCCCTCGCCGGTCACGCCAAGGCGCGCAATCTCGTGCGGATCGCCGACCAACTCGCAGCCGGGTCGGCCGGCCCACATCTCGCCGTCGAGGCCTTCGTGGCGCGCGACGAGGGCATTGCTCCGGCCGGGGCGCGGGCCCCCGACGACCGCGCCTGTCCGCCGCTCGATCTGAAGCAACTGCCGGCGGCGGCGCGACCGATCGGCGACGGGGTTCCCGACCTCGGCCATTGCGATGCGATCTATTTCCGGCTCACCGCCGGCGGTTCCAAGCCGATCGACGTCACGCCGCTCTATGTCGACGGCGCCGGCGCCATCGCCTACATGGGGCCGCCGGAAGGCCTGCGGCTCGAACCGGGCGCCGCCGGCCGCCTGGTGCCCTTGCGGATCGTCACCTGGAGCCGGGCGCGACGGGAGCCGTTGCCGATCGGCCGTGAGCGCCTGCTGCTGATCGCCGTCGAGGTCGAGGGCCGCACGGCGCTGCCCGCCGACTACCGCCATCTCGCCCAGGCCGCGCCGACCGCCTCGGCGAGCCGCGGCGCAGCGGCCCCGGGTTCCTTCCGCGGCCTCATGGAAGCCGCCGCATTCGGCGGCGGCACGCGCTCGATCGGGTCGTCCGGTGGGCTCGGGTCCGGCGAGATCGTTTCCTTCGGGTGGCGGGTGACCGCGCCGGAGAGCGATTGACGGCTCGGTTCAGGTCGTCGCCCGCGCGCCGGTCGCCACCACCCGCAGGCCGGGATCGGCTCGCTCCAGCGCGATCTTCATGCCGTGCCGAAGGGCGATCGCCCCGACCAGCGCCAAACCCAGGCCGTGCCCCGGCGTCGCGCCGACGGTCTCGGCGCGCGTGAACCTCTCGAAGGCTCGGGCCTCGAACCCTTCCGGCACGCCCGGGCCACGGTCGCGGACGACGAGGCGGCACTGGGTCGCGGTCGCCTCGACCCCGACGTCGACGACGGCCCCGTCGGGCGAGAACTTCACCGCGTTGTCGACGAGATTGGCCGCCATCCGCATCAACAACATCCGCTCGCCGACAACCGGGGCGGACACCGTCGCGAGGGCGAGGCGGATGCCGCGGTCCTCCGCCGCGGCTTCGTAGAGATCGACGACCATCGCCGCGACCTCGGCGAGATCGACGACGGCGAGACCGCGCGCGTCTCCGGCCGCGGCTTCCGTCCGGGCGATGTCGAGAAGAGCCGAGAAGACGGAAATCAGCTCCGAAGATTCGGCGACCGCTTCGTCGAGGGCGGGCAGCAGAGGCGCGGCGGCCGGGGTCGCCTCGGCGATCCTGCGCGCGGCTTCGAGACGGGCGCGGAGCCGGGCGAGCGGCGTCCGCATCTCGTGGGCGATGTGATCGGAGAGATGGTGGACGCCGCGCATCAGGATGGCGATGCGCTCGAGCATGGCGTCGACATGCGTCGCGAGCCGGCCGAATTCGTCGGCGCCGGCGGCGTCGACGCGAGCGGCGAGATCGCCCGCCTCGACCCGGCGCGCCACCAGATTGACCCGTTCGATCCGGGCGAGCAGTCGTCGGCCGACCAGGGCGGTGACGGCGAGGGCCGCCATCAGGGCGACGATCATCGGCATCAGGAGATCGCGATCGAGCGCCCGCATCACCGCGGCGTGCTCGGCGACGGCATGGGCGACCAGCAGATCGGGACCGCCGGCGATCCGCCGCACCACGCCGGCGTAGGCGCCGCCGTCGGTGGTCTCGAATCGAATCCGATCGGAGGCCCCGTCGAGATCGTTGGGCCAGGCGGCGAAGTCGCCGGCGAGCTTTTCGCCGTCCGGCCCGACCGCCAATCGCATCCGCGCGAGCCCGTCCGCGCCGGTCTCTCCACGCCGCCGCTCGATCGCGCGGACGAGCGCCGCCGTTCCGCCCTCCCGCCACACCGCCTCGAGGCCGGCGGCGTCGGTCTCCAGCGTGTCGAGGATACGGCGTTCGATATAGGTCGACGCCGTCGAGCGGACCGCGACGCCGACGCCGACGAAGGCCAGGAGAAACACGGCCGCGATCGCGCTCACCAGACGCACCGTCGACGATCGCGCGAAGGCGGCGAGACCGGTTCGGGGTTCCACGATCACGACGCCTCCGTCACCAGCATGTAGCCCTCGCCGCGCGACGTGCGGATCACCGACGTCGCGAACCCGTCGTCGATCTTGCCGCGCAGGCGCGAGACGTGGACGTCGACGACGTTGGTCTGCGGATCGAAGCGCAGGTTCCACACTCGCTCGAGCAGGAGCGACCGTGGCACGAAATGGCCGGCGTGCTCGGCCAGACAACGCAGCAGCTCGAACTCTTTGGGCGACAGGGGAACGTGGCGATCGGCGCGATGGACCGTCCGCGCCTTGACGCGGATCTCGACGTCGCCGACGAGCAGGACCTCCGGATGCGGCTCGGGCCGAGATCGCCGCAGCAGGGCGTGGACCCGGGCGAGGAACTCGTCGTCGGCGAAGGGCTTGGCCAGATAGTCGTCGGCCCCGCGCTCGAGCCCGTGGACGCGATCGCCGGGAAGCCCCAGCGCCGACACGATCAGGACCGGGGTCGTCACTTCGAGCGCCCGCAACCGTTCGACGACGTCGAGGCCCTCGAGGCCGGGCAACATGCGATCGCCGACGATCAGATCCCAGGGTTCGGCGGCGGCGCGCGCGAGCCCCTCGGCGCCGTCGGCGACGGTCGTCGCGACGTGATCGCGGCCGGCGAGCAGAGCCGCCATGTGAGCGGCCATGACCGCGTCGTCTTCGATCACCAGGATGCGCATCGACCTCTCCGTCGGCGGGTCAGAACAGGCGGCTCGTCCGCGCTTCCGCATTGGAGCCGAAAGGGGCCTCGACGTCGAGCCGTCCGTGCGGCCCCAGAACCACCCAGCGCGTGGTCGCGGCGCGCCGCACGAGCAGGGCGACGCCGCCGGAGCCGGCGGCGGCTTCGGCGAGCAGCCGCGCCGAATCGGCGCCGTCGAGGCGATGCTCGCCGATCTCGAGGATCTCGTCGCCGACCGCGAGCCCCGCCGTCTCGGCCGGCCCGCCCGGAACGACCGTCGCGATGCGCCCGCCGGTTTCCGACGCGAAGCTCAGACCCGGGTCGAAGGCCTCGCGGGCGGCGACGCGCAGCGCGCGGGTCGGCGACGAGCGTCGACCGAGAACCACCGTCCGCACGCCCTGCGCCGCGCCGAGATCGAGCCGCAGGACGTCCCCCGGACGTTTCGTCTCGAGCAGCCGGACGAGATCTTCGGAAGCCGTCATTCGCTGCCCGTCGACGGCCACGATCACGTCGCCCGGCGCGATCCCGGCCGCCGCCGCCGGCGATCCGGCGTCGACCGCCTCGGTCACCAGACCGTCGGCGAGCGTCGGGATCGTCGCGCGCAGCGACGAGGCCGGACGCAGACGCAGCCCCAGACGCGGCCGGGCGACGAAGCCTTCGGCGAGAAGACGAGCCGCGATGCGGTCGACGACCTCGATCGGCAGCGCGAAGCCGATGCCGACATGCCGGCGGGCGCCGTCGGCGATGGCCAGATTCATGCCGACCACGTCGCCGCTCGCATCGACCAGAGGACCTCCGGAGGATCCGGGATTGAGCGCCGCGTCGTGTTGGATCAGATCATAGGGCGACGTCTCGCCCCATCGCCGCGCCGGGGTCGAGACATGGCCCACCGTCAGCGTGCCGGCGAAGCCGAGCGGGTCGCCGACCGCCGCGACCAGATCGCCCCGGCGCAGTCGCTCCGACCGAGCGAAGGTCGGAACCGGCGGATCGCCGTCGATCCGCAGCAACGCCACGTCGGCGACGTCGTCGACCCCGAGCACGCGCGCGGCCGACACGCGGCCGTCGGGAAGACGAACGCGAATGTCCCCGCCCCCCTCGACGACGTGCGCGGCGGTGACGATCGCCCCGCCCGTCCGCCACACGAAGCCGGCGCCGCGCGACCCTCGTTCGTCGCCGACGAGGATGCCGACGGTCGCCGCATCGATCCGCGTCGTCGCGATCGCCCTCGCGGCGCGGTCGTCCCCGCGGCCGAGTTCGACGGCGTCGCCCACGGCGGCGGTGGGCGTCAGCAGCGCCGCGAGGACGATCCACGTCGACGGGCAGAATCCGAAGCGGCGAATGCGACCGACATGATCCATGAAACACCTCCCGAAGAAGAAGAGACGCCTCTCCTAGGCGCAACGTCGCCGCGGCGGGAGTTACGAACGCCGTCATCGAATCGATCGGCGTGAAGATGACGGTTTTCGTCATCTCGGATGGATTGCGAACCGCCCGACCTTCTGCGAAATTGTTTCCGAAGAGAGGCGATCGACCGCCGAACGGACGCGCCGGAAAGTTGTTTCGACGTGGAGCTTCAGATGTTTGAACCCGCTGAGACGAATCGACGTGCAAGTCGTTTCGTATCCTCATTGTTTCTTATGCTTTTCTCCTTCGGCGTCGTCGACGGCGCGTCGGCCGGTGAGACGACGACGCCCCTGAGCGATCTGGCGCTCTCCGCCCGCCTCGCCGATCGAGCCCGCGCCGACCGCGATCCGCTCGCGCTGGTCGTCGCCGCGAGCATCCGTCGAGGCGTCCCCACCACCCCGGTCGTGCGGGCTCCCGAGAGCCCCACGACGGCCGAGGCCGTCGCGGCCCCGACCGCCGAAGCCTCGGTCGCGCAGCTTCTCGCCGAAGCGGTGGCGCTCTCGAAGAACGATCCGACGATCGTCGCGCTGGCCGAGGACGTCGGCGCCGCGGCGAGCAAGGGCCTCGTCCAGGGCGCCGGCGCCAGCCGGGCGACCCTTCCGGCCGCAGGAACCGACTGGTATCGGGGCCTGCGCTTCGAGGGATCTCGCTACGCCGAGGCGCTGGTGGAGCTGTCCGGCGCCGGCGACGTCCGCGTCTCGGTCTGGGATCAGTCCGGCAACCTCGTCTGTCGCGATCCCAATCCGTCGAGCGTCGCCTATTGCGGCTGGGTTCCCTCTCAGACCGCCCTGTTCGACATCAAGGTGGAGAACCGCTCCACCCGCCCCATCCCCTATCGCATGTACACCAACTGACCGGTGGACCTGCGCATTCCCCCCGACGAGCGGCGTCCGCCGCGAACAGTTCCCGACGCCCGACCGGCGCTCGGCACAGGAGGTCACACATGAGCCGTCGCATCCTCGTCTCCTTCGCCCTCGCCGCCGGCCTCGCCGGGACCGTCGCCCTCGCCGCCGCCCAGGCCGCCGAGCCCGACAAGTCGAAGACCAACGCCGACACCGAAGCGGCGAAGCCGACCGCCGCGCTTCCCGTGGAGCAGCTCCACCTCTCCGCCCAGGTCGCGGCCTGGGGGCGGGCGCACAAGGACCCGCTGTCGCTGATCGTCGCCGCGCAGATCCGCAACGGCGTCGGCGTCAAGGTCGAGGAGCGCAAGGCCGACGGCGACACCGCTCCGACGCCGGCGGCGGGCGACGTCGTCGCGGCGCTGCTCGACGAGGCCAAGGCCCTCTCCAAGAACGATCCCGGCATCGTGGCGATGGCCGAGGACGTGAAGGCGTCCGCCTCCAAGGGACGCGTCGGCGGCGGCATCATCTCCAACGGCCAGATCACCGGCCGCACCATCCATTCCCGCTCGATGAATTTCCGCGCCAAGCAGGTCGCCGAGATCGCCGTGGTGGGCGTCGACACCGACCAGATCATGCTCGAGGTGTTCGACGAGGGCGGCCATCTGATCTGCCGCGACACCGATCCGGCCTATTGCCGGTTCACCCCGGCCTGGACCGGCGCGTTCACCGTCAAGGTCCACAACGACGGCGGCTCGCTCGCCCACTACCGGTTGGAGACCAACTGAGGATGACGAAGACGGCTCATCGGCGGCAGCCGGTGAGCCGCCACAGTCCATCCGGCGGCACGAAACGGCGACCGTCGCGCTTCCAGTCCCAGAAGGCCTTCGACAGGCCGGGAAGTTGGAGGAGCGGCGGCGCCTTCGCCTCACCCTCGCCTTCGGGATCGACCCGTTTCAGGTCGTCGCCGAAGTAGTAGAGGGGCGCCGAGGGGGCCTTCGTCGCATCGAAGCGCTTTTCCTTCGGGCCCGGCGGGGCGATCATGAAGACATGCGCCATGCCGAAGCCGGGCGGATGCGCGACGCCGAATTCGGCGGCGAGCTTCTGCCGACCTTCGGCGAGACGGATCACCCAGGGCCGATCGCTTTCGCCGCCGGTCCGGCGGGGATGAGTGATCTCCCAGGAATTGACGACGCCGTCCTCGGCGCTCCAATCGTCGTCCGCGTCGATCGGCGTATACACGCCCGCAGACAGCGGACACTCGAGCGCCGCCGCGGAGCCGGCGGCGGAAACGAGAAGGAGCAGGGCGACGGCGGTTCTGATCATGGCGAGGCCTCGTTCGATGCCTCGGAAGCGTGACCGAGGCCGGCCCGAACGGCAAGACGAGAGGCGAAGATGAACGCCGATGTCATCGATCCCCGAGACGACCTCGCCGGGGTCCGTCTCGATCGGACCGCCGTGGAACGCCTCGCCGCGCGCGGCGTGATCGGCGAGACCGCGCGCGATCGCGCCTTGGCCGCGATCGAACCGCCGCGCCACTGGGGACTGTGGATCGGGCGACTGCTCGCGACCCTCGGAGCCGCCCTGGTGCTGGCCGGCGTCGTCTGGTTCTTCGCCTTCAACTGGAACCGCATCCCGCCCTTCGTCAAACTCGGCGCGATCGCCGCGATGATCGCGGCGTCCCTCGCCGTCGTCGTCCTCGATCGGTTCGGACGTCGCTGGTCGCCCACCGCCGGCAGCGCCGCGATCGTCCTGGTCGGCGTGTTCCTCGCCGTGGAAGGACAGATCCACCAGACCGGCGCCGACGCCTGGATGCTCTACGCCGCCTGGGCCGGCTTGACGCTGGCCTGGGCGGCTCTGCTCCGCTCGGCCGCTCCTTGGGCGATCTGGCTCGCCGTCGCCGACCTCGCCCTCCTCGGCTGGTGGGGACAGACCCAACCCGGCGACGCCTCGTTTCATGCCGGTCGCAATCTGAGCGTCGCGCTGTTGCACGCCGGCTTTCTCGCCGCGCGCGAGGGCATGGCGATGCGCGGCGTCGACTGGCCGGCGGCCCGTTGGACCCGCTTCTACGCCGGATTGCCGCTCCTTCTCGCCCTCGCCTCGACCGCCGTCGCCCTTCTCGACAGGCCACGCGGGTTCGGACCGATCGAATGGACGGCGTCGATCGTCATCCCCGTCGTCTTCGCCGTCGGTTTCGTCGTCTATCGCCGATGGGCGCCCGACGTGGCGATGCTGGCGGCGATCTGCGTCGTGGTCTGCGCCGTCGCCGACCTCGCGCTCTTCCGCCTCATGACGGGCGGCGGAGATCACGCCGACATCGGGGTCTATTTCCTCATGGGCCTCGCGACGCTCGGTCTCTTCGCCGCCGCCGTCGCTTGGCTCCGCGCCGTCTCGCTCAGGATGGAGGCCGCCCGATGACCCGCCCCTCGATCGAGGCGACGACGCTCCTTTCCCTCTGGCGCGAGACGAGGGCGATCGACGCCGGAGATGAACCGGCGGTGGCGCGCGCCATCCTGGCGCTCGACGCCGAACGCGAACCGCCGCTTCATCTGAAGATCCTCTCGGCCGTCGGCACGGCGCTGGCGACCGCCTTCTTCCTGGCGTTTCTGGTGGTGGCGCGGCTGATCTCCTTCGACGAGGGGACCGGCCTGCTCGGCTGGGGCGTCGTCTTCCTCGTCGCCGGGATCGCCCTGTCGCTCGCGTCACGGAGATCGGCGATCGGGCTCGGTCGCGACATCCTCGCCCAGACCGCCTTCGCCGCCATCGCCATCGGCAAGGTCGCGGCGGTTTCCGGTGTGATCTGGCTCGCCGGTATCGAGACACCGTGGGCGCCGACGGCGGCGCTGGCGGTGGTCACGCTCGCGACCTATCCGGTCTCCGGCTCGTCGCTCGATCGTCTGCTCTCGCCCTATGCCGTCGCCGCGTCCGCGCTCTTCGAGATCCTCGGCCGACGGACCGCGGTCGATCCGAGCCTCGCGCTCCTCCTCTTTCAATTCGCCGCGACGGCGATCGCCGGACTGTTCCTGCTCGCCCCGCGCGCGCCCGTCGCCCTTCGGCCGCTCGGTTCGGCCGCGCTGGCGGCGATGGGGACGGTCGTGTCGATCCTGGCGGTCGGCCACGACGGCGGCGCCTGGGTGAACGGCCGGCCGATCGACCCGCGGCCGATCGAAGCGCTGATCACCCTGGCGCTGGTCGCCACGATCGTCTGGGCCGCCGGCGGACCGCGCTCGCTCGTTCGGCCGCCGGTCGCCGCGGCGGCGGCCGCCGCCGTGCTCCTCGGCTTCGTCGGCGCGCCGGGCATCCCGTTCGCTCTGGGCGTCCTGATCGTCGGTCACGCCCGCCACGACCTCGCGCTGCGAGTGATCGGCATCCTGGCGCTGCCGGGCTTTCTGGCGCTCTGGTATTGGGGGCGCGACATGACCCTGATCGAGAAGTCCGGCTCGCTCGTCGGCAGCGGCCTCGTCCTGCTCGCGGGACGCGCCGCCCTCGCCCGCTTCGGTTGGGATCGGGAGGATCATCCGTGAGACGCACGCTGTTTCTCCTGGCGAGCGCCGCCGTCTTCGCCGTCCTCGGCTGGAAGGTCTGGGACGCCGAGGCTCTGATCGCGCGCGGCGACGAGGTGCTGTTGGCGCTCGCGCCGGTCGATCCTCGCTCCCTGATGCAGGGCGACTACATGCGGCTGGCCTTCGACCTGGAGCGCGAGACGATCCGCCTCGACGCCGCCTCTGGCGCGGTCGTCCTCGCCCTCGACGCGCGACGGGTCGCCCGTTTCCGGCGCATCGCCGGCTGGGGCGCGATGGGAGCCGACGAGACGGTCTTCCGCGTCGGCCGCGCCCCTTCCGGCGACCACGTGGTGGTCGAACCGCACTCCTTCCTGTTCGAGGAAGGCCGCGCCGGTCTCTACGAGAAGGCGCGTTACGGCGTCTTCCGGGTCGACGCCGATGGGCGCCATCTGCTGGTCGGCCTCGCCGATGCCGAGGCCCGGCGGATCGACCCGCCCTGAAAGGGCGAAGAGCCGGCGCTCACGCCGGCTCTTCATCGACGAGGCGCTCGGCCGCGTAGGCCGCGACCGCTTCGCGCCAACCCGGGTCCGGGATCGCGCGCGCCGGCGCCATCACCAACGCCCCGTCGCGACAGACGAAGACCAGACCGTCGCCGCGCGGTTCGCACCGAAGGATCCCCTCCCACCGGATTTCCGACACGCCCCAGCGCCCGTTCAGCCGAAGGCCGGCCTCTTCGACCGTCAGGGTCTGCGTCGGCCCGTCGGGCGTCTGCTTCGTCGCCGCGTCGGCCTTGCGGGCGAACCACAGTCCGATCGCGGCGAGGACGCCCCAGCCGATCCACCCGGCCACGGCGAGCCGGACCGTCGTCTCGCCGATCGCGCCGTCGCTCGGCCGCAGCGCGATCAGAGCGACGAGGCCACCTACCGTCGCGGCCGTTCCTGCGGCGAGCGCCGTGCCGGCGAGGAGCGACAGCGTCCGTACGCCCGGTTGTTCACGAGCGCTGCGGAGGTCGTCGGCCTCGAGGCGATAGGGCAGGGATTCGAACGTCATCGGATCTGAAAACCTCGCAAGGGACGCGCGTCTCGAGGAAGACGGCGAGCGCGGACGGAAGGAGAAGCGGGGATGGCGGACGTCTCTCCCTCACTGGAGCTTCTTCAACTCCGCCGCCGCGCCGGCGTCGCCGAGATCGACGGCGAGGCGATAGAGACGTCGCGCTTCGGCCTTGTCGGGCTTGCCGAAGGTCCCCTTGGCATGGGCGGCGGCGAGGAGCGTCACGGCGTCGACGTTCTGCTTCGCCACCGCCGCCTCGAGCAGCCGGCGGGCGCGGACGGGATCCTTGGCGCCCCCCCACCCTTCCAACAGGAACAACGCCAGATTGGCGCTCGCCCCGACGTCGCCGGCCGCCGCCGCCTTCTCCAAGAGAGCGCGAGCGGCGCCGTCGTCGCGCACGCCGCTCTCGCCCTTGTGCAGGTCGACGGCGAGCATCCGCATGGCGTTCGCGCTGCCGAATTCGGCGGCCCGCCGCAGCCAGTCGACGAACTTCGCGCGATCGGCCGGCACGCCGAGCCCGTCGCGGTGGATCACCGCGAGATAGAGCATCGAATCGGGCTCGCCGACCGCCGCCGCCCTCTCGAACCAGTCGCGCGCCTCGCCGAGGGTCTTCTCGGCCGCGCCGCCGCCCGCCGCGGCGCGGTCGAACAGCGTGACGCCGAGATTGAACATCGCGTTGGGCGAACCGAACGAAGCCGCCTTGGTCCACCATTCGATCGCCCGGTCGGCGCTCGCTTCGAGCCCGGCCCGGCCGCGGTCGTGGAGATTGCCCATCCACAGCGCCGCATAGGCGGAACCCGCTTCGGCGGCGGCGCGGAAGGTCCGCACCGCATCGAGGTCGCGATCGCCGACGAGATAGGCGCGCCCGAGTTGGTTCGCCCAGCGCAGGTTGCTCGGATCGGCGGCGTGGGCCGCCTCGCAGGCGGGAAGCGCGATCTTCACGTCGATGCCGTCGACCGGCGGATGCGAGACCGAGCGCAGCGGATCGGCCGCCGCGCCTGCCGCCGCATCGCAGAGGTCGCCCTTGGCGAGATCCGGCGCGGCGGTCGGCGCATGCGCCGCCAACCAGTTCGCCGCGCTCTCGTAGCCGGCCGCCGCCGCCTTCTCGTACCAGACCCGCGCGCCGGCTTCGTCGACCGGGCCGACCGCTCCGGCGAGAAGAAGCTGGGCGAGGGCCGTCATCGCGGCGGCGTTGCCGTCGTCGGCCGCCTGCTCGAGCAGACCGCGAGCCTTCGCCGGCTCACGATCGCCGCCGACGCCGTTCAGATAGAGGTCGGCGAGAGAGCGCATCGCTTCGCCGTCGCCGTCGGCCGCCGCTCGCTGGAACCACAGGCGGGCCTGGATGGGATCGGGTTTGACGCCCCATCCCTTCAGCATGATCTCGCCGAGCCGGCGCTTGGCGCGGGTGTCGTCTCCGGCCGCCGCCTTCTCGTACCAGTCCCGCGCCCGGGTGTTGTCCTCCGGGCCGCCGAGGCCGAAGTACCACATTTCGCCGGCCTGCCGCATCGCGGCGACGTCGCCGAGCCCGGCCGCCTTCTCGAACAGACGACGCGCCGTCGCCGGATCCTTGGCGCCGCCGACCCCGTCGAGATGCATCGCCGCCAGATTGTACATGGCGTCGCTGGAGCCCAGCGCGCTCGCCTGCTCCCACCATTTGCGCGCGGCGGCGTCGTTCTTCGGCACGCCGAGCCCGCGGCGTTGGATATTGCCCATCCACATCGCCGCAAAGGCCGACTTCTTCTTCGCCGCCGCCTCGAAGACCCGTGCGGCGTCCGGCCAACGCTGCGCGGAGACCAGGGCCGCGCCGAGCTGATCGGCGAAGCGCAGGGCGCCCGGGTTGGCCTTCGCCGCCGCCTCGCAGGCCGGAATGGCGCGGACATGGGCGATCTCTGAGGGCTGATCGAGCCCTTTGACGGCCGGCGCCTTCAACGGATCGGTCGCCATCGCCGCGAGCCGATCGCAGGTCGCCGCCGGGTCCTCGGGAGCGTCCATTTCGGCGAGCAGCGCCTTGGCGTCGGCGTCGTCGAGCGCCACCGCTCGTTTCAGCCAATCGCGGGCCGCCGTCTCGTCGACGGCGCCGAACTTGCCGTCGCGCAGGGCCTTGGCGAGATAGACCATCGCCTGCGGCGAATCGTGCGAGGCGGCCTTCTCCAACATCTCGCGCGCGCCTGTGGGATCGACCGGACCGCCGAGACCGTCGAGCTTCATGTGCGCGAGCCCGATCATCGCATCGACCCCCTGGTGGCGAACCGAGCGGCCGAACCAGTCCCGTGCGATCGCATAGTCGCGCGGCGCTCCACCCATTCCCATCAGATAGTAGAAGCCGAGATTGTACATGCCCGACGCGCTGTCGAAGGACGCCGCCTTCTCGAACCAGCGCCGCGCGCCGTCGAAATCCTGCGGCCCGCCGATGCCGCGCTGGTCGAAGAGGCCGAGCCCGGTCAGGCCCTCGGGGTCCTCGAGATCGGCGGCCCGCGTCATCAGGGCGCGGCCCTTCGCCGGATCCTTGGGCACGCCGACCCCGTCGGCATGGGCCCAGGCCAGCATCACCATGGCGCCGGGATCGCCGATCGCCTCGGCCCGCCGCAGCCACGACGTCGCCTTGTCGAGATCCTTCGGCGTGCCGATGCCGTGCGTATGGATGAAGGCGAGATTGGTCATGGCGACCGGCACGCCGAGCATCGCCGCCTTCTCGAACCACGGGCGGGCCTTGACGTAGTCCTTCTGCAGGCCGCCGAAGCCGCGATAAAGGAGATAGCCGACCTCGTTCGTCGCATAGGGCGACCCGCGTCCGGCCGCCGCTTCGAAGACCTTCAACGCCTCGGCGTAACGTTCCGCCTTCAGATAGGACCGGCCCAACTGGTTGGCGAGGTGAAGGTCCGCCGGCGCCTCCGCCACCGCCGCCTCGCAGGCGGGAATCGCGCGAGCGACGTCGACGGTGCGCACCGGGGCCACCCGCCGATTGCGCAGCGTGTCCTGTTGATCCGTGGCCAGCCGATCGCAGCGCGCCGCCGCGGTCTCCTCCACCGCCGGCCGGGGCGGCGTCGCAGCGGCCGGCTCGGCCGGACCGGCCTCGCCGGCGACCACCGGACGCACCGCCCCTCCCGCCGTCGACCGCGGCGGCAGGGAAGCGACCTTCGCCTCGCCCGGCGCATCCCCGGCGAGATAGAGGTCGTTGACGAGGGTCGAACTGTCCCACGGCACCTGTTTCGAGCCGGTCGCCTGCACCACGTCGAGCCGCACCCGTTTGATCACCCGCGAGATCTCCACTCCCGGCGTCGGCGCGTTCTTCAGGAAGGCCTCGGTGAAGGGGGAATTGCGGCCGTCGCCGTCGAGGGCGACGTTTCCGGGATCGGTGGCGTAGACGATCATGCTGCCGACCGAGCTGCGGATCTCGGCGAGACCGCCGTAGGCGCTCTCCGCCGCCCGCGTCGCGCCCTTCAGCGAACGCCTGAGCGAACGGGCGAAGGGGTTGTCGCGACAGGCGTCGAGCACCACCATCGTGACGCGATCGTCGGCCCGCATCAGCTGCATCACCAGATCGACGTCGACCGTCTCGAGACGCACGTCGTCCGGCTTCTCGATCCGGGCGTCGACCGGGATCAGATAATTGTGGCCGTCGACCTGCATTCCGTGACCGGAATAGTAGAAGACGGCGAGCGAACCGCCCTCGAGCCGGTCGCGGAACTCCTTGAGCTTCTCCTTGAGCCCGGCCCCGTCGAGGTCGAGCCCTTCGACCACCTCGAAGCCGAGACGGCGGAACATCGCCCCGACGTCGGCGGCGTCGTTGACCGGATTGGGCAGGCGCGTCTGCGTGCGATAGGCGGAATTGCCGATCACCAGAGCGACCCGGTCGGCCGCATGCGCGACCGTTGCCCCGACGAAGAGCGTGGAGGCGAGGCACAGGCGGCCGAGGAGGTTCAACATCGTATTCGACCTCTCTTGGAAGGCGTCTCGACAACGATGATCCGACGGCGGCATGGACGCGCGCGCCGCTCTTTTCACTCGGCTTCGCCGCCCCCCTCGGGGACTCGCATCGCACGTAAGGTCCACAGCGCCCCGAACCCGACCGCCGCCGCCGCTGCGCCGAGGAGCCAGACCGGCTCGGCGCGCCAAGGCCGCAACGCGCCGTTCATCGCGGCGGCGACCACGACGACGGTCACCGCCAGATGGACGAAGGCGGCGTTGCGGGTTCGGGCGCGTCCCGTGGGCTCCGGCGCGTCGTGCGGATCGAAGAAGCGCGGCGCGACGACGTAGAGGTAGACGAGCTGTTGCAGCGTCGCGAGCACGAACAGAGGCGCCGCGACGTCGAGCATCAGCATCAGCGCCAATCCCGCGGCGGCGACGCAGACCGAGCCTGCGGCGAGCCAGATCTCGCGCGCCCGCTCCGCCGGATGCGAGGCCTTGCCCACGATCGCCGACCACGTGGCGTCCGTGACCGCGGACATCGCGAGCGTGCGCGCCACCAGGACGCCGCTCGCCACGTAGAACAGACCGACGATGCGGAAGGCGATTTCGGAAGCGATGGACATCGAGGTGAAATCCTTGCTCGACGGATGACAAAGGCGAAAGGTCGTCGGATCAGAGTCGCGCCGATGCGGAGCCCGAGACGAGGGAACGGCTCGGCGGCATCGGCTTCTCCAGGCGGGCTCGTCGACACCGTGCGGTGATCGACGAGATGATGCCGAGAACGCCCCGGAGATACAATCCGGAGAAGAGTGACGTTTGCCGTAACGAAAGCGTCCGCGCGTCCGCCGCCCTTCCCCCTCGACAAGCGCGACGGGTTTTCGGAAGGTTGGGATACCCGTCAGAAACGCAGCTCGAGTAGACCGATGCCGACGTCGCCCGCCGCTCTCCGCTTCGCTTCCCGATGGGTCGTCCTCGCGACGAGCGCCCTCCTCGCCTCCTGCGCCTCGCTCGACGACGCGCCGATCAACGCCGTCGCCGAAACCGGCGCCGGCGCGACCGCCGCCGCCCCCTTTGCCGAAGATGCGGACGGCGAGACGTTGATCGGTCTCACCTTTTCCGGCGGCGGCACGCGCGCCGCCGCCTTCTCCTTCGGCGTGCTGAGGGCCTTCGCCGAAACCCCGGTCCCGGGCGCGGCGGGCGCCGGGACCCTGCTCGATCGCGTCGACTTCGTCTCCGGCGTTTCCGGCGGCTCGGTGACCGCAGCCTATTTCGGACTGAAGGGACGCGACGCGCTGACCGATTTCCGCGAGAAGTTCCTTCTCCGCAACGCCGAGGAGGATCTGCACGACAATCCCTGGAACCCCGCGACCCTCGCGCGGGTCTATGCCGGCGGCGCCAACGATCGCTCCAATCTGCCGCAATGGCTCGATCGCAACCTCTTCCACGGCGCCACCTATGCGCAGTTGCTCGAAAAGAAGCGGCCGACGGTCTGGATCAACGCCTCCGACATCGCCAATCACGCGCCCTTCGTCTTCGAACCGAACACGTTCCGCGCCTTTTGTTCGGATCTCTCGCGCGTGCCGATCTCGGAGGCGGTGGCGGCCTCGGCGGCGGTGCCAGTGATCTTCGCGCCGGTGACGATCGAAACCTTCTCCGACCGCTGCGCCTGGGAGCCGCCCAAATGGGTGCGCTATGCCTCCGAACACGCCTCCGCTCCGGCCCTCCTCAAGGCGGCCGCCCGCGCCCTCCTCGCCTATCGCGACACGCAGCGGATGAAATACATTCGCCTCCTCGACGGCGGCCTCACCGACAATTTCGGCCTCTCCGGCCTGACCATCGCCCGCGCCGCCGCCGATACCCCGCATGCGCCGCTGACGCCACGACAGGCGGCGCGCTTGAAGCGGGCGATGTTCCTGGTGGTCAATTCCGGCCGTGGCTCGGACACCGAATGGACCAGGACCCGCCAAGGCCCGACCGTGACGCCGTTGCTGATGGCCGTCGTCGACACCGGCATCGACGCATCGGTGCGTCAGGGCTTCGACGCCTTCCAACTGACGTTGGCGCGGTGGCAACAGGATCTGATCGAGTGGCGGTGCCGACTCGGACCGGCTGAGGTCGCCCGATACGTCGGCACGACCAAGGGGTGGAACTGTCGCGACGTGAAGGTTCTGTCCGGCGAGGTCGCCTTCGATCAACTGCCGGACCGCCGTGAGCGGCTCCAGAAGATCGCGACCCGGTTCGTCCTTCCACCCGACGAGATCGATCTGTTGATCGAAGCCGGGCGCGACGCGACGCTCGCCAATCCTGTCTTCAACGGTTTTCTGAGCACCAGCCGCGCCGCGATCCCCGTCGTACGACGCTCCCTGGCGCCCGACCGACGCCCCTCCGTCGTTCTGCATCCGCAGCGGTGACGGCGATCCGAGGTGACGAAACAGCGTTCGGCGGCGGGTGATCGTCTTGACCCGCGCCGGGTTCGTCGGAGGCTCGGCGCCGTGGCTCCGGCTCGGGCGCCCGAGCCGTCATGGGACGAGAGCGCCGTGGCGCCGTCGCCGAAGGACGCCGGCCGGCGGCGGACGCCGGCGAACGGCCTCTCGTCGCGCCTCAGGCGACGAAAAGGGGGAAACTCAGCTCGACACGCGCTCCGCCGCCTTCGGCGCGGCCGATTTCGACGGTTCCCTCCTGGGCTTCGGCGAGACTGCGCACCACAGCCAGACCGAGACCGGCTCCCCCGGTCCGGCGCGACCGCGAAGGTTCGCCCCTCACGAAGGGTTCGAACAACACGGCCGCGGCTTCCGGCGCGATTCCGGCCCCGGCGTCGCTCACCGAAACCAGCGCGCGCCCCTGTCGAGCCTCCAGCTCCACCCTCGCCTCGCGGCCGTATTTGACGGCGTTGTCGACCAGATTGACGACGATGCGGCGGAAGGCGGTGCGATCCAGGATGACCGGGACTTCCTGCGAAGCCGGCGGCATCGTCCCGAGCCGCACCGGCCGACCGCCGGCCCCGAGATCGATGACCTCCTGACGGAGCAAGGTCGAGAGATCCAGCAACTCCTCGTCGAGACGCCCGACGCCGGCCCGGGCGGTGAGGAGCGCATTGTCGAGAAGACCGATCATGTCGTCGATGTCCGCCGCCGCCTTGTCGCGCTCGGCCGGATCGCCGATGTGTTCGACACGGAGGCGGAGACGGGTGGCGAAGGATCGGACGTCGTGCTGTACCCCGCCGATCAGAGCGAAGCGGCCGGCGATCAACGTCTGCAGACGGGTCTGAAGACGATCGAAGGCGTTGTGGAGCGCGAGGGTTTCGGGCGCGTGCGCGCCGACCACAGGCAACGCGATCGGCGCGCTGCTCGGATCGATGCGGTCGACGGCCGCGGCGAGGCGGGTCAAGGGACGAATCTCTCGGTTGAGGAGCAGGAAGGCGATCAACGCGAAGACGGTGCCGACCAGACCGGCTCCCATGCCGGCGGGTAGTCCGAAGAGCGTGACGACGAAGGGCGTGCGCGTGTCGAGCCGAAGGATCGCGCCGTCGTCGAGGCGGAGACGGAACCGCAGCGTGCCGATCGCCGATGCGAACAGCGACGCCGGGCCGACGATGGGTTCGGGACGGCCGAGCCGGACGATCGACAACAACCGCCCATCGAGAAGAGCGTCGTATTCGACGAATTCCGAAGTCCCGCGCAGATCGTCGCCGACCTCCCGACCATCGCCGTCGGACGTCGTGAGCGCGCGTTCCGTCTCGATCGTGGCGCTCAGGATCGACGACGCGATCGCATCGAGAAGAGCGTCTCGATCGCCCGGTTTCGTCGCCGACAGGACGTCGGCGATCGCCCGCAATTGGGTCACCGGCGGTCGCGTCAGGGAGCGATCGAGCCCGTTCGATCGATAGTAGAGAGCCACCAATCCGAGCCAGATCGTCAGCAGAAACGTCGCCCCGATGGCGAAGAGACGCGTGGTGAGACCCAGTCGAACCATCACATCACCATGCGCACAGGGGCGGTCAGCAGGTAACCGCCGTTTCGGATGGTGCCGATCAGCCGGTTGCCCGGGTTCAGCGCTTCGAACTTCTTGCGCAACCGGGACACCGTGATGTCGACGGTTCGGTCGTAGGGATCGGCGCTGCGGCCATGGGTCCAATCGAGGATCTGATCGCGCGAGAGCACGCGGCGAGGATGCAGGACGAAGCAGGCGAGCAGATCGAACTCCGCACTGGTCAGAGCCACGCGCTCGCCGTTCGCATCGGTGACTTCACGCGAGTCGAGGTCGACCGCGAAACGATCGAACTCGAACCGACGCGCCGACGGGCCGGCCGCTCGGGGTTCGGCGCGACGCAACAGGGCGCGGACGCGGGCCACGAGAACGCGCGGCGAAAAGGGTTTGCCGAGATAGTCGTCGGCGCCGATCTCGAGGCCGACGACGCAATCGGTCTCGTCGCATTTGGCGGTCAACATCAGGATCGGCGCCGCGGTCGCGACGCGGAGCCGACGGCAGATCGAGAGCCCGTCTTCGCCCGGCAACATGAGATCGAGGATGACGAGATCGGGCGTCGTGCGCTGCAGCGCTCGATCGAGATCCTTGCCGTCCTGCGCCGCCTCCACCGCCCAACCTTCCCGAGCCAACAGCGCGCCGACCAGGCGGGCGACTTCGGGATCGTCGTCGACGATCAGAATTTTCTTCGCGCTCGTGGTCATGACGGGAATGGTCGTTCAGAGCAGGCGGCGATGCAAGCGTCGATCGAGACTTGTTACAAATCGATACACGGCGCAACGAAACAAGACATTCGGAATACTCGCGAACATCACGGAGATACCTGACGATCGCATCGTGAGGGGATGACCGGCTCCTCCCGGATCCCTCTCGCGTTTCGTGCGAAGAAAGGAATTCCCATGTCCCCGAAACGATATCGCCGTCTCTGCTCCGCGGTCATCCTCGCCTTCGCTCTCGGCGAGCCGTTCGTCGCCGGATACGCCTCCGCGCAGACGCCCTCCCCGGAGATGCAGACGCAGATCAGAGCCGTGGCCGCCGCCTGTCGGGCCGACATCCGGAAATTCTGCAGCGGCGTCGAACCCGGTGGCGGCCGCATCGCCGCCTGTCTCGGCGCCAAGGAAAGAGAGCTCGCTTCGGGATGCCGCAGCGCGCTCGATTCCGTCCGCCGGAAGTGACGATGGCCGTCCCGTCCGATCCGCTCGCCGCTTCCGTCGCGCCCCTCCCACCGGCCGAGTCGCCGCGTCGCGACGGGACCGCTTCGGAGCCCGAGGCCGATCGGATGACGGAATTCATCCCGCGCCCACCCTCGCGGCCGAACCGTCGCTCTCGTCGCGGCCTGCTCGCCCTTCTGGCGATCGCGGCGCTCATCGCCGGCTCGGCTGCAGACCGATGGTTGGCGCCGCGGACGGCGGCGCGCACGACGTTGAGGCCGAGTGATCTGACGATCACCGTTTCCGGTCCCGCGACGCTGGAGGCGACGCGCCGAAGTTCGGTCGGATCGCGCCTGACCGGCAACGTCGCGACGATGCTCGTCGACCGCAACGACGTCGTGACGCGCGGTCGGGTGATCGCCACCCTCGAGGCCGACGATCTCGAACGACAACTGGAGTCCGCCCGCGCCTCCGCCCGCGCGGCGGAAACGGCGATCGCCGTGGCCCGCGCCGACGAGGCCCGGTCGCAGGCGGCGCTGACCAACGCCCGCGCCAATCTCGGGCGTCAAGAGGCCCTGTTGCAACGGGGCGTGGCGACGGCGGCCACACAAGATGCGGCGCAATCGACCTATCGTCAGACGAGCGCCGATCTCGAACGCGCCAAGGCCGCCGTCGATCAGGCGATCGCCCAGGCGGCGGCCGCCGACGCGAACGTCGAGCTCCAGGCGGTCAAGGTGGAAGAGGCGACGATCCGCGCGCCCATCGACGGCGTCGTGATCTCGCGCAGCCGGTGGATCGGCGACACCGTCGGCCCCGGCACGGAGATCGCCGCAATCGTCGACCCGGGCTCCATCGTCTTCACCACCCGTCTCGACGAGAGCGTGATGGCTCGCCTGGAGCCGGGTCGAACGGCGACGGTGCGCCCCTCCGGCGGCACGCCGGTTTCGGCGGCGATCACCCAAGTCTCCCGATCGGTCGACGCCGAGACCAGGGAGTTCACCGTCGATCTGCGCCCCGCCACCCTTCCGCCGAACTGGGCGATCGGCCAGCGCGCCGTCGCCGAAATCACCATCGCCACCCGAACCGACGTGTTGTCGGTGCCGATCGGCGCGATCGATCGACGCGACGGGCGACCGACCGTCTGGCTCGAGCTGGACGGCCGCGCGTGGCCCCGATCGGTCACGACCGGCGAAGTCGGCGGTGACCGCATCGAGATCGTGTCGGGTCTCGCCGAGGGCGACGTCGTGCTGACCGAACCCCGCGGGATCTGGTCCGGCATGCGCGTCGAAGCTGCGGGGCAGCGCCGATGAATCTCGCCCTGGCCGACGTTCGGCACGGATTTCTCCGCTTCTTTCTGACCATGATCGGGGTCGGATTTCTGATCATGGCGGCGACCGGCATGATCGGTCTCTATCGCGGCATCGTCGACGACGCGCTTCTGATCGTGGAGCGTATCGGCGCCGATCTGTGGGTCGTCCAGGGCGGCCGCGCCGGTCCCTTCTCGGAAAGTTCGGCGATCGCCTCGGACGTCGACCGACGCTGCGAGGGCGTTCCCGGTGTCGCCTCGGTCCGCCGCTTCGTGCAGATCAGTCGGCAGTTCTCCTTCGAAGGCCGCACGCTCCGAGCCGCCGTCACCGGCCTCGACTTTCCGACCGATCGCGGCGACTGGTTGACGTTGACCTCGGGGCGGCGGCTCGTCGCCGGCCATTTCGAGGCGATCGCCGACGAGAGCGTCGGCCTGCATCTCGGCGCCCGGGTTCGTCTCGCCCGCGACGACTTCACGATCGTCGGCACGACGCGCGGCATGGTCGACGCGAGTGGCGACGGGCTCCTGTTCGTCACCGTCGCCGACGCGTCGACCATCGCACAGAAGCGCAGCGGCGAGGAAATCCTGCTCGCCCGCGCCGCCGCCGGCCGAACCGCGGCGGCCGGCCCGACCGGCAGTTCCGTCCAACAGGACAGCAAGATTTCCGCCGTTCTCCTCACCCTCGCGCCGGGCGCCGAAGAAGCGCGGGTGCGCGCGACGGTTCTCGCCTGGGGCGACGTCGACGTCCTGTCGCGCAGCGACCAGCGCACCCTCCTGCTCGACCAACGCCTGTGGCGCCTACGGTTGCAGATCCTCGCCTTCACAGGGGTTCTTCTGGTGGTGATGACGATCGTGATCTCGTTGATCATCTACATGCTGACCATGGAGAAGCTTCATCAGATCGCCATGTTGAAGCTGATCGGGGCCCGCAACTCGGTCATCGTGGCGATGATCCTGCAGCAGTCCTTCCTGATCGGCGCCGGCGCGTTGGTCTTGGGATTTCTGATGTCTCACCTGGTGTTCCCGCATTTTCCACGCCGCGTGCTGATCGAGCCGGCCGATTTCGCGCTGTTGTCCACGGCGGTCGGCGTGGTCTGCGGCTTCGCCGGCCTGCTCGGCATTTCGCGCGCGCTTCGGGTCCGAGCGCAGGAGGTGTTGTCGTGACGGGAGAGCCGGTTCTCTCGGTGCGCGACGCGACGCGCCATTATCCGAGCGGCGACACTGTGGTGAAGGCGCTCGACGGCGTCTCCCTCGACGTCCACGCCGGCGAACTGGTCGCCGTGATCGGACCGAGCGGGTCGGGAAAGAGCACCCTGCTGCTGATCGCCGGCCTGCTCGAACCACCGTCGAGCGGCGAGGTCCGCTTTCGCGGCGCCCGCGTCTCAACCCCCGCCGTCGATCTCGATCGCCTGCGGGATTTTCGGCGTCGCAACATCGGCTTCGTTTTCCAGAAGGCCAATCTCATCCCGTTTCTGACGGCCGGTGAGAATGTCGCCCTGGCGATGGAGATCGACGACGTCGCGCCGCGCGCCGCGCGCCGCCATGCCGAAAGCCTGCTCACCGGGCTGGGTCTCGAACGGCGCATCGGCAATCTGCCGGCGCGGCTGTCCGGCGGCGAGCAACAACGCGTCGCCATCGCCCGGGCGCTCGCCAACGACCCCGCCCTGTTGCTCGCCGACGAACCGACCGCCGCGCTCGACGGTCGCCGCGGCCGCCAGGTGATCGCGCTGTTTCGCAGCATCGCCGATCGGCGCGGCGCGGCGGTCGTCGTGGTCACCCACGATCTGCGCGCCGCCGACTATTTCGATCGCACGATCGAGTTGATCGACGGCCGCATCGTCGACGGCCGCATCGGTACGACACCGGCGTCGGGCGAAGGCGGCGGTCGATCCCTCGAGCCGGAGATGTTTCGCAACGAAACGCAACATCGTCGAAAAAGCGGCGCAACCCGCTCGGTTCAGGATCGATCGTGGCCCGGGCCCGTTCCGTGCCGATCGCCAGACGAGGACCCGATCCCATGAACCGAAGACTTCTCACGGCCGGCGCGCTTTCGCTCGCGCTCACTTCGGCGGCCTTAGGCGCCACACCGGCGGTGACCGTCGGCACGGTCAATCTCCGCGCCGGCCCCTCCACCGCCTATCCGGTGGTGACGGTGGTGCCGGTCGGAACCCGAATCGTCACCCACGGGTGCATAGCCGGCTACACCTGGTGCGACGTCGGCGTCGGCCCGGCGCGCGGTTGGATGGCGGCGAACTGGATCCTCATTTCGCAGGCCGACACGACCGTGGTTCTGACGCCGGCCGTCGCGACCGCCGTCGGCATCGGTGTCGTCACCTTCGGCAGAGCCTATTGGAACAGCTATTACGTCGGCTATCCCTGGTATCGCAGCTGGGCGGCCTACGGCCCGGCCCCGGTCTACCGCGGTCGGGTGACGTCGCACTCGCGCGACGTCGAATGCGCCGACGGAACCTGCACCGGCAGCCGCTCCACCACCGGCTGGCGCGGCGGCTCCACCTCGCAGACCCGCACCTGCTCCGGCGGCAGCTGCACCGCCACGCGCCAGACCGTCGGCCCTGCCGGCGGAACCGCCAGCCGCACCCGCAGCTGCAGCCGCGGCGACGCCTCTTGTTCGCTCACCCGAACCGGGCCGAACGGCGGCAGCGTCCAACGGTCCTGGAGTTTCCGGAACTGAGCCGACGCACCGCGCAGGAAGGACCGAAGAGGGGCGATCCGTCTCGCGGATCGCCCCTGCATTTTTCCCCGAAGCCGGCATCGGTCGCGACCGACGCCGCAAGAACCGTCAAGGGGTCGCGCCGCGTCTCGTCTCGCGCAGAAGATCCCCGGCGAGCGCCTCCGCGCCCCGCTTCAGGCCGACCTCCGCCGCCGCCAGACGTCCGAGGCTGGCCGGCACGTCGAGTGCGCTCGGAAACGACTTGACGATCTGGGCGACCAGCAACCGATCGCTCGCGCCGTCTCGAATTTCGACCACATACTCGACCGATCCGGTGAAGGCGCCTTCGATGCCGCCGACCGTCTTGACGCCGTTCAACGCGAAACCCGCCGGCGTGAGGCGGGTGACGGCGCCGAGCCCCGGCACGCTCGCGTGAGCGCCGGTGAGCGTCACGCGCAACCGCGCCGTATCCGACGCCCGATCGACGACGAGGAGCCCCCGCTCGGCGAGCGCGTCACGGAACGTCGACGCGGCGACCGAAGCGAGCCGGTTCACCTCCGCCTCGCTCAGATCGGCGAATTGCCGATCGGCGCCGCGATAGATCTCGATCGGTTCGAGCCGGATCCCTCGGCGACCCGCCAGCACGTCGGGTCCGGCCCGATAGGACAGGCGCGCCGCGCCGGCCGCGGTCGCCCCGGTCTGTGGCTCCATCAAGGCGACCGAGGCGATGCCGGAATATGGAAGAGGTTCGGGGCTCGCGCAGGCGACGAGAAACGCTGTGGCTGCGGACGCGAAAAGCGCATTTCTGAACATCACCGATGGGACCTCCACACAGGAACGAACCGTCGTCGCGAAGGAAGATGCGGCATCTGCGGCGACAGCTCGGATGGCTTGCCGGCCGATCCTCGCATCCGCGCCGTCCCTGGCGTGTATCGTTTGGAATCGGTTCGTAACGAACGCCGTCGCGCGAACGCGAGGCGGTCGTCGCCGACGAACGAGCGCCGGCTCGATCCCAGCTCGAGTATCGATTTCCGCCCGCAGACGTATGATCTGGAAAACCAACGTCCGCCTCGACGGCGCGCGCGTCACGATGACTGCGCTTTCGATCAACGAACGGAGGATATGAGGACATGATCGACCCTTGGAAGACTTGGCGCGAGCAGAACCGGAAACCCTGGACCGAACTCGCCACGGCCCAGTTCGACGCGTTCGCGACGATATCGAAGCGGATGAGCATTCTCTTCGACACATCCACCCCGCGCGCGGCGCCGGGCCGACCGTGTGTCGCGCACGATGGTGACCGAGAAGATCAGAGCCGCCAGTCGAGGCATGATCGCCGCGGCGCGGACCGCCGCGCGCATGGATCCGAAAGAAGTCTGCGATCTCCCCGACGCAGCCGCCGCTGCGACGCGCGTCGGTCGCGCGTTTCTCGCCCCGGCATTGCGCCGCGTGGCGCGGAATGCCAAGCGTCTCTGACAGATCATCGCCCGCTGAAGCCGATCAGCGGCTTCGGGTCGAATGCGCCGCGTTTGCGAGCGGGCGCTTGCTGCCGACGCCCGCAAAGCTCCACCCGATGAAGGCCGAGAGCGAGGCGACGGCGAGGATGTTCAGGTCCAGCAACCGTGACGCCTGCTCCGCGGCCCAGGGCACGATGCCGGCGCCGAGCCCTTCGTGGCTCGCCACGAAGACGACGAAGAGCCCGGCGACGAGCAGTCGAACCGGGCGATCCTCCTCCGGCGAGAACGCGACCAGCGACAGGAGGAGGCACGGGACGAAGAAGAGCTCCGTCCCACTCGCCTGCCCCAGGAGCGCGGTCGCGACCATCGTATCGACCGCGCCGACGAGCGGAAGCGCCACACGCGCCAAGAACGGCCACTTCGCGGCGCCGAGGGCGATCGCCAGGAACAACGGCGCCGAGAGGGCTGTCGCCCAGGCGACCGTCGTTCCCACGCCGACGAACCACCAGACATAGAGCGGGTAGATCGGTTTGTTGATCACCACCAGCCACGCGATGCTCGCCGTCGCGGCCGCCCGTGGATCGACGGACGGAATGTTCTCCGCCCCTCCGAATGGCGGCGCACCGCTGGAGGAGGCCGACCGCGAAGTGTCGGCTTCCGTGGTCGGCCCGGTCACGGGACGATCTCGGCGGCCGGCGCCAAGCAATAGTGGCCGACGCCCCATTCCGCGCCGTCGGCGTGGCCGAAGAGCCCGGCCGTCGCCAGGAAGAAGAGCCGCCAACGCCGCCGCCACAGGTCTGCCTCGGATCCGTAGACGTCGACGAGAATCCGATCGATCCGCTCGCGTTCGGCGTCGAAATTGGCCAGCCAGTCGAGCGCGGTGGCGCGGTAGTTCTCGCCCGACCAGCGCCATTCGGCCTCCACCCGGTAGAGGTCGGGGAAGCGATGGACGAGATCCTGCGCCGGCATGATGCCGCCGGTGAAGAAGTGACGGGCGATCCAATCGGCCGGATCGCGATGATCGAAGCGATAAGACCGCGCGCGATGGGTGAAGACGTGCAGGAACAGACGGCCGCCCGGCGCGAGCCAATCGCGCGTCCGCGCCAGGAGCGCGCGCCAGTTCGACATGTGCTCGAACATTTCGACCGAGACGATCCGATCGAAACCGACGAAGGGCGGGGTGAAGTCGTTCATGTCGGCGGTGACGACGGTGAGATTGGCGAGCCCCCGCCGTTCGACCTCCGCCAAGATGTGAGCGCGCTGGGACCGGGAGTTGGAGACCGCGACGATGCGGGCGTTCGGATAGGTCGCCGCCATGTGCAGCGTCAGCGAACCCCAACCACACCCGAGTTCGAGGATCGTCTGCCCGTCGGCGAGGCCGGCGTGCTCGCAGGTCTCCGCGAGCGCCAGATCCTCGGCCTCGGCGAGCGTCGTCGCCTCGTTCGGGTAGAGGCAGCAGGAATATTTCCGTTTCGGCCCGAGCACCAGGCCGAAGAAGTCGGCCGGGAGTTCGTAGTGTTGATCGTTCGCCTCGTCCGTGTGCGCCGCGATCGGGTGACGCCTCATCTCGCCTACGAAGAGGTCTTCGTCGCTGACGGAGCCGCGCTCGAGCTTGCGGCGGGTACGCTCGCACAGCCAGTCGATCCCCGCGAGGGTGAGACCGTCGGGAAGCGGAATGCGTTCGACCGTGTCGATGACGCCTGCGACGAAGTTCATGGGCTTTCCTCCGGATGGACGGCCGAACGCGAAGGCGCGCGCCGCGGGGGACGGGGAACGAAGGCGGAGACGCGCGCCGCATGGGCGCGCCAGGCGACGGGGCGGCTCTTCGCCATGTGCGCCTCGAGCGGCGGGATGCCGGAGACGTGGACGAGCAGCGCCCACATCATCGCCGGCGCGGCGAATGCCAGGATCTGGATCGGCTGATCGGCGATCCCGGCGAGCGCGAAGAGCGCGAAGCCGCACCACACCAGCCATTCGAAGAAATAGTTGGGGTGGCGCGACCAGCCCCAGAGACCGACGTCGCAGACCGACCCGGCCGGCGCGGAGGCGCGGAAGCGGCGCAGTTGCGCGTCCGCGAGCGCTTCCCCGGCGATCCCGGCGAGGACGACGAGAGCGGCCAGGACGTCGATGGGGCCGGGGAACCGACCCGACGCAGACGCCGCGAGATGGAGGGCGAAGGTGAGGACCAACCCCACCGCCGCCTGGATCTGGAGAAACAGGAACAGCCGCGAACGGAAGGCGCCGCCCCATTGCCGTTCCAGTTCGGCGTAGCGTGGATCGTCGGCGGCCCCTCGCGTTCGTGCACCGATGTGGAGCGCGAGACGGCTCGACCACAGGACGAGCAGACCCGCGATCAACCATCGCCGACCGTCTCCCTCCGCGCCGAGCGCGGCGACGAGACCGGCGAGACCGACGGCCGCCGACCAGATCGTGTCGATCCAACCGCTCGACCCGGTCCGCATCCGCGCCGCCCAGGCGACCGACATCGCCGACACCAGGAGCAAGGCCGCGACGATCATCGTCGACATCGACATGGAACCACCCCGCGAGCGCATTACTCCGAGCGATACGCAGGGCGCGCGCCGACGGTTTCCTCGCCGATCGCTTTTTTTCGATCTGACGTCGATCGAGGCCTCCTCGACGGTCGTGAGAAAAAATCGCGCGGCGCATCGATCCGACAGAACCTTTTCCCTCTCTCGTACGTACTTCCCCTCGAACACGGCCTTCGACTTCGCGTCGTCGGCTCGAAGAAAGGGCGGACACATGACGGGGCGGTTCCAGGGAAGCAGCGGCAGGAGCATCGCGGTGGTCGGAACCGGCATTTCCGGCCTCTCCGCCGCCTGGCTGCTCGCCGAGACGCACGAAGTCACCGTCTTCGAAGCCGACGATCGCATCGGCGGCCATTCGAACACGGTGGAGATCGACTTCGACGGTCGGCGCATCGCCGTCGACACCGGTTTCATCGTCTACAACGAGCCCTGCTATCCAAACCTCACCGCGCTCTTCGCCCATCTCGGCGTTGAGACGGTCGAAACCGACATGTCCTTCGCCGTGTCGATCGATCGCGGCCGGCTCGAATATGCCGGCTCCGATCTCGCCGGCCTCCTCGCCCAGCCGACCAATCTGATGAAGCCGCGCTTCTGGTCGATGATGGCGGACCTCCTGCGCTTCTACCGCGAAGCACCGCGCGATCTGGCGACGATGGGCGACGTCTCGCTGGCGGACTGGCTCGATGCCCATCGCTACGGCCGCGCCTTCCGCGAGGACCACCTCTATCCGATGGCCGCCGCGATCTGGTCGACGCCCTCGGCGGAAGTAGGCGACTACCCGGCCGCCGCCTTCGTCCGCTTCTGCGAGAACCACGGCCTGCTGCGCCTGACCGGCCGCCCCGTCTGGCGCACCGTGAAGGGTGGCAGCCGCGAATACGTCGCCCGCCTCACCGCCCCGTTCCGCGATCGCATTCTGACCTCGACCCCGGTCGTGTCGGTCGCCCGCGATGCGGCCGGCGTCGAGCTCGTCGACGCGACCGGCGCGCGGCGGCGCTTCGACGACGTGGTGATCGCCACCCATGCCGATCGCGCCCTCGCCCTCCTCGCCGACCCGAGCGAGGACGAGCGCCGGCTGCTCGGCGCCTTCCGCTATTCGCGCAACGAAGCGGTGCTGCATTCCGATGCGAGCCTGATGCCGCGCCGTCGCGCCGCCTGGGCGAGTTGGAATTATCTCTCCGACGCCCGCGACGGCGACCGCGCGCTCTCCGTCACCTATTGGATGAACCGGCTCCAGCCCTTGGGCGGGACACAGGAACTCTTCGTCACGCTCAACCCGTTGCGCGAGCCCGATCCGGCGCTCGTCCACACGCGGATCGCCTACGATCACCCGCTCTTCGACGCCGCGACCGGGCGGGCGCAACCCGAGCTCTGGTCGTTGCAGGGGGTGAACCGGACCTGGTTCTGCGGCGCGCATTTCGGCGCGGGCTTCCACGAGGACGGGCTTCAGGCGGGCCTCGCCGTCGCCGAGGACCTCGGCGGCCTGCGCCGGCCCTGGACCGTCGCGAACGACAGCGGCCGCATCCGTCGCACGCCGCTCGGCTCTCTCCCCGAGATGCGGGAGGCGGCCGAATGACGTCCCCGCTCGCCTCCGCCCTCTATCCGGGCCACGTCACCCACCATCGCCTGCGCCCGCGCGAGCATCGCCTCGCCTATCGGGTCTGGTCGATGTTGCTCGATCTCGACGAACTCGCCGAACTCGATCGCCGTCTGCGCTTCTTCTCGGTCGATCGCTTCAATCTCTTCTCGTTCCACGCCCGCGATCGCGGCGACGGAACCGGGCGGGATCTGAAGGAGCAGGTCGAAAACACGATGCGCCGCGCCGGGATCACCCCCGACGGCGGACCGATACGGCTCTTCACCATGCCGCGCCTCTTGGGCTGGGCCTTCAATCCACTGTCGATCTTCTTCTGCCACGCCCGCGACGGTCGCCTCGTGGCGATCCTCTGGGAGGTCGACAACACCTTCGGCGAACGCCACGGCTATCTGATCACGGTCGAGGAGACGGTGGGCGGCGAGATCCGCCAGCGCTGCGACAAGGCGTTCCACGTCTCGCCCTTCATGGACATGGACCAGACCTACGCCTTCCGGGTGAAACCGCCGGCCGAGCTCTTCTCGTTGGTGATCGACGTCCACGACGCCGACGGCCGCATCCTCGGCGCCCGCCACCTCGCCCGGCGGGAAGACCTCACCGATCGAGCGCTGCTGCGCCTTTGTCTCGCCGTGCCGTTCCTGACGCTGCGCGTCGTCGGCGGCATCCATTGGGAAGCGCTGAAACTCTGGCTGAAGGGCGTGAAGCTGCGGTTCAAACCGGCCCCGCCCACGAGCCCCGTCACCATCGTCCCTTCCGAACCGATCAGAAAGGCCACGTCATGACCCATATCGACGAAACCACCATGACCGCCGCCGACGTGGCCGCGCTGGCCGGCGAGAAGATCCGGGGCTTCCGCGCGCGGATCTTTCATCGCCTGCTCTCCGGTCTCACCGCCGGCCGGCTGCGGGTGATCCTGCCGTCCGGCGAGAGCTTCGTGCGCGCCGGCCGCGCGCCCGGACCGGAGGCGACGATGCAGATCCGCCGTTGGCGCACGCTGACCCGTATCCTGACCGGCGGCGACATCGGTTTCGCCGAAGGCTACGTCGCCGGCGACTGGACGAGCCCCGACCCGGTCGCCGTCATCCGTCTCGCCGCCCGCAACACCGAGGAACTCCGGCGCGCCGTGCGCGGCTCGCGCCTCGTCCGCTCGGTCGATCGGGTTCGCCATCTCCTCAACGCCAACAGCCGGCGCGGCAGCCGCCGCAACATCGAGGCCCACTACGACCTCGGCAACGACTTCTATCGGCGTTGGCTCGACGGCACGATGCTCTATTCCTCGGCCCTCTATGACGAGACCACGGGAACCCTCGAGGCGGCGCAGGCGAGGAAGCTCGACCGCATCGCCGAGCTCCTCGCCCTCGACGGTGGCGAGAGCGTGCTGGAGATCGGTTGCGGCTGGGGCGCGCTCGCCGCCCATCTCGCCGAGGGCCGCGCGCGATCGGTCACCGGTCTCACCCTGTCGCCGTCGCAACTCGCCTTCGCCCGCGACGTCGCCACCGAGCGCGGGCTCGCCCACCGGGTCGATCTGCGCCTCCAGGACTATCGCGACGTCGCCGAGACCTTCGACCGCGTCGTGTCGATCGAGATGTTCGAGGCGGTCGGCGAGGCCTGGTGGCCGACCTATTTCGAAACTCTCGCCCGCGCGCTGAAGCCCGACGGCCGCGCCGTGCTCCAGGTGATCTCGATCGCCGAGGACCGCTACGAGGACTATCGCCGCGACACCGACTTCATCCAGAAGCACGTCTTTCCGGGCGGCTTTCTGCCCTCGAAATCCGCCTTTGCGGCGGCGGTCGAGGCCGCGGGACTGCGCCTCGAGGCGGCCGAGCACTTCGGCCTCTCCTATGCCGAGACGCTGGCCGAATGGCGCCGCCGCTTCCACGCCCGCTGGGAGGAGATCGCCCTGCTCGGCTTCGACGCGCGCTTCCGGAGGCTCTGGGACTACTACCTCGCCTATTGCGAGGCGGGCTTCCGTGAAGGCGCGATCGACGTCGGCCTCTACACGCTGACGAAACCGGAAAAGACGACGGGAGGCCGCTCATGAACCTGCGCCACGCCCATGCGGCGATCGCCGCCGCGACCGCCGCCGTCCTCCTCGCCCCTCCCTCGGGTTTCGCCGCCGCCGAGCCATCGCCCTTCGGCCTCTGGGCGCGCGGCGACGGCAAGGCGAAGGTGCGGATCGAGCGTTGCGGCTCCGACATCTGCGCCGTCAACACCTGGATCCGCGAAGGAACCAAGGGCGAGAAGGCGGGCGACAAGCTCGTCATGACGGTCGAGCCGGAAGGCGCCGGACGCTGGACCGGCGCCGCCTTCGATCCGCAACGCGATCTGAGCTACCGCCTGACGATGACGGTCGGCGCCACGTCGATGACGACGCGCGGCTGCATCGTCGCCGGCCTTCTCTGCAAGGACATGGGCTGGACCCGCCTCGGCGGCGACTGACCCGACACGAGGATGCCCTCATGAAGACGCTTCTGGTAGCCCACGGCGCGACCCTCGCCGCCTTCCTCACGCTCGACGCGATCTGGCTCTCGCGGATGGCCGACGCGCTCTACCGGCCGACGATGGGAGACATGCTCCTCGACGGCTTCCGCCTCGCCCCGGCTCTGATCTTCTATGGCGTCTACATCGTCGGCCTCGTCCATTTCGGGGTGAAACCCGGTCTCGACGGCGGCGCGATGGCGACGCTCGCCAATGCGGCCCTCTTCGGCTTCGTCGCCTACGCCACCTACGACCTGACCAATCAGGCGACGCTGAAGAACTGGTCGACGGCGCTGACGCTCGCCGACCTCGCCTGGGGAACCTTCGTCTCGGCGGCGAGCGCGAGCATCGGACGGGCCGCGACGCTGTGGATCGCGCCGCCGGTCTCTTGATCGGCGACCTCCGAGGCCCGAGGCGATCGACCATCGAAGGGGAATTCGATGCACAAGGCCTTCTCGCTCGCGGCGCTCCTCGTCGCCGCCGTCGCGCCGCCCGCCGAGGCCGCGACGCGGACGCCGGCCGAGGCCTCGACCTCCGGCACGTCGTTCTTCGACTTTCTCATCCGCGAACCCGGCGTGCGCTTCATCGGCGGCATTCCCTACGGCCCCGACGAACGCCATCGCCTCGACGTCTTCGCCCCCGATCGCCGCGCGGCCGGCCCGATCGTGCTCTTTCTCTACGGCGGCGCCTGGACCAGCGGCGATCGGTCGACCTACGAATTCGTCGGCACGGCTCTGGCGGCGCGCGGCATCACCACCGTGATCGCCGACTACCGCCTCTATCCGCAGGTCCGTTTCCCCGGCTTCGTCGAGGATGCCGCCCGCGCCTACGGCTGGGTCGATCGCCATCTGGCGCGAGCCGATGGCGGCCTCAGGCCGATCTTTCTGATGGGTCATTCCGCCGGCGCGCACATCGCCGCGCTCCTCGCCGTCGATCGCCACTGGCTCGCCGCCGCCGCGCCGCAGGCCGCGCCGCCGGCCGGCCTCGTCGGCCTCGCCGGCCCCTATGCCTTCGATCCGACCACCTGGGACACGACGGCCGCGATCTTCGCCCCCGTCGCGGACCGAGCGGATCGGGCGCGGCCCGCCCACCTTGTACGGCGCAAGGGGCCGCCCACCCTCCTTCTCCACGGTGCCGACGATCGCACCGTCGGCCTCTTCAACACGAAGGACTTCGCAGATGCGCTGACCGCCCGGGGGACGACGGTGCGCACGATCGTCTATGCCGACATCGGCCACGTCGGGCTCGTCTCGGCCCTCGCCAAGCCCTTTCGCTGGCGCGCCGATGTCCTCGACGACGTCGTCGCATTCATCGAGCAAGGGGTGGAGCGTGCAGGGCGCGCCGAACCGCAGCCGGCCCGACCGAAGTTCCGAACCGCCGGTGATCCGTAGCGCCCGATCCTTCGTACTTGCCGATGGGAAGTGAGAGGCGATACCAAAGATGGCGGTCATCACGGTTCTGCGGAGAGGCGCGCGCTTGAGCGACACCCCGTCCACGCCACGCGGCACGGACATCGATCCGGATGGACCGGAAGCCTGGATTCTCGCCGTGGCGTCGCGCCGCGACCGAGCCGCCTTCGCACGTCTCCACGCCCATTTCGCGCCGCGCCTGATTACCGTCTTCGCGCGTGACGGCAGAAGCGAGGCGGAGGAACTCGCGCAGGAGACCCTGCTCGCCGTCTGGCGCAAGGCCGAGCGCTTCGATCCGGTCAAGGCGAGCGCCGCCACCTGGATCTTCACCATCGCCCGCAACCTGCGCATCGACGCGCTCCGCCGCACCGGCCGCGCCCGCTTCGTTTCGGTCGACGACCACGACGAGATCGACGAGAGCCCGAACGGCGAGGCCCTCGTTCTCGGCGACGAGCGTGACGCCCGCGTCCGCGCCGCGGTCGCCGCTCTGCCGGCCGAACAGATCGAAGTGGTGCGCCTCACCTATTTCACCGAAAAGACGCAGGCCGAGATCGCCCGCGACCTCGCCATCCCACTCGGGACCGTGAAGTCTCGGCTGAGGCTCGCCGCCAATCGCCTGCGCAATCTACTGGAGATCGACCGATGACCGCTCGTCATCACCCCTCCGACGAGACCCTGATGGCGCACGCCGCCGGAACCCTGCCGGCCGGGCCACGCCTCGTGCTGGCGATCCATCTCGACGGGTGTCGCAGATGCCGCGATGCGGTCGGACGTTACGAGGCGGTCGGCGGCGCGTTGCTCGAGACAGCCGAGCCTGTGACCATGGCCGCCGGTTCGTTCGAAGCCCTGATGGCGCGGATCGACGCCGAGGCGGGTGCCTCCGAGCCGACGTCTCCCGCGCCTCGGGGCACCGTCTCCGGTCGGCCACTTCGGTCCGTCGCCGACGCGGCGCCGACCGCGCCGACGACGCCGGACGGTATTCCTCTGCCTGCTCGGCTCCTGCGCCACCGTGTCGGCCGCTGGCGACGCTTGGGGCCGGCCCTGAGCTGGTCGAGGATCGCGGTCGCCGGCGCGCCGGACGCAAACGTCGTGCTCCTGCGCATTCCCGCCTCCGGCGCCGCACCTCGTCACGGTCACACCGGCCGCGAGTTCACGCAGGTTCTCGCCGGCGGTTTCTCCGACGGCCGCGACGCCTATGTCGCCGGTGATTTCGACGAGGTCGACGAATACGTCGATCACCAGCCCGTGGTCGACGCCGACGGCGAATGCATCTGCATCGCGGCGGTCGAAGGTCGTCTGCGCATCCACGGTATCGGTCGGTTGCTGCAACCATTCATCGGTCTGTGAAACCCAATTGGACGGTTTCTGTTGAAAAAATCGGGCGTTGCGGCGGAGTCGATCGCTGATTCACTCGTGTCACGGCGGCCGGATACGGACGACGCGAAAGAGCAGGTTCAGCGAAGAGCAGAGCATCGGCATTTTGAATGAACATCGGGCCGGGATGCCGGTGGAGGACCTCTGCCGAAAGCACGGAATCAGCGACGCGACCCTCTACACGTGGCGATCGAAATACGGCGGCATGGAACTCTCCGACGCCCGGAAACTGAAGACCCTCGAGGACGAAAACCGACGTCTGAAGAAGCTCTTGGCAGAGTCGATGCTCGACGTCGCGCCGCCGCGGAAGATGATGGGAAAAAACTTCTGACACCTGGTTCGCGGAGACGTTCCGTGATCTGCCCGATCGAGAAGAAGGATTATTCCCGGCGCCGTGCTGCAGGCTCGTGGGGATGGCGCCGCGGGTCTATCGCTACGCCTTCACGGCGTGGTGACGCCGATGGCGTTCGGGTGCGTCTGGGGGAACTGGCGGCCATCCGTCGTCGGTTCGGCTATCGCCGGCTGCACTTCCTGCTGAAGCGGGAGGGTGTCGTCGTCAACCACAAGAAGTTCTACGGAATCTACCGGGAAGAGCGGCTGACGGTTCGAAGGCGCGGCGGCCGAAAGCGGGCTCCGGGCACACGAACACCGATGGCGATCCCGCAAGGACGGAACCGACGCTGGCCGTTGGACTTCGTTTCCGACACGTTGGTCGAGGGGCGTCGCTTCCGAGTTCTCGTCATCGTGGATGACTTCACGCGGGAATGCCTGACCCTGCTGGTGGACACCTCGCTCTCGGGCGTGCGCGTCGCTCGCGAACTGGATCGGCTGGTTGCCCTGCGTGGCCGGCCGGCGATGAAAGTCAGCGACAACGGCGCCGAGTTCACGTCACATGCCATGCTGCGTTGGTCCGAAGAGAACCGCGTCGAGTTGCACTCTACATCGCTTCGGGCAAGCCGATGCGAGACGCGGCTTCGTCGGGGCTTGAACGGGCGCTTCCGAGACGAGCGCCTGAACGAGGCGCTGTCCCGCGGGCCGATTCATGCCCGCCACGTCATCGAGGACTGGAGACCCGACTACAACACCGAACGCCCCCACACGAGCCTCGACGAGCTCTCCCTCAACGAGTTTGCAGCACGGTTCCGAGCGGACCAGAACCGGCACGGATTCTGGCTATGAATGGGAACCAACCGGGGGCAAGGTCACCGCCCCCCCCCGGAGGTTGACGGGTGATCGTCTTGCTCTGCGTGGAGGTTGAACGTCGAACGGCCCCGATCTTTTGGACC
>JAJTBO010000026.1 GCA_021286855.1 Hyphomicrobiales bacterium | reverse complement strand
CCGTTCATGCCGCCCATGCCGGCCATCCCGTTCATGCCGCCCATGCCCGACATCCCGTTCATGCCGCCCATGCCCGACATGCCGTTCATGCCGCCCATACCGGACATGCCGCCCATGCCGGACATCCCGTTCATGCCGCCCATACCGGACATCCCGTTCATGCCGCCCATACCGGACATCCCGTTCATGCCGCCCATGCCCGACATGCCCTGCTGATAGGGATTGCCCTGCATGCCGCTCATTCCGGTTTGAGCGACGGCGAGCGATGCGCCGGCCAACAGCGTCGTGACGAGGGTGGCGACCTTCAAGGCATTTCCGGCGATGGTTCGCATGATTTTCTTCTCCGCTTTGTCGAATTCCCGCGCCACCGATCCGAGCGGACGGAAGCGAGGCCCTCGGCGTCGACCCTGTCGCCGCCGCTCTGACGTCCATCGATCGAAGCGCACGCCACGATGGCGCGCTCCGACCGAAACGATCGGTTCGCTGGAATCGTCCTCGCGCCGCCGGCCGAGCGCCGAAACGGCGCGGACCGAAGCTCCGAACCGAAGGGGACGTGCGAGCACGAGGCCCCTCGACGACCTCCTCCGCAAGCCCCGGGCCAGAGCCCTGCCCTCTCACCAAGTCATTGTGAATACGTGACTTTCCCGGACTTCTCCGGATCCCGACGACGCCGAGATCGACATCGCCGCTGCCAGTTTGGCGCAGACCGTTACCGTCACAGGAAGAAAGCTTTTTAAAAACAATGGATTACATCAATGACAAGTTGTCACGCACGATTGCTCCGGCGCTGCGCCGGATAGATCGCGGGCGTTTCGAGGCAATGAGGTCGAGATTTCAGGCGGGAAAGACGAACTCCAGCCCATCCCAGGCCGGTTCGACCCCGGCCGGCAGCTTCGCCTTCAGCGTCGCATAGTCGAGTTCGTTGTGGAGATGGGTCAGGACGGCGTGTTTCGGCTTCTTGCGGCCGATCCAGGCGACGGCTTCGTCGACGCTGAGATGGCTCGGATGTGTCCGAGTGCGCAGCGCGTCGAGGATCCACAGGTCGAGCTTCTGCAGATGCGGCAGGCTCTCGGTCGGGAAGTCGGAGACGTCGGTCGAATAGGCGACGTCGCCGAAGCGAAGCCCGAGGCTGTCGATTTCGCCGTGCGACTGGCGGAACGGCAAGACCGCGATCGATCCGCCGTCGCCGTGGATCGAGATCACGTGCCCGGGAACCAGGCGGTGCTCCTTCAGGATCGGCGGATAGGCCGAGCCGGCCGGCGTCTGGAAACAATAGCCGAAGGCCTCGTGAACCCGCTTCGAGGTCGGCACATCCATCCAGGCGTCGATCAGACGACGGCGATTGAGGACGAAGGCGCGCAGATCGTCGATGCCGTGCATGTGATCGGCATGAGCGTGGGTGAAGACGACGGCGTCGACCCAGTCGACCGACGCATCGAGCATCTGCTCGCGCAGGTCCGGGCCGGCGTCGACCAGGACGCGGGTCTGCCGCCCCACCTCGTCGGTCCGCGTCACCAGGAGCGAGGCGCGCCGACGGCGGTTCTTCGGTTCGGCCGGATCGCAGGCGCCCCAGTCGTTGCCGATGCGCGGATTGCCCGGCGAAGAGGCGCAGCCGAGGATCCGGAAGGTCGTCGTCGCCGTCATCGTCGGGTCTCCTCGTCGTCTGTCTCGCGCCGGCGAGGCCGGACGCGTCGTCTCAGCGGGCCGTCTTGGCGAACAGCCGGTGGAAATTCGCGGTCGTCGCCGCCGCGATCTCCTCGGTCGTCACGCCCTTGACCGCGGCCAGCACCTCCGCGGTCTTCGCCACATGGGCCGGTTCGCACCGTTTGCCGCGATGCGGCAGCGGGGCGAGATAGGGGGCGTCGGTCTCCAACAACAGCCGGTCGAGCGGCACGTCGGCCGCGACCGCCCTCACCTCGTCCGCCTTCTTGAAGGTCAGGATGCCCGAGAAGGAGACGTATCCGCCGAGCGCCAGCGACCGCCGAGCGAGGTCGGGGCCGGAGGAGAAGCAGTGCAGGAGATGGGGGAAGGCCCCCTCCTCCGTCTCCTCCTCGAGGATCCGCGCCATGTCGTCGTCGGCCTCGCGCGAATGGATGACCAGCGGCAAGCCGGTCGTCCGCGCCGCCGCGATATGCATGCGGAAGCCCAGCTCCTGCAGGTCGCGGGGCGCGAGGTCGTAGTGGTAGTCGAGACCCGCCTCGCCGATCGCCACGCATTTCGGATGCTCGGCGAGACGCAGCAGGTCGTCGAGCGTGACGTCCGCTTCCTCCGCGGCATTGTGGCAATGGGTGCCGACGGAGCACCAGATCTCCTCGTGCGCCTCGGCGATCGAGCGAACCCGATCGAAGGCCTTCACCCGCGTCGAGATCGTCACCATCTCGACGACGCCGGCGGCCTTCGCCCGCGCCAACACGCCGTCCATGTCCTCGGCGAAGTCGGGGAAGTCGAGATGACAGTGGCTGTCGACCAGGACCACGCTCACGCCCCCTTCCCTTCCTCGTCCACCGGCTCGACCCATTTCGGGAAGACCGGCGTCGGCGCGGGCAGTTCGAGCCCGGCGGCGATCCGCACGCCGAAGACGGCGAAGTCGCGGGCGTCGGCGCCCTGGCCGAGCAGGTCGAGGAGCTTGCCGGCGGCGGTCGGCAGCACCGGCTGGGCGAGCAACGCCACCCGGCGCAGCACTTCCGCCGTCACCCACAACACCGTGCCCATCCGCTCCGGATCGGTCTTCTTCAGAGACCACGGCGCGGCGGCGGTGAACCAACGGTTGGTCTCGCCGACCACGGCCCAGATCGCCTCCAGGCTCTTGTGGATCTCCTGGCGGTCATAAGCCGCGCGCGAGAGGTCGAGCAGCGCCTCGGCCTGAGCGAGGAGCGCCTCGTCCTCCGGCGCGAGCGCCGCCGGCGCCGGCGTCCTGCCCTCGCAGTTCTTGGCGATCATCGACAGCGAGCGCTGCGCGAGGTTGCCGAGATCGTTGGCGAGATCGGCGTTCATCCTGGCGACGATCGCGTCGTGCGAGTAGTTGCCGTCCTGGCCGAACGGCACTTCGCGCAGGAAGAAGTAGCGCACCGTCTCCGCGCCGTAGGCCTTGGCGAGATCGAAGGGGTCGACCACGTTGCCGACCGACTTCGACATCTTCTCGCCCCGGTTGAAGATGAAGCCGTGGGCGAAGACGCGCTTGGGCAGCGGCAGACCGGCCGACATCAGGAAGGCCGGCCAATAGACCGCATGGAAGCGGACGATGTCCTTGCCGATGATGTGCAGATCGGCCGGCCACCACTTCTTGTAGAAGGCGCTCTCCTCGTCGGGGAAACCGGCGCCGGAAATGTAGTTGGTCAGCGCGTCGACCCAGACGTACATGACGTGGCCGGGGCTGTCCGGCACCGGGATGCCCCAGTCGAAGGTGGTGCGGCTCATCGAGAGGTCCTCGAGCCCGCCCTTGACGAAGCTGATCACCTCGTTCTTGCGCGCGTCGGGGCCGATGAAGTCGGGGTTCGCCTCGTAATGGGCGAGCAGCCGCTCCTGGAAGGCGGAGAGGCGGAAGTACCAGCTCTCCTCCTCGTTCCACTCGACCGGCGTGCCCGTCGGCGTGGCGCGGCGCTGGCCGTCCTCGCCGACTTCCGTCTCGCTCTCGGTGTAATAGGCTTCGTCGCGGACCGAGTACCAGCCGCCGTATTTCGCCATGTAGAGGTCGCCGGCGTCGCGCATGCGCCGCCACACCTCCTGCACCGAGGCGTGATGATCGGCCTCGGTGGTGCGGATGAAGCGGTCGTAGGAGACCTCGAAGGCGGCGTCCATCTCCTTGAACACGGCCGAGTTGCGATCGACCAGCTCGCGCGGGGTCATCCCCTCGCGTCCCGCCGTCTGATGCATCTTCAGGCCGTGTTCGTCGGTGCCGGTGAGGAAGAAGACGTCGTGGCCGTCGAGCCGCTTGAAGCGGGCGAGCGCGTCGGTCGCGAGCTTCTCGTAGGCGTGGCCGACGTGGGGGCGACCGTTCGGGTAGTCGATCGCCGTGGTGATGAAGAACTTGGGCGCGGTCATCTTCGATCCTTGCAGGCGCGAGCATCGGACCTGATCCGAACCGCGCCGGGCGACGGCGCGGGCGGATCGCCCGCGGCCTCGTCGTCGGATCGAGGCATACTCAATTCCGCGCCGCCTCGGCAAGGGCGCGCAGCGCGGCGAGCACCGCCGCCTTGCGATCGAGGTTGAGCGCGTCGGCGCGCCCGAAGATCCGACCGATCTCGTCGTGCGCCTCCGCCCAGGCGGCGGCGGCGGAAAGACCGCGCGTCTCCAGCGCCCGACGCGCGCCGTTTTCGGCCGTTTCGGCGATGAAGTCGACGGCGACGTCGAAGGCCTCGTCGGCGCCCTTGGCGGCGACCCTGTCGGCGAAGGCGTGGGCGGCGCGCAGATCGAGGTCGGGCGCGCGCGCCACGATCGCCTCCAACGCCCGCATCAGGCCGACGCCGTCCGCGGCGACCAGCGTGGCGGCGCGGCGCAACGAACCGTCGGCGAGTTCGGCGGCGGCGGCGAAGCTCTTCGGATCGCCCTCGATGCCGATCTCGCCGAGGGCGTCGGCGATGGCGTGCGGCGTGAGCGGCGCGAGATCGAGCCGGCGGCAGCGCGAGCGGATGGTCGGCAACAGCCGGCCGGGCGCATGCGAGACCACCAGGAACAGCGAGCGCGGCGGCGGCTCCTCCAGGATCTTGAGGAGCGCGTTGGCGGAATTGGCGTTCATCTCGTCGGCCGAATCGACGATGGCGATCCGCCAACCGCCCTCGCCCGCCGTCGAGCCGAAGAAGGAGACCGTGCGTCGGACTTCCTCGACCGGCAGTTCGGTCTTGAAGCGCTTGGCCTTTTCGTCCCAGGGCCGACGCAGGTGGAGGAGATCGGCGTGCGCGCCGCAGGCGACGCGGCGAAACGTCGGATGATCGGCCGGCACCGACAGGTCGCGCGCCCGCGTCACCGCCTCGGCGCGCGGATCGGGATGGGCGAGCACGAAGCGGGCGAAGCGGAAGGCCAGCGTCGCCTTGCCGATCCCCTTCGGCCCGCCGAGGATCCAGCCGTGGTGGATCCGCCCCGAGCGATAGGCGTCGAGCAGCGCCGCCTCGGCCGCCGCCTGGCCGAAGAGATCGCCGCGTTCGCGCGGCAGCGCGACCCCCTCGATCGCATCGACTTCCGGCGCCGCTTCGGTGGCGATCGGAGCGCGGGCCATCGACTCACCTCGCCTCGATCGGCGGAGCGACGGCGAGGCGCTCCTGCACGTTGCGCCAGATCGCCTCCGAGACCTTGCTCGGCGACTGGGTCGCGTCGATCACCGCGAAGCGATCCGGTTCCGCCCGGGCGAGGTCGAGGAAGGCGCGCCGGCGTCGTTCGTGGACGGCGAGCCCCTCCTTCTCGAAGCGATCGGCGATCGCGCCGCCGCGGCGCGCCCCGGCGCGGTCGAGGCCGACCAGGGCCGGCACGTCGAGCAGCAGCGTGAGGTCGGGGCGCACCTCCTCGACCGCCACCGCTTCGAGCAGCCGCAGCATCTCCTTCGCCACGCCGCCGTCGCCCTGGTAGACGCGGGAACTGTCGTAGAAACGGTCGGAGATCACCCAGGCGCCGCGTTCCAGCGCCGGCCGGATGGTGCGGTCGACGTGATCGGCGCGGGCGGCGGCGAAGAGACAGGCCTCGGCCAGCGGCCCGAACGCTTCCGCCGCGCCGCCGAGCAGCGCGTGACGGACGCATTCCGCGCCGGGCGAACCACCGGGCTCGCGAGTCAGGACGACGTCGAGGCCGCGACCGCGCAGCCGTTCGGCGAGATGGGCGAGTTGGCTCGACTTGCCGGCCCCCTCCCCGCCCTCGAAAGTGATGAACCGGCCGCGTGGCGGCCCGCCGGCGCGATCCGCCGTTCGATCGGACGCACCCGCCGTCATCGCCTCAGAAGCCCGATCAGGAGTTCCCGCGCGCCGTCGACGGCGCGTTGGCCGATCTCGCCGACCGCCACCGCTTCGCCGGCCACGACCTCGTAGTCGACCAGCGGCTTGTCGTCGTTGGTCACTTGAAGCCGACCGATCGAGCGGCCCTTTTCGATCGGCGCCTTGATCGGACCGGTATAGACGATCCGCGCCTTCAATTTGTCCCGCTTGCCGCGCGGCACGAGAATGTCGACGTCGCTCGGCGAGACCAGCGGCACCGCGCGCGTCGCTCCCCCGAACACCGTGCCCGACCCGATGACTTCGCCGGCCTTGTAGATCCGGACCGTCTCGAAGGTGCGGAAGCCCCATTCGATGAGCTTCTTGGCGTCCTCGCCGCGCTCCTTCTCCGAGGCCGCTCCGCCGATCACCACGTAGAGACGCTGCGTGCCCTGCACCGCCGAGCCGACCAGATTGTAGCCGGATTCCTTCAGAAAGCCGGTCTTGATCCCGTCCGCGCCGATGCCGTCGTCGAGCAGCGGATTGCGGTTGCGTTGTCGGATCTTGTTGTAGGTGAACTCGCGCTCGGAATAGATCTTGTAGATCTCCGGATACTGCCCGACGAGGTGTCGGGCGAGCGTGACGAGATCGCGCGCGCTCGTGCGGTTGTCGGCTCCCGGCAGGCCGGACGGGTTGCCGAAATGCGTCGTGGTCATGCCGAGTTCGGCGGCGCGCTTGTTCATCAGCTCGGCGAAGGCGATCTCGGTCCCTGCGATGCCCTCCGCCATGGCGATGGCGCCGTCGTTGGCCGACTGGATCATGATGCCGCGGAAGAGGTCGGAGACCTTCACCTTCGAATTGACCGGCGCGAACATCGACGAGGTGTGCGACGGCGCGCCGCCGGTGCGCCAGGCGTGTTCCGACATGGTGAACTCGCCGTCGAGGGAGAGCCGGCCCTCTTTCAGCTCGCGCGCCGCGACCGCCACCGTCATCATCTTGGTGAGGCTCGCCGGGATGAAGGACTTGTCGGCGTTCTTGGCGTAGAGCACCGCCCCGGTCGCATCGTCGACGAGAAGCGCGACGTCGGCCTTCGGTTCGAACCCGTTGGCGGCTTCCTTCGCCGGCGGTTTGGCGGCGGCGATCAGAGCCAGCCCGACCGCTGCGGCCGCCAGCCGCAGGATCCGTCCACCGAAGCTGCGCGCGGTCATCGCCGAGATCACGCCCATGTCGCCACCTTCTCGATTTCGCACCGACGACCGCGGCGCGCCGAGGCGGGCGATCGAGGATTCGTCGCGAGTATAGGAAGCTTCGGCTTGGAAGTCCCGCCGCGCGTCGAAACCGACCGCGGCGAGATCAGCGCGCCAGATGGGCGAAGGCGTCGCCCTGGCCGAGGCGCTCGAAGGCCGCCGAGATCCTCGTTTCGGCGGCATAGGAAGCGCGGCGGTCGGCGGCGGCGGGCAGAGCCGACGTGTCGAAGGTGCCCGTCGTAGGCGGCGGCGTCAGCGACATCGGCGCGCCGTCGGCGCCGGGCATCTCGGCCTCGATGACCGCGGCCGAGGACGACGCAGGCTTGGCGAAGGACGCCGAGGCGGCGGTCCGCACCGGCGCGACGCCGGCCAGTTCGAAGGCCGTCGGGTCGCTCGTCGCCACCAGCGCGCGGGCGTTCGTCGGCAGGCTCGGTCGCGTCGGCGCGAGCGCGTTGGCGGGGCGAGCGGCGCTCGCATCGGCGACAAGGGTCGGCGCCGGCGTATCGCGGCGCGGCCCGACCGGCAGGTCGGCGGCGGCGATCAGGCGGTGATCGTCGACCCCGGCCGAGACGCCCGGCCCCCGCAGGGAGGCCATCAACATCTTCTGATCGGACCCGGCGAGGCCGGCGCGGCCGACGTATTGGACGCGCACCTTGGAGATGCCGCGTCCCTTGATCTCGAGCAGCTGGGCGGTCTTCTCGGAGATGTCGATGATCCGATTGCCGGCGTAGGGACCGCGATCGTTGACCCGAACGATGATCGACTTGCCGGTCGTCAGCGACGTCACCCGCGCATAGGACGGCAGCGGCATGGTCGGATGGGCGGCGGTGAGCGTGCCGCGATCATAGACCTCGCCGTTGGCGGTGCGCGTGCCGTGATGGAAGTCGCCGCCGTACCAGGAGGCGATGCCGACCGCGTCGTAGTGCGGATCTTCCTTCGGCACGTAGGTGCGGCCGTTGATCGTGTAGGCGCGGCCGACTTGATAGCGACCGCCGCCCGGCGCGACCTTGTCGTGCGGGCCGACGACCCGCTCGATCGGCTCGACGCCCGCGGTGCGGGCCAGATTCTGAGTGGCCGAACAGCCCGCCAAGGCGAGGAACGTGGAAGCGACGAGAACCTCCCGGATCAGCGGCAGTCGTTTCGTCGGGCCGGCGTTCTTCGCCATGTCGCAGTCTCCTCGCCGCGTCGCGGCTGCCTCGCGCGCCATCTCTCGAGACGGCTTCGCGATCTTCGATTTTCGGCGCACGCGGTTACTCCCCGGTGAACGTATAACCCGATCACGCTCACGTGAGAAGTCCCCCGGGATTGCGCCTCACTCCGCCGCCTGCGCCTGGAAGCGGATGCCGCCGTGATTGCCGTCGATCCAGGTGGCGTGGCCGCTACAACAGCTGCCATCCTTCATGGTCAGGCGCACCGCCCGGCCGAGGTCCGCCTTGGTCACGCCTTCGACCCGAACGCCGCCTTCGGAGCGGTCGACGACGGTGACGGCGCGAGCCTCGCCGTCGATGTGCAGGGTCGCCGGCTGCGACGTCACCCGCCGGATGTCGCGGCGCTTTTCCATCCCGCTCTCGAGACCGCCGATGCCGTGCGACAGTTCGTCGAGCAGACCGAGCACCTCTCGGCTCGCCTCGTTCAATTGCTCGAGCGCGGCGAAGGCGTCCTCGTTGCGCCCTTCGGCGTGGGCGATCAACACGTCGCGACCGGCGGCATGCACCCGCTGGTGTGGCTCGACGAGGTTTCGATAGGCCGGCAGCGCCTTGTACTCGGCGTTGTCGAGGCCGTCGTACCACTTGCCGAGACGACAACCATGATGGTCCGGCATTTCCGAAGGCTTCCACTGGCCGCGTCCGGAGATGACGTCGACGACGCGCTTCTTGAAGAAGATGTGGTCGATCTTGGCCATTTCGCACAGAGACCGGTCGGAATCCTGGCGGAACCAGCTCTTGGCGAGGTCGGAGAAGCGGTCGTTGTTGTCGCGGATCTTGTCGGCCATCGTCACCAGAACCGAGCGATTCTCGGTCGCGGTGTCGGCGACGCGAGCGATCGCCGAGGCGATCTCGCCGCTGGTGTCCTTCTGGTCGCCGAGAATGCCGGAGATGTCGCGCATCTTGGCGGTGACGCTGGAGACCTGCCCGGCCACCGTGTCCATCGTCGAAGCGGCGCGCTCGATCGCCGAGCGGCCTTCGGCGACGGCGGAATCGGAGCGTTGCATGGTGGCCAGAATGTCGGCCATGCCGGCCTTCAGCGCGGCGATGCGGCGGGTGATGTCCTCGGTCGAACGCGACGTCTGATTGGCCAGATTCTTGACCTCGGAGGCGACGACGGCGAAGCCGCGCCCGGCCTCGCCGGCCCGCGCCGCCTCGATGGTGGCGTTGAGCGCCAGGAGATTGGTCTGCCCGGCGATGCCCTCGATGACGGTCAGGATCTGACCGATCTGTTCCGACGCCTTGGAGAGCTCGTCGACGCTGGTCGCGGTCTCCTGGACCGCGGAGGCGATGTTGCCGATCGCCGTGGCGACGTCGTCGACGGCGGCGCGCCCCTCGCCGACGGTGCGATCGGTCTCCACGGCTTCGGCCGAGGCGCTCTCCGAGGAACGCGCGATCTCTTCGACCGAGGCGACCAGTTCGGCCGAGGCGGAGGCGATCATGCGGCTGTTGTCGTCGACCAGCGTGGTGTTGCGGGTCAGTCGAGCGAGATCGATGGCGGTCTCGTTGGTGTCGGAGACCATCTGCGCGGCGTTGCGCAGGTTGCGCAGATCGCTGTCTCGCGCCGCCTTGTCGTCGCGATTGGCGCCGATGCGGTCTTCATAGGCGGTGTTCGAGACGATCATGTCGGTGAAGACGCGCTCGATCAGCAGATCGACGGCGCTTTCGTAAGCGGCCGGCGAAAAGCGGTGGCGACGCGCCAGATGCGGCAGCAGCTTCTTGAGCAGGAAGGCGTAGCCGGCCATGTACCAGCCGGAAGGCAACGCGATCTTGACGTGGACCTCGCCGATCTTCTTGGCGCGCTCCGGATAGTCCGGCGCCAACTGCGGCCGAAACAACTCCCGCCAATGGTCGGCCTGGGCCTTCTTCAGCCGATCGACGGTCGCGCCCGAGGAGACCGCGGCGGCGAATTCGGAGGTCTTGCTCAAAGAGGCGTAGAACTCGCCGAGAATTTGCGGGACCACGTCCTCGCTGTCCGCCCAGAGGTCGACCGGCTTGCGTCGCGCCGCGTCGGAGCGACCGACGAAGGCGGAAATCGAAGCCATGTTCAGATCGGCGCTCATCGTCGTCTCCCTACGGCACGAGCCTGGTTCCGGCTCGAAGTTGGAGACTCTTGGTTGAGAGGAGGTTACCGCGAAGTCGAAAATTCCGCGCGAACCGAACTGGGCCGCCGAACTTCGCTGCAGTCCGGCCAAAATCTTTCGCCGGTCAATCATTGAGCAAGGGTTTATCGTCATGATGAGACTCCATCTACGCGGATCGAGGGATCATGCCCGACGGATGCACGCGGAAGGGAGTCTCCTTCGACGACCTGACGCTCCACTATCAGCCGCAGGTCTCCGCCGACGGAACGCGCGTCGTCGCGGTCGAAGCTCTGCTGCGCCTGTCGCGGCCGACGCCTCGCCTCGCCACGCCCGCCGACGTCCTCGCCTATTTCGAAGCCCCCGAGGATGCGGCGGCGCTCGACTGGTGGGTGTTCCGCCGCGCCGCCATCGACGCCCTGCGCTGGCCGACCCTGACCGTCTCGCTCAATCTGACCGCCGAGCGGTTCCGCGATCCGACCTTCGCCCCGGCGGCGCTGGCGCTGATCGAAGAGATCGGCGTCGACCCGCGCCGCATCGAGCTCGAGATCGTCGAAGGCGCCTATATCGAAGACTTCGAGACCGCCGTCGCCAACATCCGCGCCTTGCGCGACCGCGGCGTGCGCATCGCCCTCGACGACTTCGGCACCGGATTCTCCTCGCTGACCTATCTGTTGAAGCTGCCGGTCGACAAGGTGAAGATCGACAAGTCCTTCGTCGACGGCGTCGGCTTCGTCCAATCGGCGGCGATCGTCCATTCGGTCGTCGCGCTCGGCCGCGCGCTCGGCCTCAAGCTCACCGCCGAGGGCGTCGAATCCGAGGACCAGTGGCGCTTCCTGCGCGCCGCCGGTTGCCACTATCTGCAGGGTTGGCTGTTCGCCAAGGCCCTGCCGGCGGAGGCGATCGACGAATTGATGGCGTCCGGCGTCGCGCCGCGCGGCCTCGCCGCCTGAGGCGGACGAAGCCCCTTCCCCCACGCAGACCAGACGATTTCGCCGCCGCCGGCCCGATGAACGGGTCGGCGGCGGCTTCTCGTGTCTTCGTGCTTCGAAAATGACGGATGGCGTTCCCGACGCGAATGTCTCAACGTCTCAGCCGTAGATGAGACATTCGCGAGACTTCGGAAGACCGGGCGCGCCAGCGCCTTCGGCCTTCCGCGTCACTTGGTCAGGGCGGTGCGGTTGCCGTTCGGCCCGATCCCGGTCGGCACCGGGATGTTGGTCTGATCATAGTTGGTGTTCAGCACCATGGTCGGACCTTCCGACAGGGTGAACTGATTGGCGACCACGATCGTATAGGCCGACTGGTCGGCGACCGGCTTGTTCGCCGCGACGTGCAGGCGATTGACCGGCAGATAGATCGTGCCGAGCAGCATGCGCGCATTGTCGGAATAGATCGTGTGGACCTGCCCGCTCGGCGAGGAGCGATCCTCGAACACCAACATGCCCGCCATGTCGCCGGACTTCGGCGCGGTCAGCGAGATCGTCGAGGCCGCCTCGAAGTCGAGCACGGCGCCCTTGCCGGAGAAGAACAGACCGACGTTCGCCCCATTCAAGGTCGCGCCGCCGTCGACGAGCAGCGGTCCGTCCTTGAAGATGTAGACGCCGGAATTGAGGGTGACCGTCGCGCCGGCGGTGACGGTGAGGCCGCCGCAGTAGCTGCCCGGGTTGAGCGACGTCGTCCCGCCCGAGATCACCAGATTGGTCTGGACGCACCCCGGCGCGGTCGGTTGCGCCCGGGCGGAGAGCGGATCGGCGAGGACGGGGCAGTCGAGCTGCGGGTCGGGATTGAAGGAGCCCGGTCCCGGCGACCATTTGCCGCCCGACGAACAGATGAACGCCGCCTGGATCACCGCCTTGTTCTTGGCCATCAGGCCGTTCGGCGAGGTCGAGTTCGAATAGATCGAGCAGTTCGGCGCCTGCAGCCGCGACGACTTGTCGAGGAGGACGGTCGAATTGGCGTTCGCCTGCAGACCGATGACGCAGATCGGCGCGCCGCCGACCACCTTCGCCGTGGCCGAGACCTCGACGCGGGTCGAAACGCCGGACATGCCGAGCACGAAGGTGTCGACGTCGCTCGCCAAGGCGAGCGTGACGGTCTTGGCGGCGTCGTCGACGGAAGGGGTCACCGTCGCCTTCGCGCCGGCCGAGCCGAGCGCCTGATTGGCGTAGTTCGCGGCGACTTGACCGACCACCGAAACGTCGGCGTTGCCCAGTCGAAACTCCTTGGCGCCGGCGAGCGCCCCGCCGTCGGCGATCGCCTGCAGCTGCGCTCGCTTCTGGGTGATCGAGGCGATGTCGACCGCCGCGCCTCCGGCGAAGACCAACGCGCCGGCCATGATCGAGAAGACCACCACCGTGTTGCCACGACGATCGGCGAACAGGCGATGGACCGAGCGGGCGAGGCGATGCGTCACGAACGCGCCTCCTTCGAGGTCAGGGCGCGGTGGGCGCGCACCATGAACTTGATCTGATGGGCGAGAAGCCGCCAGTTGACCGGTTTGCACATGAAGGCGGTGGCCCCCGCGGCATAGGCGCGGTCGATCGACACCATGTCCTCGCGCCCCGTCACCACCATGATCGGCAATTTGTCCCAACGCGGATCGGCGCGCAGCACGCCGACCATTTCGATGCCGTCCATGCCGGGCATGTCGACGTCGACGAGCAACGCCGACCACTCGCGCTCGGGGAGCAGCGCCAACCCGGCTTCGGCGCAATCAGCCGTCTCCACCCGAACGTTCGGCGCGGAGAGATAGACCGAACAGAATTCACGCTGGATCGGGTCGTCGTCGACGGCGAGCACGTCCATGTCCTCGGTGAGGACGAATTCGAATCGGGTCTTTTCTGTGGGTTCGTTCATGTCATCAGGGGCTGTCTTCGAACCGCGGTGGAGCAGCGGATGTCGTAAGGTAACACGGTCCCTCCTAAGGAACCGTTCGGGTTCGACTCGGATCTTCGCATTTTCGTTTGCCCCACTTTAACCCTGTTCGACCAGATTCGGCGCATGTCTCGTCGCGCCCTCGGCTCCATTCGATTTCGCCTCCTCCTTCTCGTCGCGGCCGCAGTCGGCCTCGCGACCGCGGTGATGCTCGGCCTGTCGTTGCGACTGGAGGTCGAACGCTACGGCGCCGCCAAACGCGACGGCCTGTTCTCGACCGCCGAAGTGATCGCCGCCGCCGCCGCGCGCGCCGTCGCCGAAGCCGATCGCACCGGCGCGCATCAGGCGATCCGAGCCGTCGGCCGGATCGAGCGGATGGTCTTCGCCGGGATCGAGACCGCCGATGGCCGCGGCCTCGCCGACGTCGGCGCGACCGAACAATTGGCGAGCGATCTCGTGCTGACCTCGCCCGACGCGCCCTTGCCGCTCCTGGCGCTCCTCTCGGTACGAACGGTCGAGGCGCGGGTGCCGGTCGTCTACGGCGGCCGTGAGGTCGGGTCGCTGCGGCTCATCGCCGACACCGCCGATCTGCCGGCGCGGTTGTGGGCGGCGGTCAGGGTGGCGACGGGCGGCGCGGCCGCCGCCCTCGCCCTCGCCTTCCTGCTCGCGTGGCGGGTCGAGCGCCGGTTGACCCGGCCGATCGTCGCGCTCTCCGACGCGATGTCCGAGGTCGGCCGTCGGCACGACTACGCCGTCCAGCTGCCGCCGGCCGGGCGCGACGAGATCGGATCGCTGATCGACGGATTCAACCGCATGCTCGGCGACGTCCGCGAACGCGACGAACGCCTCGCCCGGCACCGCGAACGATTGGAGCGGGACGTCGCCGACCGCACCGCCGACTACGCCCGCGCCGCCCGAGAGGCCGAAGAGGCGAACCGCGCCAAGTCCGACTTCCTCGCCACGATGAGCCACGAGATCCGCACCCCGATGAACGGCATCCTGGTGATGGCCGAGCTTCTGGCGGTCGGCGATCTGCCCGGGCGCGCACGCCGGCAGGCCGAGGTGATCGCGCGATCCGGCGCCAACCTCCTGGCGATCATCAACGACATCCTCGATCTCTCGAAGATCGAGGCGGGCAAGCTCGAGGTCGAGCATCTGGCGGTCGATCCGCACGAGGCGCTCGACACGGTCGTCCATCTCTTCGCCGATCGGGCCCGCGGCAAGGGGCTCGATCTCGCCGCGCGGGTCGATCTGCCGCGCGGCGCGCGCGTCGAGGCCGACCCGACCCGGCTCGGCCAGGTGCTCTCCAACCTCGTCAACAACGCGCTGAAGTTCACCGGCGAAGGCGGCGTCTCGATCGAGGTCGAGCCCTGGGGCGAGGCCCATGTCCTGTTCGCGGTGATCGACACCGGCATCGGCATCGCCGAGGACAAGCTGGCGACCATCTTCGAGGCCTTCGGTCAGGCCGATCAGACGACGACGCGCCGCTTCGGCGGCACCGGTCTCGGCCTGACCATCGCCCGGCGGCTGGTCGAGGCGATGGGCGGCGAGCTCCAGGTCACCAGCGTCGAGGGACGCGGCACCTGTTTCTTCTTCACCCTGCCGACGACGGCCTCGGTCGACGCGCCCGACTGGGCGCGTCTGCCGACGGGCGAGCCGGCGATCGCGGTGGTGGCGATCGGCGGACGTCAGACCGCCGCGGCTCTCGCCCGTCACCTCGAAACCTCCGGCTTCCGCGTCGTCGAAGCGCGCGACGATACCCGCGAGCTCGCCACCGACGGGGCGAGGCTCGTCGTCGTCGACGCCGGCCGCCTGCCCGAGGGCCGGCGTCTCGAGACCGCCGACGGCGGCGGCGTGCTGCTGCTCGCCGCGCCGAGCGAGGAGACCGCGCCGCTCGTCGCGAGCGGACGCATCGACGCCACCCTGCCCTGGCCGCTGTCGCGCGGCGAACTCGACGAAGTCGTCGCCGCGCTCGCCGCCGGTCGGCCGCTCGCGACGCTCGACGAGGCGGCGCACGGCCCCTCCGAAATCGTCCGGTTCGAAGGGTTGCGCGTGCTCGTCGCCGACGACGCCGAGGTCAATCGCGAAGTCGCCGGCGCGGCGCTCGGCCGGCTCGGCATTGCGCCGATCTTCGTCGTAGACGGCCGCGAGGCGGTCGAAGCGGTGGCGCGCGAAGCCTTCGACCTCGTCCTGATGGACGGCTCGATGCCGGTGCTCGACGGCTTCGACGCGACCCGCGAGATCCGCGCCCGGGAGATCCGAGAAGGTCGCCCTCGTCTGCCGATCGTGGCGCTGACGGCGCATGTCGTCGGCTCCGCCGCCGACGCCTGGAAGACCGCCGGCATGGACGGCGTGTTGCACAAGCCCTTCACCCTCGCCGCGCTCGAGGCGACGATCCGGGCGCATGCGACGAACCTCGTCGAGACGGTCGGTCCGGCTCCCATCGAAGCGGCGGCCTCGCCCGCCCCCGGCGCGGTCGGCGCCGACCCGGCCGGCGAGGAGGAGACCCCGGTCTTCGACGCCGGCGTGCTCGCCGATCTCGCCGCGATGGCCGGCGGGGCGACGGCGGTGGTCGACCGGGTGGTGCGGCTCTACGAGACCCAGTCGGCCGACAAGCTGCGCGAGCTGCACGAGGCGGCGCGCGGCGGCGACCTCGACCGGCTCGGCGCGGCGGCGCACGCCCTGAAGTCGATGAGCTTCAACGTCGGCGCGCGTCGGGTCGCCGAACGCGCCGCGGAACTCGAGCGCGCGGCGCGGATCGAAGCGCGCCCGGTCGCCGAAGCCGAGATCGACCGCCTCGGCGACGATCTCGCCGCGGCGATCGGCGCGATCGGCGCGATCGGCGCGCGGGCCCGCGAGGCCTGAAGCGCCGACGCGAACTCACCTCGCCGAACGCCTCACCCGGGCAGACGAAGCTCGACTTCGAACCCCCATCCGGCGTCGCGCGTCGCCTGTTCCATGGCGGTCCTGACCGCCGCGTAGTCGATCTCGCCGCCGCCGCCCGGGGCGACGTCGTGGCGCGCTCCCGAGCGCGTCTTGCCGGAGATCGTCTCCGTCTGGAAGCTCAGGGTCGGCGGCGGCAAGCCCCAGCTCGTCTCCTTCGTCGCTTCGCGGAAGCGGACGAGCCGGACGCCGTCGTCGAGCCGCAGCGACATCGTGTAGACCAGCTTACGGGCGCCGAGCAGCCACTTGGCCCGGATCGCCTCGCGCTTGGCGGCGAGTTCGCCGGCCGTTCGTCGGGTCGTCTCCAGACCCTGCGCGACGGCGACCCGCTCCAGCCGCTCCATCAGTTCCGACGAGGTCGCGATGGTGGACATGGTTCGTCTCCCATCTCTCGCGAGCGGATTCGTCCGCTCGGACTTCCCGGCGGGTCGAGCCGAGGGACGAGGGCGAGGACGGTCGCTTCCGCCGCCTCGGCGTCCCGCACGAGATGGAATTGTTTCACATCCGCCGCTTCGCCGCCTCGAGGTGGCGCAAACCGCAGCTTCGACTTTCGATGGGCGGGATGAAAGCCAGATAAATTGCTACGTCGTTTATCTGTTGCGACGGACGGGGTATTTAGAGAGGCTGGGGTTGGGATATTTGTCTACAATTCTGGCAGAGCCGAAATAGATGCATTAATTATTAAAGAATACATTAATTATTTTTTGAGATCAATCCCAAAACCCGCAACGTTTGGTTCTAATATTAACGCATCAACAACAGCCATGCCCTTTCCCTTTTTCATTTCTTTTGCAATCGCAAAATCCGATATGTCCTTTTGATCTCTTATATCTGCAAACACTCTTTGAATAAGTTCAATAACTTCCGTGCTCGTCTTGCAGAACTTTCTAAAAGGAATGAGAATTAACTTCATACCATCAGTTTCGCTTTGATTTAGTAGTTCCTTACCCCATGCATCACCATAGATATGGTCACGAAAGTAATTTGGATGCATATTAGAGATTAGAAGAGCAGGGAGCATCTCGTCGCCACTCAAGCCATTTATCTGGTGCCACGAGAAAACTTCATTCTGAAAATGCGAACCTACAGTGCCTTTTATAATGACCGCGTTATTGGTCGCGGATTCATACGCCATATTCTCAAAATTATTGCGCAGGGTATCGCCGATGGGTTCACTCCATCCGTAATCAAGCAGGTAAATGAAATAATCCCTTTTTGCGCTTTCTGGAATGTTATCCAGTGAATGCACCATTAGTCCCATTCAGCACCTCAATCTTATTCGGAAATTTCGAATTAATTCTTCTCATATATCTCATTATATAAAAACGGGAAATACAATTGTGAACCTGAGTGATCCGAGACTGAGATTCGGACCTAGAGGGTTTTCACAAACCCAATTGAAATTGGCGGACGGGGTGGGATTCGAACCCACGGATGGCTTCCACCATCGGCGGTTTTCAAGACCGCTGCCTTAAACCACTCGGCCACCCGTCCTCGCGCCCTTCAATGGCGACAAAGCGTCTCGATGACAAGAGGGCCGAAAGAACCTCGACGCGCCGGATCAGTCACCGACGCCGCCGCCGGCGACGATCGCCACCACGATCATCAGGCCGGCGACCAACGTCAGCAGGACGAGCCCGATCAGGTCGCGGCGGCTCAGTTCGGAAGGGGCGTCGATCGGATCGAAATCGGACATGAGGGCCTCGCCGCCCGCGGCGCGTCTGCGGCGGGATCCTCCCCTCTCCGCTCGTTCCGTGGCGATTTCGAGGCGGCGGCGCGCGCCGCCGCCTCGCCCGCGATCACGCGGTGTTCTTGATCACGAAGCGATAGACGCCGCCTTCGGCGCTCTTTTCGACGATCGTGTTGCCGGTGGTGCGGCAGAAGGCGTCGAAGTCGGCGACCGAGCCGGGGTCGGTCGCCAGCACTTCGAGCGTGCCGCCGGCCGGCACCTCCTTCAGCATCTTCTTGGTCTTGATGATCGGCAGTGGGCAGTTCAGCCCCTTGGCGTCGAGGGTCTTGTCGGCCATGTCGTTTCCTCCGTTCGGGTCGTTCTCGCCCGCCCGAGGCCGTCGGGCGGGAATTCGATCGCGGCCTCAGCGGCCGTACCAGATCATGCAGTCGTGGCGGGCTTCCGCAAAGAACAGCCAGCGCTCGGTGAGGAGCCCGACGACGAGCGCCAGGACGGCGCCGGCGGCCATCGCCGTCGCCGTCACCTCGGGCGCGAAGAGGCCGGCGACGACGAACAGCAGCGGCAGCGCGAACAGCCCGACATGGGCGAGCGAGCGCAGCCGGCGGGCGTGCTTGCGCGCCACCCGATAGCCCATCTCGTGCATCAGGAAGTTCGCCTCCGTATGCGGCTGCTCCAGAATGCGCACCGCGCCGAAGCGGCCGAGGCCGGTCGCCGAGCCGAGGTCGCTTTCCGGCAGCCGTCCGTCGATCGCCGTCCAATAGGCGGTCTTCACGCCCCAACCGATCAGGATCGCGGCGATCGCCACCACGTCGACCGCCGTCCCGTGGACGCCGAAGAGCCGCGTGACGAAGGCGAGCAGCACCGCGCCGGACATCAGCCCGAGGGCGAGATAGGCCATCGGCACGGTGGCGAGGTTCCACTGTGGAATGGTCGTGAGACTCGCGTAGATCATCGAGGTCGAGAACACCGTCAGCACCGCGAGCAGCGCCGCCGCCACGCCCATCCAGCCGAAGAAGCCGGTGGTCTTGCCGAGGAAGACCCAGCCGACGGCGAAGAGGCCGGCCGGCAGGAAGGTCGCGATCGCCAGCACGCCCTCGCGCGACAGCCACGAGGTGCGCCACTGCGAGAGCGCGTTGACGGCGCGTTCCGGCCGCCCGAGGTGGAAGGTCGAGGAGAGGAGCCCTCCCCCGATCAGAGCCAGGGCGAGGCCGACGAGGACGAGGCCGAGGAGCCCCGTCGCCGGCAGGAGACCGCCGACGGCGAAGATCGCGGCGAGGATCAGAAGACCGTAGCCGGCGCCCGAGGCGGTGGTGAAGAAGATCACGGAATAGGCGGGATGCATCGTCGTCTCACCCTTCTCAGCGCGACAGGATCCGGTCGACCCACTTCAGGAAGCGGCCGGCCCCTTCCAGGCCCGGCTCGCCGGCGGCGGAGACCGGCGCGGCGCTCCGGCGACCCGGGCGCGGCGGCAGATATTTCGAGGTCGGGCGATAGCCCTTCTCCGGCATCAGGTCGTAGCCGCCACGCTCCGCGGTGAGCTTCGACACCGTCGAATTCGGATCGGCGAAGTCGCCGAAATGCCGCGCCTTGGACGGGCACGCCGCGACGCAGGCCGGCACGCGGTCTTCTTCCGGCAAATTCTCGTTGTAGATCTTGTCGACGCAGAGCGTGCACTTCTTCATCACGCCGACGACTTCGTCGTATTCGCGCGCGCCGTAGGGGCAGGCCCAGGAGCAGAGCTTGCAGCCGATGCAGCGATCGTGATCGACCAGCACGATGCCGTCCTCGGAGCGCTTGTAAGACGCGCCGGTCGGGCAGACGGTGACGCAGGCCGGCGTCTCGCAGTGCAGGCAGTTCTTCGGGAAATGGACGGTGCGGGCGTTCGGCCCCTCCCCGCCCACTTCGTAGGTGAAGACGCGGTTGAACCAGACGCCCTGCTGTTCCGCCTCATAGGCGTTGACGTCGGTCAGCGGACCGGAGATGCCGCCGGTGTTCCATTCCTTGCAGTTGGTGGCGCAGGCGTGGCAGCCCACACATGTGTCGAGATCGATGGCGAGGCCGAGGCGCTTCTCCGGCCGGATCGCGGGCAGCGAGGTCATGCGCGGGTCCTCTTGTCGGAATGCTTCTGCTCGGAATGGGAGGGCGCGAAGGTCTTGCCGTAGTCGTTGACGTGCGGCGCCGGCGCGACGCCGGGCGGACGCGGCAGGGTCGGGAACTGCGGTTCGGACACCTCCGCCCCGGCCTCGACCTTCTCGATGCGGACGCGCAGATCGAACCATGCCGCCTGACCGGTGATCGGATCGGAGTTCGACAGCCGCCGCCCGTCGGCGCGGGCCGGCAGCAGCTCCGAGATCAGATGGTTCAGGAGGAAGCCCTTCTTCGCCTCTGGCGCGTCGGGGGCGAGGTTCCACGAGCCGGAGCGCTTGCCGATGGCGTTCCAGGTCCAGACCGTATCGGGGTTGAGCCCCTCCATGGTCTTGATCTGCACCTTGATCGCGCCGTTGTGGCTGGTCACGCGGACCCAGTCGCCGTCCTCGAGCCCCATCTCGCGGGCCTTGGAAGTCGCGACATAGAGCTTGTTGCGGCCGAGGATCTGACGCAGCCAGGCGTTCTGCGAACCCCAGGAGTGGTACATGATCATCGGCCGCTGGGTCAGCGCGTGCAGCGGATAGGCGGTCGTGTCGACCGCCGCCTCCTCGTGCGGCACGTACCAGACCGGCAAAGGATCGAACGCCGCGATCAGGTTGGCGCGGAGATGATCCGGCGGCTGGATCGCCCCGTGGCCTTCCGCCGCGAGCCGGAACTTCTGCATCGGCTCGGAATAGAGCTGCAACACGATCTGATCGGCGTGGCCGACGAAGCCCATCTTCACCGCGAAGTCGAGATAGGACTTGTTGGCGAACTTGTAGAACTTCTGGTCCGGCGAAAGCTCGTGGTGCCAGAAGCTCTGATGGGCGATGTAGGCCTCCAGCTGGTTCGGATTGACCGCGCCGCGGCCGTGTTGATCGCCGTTCTCGCCGCGCCAACCGGCGAGCGGACCGATGCCCGGCGTGCGCTCGTGGTTGACGATATAGTCGGGATAGCCGCCGGGGAACTTCGCGGTCCCGTCGGCGTTGGTCATGCCCGGCAGCTTCAGGCGCGCGCCGAGGTCGAGCAGCACCGTCTGGAAGGCGCGGACGTCGCGGTCCGGCTCGACGATCGGATGACGGATCGCGTCGGCCGGACCGTCGGCCTCGCAGATCGGACGATCCAGCAGCGAAATGCAGTCCCAACGCTCGAGATAGCTCGTATCGGGCAGGATCAGGTCGGCATAGGCGACCATTTCGGACGCATAGGCGTCGGAATAGATGATCCGCGGGATCTTGTACTCGCCGGTCTTGGGATCGACGTCGGTCAACATCTCCATGACACCCTTGGTGTTCATGGTCGAGTTCCAACTCATGTTGGCCATGTACATGAACAGCGTGTCGATCTGGTACGGATCGCCCTTCCAGGCGTTGGTGATCACCATGTGCATCAGGCCGTGCGAGGCGACCGGCGCCTCCCAGGAATAGGCCTTGTCGATGCGGATCGGGTTGCCCTCGGCGTCGATCACCAGATCTTCCGGCCCGGTGGTGAAGCCGAGCGGCAGGCCGGGCAGCGGCGTGTTGGGCGCGTAGGTCTTGCCGGCCGGCTTCTGGCCGGGCGGGATCGGCTTGGGGAACGGCGGCTTGAAGCGGAAGCCGCCGGGGCATTCGATCGAGCCGAGCAGCACCTGCAGGAGATGGATCGCCCGGCAGGTGTGGAAGCCGTTGGTGTGGGCCGAGATGCCGCGCATCGCGTGCATCGCCACCGGCCGGCCGATCATTTCGTCGTGCTCGCGGCCCGCCCAGTCGGTCCATTTGATCGGCAGGCGGATCTCCTGCTCGAAGGCGACCTCGGCCAGTTCCCGGGCGATGCGGCGGATCGTGTCGGCGGCGATGCCGCAGCGATCCGCGACCTTCTCCGGCGCGTAGTCGGCGTCCATGTAGCGTTCGGCGATGCGCTGGAAGGCAGGAACCGCGCTGCGCCCGTCGGGCAGTTCGAAGGAGCCGACGACGGCCGGCGCGACGTCGGGCAGCTTGGCCGAGACGAGGGACCGCGTCTTCTGGTCGAAACAGAGCGGATCGCCGGCGGCGTCGCGCGCGAAGAGGCCGTGGTCGGCCGCCCCCGGCGCGTCGATCAGGAGCCAGGGCGCGTTGGTGTAGCGGACGAGATAGTCGAGATCGACCTTGTCGGCGTGGAGCAACTCGTGGATCAGCGCCATGACGAACAGGCCGTCGGTGCCCGGCCGAATGCCGAGCCATTCGTCGGCGATCGCCGAATAGCCGGTGCGGATCGGGTTGACCGAGACGACCTTGGCGCCGCGGCCCTTCATCTTGCCGAGCCCGGTCTTGATCGGGTTGGAGTCGTGATCCTCGGCGACGCCGAACAGCATCAGATACTTGGCGCGATCCCAGTCCGGTTCGCCGAACTCCCAGAACGAGCCGCCGATCGTGTAGAGCCCGGCGGCGGCCATGTTGACCGAGCAGAAGCCGCCGTGCGCCGCGAAGTTCGGCGTGCCGAACTGCGACGCCCACCAGCCGGTCAGCGACTGCGACTGGTCACGCCCGGTGAAGAAGGCGAGCTTCTTGGGATCGGTCGCGCGGATCTTGCCGAGCCATTCGGTGGCGAGGCCCAGCGCCTCCTCCCACTCGATCTCGACGAAGGCGTTCTCGCCGCGCTTGCCCACCCGCTTCAGGGGCTTCCTCAGGCGCGCCGGCGAATAGTGCTGCATGATGCCGGACGAGCCCTTGCCGCAGATCACGCCCTTGTTGACGGGGTGATTGCGATTGCCCTCGATGTAACGGACGAGACCGTCCTTCAGATGCACCTTGATGCCGCAACGGCAGGCGCACATGTAGCAGGTCGTGTACTTCACCTCGTCCGACACGACCGGCGACAGGTCCGGCGCAGGCTCTCTCGACATATCCCCCGTATCCTCTCATCGCGCCCTCTTTGCGGGGCGTGCAATCCAAATCTCTCGTCGTCGCCCGTGGGGCTCAGCCGCCGGGCTTCGTCGGCTCGGCCGCCGTCACCCATTCGGGCGGCAGCTTCTCGAGCGTCACCTCTTCTTCGAAATCTTCCTCGAGCGGTTCCTGTTTGCCCATCCGGGCGCATTCGACGAAGACGTGCAGGCCGCAGGTCCGGCATTCGTCGTAGTCGAACTTGCGATAGAGGGTCCGGAGCGCGTCGGTCTTCGAGGTGAAGACGTTGCGACGGCCGATCTCGTCGAGGTGGCCGCCCTTATCGAGCAGCTCCCACACCCGTTCCTTGACGCGGATCAGATAGAGCCCGCCGCCGCGCGCCCGCCACCGCCGGGCCGCCTGGACGAGCGCCTCGGCCCCGGCCAGATCGACGAAGTTGACGCCGGTCATGACGATGCCGAGATGCTTGCGCGCCGGGCTCTCCGCCTCGTAGCGGCGCAGTCGGTCCTGGAAGGCGGCGACCGCGCCGAAGAACAGCGAGCCGTCGACCCGGATGATCCGGAGCTGGCGGCATTCCGGCAGGTCGGGCCGAACGCCGGTGAACTTGCGGCCGCCGCTCAGCGGATCGGGCACCCGCGGCACGATCTCCGGCTTCGACGAGCGATAGAGATAGACGATCAGCGACAGCACCACGCCGGACAGGATCGCCGCCTGGATCTGGACGAACAGCGCGGTGAAGATGGTGATCGCCATCACCGCCCGTTCCGAATTCGACGAGCGCAGGATCTGCACGATCCGCTTCCGGTCGATCAGGCTCCAGCCGACCAGAACGAGGCTCGCCGCCATCGCCGCATGCGGCAGATAGGCCGCGAGCGGCGCGGCGAAGACCAGGATGCCGGCGACCATCACGCCGGCGGAGACCGCCGACAACGGCGTCTTCGCGCCGGCGTCGTAGTTCAGCGCCGACCGGTTGAAGGAACCGGAGACGACATAGGCCGAGAAGAAGCTGCCGATCCCGTTGGCCAGCCCCTGACCGATGAATTCCTGGTTGGCGTCGACGTGCTGACCGCACCGGAGCGCCAGGGCGCGGGAGATCGACACGACTTCGTTGGAAGCCGAGACCGCCACCGCGAAGGCGGTCGGCAGCAGCATGCGCCAGGTCGCCGGATCGAGGTCGGGCATCGACAGCGGCGGCAGGTGCGCAGGCAGCGCCCCGACCGTCGTCACCAACCCCGGATGCCAGCGGTCGATCGCCGCCGCGGCGAGGCCGCCGGCGACGATGGCGACGATCATATAGGGGATCTTCGGCGTCCAGGTCCTGACCGCGATCGCGGTGAGCAGGGTCACCATGGCGACCAGCGTCGTCGGCCAGACGATCTCGCCGATCCCGAGCGGCGCGTCGCGCAGTATCTCCAGGAATTCCGCCTGCCGCGGGATCGGGATGCCGAAGAAGCCCTGGATCTGATGGGCGATGATCAGGATGCCGACGCCGGTCGTGTAGCCGACCACCACCGAATTGGAGATGAAGTTGACGACCGCGCCGAGCTTGAAGAGACCCAGGCCCAGTTCGATCACCCCGACCATCAGGGCGAGCGTCAGCGCGAGTTCGACCCAGCGATCCGACCCCGGCTCGGCGAAGGCGGTGAGCGAGGTGAAGAGCACCAGCGATGCGGTGGTGCTCGGGCCGGCGACGAGATGCCAGGACGAACCGAACAAGGCGGCGATGATCGTCGGAACGATCGCGGCGTAGAGCCCATACTGCGGCGGCATGCCGGAGATGGTGGCGAAGGCGACGCCCTGGGGCAGCACGACGATCGCGCCGGTGAGGCCGGCGACGAGATCCGCCTTGATCGAGGCGCGGTCGCACATCCGCAACCAGCCGAGGAACGGCAGGAACGACGGCGCCAACGCTGCGATACGGGCGGACGCGGCCACGGCGCGTTCCTCCTTGCGGGTTTCCTCGAATTCACCTCCGCCGGCCGATCGCCGACGCCGGCCGCCCCTCTCTTCTCGGAAGGGTCGGCCGCCGCCGGGCGCGGGGCTCGGCGGCGATTTTCGTGCAAGACCTACCCGTCCGCGGCCGACGGCCACGGCGCAACCGGGAGGGTCCGGATCGGGTCGAGGCGGACGCCGGCGGCGTCCGCCGATCGCGTCAGGTCGTCTTCTTCAGCTTGCCGATGCCGAGGAAGTCGAGCATCGCCTTCTCGTAGAAGGGTTCGCTCTCGCCGCGACGCATCTTGCGGATGAAGTATTTCTCGAAGCCGATCTTCGCCGCATGCACCCACTTGCCCGACGAGGACCAGTTGACGTTGCGCGGCGGGATCTGCGGCTGGGCGACGAAGGCGACGCCGCTGTCGCCGAAGTCGGCGAGGCAGACGGCGTTCCAGGTGCCCTCGTGCGTCGACTGGCCGCCGCGCAGGATCTGGCCGATGTTCTGCGCCGTCGCCGTGACCATGGATTCGATCATGAATCCGGTCTTCGGCACGCCGCAGGGCACCGGGGTCGGTCCCATCGGCGGAATGGCGACGCAGACGCCGACCGCGAAGATGTTGCGATGGGTCGGGTTGCACTGGTGCTTGTCGACCAGGATGAAGCCGCGCGGGTTGACGAGCCCCTCGACGCCGCGCACCGCCTCGATGCCGCGGAAGGCCGGCAGCATCATCGCGAAGCCGAAGGGCAGCTCCTTCTCCGCCTTGACCGAGCCGTCGTCGGCGATCTCCTCGACGGTCATCTTGCCCGCCTCGACCTTCTTCACCCGGCTCGAGGTCATCCACTTGATGTGATGCTCGCGCATCTCGCCTTCGAGCAGGCCCTTGGTGTCGCCGACGCCGTCGAGACCGAGATGGCCGACGTAGGGCTCGGAGGTGACGAAGGTCATCGGCACCTTGTCGCGGATCTTGCGACGGCGCAGTTCGGTCTCGAGGATGAAGGTGAATTCATAGGCCGGGCCGTAGCAGGACGCGCCCTGCACCGCGCCGACGATGATCGGGCCGGGGTTCTTGCAGAATTCCTCGAAGGCGTCGCCGGCCTTTTCGGCATGGTCGATGTGGCAGATCGACTGGGTATGGCCGTTCGGGCCGAGACCCTCGATCTCGTCGAAGGCGAGTTCGGGTCCGGTCGCGATGATCAGGAAGTCGTAGGCGATCTCGCTGCCGTCGGCGAGCTCGACCTTGTTGTCGGCCGGATGCACCTTCTTGGCCGGGACCGGCTTGAAGTCGATGCCGCGCTTGGCGAAGGTCGGGGCGAGATCGATCTGGATGTCTTCGCGCTGACGCCACTTCACCGCGATCCACGGGTTCGACGGCACGAAGTGATATTTCGGATCTTTCGTGATGACGGTCAGCTTGTCCTCCGGACGGAGCTGATCCTTCATTTCATACGCCATGACGACGCCGCCGAGACCGGCGCCCATGATCACGATATGAGCCATCGAACCCTCCCTGCTGATCCCCGCGTCCCCGAAGCTGTCTTTCTTGTCCCTGGTCGCGGTCGGTTCACCCGACCGCGCCGCGCCGTCCCTCGCCCCTACGGGGTGGAGACGGTCGTGACGCAGCCTTCATGTCCTTCATGATATTCTCATGTTCGGATCTGCGCCACGACGAGGATCAATTATTTCACCTGTCCGAGACCTTTCTTTCGACCGAGATTTCCTGTCGTCCTACTCGAACTCTTCTCACCCGGTGCTCCAGACGCGGGGCCTCTTCATGCCGGCGATCCGGCACGCCTGCCCCGGATAACCGTAGGGAAACGGCTCGAAGAGCCGGTTGCGGTGCGCGCCGCGCGTCTCGGCGAGATGCCGGATGACGTGCCGCGCGTCCGGCGAGACGCCGTGCTTCTCGCGCTCCTCGCGCATGAAGCGGACGACGTCCCAATGTTCTTCCGACATTTCGACGCCGAGCGCCGCCGCGGTCTCCCGCGCGAACGCTTCCGTCCACTCTTCCGGATCGATCAGATAGCCGTCGGCGTCGACGGCCGGTCGCGTCGCGGCGATCATGCCCAGCCTCCGAGGGCCATCGCCTCGCCGACGACGGCGGGGTCGCGGCGGAGGGAGGCGATCTCGCGCGCTTCGCCGGCGCGACGGCGTTCGCGCGTCCGCGTCACGAAGGCGACGAACCGTCGGGCCCAGTCGAAGCGCGAGGTGTCGCGCAGATGGGCGAAGCTCGCCACCGTGTTGGCGACGACGACGCCGTCGTGACGGCCGGTGATCCCGTCGCCGCGCTTCACCTCCCAGGCGAAGGCGAGGCCGGGCGCGAGGTTCTCGAGCCGCGCGTAGTGGAACTCGTGGGCGCGGACCCGGCGCGGCGCGCCGCCCTCCCCGATCGCGCCGAGCGGTCCCCAGGGCATCGCCGCGGTCTCCTCGAGCAGGACCAGGCCGCGGCCCTGCGGCCGATCGTGGACGACCGCGTCGCCCGGCACCAGCCCGACCATGTCGCCGGCGGTCTCGCCCCAGACGATCTTGCGGGAGAGATACATCAGGCCGCCGCATTCGGCGTAGATCGGCAGCCCCGCCCGCCCCTTCTCGGCGATGTCGGCGCGCAGGGAGGCGTTCGCCTCGAGCCCCGCGACGTGGCTCTCCGGGAACCCGCCGCCGATGAAGAGGCCGTCGCAATCGGGCAGACGCGCCGCCTCGAGCGTCGAGAAGAAGGTCAGACGCGCGCCGGCCCGCTCCAACGCCTCGAGATCGTCCTGATAGTAGAAGCAGAAGGCGCCGTCGCGAGCGACCGCGATGGTCGGCGCGTCGGCCGGCGTCTCGCTCCGCCCGCCGCGCAGGACGATCGGCCGCGGCCGCACCGTCGGCTGCGCCGCCGCGACGATCGTCTCCAGCCGCGCGAGATCGACCCCTTCCGCCACCGTCTCGGCGAGGCGCTCGACCACCCGTTCGACGTTCGCCGTCTCCTGCGGCGTGGTCAGGCCGAGGTGACGTTCCTCGACGAGAAGGTCGGTGCGCCGGCCGATCGCGCCGAGCACGGCGACGTCGGTGTAGCGTTCGATCGCCGCGACGAGCTTCTCTTCCTGCCGCGCGGTGGCGACGCGGTTCAGCACCACGCCGGCGATCTTCACGGCCGGATCGAACATCCGGTAGCCGAGCAGCAGGGGCGCGATGCCGCGCGTCACGCCGGCGGCGTCGAGCGCCAGGATCACCGGCGCGTCGAGGAGCTTGGCCAGCGCCGCGGTCGAATCCGTCCCCTCGAGGTCGACGCCGTCGTGCAGGCCCTTGTTGCCCTCGATCAGGGCGAGGTCCATGCCGATCTCGCGCGCCGCGACCAGCGCGGCGATTTCTTCCGGGGTCTGGGTGTTGAAGTCGAGATTGTAGCTCGGCCGTCCGGCGGCGTGGCCGTGCCAGAGGGGATCGATGTAGTCGGGCCCCTTCTTGAAACACTGCACGCGCCGGCCGAGACGGGTCAGGGCGGCGGCGAGACCGACCGTGAAGGTGGTCTTGCCCGAGGACTTGTGAGCGGCGGAGACGACGAGACGGGTCATGATCACGCGGCCTCCTCGTGCGGCAGGAGCGGGAACAGCTTCAGCGCGATCATGGTCAGGATCAGCGCCAGAGCGACCCCGCCGAGGCCGAGGCCGAACTCCGGCAGCGCCGGCGCGTAGGACGCGACGACGCCGTCGCCGAAGCTCGACGAGACCTCGAACCCGGGGAAGAGCCGCATCGGGAAGACCTGGCCGCCGATGACGATCACCCAGACCTGGGCGAAGCCGCCGAAGACGACGAGGCTCGAGGCGATCGCCACCTTCGAGCGCGCCGGCGCCTCGCGATTGTAGAGCATGGCCATCGGGACCAGGAGGCCGAGGCCGATCGCGCCGATCCAGAACAGCGCGGTGAAATAGCCGCCGCCGAGCAGGATCCACGCCTCGAATTCCGTCCTCTCCGGCGAGAAGATGCCGGTGAAGTGGTAGACGCCGGTGAAATAGAGCACCGAGCCGGCGAAGATCACCAGGAGCCGGGAGAGCCGCGCCAACAGGCCGTCGGACAGCCGCCGGTCGGCGACGTCGGCGGCGAGGTCGATGGCGAGGCGCACCAACATGAAAACCGCCAACCCGTAGAGCAGCGACATGGCGATGAACTCCGGCGCGAGCACCGCCGTGCCGAGGCCCGAACGGGCGACGATGAAGCCGAAGATCGAGCCGGTGCCGGTGGTCAGGATCAGACGCCACAGAAAGGCGACGAGGCCGACGGGCTTCAGGAACTTCTGCCAGCGCCGCGTCATCTGGACGACCAGATAGGCGACGACGATGCCGACGAAACCCGAATAGAGCAGCACGTTCCAGGCGAAGATCGAGCGGAAGTTGTAGTTGGTCATGGCGACCGTCAGCCGATCCGGCCGGCCGAGGTCGAGCACCAGCACCGCGAGCCCGCCGACGAGGAAGGTGACCGCCATTACCGACGAGAGCCGCGCCTTCGGCTTGTAGCCCATCTCGCCGAAGACCGAGCCGAGCGAGGCGATGTTGAGGACGCCCGACGCCACGAGGATCAGAAAGATCGCGAAGACGTGCGGCGCGCCCCAGACGACCGAGTTGTTCATGCCGGAGGCGACGTGGCCGTGCGTCTCCATCCACAGAGCGGACGCCGCACCCAGGCCGAGCACGCCGAGAAGCCCGACGAACACCGCGGTGAAGCGCGGGCCGCCCTTGCATTCCATGTAGGTGACGTGGGTCATCGGCCGGCCCTCACAGATTCCGGTAGCGCACGCCCGGGTCGACGCCGAGGTCGCCGCGGATCTGCTTGGTGGCGTAGGTCGCAATGGTCTGCGCGATCTCGGATTTCGGATCGGAGAGATCGCCGAAGACGATCGCCCCGCCCTTCGAGGCGCAGGCGGTGACGCAGGCCGGCGCTTCGCCGCGATCGACGCGGTGGACGCAGAGCGTGCAGCTCTCCACCGTGCCCACCCCGCGCGGGGCCCAGGGCTTCTGGTCCTCGAGCTCGTGGTGGACGAAGGACCGCGCCTTGTAGGGGCAGGCCATCATGCAGTAGCGGCATCCGATGCAGCGGTGCTTGTCGACCAGCACGATGCCGTCGGCCCGCTTGAACGACGCGCCGGTCGGGCAGACGTCGACGCACGGCGGATGGGCGCAGTGCTGGCACATCACCGGCGCCGATTTCGTCACGCCGGACTTCGGATCGCGCAGGGAGACCTTGCGGATCCACTGGCTCTCCTGTTGGTTCTCGGCTCCGCCCTGCCAACCGTTTTCGGTCTTGCAGGCGTCGACGCAGCCGGTGCAGCCGTCCTCGCACTTGGAGATGTCGACCAGAAGGCCCCAACGCTTCGCCGGATCCGCGCCGGCCGCCCGAGCCTCGCCGCCGCCGAAAGCGGTCAGCGTCACGCCCGGCGCCAGCGTCGTCACCGCGACCGCGCCGACCGCTCCGAGGAAGGAACGGCGCTCGGCGTCGATCGTTTCGCCGCCGACGGGCCCGGCGCAGCCGCCCTTGCAGGCGTCTCCACATCCGCTCATCGCGTCGTCTCCTCGGCATAGGCCTTCAGCGCGGCGACGTCGGTGGCGCCGACGCCGTGTTCGTTGTCGACCGCCTTTTCGGAGAGCGGCCGCGACGCGTGGCACTCGAAACAGTCGATCTTCACCGCCGCGTAGTCGTGGCAGGCGCGGCAGAAGTGTTGCGGCGAGGAGACCGAGACGACCGTCCCCGTCGCATCCTTGACCGCATGGCAGGTCACGCAGGCGGTCAGCCCCTCCGCGGTCTGCCGATCGCCCTCGCGGACGGTGACGTCACGGGTGTGCTTCAGCATCGTCATGTGGCTGCGCCGCATGACCTCCTTCGGCGCGACGCACTGACCGGAGGCCTGCGGGATCGCCGGACGGGCGACCGAGTTCTCGAGCGCGAGCCCGGTCGCCGCCCCGGCGAGGCCGCCGAGGACGAGCGTCACGACGAACAGGAGAGCCGTGGCGAGAGAAGACCGACGCGTCATCTCACTCTCCGAGACCCATCTGGATGAAGCCGGTCGGGCAGACGTCCTTGCAGATGTGACAGCCGACGCACTTCTTGTAGTCGGTCTCGACGTAGCGACCGATCGCCCGCTCCTTCTTCGGCACGCGCGACACCGCCGTCTGCGGGCAGTAGATCACGCAGTTGTCGCACTCGAAGCAGAGGCCGCAGCTCATGCAGCGCTTGCCCTCGTGCTGCGCCTGCGCCTCGGTCAGCCCCTGGATGCGTTCCTCGAAGTTGCCGATGACGTTGCCGGCCTCGACATGGACCTCGGAACGGCGTTCGCGCGGGTCGTAGGCGAAGTGGCCCTTGAACAGGTCGTCGTGCGGCACGACGTGCGAGGCGCCGCGGTCCTCCCAGTTGTGGAGCGCATAGTCGGCGTCGTCGGTGCCGCGCGCTTGGAGGTGGTCGTAGGCGTCCGGCTCCATGCCGCGCTGCTGCAGTTCTTCGAGCAGGCGGAAGTGATGCACGTCGACCTTCGGCCGCTTCTCCGACATCTCGCCGTCGAGGAAGCCGTCGATCACCTCGGCCGCGACCCGGCCGTGGCCGATGGCGGTGGTCAGGAGATGCGGACGGATGACGTCGCCGCCGGCGAAGTGCTTGGTCGTGCCCTTGACCCGATAGACGTTGTCGACGGCGATGAAGCCGCGGCCGCCGTCGAGACGGGCGAGCCCGTCCGCGAGGTCGCCCATCTGGCCGATCGCCGAGACGATCATGTCGCACTCGATGACGAATTCCGTGCCCTCGGTCGGCATCGGAACCATGCCCTTCATGGTGCAGGCGCACATGCGCAGGCCGGTGACGCGGCCGTTCTCCGACAGGACCTCGAGCGGCATGACGCCGTCGCGGATGTCGACGCCCTCGCGCAGCGCGTCCTCGCGTTCGCGTTCCGCCGCCGTCATCTGATGGATCGGGAAGAGCGAGGTCAGCGTCGCCTGCACGCCCTTGCGGGCCATCGAGCCGGCGACGTCGTGGGCCTCGAAGCCCATCGCCTCCGAGCCGGCCCGATCCTTGTCCGCCACCTTGGTGATGTGGCCGAGACGACGAGCGACCGAGGCGACGTCGATCGAGGTGTCGCCGCCGCCGACCACGACGACGCGCGGCGCGGTGGAGAAGACCCAACCCTGGTTGAAGGCGTCGAGGAACTCGACGCCGGTGATGCAGCCCTCGGCGTCGTTGCCGGGCACCGGCAGCGGCCGCCCCTTCTGCGCGCCGAGCGCCCAGAAGATCGCGTCGTAGTCGGCCTCCAACTGCTCGATCGTCACGTCCTCGCCGACCCGGCAGTTCAGCCGAACGGCGACGCCGGTGTCGAGGATGCGCTGGATCTCGGCGTCGAGCTTGTCGCGCGGCGTGCGGTAGCCGGGGATGCCGAAGCGCATCATGCCGCCGAGACGGTCGTGCGCCTCGAAGATCGTGACGGCGTGGCCGGCGCGACGGACGAACATCGCCGCCGCGAGGCCGGCCGGACCGCCGCCGATCACCGCGACCGACTTGCCGGAAGCCTCGGCCGGAGCCGGCAGGCTCAAGCCGTTCTCGATCGCCCAGTCGCCGACATACTGCTCGACGGCGTTGATGCCGACGAAGTCGTCGACCTCGTTGCGGTTGCAGCCGTCCTCGCACGGAGCGGGGCAGACGCGGCCCATCACCGAGGGGAACGGGTTGGCCTCGACCATGCGGTCGAAAGCGTATTCCTGCCAGGGGCGGCCGGTCGGCGACTTGTCCTGACCGCGCGCGATGGCGAGCCAGCCGCGGATGTCGTGACCCGACGGGCACGACGCCTGACACGGCGGGGCGCGGTGGATGTAGGTCGGGCACTTGTGCGACTTGTCGGCGGTGAAGATCTTCTCCTGAAGATCATCCCATTCCCACATGTTCTTGCCGTTCTCGAAGCGACGGAAGGTCAACTTCTTCGGGTTCGGGCTCTCGTTCATGGAAGTCCTCCCTGGACCTCGGCTTCTTGCGGCCGTCAGTCGTCGTCGTCGTCTCGAGTTTCGGGAATTTCCAGGATGATGGCGTTGGAGACGAGCTGATGGACGGACAGGATCCCGTCCCGCTCGAACCCGTAGGTCGGCATCACCTTGGCGAACTGGGTCTTGCAGATGGCGCAGATGGCGGCCATGTGAGTGACGCCGTGGTCGTCCGCGACCGTCTGCAGCGCCTTCATGCGCGGGCTCGCGCCCTTCTTGCGCAGATCCATCAACTCGTCGGTCAGAAGACCGCCGCCGCCGCCGCAACAGAAGGTCTGATCGCGGATCGTGTCGGCCGGCATGTCGAAGTAGTAGTTGCAGACCGACTTCAGGATGTTGCGCGGGATCTCGAACTGTCCGCCCGGCTGATCGCCCATGCGGGTGGCGCGAGCGACGTTGCAGCTGTCGTGATAGGTCAGGCGGATGTGATCGTTCTTCGACTTGTCGAAGTTCAACTTTCCCTTTTCGATCAGATCCCAGGTGTATTCGCAGATGTGCTGCGGCACCGGATAGTTCGGATCGAGGAAGTCGAAGGGACCGGCCAGCGTGTTCAGGAACGAATAGGCGACGCGCCAGGCGTGGCCGCATTCACCGAAGACGATCCGCTTGACGCCGAGGTCGAGCGCCGCCTCGCGGATGCGCAGCGCGATCAGCCGCATCTGCTCATAGGAGCCGATGAACATGCCGAAATTGGCCGCTTCCGAGGCGTAGGACGAGATCGTCCAACTCGCGCCGGCGGCGTGGAACACCTTGGCGTAGCCGATCAGGCCGTCGACGTGCGGCTCCGCGAAGAAGTCGGCCGAGGGCGTGACGAGCAGGATGTCGGCGCCCTTCTGGTCGAGCGGCAGCTTCACCGGCACGCCGGTGTCGTCCTCGATGTCCTCCTCGAGGCCCTCCAGCGTCGAACGCAGGGCGTTCTTGTTGAGGCCGAGGTTGTTGCCGATCGTGTGGACCTTGCCGATGATCTCGTTGCAGTACTTCTGCCCCTTGCCGATGGCGTCGAGGATCTCGCGCCCCGCCATCGAGATCTCGGCCGTGTCGATGCCGTAGGGGCAGAACACCGAACAGCGCCGGCACTGCGAGCACTGATGGAAATACGAGTACCAGTCGTCGATCACCGCTTCCGTCAGATCCTCCGCGCCGACCAGGCTCGGGAACCACTTGCCGGCGAGGGTGAAGTGACGGCGGTAGACCTTGCGCAGCAGGTCTTGACGGGCGACCGGCATGTTCTTCGGATCGCCGGTGCCGAGGAAATAGTGACACTTGTCGGTGCAGGCGCCGCACTTCACGCAACTGTCGAGATAGACCCGGAGCGCGCGATTCTTCTCCAGGAGCTCGCCCATCTTGGCGATGGCGACCTCCTTCCAGTTCTCGACCAGCTCGCCCGGAAAGCCGAGCGCCTTCTGGTGATCGGGCGAGGCGATCCAGGGCTTGGAAGCCTCCATCGCGCCGGGGCACAGCGGCGGAATTTCGAGCGGGTCGGGCCGTTCGAGGTCGGCGTTCGGTGCGATCGCGTCCATGGGTCTCACCTCGCCCGGTCGGCTTCGAGCTTCGCCGCCCAGGGCGCCAGATGACGGCGCTCACGAGCGTCGTCGACCTGATTGCGCGAGGGCGAGAAGAACACGCCGGCGGCATGCACCAGCTTGGAGAAGGGGAAGACGATCATCAGCGTCGCGACGAGCCCGAGATGGACGAGCAGGATCGGATCGGCCGGCAGCGGCGCGGGATCGAAGCGCATCAGGCCGAGGAAGAACTGCTTCAGCGCGACGATGTCGGTGTGGGCGACGAACTTCATCATCATGCCCGACAGGCCGATCGCGACGAGCAGCGCCAGCATCAGATGGTCCGACGGCCCGGTGATGTACCGGATCCGCTCGACGACGACGCGCCGCGCCCACAGCCCCGCCAGTCCCGCCACCATGGCGAAGGAGGCGAGCACGCCGAAGGGCTGCACGAGAACGATCGGCAGCGGCGTCGGATCGAGGAAGTAACGCAGGTGGCGCAGCAGCACGACGGCCAGCGCGACGTGGAACACCCAGGCGAAGACCCAGATCCACTTGTTGGCGCGGAACAGGCTGTGGAACACCGTCACTTCGCGCAGCATGCGGAAGGCGACGCCCGACGAGGTCGTCGGCGCGGGCATGGTCGGGATCTTCAAGGGCGCGGGCGTCCGAGCGAAGCGCGTGATGCGCAACGCCATCCCGGCGAGGAAGATCGCCGTCGCGCCATAGAAGAGGCAAGCGTAGATCGTCGTCAGCACGGGCGTTCCCCTGCCATCCGCATGATGACCGTCGCGGGTCGATGATGTCGGTTCGGGCGATCTCCGCCCGAAGAGCGGCGTCGGTGTGCGAAGGCGAGGGCCACCGCGTCCCCTCTCCCCTCGAGGGAGAGGGACAGGGAGAGGGGTGTCGGGCGCATCGTCGAACTTCGGCGTTCTCGGATGCTCACCGACCCCTCTCTCTGTCTCTCCCCCACAAGGGGGGAGAGAACCGGATGCGACGGCCTTTGCTCTCGCTCGCTCCGGAGAGCGAGCCGCCTTCGCCTCAGACGCAGCCGGTCGGCTTGGGCAGACCGGCGATCTTGCACGCCTGCTTGGCCGGGCCGTAGGGGAAGAGCTCGTAGAGATATTTGTTCGAGGACTTCTCCTCGCCGAGCTTCTTCTTCAGCGCCTTGGTGAGCACGCGGATCGCCGGAGCGATCTGATACTCGTCGTAATATTCGCGCAGGAAGTTGACCACTTCCCAGTGCTCGGGGGACATCTCGATCTTCTCGTCCTTGGCGATCAGCAGGGCGAGATCGGGATTCCACAGCGAGAGGTCGGTCAGATAGCCCTCTTCGTCCGAGGCGATGTCCATTCCGTTGAAATGATAAGTCATGGTTTCCTCCGCAGAATTTTCGTTTTTCGTTTCGGCCGGTCAGAGCCAGGCCTGAACCTTGTCGTGGGCGGCGGCGAGATCGACGAAACCGCCGTAGTCGACGATCGTGACGCCGTCGACGACGCCGTCGGCCGCGATGCCGCGCGCCGCCAGATCGGGACCGAGCACATGGATGGCGCAGCCGGGCATCGCCGCCTTCAACGCCTGCGCCGCCGCCGTCTCGCCGGCGCGCACGCCGACCACGGCGTCTTCGATCAGCAGCACCGCATCGCCCGGCAGGGCATGGGCGAGCGCCGACGCGAGGCTGCCGCGTTCGAAGGGCGACTTGTTCACGGTGTGGAGCGTGGACATCGATTTCCCCCTCAGAAGCTCAGGACGACGTCCTGCGCGGCCATGATCTCGGCCATGCGGGCGCGGTCGACGATTTCGATCGAGGAAACGTCTTCCTCGTCGTCGTTCTCGTGGGTGACCTCCATCAGGTCGTCCTCGGTCAGGCCGCGCTCTTCGAGGCTCTCGCGCTCGACGAACAGCTTCTTGACGTCGTAGTCGCCGAGCGCCCGGTAGGTCGGGGCGAAATTCTTGACGCCGATGCCGGTGGTGACTTGGCGTTTGACGAGCTGGAAGACGCCGTCGTCGAGGAAGGCGAGGCTGACGTCCTGCTCGAAGGCCGCGCCGATCAACACCACTTCGAGGCTCTCGAGAGCGTAGACCGTGCCGTGCGGCGCCTTGCGATTGACGTAGAGGAAACGCTTGCTGTCGGACATGTCTCGCTCCTCAGTCGCCGAAGACCACGAGGCGGTCGGCCTGGATGCCGGCCTCGATCAATTGGCCGAGGCCGGAGATGCGGAAGCCGGGCGCGATGTTGGCCGAGCCGTCGCCCTTGCCGTGGCGCTTGGCCTCGTCGGCGTCGAGAATGCCGCGACGCTGCGCCGCGGCGATGCAGACGACCATGTCGAGCGAATGCTTCTCGGCCAACTCCGACCAGTTCTTCTGGACGTTGCGCTCGTCCTGCGGCGGAACCGTCAGACGCGTCGCGTTGTTGACGCCGTCGTGGTAGAAGAACACGCGAAAGATCTCGTGCCCCTTGTCCAACGCGGACTTGGTGAACTGATACGCGGTGTCCGACGCCTGATGCGTATAGGGACCCTCGTTGACGACGACAGCGAACTTCACGACCAAACCTCCCAGATCTTCCATGAACATCTTCCGCCGGTGGTTGGGGGCTCCCCGATGAAGCCCCCTCCTCCGATCAGAAGCGGACGTGCGCCGACATGTTCATGTTGTGACGCGCGCCGACCCAGGTATCGATGTGATGCTTGGTGAAGGCGAGGCCGGTCAGTTCGAAGAAGCGCGGCCAACCGATCCGGTCGATCCATTCGCCCATGCGCTCGAAGTGCTTGGCGTTGTCCTTGTAGGCGTAGAGGATCTTGCGGACGACCTCTTCGACCTCGGGCCAACGCGGAGCGTTGTTCGGCAGATTGGCGACGACCAGCTTGTGGAAGGTCGGCTTGGACCGGGCGTTCGAGTGCTTGCCGCCGACCCAGATGGCGATCTTGGTCGAGTCGGCGCCGTTGATCTGCATCGGCGGGCACGGCGGATAGCAGGCGCCGCAGCACACGCACTTGCTCTCGTCGACCTCGAGCGACGGCTTGCCGTCGACCATGGCCGGACGGATCGCCGCCACCGGGCAGCGGGCGACGACGGCCGGGCGTTCGCAGACGTTGGCGACGAGATCGTGATTGATCTTCGGCGGCTTCGTGTACTGAACGTTGATCGCGATGTCGCCCTGGCCGCCGCAGTTGATCTGGCAGCACGAGGTGGTGATGCGCACGCGGTTCGGCATCTCCTCGTGGGTGAACTCGTGGTGCATCATGTCCATCAGGGACTTGACCACGCCCGAGGCGTCGGTGCCGGGGATGTCGCAGTGCAGCCAGCCCTGGGTGTGCGAGATCATCGACACCGAGTTGCCGGTGCCGCCGACCGGATAGCCGTTCGCGTTCAGCGCCGAGATCAGCGCCGGCACCTTGGCGAAGTCGCCGACCATGAACTCGATGTTCGAACGGGTGGTGAAGCGGACGTGGCCCTCGCCGTGCGTGTCGGCGATGTCGCAGAGCTGCCGGATCGTGCCGACGTCCATCTGACGCTGGGTGCCGGCGCGCACCGTCCAGACCTCGTCGCCGGACTTGGCCACGTGATGAAGGACGCCGGGACGGGGACGGTCGTGCCAATCCCAGTTGCCGTAGTTCTTCTTCATGATCGGATGCATGTACTGGAACGGATCCGGCACGCCGTGTTCGTCGGGCAGCCGAGGCCGCACTTCGGCGGTCTGCGCTTGGCTCATCGCGATGCTCCCTCCCTTGGGGCACGTCTCGTCGGGTGGTGCGGGCACGGGGTTTCTCCCCGCGTCACCGAGGGCCGATCGGTCCGAGAGACCGATCGGCGAAAGCGGTTCGGATCACTCCGCCGCCATCTCGCGCTTGCGCTCGAAATACTTCTCGGCTTCGTCCGTGAAGTCGTCGGTGCGGACGTAGCAGGACGTGCGCGGATGGCGGACCATGTTCGGATCGGGCTCGATGCCGACCGCCGCCAGGAAGGTCGGCAGACCGATGCGATCGATGGTCTCACCGATGCGCTCGTGCTCGAGCGCGTTCTCGGCGAAGAACTCCATGATCGTACGGGCGAACTCGACCAACTGCTCGTAGTCCTCGTCGTCCTGCAGCTTGAAGAAGGGCACCACCATCGTGCCCATCAGGTCGCCGACCTTGAGGGCTCGCTTCCCGCCGATCAGGATCGTCGCGCCGCGGTCGTCGCCCGGCGCCAGCGCCTTGTTCATGACGTTGAGGCAGTGCATGCAGCGCACGCACGAACGGTTGTCGACCTCGAGCGTGTCGTCGTCGTTGAGGCTGAGCGCACGGGTCGGGCACATCGCGATGACGTGGTCGATCGTGTACTTGCGGCCGTGGCTGGCGACGTAGGCCTTCACTTCCTCCTGGTCGACCTTCATGTCGTCGCGCCAGGTGCCGATCACCGCGAAGTCGGCGCGATGGATGGCGTTGACGCAGTCGTTCGGGCAGCCGGAGAACTTGTACTTGAACTTGTAGGGGAACGACGGGCGGTGCATCTCGTCGAGGAACTCGTTGATCACCGCGCGATGCGCCTTGACCTCGTCGTACATCGACATCTCGCAGCGGGCGTGGCCGACGCAGCTCATCGAGGTGCGCAGCGCCGGGCCGGCGCCGCCGAGGTCGAAGCCGATCTCGTTCAGGGCGTCGAAGGCCTTCTGAACGTTCTCGGTCTTGCAGCCCTGGAACATGATGTCGCCGGACTGGCCGTGCAGCGCGATCAGGCCGGAGCCGTGCTCCTCCCAGATGTCGCACATCTGGCGCAGCAGGTCGGTCGTATAGTGGTAGCCGGCCGGCGGCTGGACGCGAAGGGTGTGGAACTCCTTCGATTCCGGGAACTTGTCGGCCACCTCGGAGAAGCGCGGGATGACGCCGCCGCCGTAGCCGAAGACCGACACGGTGCCGCCCTTCCAGTAGCCGAGACGGTTCGTGTAGGAATGCTCGAGCTGGCCGAGCAGGTCGTTCATCATCGCGGCGTACTGCTTGCCGCCGCTGTCGCGCAGGCGCTTCAGGCCGGTGACGAAGCTCGGCCAGGGGCCGCTCTCGAGCTGGTCGAGATTGGGCGTGGGATGCTGCGCGGTCACGTGAGCAGCGCCGGCCACGGCGCCCTCGCGAGCGTCTTCGACACCCGACATGGGTCATCTCCTTCGAACGTTTCCCGATCCGCCCCGAAGGTCGGATCGGCCCCTGGCGCCCCGTCCGTCCCGCGCCCCTCGAGGGGCGTCGGCGACGAGGCTTCTTTGAAATTCCGACACCGTCGCCCGCGCTTCCGTCCGAATTCGGCCGACGATGAAATCTCCGCTCCCGCCTCCGCATCAATCGATTCGCATCGCTCGAGCGGCCCGTCTGAAACGTTTATATGCGAGAGCACGAATATGATGCTATTCTGATTTTGAAGACTTGCAAAGAGGTTCGTCGCAGGGTTTCGAACTTTCTCTCCAGGCGATTGAATCGTTTGAAATATTTTTCATCGAGAGGCGGGGAGACGCCGTCCCTGGCGGCGTTTCGCCCGGTCTCGATGGGGGGCGAGCAGTGCGGAGAGCGACGTCAGATCGCGACCGCGCGGGAGGAGACGAGGTCATGGAAGCGGTTCGAATCGCGTCCGAATGCATTTCGACATTTCAGGGGTCTGGACAAGGGCCGGACCGGGAATCGACGTCGCCGCCGCGTCTTCCCGAGCACGGGCCGTTCGCGCTCGACGACGAGCCGGCGTGGCGAGCCTGGCGCGCCGCGAAGCTCGCCGATTCCCTGCCCGCCGCAGCCCCTGAGATCATCGACGTCGCCGACCTCGCGCATCCGAGCGCCGACGAAATCGCGAGATTGGACAAGGCCCTGGCGCGGTCGAACATGGCCCTCTACCGCACCGCGCCGCTCGACGAGGCGGGATCGCGCGCGGCCGTCGCCGCCTTCACGCGCGCCTGCGGCCTCACCCGGTTCGAGAGCCATCGCTCGGCCGGCGCGGACGGGATCGTCGCGATCCGGGTCACCGACGCGCCGCGGCAGGCCGGTTTCATCCCCTATTCCGACCGTCCGATCGGCTGGCATACCGATGGTTACTACGCCTGGGACGGGGCGGATCGGGCGATCCAGTCGATGGTCCTGCACTGCGTGCGGCCGGGCCGCGAAGGCGGCGTCAACGCCCTGATGGACCCCGACATCGCCTATATCCGCCTCCGCGACCGCGATCCCGCCTTCGTCGCGGCCCTGATGCGCGACGACGCGATGTCGATCCCGCCCTGCGTCGAGGAGGACGGAACGGTGCGCGGCGAGACCGTCGGACCGGTGTTCTTCGTCGATCCGGCGACCGGCCGGCTCGGCATGCGCTACACCGCGCGCAAGCGTCACATCGCCTGGCGCGACGACGCGGCGACGCGGGCCGCCGTGGCGGCGCTGGTCGAGATCATGGCCGACGATCCGTCGATCGTCCGATTGCGTCTCGAGCCCGGCATGGGTCTTCTCGCCGACAACGTCCTGCACGACCGCAGCGGCTTCGTCGACGCAGAGGAACCCGGCGAGGGCCGCCTCCTGCTTCGTCTGCGCTCCTACGATCGCATCGCCCTTCCCCCTGTCGAGGTCTGAACGCCATGGCCGCCCTCTCCGACCTGATCATCTCGCACCGCGAGATCACCTCCTATATCGAGCTCGAGAAGCTGGTCGAGGCCGCGGCGCACGACGGCATGATCGTGCTGCACATGGACCTGAAGCCGGACTATCCCGACACGCCGCGCGACTGGCAGAAGCGGCTGGAGCTGGTCTTCTACCGCGCCGGCGTGCCGACCTTCTCCGAACCCGGAGCGGCGAAATGACCGACGTCGCGCGCAAACCGCTGGAAACCTTCGCCGCGCCCTATCGCCGCGAGGTGCGGCTCGAGGAAGTGACCTTCGACGGCGGCATGGAGTTGCTCCGGGTGATCGTGCGCGAGGGCCACCGGATCACCCAGCTCGACCTCGACCGCGACACGGCGCGAGCCTGGGGCGCGGCGATGGTCGCCTGGGCGGAGCGGCCGGAGGCGTGACCCGATGTCGTCTCAACCGCGCCCGGACGTTCCGAGAGATCGAACGGCGAGATCCGGAGCATGGGCGGTGAGCGGCGCAGCCGCGTCGCCCCCGTGGCTCGGCGCGTAGCGGATTTCGCCGAGACGGACGAGACGGCTGGCGATCGCGCCCTCCGTACGTTCGAAATCCCTCGCAAGAGCGGAAACGGAAGCGCCGGTGCGCCAGCTCGTCACCAACAGACGATCGAGTTCCTCGGTCCAAGGCCGACCGGTGTTCGCCGGCGGCTTGCGCTTCGGCTCACAGCGCGCGCCGGCGAGGCCGCTTTCGGCGATCGCCTTCGCCAAGGCCGCCCATTCGTCACGAGCGAGCTCGAGGATCTGACCGTCCGGCGTCGTCAGGACCGCCAGCGCGCCGACGGTTCGCAGGGAAAACGGCCGTCCGCCGAAGCTCCATTCCAGCACGTGGCTCAAGACGACGTCCCGGTTCGTCATGTCGAACCTCCACCCGCACTGCGCGCATCACACCATCTTTGCGGGTATTTGTCGACGTCGTCCCCCTCCCCCTCCCCTCGTCGGCCGCTTCCTGCTAGAACATATCGAGAATCCGCATCGATCGAACCCACGGGACCCGCATGCGCCCCGAGATCCTGACGCCCCTCTTCGCTGGTCTGAGGAGCCTGCCGGGCGTCGGGCCGAAGACGGTCGCGCTCTGGGATCGGCTGCTCGCCGGGGCCAATCCGATCCCCGGCGGCGAGGCGCGGATCGTCGACCTCCTCTTCCATCTGCCGGTGGCGGTGATCGATCGACGCAAGACGCCGAAGATCGGCGAGGCGCTCGACGGCGAGATCTCGACCATTCTCGTCACCGTCGCCGAACATCGCGCCCCCTCGCGCGGCAGCCGCGCGCCGTACAAGGTGATCGCCTGGGACGAGACCGGCGACATCGCGCTCGTCTATTTCTCGCCGCGCGCCGATTGGCTGACGAAGCTCTATCCGGAGGGCGAGAAGCGCTGGGTCTCCGGGCGGGTCGAATGGTTCAACCGCAGCCCGCAGATGGTCCATCCCGATCTCGTCGCGACCGAGGCCGAGTTCTCGACGTTGCCGCTCGTCGAGCCGGTCTATCCGCAGACCGAGGGGCTGACCTCCAAGGCGATCGCACGCGCGGTCGGCCGCGCCCTCGAACGCCTCCCCCACCTCCCCGAGTGGCAGGATCCCGATTGGCTGGCGCGGGAGCGCTTTCCCGACTTCGGCTCTGCGCTTTCGACGCTGCATCACCCCGACGGACCGATCGACCTCGAAGCGGACGATCCGGCGCGCCGACGCCTCGCCTATGACGAGTTGCTGGCCCAGCAGCTGACCCTGGCGCTGGTCCGCGCCTCGGCGAAACGGGCGGTGAAGACGCCGCGCATCGCCACCGGCGAGCTCTCCTCGCGCATTCTCGACGCCCTGCCCTTCCGGCCGACGGCGAGCCAGGAGCAGGCGATCGAGGACATCCGCGCCGATCTCGCCCGGCCCGAACGGATGCTCCGCCTGCTCCAGGGCGACGTCGGGGCGGGCAAGACGCTGGTCGCGGTGATGGCGGCGGCGATGGCGGTGGAGGCCGGCGGTCAGGCGGCGATCATGGCCCCGACCGATCTCCTCGCCCGTCAGCATGCCCGTTCGCTCGCGCCTTTGGCCGAGGCCGCCGGCGTCGAATGGGCGATCCTGACCGGCCGAGAGAAGGGCAAGGAGCGCGAGCGCATCCTCGTCCGCCTCGCCTCCGGCGACGTGAAGATCCTGGTCGGCACCCACGCGCTGTTCCAGGGGCCGGTCGAGTTCGCCGATCTGGCGCTCGCCGTCGTCGACGAACAGCACCGTTTCGGCGTCCATCAACGCCTCGCCCTGACCTCGAAGGGCCGAGCGACCGACCTCCTGGTGATGACCGCGACGCCGATCCCGCGCACCCTGATGATGAGCTTCTTCGGCGACCTCGACGTGTCGCGCCTGACCGAGAAGCCGGCCGGCCGGCAACCGATCGCCACCCGGCTCGCCTCGTCCGAGCGGATGGGCGAGATCGTCGAGAGCCTCGGCCGCGCCATCGCCAACGGGGCCAAGGTCTATTGGGTGTCGCCGCTGGTCGAGGAGAGCGAGGTCGTCGATCTCGCCGCGGCGGTCGAGCGCTACGAGGATCTCACCCGCGTGTTGGGCCCGGTCGTCGGCCTCGTCCACGGCAAGATGAAGGCGGAAGAGAAGGACGCGGCGATGCGCGCCTTCCAGGAGGGCGAGACCCGTCTCCTCGTCGCCACCACCGTGATCGAGGTCGGCGTCGACGTGCCCGACGCGACGATCATGGTGATCGAACACGCCGAACGCTTCGGCCTCGCTCAGCTGCACCAGTTGCGCGGCCGGGTCGGGCGCGGCTCGGAGGCCTCTTCGTGCCTGCTCGTCTACAAGGGCCCGCTCGGTGAGACCGCCAAGGCGCGCCTCGAAATCATGCGGGCGACCGACGACGGCTTCCTCATCGCCGAGAAGGACCTCGAGCTCAGAGGCGGCGGCGACGTGCTCGGCGTCAAGCAGTCCGGCCTGCCCGGTTTCCGCATCGCCCGGCTCGACCGCGACGGCGAGCTCTTGGCGGCGGCGCGCGACGACGCCCGGCTGGTTCTCGCGCGCGATTCGGGTCTCGCCGCCCCGCGCGGGCGGGCGCTCCGCATTCTGCTGCATTTGTTCGATCAGGATCGGGGGATCCGCCTGGTCGAGGCGGGTTGAGACCGAACTCGTGAAGTTTCGACCCATTCGAAACTTCACGAGTGAAGGCGAGCCCGAACGGGCGTCGGCCGGTCAGGCCGTAACGCTCCTGAAATTCGGACCTGTCCGAATTTCAGGAGCCTATTATGAGTCGCGAAAGGAACGGACGTGTCCGGCCATCATCACCACGTCGATCGCAACGTCCGCCTGCCCTGCGCCCTGACCGGCGTCGAGCATGCGCGCCGCGATCTGGTGCCGCTCTATGCGCTCACCCCCGGGCTCGCCGACGCGATCCTGCGCGAGCGGCCCGATCTGCCGCACGAGGCGCTGATTTCGCGCGCCGCCGTCGCCGAGCGGCGCGACCGCTACATTCGCGACATGATCGCCGCCGAACACGGCGAACTCAACGCGCTCGAGGCGCAGGTCGCCGCCTCGATCGCCCATGCCGACACGATCTCGACCGACGTCGCCGCCGACTACGCCGAGGATCGCACCCTCGGCGAGCGCTCCGCCGACGCGGTGGCGAACTTCGGCGGCTCGTGGACCTTCATCACGGTCTTCGCCGTGATCCTCGTCGTCTGGATGGCGGTCAATCTGGTCATGGCGGCGCGGGCCTTCGACCCCTATCCGTTCATCCTGCTCAATCTGGTGCTGTCGTGCCTCGCCGCCGTCCAGGCGCCGATCATCATGATGAGCCAGAAGCGGCAGGAGGCGAAGGACCGGCTCCGCTCGGAGAACGACTATCGGGTCAATCTCAAGGCCGAACTCGAGATCCGGAACCTGCACGAGAAGATCGACCACCTCCTGACGCATCAATGGCAACGGCTCGCCGAAATCCAGCAGATGCAGATCGAGATCATGCAGGATCGGCTGGAGCGGCGGGAGCCTCCGTCGGATCAGCCGCCGCCGGTCGTTCCGGCGTGACGATTCCGCCGGAGATGACCAGCTTCGCGCCGTCCTCGACGCTCATCTCCAGGATGCGCACCTCGGCCTTCGGCAGGAACATGACGTAGCCGCCGGTCGGGTTCGGCGTCGTCGGGATGAAGACCGTGAGCCAGTCCTCGACGCCGACCTCGGGTCGCTCGGCCGAGAGCCTCGCCGCCACCTCGCCCTTCGCCGGTCCGGAGACGAAGACCAACGACCACACCCCGGCGCGCGGCCATTCGATCAGCCCGACCTCGCGAAAGCTCTGGTCGCGGGTCGAGACGAAGGTCTGGAAGACCTGTTTCAGCGTCCGATAGACCGGCCGCACGAAGGGCATGCGGCCGACCAGATCCTCGCCGTAGGAGAGCAGCGTGCGGCCGACCAGGCTGGCGGTCGCCGCGCCGAGCAGGGTGATGCCGAGGAGCGCCACCAGGAGGCCGAATCCGGGCACCGCGAAGGGCAGGTAGTGATCGGGGTTCCAGGCCGCCGGGATCAGGGGCTTGACCGTCGCGTCGACCCATTCGAGGAAGCTGCGGGCGATGTAGACGGTGATGGCGAGCGGGCCGACCACCACCAGACCGGTGACGAAATGGTTGCGCAGGCGCGCCCGCCACGTCGTCTTGATCGGTTCTTCGTCCTGAGGCACGGTCATCGACGCCGCCGGCTCCGTCCCGGTTCGATCACGAATTTCAGCCTATCCCGCTTCGCCCCGCGATCAAGTCTCGCCTCCGCAGAACCACCGATCGGAACATTGGTTCTTGCCGTTGAGACAAAGTTGGATTTTATGTCGAACATATTTGATTTCGCGCATGGATCGGCGGCCCCGGTCCCTGCACAGTCGTCTGCGATGCCCCGACGAACAAGGGGCCGGCAATCACGATCGGAGACCCGCCCGATGGCCAAGGCGTTCGAGAAGCCCTCGCACCCCACCGACGCGATGGAAGAGAGCTTCTATCAGGAACACATCAAGGTCTACCCGGCCGCCGTGCAGGGTACCGTCCGCAAGGTGAAGTGGGCGATCGTCGCGATCCTCCTCACGATCTACTACGTCATGCCCTTCATCCGCTGGGACCGCGGCCCGGGACTGCCGAACCAGGCGGTGCTGGCGGATCTGCCCGGACGGCGCTTCTACTTCTTCTTCATCGAGATCTGGCCGCAGGAAGTCTACTACTTCACCGGCCTGCTGATCACCGCCGCCTTCACGCTGTTCCTGCTCACCGCAGTGGCCGGACGCGTGTGGTGCGGCTATCTGTGCTGGCAGACGGTGTGGACCGACCTCTTCCTCGCCGTCGAACGGTTGATCGAAGGCGACCGGCGCGACCGCATCAAGCTCGACGAAGGGCCGAAGAACGGCGCCTATTTCGGCAAGAAGCTGATGAAGTGGATCGCCTGGGGCTTCATCGCCATGGCGACCGGCGGCGCCTGGGTGCTCTACTTCACCGACGCCCCGACTCTGATCGTCCAGCTCGTCACCCTCCAGGCGCCGAAGATCGCCTACATCTGGATCGGCATCCTGACCTTCACCACCTGGTTCTTCGCGGGCTACATGCGCGAGCAGGTCTGCATCTACGCCTGCCCGTGGCCGCGCATCCAGGCGGCGATGACCGACGAATACGCCCTCAACGTCTCCTATCGCGACGATCGCGGCGAGCCGCGCGCCTCGGTGAAGGAAGGCAAGAAGGCGAAGGCGGCCGGCCAGACGGTGGGCGACTGCGTCGATTGCTATCAGTGCGTCGCGGTCTGCCCCACCGGCACCGACATCCGCATGGGCTCGCAGCTCTCCTGCATCCAGTGCGGCCTGTGCATCGACGCCTGCACCTCGATCATGTCGAAGCTCGGCCGTCCGACCGGCCTGATCGCCTATGACACGCCGATCAACTTCGACCGCCGCAAACAGGGCCTCGCCCCGATCTACCGGGTCATCCGCCCGCGCACGATCCTCTATGCGGTGCTGATCTCCGGCGTGCTCGGCTTCATGGCCTATACGTTCATTTCGCGCGGCAACGCCGGCGTGAACGTGCTGCACGACCGCAATCCGCTCTACGTGCAGAACTCCGACGGTTCGGTGCGCAACGGCTACACCATTCGCCTCCTCAACCGCGTCGGCCACGAGCGCCACTTCCTGCTGTCGGTCGAGGGCGTTCCGGCCTCGGCCCGGCTCGAGGTGGTCGGCATCGACCAGAACGTCGACGGCCGTCCGCTGATCCACGTCGGCGCCGACCAGACCCGCGAAGTGCGCGCCGCGGTGCTCATCTCCGGCGCCGAGTTGAAGGACAAGTCGACCGACGTCGTCTTCCGCGTCACCGAACAGGGCGGACGCGAGACGGCGACGGCCAAGGACTTCTTCAAGGCGCCGTGACACGACGCCGCTCGAAACGAAAGGAAACGCCGCCCCTCCGGGCGGCGTTTTCGTATCCCTCCGGCGGGGACCGTCTGCCCGAGGATGAAGTCGTCGGGTAAGAGCA
>JAJTBO010000038.1 GCA_021286855.1 Hyphomicrobiales bacterium | reverse complement strand
CAACATCGCCATGGCCTCGGCCTGCGGCGGCTCGGCGGCGGGCAGCGCGGCCTCGGCGGCGATCTGTCAGGCGGCCGTGGTGGCGCCCGATCAGGCGCCCGGGCCGGGTCGGACGAACGTGGCCGACACCGGCGGCGTCGCCGGCATCGAGACGGCCGGGATCGGCGGTGGCGCTGGCGGCGCGGGCGGTGGCGCGACCGGCTTCACCGGCGCGGGCGCGGGCGCCGGTACGGGCACCGGAACGGGCGCGGGCAGCGGCACGGCGGCGGCCACGACGACGTCGCTGACCAGCGGGTCGGGCGGCGGCCAGACCTACACGTCCTACTCGGCTTCGGTGTCGCGGAGCACCGGAAGCGTCGGAACGAGCGTGTCGGCGCGGTGATGGGATGCGGCGCCGAGCGTCGCAGATTTTTCCTCAGGGAGCCGGATGTCGTCGGCTGTAAGGCGACGTCCGGCTTCTTTCGTTTTTGCGGTTCGAGGGCGTCGGGTCGTCGGCGCCGACATCCAGCTTTCGCGTCGGGCGGTCGGGGCGGTCGCATCGGGATGTGTTCGTGAGGTCGAGCGGAGCAGATGCTGAACACATCGGGTGAGGCGCCGGAGCGTCAGGGCGATCGGCCGTCGAAGTTCGCGCAGCACATGACCGTGCTGGAGGAGTGGGACCTGGAGCGTCTGCTGCTGGTGGCGCGGCGGCGGGCGCGGGTTCTGGCGGGCGGCGTCGCCGTCGGCCTGATTGCGGCGGTGTTCTACATCCTGGTGACGGTGCCGCAATATACCTCCGTCGTCGACATCCTGCTCGACACGCCGAAGGTCAGCGCCGTCGCCGATTCCTATGAGACGAGCAACAACGCCGTCAGTTTCGAAGCGGGCGGCGTCGACAGCCAGGTCGAGCTCCTGAAGTCGGAGCGGATCGCCCTGTCGGTGATCAAGAAGCTCGATCTGAAGAACAATCCGGTCTTCGCGCCGAAGTCCGGCACTGTGTCCGAGGCCATCGGAGCGGTCTACGACTTCCTGCTCGACACCTTCGGCTGGCGCGATCTGGAGGCGGACGCGGCGCGCGCGGTCGAAGCGGACCGTGTGCTCGAACGACAAATCGTCGAGAGCCTGGGCGACGCCACCAAGGTGAAGCGCGTCGGCCGGACCTATGTCCTGGAGTTGAGCCACGCCTCGATGGACCGGGGGTTGGCGTCCTCGATCGCCAACGCCTATGCCGACGCCTATCTGACCGATCAGCTCGACGCCAAATACGACGCGACGACGCGCGCCGCGATCTGGCTGCAGGACCGCATCGGCGAACTCAAGGACAAGTCGCTCGAGGCCGACACCAAGGTGCAGCAGTTCCGCAGCGAGCACGGCCTTCTGGCGGTCGACGGCAAGCTCGTCAACGAGCAGCAGCTGGTCGACGCCAATGCGCAGCTCTCCGAAGCGCGGGCCAAGTTGGCGGACGCCGAAGCCAAGGTTCAGCGCATCGACACGATCGCCAAGACCGGATCGGTCGATGCGGTGACCGACGAGGCGCTGAACAGCCCGGTCATCGCCGATCTGCGCAAGAAGTATCTCGACGACGCCCGTCGCGAAGCGGAGATCACCAAGCGCCTCGGCGCCGATCACATCGCGGCGGTCAATCTGCGCTCGGAGATGAAGCAGTACGAGCGCCTCGTGTTCGAAGAGCTGTCGCGCATCGGCCAGAGCTATCACAGCGACTATCAGATCGCGAAGTCGCGCCTCGAGAGCCTCGAGGAGAACTTCCGCAAGATGATGGCGCAGACGGCGGGCGACAACAAGACCCTGGTGACGCTGCGTGAGTTGGAGCGGGAATCGGAGACCTACAAAGAGCTCTACAAGACGTTCCTCGGACGCTATCAGCAGGCGATCCAACAGCAGTCCTTCCCGATCACCGACGCGCGGGTGATCACCTCGGCGTCGCCGGCGCTCAAGGCGAGCTGGCCGAAGAAGGGCCTGCTCCTGGCGCTCGGCTTCGTGCTCGGCGGTCTCCTCGGCGCCGCGGGGGCCTTCTTCTTGGAGATGCGCGATCAGGTCTTCCGGACCGGCGATCAGGTGCAGACCGAGCTCGGCCTGGAGTTCCTCGGCCTGCTGCCGGTTCTCGCGATCGGCGGGCATCGCCCGGAGCGCGAGACGACGGCGACGCCGCCGGGCGTGTTGGGGGCGACGGCGCCGCGCATGCGTTATGCGCTGACCGCGCCCTTGTCCGGCTTCGCCGAGACATTGCGGGCGACCAAGGTCGCCGCCGACATCGCGCTGCGCGCCAAGAAGCCGAAGATCATCGGCGTGGTCTCGGTCCTGCCGAGCGAAGGCAAGACCACCGTCTCCAAGAACCTGGCGTCGCTGATCGCCAGCCTCGGCTCCCGGACGATCCTGATCGATTCCGACCTGCGCAATCCCGGCCTGTCGCGCGCGGTGGCGCCGGAGGCGACGGACGGTCTCGTCGAGGTGTTGAAGGGCAGCCGCTCCGTGACGCAGGTCTCGTTGCAGGAGGAGGAGTCGCATCTCGTCGTCGTGCCGGCGACGGTGCATCGCAAGCTGACCAACTCCTCCGAACTCTTGTCGTCGCAGGCGATGCAGGGTCTGCTCGGCAAACTCGGCGAGGTGTTCGACTACATCGTCCTCGATCTGCCGCCGATGGGTCCGGTGATCGACGTCCGCGCCATGGCGGATCTGGTCGACGCCTTCGTCCTGGTCGTCGAATGGGGCAAGACCTCGCGCTCCCTGGTCCGCTCGACGCTGCAGGTCGAGGCCGAAGTCGCCGAAAAGTGCCTCGGCGTCATCCTCAACAAGGTCGAACAGGACAAGATGAAACTCTATTCCGGATCGGAATACAGAAACTACTATTACTCGAAATACTCCAAATACTATATGTCCTGAGAACGATATGGGATGGGGCGGAAGCGACGAAGGCTTGCCGTCTCGCGCTTCGGCGGTCACGATGCAGGCCCGCCTTCGAGGACCCAGAGATGGAACCGGCCACGCTCATCGCCTTCACGATCGCCCTCACCGTCGCCGCCCTGATCCCGGGGCCGGGCATGACGGCCGTGGTTGCGCGAGCGCTGGCGGTCGGCTTCTGGGGGACGTTGCCGCTGGTCGTCGGGATGATCCTCGGCGATCTCGTGTTCCTCAGTTGCGCGGCGCTCGGGCTGGCGGCGTTGGCCTCGACCTTCGCCACGATCTTCACGGTGGTGAAGTTCGCCGGCGCGGCCTATCTCGTGTGGCTCGCCTGGCAGCTTTGGACGGCCCCGGCGCATGCCGACACGGTCGAGGCGGCGCGCGGCGCCGCGCGCTCGTGGAGCCGGGTGATGCTCGGCGGGCTGACGCTGACGCTCGGCAATCCGAAGACGATCGTCTTCTACATGGCGCTTCTGCCGACGGTGGTCGATCTGACCGGGCTGACGGCGGTCGGATACCTCGAGTTGGTGACGATCGTGGCGATCGATCTGGCGATCGTCGGCGCCGTCTATGCGGGCGCGGCGGCGCGGGCGCGCGACTTCTTCCGCGACGCTTCGGCGCGACGCATCCTCGATCGGACGGCGGGGGCGATGATGGCCGGGGCGGCGGTGGCGGTGGCGACGCGCTGAGCGCGCGAATCGCTTTTCGCGGGACCCGCGACCACGGAATAGCCCACATCTCAGCGCATTGAATCTACGCTGGTTTCTCGTCCGTCGCGGGCGCGTTTGAACGTGCCGACGGGAGCCTGTATGTAACGCTCTCGACAGATCCGACGAAAGTGAACTCCTCCATGACCGACATTGCCGACGGCGGCCGCTCCAAGACCGGTTCCGACGACTACGGCGCCGAGAGCATCAAGGTGCTCAAGGGCCTGGACGCCGTGCGCAAACGGCCGGGAATGTACATCGGCGACACCGACGACGGCTCGGGTCTGCACCACATGGTCTACGAGGTGGTCGACAACGCCATCGACGAGGCGCTGGCCGGCTGGGCGAGCGAAGTCTTCGTACGCCTCAACGCCGACGGTTCGGTGACGGTGCGCGACGACGGCCGCGGCATTCCGACCGACATCCATACCGGCGAGGGCGTCTCGGCGGCCAACGTCATCATGACGCAGCTGCATGCGGGCGGGAAGTTCGACCAGAATTCCTACAAGGTGTCGGGTGGTCTGCACGGCGTCGGCGTGTCGGTGGTCAACGCGCTCTCCGTCTTGCTCGAGCTCCGGATCTGGCGCGACGACAAGGAGCACTTCATGGTGTTCCGGCACGGCGTGCCGGACGAGGATCTGAAGGTGGTCGGCGCGGCGCCGGGGCGGCGCGGGACCGAGGTGACGTTCCTGCCGTCGCCGGAGACCTTCACCAAGACCGACTTCGACTTCGCGACGCTGGAGCACCGCCTGCGCGAGCTCGCCTTCCTCAATTCGGGCGTCAACATCACGCTGGAGGACCGGCGTGGGCCGGAACCAGTGGTGCAGAAGCTGCACTACGAGGGCGGCCTCATCGAATTCGTGAGGTATCTCGACCGGGCCAAGAAACCGGTCGTGCCGTCGCCGCTCTACATGAAGGGCGAGAAGGACGGCATCACCGTGGAATGCGCGATGTGGTGGAACGACAGCTACCACGAACAGACGCTGTGCTTCACCAACAACATCCCGCAGCGCGACGGCGGCACGCATCTGGCCGGCTTCCGCGCTTCGCTGACCCGTCAGGTGACCGGTTACGCCGACAGCTCCGGCCTGATGAAGAAGGAAAAGGTGTCGCTCTCCGGCGAAGACTGCCGGGAAGGGCTCACCTGCGTCCTGTCGGTCAAGGTGCCGGATCCGAAGTTCTCGTCGCAGACCAAGGACAAGCTCGTTTCTTCGGAGGTGCGGCCGGTGGTCGAGAACCTCTTGAACGAGGCGCTGTCGACCTGGTTCGAGGAACATCCGAGCGAGGCGCGCACGGTCGTCGGCAAGGTGATCGAGGCGGCGGCGGCGCGCGATGCGGCGCGGCGGGCGCGTGAACTGACCCGACGCAAGGGCGTCCTCGACGTCGCCTCGCTGCCGGGCAAGCTCGCCGACTGCCAGGAGAAGGATCCGGCGAAGTCGGAACTGTTCATCGTCGAGGGCGACTCGGCCGGCGGCTCGGCCAAGCAGGGCCGCAACCGTGAAAATCAGGCGGTGCTGCCGCTGCGCGGCAAGATCCTCAATGTCGAGCGCGCACGGTTCGACAAGATGCTGTCGTCGGAGATGATCGGCACCCTGATCACCGCGCTCGGCACCGGCATCGGCCCGGACGAGTTCAACATCGCCAAGATCCGCTACCACAAGATCATCATCATGACCGATGCGGACGTCGACGGGGCGCACATTCGGACGCTTCTGTTGACGTTCTTTTACCGTCAGATGCCGGAGCTGATCGAGAAGGGCTACCTCTACATCGCTCAGCCGCCGCTCTACAAGGTGACGAGGGGCAAGTCGGAGCAGTACCTGAAGGATCAGAAGACCTTCGAGGACTATCTGGTCGATCAGGGGCTCGACGAGACGCGGCTGGTGCTGTCTTCCGGAGAGGAGCTGGCCGGGCTCGACCTGCGCTCGCTGGTCGAGGAGGCGCGTCAGATCCGGCATCTCGTCGACAATCTGCACCATCGCTATTCGCCGATGGTGATCGAGCAGGCGGCGATCGCCGGGGCTCTGTCGAAGGCGCTGCTCGACGACCCGGTCTCGGCCGAGGCGGCGGCGAAGCGGCTGGCCGAGCGCCTCGACGTGCTCGCCGACAGCTACGAACAGGGCTGGAGCGGTCGGCTCGGCGACGACGGCGGCGTGGTCGTGTCGCGGGTGCTGCGCGGCGTCGCCGAGACGCACCAGCTCGACGCCGGCCTCATCACGTCGCTCGACGCGCGCAAGCTCGACGCGCATTCGGCGCGGCTCGCCGAGATCTTCGCGGGGCCGGCGGCGCTGCGGCGCAAGGAGGCGACGACCGCCGTGCATGGGCCGGGCGAGTTGCTCGACGCGGTGTTCGCGCAAGGGCGCAAGGGCATCGCCATGCAGCGCTACAAGGGGCTCGGCGAGATGAATCCCGGGCAGCTCTGGGAGACCACGCTCGATCCGAACATCCGCTCGCTCCTGCAGGTGAGGGTCAAAGAGGCGGACGACGCCGGCGAGATCTTCACGCGCCTGATGGGCGACGAGGTCGAGCCGCGCCGCGACTTCATCACCGAGAACGCGCTCAACGCCAATCTCGACGCCTGAACCGTCGGCGCGGAGCTTCTCCGCGCCCTCGCGCGATACTTGTGAAGGGTTGTTCCGGAACGGGTTTCGCAGGCCTGTGACGCGGTCGCGCGTCGAGGGCGCGACGAACCGGCGTCGCATACCCGTCACGCGAAATTCCGACCCGTCGAAATTTCGCGTGGTTACGGCCTGACCGGCCGACGCCCGTTCGGGCTTGCCTTCGCTTGCGAAGTTTCGAACAGGTCGAAACTTCGCAAGCTCGGTATCAGTTGCCGATGCGCACGAGATTTTCTTCCGGGACGTCGGCGGGGCCGCTCTGTGGAGGCGTCGCCAGGGCGACGGCGACGACCACCGGCAGCGACAGCGGCCAGACGGCTGCGGCGATCGCCGCCAGCGGGCGATTGAGCACCCGCGGATCCGTCGTCGCGATCGCGACGTTGTAGAGGATCAGGGCGGTCGCCAGATGAATGATCGCCAAGAGGAAAAGCATCCCGACCTCGCTTCCCCCACGCATTCGTTCGGCTCGTCGCCGTCGGTCGGGGCCGCAACCCGAACGACACGACACCGGCGGTTCCCCCGATGGATCCGCCGTTTCCGGACGTGGTTTGTGGAGTGTAGATCCACGGCCGGGCCGATTTCAATTCGCAGGAGCCCTAGTTCCTGCAACTTCAGCCGAGAAAGCGCGATCGTTGCACGTCGGCAACGCTCGTCGGGCGCGAACCGGTGAAAGGCTCATGGGGGCGCGGCGATCGCGGAGAGGCCGCGGCGGGCGCGCGCGGCGCGGCGGCGGGCGGCGATCAGGTCTTCCGGCGCGTCGGCGGCGGGGTCGGCCCAGCCGCCGGCCAACAGGGTTTCGGCCACCGATTTCTCTCGGATCCAGCACTCGACCGGTTGGGCGGGAAAGACCGGCTCGCCGACGTTGCGGCACAACAGGGTGCGATCGGCGATCAGGCCGCCGAAGGTGGCCCAGGCGCGGAGCCCGCAGGCCCAGACAGCGCCGGCGGCGTTCGGGCAGAGATGGGATCGCTTCGGCAGTTCGACATGGGCGATGCGCCAACGGCGGCCTTCGGCCAAAAACGAGGCGTCGCCGTCGATTCTGGGGAATTCGTCGACGTGCAGGGCGAAGCGGGATGCGCCGTCGAGGATCTCGGAGCGAGCCGGCAGACGCTCTCGCGTCTCGCGGGACCGGTCGACGCGTGTCGGCCGATCGGTCCACAGCCGGCCGTCTTCCTCCTCGGCGGCGACCGAAAGGACCGGGCAGACGAGCAACGCCGCGGTCGTGACGAGGCATCGAAGGTTCACCGTGTCCTCCTCGTCGCTTCGCCCGTCGGCGAAGCGATTCCCTCCGCTGCGTCGAGGATACGAGGTGTCGTCGTCGGCTCCAACCGAGACGCGTCATACCAGCCCGATGAATTTCCGACTCGCGGGGGATTCCCACGGAGGCGCGAAG
>JAJTBO010000037.1 GCA_021286855.1 Hyphomicrobiales bacterium | reverse complement strand
AGCCGCGGATGGTCATCACGCCGGGGATCGACTTGATGTTCGACTTGACGTCGCACTCGGTGACCGGGCGCTCTTCGCCCTCGATCTCTTCGGCGCCGGCGTCGGTAGCCACCGTCAGGTGCTTCTTGCGGCGCTTGGCGAACTTGTCGGGATACTGAGCGAGGACTTCCTCGATCAACTTCTCGTTGAATTCGCCGTCGTTCTCATAGTCGAGGCTCATGGAACCCCCCTCTTGGTCATCCACTGAGGATCAGGAGCAGGCGCCCCACTGCCTGGGGCGGTTCGGTCCGGGGGCCACGGCCTCCCGGAGAGGCCGGGTCGCGGTCGCCCGCGACCCGGGTGAAGGATCACTCCGCAGCGCCCGCGGCGGCTTCCTTGGCCTGGAGCTCGGCGAGGGCCTGCTCCTCGGACTTCATGATGCCGAAGTCCATCAGCATCTCTTCGAGCTCTTCCATGGTGATCGGGGTCGGGATGACGCCCTTGCCCGAGTTCTCATGGATCTTGCGGGCGAGCTCGCGGTACTCGAGCGCCTGCTTGCTGTCCGGCGAATACTGGATGACCGTCTGGCGACGCAGCTCGGCGTGCTGGACGATGTTGTCGCGCGGCACGAAGTGGATGAGCTTGCAGCCGAGCTTCTCGGCGAGAGCTTCGGCGAGCTCCAGCTCCTTGTCGGTCTTGCGCTCGTTGCAGATGAGGCCGCCGAGACGCACGCCGCCGGAGTGGGCGTACTTGAGAATGCCCTTGGCGATGTTGTTGGCGGCGTAGAGCGCCATCATCTCGCCGGACATGACGATGTAGATTTCCTGGGCCTTGTTCTCGCGGATCGGCATGGCGAAGCCGCCGCAGACCACGTCGCCGAGCACGTCGTAGGACACGTAGTCCACGTCGTCATAGGCGCCGTTCTCTTCCAGGAAGTTGATCGCGGTGATGACGCCGCGGCCGGCGCAGCCGACGCCCGGCTCCGGGCCACCGGACTCGGTGCACTTGATGCCCTTGTAGCCGATCTTCATGACGTCTTCGATCTCGAGGTCTTCGACCGAGCCGGCTTCCGCCGCGAGATGGAGGACGGTGTCCTGGAGCTTGGTGTTGAGGATCAGGCGGGTCGAGTCCGCCTTGGGATCGCAGCCGACGATCAGGATCTTCTGACCCATCTCGACGAGCGCCGCGAGCGTATTCTGAGAGGTGGTGGACTTGCCGATGCCACCTTTGCCGTAGAAGGCGATCTGCCGAAGCTTGGCCATGTTTTCGAACCCCTTCGAAAGTTTGGTCGGGCATCGGCGTCCGATGCCCTCCGTCGTTCGGCAGCCCTTATCGCCGCCTCGCACCGAAGGGATTTCAATCTTCGTGCCAACTCCCGAAGAGCGCCTCGAAGAATTTTTTAATCTATTATTTTCAATTGGTTGATGCGTTTTCGGAGGCGCCCGCCGCCGTTCCGACACGCTGTCGCGACCCCGACAAAGCCCGACAGAGCGTGTCGTCTTCCTCGTGTCGCACCTTCGTGACGACTTGCGACATACGTGTAAATGCTGAGAAACGGTATGACGATCCGCAAGACTTCTCCGTCGCCGCCGACCTCCACTCCTCGGAAGACGGGATCGAAGATCGCTCGGAGCCGACGGGAGGGCCGGATCGGCGCATGGTTCATCGGATCGGCTGATCGAGATCGAGGTTCGGACGACCGTGGCGTCGGGCTGCGCGACGAGCATGTCGCATCAGTCGACCGAGCCGCCCTCGGAACGAGCGCCGATGGCGAAGGTGGCCGCGCCGATCGACGGCGGTCTCCGACGCTCCGTGCGCCGGCCGCGTCTTCGTCCGCTTCGCGCCTGCGCGAGAGCGCGCTCGCGGAGGGGCCGCACAGGCGGGCGTGAAAGGGGGGCGGCCCGCGCCGCGCGACATCGGCTGTCGCGACCCCGACATTTTCGCGACAGTGGCGGGCGCGGCGGATCCGAGCAGCGGCCGAGCGAGCGCCCGATGGGGAAAATCCGGCGGTTTTCCGCGGTGCGGGAGGGTTGGCGCGGGGTTTGCTCCGAGGAGGCGACACGACCCTCGCGAGCTGCGGCGGGCGGCCTTCGGGCGCGCCGAGTTCGGTTCGCTAGGGCGACCCCGTGTCCCGACCCCCGATGCGGAGCCCAACCGATGGCCAACGTGACCTTTTCCTCCCCCCTCCTCCACAAGGACGTGACCGTCTACGCCGTCGCCGGCGACCGCGGCACGATCCTGTCCGTCGCCGAGAAGCACAAGATCCCGATCCCCTTCGAATGCCGCGACGGCGAGTGCGGCTCCTGCCTGGTCGAAGTGGTGACGCTGACCGGCAAGACGATGGGCTCGATGCTCACCGACAAGGAGAAGAGCATGCTGAAGTCGATCGGCAAGATCTCCAACGCCGAGATCGAGAACGCCGAGACCAACGACGTCATGCCGAAGTACCGTCTGGCCTGCCAGACCATCGTGCGCGACCAGGACATCCTGGTGAAGTTCGCCGGCGACGAGCCGGGCGGTTCGGAGTGATCGAACGACCGGTCGAGCGCGGATCGGCGCTCGACCGGCGTCGCCCACCCCAACCCGAACGTCGAGCGACGAGGAGACGTCCGCGATGAAGAGCGTCGAAGAATTCCTGGCCTACGCCATCAAACTCGAGGAAGAGGCGATGCTGCGCTTCGGCGAACTCGCCGACAGCATGGAGACCTATGGCAACGCCGAGGTCGGCAAGCTCTTCCGCAAGCTCTCCGAATATTCGAAGTGGCACATGGGCGACGCCAAGGCGCGCGCCGGGTTCCGCGAGATCCCGGAGATGGAGGCGCACGAGTTCCATTGGCCGCAGGGCGAGAGCCCGGAGCGCGCCGCGATCTGGGGCGCGGATCCGTTCCTCGCCCGCGACGAGGCGCTGGCGATCGCGCTCGAGGCGGAGAAGGCCGGCCTCGGCTTCTACGCGCACGTGCTGGAGACCACCGACGATCCCGAGATCAAGGCGCTGTGCAAGGAGTTCGTCGCCGAGGAGAGCGAGCACGTCGCCGAGCTCGAGAAGTGGATCGCGGCCGCCTCCGCCGGCAAGCCGATGCCGGCGGTCGTCTGAGCGATCCGCCCGTCCCGTCGACCAGCCCCGGCCGCGCCGGGGCTTTCGTCGTTTCAGGCGCCTTCGAAGCCGGTGAGCACGCCGAGGGCGTTGACGCCCAGATCGGCGACGGCATAGCCGCCTTCGAGAACGAAGAGCGTCGGCAGGCCGAGCGCGGAAAGCCGCGCGCCGATCTTGGGATAATCCTCGCGCCTGAGCCGGAAATGGCTGATCGGATCGCCCTCGAACGTGTCGAGGCCGAGCGAGACGACGAGCGCGTCGACGCCGACCTCGGCGATGCGGCGGCAGGCGGCGTCGAGCGCCGCGCCCCAGACCTCGAAGCCGGAGCCGGCGCGCATCGGCAGATTGAGGTTGAAGCCCTCGCCCGCCCCTGCGCCGATCTCGTCGGCCGCGCCGAGGAAGAACGGATATTCCGTCCGCGGATCGCCGTGCAGCGAAGCGAAGAAGACGTCGGAACGCTCCCAGAAGATCTCCTGGGTGCCGTTGCCGTGATGGAAGTCGACGTCGAGGACGGCGACGCGGGCCGCGCCGCGGTCGCGCAGGCGCTCGGCGGCGCAGGCCGCGTTGTTGAGGTAGCAGTAGCCGCCGGCGGTCTTGCGGCCGGCATGGTGGCCCGGCGGGCGGCAGGCGGCGAAGGCGACGCGCTCGCCGCCCGAGACCAGATCCGCGCCGGTCAGCGCCGTCGCGTAGGAGGCGGCGACGGCGTCCCAGGTGCCGGCGACGAAGGAGGCGCCGCCGTCGAAGGAATAATAGCCGAGCAGGGCCCGGATCGCCTCCGGGCGCAGATCGGCGCGCAGGTTGTGCGTCGGCCAGACCATCGGCAGGGCCGGACCGGCGTAGCCCGCCGCCGTCCACAGGTTCCACGCCTCGCCGAGAAAGGCGACGTAATCGGGCGCATGGACCCGTCCGGCGACGCCGAGATCGTGGAAGGCCGGCGCGAGCTCCGGGCCGAGCCCCGCCGCACGCCAGGCTTCGAGCACGAAGTCGAGGCGTTCGGGGCATTCGAAGCCCGGTTCGATGACGCCTGCGCCGAGTTCGACGTGGCCGGAATGGCCGAGATGGGCGGGGGACCAGACGATCTTCATGCGGGCGGCTCCGAAAACGACGGCGAAGGGGGCGAGGCTACCCCTCCCCTTCGCCTCGCTCAACGGCGCGATGCGCGCAGCCGATCCGCCGAAGACGCGGCGGTCACCCGACGAGCAGGTCGACGGCGCGGGCGAGCGGCAGGTCGACCACCTCCGCGCCGAGTTCGGCGAAGAACTTCAACTCGTTCTTGGTCAGTTTCGCCAGCTCGGCGACGACGACGATCGGACCGGCCGAGCGCTTGGTGATCTGGCGGGCGTAGGTGCGCAGCATCTGGTCGTGGAAGCGGCAGCCGACGAAGACGAAGCCGCGCGTCGTGCGCAAGCCCTTCACCACCTCGGGGATCGGCGACTGGATGTCGATCTCGGTCAGGACCTCGACATAATCGCTGTCGGCGACGAGGAAGTTCTTGGCCGGGGCGACCGCGCCGTGCGGCTTGTAGAGCACCGTCTTCGCGCCGTCGGCGGTCTCGGGCGGCACTTCCGCGCCGGCGGCGTCGTAGGCCTTGGTCCAGATGTCGCGGCTCTCGCCGGAGCGGGTGACGCCCTGGACCTCGATCCAGTCGGTGCGGCCGGAGGCCTTCAGCGCGGCGCGCGTGGCCCCGTCGTACCAGGTGTCGACGACGAGCGAGAGCGGCAGCGCGGCGATCCAGGTCGTCAGCTTCGACGGCGTCGCGGCGGGCGCGAAGATCTCGGCCATCCAGGCGACCAGGGTGTTGCGATGGCGGCGCTGTTCGATGAACTGGGCGACAGACCACATGTTGGTGCGGATCTTGGAGGGCGCGGGCGCCTTGGCGTGCAGGGCGGCCGCGACCGTCTCCGGCAGGATCGGCACCGGCGCGTCCGCCTCGAGCGCCAGGAGATCGGGCCCAAGATAAGGGATCAGGCGATCGGCCTCGAGCCCGAAGCGGACGTCGGCGAGTTTCGCCTCGGCGGCGGCGCCGGTCAGGACGACCGGGACGATTTCGGCTGCGAGCGCGGTCATGGTCGGATCCTCGTGTCGTCTCTACGCTGGTCGCCTCGGACGAGGCGACGGTTCGGCCTCACTCGTCGTCGCCGACCTTGCGGGCGTTGACGGTGATCGGCAGGCGGGTGTCGGCGGGCATGTCGGGCAGTTCGAAGGCCCAACCGTTCTTGATCTTCACGACGCCGCCCCACATCGCCTCCTTCTCCATCTCGACGATCGGCTCCTCGAGATCCTTCTTGGGCAGATAGACCGAGGGGCCCTTGGGCGTGTTGCGGATCATGATCTTCATCGGGTGGGCCTTTCCTTGAACGACGCGGCGGCGGTCCATTCCCCGGACGACGCCGCCCCGAGCCCCGACGGGGCGAAACCTCTCATTCGGCTGCGATCGCCTCGTCGGCGTCGCGGGCGGCTGCGATCGCCTCGTCGGCGTCACGAAGAGCGCGATCGGCGGCGTCGCGCATGTAGCGGTCGGCGAGCTCGGGCTCGCGGTCGCGGCTGACCAGTTCCTTGCCGCGCATGCCGACGATGGTGCCGCGCTCGGTCCACTCGACCGCGTAGATGTAGAACATCTGCAGGAAGGTCCCGATGTCGCGGACGTAGCCGGTGTCCCCCTTGAGGACGAGCGGTTCGCCGATCTCCTTCCTCGGATAGGTGCCGTCGTTCTTGACCAGACGTTTGGCGACGACGCGCTCGCCCGGCTTGAACACCGGCGGCTTGCGGATCTCGACTTCCTCTTCGCGTCCGAGGCCCATGTCACAGCCCTCCTTCGGTCTTCCAGCGTTCGGCCACCACTTCGCGGACGACCTCGTCGGGGTCCTCCGCCAGCAGGTCGAGATCGGCGAGCGGGATGCGCTCGGCGACCATGAAGCGCACGCGCAGGTCCGGGTCGTGGACCAGAAGGCGCAGGCGCTCCGGCTTGATCCGCTCGGCGACGATCATCCTGACCGAGGGATCGTCGTCGTCGGCGAGCGACCAGATCAGCCGCTCGTCGAGGCGACGGGCCGCCTCGCGGCGGATCTCGGCGTCGTCGTCGTGCATGACGCGGACGAGCAGCGCCGGCGGAGCGCGCAGCGCCGCGGCCATGCGCACGCCGTAGTCGGGGTCGGCGAGCAGCGGCGCGAGGTCGTCGCCGTCGAGACGACGCGCGACGGTCATGCGCACCCGCCGATCCGGGTCCTTGGCGAACCCGCGGATCCGCGCCTTCGGCAGCCTGAGCGCCACCATGGCGCGGACGTCGGACTCCGGATCGTTCATCAACGCCGGCAGGCGGAAGAGGCTCGCCCATTTCGCGGCCAGGGTCCTGACCTCGAAATAGGGATGGCCGAGGTAGCGGTCGGCCTGGAGCGGATTGGCCGCGAAGAAACGGTCGATCCGCTTGCCGCGCCGATCGTTGACGCAGGAGCGGCCGAACTCGCACAGGCCCGCCGCACGATTTTCGTCGTGCGGACAGTCCTTGCAGGAGATCGGATTGCCGAGCCAGTCGACGGTCTCGTCCTCGTCGACCGGCACGATCCGCAACCGCGTCTCTTCCCTCGCCTCGACCATCGGCGGCGCCCCCTCTCGCCGTCGACCGATCAGGCCGGAATGCAGGTCTTCGGCACCGGGCAGACCGCGGCGCACTGCTGGGTGTCCATGCCCTCGCACTCGGTGCACTTGGCCGGATCGATGATGTAGGTCTCGCCCTTCATCTTGATCGCGGCGGAGGGGCATTCGAACTCGCAGGCGCCGCAGGAGGTGCACTGGGAAGCGATGATCTTGAAGGCCATGAGGCTTTCTCCTGAAGTCGGGGACGGTTTCTCGCCGTCTCGGGTGGGGCCGACCGGCGGCGATCCGCCGGTCATCACGCGAACGAGCGACGGCCCAACTTCCGTCGACGCCCACGAAGGAAGGACGGCCCCGCGGACGGGACCGTCGACGGCGGCGTCAGGCGACGGCCGCCGAGCTCTCGGAGCCGAATTCGGCGGCGTAGAGCGCGCCGACCGCGGTCTCGATGTATTCGAAGGCGAAGTCGTCGGTGGCGCGGATGCCGGCCGCCGTCAGCATGTCCTTCGGGCAGTCGCCGATCTTCGAGCACAGCACCACCTCGACGCCCTCGAGCGCCGCGATGACCGTGTCGAGGGTGGCGTCCTCGCCCCAGCCGCCTTCGCAGTACTGGGCCTCGACCTTGCGGTGGCCGACGAAGGTGATGCCCTTCGGGCCGGCCTCGTAGACCTGGAACTCCTTGGCGTGGCCGAAATGCTGGTTGACGCGACCGCCGCCCTGCGTCGCCACGGCGACGAGCAGCTTGGCGTCGGCAGCGACGTCCTTGACCTCCGCGACCGCCGCCTGCTTGGCGACGACGTGGTCGCCGCGCTCCTTGGCGACGACCTCGCGATAGGCCTCGCGCTTGGCCGGATCGTAGGCGACGGTGTCCGGCAGCTGGTCGAGGGTGAACTCCTGACCACGGTCCTCGCCGAGCAGGCCGACGGCGTCGGCGCGGCACTGGCGGCAGTGGC
>JAJTBO010000025.1 GCA_021286855.1 Hyphomicrobiales bacterium | reverse complement strand
GAGACGGGTCAATTCTCGGTGGAAAGCCCGGGTCAGTTCTCCGCGGAAATCAACAGACCGAGATCTCGCGCAGTTCCGTACGTGTTTCTACGGCCTCTTCGCCGAAATGCGTGCGGACGCCACGGATCGGGCAGGTGTCGAGCGCGTCGAGGCCGACGGCGAGGCGGACCCAGCGGTCGGTCGGGCATTCGTTGCGGGTCGCGTCGAACCCGACCCACCCGAGACCGGGGCCGAGGTGGGCCTCGTTCCAGGCGTGCAGGCGGGCGTCGGCCGGGTCGTCGGGATCGAAACGCCAGCCGGAGACGCAGCGGGTCGGCACGTCGATCGAGCGGGCGGCGGCGGCGAAGAGGTGGGCGACGTCTTCGGGGGTCGCGGCTTCGGCGGCGAGCGCCTCGTTCGGCAGCGTCGGCGGCGCGTCGGGATCGACGGCGAGGCGCTCGGAGATCCGGCCCATCATCAGATGCAGGGCGGCGAGCCGATCGCCGACGCTCTCGGCGAGGGCGGTGGCGGCGAAGTCGCGCACCGGCGCTTCCAGGGGCGTGCGTTCGGTGATGCGCAGGAAGACGGCGAGCGGCAGGCGTTCGCGGGTGCGATGCAGGATGCCGGCGGTGTCCTCGGTGACGACTTCGCCGGAGGCCTCGATCACCAGTTCGTCGATCGGTCCGTCGATCGAGAAGGTATGGGTGAGATTGCCGAAGGCGTCCTCGACCGCGACCAGCCGACAGTCCTGCGAGACGTCGATGCGCCAGCGGTCGACCAGCTGAGCCTCGGTGGTGCGCGGGGTCAGGCGCAGCGTCTGGATGGCGCGGGCGGCGGGGGTCTCGAAGCGGTAGACCGTCGCATGGGTGATGGCGAGGCGCATGGGATCAGACCAGGTACTGTTCCGCAATCAGTCCGCCGAGACGACTGTTCTCGGCGACGAAGCTCTCCAGGAACTCGTGCAGGCCGCCGGCGATGATCGAGTCGATGTCGGCGTTCTGCAGGCGCATGTAGGTCGAACGGGCGGCTCGTTGCGAGGCCCCCTGTCGCCCGTATTGATGCGCGATCTGATCGAGATTGCGAGTCAGGCTCTCGTAGCAGGCGGCGAGCGAGCGCGGCATCTGCGAATTGAGGATCATCAGGTCGGCGACCAGCCAGGGCTTCAGGCTCTGGCGGTAGACCCAGTGATAGGAGGTCTGGGCCGAGACGGCGCGCAGCACCGCCGACCACTGGAAATAGTCGATGCCGCCGCCGACGTGCGCCTCGGGCGGCAGGAGCACGTGATACTTGACGTCGAGCAGGCGGGCGGTGGCGTCGGAGCGCTCGACGAAGACGCCGAGGCGGGTGAACCAATAGGCGTCGTTTCTCAGCATCGTCCGATAGGCCGAGCCGTCGAAGGCGAGCGAGGTGCGTTTGACGAAGCGCAGGAAGTCGGAGAGCTGGCCGAGGTCGAGTTCGCCCGGGCCGTAGTCCTTGAGCTCCAGCCAAGCGGAGTTGATCGTCTCCCACATCTCGGCGGTCAGCGCGGTGCGCACGGCGCGGGCGTTGAAGCGCGCGGTCTCGAGGCAGCTCTTGATCGAGGAGGGATTGGCCGGGGAGAAGGCGAGGAAGTCGATGGCGCTCTCCGGCGTCGGCTCCTCGCCATAGACCTCCTTGAAGGCGGCGAGCGTGCCGGAGGCCGACAGCGCCGATTCCCATTCGTTGGTCGAGGCGCCGTAGCCGGACGGCAGGGTGGCGAGGCGGGCGGCGGCGTCGATGATGCGCGCGGTGTTTTCGGCGCGTTCGACGTAGCGGGAGAGCCAGAAGAGACTGTCGGCGGTGCGGCTGAGCATGGGTCTTCCCCGGACGGGCGCGGGTCGGCGTGAGCCGAGCGATCAGAGCTTTGCGGCGGAGTTCTGTTGCTGTTGCTGCTGTTGAGCGACCTTGGGCGGCGCGAGATCCACCACCCAGGTGTCCTTGGTGCCGCCGCCCTGGCTCGAGTTGACGACCAGCGAGCCCTCGGTCAGCGCGACGCGGGTGAGGCCGCCGGGCACGGTGCGCACGCCGTCGGCGCCGTTCAGCACGTAGGGGCGCAGATCGACGTGGCGCGGCGCGACGCCCTCGTTCACGTAGGTCGGGCAGGTCGAGAGCGCCAGCGTCGGCTGGGCGATGAACTTCTCCGGGTGGGCCTTCAGCTTGGCGCGGAAGGTCTCGATCTTGGCGGCGTCGGCCTTGGGGCCGACCAGCATGCCGTAGCCGCCGGAGCCGTCGACCTCCTTGACCACCAGCTCGGGCAGATGGTCGAGGACGTATTTCAGCGCGTCGGGCTCGCGGCAGCGCCAGGTCGGCACGTTGTGCAAGATGGCGTCCTTGCCGGTGTAGAAGCGGATGATCTCCGGCATGTAGGAATAGACCGCCTTGTCGTCGGCGACGCCGGTGCCGACCGCGTTGGCGAGCGTCACGTTGCCGGCGCGATAGGCGGAGATCAGGCCGGGCACGCCGAGCACCGAATCCGGGCGGAAGGTCAGCGGATCGATGAAGTCGTCGTCGATGCGGCGATAGATCACGTCGACCCGCTTCGGGCCCTCGGTGGTGCGCATCCAGACGACGTTCTCACGAACGTAGAGATCGGAGCCCTCGACCAGCTCCGCGCCGAGCTTGTCGGCGAGGAACGAATGCTCGTAATAGGCGGAGTTGAACGGCCCCGGCGTCAGCACGCAGACGGTCGGGTCGGCGGAGGCGGTGCGCGGCGCCATCGACTTCAGGGTGGCGAGCAGTTCGTCGGCGTAGTTTTCGACCGGCGCGATGCGGTGGCGCGAGCAGAGATCCGGGAAGAGGCGCAGCATCACCTCGCGGTTCTCCAACATGTAGGAGACGCCGGAGGGGGTGCGGGCGTTGTCTTCGAGCACATAGAAGGTGTCGGGATCGACGCGGACGAGGTCGATGCCGGCGATCGACACCCAGATGTCGTGCGGCAGCTGGATGCCCTGCATCTCCGGCCGGTAGCAGGGATTGCGGTAGACGAGGTCTTCCGGGATGACGCCGGCCTTGACCACTTCGCCCTTCGAATAGATGTCCTTGAGGAACATGTTGAGCGCGGTGACGCGCTGCTCGAGGCCCTCGGCGAGGCGGTCCCACTCGGGGCGGGTGATGACGCGCGGCACGATGTCGAAGGGGATCAGGCGCTCTTCGCCCTCGGCGTCCCCATACACGGCGAAGGTGATGCCGATGCGGCGGAAGAGCAGTTCCGCCTCGTGGCGGCGGCGGACCAGGACTTCGGGCGGCGTCTTCTTCAACCACTCGGAGACGATTTCGTAGCCGGAGCGTACTTCCGAACCGAATGCCGACATCTCGTCGAAGGCCGTGGCCACCATCTCGATCGCGTCTCCCTGGCGCTCACGCATCACCAAAGTATGCGTTCGACGTCATATTCCGCCGCCGAAGAATGAGGCGCAAGCAGCTTCGGGCGGCAGGAAAATGCGTATTTCGACCGATTCTGCATACGGTTGGGGCGAAATGCCCAATGTCTGGGCAGGTTTTCGGGGCGCGCATGGGGGAATGCGGGCGAGGGACGCGAATGCCGGCGCGCGGCGCACAATCGATGACAAATCAAAAGTTGTTCTCGCGTGAAAATCTCGTGAGATGATGGGGCCTCGTTCGATGACGCGAGACCCATCCTCATGAACCACGCCGACCCCAGAGACTTCGAGACCCGCGTCCAGGCGCTGCGGTGCCGGCTGGCCGGCGACCGGGCGATCCTCTCCGGCCTCCGCTTTCTTCTCGCGCTCGAGCGGCGGGCGCATTTCGATCCGAGTCAGCCGCGCGACGACCTCGGGCGGTGGCGGGATACCGGGCTCTCGACGACACGTCCCGTCGTCGATCCGGAGGCGAAGCCGCCGGGGACGTCGGTCGGCGACCGGGTGCGGGTGGCCGGGCCGTTCGATTGGGGGCCGGTCGATCTGCAATACGAGGAGGGCGTCGGGGATGCACACACATTGAAATTGCATGTCGGCATGACAGACGATCAACTCGCCGTTGAGGCCGTCTTCAATCTGTCGACGTCCAGGGCTCGCAAGATCGGTGAGGCGAGAGCGGGGACGTTCGATACGGTCGAGAGCGCCAACGCTTTCGTCAATGCGACATTGAAAGCAAATGTCGACATGGTGTTGGCCGTCGGGTCGGGAGTCGTTCCGTACAAGCCGGTCTATCTGGAGCTCGGAACCAAGACCGGACGCGAGGCCATCGCCTCTCTCGCCCAAGGGACCGTGCACTACCGGGAGACGAGCGGGGTTGCCGTCGTCCTCATCCACGACCCCGGGAGGTTGCGGGGATTCCGCATCCACACCGCCTACCCGATGAATTTCGACTGAAGGAGTACCTCATGATAATTCCTGCGAGCTTTCAACTGGCCTCGGAAGGCTTCTATCAAGGGGCCCTCGAGTTCGGCGGCCACACGGTCGAGGACTGTGTCGGCTTCGGCGTCGGAACGGTTCCTCAGAGCCAGTGTCCGGCGTTGCTCGAATGGCTGGATTTTCTAATCGCCTCGCCGTCCGAGGTGGTCGCCGACGCGTGGTCGTCGCTGCGCTGCGAATACGACTGGGTGGATCCGGAATTCACCCGCGACGTCCTGCGCCAAATGCGCGAGAAGACCGCCCACCGCGTGGCGACGGGTGGCGGTGGGATGCCGGGGTGAGTGTGAGGTGCGAGATGCAAATCCCTCCCCACTTTCAACGAGCCTCCGAAGGTTTCTATCAAGGGGCCCTCGAATACGGCGGCCACACGGTCGAGGATTGTGTCGGCTTCGGCGTCGGAATGGTCTTGCAGAGCCAATGTCCGGCGCTGCTCGAATGGCTGGACTTCGTGATCGCCTCGCCGCCCGAGGTGGTCGCCGACGCATGGCCGTCGCTCAGATGCGAATACGACTGGGAAGACCCGGAGTTCATCCGCGACATCCTGCGATCGATGCGCGAGAAGACCGCCCACCGCGTCGCCACGGGCGGCGGTGGGATGTCAGGGTGAGGGGCACGCGACGGGTCGCCGACGATGCGCGAGCTGCGCTGTGATGTAAATCAAAAGTTGTTCTCGCGTGAAAAACTCGTGAGATGATGGGGCCTCGTTCGATGACGCGAGACCCATCCTCATGAACCACGCCGACCCCAGAGACTTCGAGACCCGCGTCCAGGCGCTGCGGTGCCGGCTGGCCGGCGACCGGGCGATCCTCTCCGGCCTCCGCTTTCTTCTCGCGCTCGAGCGGCGGGCGCATTTCGATCCGAGTCAGCCGCGCGACGACCTCGGGCGGTGGCGGGATACCGGGCTCTCGACGACACGTCCCGTCGTCGATCCGGAGGCGAAGCCGCCGGGGACGTCGGTCGGCGACCGGGTGCGGGTGGCCGGGCCGTTCGACTGGCGTCTGGTGGATCTCACGTATGAGGAAGGTAGGCAGGGCGCGCATACCATTCTCTTGCATGTCGGGAAGACCGAAGGCGAACTCGAAGCTCGCGTCATCGCCTCTTCCATGGGACAGAACACCGCTCCACCGGACGGATGGCGGTCCGGGAGCTTCCGATCGCTGTCGGAAGCAAACGCCCTTGTCGGCGAGGCGCTTCGCGTCAATTCGTCCATCGTATCTCAGGTTCGAAGTGGCTTCCTTCCTTCGGAGACGATCGAGTATCGACCGGGAGGCGTCACCGGTTTCGAAGCCGTGCGTTTGTCTAGGTTCGCGCCGGTACGGATTCAGGCGACCAACGCGGTCAAAGTATTGATCATCTTCGACCCTGAGCGCACCTTGGGGTTTCGCATCCACACCGCCTACCCGATCACGAGAAACCGAGATGAGTGAAATGAACGTTCCAGATGTCTTCAAGCGAGCGGTCGGCGGATTTTATCAGGGCGCGCTCGAATACGGCGGACACACGCTGGAAGACTGTGTCGCCATGGGCGTCGCGAGAGTGCCGCAGAGCCGATGTCGGGAGCTCCTCGAATGGCTGGACACGATCCTCGTCGCCGATCCGCAGGTGGTCTTCGCCGCGTGGCAGGGATCCGGTTGCGAATACGGATGGGAGGATCCGGAATACACACGCGGTGTCTTCCGGTTGATGCGAAAGATGGTTGCCGAGCGCGTCGCCACGGGCGGCGGTGGGATGCCGGGGTGAGTGTGAGGTGCGGGATGCAAATCCCTCCCCACTTTCAACCGGCCTCGGAAGGCTTCTATCAAGGGGCCCTCGAGTTCGGCGGCCACACGGTCGAGGACTGTGTCGGCTTCGGCGTCGGAATGGTCTTGCAGAGCCAATGTCCGGCGCTGCTCGAATGGCTGGATTTTCTTATCGCCTCGCCGTCCGAGGTGGTCGTCGCTGCGCTGCGAATACGACTGGGTGGATCCGGAATTCACCCGCGACGTCCTGCGCCAAATGCGCGAGAAGACCGCCCACCGCGTGGCGACGGGTGGCGGTGGGATGCCAGGGTGAAGGCGCGCCGGGCCGAGGGGCGGCGAACGAGGCGGGATCATGAGACCGAAGATGCCCGACGTCTTTCGAACGATGGCGTCCGCTTTCCATCAGGATGCGCCCGTCATGTACCGATCCCTGGACGAAGCCTGCGCGACGGCGGCGTCCATGGTCGCGGAGCCTCGCCGCTCGGAACTCGCCGCCTACCTCGACCGTCTCCTCGCCGGCGATCCCGCCGACTGCGTCAACGCCTGGAAGCATTCGGGAGCGCACGTCTTCTTTCGGAAGCGGGCCGATCTGGTCGCCATGTTGCGAAACGTGCGAGCGCGTCTCTGACCCGGCCCCCGGGAAACGAAGACGCGGCGGGGCGGCCGGCTCGCTCAGATCAGCTGCAATCCCTTCAGGCTCGCATGGCCCTCGCGACCGACGATGACGTGGTCGTGGACGGAGATGCCGAGGGGGCGGGCGATGTCGATGATCTGACGGGTCATCTGGATGTCGGCGTTGGACGGGGTCGGGTCGCCGGAAGGGTGGTTGTGGACCAGGATGATCGCCGAGGAGGCGAGTTCGAGCGCCCGCTTGACGATCTCGCGCGGGTAGACCGGCGTGTGGTCGACGGTGCCGGTCTGCTGGACCTCGTCGGCGATCAGGCCGTTGCGCTTGTCGAGGAAGAGGATGCGGAACTGTTCGCGGGTCTCGAAGGCCATCGCGGTGCGGCAGTAGTCGAGCACCTGGGACCACGAGGACAGCACGGTCTTCTTGCGGACCTCGCCCTTCATCATCCGGAGGCCCGCGGCGCGGACGAGCTTCAGGTCGGTCGCCACCGCCTCGCCGACGCCGGGCGTCTCGCAGAGCCGTTCGATCGGCGCGCCGAGCACTTCGGCGAAGGAGCCGAAGCGACGGATCAACTCCTTGGCGAGCGCCTTCACGTCGCGCCGAGGGATCGAGCGGAACAGCAGCAGCTCGAGCAGTTCATAGTCGGGCAGCGCATCGGCCCCGGCGTCGCGGAAGCGCGCCTTGAGGCGCTCGCGATGGCCGTGGCGATGGTCGATCTCCTCGTCGGGCGTGGGCGCGCCGGTCGAGACCTCGTCGAAGCCGCTCATGCCGTCCCCCACCGTCGGATCCCGCCTCGAATCCTCGTGCCTCCCGTCATCCTCCGATGACGTAGGGCGGCTTGTGAAGCCCCTTCGGCGAGAAGGTGAAGACCTCGCAGCCGGTCTCGGTGACGCCGAGCATGTGCTCGAACTGGGCGGAGAGCGAGCGGTCGCGGGTCACCGCGGTCCAGCCGTCGGCGAGCACCTTCACGTGGGGACGGCCGAGATTGACCATCGGTTCGATGGTGAAGACCATGCCGGGCTTCAGCTCGACGCCCTGGCCGGGTTCGCCGTAGTGCAGAATGTTCGGCGTGTCGTGGAAGAGGCGGCCGATGCCGTGGCCGCAGAAGTCGCGCACCACCGAGCAGCGCTCCGCCTCGACATAGGTCTGGATGGCGTGGCCGATGTCGCCGGTGGTCTTGCCGGGGCGCACCGCCGCGATGCCGCGCAGCAGGCTCTCGTAGGTGACGTCGATCAGGCGCTCCGCGGCGCGCTTGACCTCGCCGATCGGATACATGCGGGATGAATCGCCATACCAACCGTCGAGGACGAAGGTGACGTCGATGTTGACGATGTCGCCTTCGCGCAGGGGTTTGTCGTTGGGGATGCCGTGGCAGACGACATGGTTGATCGAGGTGCAGACCGACTTGTTGTAGCCGCGATAGTTCAGCGTCGCCGGAAAGGCGCCGCGATCGACGGCGAAACGGAAGACGAAGTCGTCGATCTCCTGAGTGGTGACGCCGGGGCGGGCGAGGTCGGCGACGGCGTCGAGGCATTCGGCGGCGAAGCGGCCGGCCTTGCGCAGGCCTTCGAAGGCCTCCGGCCCGTAGAGGCGGATCGCGCCGGTGTTCTTGAGAGGGGCGGTGGCGTCGTCGACGTAGGTGACCATGAGCGTTCCGTGAGCGGGGGGCGGCGGCGCGGTCCGCGCCATCCGGCTTTCTATTTATAGGCTTCGGCGCGGCTTTCCAGACGAAAAGGTGAGTTTCGTCTCGAAGTTCAGACGGCGAGGGCGACGGGGGCGAGGACCTCGATCCCGTCAGGCGTCGGTCGGGTCGCGATCGCGATCGCTTCGACGCCGGCGGCGCGGGCGATCCGGAAGGCCTTCGCATAGGCCGGATCGACGTCTTCGGCGAGCGCGAAACGGTCGCAGTCGGGGCGGTCGACCAGATAGACCATGACGGCGCGGTCGCCGAGCGCGACCTGCGCGGCGAGTTCGTCGAGGTGCTTGGCGCCGCGCGAGGTGACCGCGTCGGGGAATTCGGCGAGGCCGGGCGTACGCGACAGGGTGGTGTTCTTCACCTCGACCCAGCAGCGGCCCTTCGCCGGATCCTCGAGCAGGATGTCGATGCGGGAGTTCTTGCCGTATTTCACCTCGCGGCGCAGGCCCGCCCAGCCGGCGAGGGCGGGGATCCGCCCTTCGAGGATGGCTTCTGCGACGATGGCGTTGGGACGCGAGGTGTCGATGCAGACGCAGTCGCCGACTTCCGTCTCCTCCAGGATCCAGCTCCAGGCGAGTTTGCGCTTCGGGTCGTCGGACTTCTGGAGCCAGACCCGCGCGCCGGGCCGAGCGAGGGAGAGCATCGAGCCGGAATTGGCGCAATGGGCGACGATCTCCGCGCCGCTTTCCTCCAGCACGCAGTCGGCGAGAAAGCGCTTGTAGCGACGCAGCAGGCGGGCGGGGACGAGGGGCGGGGAGAAGCGCATGGGCGAGCTGTCGATCCGGGGTCTTCGATTTCGAATGACTATTTTCGAGGCTGCTCTACAAATGGGCCAATGCCCCGACGCGAGCGTCGGGGGGCCTCATCGACGAGGGGGATATTCATGTCGTTCGCCAGCATCACTCGCAAGGGCTTCCTCGGCGCCGGGCTCGCCGCGCTCGTCGCCGCGGCGACGCCGGTTCGCGCGGCCGAGCTCACGCCGGTCAAGTTCACGCTCGATTGGGCGGTCCAGGGCAATCACGCGATCTGGACGGTGGCGCAGGACCAGAAGCTGTTCGAGAAGGAAGGGCTCTCGGTCAAGATCGATCGCGGCTACGGCTCCGGCGACGCGGTGACCAAGGTCGCCTCCGGCGCCTACGACATCGGCTTCTCCGACATCAACGCGGTGATCAAGTTCGACGCCGAGAACCCCGGCAATCCGATCCTCGGCGTCTGCCAGATCTTCGACAAGACGCTCAATTCGATCATCACGCTGAAAAAGTCCGGGATCACCTCGCCGAAGGGTCTCGAAGGCAAGAAGATCGGCTCGCCGGAGGCGGATTCCTCGCGTCTGATGTTCCCGGCCTTCGCCAAGGCGAACGGCATCGATCCGACCAAGATCGCCTGGACCTCGATGCAGCCGCAGCTGCGCGAGACCATGCTGGTGCAGGGCCAGGTCGACGCGATCACCGGCTTCGCCTCGACCTCGGTGTTCAACCTGACCGGCGTCGGCGTGGCGGCCGAGGACGTCGTCGTCTTCGCCTTCCCCGACAACGGGCTCGACCTCTACGGGTCGACCGTGATCGTGCGCAAGGACTTCGCCGAGAAGAATCCGAACGTGGTCGCCGCCTTCGTGCGCGCCACCATCGCCGGGCTGAAGGCGGTGGCCAAGGACCCCGACGGCGCGGCCAAGACGCTGACCCTGGTCGATCCGTTGGCCAAGGTCGAACTCGAGAAGGCGCGGCTGAAGTTCGTGCTCGACCGCTCGATGTTCACGCCCGGCATCAAGGCGAAGGGCTTCGGCACGGTCGATCCGGCGCGGATGCAGCAGTCGATCGACGTGGCGGTCGCGGCCTACGGCATCGCGACGCCGCCGAAGCCGGAGGACGTCTACACGACGAAGTTCCTGCCGGCGGCGGCCGACCGCATGCCGTGAGCGGGGCGTTCCGCGACGAAGACGCGAGGGCGGGCCGACGGGCTCGCCCTTCTTCGTTTCACGCCCCTCAGCGCCGGTTCGGGTAGGGCGGGACGGGCGGGTCGCGCAGATCGCGGCCGAGGGCGACGTCGATCTCGACCAGCGGCGCGCCGCCGAGGCCGACGTGGATCGGGTCCTGTTTCTCGATACGCGCGAAGCGGCCGGCGTTCTCGGCGAGGCCACGGGCGAAGGCCTCGGGGCGGCCGATCAGGACGAGATCGCGGCCGAGGAAGGTCCGCGGGTCGGCGAGGAAGGCGAAGCCGCGCGGGTCGGCGTCGAAGACGGCGACGGTGGCGCGGGGGCCGAGCGCCTCGCCGATGCGCGCCGCCTCCATCCAGCGGAAGGCGACGACGACCGGCGGCCGGCCGGTCGCGTCGGGGCGAAGCAGGCCGCGGGCGGCGAGGCCTTCGGCGAGGCCGGTCCAACTGGTCGCCTCGGCGAGCGGGCGATCGAGGCGGAAGCGGGCGACGAGGTCCGGCGAGGGGGGGGCGAGCCGGATCAGGGCGACGGCGATCGCGGCGATGGCGAGCAGGCCGGCGGCGAGGCCGGCGAAGCGGCGGGCGAGGCGCGGCAGGGCGGGTTCGCCGGCGATCTCGGCTTCGGCGATCAGACGGCCGAGCAGCGGCAGCAGAAAGAACCAGCCGGGCATCGGCCAATGGGGCAGGCCGTCGCCGCCGAAGAGCGGCGCCAGGGTGAAGAGGGCGATCGGTCCGACGGCGAGGGCGACGAGGAAGCCGGCGGGTCCGTCGACGCGGCGATCGGCGCGCAGGGCGGCGACGCTCGCCAGCGCCGCGCCGACCAGGGTCCAGGGGGCGAGATAGGCGATCTGGCCGGCGATCTGGCGGCCGAAGCCGACCCAGTTCACCCGGCCGCCGGCGCCGCGTCCCGCCTGGAAGAGAAAGGAGACCCAGTCGTTCTCGGCGTTCCAGATCAGAACCGGGGCGACGACGCCGCCGGCCAGAAGGACGGCGATCCAGGGCCACGGGCTCATCAGCCGGCGGCGGTGCGGCGTCGCTGCGACGAAGACGAGGGCGGCGACCGCGAAGAGGGCGGCGTGATATTTCGACAGGCCGGCGAGGCCGAGGAAGAGGCCGAGCGCCAGCCAGAGGCGGCGGGCGCGGGCGGGGTCGGGATCTTCGAAGAGCAGGATCGCCAGGGCGCGGGCGGCGAGCGCCAGGAACAGGATCAGCGGTCCGTCCGGCACCAGCCAGGTTCCGGCCGAGACCAGGAAGAACGGCGCCGTGGTCAGCGCCAGCAACGCCCACAGGCCGGCGCGATCGCCCGCGACGCGGCGGGTCAGATCGAACAGCGCCCAGGCGGTCACGGTGGAGGCGAGGACGAAGGGCAGGCGAAGCACGAAGGCGGGCGCGTCGGGGCCGAAGACCGGCGTGGCGAGGGCGCGCATCGCCGCGACCCACCAGAAGGTCATCGGCGGATGGTCGAACCAGGACAACTGACGCAGGTTCGCCACCGCGATCGCATAGGCCTCGTCGAGGCCCGGCTCGACGATCGCGGCGAGGGCGAGCCGGGCGAGGAGGCCCGCCAGCAGGAGCCCGAGCACCGTGCGCGGCAGTCGATCGGCGGCGGACGAGGGGCGGGGAGGCATGCGGCGGCCTTCGGTCGTGGGTGACCTCGTTCCTCTAGTCGCAATCGCCGCCGCAGGCCAGCGCGACGGGGCCGTCGCACGTTTCGGTTTCATACACCATCGTCCTCGACTTCATCGAACCGTCATGTTCAGAGGGCGGAAAACAGCGCTTCTTCAACTCTTTCATCCGATATTTCACTCGCGCCCGAACCGGGAGATTTCGGGCGAGACGGGTGGGACATGACGAAGACGAACGCTCTGCGGTTCGAGCCCTCGACCTTGGCCGCCGGCGCGCGCGCCGGGGTGGCGAACCTCGCCGCGCTGTCGGGCGAACACCTCCTCACCATGGCGAAGCTGGTGCTCGAGACGGCGTTCCAGCCGATCGTCGAGATCGAAACCGGCAACGTCCACGGGCACGAGGCCCTGATGCGGGGGCAGGACCGGCTCGGTCTGGCGACGCCGGGCGATCTGCTCGATCTGGCGTCGGGGGCGGGCGAACTCGCCCGGCTCGAGCGGCTGCTGCACGCTCGCGCGCTGGCGCGTTTCACCGCCGTCGACGGCATGGGGCAGAAGATCTTCGTCAATCTGGACGGCCGCGCCCTCGACGACGACCTGAGCGTCGTGGAGGCGTTGGCGCTTTCGGTGCGGCAGTCGGGGCTGACGCCCTCCAACGTCGTCGTCGAGCTGTCCGAACGGCACAACCACATGACCAGCCCGGTCTTTCCGCGCTTCATGCGACGGCTGCGCGAAATCGGCTTTCAGGTGGCGATCGACGACTTCGGCATCGGCTTTTCGGAGCTGCGCCTGCTCTGCGACTTCGGCCTCGACTACATCAAGATCGACGGCTCGTTCCTGCGCGGCATGGCCGGCGATCAGCGCAAGCGCCTGTTCGTGACGACGCTGACCGATCTCGCCCATGTGCTGGGCGTCCGGGTGATCGCGGAAGGCGTCGAGGAGGAGGCCGACTATCTCGCCTGCCGCGAGGCGGGCTGCGATCTGGTGCAGGGCTGGTTCGTGGCGCGGGCCACGACGGAAGTCGAGCAGTTGCTGACGACCTATGCGCATGTCTGCGGCGCGCGGATGGCGCGGCGGCGCGAGCGGCACGGCGACGCGCTCCTGATCCGGGCGGAACTCGAGCCGATCCCGGCGATCCTCGACACCGCGCCGCTCGAAGAAGTGTTCGAGGCGTTCCGGCGCGATCCGAGCCGTAGCTTCTTCCCCGTGGTCGGCGTCGACGGCTGTCCGGTCGGCATCATCCACGAGCGCGATCTGAAGAGCTACATCTACAATCCGTTCGGCCGCGACCTCTTGCGCAACAGCCGCAACGGGCGGGCGCTGTCGCGGTTCCTGACCGCCTGTCCGATGACCGACGTCGGGGCCGACACGGCGCGGATGCTCGACATCTTCGCCCATTCGCGCGGCGCCGACTGCGTCGTCGTCACCGAGAACCTGCGTTATCTCGGGGTGCTCTCCGCGCCGGCGTTGCTGAAGATCGTGAGCGAGAAGTCGATCCGCAAGGCGCAGGACCAGAACCCCTTGACCGAATTGCCGGGCAATCTGTCGATCAGCGACCACGTCACGGAGGCGGCGCTCGACGAGACCACGGTGCGCTGGTTCTGCTATTTCGACTTCGACAACTTCAAGCCGTTCAACGATCGCTACGGTTTCCGGCAGGGCGACAAGGCGATCTCGCTGTTCGCCACCATCCTGCGGCGGCGGATGAGCGGGGCCTTCCTCGGCCATGTCGGCGGCGACGACTTCTTCGCCGGTCTGTCGGGCGGCAGCTGCGAAGAGCTGAGGGCGCGGCTCGAAGGCGTTCTCACCGAATTTTCCACGCTGGTCGCCGATCTCTACGAGCCGGAAGACCGCGCCGCCGGCGGCATCGAGGCGGTCGACCGCAACGGGCAGCCGCGCCGGCATCCGATGATGCGGTGCAGCACGGCGGTGATCGAGCTGCCGGCCGGCCGCATGTCGGCGGCGCTCGACCGGATCGGCCGGGTCATCGCGGAAGTGAAATCGGAGGCCAAGCGCGCCGAGAGCGGGCTGGTCTTCGCTCGGTTCGAAGACTGACCGAGTTCGAATGCGAAAAAGGGTGCGAAATCGCGCCCTTTCAATATCTCTCGATCGTAGTGACGGGCGGGACCCGTCTCACATCGCCAGCGGCAGGCCGTGCATGCGCCAAGCGCCGATGCCGCCGCCCATGTGGGTGTCGTGCGGCAGGCCGAGCTTCTGAGCCATCTGCACCGCCTGGGCGGACCGGCCGCCCATGGCGCAATAGAACACCACCGGCTTGTCGGTCGGGATCGCGGTCGCGGTCTGGCCGAAGCGCGAGAGCGGCGCATGGAAGGCGCCCGGGGCATGGCCGGTGGCCCATTCGTGCGCCTCGCGCACGTCGACGAGCAGCACCTTGCCGTCCTTGGCCAGCTGATGCGCCTCCGGCGGCGTCAGGGTCTTGATGGGCGCGGACTTTCCGAACAGACCGAACATGTCACTCTCCTCGCCGGAACCGTCGAAGGCGGTTCGTCGGCCAACGAAATATCAGACGTTCCTCATAATCCGGAGGCGCGCCTTTCGCAACTGCGAGAAATCGCATCAGGGTGTGGCGAATTCGAGGGCGACCGACATGGCGAAGCGCCCGATCTCGCCGGGGAGGAGGGCGATCTGCCCCGGCTTTTCGGCCAGCTCGCCGGCGTATCCGGCCGGGTCGGCGTGGCCCTGCCAGGGCTCGAGGCAGACGAAGGGCGCGCCCGGCTTCGTCCAGAGGCCGAAATGCGGCATCCCCTCGAAGGCGACGGCGAGCCGGACGTGGCCGGCGCCATAGGTCAGCCGGCGGCTGTCGAGGCGATCGAAGATCACGACGTCGTCCGAGAAGAGCGCGTCGTCGAGGGCCAGCATGTCGCCGACGACCGGGGTGGGGCGCGGCGTCGGATCGAGGAGGCCGGCGGCGTCGAGCCGACGGATCGGCGCGGGTTCGGGCTCTTCGAAATGCACCACATGGGCTGCGCGCGGCCCGGCGCCGGCGAGCGGCCAGCGGAAGGCCGGATGGAAACCGAAGCCGGTCGGCATCGGCTCGTCGGAGAGATTGGTCACCGTCGCGGTGGTGGTCAGTTTCGCGCCGTCGAGTGCATGAGTGACGTCGAGGCGGAACTCGAACGGCCACAGGGCGCGGGTCGCGTCGTTCGCTTCGAGCCGGAAGGTGGCGTGGGCGGAGCCGCGATCGAGGAGGGCGAAGGTCGAGCGGCGGGCGAAGCCGTGGCGGGGCAGGGCGTAGGACCGGCCGCGATGGCGGAAGACGCCGCCGGCGAGTTCGCCGACGATCGGAAAGAGCAGCGGCGCGCGGCCGGACCAGACGGCGGGGTCGCCGTTCCACAGGAGCGGATCGCCGACGGCGTCGTCGAGGCGGATCAGTTCCGCGCCGAGCGGGCTCACGTCGGCGGAAAGCTCCGTCGAGACCAGAGTGACGAGATCGTCGGACATGGCGGCCTCCGCGAGGGGCGTTCAGATCAGTTCGTGGGTGACGTTGTCGACGCCGACCGGGCTCTCGAACCAGGAGATCTCCGGCTCGACGCCGTAGAGGATGCGGACGCGATCGCGCCATTCGCCGGCGTAGCAGGCTTCGGCGGACGCTCTGTCCTTCCACAGATAGACGCCGCCGACGGCGAGGCCGTCGTCGGAGCGGACGTAGTGTTTGCGCACCAGTCCGGCGAGGCCGAGATACTTCGGCGCAGAGAGGGCGAAACGCCGCGCCGCCTCCTCGAGGCTCATCGGTTCGGGCAGGTGGAAACGGACCAGGGTCAGGATCATGGAAGAGGCTCCGATTTCGCCCATCCTGACGCGCCGGGGGCCGCGTGAAAAGGACAAAGCTCGTCTTCGCGATCGCGCCTGGACCCGGCGGCGCGGCTTCGTCATCGTACGAGTTCGGCCGCGCGGGCGAAGCGCCGATCGAAAAGGGATACGAGACGATGATTCAGGGCTTCGCCCTCCTGTTGGGATTGCAGTTGGCCGGCGAGGCGATCTCCCGGTTCTTCGGGCTGCCGGTGCCCGGGCCGGTGCTCGGCATGGCCTTTCTGGTCGCCGGGTTGGCGGTGAAGGCGAGTTTCGCCGGGCCCGACCCGACGGCGACGGAGGCCTCGCTCGGCCGTGTCGCCGACGGGTTGATCGGGTCGCTGTCGATCCTGTTCGTGCCGGCCGGCGTCGGCGTCGTCCAGTATCTCGATCTGCTCGCCGCCCAGGGCGCGGCGATCGCGACGACGCTGGTCGTCACCACCGTGCTGACGATGATCGCGACGGTGGCGACCTTCCGGGCGATCAAGCGTCTGCAGGGGCGGGCCGAAGAGGAGGAGACGCCGTGAGTCCGTTCGATCTCTGGGTCTATCTTTCCGCCGCGCCGTTGTTCTGGCTGACCGCGACGCTGGTCGTCTGGCTCCTCGCGCTGCGGCTCGTCACGCTCTTTCGCGGACATCCGGCGGTCAATCCGGTGTTGATCTCGATCGTGTTGCTCGGCGGGCTGCTGCATCTGACCGGCACGCCGTACCGGGTCTATTTCGACGGCGCGCAGTTCGTCCACTTCCTGCTCGGGCCGGCGACGGTGGCGCTCGCCGTGCCGCTGTGGCGGCATCGCGCGGTGGTGAAGCGGGAGATCGCGCCGATGGCCGGGGCGCTCCTCGTCGGGGCGACGGTGGCGATCGTCTCGGCGATCGTGGTGGCGCGATCGTTCGGGGCGACGCGCGAAGTGGTCGCCTCGCTCGCGCCGAAGTCGGTGACGGCGGCGGTGGCGATGGCGGTGAGCGAGCGCGTCGGCGGGTTGCCGGCGCTGACGGCGGCGCTGGTGATCACCACGGGCATCATCGGGGCGGTCCTGGTGACGCCGACGATGAACCTCCTCGGCGTGCGCGACTGGACGGCGCGCGGGTTCGCCGCCGGGCTCGCCTCGCATGGGCTCGGCACGGCGCGGGCCTTCGCCTGCCATCCGCTCGCCGGCGTCTTCGCCGGCATCGCGATGGGCCTCAACGCGATCGTCACGGCGATGCTGACGCCGCTGATCGTGGCTTGGCTCCTGTGAAAATCGACGTCTCGACGCCGCCGCCGACACCATGAGGAAACCGCGATGACGCTGGACGGGCAGATGGCCCACATTCGGTCCGGGCGCATGTACGACGATCTGACGCCCGAGTTGGTCGAGGCCCGGGAGAGGGCCGTCCTCCTGACGAACCGCTACAATGCGAGCTTCGGCGGGCCGGCCGCCGAGCGCGAGGCGATCTTGCGCGAACTTCTCGGAAAGGTCGGTCGGCGCGTCCACTTCGAGCCGACCTTCCGCTGCGAGTTCGGCCGCAACATCGTCATCGGCGACGACTTCTACGCCAACTTCGACTGCATCATGCTCGACGGAGGCGGCATCGAGATCGGCGACAACGTGCTGTTCGGCCCACGGGTCGGGATCTACACCTCCAATCACGCCACGGACGCCGCCGAGCGCGCCGCCGGGGCCTGCTACGCGAGACCCGTGCGGATCGGCCACCGCGTCTGGATCGGCGCGGGCGTCCACATCAACCCGGGCGTCACGATCGGCGACGACGCCATCGTCGGCTCCGGCAGCGTCGTCACGAAGGATGTCCCCGCCGGGGTGATCGCGGCGGGGGTTCCCTGCCGGGTGGTGAGGCCGATCACGGAGGCGGACCGTACGGGGTACGAACGGTGATCTAGCCGGCCGTCGGCGGCAGGGGAGCGCGTCGAGCCTTCATCGTATCGTCTTCGTCGGTGGTGCGGACGGCGGGGGTCGACTTTCGGGCGGCTTATGTGTTGAAAAATAAGGGAAATATCGCCTCGTCCGTAAGGGCTTTGTAGGGGCGTTTGTAGCGGTTGGCAAGGGGCGAGGGGGGCGGCTGAAGCGCGCCGCATCTCATTGACACCCCCCGAATGTTCACCGCAAAATTCTGAGCGGGTATCGATTACTCACGGCGACGGAATCCCCCCCTCCCGGTCGCACGCGGTGATGGTTCGGGCGTACGACGCGCCGGGGATACCGCGAGCGCGGGCACGGTATCGGCTCGGGCGTGAGGATGAACGCTAGCAGCCGGTCGCCCCAATTCGCCTCGTACCCCTTTGGTCCCTGTTCGATGCCGCTTCCCGTGTCGACGGTCCACCCGCGACCGGCTGCTGATGCTCGCCCGGTAGTCGGTGCTGCCCACAACGAACGCCCGTCAGCGCCCTCCACCGCATGAGCTGCAGCGCCTGTCCGCCCAATAGCCCCTGCTCGTACGGACGTGTCCGCCTTCGTCGTCGTTGGCGTCCAAAAGGATGGGTGTTGACATTTCGGACGCCATCGACTCTCATGCCTAGACCCATTCGGACACATCGGCAGGGAGAGACCCATGCTCATCGGATACGCCCGCACCTCCACCACGGAACAGCTTGCGGGCCTCGACGCTCAGCTCCGTGACCTCGAAGCGGCCGGATGCGAGAAGGTGTTCGCCGAACAGGTCTCCTCCATGGCGAGCCGTCCCGAGTTTGCCCGAGCCATCGAATTTGCTCGCGAGGGCGACACGCTGGTCGTGACGAAGCTGGACCGGCTGGCGCGGTCGGTCGGCAAGGCGTGGGAGGTTGTCGAAGAGCTGGAGTCGAAGGGCGTGGGGCTGCGCATCCTCAGCCTCGGAGGCGAGCCGGTCGACACGAGGAGCGCCACGGGGAAGCTGATCCTCACCATCTTCGCGGGGTTCGCTCAGTTCGAGCGGGAGATGATGCTGGAGCGCCAGAAGGAGGGCATCGCCAAGGCGAAGGCCGAAGGCGTCTACAAGGGCCGGAAGCCGACCGCACGGGGGAAGGCCGACGACGCGCGGAAGCTCCGAGCGGAAGGAAAGACCGTCACGGAGATTTCCAAGGCCCTCGGGATCGGCCGCGCGAGCGTCTACCGGGCGATTGAAGAGGTGGAGGGTGATGCGTCGACAGGTGGGACGCACGTAGCGTGAGACCCTTATCCCCAACTGGCGGTGGCTATGCGGAAACATGCCTGCTAACTGTGGCGGACAACGTCTAGGAGAACCCGAATGCGCCTCTACGCCATCGCAGTTGCCGCCTTGCTGCTGACCGGATGCAGCATGACCCTTCCGGTTCAGGGCGTATCGGAGGCTGGGGACGAGACCTTCACCGGCTCGGCGACAGGATACCTGGACGGAGGCGGCAACCTGGAAATCGCCAGCTCCAAGGGGTTGAAGTGCTCGGGAACGTTCGTCTACGTGACCCGCCGCGAAGGGAAGGGGACGTTCGTCTGCACGAATGGACTGAGCGGCCCGTTCGAATTCGTGTCGACAGGCACGAGAGGAACCGGGACCGGACACCTCGGCAACAGGAAGTTCACCTTCACCTTCGGGTGAGGTATTCGCGGCCCCTCCTCGTGAGGGTGTCCGTTTCCCGCAAGGGAAGTGTGCGCAGAGGGGATCGGGCAACCGGTCCCCTTCTGTCGTTTTAGAGCACCGCTCTCGTCCACTCCGTCCCGCGTACCCCCGCGCTCCAGACCTTCACCACCACCCTCGGGGACATGGTCGAGGTCACCATCCGGGGCTTCATGAAGGACGGCGAGCCTTGGTTCGTCGCCAAGGACGTGACCGATGCGCTCGGTTACACGGCCGGCTTCAAGGCCGTCACCGCCCATGTCGACGAGGACCAGAAGGCAACCTGCCAAATTGGAAGGTTGGGAGGAAAGCCCAACACCATCATCTCCGAAGGCGGCCTCTACGCCCTGATCATGGGCTCGAAGCTCCCGCAGGCCCGCGAGTTCCGCCGCTGGGTGCTGGACACCGTGCTCCCGTCCATCCGCAAGAACGGCGGCTACCTGAAGGACCAGGAGAAGGTGGTGAGCGGCGTCCGTGTCGGGACCCTGTTTCGGGGCACCTAACGCGGCCATCACACGCTATCGGCTTCATGTGAAGGAGCGTTCCGGCAGCATCTACGCGCTTTCCACGACGCGCCGAACCGGACCGGACAACACGGACGCAGGCTCAGCTTAGCGCCGTCCTCGGCAACGGCAATACGAACCTTCGACTTCTCCGCCCTCATCGCTCCGCAGGAGCTGTCGACGGCGTCAGCCGCACCTTCCCCGTCCGCGTCGTGACCCTGGAGGGGAGCCCGTGGTTCGTGGCGATGGACGTCTGTCGCGCTCTCTCGATGGACGTGTCGGGCGGCTCGACCCGCTATCTGATGAACCTCAATCAGGATGAGGTTGCTCGGCACCGCCCCACTGATGGTCCGAAGGGTGGTCGGCCGAATGCCATCATCACGGAGTCCGGCCTCTACAAGCTCATCATGCGCTCCGACAAGCCGCAGGCCCGCCCGTTCCAGGACTGGGTGACCCGCGAGGTGCTCCCGTCCATCCGCAAGACGGGCGCGTACGAGCTGCCAGCCGCGCCAGCGGCGCTGAAGGGCGAGGTGATGCCGCTCCCGGTGGACTTCGCGGAGGCGGCAACGCTCGCTTCACACCGCCGCCTCCGTTCTCGTGATGCCCTTCTAGCCATAGGGGGCCGGATGGGCGGCGACCATTGCCGCCGCCCGCATGGAGGCTATGAGGACGCAGAACCGCGAGCAAGCGCCAACGCTGATCATCACCAAAATGAATCGATCCCAAGCCTTTGATTCCAAACTTTGATTGGACGGGGATTCTTTCAGTCGGCTACTCGAGGTCCACCGAAGTCGCGCCTGAAGGAGTTTGAAGAATGCCGACCACGACCAACGCCACTGCCAAAGACTACGGTTATTGGGGTGATGAGAATTGCGGAAAGGATTACGCCGCCGCGACGAAGGAACTCGAAGGCGGTCGCCCTTTCGAACAGATCTACACGTTTTTTGCCCTGGCCGACGCAGAGCACCCTTCGGAGACTACGGTGATCGTCGGCGGAGAAACCTACGTCCCATCGGGATTTCTGGATGGGCTGGCTTCGAAGTTCCTGTCGTGGGCTGTCCGCGAAGGGCTCGTCATTGTCACGCCGAAGGGCATCGCCCACGCAAGCTTCGGCAATAACTGAGGGCGCGTCACGCAGAGACGCAGCCCCAATCCCACCAACGCACATCGTCAGCCCTCGTCGAGACCCCTCGGCGGGGGCTTTTGGCTCCACCACCTTCGACTTCTCCGCCCTCATCGCTCCGCAGGAGCTGTCGACGGCGTCAGTCGCGGACCTTCCCGGTGCGCGTCGTGACCCTGGAGGGGAACCCGTGGTTCGTCGCCAAGGACGTCTGCTCCGTCCTGTTCGATGCCGACGCCGTGCATCACAAGGGCTCGACCCAGTACGCCCTCTACCTGGACTCGGACGAGAAGCGTCTGATCCCCCGAGCGACCCTCGCTACCCTTGGCCTGATCAAGGGTACGAACGGCGGCGGTGGAAAGGGCTCCCTCGGCTTCTCCGAGAGCGGCCTCTACAAGCTCATCATGCGCTCCGACAAACCGCAGGCCCGCCCGTTCCAGGACTGGGTGACCCGTGAAGTGCTGCCGAGCATCCGCAAGACGGGGGCTTATGAGCTGCCAGCCGCGCCAGCGGCGCTGAAGGGGGAGGTGATGCCCCTCCCGGTGGACTTCGCAGATGTAGTTCTTTTCGTGTCCACCAGATTCGCCACATCTCTACGGCGCGCTCATCATCGCTGAACGCCTCTCTCGGCCCGACATCGCCGCTCAGTGTGCCGCGCTCGCCGTCTCTCTCTGCCCCGATCTGCCCCGCCTCGACAGGCTCCGGGTGTTCACGCTGAGCCTGCCCCCCACCGTGGAAGAGTCCCTCGCCGCGCTTCGGCAGGCCGCGACTTCCCCCGAACTCCCCGCTGATGGCCGCGTCATCTCCACGGTCCAGTCGTGGTCTGCCATCGCGAAGGCCGAGGAGAGGGCCGTGGCGGCCCCCACCGACGCCCCCAAGCCGCCGCTCTCGTGGGTCGACATCGTCTTTGAGAAGGATGGCGCGGCGCTGGCGGACAGCAGGAAGGTCGCCGAGGTGTTCGGGAAGCGGCACTACAACGTCCTTCGCGACATCGACGCACTTCTGGCGGACGCCAACCCTCAAAATCGAGTTTTGGCTTCCTTCTTCGAGGAGCGATCCGCCCCTCGTCCCGGCGGCGGACGCGCCCTGCGTGAGTTCCACATGACCCGCGACGGCTTCTCTCTCCTCGCCATGGGCTTCACCGGCAAGCGCGCCCTGGAGTTCAAGTTGGGGTTCATCCAGGCGTTCAACGCCATGGAGGCGGAACTTCATCGCCGCATGGAAGAGGATTACGCCCGCACCATCAAGGAACAGGAGAAGGCCCTGGCGGAGCAGGCTGCGAAGTTGGGCGGCCACATCACCGACCTCTCGCTGGAGCGTGACAAGGCCGAACGGGAGCGCAAGGGCATCGCCGACCGCCTCAGTGGGGTGAAGGAGAAGCTCAGAGCCACCGAAGAGAAGCTGGGGCGGACCAACGGTGAGCTGACGGTGCTCCAGGCGACCCCGAAGCAGACCGTGCCGGAACTGCTGCGGCAGTTGGCGGAGAAGCCCTCCAGCCACATCGCTGTTTCCCGTGCCGCGCATGAGGCTAAGGAAGGCCGACAATCCGTCCAGGCTAGGTGGGTAGCAGAATTGAAGAGCGGCCGCTGGCGACGCTCCGGGAGTCACTACGGGGCCGGTCAATTAGCCCTCACCCTAGGACCCACCGAAACCTCGCGGAGACCCGTTCCGACCCATCGCCTCGCCCGACCCTCAGCCCCCTTCGACGGAGACCAGCCGAACAACCTCCGGCCCGTGCGGGCCAACGCACGAACCGATCCAGCAGCAAACGACCAGCCGACCCGACCACCTAGCCGAACTAGACCTCACCCTAGGACAAATAAAAACTCGCTCAGGAGATCCCGACCGATCCGACCAGCTGAGACCTCTGCCCCCGTTCGAAGGAGACCATCAGAATTACCCCTCACCTAGAGGATGTGAATTACCCCTCACCCTAGGAGGGAACCGACTAGGAGACCATGTAGATGGTGATCTCTTAGGGGATGATGATGGTGGATGACCTGATAACCACTTCCATCAACCATAGAACCACAAGAACCTCCTTCATCTCACAGACCACCACTTAATCCAGCCTCATCCGCAATGACCCGTCTCACCCCCGGATCATCGCCGACGAGGTTTCCGTGTCCTTCCTCCTCGTCGACCGCGCCTGACGGCGCTCTCCGTCGTTCGTCCGCCCCGCCGATCTCTCGACCATCATCCCGGTCTCCATGGATGGTCTCAGAGGTCGGCGGTGATGGTGGCCACCTGACGGTCCCGACCAATTGAAATCGAACAAGGCCACATGAGTGGTCTTTAGTGAATGGGTGAGCGCCCCCGTCAACTCACGTCAGTTAAACGCCACTTAAGCCAGCTGCGCCAACTCGTGGATGAGACGAGTTAGTGCCACCAACAGCTTGGTCAATGGACCAAGATGGTGGGCGTTTCTGACGAGCGCGGATTCATGGGCTTTTTTGCTCATGGCCGTCCTCTAAAACACTCTACCCAGTATGGCCCTGGTAGGCCCGTCTGTCGCGGACTGCGGCGACGTCATCTGAGATGACATGCTGCGGCCTTGCGAGTGTTTCCGGGGGCGCTCACCCAATTCTCTACCCAGAATGGTCCTTGGGGGCAACCTCGCCACTCAGGCCCCTCTCGTGGTCTCCCGCACACGCGCCTGTGTGCCCTCGATCAATCTCCTTCATGGGCTGCGTAGCCCTCTCCAGACCACATCAACGCCCCTTCAGGATCCCTCATGACCCACCTAACGTGTGCCGCTCCCGGCTGCACGGCCGACCACGCGCGCGCCGACCGCTACTGTGTCGCCCATCGAACGCGTCTCCGCCGATATGGACATCCGCTCCAGCGCGTCGTGACCGCCCAAGACCTCCAGCCCTTCGCCTGTCGCATCGCCTCTCGTCTTTCTGAGAACGGAGAAGTGCGGTTCCTTCTCGCCGACCGCTGGTCGAAGCTGGTCGAGGTGGTCGCGACCATCGCCCGTTCAGGCGTCTATCGCGTCCCCTTCGGTGACCCCTCCAGCGACCGTAGGGCCACGTCCGTGGAACTGGAGGCCGCTCGGCGGTTCCTGACCACGGCGGCTCGTACTACCCCGGAGAAGGTCGTCGACCTCGTCATCGGCCTGACGATCCTGCGAACGCTGAAGCCCGAGACCTTCGAGGATGACCGAGCCTTCCGGTTCCTGATCGCCCGCCGCTTCTTCGGCCTGTCGACATCCAACGCCGCTCGCCACGTCGTCTCGAAGTCCACGACCTACAAGACCTTCCACCCCGACCTGATGCTCGCCATCGCAGGGTGGCTGTGGGCGGCCTTCGGCGAGGTCGCGGTGAGGATCGCCGACATGGAGAAGGCCGAGATGGAAGAGGCCATGGCCGACGACGAGCGGCTTCGTCGGTCACTCGATGCCTTGTCCTGAACGCCACCGCCTCTGAGCGACACGGCCGGACTCACCAGCGGCCGTTCTTCTCCGCCGCCCCCCACACACCCCGAACCTCAGAACGCCCGTCCACGGCCCGCACGTCGTGACGGGAAACGCCCCCTCACACCCACACGAACGACAGAAGGAACACCGTTCATGGCCTACGTCCCCGGCCTCATCCCCACGCAGGGTGATCCCGAACAGACCCCCGACAAGCTCGGGGGCCGCGTCCCCACCGACGACCGCATCCCTCAGGCCCCCGCTCTGCGGCCTGTGGCGGCCCCTGTGAACACCTACGCCCGTCCGCCGGCCTTCACCGACCCCGGTCTCCAGCGTCTCGCTGACAGCCTCGGCCAGCTCTCCTCCAGCATCTTCGCCTTCGGGGATGCCACCTCGGAGGCCGACAAGCAGATGAAGCCGGGCGTGGTTACGCAGAAGCTCGCCGGTCGCACGCCCGATGAGCAGAAGCAGATCCTCGCCGATGACCCCGCCCTCCACGGCGCGGTCGCGGAACGCTTCGCTCACGGCATCATCGGCTCCACGTCCGCCGACCAGGACGCCAACGCGCTGCGCACCGCCTACTCGACGCAGTTCGACCGCGACAACGGCAACTTCGACCGGTTCGTGAATGGCTACGTCCGCAACGTCCTGGACAAGGAGAAGGACCCTACCTTCGCCCGCTCTTACATGGAGCGGATGCAGCCGACTATCGACGCGCTGCGGGGCGAGCACGCAAAGTACCTCGCCGAGCGCACTGTCACCGACCAGAACAACCTGATCTACGGGAAGTTCCAGTCGACGGTGAACGAGGCCATGGAGCGTGGGGCGAGCCCTGAAGTCGCCCTCGGAGCCATCAGGCAGACCATGGGGGCCATCGACACCGTCGCCCGGCGCACTCCTGCGGAACAGGAACAGATCCTGGTGCAGATGCTCGGGCGACAGGTGGAAGCACTGAAGGACGCGCCGGACTACGACAAGCGCTTCCAGATGCTCCAGGGTATCCTGAACGCCAAGTCCGTGGACCCACGAACGGGGCAGGAGCGGTCGTTGATGGATGACCAGATCGTCGGGGCCAAGGCTCACGAGATCATGGGGCAGGCGGCGACGATCTTCTCCCACCGGGACGAGGCGCTGAAGCTCGATACCGAGGACCGAGTGTTCAAGCTCGCTCGGACGGCGGATCCCTCGTTCGCCGCCGCCCGCGACGCCTTCGCCAAGGAGCACCCGCGATGGGCCGATCCCTCGAAGCTGGAGCGGTGGAACCACGAGTTCTTCAGCGCCGACCAGCGGATCAAGAAGGAGGCTGCGGATCGGATGCGGCAAGTTCAGGAGGACACGCAGAAGAACGCCATCCTGTCCGGAGTGCTGGAGTCCTTCGCCAAAGGAGCGGGCTTCGACGTCAAACCTCAGACCTATACCGACAAGGACGGCACCCCCGGTCACGTCTATACGGTCGAAGACCAACGCAAGGACGCTGCCGAGATTGCGCAGCGGATGATCGACCAGAAGTACGCGGGATGGAAGACAGACCCGCAGAAGGCCCAGCAGAAGCTCGCCGAGGAGGTCTCCCTCTACGGTCAGAACGGCCTGAGGAACAAGGACTGGGAAACCCAGCTGAAGAACGGTCCTGCCGCCGCGACCACGGTGACGTCGGCCGGCGGCGACATCACGCCCGCCCTTCAGCAGTCCTACCAGCTCTATCGAGACCTCCGCGCCGCATCCCCCGAACTTCTTCAGAAGCATCTCGACGAGCGCTCTCAGCGGTTCTTCGAGGTCGCCCGCGTGGCGCAGGAGATGGGCATGGGGGCCGACGCGAAACAGGCGCTCGCCCTAGCGGCCCGTGCGGCCAACGAAGGGAAGCTGGAGAGCATCGGCTCGGGTCAGTCCACGCGAGACACCGTGGATCAGGCCAAGCGCCAGCTCACGGGCTTCATGGGGTTCGGCGGCCTCGCCACGGCGACGAACGCCGATGAGGTGATCCGCAAGGTGGTGGCAACCGCCACCGTATACCGGGAGGCGTTGGGTCTGCCCATGGACAAGGCCATTGAACAAGCGGCACCCGGCGTGAAGGCGTCGTACGTAAAGATCAATGGGAACGCCGTGTTCGTGGGAGACAGGTACGTCCCCCGAAACTTCGAAGATCTCGCGAATCAGTACGTCGACAGGTATTGGGAGCAGAACAAAGAGGCGCTGACCAAGCAGCACTTCTCGAAGGGGGATCTCATTCTCTTCTCGGCCAACGGGACGTCCAACTGGTCGATCATCCTGCGCGGGTATCCCCACGTCGCACCCGATACGGCGGGTGCCATGTTCTCTCTCCACGACCTCTATCGCATTCAGGACAACAACCAGCAGCGTTCCGATGACGAGGCCATGAAGGCGGGCTGGCGCACCTACGACCACCTCCACACCAAACAGCCCCCGCCGCGTGGGATCGACGAAGGGCGACGTCCTGCTGGAGGCGACTACCTCCCGCGTCGACCGAACAAGTAACTAGACCTCTAAACCCCAACCCCCAACCCGACCAGCGACCCGTCCACGGCTCCCCCGTGTGGCGGGTTTCGTCGTTTTAAGGACACGACTTCATGCAGACTTCTTCGCTGATCGCCTCGACCGCCGCGTCGCAGGCTCCCACCCCCGTCCACTTCGACTTCACTCCCTACGGCATCTCGCCGAAGCGACCCGTGGAGGTCCGCCGCGACCCCTCTGGGGAACTCGTGGTCTTCGTGAAGCTGACGAAAGGAAATACGGCTGTCACCACCGTGGAGGAATTCACCCGCCTGATGGAAGCAGGAATCTCGCCGAACTGGTGCGTGAACGACAACGGCGTGTGCAATCTCTACGTCCGTTGCGAGCGCCCGCGCGATTTCGGAGGAAACAAGCTGATGGTCGCTCGCCTGATCGCAGGGCCGACCGCTCGCGGCTTCGCGGTGCGCTACGCCGACCGTAACTCGTTGAACCTTCGCCCCACCAATCTCGTCCTGGAAAAGGGCAAGACGCGCGCGAAGCTGAAGGAGCCGGAGATCATCGCCCGCGCGGCGTGACCTTCACCTCTCGCCGGGGTGCGTTTCGGCGTCTCCGGCGTCTTCCTTCGGCATCACCGTGGTGTCGTACCGAGGGAACGCTTTCAACGCCTCGGCGAGGTCGTCCACTGTGGGGGTCTCATAAAGGTCGCCGACGTCGCTGGACTCGTGTCCACAGAAGGCGAAGCGGATACGTCTCTCCAGCCCGGCGCGCGCGGCCTTGCGCTTGAACGTGTGACGCCACGCGTGGTTGGGCGAGATGGTGCGGTCTTTCACGCCGATCTCTCGAACCCAGTCGGACAGCTTCACGCGGGCCTTCACCCACAACGGCTGAACCGGGTTCGTCGGGTCGTCGGATTCCTTCCGCTTGGACGAGGGGTCGTAGAACAGCGGCCCTTTGTCGACCTTACGGACGAAGTCGATGAACCCCTGTTCGATCAGATGCTCGTGGAGGGGGACCACACGAAGCTGACCTGTCTTCACAGTCCCCGCGTCGGGTGTGATCTTCATCACCCAATACCCGCCGGGGGCCTTCGAAATGTCCTCCGCTCGCAACTGAGTGACCTCGCCCACCCGCGACCCGGTATAGGCGCACAGCCATGGAACCCAACGTCGGGCAGCGGCGTTGTGTTTGGCCGTGTGCTTACTCGCGGGGATCATGGCGGATCGCAGGATCATCGCGGCCTCCACGTCGGTGAACTCGCGCTCTCGGACCTGCACGGGCTTCGAGGGCAACGACACGGCGATGTCCTTGAACGGGTTCTCGGCGACCTTTCGGTTCCGCAGAGCCCAGCCGAAGACCGTCTTTGCGGCCCGAAGCCAAGTGTCGTTCACGACGCCGGGGGATCGACCGGGGACCAGTAGCGAGTCCTTCCACTCCACGGCCTCGTCGGCGGTGATGGTGGCGACGTCCCGCTTCTTGAACCGCTCGTCGAGGGCAAGGAAGACACCACGCCACCGATCCACCGAGGCAGGGGCGGGCTTGCGCTCGTTCACCCACGCGCGGAACAGCTCAAAGCACCCGAGCCCTGCGAGCTTCACTGGAGCAGTTCGAACGGGACTAGCCGCGACCACGACGACGGAAGAAGGGGAGGGGGCGAACCGAGCCGCTCTGGGATCGGCACCATAGTCGCCGGTCGCACGCCGTCTGAGGAGCGCGAAGGCGGGCCTCAGTTCATCCTCGACCGCATCGAGAAAGGCCGCTTGCGTCTCGTGGTCGAGTGTAAGGGCGCGCTCGGCGAGGAACGTGGGGAGCCTGCCCAATTCCGTGACGACCCCGCGAACCCAGCGGCGCACGTTCGGATGTGCGGGGGCTTCTTCATCCTCGTCACCAGCCTTGAACCTCTCATGGGCGGCTTCAAGCCGTTCGACGAGATCGTCCCACGCCTCGACCGTGCCCGGCTCTTCTTCGTGTTGGGCAACGAACCAGCGGTACCAGTCCGCGACGAGCGCGTGGATTTGCCGATGGGTCAACGCGATGGCTGCGCCCGTGGTGGCCGCTCTGAGGGCGTCGATCCTCGAACAGATGGAGGCGTCCCAGTCGCGGAACTCCGCTTTGGCCTTCGTCTCCGTGGTGTCGGCTGGACGGCGGAAGCGTTCCTCTCGACCCGCTCCGAAGGCCTTCGCATAGGCTTCTCGGACATCCTCGGGGATCACTTTCCGAGCGAACCAGTCCCCGTTCGGTGCCCTGCGAATCGACGTCATCGCGATGCCCATTTGTAGCGGCCTTTGTAGCGGCGCGCCCTTTCAACCCCTTGTGCCATATCATCTATCTGAAATGGCTTGTAGATCCCTTTGTAGTGGTGCGGACGGCGGGGGTCGAACCCGCACGCCTTGCGGCGCAAGATTTTAAGTCTCGTGCGTCTACCGGTTTCGCCACGTCCGCGTTCCGCCCATCGGTAGCGGCGGCGGGCCGCGCGATCAAGCGCCTCGCGCGCGCTCTTCCACGACTGCGGCGTCATGGACTTCCGCCACGACATGGGTCCGCAATCGCCCAGGTTTCGCCATCGAGCCGTCGAGGTCCGACCGCGATCCGGGCCGAGCCTCCTCTCGTCGGCTCGATGCTTCGGCATCACGGGGATCCGGAGGGCGGGCCGACGCGGGAGAGGGTGGACCCCATGAACAGATTGATTCTGGCGACCGGTCTGGCGACGGCGCTCGTGGTCGCGATCTCCGGCGGCAGCTTCGGCGGCGAGACCGCGCCGGGGCAGGGCGCGCCGACCGTCACGACCTCGGCCGGGCGGGCCGACGGCACGTCCGTCGCCGATCTCGGCGAGCCCAAGCGGATCGAGATCGCCTTCGTGCTCGACACCACCGGCTCGATGAGCGGCCTGATCGACGGGGCCAAGCGCAAGATCTGGGGCATCGCCGACGCCGTGCGTCGGCTCCATCCGAACGCCGAGATCCGCATCGGTCTGGTCGCCTATCGCGACCGCGGCGACGCCTACGTCACCGACAAGACGGACCTCTCCACCGACATTTCCGCCGTCTACGGCAAGCTCCTCGAGTTCCGCGCGCAAGGCGGCGGCGATTGGCCGGAATCGGTCAACGAGGCGCTCTCCGTGGCGGTGAACGGGCTTTCCTGGACGGCCGGGGCGGATGCCCGCCGCCTCGTCTTCCTGGTCGGCGACGCGCCGCCGCACATGGACTATCCGCAGGACGTGCCGTTCACCGATACGCTGAAGATCGCCGAGGGCAAGGGCCTCGTCGTCGATGCGCTCCAATGCGGCACGGCGGCCGACACCGAGCTCGCCTGGAAGACCATCGCCCAGCTCGGTCACGGCCGCTACGCCCAGATCCCGCAGTCGGGCGGCGTGGTGCAGATCTCGACGCCGTGGGACGAAGAGATCGTGCAGATCCAAATCAAGCTCAACCGCACCATCGTTCCCTACGGCACGCTGCATCGGCAGAGCGAGGTCAAGGCCAAGGCGGCGCGGGTCGAAGCGGCGCCGGCGCCGGCGGCCTCCGACATGGCGAGCTACAACGTGCGCGCCGGCTCCTCGGCCGAGCGGGCCAAGGTGGTGACCGGCGAGGGCGATCTCGTCGCCGACGCGATCGCCGGACGGGTCGATGCGAAGAGCGTCAAGCGCGAGGAGCTGCCGAGCGAGCTGCAGAAGCTGTCGCCGGCCGATCTCGAGATGGCGATCGCCGCGAAGAGCGCCGAGCGCAAGCGGCTCCAGAGCGAACTCGGCGCGTTGGTCGCCAAGCGCGACGCCAAGGTCGCCGAAGAACGGGCGAAGGCGCCGGCGGCGAAGGACGGTTTCGACCGGGTGGTCGAGGAGATGTTGATCGAACAGGCGAAGTGAGCCTTCTCGAGGAATGCGAAACGCCCGGCGGAGACGGCTCCGCCGGGCGTCTTCGTATGCGTCGGGATGCGAAGCCGTCGTCCGAAGCTCGGGAATCGAATAGTCTCTCCGATGCTTCGGAGAGGCGGATGGCGATCGATTTCGAGTTTCGAAGAGCGGCGGTGAGGACGTTGACGCAAGAAATCGGCGTCTACGTCCTGTGCGATCTCGACGGAACGCCGGTCTACGTCGGACAGTCGAAAGACGGCATCCGAAGTCGGGTGCAGCGGCATTTGACGTCGGCGCGGTCGGACGTCATCGCGAACCGCCAGATCGACGTCTGGGAGATCGCGTTCGTCCTCTCCTATCCCGTCGCGGACGTCTCGACCATCGACGAGCTCGAAGCGGCGCTGTTCCATCGGTTGGATGCGACGTCGCCGTTGATGAACGGGACGATCCCTCGTTCGCCCGCCGAAGGCTTCGACGTTCCGGAAGCTTCGCAGCGCGTGCAGGTGATGAGCGATGCGGAGATCGCGGAGAAGTCCAACCCAGAACTGAGGCTGCCGCGTCAGGCGGCGCACTATGCGCAGATCGTCGGGCATTTTCTGGCGGTGAAGAAGTCGAAACAGGTGGCGCGGGCGATGCACGCGCATTTTCGACGGCTGACCCGTTATCACGGGGAGATGCTGAATTTGGACATGGAGGACGATGGACGAGGTTGATGGAGCGGTCGGCGATCATGCGCGCCGTGAAAGGGCGCGACACCAAGCCCGAGATCGTCGTGCGCAAACTCCTTCACGCGCTCGGCTATCGCTTCCGTCTGCATCGCGGCGACGTGCCCGGCACCCCCGACATCGTCTTTCTCGGGCGGCGCAAGGCGGTCTTCGTCAACGGCTGTTTCTGGCACGGCCACGAGTGTCGGCGCGGCGCGCGCAAGCCGAAGGCGAATGCGGCCTATTGGGAAGCCAAGATCGAACGAAACAAGGTCCGGGACCAACGCGTTCGGGCCGATCTCGAAGCGCTCGGTTGGCGTTCGGAGACGATTTGGGAATGTGAACTGGGCGATCTTTCGGCCGTGCGGGAGCGTCTCGTCCAATTTCTCGGGGATACTCGCCGCGGCGTGCGGAAACGATGAATTCGGCGCTTGCGAAGACGCGCGGAATGTGAATTATGTTCCCGTATTGTTCTCGGAAGGAGAGGGGCCCGTGAGGACATTTCTCGAATTCTTCGCGGGTGGCGGAATGGCTCGCGCCGGGTTGGGCGCGGGGTGGCGCTGTCTCTTCGCGAATGATTTCGACTTCAAGAAGGCCTTGACCTATCGGCGAAATTGGGGCGCGGACGGTCTGCGTGTCGACGACATCCATCGGATCGCCGCAGAGGAGACCCCGATGGGCGATCTCGTCTGGGGGTCCTTTCCCTGCCAGGATCTGTCGCTGGCGGGCGCCGGGGCGGGTCTCGAGGGCGCGCGTTCGGGCACGTTCCACGCCTTCTGGAGGCTGGTGGAAGGTTGGGCCGTCGAGGGACGCGCGCCGAAGATCGTCGCTCTCGAGAACGTCGTGGGGACGCTGACGTCGCACGGCGGGGCCGATTTTCGGACGATCTGCGCTTCCTTCGCGCGGCTAGGCTACCGATATGGCGCGCTGACGATCGACGCCGCGTTGTTCGTCCCCCAATCGAGGCCGCGCCTGTTCTTCGTCGGCGTGCGGGACGACGTCGCGATCGCGCCGGAGTTGACCGCGCCCGGACCGCTCGCTCCGTTCCATTCGCAAGGCCTTCGGCGTGCGGCGGAGAGCAATCCGTCGACGAGCGCCGACCGATGGGTCTGGTGGAACCTGCCTGTTCCGCCACGCTCGAACCGCGTCTTCGCCGATCTCATCGAAGACGTTCCGAGCGACGTCGCTTGGCGCGGCGAGGCCGAGACGGCGGCTCTGTTGGCGATGATGAGCCCGCTCAACCTCGCCAAGGTGGAGGCGGCGAAGCGGGCGGGGCGCAGGATGGTGGGAACCGTCTACAAGCGAACCCGCGTCGACGAGACGGGGCGGAAGGTTCAACGCGCCGAAGTTCGGTTCGACGACGTCTCGGGGTGTCTGCGCACTCCGGCCGGGGGATCGAGCCGGCAATCCATTCTCGTCGTCGACGGCGATCGCATTCGCTCGCGTCTCGTCTCCTCGCGGGAGACGGCGCGTCTGATGGGATTGCCCGACGATTATCGGCTGCCCGAGCGTTACAACGAGGCCTATCATCTGACCGGCGACGGGGTCGTCGTGCCGGTCGTGCGGCATCTCGCCGAACATCTGTTCGAGCCGTTGTTGGACGAGAGCTCCGTCACGACGGAAAAGCGCGCAGCCGCGATGTGAGCGTCTGCGCGCCGATTTCAGTGGTCCGTCGCACGAAGTGGTCGGCTCAGGCGTTGCCGCCTTCGCCTTCCTCGCTCTCCTCGAGGGCGGCCAGCGTCTCCTCGACGAACTGCTTGGCGCCGCGCTTGGCTTCGCGGACGAGGTCGTTCACGTCCTTCGACAGGCGGTCGAGCTCCATCTGCAGGCCGCCGGCCGAGGGCTTCTCGGTCGACATCACGTAGCCCGACATGGCGATCGACAGCGCGATCTCGATCAGGCCGAACACCGCCGTGCCCTCGTCGACGTCGTGTTCGTCGAGATAGTCGAGCACCATTTCGCGGATCGCTTCGGCGTGCGCCTCCTGCTCGTCGTCCCAGCTCTCGAGGTCGGTGTTGTCGTTGTCGTTGACGCGATCGTTCACGGGCGTTTCGCCTTTCTGGAAGAGGTCGGGAGAGGCCGGCTCAAGCGCCGCCCTCGCGAATCGGCGGCTGGAAGGTCAGCCCCATGTCCCACGGGAAGTAGATCCAGGTGTCCTGCGACACTTCGGTGATGAAGGTGTCGACCAGCGGACGGCCCTGCGGCTTGGCGTAGACGGTGGCGAAATGCGCCTGCGGCAGCATCTCGCGGACCACGCGGGCGGTCTTGCCGGTGTCGACGAGGTCGTCGACGATCAGGATGCCCCGGCCTTCGCCGCCGCAGCGCTCGATCAGGTCGTCGGCGACCGTCTTCATCACCTTCAACTCACCCTGGGTGGTGTAGTCGTGATAGGAGGCGACGCAGATCGTCTCGATCAGGCGGACGTCGAGTTCGCGCGCGACGATCGCCGCCGGCACCAGGCCGCCGCGGGTGATCGCCACGATCGCCGAAAAGGGGCCGGCGCCGGACAGACGCCAGGTCAGGGCGCGGGCGTCGCGGTGGAACTGATCCCAGGAGACGGGGAAGATCTTCTGCTGCGGACCGGTCATGGTCACCTCTGGGGTTGGCGGGCGCGGACGTCGTCGATCATCGCGCGGACCTCGGCGGCGACGGCCGCCAGAACGTCGGGCTCGCGGGCGCGGACCACCACGTTGGTGGCGTAGCGGCCGTCGCGCTCGTAGGGGTAGGAGCCGATCACCGTATCGGGATGGGCCTTCTGGATCGCGCCGAGCGGCGTGGCGATCAGGCCCTCGCCGAGCATCGCGTCGATGGTCTCCGAGAGCATCGGCCGGCCGTGCGGCAGCGTCGCGCAGACCGCGCGCATCATCGCCTCGAGCACAGCGGGCACGCCGGCCATGACGTGGACGTTGCCGATCTTGAAGCCGGGCATGCCGTTCTCGACCTCGATCAGCGACGCGCCGAAGGGGATCCGGGCCATGCGCAGGCGGGCCTCGTTGACTTCGGCGCGGCCGGCGAGGCGGGCTCTGAGGATCGCCTCGGCGCGCGGGTCGACGTCGATGCCGACGCCGAAGGCGTCGGCGACCGCGTCGGCGGTGATGTCGTCGTGGGTCGGGCCGATGCCGCCGGAGGTGAAGACGTGGTCCCACCGGGCGGACAGCGCGCGCACCGCCTCGACGATGCGGTCCTCCTCGTCGGGGACGATGCGGACCTCCTTCAGATCGACGCCGATCTCGGTCAGTCGATCGGCGACGAAGCCGATGTTGCGGTCCTTGGTGCGGCCGGACAGGATCTCGTCGCCGATCACCACCATGCCGGCGGTGACGACGCGGTCGGCGGTCGTCGGGGCGGTCGGATCTGCGCTCATGCCCCTTCGCTCCTCACGGCTCGTCGCTGATGTCGTCTGGTTTCGATAGTCCAAAGCGGGCCGGCCCTCAAGGCGAGGCGCGGAGATGCCCACCGGAACGGGCGATGCGGCGGGCTCAGCCGGCGCGCCACTCGTAGATCCAGGCCATGCGGTCGGTCAGGCGGGCGCCGAGGCCGAGCTTCAGCGTCATGTCGCGGAAGAAGGCGAGGCCGTCGGGCAGATGGAAGATGCGGCCGTTCTTCACCGCGGTCTCGACGATCGCGGTGGTGCGGGCCTTGCGCAGCGCCTCGAAGGCGAGGAAGGCGGCGGCGACGTTGGGCGCGCCGCGCAGGGTGCGGGCGAGCACCTCGGCGTCTTCGATCGCCATGCCGCCGCCCTGGGCGGCGAAGGGCAGGGTGGCGTGGGCGGCGTCGCCGATCAGGGTGACGGCGCCGGAGGACCATTCGAAATCGGGATCGAAGCCGCACAGCGCCCATTTGGTCCAATGGTCGGGCAGGCCGAGGATCTCGCGGGCGAGCGCCGGCCAGCGGTCCTTGTCGAGGCCGAAGACCCGGGCGACCTCGGCGCGATCGGCCGGCACCGACCAGCTCTCGTCGTGCCAGGCATCCTCGACGATGGCGACGACGTTCCATTCGCGTCCGGCGCGGATCGGGTAGTGGACGATGTGGGCGCGGGTCGAGAACCACAGGCCGGTCGAGCGGCGCAACTCCTCCGGCACGACGTCGATCGGCAGGGTGGCGCGATAGGCGGTGCGGCCGGTGTAACGGGCCGGAGGGCCGCCGCGCACCCGTACGCGGACGCGGGAGCGGACGCCGTCGGCGCCGACGAGGCCGTCGGCGACGAAGACGCGCGAATGGCCGGCCTGCGTGGTCTGGACGTGGATCGCGCCGGGCTCGGCGGCGACGTCGCGCAGGCGGGCGTCGAGGACGAGGTCGATCGAGGGGTGGGCGCGCGCGGCGGCGGCGAGAGCGGCGAGGAGATCGGCGCGATGGATCACCCAGAAGGGCGCGCCCCAGGTCTCTCGCGGTCGATCGCCGAGCGGAGTGCGGGCGATCTCGCCGCCGGCGCGGGCGGAGAAGACGCGAATGTCGTCGGGCGTCACCGCGACGCGGGCGAGCGCCTCGCCGAGGCCGAGGTCGATCAGGATGCGCGAGGCGTTGGGCGAGATCTGGATGCCGGCGCCGACTTCGGCGAGTTCGGCGGCCTGCTCGAGGACGGTGACGCGATGACCGTCGCGGGCGAGCGTCAGCGCCGCGGTGAGACCGCCGATGCCGCCTCCGGCGACGATGAGCGAATGTCTCGACATGGCGCGACCGTTCGAAGGGCCGGGGGCGCGGCGAGCGCGCCGCTCACGGCCGGGGGAGCGAGGCCGGCGGGGGTCGCCGGCGCTCGAATCATTCGGCCGCGACGGCGGGACGCCAGGCGGCTTCGGCGGGGACCGACTCGGTCGCCTTCAGCGCGGCGTCGTGGACGTAGAGCGTGCCGCACCAGGGGCAGAGCTTCTCGTCGTCGCCGCCCATGTCGAGATAGACGTGGGGGTGATCGAAGGGCGGACGAGCGCCGACGCACATGAATTCGCGCGCTCCGATTCGGATCTTGTCGATGCCGCCGTCGTTGGCGAAATGGGGAACCGCAGCGTCCGCCATGGATCTTCCTCGTGCTCTCTTCGTGAGGCGCGCACCATAGCGACGCCGACGCCCGGTGGGTAGAGGGAAATGAGGCGGAGAGACCGTCGGCGGCACGGGGGGCGAAGGGCTTTTCGTCGGACGTCGCGGCGGCTAGCCTCGGCCCCCATGAAGATCGTTTCTCTCGCCACATCCGACCATCGAGGCCGTTCGCCGATGCTCTCCTTTCTCTCCGACGGCGTTCGTCTCGCCTATCTCGACGAAGGCCCGCGCGACGGCGCGCCGATCGTGCTGGTGCACGGCTTCGGCTCGAACGCCCGTGTCAACTGGGTCGGCACGGGCTGGGTCGATCTGCTGGTCAAGGACGGGCGGCGGGTGATCGCGCTCGACAACCGCGGCCACGGCGCGTCCGATGCGCCGCACGATCCGGCCGTCTACCACACGGGCGACTTCATGGCCGAGGACGTGCGCCGGTTGATGGACCATCTCGGCGTCGAACGGGCCGATCTGATGGGCTTCTCCAAGGGCGCCTGGATCATCGGCCATCTCGCCACGCGTCATCCCGAGCGGTTGCGCTCGGCGATCTTCGGCGGCCTCGCCATGGGCATGGTCGAGGGGCTGAAGGGCCAGGAGACGATCGCGGCGGCGCTCGAGGCGGAGACCGACGCCGAGGTGAAGAGCCCGAAGGGGCGCGCCTATCGCGACTTCGGCAAGCGGACCGGATCGGATCTGAAGGCGCTCGCCGCCTGCATGCGCGGCTCGCGTCAGCCGGTGGCGGCGGAGGATCTCGCGAAGCTGCGTCTGCCGGTCCTGGTGGCGGTCGGCACGCGCGACGACGTCGCCGGCTCGCTCGACGACTTCGTGGCGCTGATTCCCGGCGCGCGGGGACTTGCCATCCCGGACAAGGACCACATGTCCTCGGTCGGCGACAAGCACTTCAAGGCGGCGGTTCTGGAGTTCCTCGCGGCGCGGCCGTGAGGAACGCGCGAGCCTCCTCGCCTCACCGGCCGTGGAACTTCGCGTCGCGCTTCTCGAGAAACGCGGTGCGGCCTTCGGCGAAGTCGGCGGAGGCGAAACAGGCGTCGGTCATGGCGACGAGCGTGTCGCGGCGTTGCGCGACCGCGCCGTCGACCACCGCGTCGATCGCCGCCTTGGCGGCGCGGATCGTCAGCGGCGCGTTCGCGGCGATGGTCGTGGCGAGGTCGATCGCCTCGTTCTCCAGCGCCTCGACCGGGTGAACCGCGGTGAGAAGGCCGATCGACAGGGCTTCGGCCGCGCTCATGCGCCGCGCCGTGAAGAACAGCTCCTTGGCGCGTTGCGGGCCGACGGCGGCGACGACGTCGCCGATGCAGTCGGGCGGGTAGCCGACGCCGAGGCGAGCGGCGGGGATGCCGAAGATCGCCTCGTCGGAGGCGATGCGCAGGTCGCAGGCGACCGCCAGCCCCATGCCGCCGCCGAGGCAGAAGCCGCGAATCATCGCGATGGTCGGCTTCGGCGCGTGGCGCAGGGCGGCGAAGGCCTCAGCGTTCGAGGTCTCGTAGGCGCGGGCCGAGGCGGCGTCCCGGCGCACGGTGGCGAATTCGGAGATGTCGGCGCCGGAGACGAAGGCGAGGTCGCCGGCGCCGCGCAAGAGGATCGCCCGCACGTTCGGATGGGCGACCAGCGCGGCGACGGCGCCGGGGATCGCCTTCCACATGTCGAGCGAAACGGCGTTGCGGCGGGTCGGGTTGTCGACCACGAGCAGGCCGATCGACCCGGCGACTTCGGCGCGGATGCGGGGGTCGGTGGTCGGAAGGGAGAGCGTTTCGACGAGTTCGGCGGGCTTCATCATGACGATCCTCTCGCGCGAGGCCGCGCGGGCGGCCTCCATCCTATCCGTGCTGCGGCGCACGACACCGACGGCCGCTCATGGGAAGAACAAGTTTCCGAATTCGTCAACCGGACCGCGTCATCATTTGGTCGCGCCTTTGTTTCGGAGTATGGTCGTCCGGGAAAACCCGGGACCTTGACCCCCGTAGGAGTTCGCCGATGCCTCTGCTGCCCACGCCCGCGGCGCCCGTCGCCGTCCCCGACATCGATCCGATCTGGCGCCGGGTGCGCGACGAGGCGGAGGCGCTGACGGCGTGCGAGCCGGCGCTCGCCTCGTTCATCTGGGAGACGGTGCTCAACCATTCGCGGCTCGAAGACGCGATCGTGCATCGGGTCGCCGAGCGGCTCGGCCATTCGACGGTCAAGGAGGCGCTGATCCGCCAGACCTACGACGAGGCGCTCGCCGACGAGCCGATGCTCGGCGCGAGCTTCCGCGTCGATCTGCAGGCGGTGTTCGACCGCGATCCGGCCTGCGAGCGGATGATCGAACCGATCCTGCACTTCAAGGGCTTCCACGCCATTCAGACGCATCGCCTGGCCAATTGGCTGTGGCGGCGCGGACGGCGCGACTTCGCGCTCTATCTGCAGAGCCGCGCCTCGGAGGTGTTTCAGGTCGACATCCATCCGCAGGTGCCGATCGGTCGCGGCGTGTTCTTCGACCACGCCACCGGCATCGTCGTCGGCGCCACCGCGGTGATCGAGGACGACGTGTCGATCCTGCAGGGGGTGACGCTCGGCGGCACCGGCAAGGAATGCGGCGATCGTCATCCGAAGATCCGTCACGGCGTCCTGATCGGAGCGGGGGCGAAGGTGCTCGGCAACATCGAGGTCGGGCATTGCGCCCGCATCGCCGCCGGTTCGGTGGTGCTGGCGGCGGTGCCGCCGCGCTCCACGGTGGCGGGCGTGCCGGCGCGCGTCGTCGGCGAGGCGCCGTGCTCGGAGCCGTCGCGGGCGATGGACCAGATGCTCCCCGGGGATTGAGGGGATCGCCCGGCGAACGCGGGCGTTCGAGACCGCGTCTCCTTTGACGGACGGCGGGTGGCGTGCCACAAGCTGCGCCGAACGCTTCGCCCGTCGGGGCTCTTTCGATCCACCTCATTTCCAACGGAGCCGCTCTCGTGGACAAGACGGAACTCGCCAAGCTGCAGGCCTATCTCCGGCGCAAGTTCGAACTCGACACCATCAAGGTCGTCGCTCGCCCGAAGAAGAAGGACTCGGCCGAGGTCTTCATCGGCGACGAATTCGTGGCGGTGATCTACCGCGACGACGAGGACGGCGAGATCTCGTGGAATCTCCAGATGGCGATCCTCGAAATGGATCTCGAGGAAGAGTGAGCCTCGACCTTCCCGGCCGCGACGACGGCCGGGCTCAAGGGGCGGGGACGCCCCATTCGGCGAGACGGGCGAGCACGCCCGTCCGCAGATCGCGCCAGGACGCGAGACGCGCGCGCGGGAAGCGCAGCGCGATCGACAGGCCGGCGGCCGTCTCCTCGGCGCGACAGGTGACGACCGGACCATTCGGCGCGAGCGGCCAGCAACGCGCCACGAAGGGGCGGACGACGCCCGGCTCGAACCACACTTCCTCCCCGACATAACCCGACTTGGCGGCGAGACGCCGGCCGACGAGGCCGAGGTCTTCCGGCGCGTCGAGCGGATCGCCCTCGAAGAAGCGGGCGTAGACCGTGGCCAGCCGCGTCGTGGACTCGTCGCCGTTCTCCGCCTTGGTCAGAGTGACCCAGACCACGTCCGAATTCGCCGCCGGTTCGTCGAAGCGGTCGGCGGTGGCGGCGGTGCGGCCGGACCAGTCGGGGCCGAGCAGCGCCAGATCGAGCCGCGGCTGCGCGCCGGGGCTGCGCTGGGCGGGGAAACGGATCGCGTTCATCGGCACGGCGAGTTCGTGGCCGGCGACGCTCACCGCGACCGGCGCGGGCGAGGTCTCGATCGTCTCGCGGCCGCGATCGTCGCGCCACAGCACGACGGCGGCGGCGAGAGCCGCGGCGAGACCCGCGAGGATCCAGGTCGTCTTCGGCATGGCGCTCGGCCCCTCTTCCCCCCGATCGGGCGCGCGTTAACCCTGCTTCCAAGTCGCGGCGGCGGAGCCGACGAAGAGGCAGACCCGAGGAAGGGGGTGTGATAGAGATTAACAAAGAGTTAACGAGGTTCGGGGCGTCATGTTGTATCAGTTGGCGATCGCGGCCTATGCGACGACCTGTGGGTTCGTCGCGGCCGGCATCCTCTCGTCCTTCTACACCCTGGTGACGAACCGGCCGGTCAGCTTCGCGGTCGAGCTCGGCACGCTGTGGCGAGGGTTGGTCGATCTGGTGATGTGCGCCTTCGCCGGGCCCTTCATCATCATGCGCAACGCCATCCGCGGTCGGATCATCGAACAGCGGCCGGTCGGTTGGCTGGTCGCCTCGACGGCGATCGCGGCGGGGTGGAGCCTGTGCTCGGGCATCGTGGTGGTGCAGTTCGCGCTGGCGATGCGCAGCGGGCTGTTCTGATCGCGGCGAAGCGGTCGAGATCGTGAGGGGGCGCGGCGACGCGCCCGTCTTCGTTTCGAGAGGACGACGCCGGTTCGCAGCCGTCTCGGCGCGCCGATCCGTTGGGCATCCGTACTATCACCGATGATGACCGGTAGTAATATTCCATAAAGCAATCGAAGATCTGATCCGCCCTCGTCATTTCTCTGTCGGGGCAACTACCAATGTCATTTTTTTCGAGGGAGAAGTCGGTGCGACCGATCGAGTCGGCGCCGACGGCGCCGTTCGATCCGCTGCCGATCGTCGCGGCGCTGGCGGCCGTCGCCGGGCGTCGCGGTCTACCCGACATGGCGGCGCTGCCGCCGATTCTGGCGGAGACGATCCGCACGCTCGACGCGGCCTTCGCTTCGCGCGATCGGACGATGCTCGCCAACGCCGTCGCCTATTCGATGAACGCCAGCGAGGCGATGGCGGCGGCGGCCCACATCACCGGCGAGGTGCGCGAGAGCGCGGTCCGAGCCGAAGCGATGGCGGCGGGCATCGAGGAGATGACCGCGTCGATCCGCCAGATCGCAGCGACGGCGGAGACCGTTTCGAGTTCGATGAACCTCGCGGCGCGGGCGAGTTCGGAAGGGGCGGAGGCGAGCCGGGCGGCGACCGAGGCGAGCCGGGAGATCGGGCGCTCGTTCGGGCGAATGAACGCGGCTTCTGAGCAACTGGTCACGGCGACCGGGCAGATCGCCACCTTCGTCGCCACCATCGAGGGGCTCGCCCAACAGACCAATCTCCTGGCGCTCAACGCCACGATCGAGGCGGCGCGGGCCGGCGAGGCGGGCCGCGGCTTCGCGGTGGTCGCCTCCGAGGTCAAGATGCTGTCGGGTCAGACCCAGAAGGCGACCGACGACATCCGCACTCGGATCACCCGGCTGGAGCAGCACGTCCGTGAACTGGCGGGCAGCATCGAAGACGTGGCGCGACTGGTCGAGGAGAGCGTCGCTCGCTCCGACGTCGCCGGTGCGCGGATGGAGGACCTGCGTGGCGCGGTCGCCGACGGGGCGCTGCGGATGAGCGAGATCTCCGGCGTCCTCAACGAGCAGACCGCGGCGGTGGAGGAACTGTCCACCGGCCTCGCTTCGATCTCCCGGCACACCGGTCAGGCGCGTGGTCACACCGATGCCGTCAACCGCGCCGTGTCGAAGTGCGAACAGGCGGTGGAGGGACAGTTCGCCTTCGCCGAGACCCTGAACATTCCGGACTACGTCCTCTATCGCGCCAAATCCGATCATCTGATGTGGAAGAAGCGGCTCGCCGAGGTTCTGATCGGCGACGTCGTGTTGAAGCCGTCCGACCTCTCCGATCACCGCCAGTGCCGGCTCGGGAAGTGGTACGCCGGCGTGGCCGACGAGCGAATTCGCTCGCATCCGGCGTTCCGGGCGTTGCCGCAGCCGCACGAGGCGGTCCACGTCGAGGGGCGTCGGGTCGCCGAGCTGATCGGCCGTGGCGACCGGGAGGGGGCGGAAGCCGCCTATCGGGAGATGGACCGCGCTTCGATCGAGGTGGTCGCGCAACTCGATCGCCTGATCGAACGCGGCTGAGGCCGGGTCGAGCAGGGAAAGGACTTGCGGTCGCGCCGCGCTTCGTCTTCAAACGGGGAGCCGGCGCGACGGCGTCGCCGCTCGCCGCCTTCGGAGGTCGGATCATGGCGCTGTGGAAACTCGACGGCATCGCACCGGAACTGGCGGAGGACGGCTCGTCCTGGGTCGCGCCCTCGGCCGATCTGATCGGGCGGGTACGTCTGGCGCGCTCGGCGAGCGTCTGGTTCGGCGCGGTGTTGCGCGGCGACAACGAGTGGATCGAGATCGGCGAACGCAGCAACGTGCAGGATCTGTCGGTTCTGCACACCGACATGGGCTTTCCGCTGACGATCGGGCCGGACTGCACGATCGGCCACAAGGTGACGCTGCACGGCTGCACGATCGGGGCGAACACGCTGATCGGCATGGGCGCGACGATCCTCAACGGGGCGAAGATCGGCGCGAACTCGCTGGTCGGCGCCGGCGCGCTGGTCACCGAGGGCAAGGAATTTCCAGACAATTCGCTGATCGTCGGCGTGCCCGCGAAGGCGATCCGCACCCTCGACGAGGCGGCGGTGGCGCGGCTGAAGAAATCGGCGGACGGCTACGTCCGCAACGCGGCGCGTTTCGCCGCTTCCCTGGAGCGGCTCTGACGGGCCTCGCAAATGAAACGGGCCGGCATCTCGAGGATGCCGGCCCGTTCGAGGCAGACCCGGTCGTCTGGGGACGGGGAGGGTGGGGACGTGACCAGGCCCGCGAACCTCGAAATTTCTTTCGCCCGTCCGACCCGCCGGTGCGTCTCGTGAGGAGCGGCGGGGAACAGGTTCGAGAATGAGGCCGGCGGCTTGCGGTCGCCTGAAGATCGATCGCGGCCTTTGCATCGAATTCGATTAGATTGCCGGAGACCGCCGACGGGATCCCGTCGGTTCAGAAATAACCCAGACAAATCAATCGTCTGATCGGATTGCTTCGGCATGCGAACCGAGCCGCCGCCGCCACGGCGTCGTCGGACGTGGTCAACGAAACCTTGCTTCGGATCAGGTGAAGAAGTTCCGCAGCGTGTCGATCTCGTGGACGACCGAGAATTCGATCGCCACGCCCTCGTCGAAGCAGCGCACGACGCGGCCGCGCATGACGCCGAGGATGACCGGGGTCCCGATCTCCAGACGGCGATCGATGTGGACGGCGGCGCCGGACGGCGAGACGTCGATGATGCGGCACTTGAGTTCCGTGCCGTCGGAAAGAACCAGCTTCGAAAAGGGGTTGCGCGGGCTGAAGCGATCGTGCCGACGATCCTCGGGCAAGTTGAGGATGTGCCGGTTGGCGAGCCAGGTCAGCTGATTGGCGAGCTTGTCGCGCTTGCGTTCCGACATCGAGAGCGACATGGCGAAACCGCCGTCGATGAGGCGCACGACGCGACCTTCGACGCGACCGATGTGGTCGAGATAGGCGATCACCCGTTCGCCGAGGCGGGCGACCGCGGGAATCATCACCGCCGCGCCGCCGGGCGACATGTTCACGACTTGGCAGGCGAATTCGCGACGGTCTTCCAACATGCAGCGGCCGAGCACGTTCACCTTGACCCGCTGGTGGCGGCGGCGATCCGTCGCGGCGGCGGGGTCTCGGCGGACTAGGGAGGTGGCTGCGCGCATGTCGGGTCTCGGCGAATTGGGAGCTCGCCGATGACTCTAGGTCCGTGATGGTTAATCGAGCGTTGAGGAATGCGAGGTTTCGCGTCCCCCGTTACCTGAGGTCAGGCCTGCGGACCGGGCGCCGACTTGCCGCCGTCGAGCACGACGAGATGGCCGACACGGCGCTCGCCGGGCAGGCCGGAGATCCCGCGCGGGGCGGGGCGGAAGATCGACGGGGGGCGGGCGTGCAGCGCCGCGGGGGTCGGCGCGGGCGTCTCGCGGGCGTCGACCACTTCGTCGCCGCGGCGCAGGAAGGATGGGCGCTCGTCCGGCCAGATCAGGCGCAGGCTGGAGATCGACTGTTTCACGATCGGGTGGATGCCGATCCAATAGGGGTCGTCCATCGGCGCGATCGAGCCGATGATGCGGGTCCAGCCTTCGCCCTTCTGGCGCACCGGCAGGAGCAGGGCCTCGCAGGGCAGGACGCGATCGTGCGCCGAGCGGCCCTCGAAGCCGAAGACGGCGGCGGCGGCGTCCTGGGAGACGGCGGCCAACAGCGTGGCGACGGCGTCGCGATCCTTGCCGGTGAAGAAGGTGAGGAAGTCGCGCCCCTTCAACTCGCGGCCGTAGAGGGCGCAGACACGGGTGCCGGCGAGGCGGAAGCGATAGTCGGAGCGCGAATTGGCTTCGAGAATGAACGTGTCGCCGAGGATGCGGCGCAGATCGTAGGGTTCGATCTCGGTGCGGTCCGGGGCCGGGCGGTCGCCGCGCAGGCGCTGCCAGTAGTCGTAGAGTTCACGCGAAACGCCGTGCTTCATCTCATGCCCCCTCACGCGTCTTCGACGCGTCGCCGAACGGTGCGCCCCGAAACGAGACGCCGCCCCCGGCGGGCGTCGCGCGGCCGACGCGGCCACGACGACGGTTCGCCGGAGACTTTGCGCAAAGGCTCGATCTCGTCCCCGGCGCATGTGCCGAAACGGGACGTCGACGAGCCCGACGCATTCATTTCTCGTCAACACTTGCGAAGGTCGTGCCGTTTTTCGGCGACCCGAATCGAGACGCGGCTTGCCGGTCGGGATCCGGCGGGCCATATCCGCAAGGAGCGACGGTGGGAGGCGGCATGAACGGCGAGAGGCGGACGGGTAACGACGGGCGCGAGCCGATCTTTCTGCTACCGGCGAGCATCACGGTCCTGGTGGCGGCCTTCCTGGCGATCACGGCGGCGCGCGGGTTCCTGTCGGCCGGCGTCGACGGGCGGCTCGTCTACACCTTCGCCTTCGTGCCGGATCGCTACGCCGCCGACGGCGCCGGGCTCCTCTATCCCGGCGGCGCGGGCGCGCTCGCCTGGAGCTTCCTGACCTACGCCTTCCTGCACGAGGGCTGGTCGCACGTTCTGATCAATTCGGCGATGTTCGCGGCGCTGGCGCGCCCGGCGCTCGACCGGCTCGGCGCGACGCGGCTCTTCGCCTTCCTCGCCTTCGTCACGATCGGCGGGGCGCTCGGCCATCTCGCCGTCGCCTGGGGCTCGCAGGCGCCGATGCTCGGGGCGTCGGGGGCGGTGTCGGGACTGCTCGGCGCGGTGCTGCGCTTCGTCTTCCGGCCGCCCTGGGCGGCGACGGCGACGGTCGCCGAATCGCTCGCCGAACCGCGGGTGCGCGGCGCGATGGCGGCGCTGGTGCTGATGAACCTGGTCCTGGTCTGGTTCGGCTCGGGGCTGGTCGGCGGCGACGGCGGCGAGATCGCCTGGGGCGCGCATCTCGGCGGCTTTCTCGCCGGTTTCCTCGCCTTCGGCCTGTTCGATCCGCGTCGCGCGAACCGGTGAACGCGACGGATCGTCGCGCGACCGAAAGGTCGGAAATTGCGGATCGCGAGGCCGTCGCCCTCTTGCGTGGGCGGTTCGGTGGAAGCACAATGACCGTCCGTTTCCGACAAATCACAGAACGTCCCCGGCAGAGGGAGGCGTCGGATCCAGATCTAATCGGTTCGTATTTCGGGCCGTGACTCCAGGAGGACCGCTCATGACCGTTCAGGCCATTCTCAGTCAAAAGGGGCGACAGGTCGTCACCATGGGTCCGAAGCAGACGCTTCGGGAGGTGTGCGAGACGCTCGCGACCCACAAGATCGGCGCGGTGGTGCTGATCGACGCGCACGGCGGCATCGCCGGCATCCTGTCCGAGCGCGACATCGTCCGCGCGCTCGCCGCCGAGGGGCCGGCGTCGCTCGACAAGACCGCCGACGTCTACATGTCCTCGCGCGTCGTCACCTGCCTCGAGACCGAGACCACCGATCGTGTGCTGGCGCGGATGACCGAGGGGCGGTTCCGCCACATGCCGGTGACGCGCGGCGATCGGCTGATCGGCGTGATCTCGATCGGCGACGTGGTGGCGCGGCGCATCGCGCTGGCCGAGGAAGAGGCCGCGCACATGCGCGCCTACATCGCCACGGCGTGATCCTCCGCGAGGAGGGACGACGGGCGTCGCGGCCGAGGGGCTCGCGACGCCCGTCGCATTTTCGGCCCAGGGGGCGGCCGAAGGATCAGCGCGTCATCTCCGCGATCAGCGCGGTGACGTCGGGCAGCGCCCGATCGGCGGCGGCGACGCCGATGGCGATCGCCTCCGCCGCGCGATGGAAGTCGAACAGGCCGATCGACCCGACGCGGGGGGCGATCATCACGTCGGGCGGATCGCCGGCGAGCCGCGACCGGGTGATGCGGTCCTGGATGATGTTGAAGCTCTCCATCATCACGCCGGTGAGGCCGGGCGTCTCGGCCGTGCCGCCGAAGACGCGGCGCATCAGGCCGGAGCCGAAGCCGGCCCCCGTCTCTTCCTCGGCCTCGACCGGCAGCGACTGGACGACGGTGCCGTGGGCGAAGGTGTCGGAGGCGAGGTTGATCGCGATCACCAGTTCGGCGCCCTGCGCGCGGCACACCGACACCGGCACCGGATTGACCAGCGCGCCGTCGACGAGCACGCGGCGGCCGATCCGCATCGGCTCGAAGATGCCGGGCAGCGCATAGGAGGCGCGCAGCACCTCGACCAGACGGCCGCCGTTCAGCCAGATCTCGTGGCCGGTCGAAAGCTCCGTCGCGACGGCGGTGAAGGGGCGGGCGAGGTCCTCGACCCGGATGTCGTCGAGTTGGGCGACGATCAGTTCGGCGAGACGCTCGCCGGCGACGAGGCCGGAGCGGCCGAGGCGCAGATCGAGCAGCGAGAAGACGCGGCGCGGGGTCAAGCCGAGGGCGAAGCGCTCCAACCGGTCGAGCCGGCCGGCGAGGTCGCAGGCTCCGACCACCGCGCCCATCGAGGTGCCGGCGACGACGTCGGGGACGATCCCGGCTTCCCGCAGGCGGCGGACGACGCCGATCGCCGCCCAGCCGCGCGCCGCGCCGCCGCCGACGGCGAGGCCGATGCGGGGCGCGCGTGGCGGCGCGGGCGGGGGCGAGCCGTTTCCTCCGCCGCTCTCGCCGAGCGGCCCGAACAGACGACGCGTCACCCCTTCGAGCATGGGACCCTCCTTGCGGGTTCTCCTCTCGATGTGGATTTTCAACCGATTCAATTCAAGAAGAATGAACGACGACGCGCCTTCGACGGGGCGTGTCGGATTTTCGTTCGGCGGGGCGGGCGCTGCGGTTCAGCCGATGCGCGCGCCGTCGGCGCAATGGGCGAGGCGGCCGGCGACGAAGGTCGCGACGACGCGCGGCGGGCGATCGGGGCTCGCGTCGACGGCGACGACGTCGGCGCGCAGGCCGGGCGCGAGGCGGCCGCGATCGGCGAGGCCGAAGGCGGCGGCCGGGTTCTTCGAGACGAGGCTCCAGGTCTCTTCGAGCGGGCGGACGCCGTCGGCGGCGAGGCGGAAGGGGGCGGCGGCGAGCGCCGGATAATAGTAGTCGGAGGCGAGGATCGAGCAGAGATCCTTGCCGACCATGTCGGCGGCGGCGGGGCAGCCGGTGTGCGAGCCGCCGCGCAGGACGTTGGGCGCGCCGAAGACGGTCGCTTCGCCGACCTCGATCGCGGCGCGGGCGGTCGCCTCGTCCATCGGGAATTCGGCGACGGCGACGCCGAGGTCGCGATACCAGCGGCGCATCTGCGGCGACATGTCGTCGTGCGAGAGCATCGGCACGTTCGCGGCGCGGGCGGCGGCGGCGAGGCGCTCGATCGAGGGGGCGACGGCGTCGGCGCGGGCGTGGACGCTCTCCACCAGGGCCAGGAAGTCGTTCTGGTCGAGGCCGGAGCGATGGATCATCGTGGCGAGCTTCTCGGGCTTGCCGCGGTATTTCGCCAGACCCGTGGTGTGGTCGTTGAAGGCGAGGCAGCCGATCCGGCCCTTCTCGATCCAGTCGAGGATCTCGGCCTCGCCGTCGAGATTGTAGGTCTCGTGGCGCAGGTGATAGCGGGTGTCGACGAGGAGGTCGGGGCCGAGGCGCTCCAGCGCGTCGAGGAGGGCGCGGGCGTTCTCCGCGCCGCGCAGGCCCGGCTCCCAAGACCAAGTGACGCCGTGGAAGGCGGTGGTGACGCCGTTCGTCAGAAGCTGGCGGTCGGTGTCGAAGAGAGCGGTCGCCAGGTCGAAGCCGACGCCGGGGCGCGGCATCAACTGGCGCTCGAAGGCGTCGCCGTGGACGTCGACGACGCCGGGCAGGACGAGCAGGCCGGAGGCGTCGAAGCGCCGGTCGGTCGCCTCGGCCGCCTCGACGATCAGGCCGGCGTCGAGGACGAGGGCGGCTTCGTCGAACCCTTCGTCATGGAGGACGCGGCCGTTCTCGATCGTCCAGGAGGGAAGGCGGTCGGCGAGCGGCGGGCGCAGCATGGGAAGTCTCCGGCGGGTTCGAACGAAGCCTCCCGTTTCCTCCCTTCGCATGAAGGGGCGATGACGGTCGCGGGATCAGTCGTCGCCGTGGTCTTCGCCGCAACCGCAGCCGGGAGCGTGGCCGGAAGCCGTGCCGTAGACGGCCTTCGGATCGAAGGCGGGATCGCTTTCGACGAAGGCGAGGGGCGCGCCGGGGCGGCCGACCGGGATCTCGCGGTAGAAGCACGAATGGAAGCCGCGGTGGCAGGAGGCGCCGTGGCCTTCGACCTCGACTTCGAGCACGACGGCGTCCTGGTCGCAATCGACGCGCAGGCGCTTCACGATCTGGCGATTGCCGGAGGTCTCGCCCTTGACCCAGAGGGCGGCGCGCGAGCGGCTCCAATAGGTGGCGACGCCGGTCTCGATGGTCTTGGCGAGCGCTTCGGCGTTCATGTGGGCGAGCATGACGACGTCGCGGCCGACGACGTCGACGACGACGGCGGTGACGAGGCCGTTCGCGTCGAAGCGGGGCGAGAGCGTCCGTCCCATCTCGAGGGCGTCGGGGTCGCGCGAGGCGGCGGGGAAGGGGGCGGTTTCGGTCATGGATCGGGGATAGGCGCGGGGGTCGAGGCGGTCAAGACGCGGGACGGCGGATCGAAGGCGCGACGCGCGGGTTTTCCGACCGGGCGACGGCGGTTAGTCTCGGATCGTCTCGCACCCGGAGCCCGCCGATGCCGCGCCACGTCCTCGTCCGTTTCCTCGCGCCCGCCACCGGCGGCCTTCTCGGCGTGGTCGTGTTTCTTCTCGCGCCGGGGACCGAGCTGGTGAAGATACTCGCGGGCCTCGCCATGTTCGCGGCCGGCGCGTGGATCGGCGACGTCGCCTGGAAACGCGGCGCGAGCCGGGAGGAGATCCGCCGGGATCTCGAGGAGCGGGTCGACGCGGAGAGGTGACAGGGGGCATTCCTCGTCGCTTCGGCGTGGGTGGACACGGCGACGGGGTGCGCGATGGTTCGAGACGAGCCTTCGGCTCTCCTCACCATGAGGCGCTTTTCGTTGTCGCGACAGATACATACGCCTCATGGTGAGGAGACGCGCCTTCGGCGCGTCGTCTCGAACCATCGCGCACCGAACGCAGACCGCTTCGGAACTTTCCATCCAGCGCAGGGGAAGGCGGCCTCGAAAGGCCGCGGCGGGGGCCGACGTCGCCGTCGGCTCCCGCGTCGATCCTGCGATCACGCCTCGGCGAGCGCCCGCTTCACGTCCGGCGGGGTCGCCTCGTCGGTCAGCTCGGCGATGACGTCGACGAGCGGCTTGACCGTGTTGGCCTGGGAGCCGAGACGGCGCACCGCCACGGTGCCCTCCTCGGCCTCGCGCTTGCCGCAGACCAGGATCACCGGGACCTTGGCCAGCGAGTGCTCGCGGACCTTGTAGTTGATCTTCTCGTTGCGGAGGTCGACCTCGGCGCGGAAGCCGGCCTTGCGCAGCTTCTTGTGAACTTCGGCCGCATAGGCGTCGGCGTCGGAGGTGATGGTGGTCACCACGATCTGGGTCGGCGCGAGCCACAGCGGGAAGTGGCCGGCGTAGTTCTCGATCAGAATGCCGAGGAAACGCTCCATCGAGCCGCAGATGGCGCGATGGATCATCACCGGCTCCTTCTTGGAGCCGTCGGCGTCGACGTAGAAGGCGCCGAAGCGCTCCGGCAGGTTGAAGTCGACCTGGGTGGTGCCACACTGCCATTCGCGGCCGATGGCGTCGCGCAGGGTGTATTCGAACTTCGGACCGTAGAAGGCGCCCTCGCCGGGGTTGATGCCGGTCTTGATGCGGCCGCCGGATTCCGCCTCGATGGTCTTCAGCACCTCGGTCATGACGGTCTCGGCGCGGTCCCACAGATCGTCGGAGCCGACGCGCTTCTCCGGCCGGGTCGAGAGCTTGACGACGATCTCGTCGAAGCCGAAGTCGGCGTAGACCGAGAGGATCAGATCGTTGATCTTCATGCACTCGTTGGCCATCTGCTCGTCGGTGCAGAAGATGTGGGCGTCGTCCTGAGTGAAGCCGCGCACGCGCATCAGGCCGTGCATGGCGCCGGACGCTTCGTAACGATGAACGAGGCCGAATTCGGCAAGACGCATCGGCAGTTCACGGTAGGACTTCAAGCCATGCTTGAAGATCTGCAGATGGCCCGGGCAGTTCATCGGCTTCAGCGCGAAGACGCGCTTGTCCTCGGTGTCGTCGCCGGCGGACTCGACCTGGAACATGCTCTCCTTGTACCAGCCCCAGTGGCCGGAGGTCTCCCACAGGACCTTGTCGAGGACCTGGGGCGCGTTGACCTCCTGGTAGTCCTCGGCGAGGCGGCGGCGCATGTAGGCGGTGAGCGACTGGAACAGCGACCAGCCCTTGGCGTGCCAGAAGACGACGCCGGGGCCTTCCTCCTGGAAGTGGAAGAGGTCCATCTCACGGCCGAGCCGGCGATGATCGCGCTTCTCGGCCTCCTCGAGCATGGTGAGATAGGCCTGGAGATCCTTGTCGTTCATCCAGGCGGTGCCGTAGATGCGGCTGAGCATCGGATTGGCGGCGTCGCCGCGCCAATAGGCGCCGGCCACCTTCATCAGCTTGAAGGAGGTGCCGATCAGGCCGGTCGAGGGCAGATGGGGGCCGCGGCAGAGGTCGAACCAGTCGCCCTGCTTGTAGATCTTGATCGGTTCGTCACCGGGGATGGCGTCGATCAGCTCGACCTTGAACTTCTCGCCGAGCGCGGCGAAGCGGGCCTTGGCCTCCTCGCGCGGGATCACCTCCTTGGTGAAGGGGCTGTTGCGCGCGATGATCTCGCGCATCTTCGCCTCGATCGCCGGAAGGTCGTCGATGGTGAAGGGCTTCGGGGCGCCCGCCTCGTCGACGCGGTAGAAGTCGTAATAGAAGCCGTTCTCGATCGACGGGCCGATGGTGACCTGGGTGCCGGGGAAGAGTTCCTGCACGGCCTCGGCCATGACGTGGGCGGCGTCGTGGCGGATGAGTTCGAGCGCTTGCCGGCCGTCGTCCTTGGTGACGAAGCGCAGGCGCGAATCCTTGCCGATCGGGTCGGAGAGATCCGTCTCGACGCCGTCGAGCTCCATCGCCAGGCACTTCTTGGCCAGCGACTTGGCGATCGATTCGGCGACCTGGAGACCGGTCACGCCGGCTTCGAACTCGCGCTTCGCGCCATCGGGGAAAGTGATCGAGATCATCGGGAAACAGCTCCTCATGGGCTCACTCCCGGATACGGGCCCGGGTAAGCGAGGGGGAATCGGCGGCGTCAGAGCCGCGTGGTGATGTGACGGCCGGTCCAGCGGCCGTAGCGCCAGGGTCTATACCAGCGGGAATCGGGCGGCAACTCGCTCGGCACGGGATCGAGGCCGTTCGCGCCCCAGGGGTGACATCTGAGGATTCGGGAGAGCCCGATCCAGAAGCCGGCCCACAGGCCGAAGCGGGCGATCGCTTCCTCCGTATATTCCGAACAGGTCGGGAAATAGCGGCAGGTGCGGCCCATGAAGGCGGAGAAGGTCAGCCGATAGGCGCGCACCAGGAGCCGGGCGAGGAAGACGTGCGGCCGCCGCCAGGAACGGCCGAGCGGCTCGATCGGCGGCGCGGCCGGCGCGGAGGCGGCGTTCGAACGCTCGTCCGGAGCGGCGTAGCGAAGCGAAAGGCGGCAGATGCGACACATGGCGTCGGCGGGCTCGGGGCGCTGCGGGTTGCGATCGGCGGGGTTCGGGCGCATCATGCTGCGATGCAGCATATGCAAACCACCTCTTCCGAGACTTATCCCATGACCACGCGCCCGGCGAGCCCCGAAGCATCGGCGATCACGCGGATCACGCACGCCGCCCATTGGGCGGCCAAGGCGCACAAGGACCAGCAGCGCAAGGGCATCGACGCCGAGCCCTACGTCAACCACCTGCTCGAGGTGGCCGAGCTGATCTCGCTGGCCGATGCGCCCGGCGACGTCGAGGTGGTGATCGCCGGGCTTCTGCACGACACCGTCGAGGACGTCGACGTCACCCGCGACGACATCGTGGCGGTGTTCGGGATGCGCGTCGCCGATCTCGTCCTCGCCGTCACCGACGACAAGACGCTGCCGAAGGATCGGCGCAAGTGGCTGCAGATCCAGCATGCGCCGGGGCTCTGCCGCGACGCCAAGCTGATCAAGCTGGCCGACAAGACCTCCAATCTCAGGGCCCTGGTGCGCACGCCGCCGGCCGGTTGGGGCGTCGGGCGGCTGGCCGACTACGTCGCCTGGGCGGCGGCGGTGGTGGAGGCCTGCGGGCCGGTCGACGACGGCCTCGAGCGTCTGTTCTGGGAGGCGCATGCGGTGGCGGACGCCGCCTATCCGCGCCCGAACCTCGTGGACGAGGACGGGCGGCCGGCTTGACGACGGCGACGCGAGTTGTGGGCGGTTCCGGAACGGGGCGTGAACGCCGCTTTCCGGGGCGCGGTTTTCCGTGACATCATGGCCGCCGATTCGAAATCGACGGGTTCACTTCGAGGCGACATGGGCAACGACGATCTCTTCGGCGGGGCGGCTCCGGCCGCGCCCAAGCGCGAGACGGCGGCGGCGAAGGCGGCGGCGGTGAAGTCGGCGCTGGCGCAGACGGCGAAGCGCGGCACGCCGTCGGAGAGCGACTACGACGCCTCGCACATCGAAGTGTTGGAAGGCCTGGAGCCGGTCCGGCGGCGACCGGGCATGTACATCGGCGGCACCGACGAGAAGGCGCTGCACCATCTCTTCGCCGAAGTGATCGACAACTCGATGGACGAGGCGGTGGCCGGCCACGCCACCTTCATCGACGTGCGGCTCGACGCCGACGGCACGCTGACCATCACCGACAACGGCCGCGGCATCCCGGTCG
>JAJTBO010000024.1 GCA_021286855.1 Hyphomicrobiales bacterium | reverse complement strand
AAGACGTCGTACTTGACCTTGATCCCGGTCTCCTTGGTGAAGTCCTCGAGGATCGTCGGGTCGATGTAGTCGGACCAGTTGTAGACGTTGACGACCTTTTCTTGCGCCTGCGCGCCGGTCGCGGCCGCGACCACGGAGACGATCGCCGATGCGATGAGATGCTTCTTCATGGGTCCCAGTCCTCTCGTCCTTCAACCGGTCGGCGCGCCTCGCCCGACGATGCGAGCCTAGACCGACTTCGTTCGCCCTGTCAGCCCCCCGTTCGACGCCGAGCGCTCGAGAAAAGGGCTGCCCTAAAATTCCGCAAAAAATTCTCAGAGATAGGTCGCCCGCTCGAGCGGCGTGATCTCGTCGCGGAACGCGGCGATCTCCGCCTTCTTCAGATGCGCGTAGAGCGAGCGGTATTCGACGCCCATGGCGCGCCGAATGAACTCCGAGCGCTCGAACAGCCGGACCGCATCCTCCATCCGATCGGGCAGACGTTGCGCCGGCTCGTCATAGGCGTTGCGCACGATCGGCGGCGGCGGATTGGTCTCCCGCTCCAGCCCCTCCAGCATGCCGGCGAAGATCGCCGCCAGCACCAGATAGGGATTGGCGTCGGCCCCGGCGATGCGGTGTTCGAGCCGCCGCGCCTCCGCCGGGCTCGCCGGAATGCGCACCCCGACGGACCGGTTGTTGAAGCCCCAAGACGCCGTCGTCGGCGCGTAGGAGCCCGGCTGCATCCGCCGATAGCCGTTCCACGACGGCACGAACAGCAGCGTCGCCGCGTTCATCGTCTCGATCAGCCCGCCGACGCAGTGCTTCAGCTTGGCCTCGCCGGTCACCGGATCGGCGAAGACGTTGTGGCCGAGCCCGTCGAGCAGACTGACGTGGACGTGGAGGCCGTTGCCGGCGACGTCGATGAACGGCTTGGCCATGAAGGTGGCCTTGAGCCCGTGCTTGCGCGCCACCTCTGTGACCAGACGACGCAGCATCACCCCGTCGTCGGCCGCCCCCATCGGGTCGGCGCGATGTTTGAGATTGACCTCGAACTGGCCGGGCGCGGCCTCCGAGACCATCGTGTCGATCGGCAGACCCTGCGCCTTGCCCATGTCCCAGATGTCGGAGAACACGGCGCGATGCTCGGCGAGATCGGCGAGCGCATACATGTTCTGCGGCGTCGGCCCGGAACCGGAGCGATAGACCGGCGCCGGCATGCCGTTCGGCATCGGCGGCGCCTTCGGGTCGAGCAGATAGAACTCGAGCTCGATCGCCGAGCAGGGCGTCAGCCCCCGCGCCGCCAGCTTCCCGACCACCCGCTCGAGGCAGACCCGCGGATCGCCGTCGAACGGCTGGCCGCGCTCGGCGTGCATGGTCAGCAGCACCTGCGCCGTCGGCCGTTCCGCCCATGGCACGATCCGGAGCGATCCCGGCACCGCCTTGCAGAACCCGTCGCGATCGCCGGTCTCGACGTGCAGCCCGGTCTCCATCACCTCGCGGCCCCACACGTCGAGGCCATACATCGAGACGGGGAAGTTGACGCCGTCGGAATAGGCCTTCTTCAGGCTCTCCGCCGGCCCCCATTTGCCGCGCAACACGCCGTTGGAATCGGTGATCAGATATTCCACCGCCTCGAGGTCGGGATGAGCGGCGAGAAACCGCTCGAGCTCCGAAGTTCCGTCGAGATGCGCCGCCGTCGGCTCGCTCAAGATGTCCACTCCTTCGCTCGACGCCGCCCGATCGATCGCCGCGAACGGCCCATCGAGCGGGATCGAGTTTGCAAGACGTCAAAATTGTGATCACATTGACGTCGGGCTGTCAATCGCGTGCGCCGCTCTCGCACCGCGACCGCTGCGCGCCCCGAGGAGACGCCATGGCGAGACTTGCGAACGAAGCGGCCGGCCGCGCCGACCCGGCCGCCGACGACGACCCCGCAGCCGAAGACGGACCGCTGCACGACCGCGTCTACCGCGCCCTGCGCGACGCCCTCGTCACCGGCCGCATCGTCCCCGGCCGGGCCGTCACCCTGCGCGGCCTCGCCCAGTCGCTCGGCGTCTCGCCGATGCCGGTGCGCGAGGCGATCCGCCGGGTCTCCGCCGAAGGCGGCCTCGTCGTCGGCGCGAACCGCCGCGTCTGGGTGCCCGACATGGACGCCGTCCGTTTCGACGAACTGGTCCGCGCCCGTATCCTGCTCGAGCCGGAGGCCGCGGTGCGGGCCCTGCCGCACATCGACGACGCCCGCCTGCAGCGCCTGCGCGACATCGACGCTTCGATCGACGTCGCGCTCGAGACCGGCGACGTCGAGGCCTACATGGCCGGCAACCACCGCTTCCACTTCGAGATCTACGCCGCCGGCCCCTCGCGCGTGCTCCTGCCGCTGATCGAGAGCCTGTGGCTGCAGTTCGGCCCGTTCATGCGCTCGGTCTACGGCCGTCTCGGCACCGCCGTGCTGATCGACCACCACGTCCACGCCCTCGACGCCATCGCCACCCGCGATCCCGACCGCCTGGCCGAGGCGATCCGCGCCGACATCATGGACGGCATGGACCTGATCGACGGCTCGATACTCGAGCGCCGCCCCACCCTCGCGCTCGATCGCGCGCCCTGAGCGGCGACTTTCGACCGCGCGGAGGTTGACGGGGCGACGCCTGCCGCTCAGAATGTGATCACATTCCGCAGCAAGGGTGGCACATGGCCAAGAAGAAGAAATCGACCGCTTCGCCTGCCGACCTGCGCGGCGTCGCGGACGCCGCCGCCGCCGCCGACTGGCTCGACGACCGCGGCCTCGAGGACATCGAGTGCATCGTGCCCGACATGTCGGGCGTCGCCCGCGGCAAGATGATGCCGGTCGCCAAGTTCGTCGACGCGCCGGTGATGTCGATCCCCGGCTCGATCTTCACCCAGACCATCACCGGCGACTACCCGGACGACGACGACGCCTTCCAGATCGACGCCGCCGACAGCGACATCAAGCTGGTGCCGGACTATTCGACCCTCGCCGTCGTCCCCTGGGCCTCCGACCCGACCGCCCAGATCATTCACGACGCCTATCACCAGGACGGCCGCCCGGTCGAGATCGCCCCGCGCCAGCTCCTGCGCCGCGTCGTCGACCTCTACGACAAGAAGGGCTGGAAGCCGATCGTCGCGCCCGAGCTCGAATTCTATCTGGTCGAGCGCAACCAGGACCCGGACTATCCGCTGAAGCCCCCGGTCGGCCGTTCCGGCCGTCCCGAGAGCGGGCGGATGTCCTATTCGATCGCCGCCGTCAACGAGTTCGACGACCTCTTCGACGACATCTACGACTTCTCGGAGGCGCAGGGGCTCGAGATCGACACCCTCATCCACGAGGAGGGTGTCGCCCAGATGGAGATCAACCTGCGCCACGGCGATCCGCTGGCGCTGGCCGATCAGGTCTTCCTGTTCAAGCGCACCATCCGCGAGGCGGCGGTGCGCCACGACATGTACGCCACCTTCATGGCCAAGCCGATCGCCGGCGAACCTGGCTCGGCGATGCACATCCACCAGTCGGTGGTCGATCTCGAGACCGGCCAGAACATCTTCTCCAACGAGGACGGCGGCCCGACCCGCGACTTCTTCCACTACATCGGCGGGCAGCAGAAGTTCCTGCCCAACGTGATGTGCATCCTCGCCCCTTACGTGAACTCCTACCGCCGGCTGATGCGCGCCTCCGCCGCGCCGGTCAACGTCCACTGGGGCTACGACAACCGCACGGTCGGTCTACGAGTGCCCAATTCCTCGCCCGGCGCCCGCCGCGTCGAGAACCGGGTGCCGTCCTCCGACGCCAACCCCTATCTGGCGCTCGCCGCCTCGCTCGCCTGCGGCTACATCGGCATGACCCAGGGCATCAATCCGGGCGACCCGGTCGAAGGCTCGGCCTACGACCTGGAGTTCGGCCTGCCGCGCGGCCTGCTCGAGGCGGTCGCCCTGTTCGAGGAATGCGACGAGCTGGCCGACATCTTCGGCAAGTCCTTCACCTCGACCTACCGGGCGATCAAACAGGCCGAATTCGAGACCTTCATGCGGGTGATCAGCCCTTGGGAGCGGGAGTACCTGCTGCTCAACGTCTGAAACCTCGCCCGGCCGCTCTCTCCGGACGGCGGTGATCTCCCCGTCATTCCCGGCGAGGGAGCGAAGCGACCGAGGGAAGGGGATCCATGCGGCATCGCCGCCGGCTCGACGCCGCATGGATCCCCTTCCCCTCCGCGCCCTCGGGGCGCTCCGGCCGGACCTGACGGCCGCTTTCCCAATTCGCCGCCGACGGATCGTCGATCCGCCGGAAGGAAGATCCGTGCCCTCTCTTCGGAGAACCGACCGCAAATGACCGCCTCGAACGTCTACCCGACCGCCGAACTCAAGGCCCTCGACGCCGACCACTATCTCCACCCCTTCACCGATTTCCGGGCGCTCGCCAGGGAAGGCAGCCGGATCATGGTCAAGGGCGAAGGGGTCTGGCTGACCGACTCGGACGGCAATCGCTATCTCGACGGCATGGCGGGGCTCTGGTGCACCAACGTCGGCCACGGCCGCCGCGAGATCGCCGACGCCGTCCACGAGCAGATGCTCGAGCTCGCCTACTACAATTCCTTCTTCAAGACCTCGAACGCCCCGGCGATCCGCCTCGCCGAGAAACTGGCCCAGGTCGCGCCCGACCACATGAACCATGTCTTCTTCTGCGGCTCCGGCTCGGAGGCCAACGACACGGTGTTCCGCATGGTCCGCCACTATTGGGCGCTCCAGGGCAAGCCGGAGAAGAAGATCTTCATCTCCCGGAAGAACGGCTACCACGGTTCGACCGTCGCCGCCGCTTCGCTCGGCGGCATGAAGCCGATGCACGGCCAGGGCGATCTGCCGATCCCCGGCATCACCCACATCGCCCAGCCCTATTGGTTCGGCGAGGGCGGCGACATGAACCCGGACGACTTCGGCGTCTGGGCGGCGCGCGAACTCGAGCGTGAGATCGACCGGCTCGGCGAGGGCGCCGTCGCCGCCTTCATCGCCGAGCCCGTTCAGGGCGCCGGCGGCGTCATCATCCCGCCCGAGACCTATTGGCCGGAGATCCGCCGGATCTGCTCCGAGCGCGACATCCTCCTCGTCGTCGACGAGGTCATCTGCGGCTTCGGCCGCCTCGGCGCGTGGTTCGGCGCCGACGCCTACGGCGTGAAGGCCGATCTGCAACCGATCGCCAAGGGGCTCACCTCCGGCTACCTGCCGATGGGCGGCGTCATGGTCTCCGACAAGGTCGCCTCGGTCGTCGTCGACCAGGGCGAGGAGTTCTTCCACGGCTACACCTACTCGGGTCATCCGACCTGCGCCGCCGCCGCGCTCGCCAATCTCGCCATCATCGAGCGCGAGGGCCTCGTCGCCCGCGTCCGCGACGACATCGGCCCCTATCTCGCCGAACGCTGGTCGAAGCTCGGCGATCACCCGCTGGTCGGCGAGGCCCGCATGAAGGGCCTCGTCGGCGCGCTCGAGCTGGTGCCCTCGAAACCCTCGCGCGAGAAGAAATTCGCCGACGAGGGCAAGGTCGGCACCATCGCCCGCGACCTCTCCTTCAAGAACGGCCTGATCATGCGCGCCGTGCGCGACAGCCTGATCCTGTCGCCGCCGCTGACGCTTACGCACGAAGAGGCCGACGAACTGGTCCGCCTCGCCGAGAAGACCCTCGACGACACCTGGGTGGTCCTGAAGAAGGAAGGCCTGATCAGCGCCTGATCGTCTCGTTCGCCGCGTCTCGCCCGCCGCCCCGGGCGAGACCGGCGATGAGGACGTCGACCAGCGCTTCGGCCGAGCGACGCCAATCCGTCTCCGGACTGAGATAGGCGATGCCGCCGAGCGCCCTGATCAGATCGAGCGGTTCGAGACCGCAGTCGATCGCCCCGGCCGCCGTCGCACGGCCGACGAGATCGCCGATCGCCCGTTTCGTCTCCTCCGTCGAAGCCGCATAGAGCGCCGCCGGACCGCCGACCATCGCGTTGAGCGCCTCCGCCATCCGCATCTTGTTCGCCATGTGGTCGACGAAGAGCAGCAGCCACGTGCGCAGCGCCTCGACCGGCGGCTGCGTCGCGCCGATCCGGTCGGCCGCTTCGATCAATTGCCGGCTGGCGTCGCGATAGACCTCGGCGACGAGCGCGTCGCGCGTCGGAAAGCGGCGATAGAGCGTGCCGATGCCGACGCCGGCGACGCGCGCGATCTCCTCGAGCGACGCCTGCGACCCCTTCTCGGCAAAAACCTCCCGAGCGGCCTCGATCAATCGCGCCCGATTGCGGGCGGCGTCGGCGCGCGGGCGACGACGGGGGGTGGGCGATGCGACGTCGCTCACGTTGTCCTCTTGATAAACGGAGGGAGCCTCCGTATATAAAAGCGGAGACGACCTCCACTTTACTCCGAAGTTCGGCGTCGGGCAATCGCCCGTCGGCGCAGGCGGAGGTGCGTCCCACAACGGGAGATCCCACCCATGACCTCGAAATTCGATGCGACCTCGACCACCGACGACGTCCTCGCCGGCGTCGACCTCACCGGCCGTCGCGTGTTGGTGACGGGCGTATCCGCCGGTCTCGGCGTCGAGACCGCGCGCGTCCTCGTCGCCCATGGCGCCGACGTCGTCGGCGCCGTCCGCGATCTCGCCAAGGCCGAGGCCGCGACCGCCGGCGTCCGCGCCGCGGCGGCCGACCATGGCTCCTTCGAGCTCGTCCGCCTCGACCTCGCCTCGCTCGCCGACGTCCGTCGCGCCGCCGACGCCCTTCTCGCCGACGGACGCCCCTTCGACGTCGTCATCGCCAACGCCGGCGTCATGGCGCCGCCCTTCGGCCTGACCGCCGACGGTTTCGAGACCCAGATCGGCTCCAACCATCTCGGTCATTTCGTCCTGATCAACCGCATCGCGCCGCTGATCCGCTCCGGCGGTCGCGTCGTCTGCGTCGCCTCCTCCGGCCATCGCTTCGCCGACGTCGATCTCGACGATCCGAACTTCGAGACGACGCCCTACGATCCCTGGACCGGCTACGGCCGATCGAAGACCGCCAACGTCCTCTTCGCCGTCGAGTTCGATCGCCGGCATCGCGATCGCGGCGTCCGCGCCGGCGCTCTGCATCCCGGCGGCATCCCGACCGAACTCGCCCGACATCTCCCGCCGGGCGCGGTCGAGGGCATGATCGAGCAGATCGACGCCGAACTCACCGAAAAGGGTCAGCCGCCCTTCGCGTGGAAGACCATCCCGCAGGGCGCCGCGACCTCGGTCTGGGTCGGCTTCGTCGCCGACGCCGACGCGATCGGCGGCCGCTACAGCGAGAACTGCCACGTCTCGACCGTCACCGAAGACGTGATCAACCCGGTCGCCGAGGGCGTGCGCGCCTATGCCCTCGATCCCGACCACGCCCGCGCCCTGTGGACGGCGAGCGAGGCCTGGGTCGGCGAGCGGTTCTGAGGCGCGGAGGGGCGCCGGCTCGTGTCGTCGGCGTCCCTTCTCGTCCCGCGGCGCGATCCGCCCTGCGGTGGATCGCCGCTCCGGCCCTCCGGACCGGTCACCCGAGACTCGACGTGACGGCCGAGACGGGCGAAAAAGGGCGATCCTCGGCGGGCGCATCCCGCCCACAGCCGGACCGAGACGGATGACCGCCCTCCCCCACACTTCTTCCTGGTACGCCGCCTCCGCCCATCCGGCACCCGAGCGCCCTCCCCTCGACGGCGACGCGACCTGCGACGTCTGCGTGATCGGCGCCGGTTTCACCGGGCTCTCCACCGCGTTGCATCTGGCCAAGCGCGGCCGCCGGGTGATCGTGATCGAGGCGAACCGGGTCGGCTGGGGCGCGTCGGGCCGCAACGGCGGCCAGCTCCACTCCGGCCAGCGCCGCGATCAGGAGACCCTGGAGAGCTGGTTCGGCGATACCCGCGCCCGCGCCCTCTTCGACCTTGCGGAAGAAGCCAAGGCGACCGTCAAGGACCTGATCGCCACCCACGCCATCGACTGCGACTGGCGCGACGGCCTGATCCACGCCGTCCACAAGAAATCGTGGCTGCATGCGGTGAACGCCGAGGCCGAACACCTCGTCGCCCGTTATGGCTGGAAGGGGGCGAACTTCCTCGACGCCGACGCGCTCGCCCGCGCCATCGGCACCGACGTCTATCACGGCGGCTGGCGCGACGGCACCGCCGGCCACCTCCACCCGCTCAACTTCTGCCTCGGCCTCGCCCGCGCGGCGGAAGAGTTCGGCGTCCGCATCTGCGAGGGAACGCGGGCGACCGCCGTCTCCTCCGACGGCGGCGGCCATCGCGCCGTCACGACTAAGACCGGCACGATCTCCGCCTCCGACGTCGTCATCGCCGCCAACGGCTATCTCGACGGGCTCGACCCGGACGTCGAGGCCCGCGTCATGCCGATCCGCAACTACGTGCTGGCGACCGAGCCGCTCGGGGGCCGCGCCGCGCGGCTGATCCCCTTCCGCGAGGCGGTCGCCGACAGCCGCTTCGTCGTCCACTATTGGCGGATCTCGCACGACGGCCGCATGATCTTCGGCGGCGGCGAGACCTACGGCAGCCGCGAGCCGAAGGACCTCCCCGGCTTCGTCCGCCGCCACATGCTGAAGATCTATCCCGACCTCGCCGACGTGAAGATCGACCACGCCTGGGGCGGCACGCTCGCCGTCACCATGAACCGCATGCCGTTCTTTCGCAGGCTGCGCCCCGGCGTCTATACCGCCAGCGGCTATTCCGGCCACGGCGTCGCCATCGCCACGCTCGCCGGCAAGCTGCTCGCCGAAGCGATCGAGGGCGACACCTCGCGCTTCGACGTCATGGCCTCGATCCCCGCCCAGAAGTTCCCCGGCGGCCGCATCCTGCGCCAACCGACTCTGGTGCTGGCGATGAGCTGGTTCGCCCTGCGCGATCGGCTGGGCTGAGCCGATCGGTTCGGGCGTCGCCTCAGCGCACGTAACGGATCGAGGGATCGTCGGGATCGCGGTGCCAATGGCAGCGCACGTCGCGATGGAACGCCATGTCTTCGGTCGGCCAGGCGTGATAGTGGCAGTTCTCGCCCTGCGCAGCGCGCTCCATCGAGGCCCGCGACGGCGCCTCGTAGGGCCTCAGCACCGGCCCGGCCGGCCCGCCGAACACCGGCGGCGCGAAGCCCCAACGCCGACGCGGCGCGACCACGATCACTTCGTCGTCGTCCTCATAGACCGGTTCGTCGACCTCCGCCCGCGACGTCGCGCGCGTCGGCGTGCGCGGTTGCGTCGACGTGCGCGGCTGCGGCGACGCGCTGCTCGGCTGCGCCGGCGCACGCGCCTCTTCCGACCGGCGGATCGCGGCCAAGCGATCGGCGAAGGCATCCGCCTCGTTCGACCGCGCGGCCTCGGTCGTCTCGACGCGCGGCGTCTTCGCGACCTCCTTCTTCGGCGGCAACGGCGTCTTCTCGGGCTTGGCCGCCGCCGTGTCCGGCGCAGGCGTCGCGGCGACCGCCGGAGCCGACGGCTCCGTCCTGAGGCCGATCGGCGGGGCCGACGGCGAGGCCGGCTTCGCTTCGACGATCGGGTCGGGCCTGGTCTCGACGGCGGCGGGTTTCGCCGCCTCGATCGGCGGCGCGGCCTTCGTGACCGGCTCGGCGATCGCGCCGCGCGGTTCGGCCGCGACGACCGGCTTCGGGCTCGCCGCCGCCGCCGGTTCGACCGGCGGCTCTTCGACCACGCGTTCCGGCGCGGCTTCGCCCGGCGCTACGCTCGGCGCCATGTCCGCCGACGGCCGATCGATCCCGATCACCCGGATCGGCTTCCCGTCCGGCCCGACCGCCGCGCGTGGCGCGACCGACGCTTCCGACGTGGTCGTCGCGGCCGGCGTCTCGGTCGGCGCGGCGCTCGACGCGCCGGCCATATAGGGTTGATTGCCGCCGGAGGTCTCCGGGGCCGGACCGACCGCCACCCGCGCCGTCGCCGGCTTCGCCGTCGGCAGGGGCACGTCGGCGACCGGCGCGGTCGGGACGGCGGCCGAGGTCGTCGCCTCCATCGCCGCCGACGTCGGGATCTCCGCCGTGCGTGGCGTCGTCTCGCGCACCAGCGCGACGGCGACCAGCGGCACGGCGACGATCGCGGCGGCCGCCAGGATCACGCCGAAATTGCCGCGCCGCCGCAGCGGACGTTCGTTCGGATCGGGCGGTTCGACCGGCGGCACCCAGATCACGGGAAGATTGTTCGACATCGCGCGCGGCTCTCCCTGGGAAGGATGCGGGGCCTCGCCGCTCGATCCCGTTCGGCTCAATGGAACAGCCAAGTTCGGCGAGACGAGGGCGCGGATTCGACCGGCCTGGGGCGATTTCGTCGGAATCCGGTCTCTCGGTCCGATCGCCTCTGGACAAATGCGACGCGAAGGGGAACTTTCCCTCCCCTCGCCGCCGGAGCCCGCCGTGACCGATCTCGAAGACGCCCTCACCCGCATCGACCGCCTGGAGGCGACCGTCGCCGATCAGGACCGCACCATCGAAGAGATGAACGCGGCGATCGTCGATCAGTGGAAACGGATCGAGGCGCTGACCCGCCGGATCACCCTGCTCGCCGATCAGCTGGTCGAGGTCGAGAGCCGCTCCTCGCTGCGCGGCGCGCCCGAGCCGCCGCCGCCGCACTGGTGAGGCGACCGCCTCACGCCGCCGCCCCGTCCGCCTCGCGCACCGTCCAGCGCGACGGATCGTCCTCCGCCCCGATCAACGCCAGCCCGTAGGCGATCGACAGGAGCTGATCGCCGGTCTCCAGCCGCTCCGCCCCGAAGCGCGTCTCGAACAGCCGCCGGACCGCCGGCACGAACGAGGTGCCGCCGGTCAGGAACACCCGGTCGATCTCGCCCTCGCCGACGCCGGCCCGCGCGATCGCCTCGTCGCAGGCCGCCGAGATCTTGGCGAGGTCGTCGGCGATCCAGGTCTCGAAATCGGCGCGCCGCACCGTCTCTTCGATGACGATGTCATGATGCCGGAAGACGAGCCGCGCCTCCTCGGCCGAACTCAGCGCCGTCTTGACCCCCGACACCGCCCGATAGAGCGGATAGCCGAGATCCTCCTCGATCACCTCGATCAGCCGTTCGAGCCCGGTCGGATCCTCCGCCGCGGCGGCGAGCCGGCCCAGTTCGCGCAGGGTCTCGCCCGACTTCATCACCGCCAGACGGTTCCACCGCGCGAAGTCGGCCCAATAATGGGCCGGCAGGTCGAGCCACTTGCCGAAGCTCTTGTAGCGCCCGCCCTTGCCGAGATGCGGCGAGATCACCTTGTCGATGATCCGGTAGTCGAAGCCGTCGCCGGCGATGCCGACGCCGGTCTGGGCGAGCGGCTCGGCCCTGACCCCGTCCGCCCCGACGGTGAAGCGGACCAGCGAGAAGTCCGAAGTGCCGCCGCCGAAGTCGGCGACCAACACGGTGGCGTCACGGGTCAGCCCGCGGGCGAACCAGAACGCCGCCGCGACCGGCTCGTGGACATAGGCGACCTCGTCGTAGCCGGCCCGCGCGAAGGCGGCGTCGTAACGCGTCTCGGCGAGCTTCGGATCGGGCGCGGCCCCGGCGAAGGTCACCGGCCGGCCGCAGATCAACCGGCGCGGCAACGGCGAGACCTCCGGCGCGGCGTGCGTCGCGAACTTGTCGAGGAAGGTCGCGAGCAGATCCTCGAACTTGTAGGACCGCCCATGCACGTTGGTCGACCGGAACGACGGGCTCGCCGCGAAGGTCTTGAACGACTGCAAAAAGCGCGAGCCCTCCGGGCTCTCGATGAAATGGGCGATCGCCCAGGGTCCGGCTTCGACCAGGGTCCGCCGCCCCTCGCGCATCCCCTCGACCCAGAAGTCGAGCGCCGTACGAAACACCAAATGCCGCTCGGCGACGTCGGGAAAGGCGACCGGGATCACTTCGCCCGGCCGATCCGGATCGGCGATCGCGGCCACCGAGTTGGTGGTGCCGAAATCGAGACCGAGCGCCGGCGGACGGGAGCGGGAGATCTTCGGCATCGGGCGGCTCGCTGTTCGAAGGACGCGCCGTCCCTCCCGCCGAGACGGCGAGCGGAGCGACGGATCCGAGGAAGGGCGGCTGCGATACCACGCCATGCCGTCATCGTCACCCCCGGGGAGGTCGGTTTCGGACGGGGGCGTCGGCTTTCGGCCCCGTCATCGTGGGTCGGCGGGGTTGCGCGATGCTTCGAGACGCGCCTTCGGCGCTCCTCAGCATGAGGCGCACATATATGATTCAACAACAAAAAGCGCCTCATGCTGAGGAGCGGGCCGGCGGCCCGCGTCTCGAAGCATCGCGCACCGACCCGCCACAGGCCGCCCTCCGCGAACGCCCCCACCTCACCCCGCGGCGCGCCGCGGCAGCTTCCACCCCGGCCGCGGGAAGTGGCAGGTGTAGCCGAAGGGAAACCGCTCCAGATAATCCTGATGCTCGGCTTCCGCCTCCCAGAACGGCCCGGCCGGCTTCACCTCGGTCACCACCCGCCCCGGCCACAGACCGGAGGCGTCGACGTCGGCGATCGTCTCCTCCGCCACCACCCTCTGCCCCTCGTCGAGGAAGAAGATCGCCGAGCGATAGCTGCGGCCGAGGTCGTTGCCCTGCCGGTTCGGCGTCGACGGATCGTGGATCTGGAAGAAGAACTCGAGCAGATCGCGGAACGTCAGCACGTCCGGATCGAACACGATCTCGATCGCCTCGGCATGGTCGCCGTGATTGCGATAGGTGGCGTAATCGACCTCGCCGCCCGAATAGCCGACCCGGGTCGAGGCGACGCCCGGCAGCCGACGGATCAGCTGCTGCATGCCCCAGAAACACCCGCCGGCGAGAATCGCCTTTTCCTGCGCCATGGCTCAGCCCTCCACCTGATCGAGATAGTCGCCGTAGCCCTCCGCCGCCATCGCCGCCTTCGGCACGAAGCGCAGCGCGGCGGAGTTGATGCAGTAGCGAAGCCCGCCGCGCTCACGCGGCCCGTCCGGGAAGACGTGGCCGAGATGGCTGTCGCCGTGGACGGAGCGCACCTCGGTGCGCACCATGCCGTGCGAGACGTCGCGCAGTTCGGCCAGCGCCGCCACCGGCTTGGAGAAGCTCGGCCAACCGCAGTGCGATTCGAACTTGTCCGCCGAGACGAACAACGGTTCGCCGGAGACGATGTCGACATAGAGCCCGGGCTCGAAATTGCGCAGGTGCTCGCCGGTCCCGGGATATTCGGTGCCGTTCTCCTGGGTGACGCGATACTGCTCCGGCGTCAGACGCGCGATCGCGTCCGGATCCTTGCGGTACATGGATGATCTCCTCGAAGGTCGTCGCCGTGAATATGGGGCGTCGCCGCGCCGCGAGAAGAGGCGCGGCCGCGACGCCACGACGGCGGGTTCGATCGGATCTACGCCGGAAAAGGCGGATTCGTTACGCGACGAGTAGCGGCATCGAGAAGGAGCCGTGCCTGAGGCCACCCCTCCCGGCCCCTCGCAGGGGCTCGGGGCGTTCGACGCTCGAAACGCTCCACCGGAGCGTTTCGCCCCGGCGCGACGCGCCGGGACCGCGTCTCACCCCTCCACCTTCAACACCTGGATGAAGGCTTCCTGCGGGATCTCGACCTTGCCGAACTGCCGCATGCGCTTCTTGCCCTCTTTCTGCTTGTCGAGGAGCTTGCGCTTGCGGGTGGCGTCGCCGCCGTAGCACTTGGCCGTCACGTCCTTGCGGAGCGCCCGGATCGTCTCGCGGGCGATGATCTTGCCGCCGATCGCCGCCTGGACGGGGATCTGGAACATGTGCGGCGGGATCACGTCCTTGAGCTTCTCGCAGATCGCCCGGCCGCGGCTCTCGGCGCGGGTCTTGTGGACGAGCATCGACAGCGCGTCGACCGGCTCGCCGTTGACCAGGATCTGCATGCGGACGAGATCGGAGGCCCGGTAGTCGGTGATCTGATAATCGAACGACGCGTAGCCCTTCGACACCGACTTCAGCCGGTCGTAGAAGTCGAACACCACCTCGTTCAGCGGCAGATCGTAGACCACCATCGCCCGCGACCCCGCATAGGAGAGGTCGCTCTGGATGCCGCGCTTGTCCTGGCAGAGCTTCAGGACCGAGCCGAGATATTCGTCCGGCGTCATGATCGTCGCACGGATCCACGGCTCTTCGATCTCGTCGATGCGCGTCACCTCCGGCATGTCGACCGGATTGTGCAACTCGAGCAGGGTCCCGTCGGTGAGCTTGACCTTGTAGACGACCGACGGCGCGGTGGCGATCAGGTCGAGATTGAACTCGCGCTCCAGCCGTTCCTGGATGATCTCGAGATGCAGGAGGCCGAGGAAGCCGCAGCGGAAGCCGAAGCCGAGCGCGGCCGAGGTCTCCATCTCGTAGGTGAACGAGGCGTCGTTGAGGCGTAGCTTGCCGACCGCGGCGCGCAGGTCCTCGAAGTCGGCCGCATCGACCGGGAACAGGCCGCAGAACACCACCGGCTGCGCCGGCTGGAAGCCCGGCAGGGCCGTCGCACAGGGCTTGCGCTCGTCGGTGATGGTGTCGCCGACGCGGGTGTCGGCCACTTCCTTGATCGAGGCGGTGATGTAGCCGACCTCGCCGGGGCCGAGCTCCGGGATGTCCTTCATCTTCGGTGTGAAGACGCCCATGCGCTCGACCTCGTAGGTCGCGCCCGCCTCCATCATGCGGATCTTCTGCCCCTTGCGCATGACCCCGTCGACGATCCGCACCAGCACGACGACGCCGAGATAGACGTCGTACCAGCTGTCGACCAGCATCGCCTTCAGCGGCGCGGCGGCGTCGCCCTTGGGCGGCGGCAGGCGGTTGACGATCGCCTCGAGCACGTCCGGGATGCCGAGGCCGGTCTTGGCCGAGATCGGCACCGCGTCGGAGGCGTCGATGCCGATCACGTCTTCGATCTGTTCCTTGACCCGATCGGTGTCGGCCGCCGGCAGATCGACCTTGTTGAGGATCGGCACGATCTCGTGGTGCGCGTCGAGCGCGTGATAGACGTTGGCGAGCGTCTGCGCCTCGACGCCTTGGCTCGCGTCGACGACCAGCAGCGAGCCCTCGCAGGCGGCGAGCGAGCGGGAGACCTCGTAGGCGAAGTCGACGTGGCCGGGCGTGTCCATGAGGTTCAGGACATAGGTCTCGCCGTTCGCCGCCTTGTATTCGAGGCGCACCGTCTGCGCCTTGATGGTGATGCCGCGCTCGCGCTCGATCTCCATGTTGTCGAGCACCTGCTCGACCATCTCGCGGCTCTCCAGCCCGCCGGTCGACTGAATCAGTCGGTCGGCCAACGTCGACTTGCCATGGTCGATGTGGGCGATGATCGAGAAGTTGCGGATGTGGTCGAGGGATGTCGTCATGGCGCCGTGATTAGCAGCGCGACGGGCCGAAAGAAAGGGCCGTTTCGCGTCCGCCCCTCGCCGCCCGAGCGCCCTCCCGCACGCGATGTCGCAGGCTCGGTCCAAGATGTCGCATGTGACTGCGCAGACACTTCAGAATTAGAATTTCAATACGTATTCATATTTGCGTCTCGCCCCCACGCCAGGAGGGACTATCGTGGGGGCGCAGGCCGCCGAACGAGAGCGGCCACGGACGGACGCTCGATCGTTCCGCCGCCTCACGGAGGACGTCCCATGGCTTTGAAATTCCACGGAAGTCTCATCGGAGCCGCGCTCTTCGCCGGCCTTCTCTCCGCGCCCGCCCTGGCCGCCGCGCCGGACGGGCTCTACGCCCGGCCGAACGGCACCACCGCCAAGGTCTGGACCTGCGGCGGCAAGCTCTGCGCCAAGGTCGAGGAAAAGAACTTCGACATGTTCCTGTCCGGCATCGCGCCGGCCGGCGACGGCAAGTGGCAGGGCGACATGAAGCACCCCGACATGCCCGGCTTCATGACCTTCAACGGCACCGTCACGGTGACCGCCAAGGGCCTCAAGGTGCAGGGCTGCGCCGTCGGCCAGTCGATGTGCGACAGCGAGTCCTGGACCAGGAAGTGACCGGAAACGGGGCCGCCGGCGGCGTGGCCCCATGCCTCCGGCGCGCACCGGGCGATCCGAGCGTCCCCGCGCTCGGATCGCCGCTCATTTCGCGACGCGGCGCAAGCGCATCACCACGTCGAAACCGACGATCTCCATGCCCGGCGGCGGCTCCGGCAGTTTCGAAATTTCGACCGCCTCCGCCGCCACGTCGATCATCTCGCCCGCCTCTTCGACGTAGAAGTGGTGGTGCGGATCGACCCGCGTGTCGAAGAACGACTTCGCCCCCGACACCGCCAGTTCCGAGAGCAGGCCGGCGCCGGTGAACTGTTTCAAGGTGTTGTAGACCGTGGCGAGCGACACCGAGGCGCCGCGCGCGCCGGCTTCGTCGTAGACGAGCTCGGCCGAGACGTGGCGATCGCCCTTCGACGAGAGCGCCGCCAGGAGCTCGATGCGCTGGCGCGTCGGCCTCAGTCCGTGGCGGCGCAACCGTTCGGCCAGCTCGCGCGCGTCCTCCGGCGAAACCGATGTCGCCCCCTTTCGCCCGCGCCACGCTTCGCACGTCGCGCGGATGTCCGCCGTCTCCGGCGTCTGCGTCTCCAGGACGATCTCGAAGGTCACCCCGTCGCCTCCCTCACGCGCCGACCCGATCGGCGCCTCCAATATCAACAATGCAAATCATTCGCAAAATAGCAAGCGCTTCGGGTGGCGAACGGCGGTCGCCTGCGGTCGCCTGCGGCCGCCACCCGTCGCCGCCGACGCCCCATGGAGCGCAGCGAGCCGATCGCCGCGCCGAATCTTCGCGGGATCGCCGTGAACGATCCCGTGAAAGCGACCAATGGCCGTCATATCCGTGTCGCAGACGGCTTTCGGCGGCTCCTCGCCTATGTTAGGAAGTCCGCGATTTCGAGGGTCGGAAACGTCGTGCGCGGTCGCGCGCCGTCGACGCGCCGCCTCGACGACGACCCGATCGTGGGAAAGAAGAAGAGACGATGTCCGACCGCCCCTCCGCCCTCACCTACGAAGACCTGCTCAGCTGCGGCCGTGGCGAGATGTTCGGCCCCGGCAACGCGCAGCTGCCGCTGCCGCCGATGCTGATGTTCGACCGAATCGTCGAGATCTCCGAGACCGGCGGCGCCGCCGGCTGCGGTCTGGTGCGCGCCGAATTCGACATCCGCCCGGACCTGTGGTTCTTCCCCTGCCACTTCCACGGCGATCCCGTCATGCCCGGCTGCCTCGGTCTCGACGCGCTCTGGCAGCTGACCGGCTTCTATCTCGGCTGGCTCGGCCTGCCCGGCCGCGGCCGCGCGCTCGGCGTCGGCGAGGTCAAGTTCTCCGATCAGGTGCTGCCGACCACCAAGCTCGTCGAGTACCGCGTCGAGCTGAAGCGCGTCTTCAAGACCAAGCTGAAGATGGGCATCGCCGACGGCACGCTCCTCGCCGACGGCAAGCCGATCTACGAAGTCAAGGACATGCGCGTCGGCCTGTTCCAGGCCTGATCGCGCCGGCCCGTCCGCGACATCGCCGCCCCCGGCGTGCGATCTCGAGAGGGGCCGATCCGTGCTAGACTGGCTCGGCCGCCTCTCCGGGCGGCCAAACGATCGCCGTCGTGGACGGCGTGTGCAGCGAGAGCGGCCGCCGTGGGCGGAACCGCCAACGAGAGGTCTTCCCCATGAGGCGGGTCGTCGTGACGGGTATGGGCATCGTTTCCTCGATCGGAAACGACAAGGCCGCGGTTCTCGAGAGCCTGCGCGAGGCGAAGTCCGGCATCGTCCGCGCCGACGACTATGCGAACCTCGGTTTCCGCTGTCAGGTCCACGGCATGCCGCAGATCGACGTCGCCACCCTGGTCGACCGCCGCGCCATGCGTTTCCACGGCGGCGGCACCGCCTGGAACCACATCGCCATGGATCAGGCGATCGCCGACGCCGGCCTGACCAAGGACGACGTTTCCAACGAGCGCACCGGCATCGTCATGGGCTCGGGCGGTCCCTCCACCAAGGTGATCGTCGAGGCCGCCGCCATCACCCGCGACAAGGGCGGCCCGAAGCGCATCGGCCCGTTCGCCGTGCCGAAGGCGATGTCCTCGACCGCGTCCGCCACTCTGGCGACCTGGTTCGAGATCAAGGGCGTCAACTATTCGATCTCCTCGGCCTGCGCGACCTCGAACCATTGTATCGGCAACGCCTATGAGCTGATCCAGTTCGGCAAGCAGGACGTGATGTTCGCCGGCGGCTGCGAGGATCTCGACTGGACCCTGTCCGACCTGTTCGACGCCATGGGCGCGATGTCGTCGAAGTACAACGACACGCCCACCACCGCCTCGCGCGCCTACGACAAGAACCGCGACGGCTTCGTCATCGCCGGCGGCGCCGGCGTCCTCGTGCTCGAGGAGCTGGAGCACGCCAAGGCCCGCGGCGCGAAGATCTACGCCGAGGTGGTCGGCTACGGCGCCACCTCCGACGGCTACGACATGGTCGCTCCGTCGGGCGAGGGCGCGATCCGCTGCATGCGGCAGGCGCTGTCGACCGTGACGTCGAAGATCGACTACATCAACCCGCACGCCACCTCGACCGTCGTCGGCGACGTCAAGGAGATCGAGGCGATCCGCGAGGTGTTCGGGGCCGACTGCCCACCGATCTCGGCGACCAAGTCCCTGACCGGCCACTCCCTCGGCGCCACCGGCGTGCAGGAGGCGATCTATTCGCTGATCATGATGGAGAACGACTTCATCTGTGAGAGCGCCAACATCGAGGAGATCGATCCGGCCTTCGCCGACATGCCGATCGTCCGCAAGCGGATGGACGGCGTGAAGCTCGACACGGTGTTGTCGAACTCCTTCGGCTTCGGCGGCACCAACGCGACGCTGGTCTTCTCCCGCGTCGGCCTCTGATCGAGCCCAGGCCCGATCGACGGAAATTTTCGACGGCTTTCTTCGTCGGCGGCTCGGTCTGCCCGGAGAAAGCCGTCATCTTTCTGCAACGAACTCCGATGAGGAGTGTCCGTCCGCCCGAGGCGCGGCTTTGCGACCGGTGACGGACCGATTGAGAGAAGAGGAAATCCATGAGCGGGATCATGGCGGGTAAGCGCGGCCTCGTGATGGGCGTCGCCAACGATCATTCCATCGCCTGGGGCATCGCCAAGAAGCTCGCCGAACACGGCGCCGAGCTCGCCTTCACCTATCAGGGCGAAGCCTTCGGCAAGCGTCTGAAGCCGCTCGCCGAGACCGTCGGCTCGTCGCTGGTGCTGCCTTGCGACGTCGAGGACATCGGCTCCGTCGACGCCGTCTTCGAGCGCCTCGCCGCCGAATGGGGCAAGATCGACTTCCTCGTCCACTCGATCGGCTTCTCCGACAAGAACGAGCTGAAGGGCCGCTATTGCGACACCAGCCGCGAGAACTTCTCGCGCACCATGGTGATCTCCTGCTTCTCCTTCACCGAGATCGCCAAGCGCGCCGCGGCGATGATGAACCGCGGCGGTTCGATCATCACCCTGACCTACGGCGGCTCGACCCGCGTCATGCCGAACTACAACGTGATGGGCGTCGCCAAGGCGGCGCTGGAGTCCTCGGTGCGCTATCTCGCCATGGACTTCGGCCTCGACGACATCCGCGTCAACGCGATCTCGGCCGGTCCGGTCCGCACGCTCGCCGGCGCCGGGGTCTCCGACGCCCGCCTGATGTACAATTTCCAGAAGCGCAACTCGCCGCTCGGCCGCACCGTGACGATCGAGGAGGTCGGCGGCACCGCCCTCTATCTCCTCTCGGATCTGTCGACCGGCGTCACCGGCGAGGTCCACTTCGTCGATTCGGGCTATTCGATCGTCTCGATGCCGCGGCTCGAAGAGTTGAAGGCCCAGGAGAGCCGCGAGGCGGAGGCCGGCAAGTCCACCGCCGCCGAGTGATCCGCTCGCGCGTGGGCGATCCCGTGCTATGAACGACGGCCGCCGAGCCCCGCTCGCGCGGCCGTCGTCGTCTCTGCCGGACCCCGCCCGCGATGATCGCCTCGCTCTGGATCTTCACCACCGTCGCCGCCGCCGGCGCGCAATCGCTGCGCAACGCCCTGCAACGCGGGCTGACCTCCAGCCTCGGCACCCTCGGCGCGACCAACGTCCGCTTCCTCTTCGGCCTGCCCTTCGCGATCCTGTTCCTCGCCGTGCTCGTCGTGGCGACCGGCGATCGGCCTCATCCCGTCCCCGCCTTCTGGGCCTGGGCGGCGGCCGGCGGCGTCGGTCAGATCCTGGCGACCGCCTGCATGCTCGCCGCGATGCGCGACCGCTCGTTCCTGGTGACGATCGCGCTGACCAAGACCGAGCCGGTCCAGGTGGCGCTGTTCTCGCTCGCCTTCCTCGGAGAGGTGCCGACCGGAACTCTGATCACCGCGATCGCCATCGCCACCCTCGGCGTGATGGTCCTGTCCTGGCCGAAGCGGCGTCCCACGGCGGTCGACGAACCGCGCGCCACGCTCTTCCTGCGCCTGCGCCCGGCTCTGCTCGGCGTCGCCTCGGGCGGCTTCTTCGCCCTCGCCGCAGTGTTCTTCAAGGCCGGCATCCGGGCGACCCATTCCGGCGGCTTCCTGGTCGACGCCTCCGCCACCCTCGTCGCCTCGCTCGCCGTGCAGACCGCGCTCCTCACCGGCTGGCTGGCGCTCCGCGCCCCGGCCGTCCTCGGCGCCACCTTACGCGAGTGGCGGCCCTCGATCGGCGCCGGCTTCCTCGGCGCGGCGGCGTCGCAACTATGGTTCGTCGGTTTCGCCATCGCGCCGGTGGCGGCGGTGCGCACCCTCGGCCTCGTCGAGATCCTGTTCGCGCAAGCCCTTTCGCGCGGCCTGATGAAGGAGCGCCCGAGCGCCCGCGACCTCTTGGGCGTGCTCCTGCTGATCCTCGGCGTGCTCTTCGTGCTCAGATCCTGACGCCGAGCTCACGAAGTTTCGACGGGGTCGAAACGTCGTGAGCGAAGGCAAGCCCGAACGGACGTCGGCCGGTCAGGCCGTAACCACGAGAAATTTCGACGGGTCGGAATTTCGCGTGACGGGTATGAGCGCCTCAGAAGCCGCCGTCGGACGAGGACCCGCCGTCGCCGCCGAAGCCGCCGCCGGTCGAGAAACCGCCGCCGCCGCCGAAGCCGCCCGACGAGCCGCCGCCCGACCAACCGCCGCCCGAGCCGCCGCCGAGCCAGTCGCCGCCGCCGCCGGGGATCTGCGGCCCACCGCCGATCCACCCGGTGTCGCGACGCGGCGCGCGATAGCCGCCGAGGATCGCCTCCCACAGCGCCGGACTGGCGATGACGCCGCCGATGATGCCGCCGATCACCTGGCCGAGCATGTTCTCGTTGTTGAAGGTGACGCCGGGCCGATCGTAGCCGGAGCGCAGGAAGCGGTTCCGCGTGTCCTCGAGATCGCCGCGCCGCCGCATCACCTCGCCCATCGCCGCCCGCGTCGTCGCGACGTCGTGCTCGGCCCGACCGATCTGGCCGGAGATCTCCTCGATGCGCCGGACGATCTTTTCGTCCTCCGGCGTCGGCGTCTCGAAGGCGTCGGCGTAGAGCTTCTTCAGATCGGTGCCGGCGAGCGCCGCCGCGACCCCGTCGAGCGCCCGGGCGAGCGCCGGCTCGGCCCCGCCGACCAACGCCTCGTGACTGGCGTCGAGCGTCGCCAACTCCGACTGGGTCGAGGCGATGCCGGCGTTGCCGGCGTCGATCTCCGCCTTGACCTTGGCGAACTCGCTCTCCAACGCGACGATGCCGGCCGCCTCCAGCGCCGCCCGCTCGACCCGCGTCCGCGCCGCGACCTTCGCCTCGACCTCGCCCCTCAGCCGCGCCGCATGCGCGGCGAGGCGGACCGGAATCTCCGTCAGCATCGCGTAGTTCGGCCGCGCCTCGATGAAGTTCGTCAGCCGCGCGACCTTGCGGTCGAAATAGCGGGCGAAGAACGAGGCGACGTAGGCCGAAGTGCCGAAGCCGATCCGCCAGAGATACATGAACAGCCGGTCGTCCTCGAACGGCTTGCCCTTGGCGACGCGGTCCGCCTCGGCCTGCTTCGCCTTCGCCTCGGCCCGTCCGGCCACCTCTTCCGCGGCCCGCACCGCGGCCTGCGCGTTCACCCACTCGGCATTCTGCGGCAACGTCTCGCGCGCCGCCGCGTCGAGCGCCTTCATCCGGTCGGCGACGTCCTCGAGCCGCCCGGCGATCTCATAGCGAACGCCCTGCGCTTCGGCGAGCCGGCCCGCCGCCGCCTTGCGCCGCTGCGCCAGCTCGTCGAGCGACTTCCGCCGTTCCGCGAGCACGGCCAGCGCCTCGCTCTCGGTGCGGTCGAGCCTCTGCCCGATCGGCCCCTGCGCCAGCGCGTCGAGCCGGACCTCGGCGAGCCGACGGAAGGCCTTGGCCTGATCGGCGCGCAGGTCCTCCGCCTCGCGGGCGGCCCGGGCGAGTTGGTCGTCGAGCCGTGCTTCGTCGGCCCGCGTCTGGGCGATCGCCCGTTCGATCTGTTGCAGCGCGTCGCGTCCGGAAATCATCTCGCTCACCACTCGGTGATGGCGCCGGCCTCGACCGGCAGGGTCCAACGGACGTCGACTTCGCCGCGGCGTTTCTCGCCGAGGCGGTCGTTCTGAATGATGCCGTCGTCCTGTTTGTCGGCCGCGACGCGGTCGTAAGTCGACTGCGGCGCCCGCTGGCCCCAGATCGTCACGGTCTTCTTCACCTGCGTCTCCTCGTTGAGGATCTCGCGCGGCAGCGCCTTGCCGTCCGCGCCGATCGCCTCGACGATCAGGTAATAATTGCGCGACTGTCGGTTCGCCGGCACCCGGTAGACGCCCGAGCGCACCCCCGGTCGGCTGACGATGCGGATCTGATAGGCCTCGCGCAGGGTCGCCACCAACGCCGTCTCTTCGGCGATCGCCGCCTTGACCGCGCCGACGTCCTTGCGCGCGATCGCCGCCTCGCCGCGCCGGGCGATCTCGTCGACCCGCGCCGTCGCCGCAGGGATCTTGGCCTCGTCGCGCGCCGTCTGGACGATCTTCTTCAAGGCCGCCGGAAGCGTCTCGACGATCTCGACCCGCGCCGCCTCCGCCGCGCGACGTTCGCCGCCGACGACGAAATAGGCATAGCCGCCGATCGCCACCGCGATCGCCACCACCGAACCGCCGATGATCGCCGCCCACCGGCCGCGATCGACCCACATCAGCGCCAGCGTCCGCGCCATGCCGGCAGGCGCCGGCGTGTAGGAGAACCGGCTCTCCTCGAGCGAGCGCACGCCCTCCGCGATGATCTCGTCGGGCACGGCGATGCCCTGGTCGGCGTAGAGCTTCTTCAGCCGTTCGACCAGCGCCGCCTTGCGGGCGTCGTCGTCGAGCTCCCTGAGCGCCAGATTTTCCTGGTGGCGCAGGGTGTCGACGACGTCCATCGCCAACATCAGATCGTCGAGCTTCTGAGGCGCCGGGGCCGCGGCCGGGGCGACCCCGACCGCGTTCGGCGACGTCGTGGCGACGTCGGTCATGGCTCACCCTTCCGGTCAGGAGGCCTTGTCGAGGCGCGCGCCGTCGGCGACGAGGCGGGCGATGCGGCGCTTGCCGTCCTCGACCGCGTCGCGGATCTCGGCCGAGTTCTTGGTCGACTGATCGCGCATTTCGGCGATGATCTCGGTCGACTTGACCTGGAAGTTGACGACCGAGTCGACCAGCTTCTTGACCGCGTCGGCGCGGATGGTCGGGCCGTAGCCGGCGCGCACCGCCGCCTCCTGCACCTTGTCGCCGATCTCAGACAGCGTCTCGAGGCTCTTCGACACGCCTTCCTTCATGGCGTTGAGGGTCTGGGTCGCCTCGTGCAGACCGAACATGCCGGTGAACGACGCCTTGAGCGCGGTCAGCACCGAATCGTTGGTCGAGAAGAAGCTGACCGCCTGCTGATAGACCCGCTCCTTGGCGTTGGTCGTCTGCATCAGACGCGCCATGATCACTTCCGACGTGTTGTAGCCGATGGTCAGGTTGTCGGAGAGATCCTTGGCGATCTGGTAGCGGTTCTCTTCCGTCTGGGTCCGCCGCAGATATTCGTCGCGCTCGAGCTCGAGCCGCGCCTTCTCCGCCGGCTCGCCCTGGAACTCGGCGACCTTCTGGGCCGCCGCGTCGAGCGCCACCTTCGAGTCGTTCCACTTGCCCTCGGCCTGCTTCAGCACCTCGAGCGCCAGCACTTCGGCCTGCTTCAACGCGCCGCGGAAGTCACGGTAGGATTCGAGGATCACGCCCTCGCGCTCGATCTGGTTCTTGGTCTCCTTGGAGACGTCGAGATAGATGGCGCGCACCTTGTCGAAGCGGTCGGCGATGTCGCCGCGGCTGAGCTTCATCCAGGCGTTGGTGGCGCGCTCGAACATGTCGAGTTTGCCGTCGGCGATCTGGTCGACCATCTTCTTGGCGTCGTCGCGGATCGAGTCGAAGCCGGCGGTGATCGCCTTGTAGCGCTCGCCGATCTCCATCTGCGAAACTTGGTTGCGCACCACCTCGTTGAACACCTCGGCCTGGCCGAGCGTGCGGGTGATGATCACGATCTTGTCGGGCGAGAGATCCGAGATCTTCTCGAGCAGGCCGACGATCGGCGCCTCCTGGGTCGCCGGCGGGGCGAGGCCGAGGTCGCGCAGCGCGCCCATGGCCTTGTCGAGATACTGCATCGGCGTTTTCACGAGGACGTCGGACACGGGGCTTCTCCCTCGATGGATGGGACGGCGGATCGCCGCCGCGCTGAGATGGTGTGGCGCGAGACGAATCTCCAGCCCTGACCCTACGACATTCGTGGGCCGTCTCGATGACGCGCGCCCACATTCGACACCGCCGCACCCGACCTGTCCACCGCCGGCCGGCGATTTTCGCCCCGCCTCGCGCCCCACGCTGGCGTGGCCTCTGGAAATCGCTAGGATCTGAACGATTGAAATCGGAAACTCCGCGTGCCCACCCTCGTCGTCCTCGTCCTCGGCTATCTCCTCAGCCAGTTCTATCGCTCGTTCCTCGCCGTCATCGCGCCGGAGCTCGCCCGCGACGTCGGCCTCGACGCGGCGTGGCTCGGCCTCGTCTCGGCCGCCTTCTTCGCCGCCTTCGCTGCCGTCCAGATCCCGGTCGGCGCGGCGCTCGACCGTTTCGGCGCGCGGCGCACGGTGGCCGGCCCGATGCTGTTGGCGACGACCGGCGCGATCGTCTTCGCGACCTCGCCGGCCCCTTGGGTCTCGGTCGCCGGCATGGCGCTGATCGGCTTCGGCTGCGCGCCGATCTACATGGGCTCGCTCTTCGTCATCGGCCGCACCACCACCCCGCATCGGTTCGCGCTGTGGTCCTCGGCGATCGTCGGCGTCGGCTCGCTCGGCAATCTCGCCGCCGCCACCCCGATGGCCGCCGCCGCCCAGGCCTGGGGCTGGCGCCCGACCATGTTGGCGATCGCCGCCGCGACCGCCGTTTCCGCCGCCCTCGTCTTCGTCGTGGTGCGCGATCCGCCGCCGTTGCTCGACGCGCACGCCGCCCCCGGCGCCCGTGCGCCCAGCCTCCGCGACGTGTTGGCGATCCGCGAACTGTGGCCGCTCTATCCGATCGCGTTGACCTCCTACCCGATCGTCGTCGCCGTGCGCGGCCTCTGGGTCGGCCCCTATTTCTCCGAGGTCCACGGCCTCGCGCCGGTCGAGCGCGGCAACGCCGTCTCCGTCATGGTCTTCGCCATGATCGCCGGCGCCTTCTTCTACGGACCGCTCGACCGCTGGTTCGGCACCCGCAAGTGGGTGATGGTCGCCGGCACGCTCGCCACCCTCGCCGGCCTTGCCGCTCTGGCGCTGGCCCCGTCCATGCCGGTCTTTCCGGCGAGCCTCGCCTTCGGCGTCGTCGGCGGCCTCGGCATGACCTACGGCGTGCTGATGGCCCACACCCGCGCCTTCCTGCCCGCCCCCCTGCTCGGACGCGGCCTGACCCTGATGAACATGGCCCTGATCGGCGGCGCGGCGATCCTGCAACCGCTCTCCGGCCTGTTCATGAAGCAGTTGCTCGCCGCCGGCCGATCGCCGGCCGAGGCCCATGGCCTGCTCTACGGCGTCTTCGCGATCGCCCTCGCCGCGACCCTCGTCGTCTATCTCCTCTCGAAGGACGCGAAGCCCCGCTGAGCGGCTCCGCCGCCCTCGCCTCCCCCCGCGTTTCACGGATTTCGACGCAGGCGAAAATCTGTTTCGCCATGCTTCCCGATTTCGCAATCGCGAACGGCGCGGCCGAAGACCCGCGCCTCTACAAACGATGAGGAAAGGCCGCCCGCCGCTCGGGCGTCGCCCCCATCGTTTCGAGAGGCCGCGCCATGCAGATCGTCACCGCCAATCGCCTGATCGACGGCCGCGTCGTCTTCCGCGACGCCGACGGCCGCTGGGTCGAGAGCTTCGCCGCCGCCGCCGTCCTCGACGCGGCCGCCGCGACCGCCGCCCTCGAAGCGGCCGGCCGCGACGTCGCCGTCCGCCTGATCGTCGAGCCCTACGCCGTCGACGTGATCTCGGAAGACGGCCGCCTCGCCCCGAAGGCGATGCGCGAAAAGATCCGCGTCTCCGGCCCGACCTCCGGCTCGGAAGCCGCCGCCCACGCCGCCCTCTCCCGCGCCGCCTGAAGCCGGAGCCCGCGCCCATGTACGTCTACGACGACTTCGATCACCAGTTCGTCCGCGCTCGCGTCGCCCAGTTCCGCGACCAAGTCGCCCGTCGCCTCTCCGGCGAGCTGACCGAGGAGGAGTTCCGCCCGCTGCGTCTGCAGAACGGCGTCTATCTGCAGCTCCATTCCTACATGCTGCGCGTCGCCATCCCCTACGGCACGCTGTCGAGCCGGCAGCTGCGCAAGCTCGCCGTGATCGCGCGGAAATACGACAAGGGCTACGGCCACTTCACCACCCGCCAGAACATCCAGTTCAACTGGCCGGCGTTGAAGGACCTGCCCGACATCCTGGAGGAATTGGCCGAGGTCGAGATGCACGCCATCCAGACCTCCGGCAACTGCATCCGCAACGTCACGGCGGATCATTTCGCCGGCGCCGCGCCCGACGAGATCGCCGACCCACGTCCCTACGCCGAGATCCTGCGTCAGTGGTCCTCGCTCCATCCGGAGTTCTCGCACCTGCCGCGCAAGTTCAAGATCGCCATCACCGGAGCGACGACGGATCGCGCCGCCGTCCGCTTCCACGACGTCGGCTTCACCATGAAGAAGAACGACGCAGGCGAGATCGGCTTCGCCGTCCATGCCGGCGGCGGTCTCGGCCGCTCGCCCTTCGTCGGATTCGAACTGCGCGACTTCCTGCCCGAGGCGGATCTGCTCGGCTACACGGAAGCGATCCTGCGCGTCTACAATCTCTACGGACGGCGCGACAACAAGTACAAGGCCCGCATCAAGATCCTGCTGCACGAGGTCGGCCGCGAAACGATCCGCGACGAGGTCGAGGCCGAATTCGCTCAGATCCGTGACACGGCGCTGAAGCTGCCGAAGGCCGATGTCGCGCGTATCGCCGCCCAGTTCGCCCCGCCCGCCTTCGAGGCCCTACCGGAAGTGAGCGCGATCGAGACGGCGGCGCGCGCGAAGGATCCCGCCTTCGACCGCTGGGTCGCCGCCAACGTCGCGCCGCACAAGGCGGCGGGCTACGCCTCCGTCACCCTCTCGCTGAAGCCGGTCGGCGGCGTGCCGGGCGACGCCACCGCGGACGAGATGGAGGCGATCGCCGATCTCGCCGACGCCCATGCCTTCGGCTCCTTACGCATCTCGCATCGCCAGAACGTCGTCTTCCCCCATGTGAAGCGCGACGATCTGCCGGCGCTCTTCGAAGGGCTGGTCGCGGCCGGCCTCGCCACCGCCAACGCCGGCCTCGTCACCGACACCATCACCTGCCCCGGCCTCGACTTCTGCGCGCTCGCCAACGCCCGCTCGATCCCGATCGCCCAGGCGATCTCGCAACGCTTCGCCGACCCGGTCCGTCAGGCGGAGATCGGCCCGCTCGACGTCAAAATCTCTGGATGCATCAACGCCTGCGGTCATCACCACGTCGGCGCGATCGGTATCCTCGGCGTCGATCGCAAGGGCCGCGAGTTCTACCAGATCACGCTGGGCGGCGACGCCGGCGTCGATGCGCGGCTCAGCGACAGCGCCGGCCCCGGCTTCTGGCCGGACGAAGTGCCGGGCGCGGTCGAGATCATCGTCGCGACCTATCTCGCGCTCCGGACGTCGCGCGCCGAGACCTTCCTCGACGCTTACGCCCGCGTCGGCCTCGCCCCGTTCAAGGCGGCGCTGGCGAGCGAGGAGAAGGCCGCATGACGGCGCTGGACCTCCCCTCCCGCGAGGCGACCCGTCGTCTCGTGGCGACCGAGACCGCCGAGACCCGCGCCGCCGACCTCGAGGTGGCCCATGCCGGCCTGCCGACGACCGATCTGATCGACCTCGTCGTCCACAGGCTGTTTCCGGGCCGGGTCGCCGTCGTCTCGTCCTTCGGGGCGGAGTCGGCGGTGCTGCTCGACCTCGTCGCCGAGGTCTCGACCGCCGTGCCGATCCTCTTCGTCGACACCGAGAAGCTGTTCGAGGAGACGCTCGCGCATCGCGACCGCCTCGTCGAACGGCTCGGCTTCACCGACGTGCGCACCATTCGCCCCGATCCGGTCGAGGCGGCGACGACGGATCCCGACGGTTGGCTCTGGCAGAAAGATCCCGACGCCTGCTGCGCGCTGCGCAAGGTCGCGCCTCTCGCCCGCGCCATCGCCCCCTTCGAGGCTTGGATCTCCGGGCGCAAGCGCTTCCAGGCGACGACCCGCGCGGCGATCCCGACCTTCGAGGCCGACGGCGCGCGCCTCAAGGTGAACCCGCTCGCCGCCTGGGCGCCCGCCGCCCTCGCCGAACGCGCCGCGACGCGCGGTCTGCCCGCCCATCCGCTGGTCGAGAAGGGCTTCCCCTCGATCGGCTGCCTGCCCTGCACCAGCCGTGTCGCGCCGGGCGAGGACCCGCGCGCCGGACGTTGGCGCGGCCGCGCCAAGACCGAATGCGGCATTCATCTCGGCCTTTCGGCCGCCACGACCGACGGAGACCGAGACCATGAATGACGTCTTCCGCAAGACCGGCTTCGCCCTCGACGCCCGCGTCTTCCTCGCCGACGATGCGAGCCTGCCCAACGCCGCCTTCTTCGTCTCGCTCGCCCGCTTCCGCGCCGAACGCGAGACCTTGCTGGCGCGGGGCAAGGACCTCGGCGTCGTGCTCGATCCCGCCGACCGGCTCGACGACCTCGTCGCCGATCTCGCCTCGCTCGGCGCGCTCGCGATCCGCTTCCCGAAGTTCACCGACGGCCGCGGCTCCTCGCTCGCACGGCTCCTGCGCGAACGTCACGGCTGGCGCGGCGAGTTGCGCGCCGTCGGCGAAATCCGTTGGGACCAGCTCGAGGCGCTGTGCCGCTGCGGCTTCGACACGATCGAGGTCGATCACGAGCCGACCCGCCGCCGGCTCGAGCGCGGCGAACGCCCGGCGATGCCGGTGCGCTATCAGCCGGTCGGCGGCGACGGCTTCTCGCCCGTCCAGGGCCGTCCCTGGGCCTCGGCCGCCTGGGCCGACGCCTGGTGCGGCGCCTGAGGCGGATCAGACGCGAGGCGCGGTGATTGAACCCGATCCGAGGCTGAGGTATCCCGGCGGTCCGACCGCGAAGGGACGAAAGACGACGACATGACCGAGATTGCGAAACCGATCTTCGACGAGGATCCGTTCGATCCCTTCGACGAAGGCGCGATCGAGATCCGCGTCGTCGACCGCGACGGCGTCGAGCATCGGCTCGCCGCCCTCGACGGCTTCCGCGTCATGGAGGTGATCCGCGACTGGGGCCTGCCGATCAAGGCGGAATGCGGCGGCGCCTGCGCCTGCGGCACCTGCCACGTCTATGTCGACCCGGAGTGGATGGATCGCATCCCGCCGGCCACCGACGAGGAGATGGACCAGCTGGATCAGATCTTCGAGGTCCAGGAGAACTCCCGTCTCGCCTGCCAGATTCTCACCGCCGAGAACCTCGACGGTCTCCGCATCACTCTCGCCCCCGGCTCCGAGGTCGATTGAAATGAGCGCGCCCGATCGCACCGAGGGCGCCCCGCCCTTCCGCGTCCTCTCCCGCGAGACCCTGTGGAAGGGTTTCTGCACCCTCGAACGCGTCACCTTCGAGACGACCCGCCGTGACGGCGTCGCCCAAGTCCAGAGCTTCGAGATCGAACACCACGGCTGGGCCGCCGCCGTCCTCACCTACGATCCCCACCGCCGCGAAGCGGTGCTGGTGCGTCAGCTCCGCCTCCCCCAGGGCCTTCAGGGCGACGACCCGATGAGCCTCGAGATCGTCGCCGGCCTGCTCGACCACGGCGGCGAAGAGCCGATCGACGCCGCCCGTCGCGAGGCGATGGAGGAGGCCGGTCTCGCTCTCGCCCATGTCGACTGTGTCGGCACGGTGCGCCCCTCTCCCGGCCTCGTCGGCGAAAAGGTGTGGATCTATCTGGCCGAAGTCGACCTCGCCGCCGCCCGTGTCGCCGAAGGCGGCGGCCTCGATCACGAGGGTGAGGACATCGAGGTGGTGGTGATGCCGCTCGTCGAGCTGGCCCGCTTCGTCGACGCCGGTCGCGACCTCGATCTGAAGACCGCCTTCGCGGTGCAGACGCTGCGCGTCCGCCGGCCCGAGCTCTTCCTCTGATCGGACCCCGGCCTCACGAAGCGATCGCCCGCCGCATCGGCCACCTGAGCGCGCCGAAGGCGACGAGATTGCCGACGACGGTCAGCGCCAGACCGAGCACGGTCGCGCCGGTCCAGGCGTAGCCCTCCCAGACCGCCGACAGCATCAGCGCCACCACCGGGAACATCACGGTGGCATAGGCCGCCCGGCCCGAGCCGATCCGCGCCACCAGCATCAGATAGGTGGTGAAGCCGACGATCGATCCGAAGATCGACAGCCAGCCGAGCGCGGCGAGGTAGCGCGCGTCCGGCGGCGCGACGATCGGCGTGCCGGTCGCCGCGAGAATGGCCGCGAGGAAGACGCTCGCATAGGCCATGCCGAAGGCGTTGGCGGTGATCGGCGTCACGCCGGCGGCCGAATTGCGCCGCGAGACCATGTTGCCGAGCGAGAAGAACAGTGTCCCGAGCGCAGCGAGGCCGAGCCCGGCGAGGGTCTCGCCACCGAGGGCCGCGGCCCGCATCGACGGCAGGAACAGCACGACGAGCCCGCCGACGCCGAACACCGTCGCGACCAGCATCCGCCCCGAGATCGGTTCGCCGAAGAAGATCCGGGCGTTGACCGCGTTGTAGAGCGTGGCGAGCGAGAACACGACCGAGACCAGTCCGCTCGGCACGAACCGCGTCGCATTGTAGAAGCAGACGAAGTTCAGGCTGAAGAGACACAGCCCCTGCAGCGCGATGAAGAGATGGTCGCGCGGCCGCGTCCGGCTCGCCCGGCCGGAGACGAGCACCGCCGGCAGCATCAGCGCGGCGGCGAACGCGAAGCGATAGAAGATCGAGGTGAGCACCGGCACCGGCCCGAGCTGCATCGCGATGGCGAGCCAGGTCGTTCCCCAGACGAAGACGGTGACGGCGAAGAGGGCGAGGTTCATCGGCAACTCCGTTCTGCGCCCTCAGCTACGCCCGGTTCGCGCCCGCCGCCTCGCACGATCTTGCGGCGAACCGCGCCGCGCCCCGTCGGGACGATTGCCGAAATCCCGCCGGCGCGTCACTGTGGCGAGGTTCCTCTCATCCACGCCGCCGATGTCCGCCCACGCCTCCGTCTTCGATCAGCTCGCCGCCCACGCCAACGCCCGCCTCGACGCGCGGCTCGACGTCGGCCGCGGTCGCGGCGCGGCGATCTGGACCAACGAGGCCGACCGCGTCCGCTACGACGACACCCATCTCCACACCCTCAGCCTCTACGTCGTCCGCGGCGAGGAGAGCCGGCGGATGGATCGCGGCGCGATCCGCGGCCGCGAGGGCGCGCTGTCGTTGATGCCGCAGGGCTCCTATTCCGACTGGGACATCGGCGGGCGCTTCAGCTTCGTCCATCTCTACCTCGCCGACGGCCGCCTGCGCCGCTTCGCGGAGGGAACGCTCGACCGCGATCCCTCGACCGTCGCCCTGCCCGATCTCACCTATTACGAGGATGCCGAACTCGCCGCCGAGATGCGGACGCTGGCGCGCGACTGCGCGAGCGACGACGCCTTCGCCGCCGAAGCGACGATCGAGCGGATCTGCCATCGTCTGTTGACCGGTCCGGCGCAGGGAGGCCGCGCCGCCCGCCCGTTGCGCGGCGGCCTCGCCCCGGTCGTGTCGCGCCGTGTGGTCGAACGGATGCGGACGCATCTCGACGAGACGCCGTCCCTCGACGACCTCGCTGCGTTGGCCGGCCTCAGCCCGTTCCATTTCCAACGGATGTTCCGCGCCACTCACGGCCTCAGTCCGCACGCCTGGCTGGAGGCGGTCCGGGTGGAGACGGCGAAGCGCCTGATCGGCGAGGGCGTCGGCCTGGCGCAAGTAGCGGCCGCTTGCGGCTTCTGCCACCAGAGCCACTTCGGCCGCGTCTTCCGCAAGGAGACCGGCCTCACCCCGGCCGAGTGGCGGCGACGCGCCTCCGCCTGAGCCGCGGCCGGGGACGATCGGCGCTCCCCCCTTGCCTTTTCCCTCCGCTTCCCCGATATGAAGCGCTGGGAGGTCGGCGGTGGACGTTGTCACTCGCCGACCGGGTCAGGTCCGGAAGGAAGCAGCCCAGACGAGTCGGACGCGGGTCGCGCGTCGGCCTCCTTACTTCCGCGCCGGTCTCTCGGACACGCGCGGCCGGATCGAGACGCGATCCTTTTCTCCGAGACTTGGGAGGCGCGTGTTCCGCATGGACGGTCTGTTTCCGCCCGATGCCGCCGCTCCGCAGCCGCCCGCCGGCGCCTACCGCGTCCTCGCCCGCAAATATCGCCCGTCGAACTTCGACGACCTGATCGGCCAGGAGCCGATGGTCCGCACCCTGTCGAACGCCTTCGCGACCGGCCGGCTCGCGCAGGGGTGGATGCTGACCGGCGTGCGCGGCGTCGGCAAGACCACCACCGCCCGCATCCTCGCCCGGGCTCTGAACTACGAGATCCCCGGCGTCGTCGATCGCCCGACGATCGAGATGAAGGAGCTCGGCGTCCACTGCAAGGCGATCATGGAAGGCCGCCACGTCGACGTCATCGAGATGGACGCGGCCTCCCACACTTCGATCAACGACATCCGCGAGATCATCGAGGCGGTGCGCTACAAGCCGGTCTCGGCGCGGATGAAGGTCTACATCATCGACGAGGTCCACATGCTGTCGACGCAGGCCTTCAACGGCCTGTTGAAGACGCTCGAGGAGCCGCCGGAACACGTCAAGTTCATCTTCGCGACGACCGAGATCCGCAAGGTCCCGATCACCATCCTGTCGCGCTGCCAGCGCTTCGACCTCCGCCGCATCGAGGCCGACGTCCTCGTCCGCCACTTGCGCAAGATCGCCGACGCCGAGGCCGTCGACATCGACGACGAAGCGCTGCGCCTCGTCGCCCGCGCCGCCGAAGGCTCGGTGCGCGACAGCCTCTCCCTGCTCGATCAGGCGATCGCGCATGGCCAGGGCCGCATCGAAGTGGCGGAAGTCCGCCAGATGCTCGGCCTCGCCGATCGCGCCCGCGTCGTCGATCTGTTCGAACACCTGATGAAGGGCGATGCGCCGGCCGCCCTCGCCGAGCTGCGCGCCCAGTGGAACGTCGGCGCCGATCCGGTGGTGGTCGTCGCCGACCTCGCCGACTTCACCCATTTCGTCACCCGCATGAAGCTGGTGCCCGACGCCGCCGACGACGGCTCCACCTCCGAGGACGAGCGCGTGCGCGGCCGCGCCATGGCCGAGGGCCTGTCGCTGCGCGTCCTCTCGCGCGCCTGGCAGATGCTGCTCAAGGGTTTCGACGAGGTGAAGAACGCGCCGAAGGCGCTGGCCGCCGCCGAGATGCTGTTCGTCCGCCTCGCCTACGCCGCCGACCTGCCGACCCCCGACGAAGCGCTGAAGATGTTGCGCGAAGGCGCGGCGACCCCGGCCCCCGCCACCCCGCGCGGGACGGGTCCCAGCGCGCCCTCGGGCGGACCGTCCGGAGGCGGCTCCATGGCGGTCTCGGCGGTCGCCGGCGCGAGCGCGCCGCAGGCCGCACCGCTCGCCACGCCGACGGCGCGGCTGGCCGAAAGCCCGACCGCCGCCCCCGGCCCGCGTCTCGTCGCCAACAATCCGACGCCCGCCCCGACGCCGCCGAAGCCGGCGCGGCGCGGCCCGGCGCTCGCCTCGCTCGCCGACGTCGCCGCGCTCGCCGCCGAGCATCGCGACATCCGCCTGAAGATCGCCGTCGAACGTCAGCTGCGCCCGGTCGCCTTCGAACCCGGCCGCATCGACGTGTCGCTCGACCCCGGCGCGCCCTTCGATCTGCCGCAGGATCTCGCCCGCAAACTCTCCGAATGGACCGGCGAACGCTGGATCGTCGCCGTCTCGCGCGAGGCGGGCGGCGCGACCGTCGCCGAGGAGCGCGAGCAGCTGCGCGACCGCCTCGTCACCGACGCCCGCGCCGAACCGTTGGTCGCCGCGGTGCTGAAGCGCTTCCCCGGCGCCGCCATCGTCGACGTCCGCATGCGCGGCCCCGAGACGACCGAGGAGACCGGCGAGGCCGACCTCGCCTGGGACGCGCCGCCCGTCGGCGACGAGGAAGACCCCGGCTGGATCCCCGACGATTGACCCAGAGGAGCGAAGCCCCCATGGACTTCATGAAGATGATGAGCAAGGCCAAGGAGATGCAGACCCGCATGGCCTCGCTCCAGGACGAACTCGGAGCGATCGAGGCGGTCGGCGTCGCCGGCGCCGGGCTGGTCTCGGTGACCATCTCCGGCAAGGGCGAACTGAAGGCCCTGAAGATCGATCCGTCGCTCTTCAAACCGGAAGAGGCCGAGATCGTCGAGGATCTGATCGTCGCCGCCCATCGCGACGCTCACGTCAAGGCGGAAGCGGCGATCGCCGAGAAGATGGCCGACGTCACCGGCGGCCTCGGCCTGCCCGCCGGCATGAAGCTGCCCTTCTGAGGCTCTGATACGTCGAACCCCGCCCGAGCGGTCTCGGACGGGGTCGAAGCCTGTGCGCAGTCGAAGATCTGAGATGCCCCGCCGCCTCCGAGAACGGGGCGCGGCGACGTCACCGCATCGCCGGATCGACCGCCGTCCGGGAGAGACCGCCCTCCGAGCCCGCCGGGATCGCCGAGGTCGCGCCGAGATCGCGCAGACGAGAGCGGTCGCGGCCGCCGTCACGGTCGTAGGTCTTGACGATGTAGAGCGTGCCGATCGTAGCGAACATGGGGATTTCCTCCGCTTGGCGTGTTGTGTCTCTCGTTGCCTCGATCTCTTTTTCAATCGATTGAAGGGACTTTGACACGGCCGGATTTCGGTCTGGTTTCTCAGATCCCTCGATTTTTAATCGGTTGAAGATTCTTTGCGGCCGCGGGACAGGCCTCCCACCGCCGACCGGCGCGCGGATGCGGCGTTGGCGCTAGACTGACGTCCCGAATCGTCCCCGAGCCCATCGCCCGCCCATGTCCCGCAACGTCGCCGGCCCCGAGATCGAACGTCTGATTCAGCTCCTCGCCAAGCTGCCGGGGCTCGGGCCACGTTCGGCCCGCCGCGCCGCGCTGCATCTGATCGAGAAGAAGGAGAGCCTGCTCGGCCCTCTGACCCGAGCGATGGAAGTGGCGCTCGACAAGGTCGGCGTCTGCTCGGTCTGCGGCAACATCGACACCTCCGACCCCTGCACCATCTGCCGCGACGATCGTCGCGACGGCGCGGTCCTGGTCGTGGTCGAGGGCGTCTCGGATCTCTGGGCGCTGGAGCGCGCCGGCGCGATCTCGGCGAAGTATCACGTCCTCGGCGGCGTACTGTCGCCGCTCGACGGCGTCGGCCCCTCCGACCTCACCATCGACGCGCTGGTCGAGCGCTGCCGGACGGGCGAGATCCGCGAAGTGATCCTCGCCGTCAACGCCACCGTCGAAGGCCAGACCACCGCCCATTACGTCACCGACCAACTCGCCCGTCTGGCGGAAGAAGGCCGCGAGATCACGGTGACCCGCCTCGCCCACGGCGTCCCCGTCGGCGGCGAGCTCGACTATCTCGACGACGGCACCATCGCCCAGGCGATGCGGGCGCGGACGAAGTTCTGAACGCCGATCAACCGCGGTCGAAGCGCGGCCCGAACACGTTGACCACCAGCCCGCCGATCACCAGCGCCGCGCCGATCGCCTCGCGCCCGCCGATCGGTTCGCCGAGGACGAGGAAGGCGCTGGTCAGCCCGAACACCGGCACCAGGAGCGAGAACGGCGCCACCGTCGCCGCCGGATGGCGCGACATCAGGTTCGACCAGATGCCGAACCCGAGCACCGTCGTCGGCCAGGCGAGATAGGCGACCGCGGCGAGCGCCATCGGCGTCGGATGGGAAAGCGTCGCGACGATCGCCTCGCCCCCTTCGAAGATCCACGACAGGGCGAACAGCGGCAACGGCGCGACCAGGCTCGCCCAGACGACGAAGCCGAGCATGTCGACCCGCCCGGCCTTCTTGGTGACGATGTTGGCGAGCCCCCAGCAGGCCGCCGCGCCGAGCACCATCAGGAACGGCCCGAGGGCCGCCCCGCCCCCCGTCCGCGTCGAGGCGATCACCAGAATGCCGAGCGCCGCCACGCCCGCGCCGACGAGCTGCATCCGCTTGGGCCGTTCGCCGAGCAGGAAGAAGGCGAGGCCCATCGTGAAGAAGGCCTGCATCTGCAGGACGAGCGAAGAGAGCCCGGCCGGCATGCCGACCTTCATGCCGACGAACAACAGGCCGAACTTGACGACGCCGAGGACGAGGCCGAAGGCGATCACCCAGCGCGCCGCGCAGGCCGGCCTTTTGACGAAGAACACCGCCGGCAGCGCGGCGAAGAAGAACCGCAGGCCCGTCAAGAGGAGCGGCGGCACGTCGGCGACGCCGAGCTTGATGACGACGAAGTTGAAGCCCCAGATCGCCACCACGACCAGGGCGAGGAGAACGTCGCGAAGTCCCATGGCGTTCCCCTCTTCGTGGCCTCAGCCGATCGAACGCTCGATCAGCCGCCCGAGCCGGCCGATGCCCTCGGCGATCTGAGCCTCGTCGGCGCTGGAGAAATTGACCCGGATCGTATTCGACATCGCGTCGGTGGCGAAGAAGGCCTTGCCCGGCACGAAGGCGACCCGCTCCTCGGCGACGGCGCGGGCGAGGAGCTCCGCCCCGTCGATCCCCGCCGGCAGCGTGATCCAGACGAACAGGCCGCCCTCCGGCTTGGTCCACTCGACGCCCTTCGGCATCGAACGGGCGAGCGCCGCCATCATCGCGTCGCGCCGCTTGCGGTAGAGATCGATGGCGCGGACGACGTTCGCGTCGTAGGTGGTCTCGGCGACCCGCGCCATCACCATCTGATTGAGCGTCGAGGAATGCAGGTCGCCGGCCTGCTTGGTCAGGACGAGCTTCTGGATCAACGGCGAGGCCGCGACGATCCAGCCGACCCGCAGCGCCGGCACCAGCGTCTTGGAGAAGGTGCCGCAATAGATCGTCCGCGTCTTCTCGATGTCGCCGCCGTTCGCCGCGACGTCGAGCGACAGGATCGAGGGAACCGCCTCGCCCTCGAAGCGCAGCGCCTGATAGGCCGAATCCTCGATCACCGGAACCTCGAGATCGGCGGCGAGCTCGAGCAGCTTGCGCCGGTTCTCTTCCGACAGGGTGACGCCGGTCGGATTGGCGAAGTCGGGCACGACATAGGCGAACTTGACCCGGCCGCCGTTCGCCGCCGCGGCGTCCGCATAGGTCTGCGGCGTGACGTTGCCGCCGTCCGGGATCAGCCGATCGTAACGCGGCTCGTAGGCGTTGAAGGCCTGCAGCGCGCCGAGATAGGTCGGCGCTTCGACCAGCGCCGTGTCGCCCGGCGACAAGAGCATCTTGGCCAGGAAGTCGAGCGCCTGCTGCGAGCCGCAGGTGATCAGCACGTTGTCGATGGTGCAGGGAACGCCGTTCTTGCCCATGAAGTCGACGATCCACCGGCGCAGAGGAACGTAGCCTTCCGAGATCGAATATTGCAGCGCCTGCGCCGCCAGCTTCGGATCGGCGAGGATCTCGTCCTGCGCCTTGCGGATCGCCTCGACCGGAAAGAGCGCGGGATCGGGGATGCCGCCGGCGAAGGAGATGATGTCCGGCTGGTCGAGCAGCTTCAGGAGTTCGCGGATCTCCGAAGCGCGCATGCGCTCGGAACGGGTGGCGAAGACGTGCGACCAATCGAAGGCGGACATGGGAGAAACCTCGAGACTGCGATGGAGGCGGACGCTACGCCGCAACTCGAAAAGGGTCAATAGTACTGACCTAAAATTCGTCCGATTTTCGGCCGTTTTCGAAGAATTCTTCCCAAAATCGATGCTGCAATGCGGCGACGGGGAAAATCCTTCGCCGTCTTTTCGCTTGCGTCCCCCTCGCGCCTCTGCCACGGTTCCTCCGTTCCGAGGGGTGTTCTCGTTTCGAGAGCTGAGATGGCGTCCGCCGAACCCTTCGAACCTGATCCGGCTCATACCGGCGAAGGGACGGGACCCGTGACCAGGACCATCGCTTCTCCTTCCGGATCTCGCCTCGTCTCCGCCGCTCGGCCGAGAGGGAGATCCGCATGTTCGACACGCTGACGGCGCGCGTCCGCCGCCTCGCCCACGCGCTCGTCCCGCTCCTCGCCCTCGTCGCGCTGTGGCAGACGGCGGTGTGGGTCTTCGCGCCGCCGCCGTTCCTGTTGCCCGGTCCCGACCGTGTCGCCGCCGCCTTCGTCCGCCAGTTCGGCCCATTGATGGAGAACGGCCTCGTCACGGCGCTCGAGATCGCGCTCGGCCTTGCCTGCGGCGTCGCCCTCGGCGTCGCCACCGCGATCGTCATGGCGCTCGCGCCCTGGACGGCCCGCCTCGTCATGCCGGCGGTGGTGATCGTTCAGACCCTGCCGGTCTTCGCCATCGCGCCGGTCCTGGTGCTGTGGTTCGGCTTCGGCCTCGCCTCGAAGATCGTCATGGCGAGCCTCGTCATCTTCTTTCCCGTCACCGCGAGCCTGCACGACGGCCTATCTCGCCTCGACCCCGGCCTCCTCGATCTCGCCCGCCTGCACCGCGCCTCGCGTTTCGACGAATTCCGCTTCCTGCGGCTGCCCGCCGCCGTGCCGGCGCTCGTCTCCGGCCTGCGCATGGCCGCGACCGTCGCTCCGATCGGCGCGGTGATCGGCGAATGGGTCGGCGCCTCCAAGGGCCTCGGCCTCCTGATGATGCACGCCAACGCCCGCCTCCAGACCGACGTGATGTTCGCAGCCCTCGTCCTGCTCGCGCTGATCGCCGTCGCCTTGCGCGCCCTCGTCGAACGCCTCACCCGCCGCTGGGCCCCCTGGGCCCCCGAAACCGGCCCCGCCGCCTTCCTCTGACCCCTACCGAGACCCCCAATATGAAGAAGACGCTCCCCCTCCTCGCCCTCGCGGCGCTCCTCTTCGCCGCCGCCCCGGCCGCCGCGGCCGACCGGATGACGGTGATCCTCGACTGGTTCGTGAATCCCGACCACGCCACCCTGGTCGTCGCCCGCGACCGCGGCTTCTTCGCGAAAGAAGGCCTCGACGTCGAACTGATCGCCCCGGCCGATCCGTCCGCCCCGCCGCGCCTCGTCGCCGCCGGCGAGGCCGACGTCGCCGTGACCTATCAGCCCGACCTGCATCTCTCGGTGAAGGAGGGTCTGCCGCTCGTCCGCTTCGCCACCCTGGTCGAGACGCCGCTCAACACCGTGATGGCGCTCGAAGGCGGCCCGGTGAAGACGCTGGCCGACCTGAAGGGCAAGAAGATCGGCTATTCCGTCTCCGGCTTCGAGGATGCGATCCTTTCCGCCATGCTCGCCGACGCCGGGTTGAAGCTCACAGACGTGACGCTGATCAACGTCAACTTCGCGCTGACCGCCGCGCTCCTCTCCGGTCAGGTCGACGCCGTCGTCGGCGGCTATCGCAACTTCGAGGCGACCGAACTCGAACTCGCCGGCAAGAAGGCGATCGCCTTCTTCCCCGAGGAGCACGGCGTGCCGCCCTACGACGAGTTGATCCTCGCCGCCCGCGCCGACAAGGTCGCCGACGCCCGCTTCGCCCGCTTCACCCGCGCCCTCGAGGCGGCGACCCTGTGGGCGACCAACCACCCGGCCGAGACCCGCGAAATCCTGGAGACGTCCGACGCCAAGCTCGCCGACGAGCTGAACCGCCGCGCTCTTCTCGACACGCTGCCGCGCTTCGCCAAGCGCCCCGGCGCGCTCGACCGCGCCCGCACCGAGCGCTTCGCCGCGTTCCTGAAGGCCCGCGGCCTGATCGACACGATCCCGCCGATCGAGACCTACGCGATCGAACCGAAGTGAGGCGACGGCGGCCGCCCGCCGCTTCGCCTCCGCGCCCGACGCCCTCTCAGACCTTCGCCGAATCCCTCGACGCCGAGCCCGGAAAACCGCGCTCGGCGTCGCCGTGTCGGATCGCCGCATCCGGTTTCCTGCGCATTCCCTCCGCACCCTCGACGATATTTTGGACACGCGGCGCGCGAGCTCGCGCGGAAAGTCTCGGAGGAACCATGGCGACGGTCAAATTCGCCGGCGGCGACGACGTCCCGCTGGAAATGCACAAGGTCCGCATCGTTCAGAAGCTGAACCTGCCGCCGATCGAGGCGCGGTTGGAGGCGGCCTCCGCCGCCGGCAACAACACGTTCCTGTTGCGCAACAAGGACGTGTTCATGGACATGCTGACCGATTCCGGCGTCAACGCGATGAGCGACCAGCAGCTCGCCGCGATGATGGTCGCCGACGATTCCTACGCCGGATCCGCCACTTACGAGAAGCTCGAGGCGAAGCTGCGCGAAATCTTCGGGTTGCATTGGATCCTGCCGGCCCACCAGGGCCGCGCCTGCGAGAACATCCTCGCCCAGGTGCTGGTGACGCCCGGCTCGATCGTGCCGATGAACTACCACTTCACCACCACCAAGGCGCACATCGTGCTGAACGGCGGCGCGGTCGAGGAGATCATCACCGACGCCGGCCTCGAGGTGACCTCCGATCGCCCGTTCAAGGGCGACATGGACGTCGCCAAGCTCGAGGGGCTGGTCGCCACGCACGGCGCCGACAAGATCGCCTTCGTCCGCATGGAGGCCGGCACCAACCTGATCGGTGGCCAACCGATCTCGCTCGGCAACCTCGTCGCGGTCCGCGCCGTCTGCGATCGGCACGGCCTCCTGCTGGTGCTCGACGCCAGCCTGCTCGCCGACAATCTGTGGTTCATCAAGACCCGCGATCCGGCCTGCCGCGATCTGTCGATCCGCGACATCACCCGCCGCATCGCCGATCTCTGCGACGTCATCTACTTCTCCGCCCGCAAGCTCGGCTGCGCCCGCGGCGGCGGCCTGTGCATCCGCGACGAGGCGCTCTATCGCCGGATGCGCGGCCTCGTGCCGCTCTACGAGGGCTTCCTCACCTATGGCGGCATGTCGGTGCGCGAGATCGAGGCGCTGACCGTCGGTCTCGACGAGACCATGGACGAGGACATGATCAGCCAGGGACCGCTGTTCATCGCCTACATGGTGGACGAACTGGTGAAGCGCGGCGTGCCGGTGATCACCCCGGCCGGCGGCCTCGGCTGCCACATCGACGTGATGCGCTTCCTCGATCACGTGCCCCAGTCGCAGTACCCGGCCGGCGCGCTCGCCTCGGCGCTCTACATCGCCTCGGGCGTCCGCGGCATGGAGCGCGGCACGCTCTCCGAACAGCGCAACCCCGACGGCTCCGAGGTCTACGCCAACATGGAGCTGTTGCGCCTCGCGATGCCGCGGCGCGTCTTCACCCTGTCGCAGGTGAAATACGCGATCGACCGCATCGACTGGCTGTGGCGCAACCGCGCCCTCGTCGGCGGCCTCGAATTCGTCGAGGAGCCGGAGATCCTGCGCTTCTTCTACGGTCGCCTGAAGCCGATCGGCGATTGGCAGGAAAAGCTCGTCGCCAAGTTCCGCGCCGACTTCGGCGACAGCCTCTGAGCCGCGTTTCGACGCCCGGCGCGCGAAGCGCCGGGCGTCGACGTTCGCTCACGCCTCGAGCTCCTCCCGGAGCATCTCCAGCGCCAGCCATTCGTCCTCGGCCGCCGCCAGCGCCGTCTGCCGCTCGTCGACCGCCTTGGAGACCTTGTCGAACCGCGCCGGATCGCGCGCGTAGAGGTCCGGATCGGCGAGCATCGCGTGCAGCTGGCCGAGCTCCTTCTGCAGCGTCTCGATCTTGCCCGGCAGGGTCTCCAGCGCGTGCTTCTCCTTGAAGGAGAGCCGCCGCTTCTTCGCAGGTTCTTCGGCGACCCGAACTGTCTTCTCCGCCTTCGGCGCGGCGTCCGCCTTCTCGACCCGTCGCGCCGCGACGCCCGCGCCGCGCTGCGCCACCATGTCGGAATAGCCGCCGGCGTATTCGACCCAGCGCCCCTCGCCCTCCGACATGACGACAGAGGAACAGACCCGATCGAGGAAGTCGCGGTCGTGGCTGACCACGATCACCGTGCCGGGATGATCGCCGAGCATCTCCTCGAGCAGATCCAGCGTCTCGAGATCGAGATCGTTGGTCGGCTCGTCGAGCACCATCAGGTTCGCCCGCTGCGCCAGCGCCCGCGCCAGCATCAGCCGCCCGCGCTCGCCGCCCGACAACACCGACACCGGCGTGTTGGCCTGCTCCGGCGCGAACAGGAAGTCCTTCATGTAGCCGATCACGTGCCGCATCTCGCCGCCGACCGAGACGTGGTCGCCGCGCCCGCCGGTCAGCGTCTCGCGTAAGGTAGTGGTCGGATCGAGCGCCTCGCGCTTCTGGTCGAGCGTCACCATCTCGACGTTGGCGCCGATCTTGACCCGTCCGGAATCGGGCTGGAGCCGACCGGTCAGGAGCCCGAGCAACGTCGATTTGCCCGCGCCGTTCGCCCCGACCACGCCGATCCGGTCGCCGCGCGCGATCCGCATCGAGAAGTCGGCGATGATCGGCCGGTCATAGGCCTTGGCGACGCCGATCGCCTCGATCACCAGCTTGCCGGATTGTTCGGCTTCCGAGAGCGCCATCTTCACTTCGCCCTGCGACCGCCGCTCGGTCCGGCGCCGCTCACGCAGCGCGCCGAGATCGGCGAGGCGGCGCTGATTGCGCTTGCGCCGCGCCGTGACGCCGTAGCGGAGCCAGTCGAGCTCCATCGCGATCTTGCGATCGAGCTTGTGCCGCTCCTTCTCCTCCTGCTCGAGCAGGTCGTCGCGCCAGGCCTCGAAGTCCTTGAAGCCCCGCTCCATCCGCCGCGTCCGGCCGCGATCGAGCCAGATCGTCGAGCGCGACAGGTTTTCCAGGAAGCGCCGGTCGTGCGAGATCAGCACCAGCGCCGAGGTCATCGCCTTCAGCTCGGCTTCGAGCCATTCGATCGCCGGCAGGTCGAGATGGTTGGTCGGCTCGTCGAGAAGCAGCACGTCGGGCTCCGGCGCCAACACCCGCGCGAGCGCCGCCCGCCGGGTCTCGCCGCCCGACAGCGTCTTCGGATCCTCGTCGCCGTGAAGCCCGAGATCCTCGAGCAGCCGCCGCGCCCGATGCGGATCGTCGCTCGGGCCGAGCCCCGCCTCGACATAGGCCAACGTCGTCTGAAAGCCGGTGAGATCGGGCTCCTGCGGCAGATAGCGGATCGTCACGCCGGACTGCACGACGCGCTCGCCGCCGTCCGACTGGAGGATGTCGGCCGCCACCTTGAGCAGCGTCGATTTGCCCGAGCCGTTGCGCCCGACCAGACAGATGCGTTCGCCCTCGTGCACCATCAACTCCGCTCCGTCGAGGAGCGGAGCGCCGCCGAAGGTCAGATGAACGTCGCGAAGAGTGAGAAAGGGTGCCGCCATGGCGTCTCGCATACCCGATCGGGTCGCGAAACGCCATCGCCGACGCCGTCACACGACGTGTTCGGGCCCTGGGAAGGTCCGCGCCCGGACCTCCTCGGCGTAGGCCCCCGCCGCCTCGCTCACCACCGTGGCGAGATCGGCGTATTTCTTGACGAACTTCGGCGTGAAGTCGGTGAAGAGGCCGAGCATGTCGTCGACCACCAGCACCTGCCCGTCGCACTCCGCCGACGCGCCGATGCCGACCGTCGGGATCGAGATCGCCGCCGAGATCTCGGCCGCCACCTTGGCGACCGTCCCCTCGATCACCACCGAGAAGGCTCCCGCCTCCTCGACCGCCCGAGCGTCGGCGAGCAGGCGCACCGCCGCCGCGTCGTCACGCCCCTGGGTGCGGTAGCCGCCGAGCGTGTTGACCGACTGCGGCGTCAGCCCGATGTGGGCCATCACCGGAATGCCGCGCTGGGTCAGAAAGGCGATGGTCTCGGCCATCTCCACCCCGCCCTCGATCTTAACCGCCTGCGCGCCGGTCTCCGCCATCACCCGCGCCGAGTTGCGGTAGGCCTGCGCCGGGCTCTCCTGGTAGGTGGCGAAGGGCATGTCGACGACGACGAGGGCGCGCGACGAACCGCGCACCACCGCGCCGGCATGCGCGATCATCAGGTCGAGCGTCACCGGCAGCGTCGACGTGAAGCCGTAGACGACCATGCCGAGCGAATCGCCGACCAGCATCAGGTCGACGTGCGGGTCGAGCAGTTTGGCGACCGGCGCGGTATAGGCGGTCAGGCACACCACCGGCGTCTTGCCCTTGGCGTTGCGAATGTCGCGGACGGTGCGACGACGCACCTCACGAATGGCGCTCATGTTCGATCTCGATGTGTGGGAGGGTCGTCCCAGGCCTCAGCCGCCCTGGCCCCAGGCCGTGAGAGCGTCGGAGAGCGCCGTGTCGCCGGCGCCCGACTTCTCGAGGGTGAGAATGCCGCGCCGCCCGTTGTCGTAGAGGATTGGCACGTCGATCCACCCGCGCTCCTTGAGGAGCTTGAAGTTGCGCTCCTTGTCGGCCTCCGCCGCTCCGAGCGCGATCCAGAAGAAGTTGTCGGCGACCTTGGCGGAGGCCGCATTGAGCGGATCGCCGCGCGACTGCTCGGTCGCCTTCATGATCAGACCGGGGATCCCGGTCACCGCCTTGCCGTCGAAGTCCGGCGGCAATTGGAACTTGATCTCGACGAGATGGCTCGCCGGGAACGAGGCGTCCTCGTTCGGCCGCATCGACAGATTGACCACCATCTTGCGTTCGGGGATCTCAGCGCGCACCCTGAGGATCACCGCGCCGTCGCGCGCCACCGTCGGATCCGGCGCGACCTGCCAGACCACCTTGCCCTGCGAGATCAAGGCCGGCGCGCCGGCCTTGCCCTCCTCGTAGAGGATCGCCTTCTGGGCGACGAGGGCCACCGCCTGCTTCGGCGGCGGCGCGTCGTTCGACTTCGTCGCCTCGCCGTTCTGCAGCTGCGGCGTCGCCGTGATCGTCTGGGTCGGCACCGGTTTGACGTTCGACGCCGGCTTGCCGGCCTCGTCGGAGCCCAGCCGGTCGGTCGCCTTCGGCGCCAGCTTGTCGCCCGACTTGCGCGTCGCGATGTCGGTGATCTTCTCGCCGCGCCCACCGAAGAAGGCGGAGATCGCCTCGCGCTGCGACCACAGCGCGACGATGCCGATCACGAAGACGATGATCGCCGCGCCCAGTCCGATCACCACCGGCAGGCGCGACGGCGGCTTCTCGCCATGCACCACCGCCTCGCGCCGCTTGCGCCGATCGGCCGCCTCGCGTTTCCTCGGCGGCTCGGCCACTTCGCGGCCGAAGCTCGGCGGCGGCGTCTCGGCGGGAGCGTCGGCCAGCGCGTCGCGCGCCTGACGGCCGAGTTCGGCGGCGGGCCCTCCCAACTGGCCGGCCTCGTCGACGACGCTCTTCAGGGCCGCCGTCGGCGCGGTCGCGCCCGGCACGCTCGGCGGCGCCTCGCGCGACGGCCCCGGCTCGATCCCAGCCTCGGCGGTGCCCGCTTCGGCAGGCTTCGCGGCGTCCGTCGTCGGCGACGGCTCCGGCGGTCGGACCGGCGGCGCGGCCGGCGTCGGCTTGAGGAGGCCCTTGGCCGCCTCCGATTCGACCTTGCGGATCGCTTCCTCGAGCTGAAGGCGCTGCTGTGTGATCTCGGAGGGCGACAACGGCGGATCGAAGGCCTTGAGCTGATTGACCAGCGCCGCCCGGGCCTTCTCGTAGACCGCCCGCCGGGCTTCGCCGTTCGGCGCGGGCAGCGCCGAGATCGCCCGTTTCAGGATCGCGTGATAATCAGCCATTCCGTGCCTTCCGAGGATCCGTCCGCGGGGCTCGCCGTAAGCCGCCTCGAACGTCCGTCTTTCCGCCCCCGTCCGTCCCCGGAAGCGCCGCCCCGCCTACCCTACCCCAACCGAGGGTGGACGCGAAGTCGGCGCGCCGCTCCGAGAGAAAGGGACGAACGCGCCCAGTCCCTGCCTCAGTCGCGGAACGGGTCCGCGACCAGAATCGTATCCTCGCGCTCCGGCGAGGTCGACAGCATCGCCACCGGCGCGCCGATCAGTTCCTCGACGTAACGGACGTATTTCACCGCCTGCGCCGGCAGATCGGCCCAGGAACGAGCCCCGCGGGTCGAATCCTTCCACCCCTCGAGCGTCTCGTAGACCGGCGTCACCCGCGCCTGTTCGGCCTGCGACGCCGGCAGATGGTCGATCTCCTTGCCGTCGAGCAGATACTTCACGCAGATCTTGATCTCGTCGAAACCGTCGAGCACGTCGAGCTTGGTCAGCGCGATGCCGTCGATGCCGGAGACCTGCACGGTCTGGCGCACCAGCACCGCATCGAACCAGCCGCAGCGCCGCTTGCGCCCGGTCACCGTGCCGAACTCGTGGCCGCGCTCGCCGAGCTTCTCGCCGACCGCGTCGGTCAGTTCGGTCGGGAACGGCCCCTCGCCGACGCGCGTCGTATAGGCCTTGGTGATGCCGAGCACATAGCCGATCGCGCCCGGTCCGAGGCCCGAGCCGGTCGCCGCCTGACCCGACACCGTGTTCGACGAGGTCACGAACGGATAGGTGCCGTGATCGATGTCGAGCATCGCGCCCTGCGCGCCCTCGAACAGGATGCGGTCGCCGGCGCGACGGCGGTCGTCTAGCAGACGCCAGGTCACGTCCATGAACGGCAGCACCTTGTCGGCGACCGAGGTCAGCTCGGCGACGAGGGTCTCCGGCGCCACTTCCGCCTGGCCGAGGCCACGGCGCAGGGCGTTGTGATGAGCGAGCAGCCGATCGATCTTGGCCGGCAGCGCCGCCGGATCGGCGAGATCCATCAGCCGGATCGCCCGGCGACCGACCTTGTCCTCGTAGGCCGGGCCGATGCCGCGTCCGGTGGTGCCGATCTTGGTGCCGGAATTGGACGATTCGCGCTTCTGGTCGAGCTCGCGATGCACCGACAGGATCAGCGAGCAGTTCTCGGCGATGCGCAGGTTGTCCGGCGTCACCTTGACGCCCTGCGCCTCCAGCCGGCCGATCTCGGCGACCAGGGCATGCGGATCGAGCACAACGCCGTTGCCGATCACCGCCAGCTTGCCCGGACGCACCACGCCGGAGGGAAGCAGCGAGAGCTTGTAGGAGACCTCGTCGATCACCAGCGTATGGCCGGCGTTGTGGCCACCCTGGAACCGCACCACCACATCGGCGCGCTCCGACAACCAGTCGACGATCTTGCCCTTCCCCTCGTCGCCCCACTGCGACCCGACGACAACCACGTTGGCCATTGCATCCTTTCCCGCGTCGGCTCCACCGACGCACCCGAAAACGCCCACGCCGCGCTTCGCCCGTTCACCATAAAGGAGAGAGAGAAAGCGCCGACGGAGCGATCGAACCTTCGCCGGCGTCGTCCGTCGTGGGACGGCTGCGGCGCGGCGCGCGGACTATAGCGGCATTCTCGCCGAGGCGCGACCCTCCCGAAGACGCCGGTCCACCCCCCGATTTTCGCGCCTGCGGCGGCAGGTCGCGGCGGCGCGAAACGGGAATGAACCGATCGCGCCGCATTCGATCGATCGGCGAAAGATTCCGGTAACCGGCCCACTCGTACAAATGTGTACAAGAACCGATCCTCGACGATCGGCGCCCCTGACCCCTGCTTGGAGCCGGACGCGGAATTCGGCCCACGATGAGGATGGCATGCGTATCGTGCTCGCAGAACCGAGCCGCATCGGTCTTCGACTGATGAAGAAGATGCTCGAAGAAGACGGGCATCAGGTGATGCCCTTCGACGACGGCGCCGCAGCTCTCGAGTGCATTCGCGGCGACGAAGAGGTCGACGTCCTGATGACCTCCTTCGAGGTCCCCAACGTCTCCGGTCTCGAGCTTTGCTGGGAGGCGCGGCTGATCGCCAACGCCCGCCGGCCGATCCACGTCATCGCCATGTCCTCGACCCACGATCGCGAACGCCTGATCGAGGCGCTCGATTCGGGCGCGGACGACTTCATCACCAAGCCGCCGGTCGCCGCCGAACTCTATGCCCGCCTGCGCGCCGCCGAGCGCATGACCCGGGCGAGCCGCGAGCTCCTGCGCATGGCGACGATCGATGCGCTGACCGAGCTGCCCAACCGCCGCGCCTTCTTCGAACGCGCCGGCGAGACCGCTCTGCGCCGCGAGGGCTCGCCGCCGGTCTCCGTGTTGATGTTCGACATCGACCATTTCAAGCGGGTCAACGACACCTTCGGCCACGACGTCGGCGACGTCGTGCTGAAGGACGTGGCGCAGGCGCTGCGTCAGCGCCCCGGCTACCCCGGTCGTCTCGGCGGCGAGGAGTTCGCCGTGCTCCTCGACGGATGGGATCTGCTCGACGCCCAACGCGAGGCCGAACGGCTGCGTCAGGCGGTGCAGGATCGCCGCATCGACTGGGACGGTGGCGCGCTGTCGGTCACGGTGTCGATCGGCGTCGCCGAGCATCGCCCCGGCCAGAGCGTCGACCAACTGCTCAAACAGGCCGACATCGCCCTCTACGCCGCCAAGACCGGCGGCCGCAACCGGGTCGTCGCCGCGCAGTCGAGCCGTCCCGAGGAGCAGGAGCTGTCCGACGAAGGTTTCGCCGAGGCGATGCAGACCATCTATCTCGCCTGCTGAGCGCCGCGCAGACATGGCTCCCGCGCGCCGGCGCGACTTTACATTCCCCGTCGGCTCGGTTTCCCTGCCGCCTCGCCCTCGTCGCAACCCCGGTTCGAAGGCCCCTCCGTGCGCCTGTCTCCCGCGGCTCTGTGGCAGAGCCCCTACCCGCTCCTGACCCTCGCCTCGTTGCAGTGGGCGGCGAACACCGTCGCCGGCCGCCTCGCCGTCGGCGAGATCGCGCCGATGCTGCTCGTCTCCCTGCGGTGGGGCTTCGTGCTGGTCTTCCTCGTCGCTTTCCATCGGCGTGCGCTCGCCGCCGATCTGCCGGTCCTGAAGAAGAAGCCTGGGCTGCTCTTCCTGCTCGGCCTGACCGGCTACACCGGCTTCACCGCCTTCTTCTACGCCGCCGCCCATTTCACCAGCGGCGCCAACATGTCGATCGTCCAGGGCTCGATGCCCTTCTTCGTCTTCTCGCTCGCCTTCCTGGTGCGCGGCCGACGGGTCGGGCTGATGCAGGGGCTCGGCATGGTCTTCGGCGTCGCCGGCGTGGCGCTCGTCGCCACCCGCGCCGATCTCGAGGTGATCCGCACCCTCGCCTTCAATCTCGGCGACCTGTTCATGGTCGGCGCGACCGTCTCCTATGCGATCTACACCGTCTGGCTGGAGGATCGGCCGCAGGTCGGCTCGCTGTCGCTGTTCACCGCCCTGGTCGCGGTGGCGCTCGTCACCTCGCTGCCGCTGACCATCGGCGAAGCCGCGACGACGGGGACGTTCTGGCCGACGCCGAAGGGGTGGATCATCACCCTCCTGGTCTCGATCTTCCCCTCCTTCCTCGCCCAGATCTTCTACATCCGCGGCGTCGAGCTGATCGGGCCGGGACGCGCCGGCATCTTCGTCAATCTGATCCCGGTGTTCGGCGCGGCCATGGCCGTCGCCTTCCTCGGCGAGCCCTTCGGCTGGTATCAGGCGCTCGGCCTCGCCCTCGTCTCCGCCGGCATCGTCCTCGCCCAGAAGCGCTGACGTCGCCGTCGAAATTCGGGTGGCGCGAGATATCGTCCCGAGCGATGGTGGCCGCCTCGCCGCCACCGGGGACCTCTCGATGCCGCTTCTCGCCTGGGGAATGCTCCTCGCCCTGTCCGGCCTGTGGGGCGGATCCTTTCTCTTCAACCGTCTCGCCGTCGCCGAGATCCCGACGCTCTCGGTCGTCTTCGGCCGCGTCGCGCTCGCCGCGCTGACCCTGCTCCTGGTCGCCCGCGCCACCGGCGTCGCCCTGCCGCGCGATCGGGCGTCCTGGCGCGATTATCTGGTCATGGGCATCCTCAACAACGTCCTGCCCTTCTGCCTGATCGTCTGGGGCCAGAAGACCATCGGCGCCGGCCTCGCCTCGATCCTCAACGCGACGACGCCGATCTTCGGGGTGATCGTCGCCCATCTCTTCACCGCCGACGACAAGGCGACGCCGGCCAAGGCCGCCGGGATCGCCCTCGCCTTCCTCGGCGTCGTCGTCCTGGTCGGTCCGGACGCGCTCGGCGGCGTCGGCGACCACCTCCTCGCCGAACTCGCCTGTCTCGGCGCGGCCGTGTCCTACGGTTTCTCCGCCTTGTGGAGCCGGCGTTTCCGCGGCCGCCCGCCGATCGCCACCGCGGCCGGGCAACTCGTCTGCTCGAGCCTGATGCTCGCCCCGGCGATGGTCCTCCTCGATCCGATCTGGACGCATCCCGCGCCGAGCCCGACCGCGGCGCTCGCCGTCGTCGCTCTCGCGCTGCTCTCCACCGCGGTCGCCTATGTCCTGTTCTTCCGGCTCAACACCCTGGTCGGCCCGACCAACACCATCCTGGTCACCTTCCTGATCCCGCCCAGCGCCGTCTTCCTCGGCTTCGTCGTGCTCGGCGAACGCTTGACCCTCGAACAGGTCGCCGGCATGGCGCTGATCGTCGCCGGCCTCGCCGCCGTCGACGGCCGTCTCGCCCGCCGCTTCGCCCGCGCCTGACGAAGAACGGCGGCGGGATCGCTCCCGCCGCCGTCGCTCTTCCCGTCGATCGGGGAGAGATCAGAACGCCAGCCGCTTCGCCTGCACGACGCCCTCGAGCGCCGCGACCTGGTCGAGAAGCTCGTCAGACACCGGTCCGTCGATGGCGATCAGGCAGATCGCGTCCTCGCCCGCCGCCTGCCGGCCGAGCGCGAAGGTGGCGATGTTGACGCTGGTCTCGCCGAGCAGCGTGCCGAGCCGGCCGATGAAGCCCGGCTTGTCCTTGTTGGTGACGTAGAGCATCGACGGCTGGAACTCGGCGTCCATCTGAATGCCCTTGATCTCGACGATGCGCGGCTTGCCGTCGGCGAAGACGGTGCCGGCGACCGAGCGCTCCTGCCGCTCGGTCTTGACGACGAGGCGGAACAGGCTGTCGTAGGTGCCGGCCGAATCGCGCCGCACGTCCTCGACCGCGATGCCGCGCTCCTTCGCCATCACCGGCGCGGAGACCATGTTGACCGCGTCGAGCTGGGGCTTCAGCAGGCCGGCCATCGCCGCCGCGCCGAGCGCCCGGGTGTTCATCGCCGCCACGTCGCCTTCGTATTCGAGCCGCACGCCGACGATGCCGCTCTCGGTCAGCTGGCCGGCGAAGGAACCGATCAACTCGGCGAGCCGAATGAACGGCGTCAGCTTCGGCGCTTCCTCGGCCGTCACCGACGGCATGTTGAGCGCGTTGGTCACCGCGCCCTTGAGCAGATAGTCGGAGAGCTGTTCGGCGACCTGCAGCGCCACGTTCTCCTGCGCCTCGTTGGTCGAGGCGCCGAGATGCGGCGTGCAGACGACGTTCGGATGGCCGAACAGCGGATTGGCGGTGGCCGGCTCCTCGACGAAGACGTCGAAGCCGGCGCCGGCCACGTGGCCCGAATCGAGCGCGGCGCGCAGCGCCGCCTCGTCGACGAGGCCGCCGCGGGCGCAGTTGATGATCCTGACGCCCTTCTTGCACTTGGCCAACGCCTCGGCCGAGAGCACGTTGCGGGTCTTCTCGGTCAGCGGCGTGTGCAGGGTGATGAAATCGGCCCGCTTCAGAAGCTCGTCGAGCTCGACCTTCTCAACGCCGATGTCAGCCGCCCGCTCCGGCGACAGGAACGGATCGAAGGCGATCACCCGCATCCGCAACCCGATGCCGCGCTCGGCGACGATCGAGCCGATGTTGCCGCAGCCGATGATGCCGAGCGTCTTGCCGGTGATCTCGACGCCCATGAAGCGGTTCTTCTCCCACTTGCCGGCCTGGGTCGAGGCGTCGGCCGCCGGGATCTCGCGGGCGACCGCGAACATCAGCGCGATGGCGTGTTCGGCCGTGGTGATCGAATTGCCGAAGGGCGTGTTCTCGACGATCACGCCGCGCGCCGAGGCGGCGGGAATGTCGACGTTGTCGACGCCGATGCCGGCCCGACCGATCACCTTGAGCCGCGTCGCCTTCTCGAGCAGCTTGGCGGTGACCTTGGTCGCCGAGCGGATGGCGAGGCCGTCGTAGTCGCCGATCACCTCGGCGAGCTTGTCCTTGTCCTTGCCGAGCGAGGGCAGGTAGTCGACGTCGACGCCGCGGTCCTTGAAGATCTGGACGGCGGCGGGAGACATGCTGTCGGAAATGAGGACGCGCGGAGCCATGAGGTCACCTCGTGGGGACGGAGCCGCGCGCGCATCTGTCGCCGCGACTGCGACGTCCGAAATCGGGAAATCGGGAGGAAGACCGGCGACGGCCCAGCCGCCGCCGGATCGATCGGTCGGATCAGAGCTTGGCCTTTTCCTCGGCCAGCGCCCAGTCGAGCCACGCGGTCAGCGCCTTCACGTCCGCCGTTTCGACGGTCGCGCCGCACCAGATGCGAAGCCCCGCCGGAGCGTCGCGATAGGCGCCGATGTCATAGGCGACGCCCGCCTTGTCGAGCGCCGAGACGATCGCCTTGGCGACCTTGGCGACCGTCTCCTCGCCCTTGGCGACGACGTCCGCGTCGACGATGGAGAGGCACACCGAGGTGTTCGACCGCGTCGCCTCGACCTTCGGCAGGAAGGCGAAGGACTTCGACGCCGCCACCCAGTCGGCGATCGCCTTGGTGTTGGCGTCGGCGCGGGCCATCAGGCCCTTCAACGATCCGACCGACTTCGCCCATTCGAGCGCGTCGATGTAATCCTCGACCGCCAGCATCGACGGCGTGTTGATCGTCTCGCCGACGAAGATGCCGTCGATCAGCTTGCCGCCCTTGGTCATGCGGAAGATCTTCGGCAGCGGCCACACCGGCTTGTAGGTCTCGAGCCGTTCGACCGCGCGCGGGGAGAGGATCAGCATGCCGTGCGCCGCCTCGCCGCCCAGCACCTTCTGCCAGGAGAAGGTGACGACGTCGAGCTTGGCCCAGTCGAGATCCTGCGCGAAGGCGGCCGAGGTCGCGTCGCAGATGGTGACGCCTTCGCGGTCGGCCGCGATCCAGTCGGCGTTCGGAACCCGGACGCCGGAGGTGGTGCCGTTCCAGGTGAAGACCACGTCGCGCGTCTTGGTGTCGACCGCCGAGAGGTCCGGCAGCTCGCCGTAGGGCGCCTTGAAGACGCGGACGTCGTCGAGCTTCAGCTGCTTCTGGATGTCGGTGACCCAACCTTCGCCGAAGCTCTCCCAGGCGAGCATGTCGATGCCGCGCGCGCCGGCCATCGACCACATCGCCATCTCCACCGCGCCGGTGTCGGAGGCGGGTACGATGCCGATCTTGTAGTCGGCGGGGACGCCGAGGACTTCGCGGGTCAGATCGATGGCGAGTTGGAGCTTGGCCTTGCCGGGCTTGGCGCGATGCGAGCGGCCGACGAGCGCGCCCTTCAGCGCGTCGAGCGACCAACCGGGGCGCTTGGCGCAGGGACCGGAGGAGAAGTTGGGGCAGAGGGGCTGGAGGGCCGGGCGGGCAGTCGTCATGTGAAATCCATCCTTTCAGATGGGCGCCCCTCGGTGGGGAGGGGTGTCCCGCCGACCTCGCTACAGCGTCCGTCGACGCGAATCAAACGTTTCCCGCGCAACCCTCCCGAACCGTTTCGTCGCAGGTCCCTGAAACGGCGAAGGCGCGGCCGCCTTTCGGCGCCGCGCCTTCGCATCCGAAGATCGGACGATCTCAGTACTTCGCCACCACCGGCGCCGCGTAGACCGGCGTCTTCGCGGCCGGAGCGTCGAGCATCCAGCGCGCGCCGACGTGGACGCTGTGCGTGTAGAGGTCCTTGAGCTTCACGCTCTCGGCGTTGCAAGGGTTCGTCGCGCAGATCGACGCGCCGTGGGTCGAGACTTCGCCGAGATCCTTGAAGGAATATCCGGCGTCGAGCTTCAGGTTGGGCGACAGGTCGTAGGACATGCCGGCATGCAGAGCCCAGGCGAGGCTCCACTTCGAGCCGCCGGGCAGGTAGCCGAAGGTCGGGCTGCCCGCGCCGCCGGTCCAGCTGGCGTTCTCGTAGAGGTTCGACATGTTGTTGTAGGCGGCGCCGACGCCGGCGCCGACATAGGGCGTCAGTCCGGAATACTTGCCGAGATCGGCATAGACGTTCGCCATGATCACGGCGGACGTCACGTTGCCGGTATAGACGTTGGTGTTCTGCGTCGTGCCGCCGCCGCCGGCGTAGGTGGCGACCGCCTGGAGCGCCCGAGTCGAGATGAACTCGCCGGTGATGTCGCGGGGATGTCCCGGTCGATGTTGAAATAGGGAGGGCGGCGTTGCTCGCCTTGA
>JAJTBO010000036.1 GCA_021286855.1 Hyphomicrobiales bacterium | reverse complement strand
CGCCCATCAGCGGCACGCCGAAATGCGCCTCGAACAGCTCGGGCGTGTTGGCGGCCAGGAAGGCGATCGTCACGCCCTTGCCGTAGCCCATCTTCGCGAGGCCGGAGGCGAGGCGACGGCAGCGTTCGGCGGTCTCGGCCCAGGTGCGGCGCAGCGTGCCATGGACGATCGCCGTCTTGGTCGGCCAGATCGCGGCGGAGCGCTCGAGATAGGTGAGGGGGGTCAGCGCCACGAAGTTGGCGGCGTTGCGGTCGAGATCGCATTCATAAGGATTGACGGCGGTCACGCGGGCTCCCTCCTGGCGTGGCGTCCCGCCTCGCGCTCGCCAGAGGCGATGCGAACGGGATCGTTGATTGGGGACGACGTTAGCAATTCGTTTTTGCGTAATGCTGTCCGAATGTGAACCGAATGTTTCAATTCATCGTCCATAAGTCGTAGAACCTTCGTTTGACTTCGCAGTTGCGAGATCAACGCGCCGTGCTCCACGTCACCTCCTTGGCGAGGACGTATCCTGCGCCGTAGACGGTCTTGATCAACTGTGGCTTTCGGGGATCCTCCTCGATTTTCTTTCGCAGTCGCGAGATGCGGACGTCGATCGACCGTTCATAGGGAAAGTCGTCGGCGTCGTCGCCGTCGGCCTGCAGCTGTTCGCGCGACAGCACCCGGTTCGGCGCGCGGGCGAACATCAGGAGGAGCGCGCCCTCCGCGGCGGTGAGGCTCTCGACGCGGCCGTCGTCGCCGGTCAGGGTCAGATTGCCGATGTCGAAGCTCCACGAGCCGAAGCGGGCGCGCGACTGCTCGGCGTTGCGCGCCGCGGCGATCAGTTGGTCGTGGCGGCGCAACACCGCGCCGACCCGGGCGACCAGTTCGCGCGGCTCGAACGGCTTGACCACGTAGTCGTCGGCGCCGAGCTCGAGCCCCAGCACGCGATCCGACACTTCGGCCCGTCCGGTCAGCACGATCAGGCCGAAGCGCACGTCGCTCCACAGCTCGCGGATCAGGTCGAGACCGTTCATGTCGGGCAGATTGAGATCGACGACGAGCAGATCCGGCGCCTGACGGCGGATCGCGGCGCGACCGTCGCGGCCGGTTTGAAAGGTGGATACGGCGTAACCGTAGGTCTCCAGGAGATCGGAGACGACGCGACAGAGGTCGACGTCGTCCTCGACCACATAGATCTGCTTCTTCATGGCGTTCGTTCCTTGTCTTCCCCCCCGCGGGCGCGGATGGCCGAGGCCAGCGCGCCGATCAGGTCTTCCCTTTCCCACGGTTTGGTCAGCACCGGCACGTCGACGAGATCCTCCGGCGCTTCGCCGCGGGCGAAGCCGGTGACCAGGACGACCGCGATCGCCGGATGGTCGGCCCTCAGCCGCCGCGCCAGATCGAGCCCGGACAGGCCGGGCATCACCACGTCGGAGACGACCACCCGGATGTCGGAGATGCCGGCGATCAGGCTCAGCGCCTCCTCGCCGCTCTCCGCCTCGATCACCGAGAAGCCGAGCCCGACCATCTGTTCGAGCGCCATCCGGCGGACGTCGTCGTCGTCTTCGACGACGATCGCCATCGCGCCGGGGAAGAGCGCCTCGCCGTCGCTCGGCGGCGCGGCGATCGGCGGCTGATCGGCGAGAGGATCGGTCTCGGCGAAGAGCAGCGACACGCTCGCGCCGCGCCCCGGTTCGGAGACGATGCGGATGAAGCCCTGAGACTGTTTGACGAAGCCCCAGACCATGGCGAGGCCGAGGCCGGAGCCCATCTTCTTGGTGGTGTAGAAGGGCTCGAAGGCGCGGGCGAGCGCGCCTTCGGGAAAGCCCTGGCCGTCGTCGACGACGGCGATCTCGATCCAGCGCCCCTCCGGCACCGGTTCGTCCCAGCCGTTGCGCTGATCGGCGGCCAGACGTCGGCAGACCAACCGGATGTGGCCGCCGTCGGGCATGGCGTCGCGGGCGTTGAGGGCGAGATTGACGACGGCGCGCTCCAACTGGACATGGTCGGCGACGATCCAGAAGTCGTGGCGGCCGCCCTCGGCGTCGAGGGCGACGTCGACGGTGTGCGGCAGCGAGCGGCGCAGCAGCGTGCCGATCTCGGCGAGGAGGGCCGCCACCTCCAGCGTCTCGGAGCGCATCGGCTGACGCCGGGCGAAGGAGAGCAGCCGCGAGGTGAGATCCGCGCCGCGCCGCGCCGCCCGCTCGGCCGGTTCGACATAGGCGGAGAAGCCGTCGACGTCGGCGTATTTCTCCCGCGCCGTGGCGAGATTGCCGATGATGATCGACAGGAGATTGTTGAAGTCGTGCGCCAGACCGCCGGAGAGCTGGCCGATCGCCTTGAGGTGCTCCGCCTCGAAGATCCGCCGTTCGGTCTCCCGCTCGTCGGTGACGTCGCGGGTCAGGACGAAGCAACCGATCGTCGCGCCGTTGGCGGCGATCTGCGGGATCAGCGTGTTGGCGGTGACGATCCGCCGGCCCGAACGGTGTTCGAAGGCGTATTCGAGATTGACCACCTCGCCGCGGCGGGTGCGCGTCAGCGGGGTCTGCAGGGTCTCCCAGGCGGCGCGGCCGATGATCGGGCGCAATTCCTCGCCGACGATCGCCGCCTTCGAGCGGCCGACCAGCTCGCTCCAGGCGCGATTGACGAAGCGGAAGCGCTCGTCGGGGCCGAGATAGGCGATCGCCGCCGGGATCGCGTCGAGGATCAGGCGTTGGCGGGCGTCGGCCTCGGCGAGGCGCGACTGGGTGCGCTGTTCGGCGACGATCGCGGCCTCGAGCTCGGCGGTGCGGGCGCGGACCCGGTCCTCCAGCTCGCCGACGTTTTCGCCGACCCTGCCGACCATCGTGTCGAAGGTCTGGGCGAGGAGCCCGATCTCGTCGTTGCGGCGGATGCCGGTGCGCGCGTCGAGATCGCCGGCGGAGACCCGCGAGGCGGTCTCCGCCATCGCGCGCAGCGGCAGGACGAAGCGCCAGACGCCGAGGCCGCCGAGCAACGCCGCGAACAGGCCGACGCCGGCGGTCACCGCCAGGATGCGGCGCGAAAGCTCCTGCGAGCTCGACTTCAGTTCCTCTACATAGACCGAGGAGGCGATGTACCAGTCGAATTCCTTGAAGTGCCGGACCCAGGAGATCTTTTCGTAGACGTAGTCGCCCGGGTCGGACGGCTTGTCCCACATGTAGTGCAGCGGCCGATCCGAATCCGCGACCGCCTTCAGCTCGTCGGCGATCCGCTCGCCCGACTTGGGGTCGGTGCGGGTGGTGAACTCCTGCCCCTCGATGTTCGCATTGGGGTGGATGATCATGTTGTTGGCGGCGTCGAAGATGTAGGCGTAGCCGGTGCGCGCGATGCGGATCTCGCGCAGCGCCCGGCGCATGTCGTCGATCGCCCGGACCCTTCGGCGCGCCACCTCGGCATCGATGTCGTCGAGCCAGGCGCCGGCGCCGACCACCACGCCGAGCTTCGGCAGGTCGCGGAAATAGGAGATCTTGCGCGACGGCTTGTTCGATCCCGGGCGGACCCAGTCGTAGATCGTCGAGCCCTCGCCGTCGCGCCGCGCGATTTCGATGACGCGGGGGATGACGTTCTCGCCCGCCTCGTCCTTGATCGAGGAGACGTCGTTGCCGTGCCAACGCGGATCGGGATGGGAGAGGATGTGGGCGCGGTAGTCGGAGACCCAGACGTAGTCGTCCTCGGCCCATTTGATCGAGCGCAGCGTCTCCCAGGCGAGGCGGCCGACGTCGTCGTCGCCGATCTCGCCGGCCGCGCGCCGCGCCTCGACCCCTTCGATCAGGCCGACCGCCAACGTCACCGCGGTGCGCAGTTGCGCCTCGTAGGCCTTGAGGGTGAGGTCGCGGGTCTCGTCGAGCCGGCCGGCCATCTTGGCGGTCATCTCGAAGACGTTGTCGAGGATGGTACGGCTCGCCTCGAGTTCGATCTCGTAGGCCTTGCGCTCGACCAGCGGCACGGTGAACAGCCACATCGCCGCCGCCAGCGCCGCGACGACCAGCATCGACGCCGAGAAGATCTCCAGGAACAGGCGTGACTTGAACATGGCGCGTCGTCGTCGGCCGCGGCGGACGCCGCTCGCCCGAGGATGGGGCGACACGCGCCGGGGGGCAAGTCGTTTCGGAAAGATGCGGCGCGGGGAGGAGCCCCGCGCCGCGGTTCGCATCGACGATCGCGCCGATCAGTGCGCCGTCGCGCCGGCCGCGCCGATGCCGGTCTCGGCCCGGACGTCCTGTTCGTCGAAGGCGGCGCGTTCGGCCTCGGCCTGAGCCGAGCCGTCGAGCTTGGAGACGACGAAGGCGACGACGAAGGCGAGCGTCATCGAGAACAGCGCCGGATGGTCGATCGGGAAGATCGCCTGCGCGTTGCCGAGCACCTTGACCCACACCGCCGGCGAAAGAACGACCAGCGTGACCGCGCAGATCAGGCCGGCGATGCCGCCCGCCAGCGCGCCGTTGGTGGTCAGCCCGCGCCAGTACATCGAGAGCAGCAGGACGGGGAAGTTCACCGAAGCCGCCACGCCGAAGGCGAGCGCCACCAGGAACGCCACGTTCTGGTCCTTGAAGGCGATGCCGAGGAAGATCGCCACGACGCCGATGGCGATCGTCGCGATCTTGGAGACACGCATCTCCTTGGCCTCGGTCGCCGTGCCCTTGGCGATGACGCCGGCGTAGAGGTCGTGGGCGATCGCCGAAGCGCCGGCCAGCGCCAGACCCGCGACCACCGCCAGGATGGTGGCGAAGGCGACCGCCGACAGGAAGCCGAGGAAGATGTCGCCGCCGAGCGCCTTGGCCAGATGCATCACCGGCATGTTGCCGCCGCCGATCAGCTTGCCGCCGAGCTTGCCGCCCTCGAAGAACTGCGGGTCGGTGCCGACGATCGAGATCGCCGCGAGGCCGACGGTGCAGACCACGAGGAAGAAGAAGCCGATCAGACCGGTCGCCACGAACACCGACTTGCGCGCTTCCTTGGCGTTCGGAACGGTGAAGAAGCGCATCATGATGTGCGGCAGGCCGGCGTTGCCGAAGACGAGGCCGAGCGACAGCGAAACGGCGGTGACCGGATCGGCGAGCAGCTTGCCCGGACCCATCAACGCCTCGCCGGCCGCGCCGCGCGCCGCCACCGCCTGTCGCGCGATGCCCTCGACCGAGAAGCCGAGCTTGAACATCGCCAGGATGAGGAGGAGCGTGCCGCCGAGCAGGAGGAGGCCGGCCTTGATGATCTGCACCCAGGTGGTCGCCACCATGCCGCCGAAGGTCACGTAGACGATCATCAGCACGCCGACCAGGACGACGGCGTAGTTGTAGGGCAGGCCGAACAGCAGCTGGATCAGCTGACCGGCGCCGACCATCTGCACGATCAGATAGAAGCACACCACGGTCAGCGAGCCGACCGCCGCGAAGGTGCGGACCTTCGACTTGTCGAGCCGGTAGGAGGCGATGTCGGCGAAGGTGAACTTGCCGAGATTGCGCAGGCGTTCGGCGAGCAGGAACATGATCACCGGCCAGCCGACGAAGAAGCCGGTGGCGTAGAGGAAGCCGTCGTAGCCGGACGAATAGACCAGCGCCGACAGACCGAGCAGGGTCGCCGCCGACATGTAGTCGCCGGCGATCGCCCAGCCGTTCTGGACGCCGGTGATGCCGCCGCCGGCGGTGTAGAAGTCGGCCGCCGAGCGGGTCCGCTTCGACGCCCACCAGGTGATGCCGAGGGTGAAGAACACGAAGGCGACGAACATGCCGATGGCGATCACGTTGATCGGCTGTTGCTGGACCTGACCTTCGATCCCCGCCGCGACGGCGGGAAGGGCGGAAGCCGCGAGAAGCGCGGCGGCGGTGAGGGCGCGGCGCATCACTTCTTCGCCTCCGAAACGATGTCACGGGTCAGGGTTTCGAATTCGCCGTTGGCGCGGCGAATGTAGAGGCCGGTGAGCAGCCAGGCGCCGACGATGATGACGGCGACGATCGGATAGCCGATCGACAGGGTCCAGCCTTCGCCGATCTTCGCCGTCAGGCTCTTCGGCGCGAAGGCGACGACCATCATGAAGCTGTAGTAGACGCCGAGAACGATCGCGGCGAGCGTCCAGGCGAAACGGGCGCGCTTCGACTTCAACTCCGAAAACTTCGGATTCGAGCGCACCTTTTCGGTGACCGAGTTGGACATGACGTCCCCCCATAAGCATCCACGAGCCGCGACGACGGACCCGTCGGCGTCTCGTGCTCCTCCCGACGTCGGCCGACGCCGACGTCCTCCTTCCGATCCTTCGTCTGGTCGAGATGCGGCGCGCCTCCCAGCGCGCCGTTCGGTCCGTTGCCTGTCGTCGGAACGCAAGACGCGTCCCGCCTCGGACGAGGATGGTGGAGGCTCGCTCGCATGAAACCTTTGCCGCGATATATCGGATTGTGAACGAACTATTGCAGCGCCGAAGCGAACTTCGCAGAACGGGCGGCGGCGGAGCGCGCGAAGGTCGGGGGTCGAGGTCTGCGCGGATCTGTCGCTGCGCGTCGTCGTCGCAGCGGCATCCCGTCGCGGTTCGATGCTCCGAAACGCGACGAGGGAGGTCCGATGCTTCCTCGCGGCGGTCGTAAATTATTGAAATTACGTTGTGCAGGGGGTGGCTTGCAGCGACGCGGCGAAATGCCGGGGCGCGCCGCACCCGTAAAAAGCTGTATGTCTAATCCAATTTAGCAGGCGCATAATTTTGGAAAGACAACGATCGGAGCCGGATGCATGGACATCGAAAACGCGCTCGACGCCTTCCCCTCGGACACCTCGCTCTCCCTACGAAATGCCGAGACTCCGCGCGGGTTGGGCAGCCCTCTCGATCCGTCCTCCTCGGAGGACGCGGGGAGGTCGGACGCGACGGTCGACCAGGGGAGGGAGCATGCGATGGAGGCGGATCGCCCCAAGCTGCGGCGTCCTTCGCAGGTGCGGGCGCGCTCGCGTGGCGGCGTCTCGCTCTACGAACGCATGGGCGGCGCGGTGGCGTTGCGTCGCCTCGTGCGTCGATTCCACGAGTTGATGGAGACGGTGCCGGAAGCGGAAGCGGCGCGCGCCGTCCTCCATGTCGCGCCCGCCGACCTCGGGCCGAAGCTCTACGAGTTTCTTTCCGGTTGGCTCGGCGGCCCCGAGCTCTACACCAAGCGTCACGGCGCGCCGAAGTTGAAGCGGCGGCACTTCCTGGTGCCGATCGGCGATTCTCAACGTGACGGTTGGTTGCTCTGCTTCCGCCGCGCCGCCGAAGAGACGATCTCCGATCCGGATGTGGTCGCCGAGATCCTTCCCCAGATCGAAAGCCTCGCGCATTATCTGGCCGACCGGTCCTGAACGGACCGGTCGCGCCGGCGCGTCTTTCGAAACTTGCGCCGCGCTCCGCCGTTTCGGGCTCCTCCGAACTTGCGGAACGCGGTTCTTCGTGTTCGATGCAGGCCGACCCACATCATTCGGAGACGGCACATGACCTCGGTCGAGACGACCCCCGCGCCCAGCCTCTATGAGCGTATCGGCGGAGAGGAGGGCGTGCGCCGCTTCACCCGGCGCTTCTACGCGGTGATGGACAGCGCGCCGGAGGCCGCCGCCTGCCGCGCCATCCATCCCGAGAGCCTGGACGACAGCGAGCAGAAGCTCTTCGAATTTCTCTCCGGCTGGCTCGGCGGCCCGCAGCTCTTCGTCGAGAAGCGCGGCGCGCCGATGCTGCGCGCCCGCCATCTGCACGCTCCGATCGGCGAAGACGAAATGAAGGGCTGGATCCTCTGCTTCCGCTGGGCGCTGGTCGACACCGTCGCCGATCCCGAGCTGCGCGCCGCCATCCTGCCGCAGATCGAGATGCTCGCGCAACACATGCGCAACCGCGGCTGATCGCCCGGCGATCGATCGAAGAGGACGAGGCCGACGGCGAGGCGATCCTCTCCGTCGGCCTTCGCATTTTCTCCGCGTGAGAGATCCTTGCGGCTCTACGGCGCTCGAACGGAAAACGCGTATCCCTCCGGTGAGGGACGTGGATCTCACGGTTTCGGCTGGTCGGCCATGA
>JAJTBO010000023.1 GCA_021286855.1 Hyphomicrobiales bacterium | reverse complement strand
CCTCCGCGACCGCCTCGAGGCCGAGGCCGGCGTCGGCCAGCGCCGCACGGATCGCCTCGCCCGCCATCTCGGTATAGGCCGGGCTCTCGCTCGGCTTGACGAAGCGGGTCATGCCCACTCCGGCGATCACGGCGCTGCCGGTCATGCTCGTCCGCCTCCCTCGCGGGCAAGGGACGACACGCACGACGGTCTCCGCCGCACCCAGAAGGGACGGCGGTCCGCTCGATGCGTCGACGACCGCGCGCGGTGGCCGTCGCTCCTCCCCTGCGCCGACGTTTCTTCGTCCGAATTTCGGACATTGCCTCGACCGGGTCGTCGCGCAGTGGACCCAATCGTTGTTCATTATGTATCCCACCGGTGGGTTACATTGTCAATCGACGAAAACCGCGTAGATTGGCCGGCGGGTCGGCGATCGCGAAAGGAGGGACGCGGGGCATGGTCGAAGGGAAGGGACGAGAGGACGCGGACCGCGCGGGCGAGGCGGAGAACCCCTTCGCGGCGACCGCCGTCGAGACCGGCGACGATCTGCGTCGCGCCAAGCGGCGGGCGGTGTTGCTCACCGGCGCGCGGATGTTCAACGAACGCGGCTACGACCGCACCACGCTCGACGCCATCGCGGCGGAGCTGCAGGTCTCCAAGCGGACGCTCTACTACTACATCCGGAACAAGGACGACATCCTGTTCCAGTGCAACACCATGGCCTACGAGTTCCTGCAGCCGACGCTGGAGATCTGCGCCGACGCGAAGCTGCCGCCGCTCGTCCGCATCCGCACGCTGATGCGCGCCTATGCGCAGGTGCTGACCCAGGACTACGGCGCCTGCCTCGTCCTGATCCACGAGAACGTCCTGTCGCGTGAGAGCTTCGCCGTCCTGCGCGAGATCCGCCGCCGCATGGACATGACATTGCGCGGTCTGATCGAAGCCGGCGTCGCCGACGGTTCGATCGCCCCTTGCGAGCCGAAATACGCCTCCGCCGCGCTGTTCGGCGCGTTCAACTGGCTGCCCCATTGGCGCGCCGCCGCCAAGCGGCCGTCCTACGAAGAGGTCGGCGACGCCTTCCTCGACACCTTCCTAGAAGGGCTGCGGAGCAAGACGGAGCGCTGATCGAAACCGCGCCGCTCATCCGAGCCAATCGGTGAGCGCCGCCTCGCCGCCCTCCCCCGGCCGCGGCGGCGGCTTCGGCGTCGGCGGGACCGAGCGGGAGAAGCGCGGCGCCGGCGCCGGTTGGATGACGCCCTCGATCTCGACGAAGGCGCCACGCGCCCGATTGTGCGGATGATCCGGCGCTTCCTCGAGCGCGAGCACCGGCGCGACGCAGGCGTCGGTCCCCTCGAAGAGCGCGCACCAATCGTCGCGGCTCTTCGTCTTCAAGATCGCGCCGATCCGCGCGGCCAGCGCCTCGCCGACGCTGCGGTCGAGATGATCCGGCCACTCCGCCGGATCGAGGCCGATGCAGCGCGCGAAGGTCTCGAAGAACTTGCGCTCGAGCGGCGCGACCGCCAGATGCCGGCCGTCGGCGCAAGGGTAGGCGCGATAGGCCGCCGACCCGCCGTCGAGCAGGTTGGCGGCGCGCCCGTCGCGCCAGGTCCCCTGCCCCTTCATCGACCAGATCATCGCCATCAGGAGCGACGTCCCGTCGGTGATGGCGGCGTCGATCACTTGGCCCCGGCCCGAACGCTGGCGTTCGAAGAGCGCCGCCAGGATGCCGGTCACCAGCATCATCGAGCCGCCGCCGAAGTCGCCGACGAGGTTCAGCGGCGGCACGGGACGGTCGACCTCGCCGATCGCATGCAGCGCGCCGGTCACCGCGATGTAGCCGAGGTCGTGGCCGGCGGTGTCGGCGAGTGGTCCGCTCTGCCCCCAACCGGTCATGCGGGCATAGACGAGGCCGGGACTCGTCTCCGAGAGCGCCTCCGGACCGAGGCCGAGCCGTTCCATCACGCCCGGCCGGAACCCCTCGACGAGCACGTCGGCGACCCCGGCCAGACGCCGCGCGGTGGCCAGCCCCGCCTCGCTCTTCAGGTCGAGGACGACCGAGCGCCGACCGCGATCGAGCAGGTCGCGATCGAGCCCGAGCAGGCCAGGCCCGCCGCCGCGGTCGATACGGACCACGTCCGCGCCGAGATCGGCGAGCACCATGCAGGCGAAGGGCGCGGGGCCGAGCCCGGCGAATTCCAATACCTTCAGTCCGGCGAGCGGTCCCATCGACTCCTCCCTCAGGCGACGGCGCGGGCGATGACCAGCCGCTGGATGTCGCTGGTCCCTTCGTAGATCTGACAGACCCGGACGTCGCGCCAGATCCGCTCCACCGGATAGTCGGCCATGTAGCCGGCGCCGCCGTGGATCTGCAGCGCGGCGGAGGCGACCCGCTCCGCCATCTCCGAAGCGAAGAGCTTGGCCATGCAGGCTTCGGTCAGGCAGGGCTCGCCCGCCTCGCGCAAGTCCGCCGCATGCAGCACCAACTGGCGCGCCGCCTCGATCTCCGTCGCCATCGAAGCGAGGCGGAAGGCGATCGCCTGATGCTCGACGATCGGCCGGCCGAAGGTGACGCGCTCGCGGGCATAGTCACGCGCCGCCTCGAAGGCCGCGCGCGCCATGCCGACCGCCTGCGCCGCGATGCCGATGCGCCCCCCCTCGAGATTGGAGAGCGCGATCTTGTAACCTTCGCCTTCCGCGCCGAGCCGCAGTTCGACGGGGATCTCCATGTCGTCGAAGGCGAGTTGGCAGGTGTCGGAGGCATGCTGGCCGAGCTTCTCCTCGACCCGCACCACCCGATAGCCCGGCGTCGAGGTCGGCACGATGAAGGCGGAGATGCCCTTCTTGCCGGCCGTCGGATCGGTGACGGCGAAGACGATCACCACGTCGGCGTTCTTGCCCGAGGTGATGAACTGTTTCGATCCGTTCAGGATGTAGCGATCGCCGTCGCGCCGCGCTCGGGTCTTCAGATCCGAGGCGTCGGAGCCGGCGTGCGGCTCGGTCAGCGCGAAGCCGCCGATCCATTCGCCTGCCGCCAGTTTGGGGAGGAACCGCCGCTTCTGTTCCTCCGTCCCGAATTTGACGATCGGCCCGCAGCCGACCGAATTATGCACCGAGAGGATGGTCGAGCAGGCGCCGTCGCCAGCCGCGATCTCCTCGAGCACCGCCGCATAGGCGACTGCCCCGACGTCGGAACCGCCCCACGCCTCCGGCACGACCATGCCGAGAAGGCCGAGCCGGCCCATCTCCTTCAACTCCTCCCCGGGAAAGGCGTGCGCCCTGTCGCGGGCCGCCGCGCCCGGCGCCAGCCGTTCGCGGGCGAAGGCGCGCGCCATGTCGCGAATGGCGGCGCGGGTCTCGTCGAGACGCATGGGATCCTCCCGCTTCTTCAGTTCATCAGCTCGACGGCGACCGCCGTCGCTTCGCCGCCGCCGATGCACAGCGAGGCGACGCCGCGCCGGCCGCCACGATTCGCCAGAGCGGCGAGAAGCGTCACCAGGATGCGCGCGCCGGACGCCCCGATCGGGTGCCCGAGCGCGCAGGCCCCGCCATGCACGTTGACCTTGTCGTGCGGCAGGTCGAGATCGTGCATCGCCGCCATGGCCACCACCGCAAAGGCCTCGTTGACCTCGAAGAGATCGACGTCGGAAAGCCGCCAGCCGGTCTTCTCGGCGAGCTTACGGATCGAGCCGATCGGCGCGGTGGCGAATTTCGCCGGCTCCTGCGCATGGGTGGCGTGGCCGACGATCCGCGCGATCGGGGTCAGGCCGCGCCGCTCCGCCTCCGACGCCCGCATCAGCACGAGCGCCGCCGCGCCGTCGGAGATCGACGAGGAATTGGCCGCCGTCACCGTGCCGCCGGCGCGGAAGGCCGGCTTCAGCGTCGGGATCTTGTCGAGCCGCGCCTTGCCCGGCTGTTCGTCGATCGCGACGACGCGTTCCGCTCTCCCCGACGTCACCGTCACCGGGACGATCTCGCCGGCGAAGCGGCCTTGCGTGATCGCCGCCTGAGCCCGGGTGAGCGAGGCGATGGCGTAGGCGTCCTGCGCCTCACGCGTGAACCGATAGGCCTCGGCGCAGTCCTCGGCGAAGGTCCCCATCAGACGCCCCTTCTCGTAGGCGTCCTCGAGCCCGTCGAAGAACATGTGGTCGATCACCCGGCCGTGGCCGAGGCGATAGCCGCCGCGCGCCCGATCGAGCAGATAGGGCGCGTTCGACATGCTCTCCATGCCGCCGGCCACCACGATCGAGGCCGAGCCGGCGGCGATCAGGTCGTGCGCGAGCATCGTCGCCTTCATCCCCGAGCCGCACATCTTGTTGACCGTGGTCGCGCCGGCCGACAGCGGCAGGCCGGCCGAGAGCCCGGCCTGCCGCGCCGGCGCCTGACCGAGCCCGGCCGGCAGCACGCAACCGAACACCACCTCCTCGACCGCCTCCGCCACGAGCGCGGCGCGATCGAGCGCGGCGCGGATGGCGGTCGCGCCGAGTTTCGGCGCCTCGACGTCGGAAAGGTCGCCCTGGACCCCCCCCATCGGCGTGCGGGCGCAGCCGACGATCACGATCGGATCGCTGTCGGACATCGATTCCCTCCCTCGTTCTTCTTCGTTTCAGCGCGGCGCCATGCGCAGCGCGCCGTCGAGGCGGATCACCTCGCCGTTGAGCATGCGGTTTTCGAGAATGTGGGCGACCAGGCCCGCGAACTCCTCCGGCCGGCCGAGCCGCGCCGGAAACGGCACGTTCGCCCCGAGGCTCGCCTGCACGTCCTGTGGCAGGCCGGCCATCATCGGCGTTTCGAAGATGCCCGGCGCGATCGTCACGCAGCGGATGCCGGAGCGGGCGAGCTCGCGCGCCACCGGCAAGGTCAGCCCGACCACGCCGGCCTTCGAGGCCGCATAGGCCGCCTGACCGATCTGCCCGTCGAAGGCGGCGATCGAGGCGGTGTTGACGATCACGCCGCGTTCGCCGTCCGCGCCCGCCTCGCCCTTCGCCATCACGGCCGCGGCGAGACGCAGCATGTTGAAGGTGCCGATCAGGTTGATCGAGATCGCCCGGGTGAAGCTGTCGAGGGCGTGCGGCCCGTCGCGGCCGACGACCTTCTCGCCCGGTGCGACGCCGGCGCAGTTGATCAGCCCGTCGAGCCGACCGAAGGCGGCGAGCGCCGCCGCGATCGCCGCCGCGCCGTCGGCCTCCGAGGTGACGTCGGCGCGCCGGAAGATCGCCGCCGCGCCGAGTTCGGCGGCGACCGCTTCGCCCGCCTTCGCGTCGACGTCGACGATCGCGACGCGTCCCCCGTCGGCGACGAGGCGACGGGCGACCGCCGCGCCGAGGCCGGAGCCGGCCCCCGTGACGACGAAGGCATGGTTCGAGATCTGCATGGCGAAAGGTCCTCGCGAAACGGAATGGCGTGGGAAAGAGGCGACGCCGGAACGTCCGGCGGTTCGACGCGGTCGATCAGGCCTCGAACGGCGCACGGATCCGCCGCACGACGCGGCCCCCGTCGTTCGTGGGCGCGGAATCCGGGCGTCTGTCGGCGGCGTGCATGGCGTCTCCCCGGACGAACGTCTCTTCTTCTTTGCGGCCTCGGGCCCGTCGTCCAGGCGAATTCAAGGATAGATCGACATGGCCGTCGATGACCCGACTGGTGCGATCTCGTCGGCGATTTTACCATATCTCGCCGAACGAACCCGGCGAAGCGGGCGAGGAGAAGGTCAATGGCGGAAGCGAGCGGCGGGAACCCCGAACGGCGGATGATCCGTCCGAGTTTCGTCGAAGAGGCGCTCGACGCCCTGCGCCGGCGCTGCCTCCCGACCGCCCCGGTGCTGGCGGCGGCAGGTCTGCCGAGCGAGGTGGAGGAGCCGGTGTCGGCCGAGGCCTATGGCCGGATGTGGCTGGCCTTGGCGGCGGTGATGGAGGACGAGTTCTTCGGCCTCGGCGGCCGGCCGATGCGGCCGGGCAGCTTCGTCCTCCTCTGCCATGCGCTCCTTCATTCGCGAACCTTGGAGCAGGCGCTGCGGCGGGCGCTCCGCTTCCTCGCGGTGCTGCTCGACGATCCGCGCGGCGAACTGGCGATCGCCGACGGTCTCGCCGAGATCCGCCTGCACGACGCCGACGCCCCTCGCTCGGCCTTCGCCTACCGCACCTTCTGGATCGTCCTGCACGGCGTCGCCTGTTGGCTGGTCGGCCGGCGCATTCCGCTGAGGCTGGTCGACTTCCGTTGTTCCGAACCGGTCGGCGTCGCCGACTATCGCCGCTTCTTCGGCGCGCCGGTGCGCTTCGACCGCCCGGCGAGCCGCATCGTCTTCGACGCCCGCCATCTCGCCCTGCCGATCGACCGCAGCGAAAAGGCGCTGAAGCAGTTTCTGCGCGCCGCCCCGGCCAATCTGTTGGTGCGCTATCGCTACGACGCCGGCCTGGTCGCGACGATTCGAACCAGGCTTCGGACGACCGCGCCGACCGAATGGCCCGACTTCGCGGCGACGGCGCGGGCGCTGCGGCTGTCACCTTCGACCCTGCGCCACCGTCTGAGACAAGAGGGGCGGAGCTGGCAGGGCATCCGCGACGAGATCCGCCGTGATCTGGCGATCGAGGCCCTGACCGCGAGCGAGCGCTCCGTCGCCGAGATCGCCGGCCGCCTCGGCTTCGCCGAGCCGAGCGCCTTCCACCGCGCCTTCCGCAAATGGACCGGCAAGAGCCCCGGCGTCTTCCGCCGCGAGACGACCGCCGCCTGACGCCGCCGTCGATCCGCCGATCCGCATCACGACGCGCCGGCGAGCCGCGGAGGACCCGAAAAACAAAAAGCCGCGGAGGTCCGCGGCTTCGTCTGGAGAATTGGTGGAGCCAAGGGGAGTCGAACCCCTGACCTCTTGAATGCCATTCAAGCGCTCTCCCAACTGAGCTATGGCCCCACTCTTCTCCACCGAGGCTTGGGAACCCCGGCGACGGCGGCGATCTCTAAAGGCATCGCCGCCGGTGATCAAGCCCCTTTGTCGTCGACCTTCGACTTTTTTTCGAAGTCACGGACGGAACTGTGGAAAAGCGCGCCGCGCAGAGGCCCGGCCGACGCCCGGCGCCGTCTCAGCGCTCTTCGTCTTCGCTCTCGACGTCGATGTCGATGCCATCGATGTCCTCGTCCTCGTCCTCGGTCTCGAGGAAGGTGTCGTCGTCGTCGCCGATGTCGGCGATCTCGTCATCCTCGATGCCTTCGCCGCTTTCGCCGCCGCTCTGTTCGGCGTCGGCCTCCTCGAGGCTGACGAAGTCGACCTGCGCCTCCTCGGCCTCGACCTCTTCCTCCTCCTCGACCGGCTGCGCCTTGACCCTCAGCGCCGCCGCGGACAGCGTGAAGGCCGTTCCGCACTTCGGACACAGGATCGGATCCCGGTTGAGGTCGTAGTACTTGGTGCCGCAGTTGGGGCAGAGGCGCTTGGTGCCGAGTTCGGATTTCGCCACGGATCGTCTCGCGAATGTGAATTGGAGATCGTTTCGTCTAGTCCGAAGCCGCGGCTCTGTCAAAACCGAAAACGCGCTGGAACCGCGCCGCCGCCCGCCGGCGTGACGATGCGGCCCGCCCGTGATAGGACGAAGCCCCTTTTCGACGACCGAGCGCGAGACCGATCATGAGCCACGCCGCCGCCCCCCGCCCGATCACCGCCCACCCCGAAGCGGCGCTCGGCGGCCGCATCCGCGTTCCCGGCGACAAGTCGATCTCGCATCGCTCGCTGATGTTCGGCGCGATCTCGCTCGGCGAAACCCGGATCGAAGGCCTGCTCGAGGCCGACGACGTCCTCGGCACCGGTCGCGCCATGGCCGCCATGGGCGCGACCGTCGTGCGCGACGGCGAGGGCCTCTGGCGCGTCTCCGGCCTCGGCTGCGGCGGCCTGCTCGAACCCGAGGGCGTCCTCGACTTCGGCAACGCCGGCACCGGCTCGCGCCTCTGCATGGGCCTCGTCGGCGGCCATTCCTTCGCCGCCACCTTCGTCGGCGACGCCTCGCTGTCGCGCCGGCCGATGGGCCGCGTCCTCGATCCGCTGCGCGAGATGGGCGTCGAGGTGATCGCCCGCACCAAGGACCGCCTGCCGCTGTCGCTGAAGGGCGCCGCGACGCCGACGCCGATCGTCTACCGGGTGCCGATGGCCTCGGCGCAGGTCAAGTCGGCGGTGCTGCTCGCCGGCCTCGGCGCGCCCGGCGTCACCACCGTGATCGAACCGGTCGCCACCCGCGACCACACCGAACGCATGCTGCAGGGCTTCGGCGCCGATCTCTCCGTCGAGGTCGACGCCGGCGGCGGCCGCGTCATCCGCCTCGTCGGCCGACCCGAGCTGAAGGCGCAGGCCGTCGTCGTCCCCGGCGATCCGTCCTCCGCCGCCTTCGCCATCGTCGCCGGCCTGATCGTGCCGGGCTCGGAGGTCACCGTCGAGAACGTGCTCCTGAACCCGCTCAGGACCGGCCTCTTCCAGACGCTGCTCGAAATGGGCGCCGACCTGTTGATCGAGAACGAACGCCTGTCGGGCGGCGAGCGCATCGGCGACGTCCGCGTCCGCGCCTCGAAGCTCGCCGGCGTCGTCGTGCCGCCGGAACGCGCCCCGGCGATGATCGACGAATATCCGATCCTGGCGATCGCCGCCGCCTTCGCCGAAGGGCCGACCGTGATGGAGGGGCTCGAGGAGCTGCGCGTCAAGGAGAGCGACCGCCTCGCCGCGGTCGCCCGGGGCCTGGAGGCGAACGGCGTCGCCTGCGTCGAGGGCGAGGCGAGCCTCGTCGTCGAGGGCCGCAAGGCCGGCGCGCGGCTCGGCGGCGGCCTCGTCGCCACCCACCTCGACCATCGCATCGCCATGAGCTTCCTGGTGCTCGGCCTCGCCGCCGAGAAGCCGGTGACGGTCGACGACACCGCGATGATCGCGACCTCCTTCCCGAGCTTCCTGCCGCTCATGGAGAGCCTCGGCGCCCGCTTCACCGAGGCCTGACCTTCGAACGAAAACGGCCGGAGGTTCCCCTCCGGCCGTCGCCGCGTCAAATCTTTCGCCGGCGTAGAATCACACCCGCATCGGCATCAGCACGTAGAGCGCGTTCGACGCGCCGTCGTCGGAGATCAGCGTCGGCGAGCCCGGATCGGAGAAGCGGAACACCGCGTTCTCGGTCTCGAGCTGCGAGGCGATGTCGAGCAGGTACCGGCTGTTGAAGCCGATGTCGAGCGTCTCCTGATCGTACTCGACCGGCAGTTCTTCCGTCGCCGAACCGCTGTCCGGATTGGTCACCGAGAGAATCAGTCGTCCCTCGCCCATGGTCAACTTGACCGCCCGGCCGCGCTCCGAAGAGATCGTCGAGACGCGATCGACCGCGGTCGAAAATTCGTTGCGGTCGACCCGCATCACCTTGTCGTTGCCCTGCGGAATGACGCGGCCGTAGTCCGGGAAGGTGCCGTCGATCAGCTTCGAGGTCAGCACGATGCCGACCGGCTTCGCCTCGCCCTCCTTCGGCTTCGCCGCGAAGGTGAGACGGATCTTCGAATCGGACAGTTCGACCTCGACCGCGGCCTCCGGGTCGTCGGTGAGCTTCTGGATCTCGCCGACCGTCTTCCGCGGCACGATCACCCCCGGCATGTCCTCCGCCCCGTGCGGCGCGACGATCTCGGCGCGCGCGAGACGGTGGCCGTCGGTCGCCACGGCGCGGAACTTCAGCTCGCCGCCGTTCTCGACCGTGTGGAAATAGATGCCGTTCAGGTAATAGCGCGTCTCCTCCGTCGAGATCGCGAACCAGGTCTGGTCGACCAGTCGCTTCAGATCGACGGCGGCGAGCGTGAACCGATGGCTGAAGACGCCCGCCGTCAGGTCCGGGAAGTCGCTCTCCGGCAGCATCTGCAGCGAGAACTTCGAGCGGCCCGAGCGGATGTCCAGCGTCGCGCCGTCGGCCCGCGTCGAAAGTTCGACCTGCGCGCCGTCCGGCAGCTTGCGCACGATGTCGTGGATCATGTGCGCCGGCACGGTGGTGGCGCCGGCCTGCTCGACCATCGCCGGGATCGCCTCGGCGATCTCGATGTCGAGATCCGTCGCCTTCAGCTTCAACTCGCCGCCCTCGGCGCGCAGCAGCACGTTGGAGAGGATCGGAATGGTGTTGCGCCGTTCCACGACCCGGTGAACATGGGTCAGGGACTTCACGAGTTGCGCCCGCTCGACTGTCACTTTCATCGATGTGTTCCGAAGGCTGGTCTCGGGCCGCCGCTGACGTGGCGCGCCCGTCGTTCACTGGTCTCGGTCCGACGACGCCGGGGGCGACGACCTTGACCTTTCGCGCCCCGCGACGCAAGGGGCGGGACGTCCATCCTTCGTTTTTTTGGACGCCTCACCCGGCGGTGATCGACGCGGTCGCGTCGTGGGTGCGTTCACGTGCGATCTTCACCCCGCGCGCCTGCATGTCGGTCAGCTGCACGTACATCTCGCCGGCCGACAGGGCGTCGTTGAAGGCGTCGTGCAACGCCAACGTCCTGAGGCCCAGATCCTTGGTGATCGCCGCGAAGGAGAGATCGACCTGGGTGCCCTGCGGCGCGTCGCCGTATTTGCGGTCGTAATAGAGCCCGGACACCTCGATCCGCCGATTGGGCAGCGAGAAGCCGTAGTAGCTCTTCACGTATCGGTCGATCATCGCCGCGTCGTAGTCGATCCAATAGCCGATCAACGGCCGCCCGCCGAGGAAGTCGAGGAACTCCGGCAGCACCTCGCGCATCGACCGGGCGTTCTCGACGTCGATGGCCCGCAATTGATGGACCCGGATCGCGTCGGCCCGCATCTCCGCCTCCGGCCGGACGAAGGCGTTGAACGCCTGCGAGGTCAGGATCTGATTGCCGCGGATCCGGATCGCCGAGATCGAGATGATGTCGTCGAGCTTCGTGTCGAAGCCGGTCGTCTCGCAGTCGACCGTCACCACCTCGCCGGAGGCGTCCTCGTCGAACAGCGGCCGCCAGCGCGGATCCGTCAAGCGCATCAGATCGAGGCGGCGTTTCAGCCATCGCAACATCGCCGCCTCCTCAGAACATGCCGAGCTTGAAGTGCGAACGCACGATCTCGCGGAACCGCTTCACCACCCGGAGCGCGTCGCGCAGGAGGTCGCGGTCGAGCGTCGTCAGATCGGACGGTTTCAGGAGCGATTCGCCCTCCGTCGTGCCGGCCAGATGCGCTCGGATCTGCGACTTCAGCCGCAGTTCCATGAAATAGCCGAAGGCCTCGGAGAGCTCGCGGGCGAAGGCCTCGTCGAAGAAATGGCCCTCGGCGATCTTCTGGATCCGCTCGACCGTCGAGGTCTCGATCAGCCCCTTCTCGATCGCCAACGACCGGATCCCGTGCACGATCGGGAAGGTGCCGGACTTCTTCAGATCGATCGGCTCCTCGTGGCCGACCGTCGCCAGGATCGAGCTGATCACCCCGCCCGGTCCGGGGAACTGATCGATCGCCTTGGCGAAATGGGCGATCGCCGCCGTCTCGCCGGCCATCATGCCGATGAACTCGCGTTTCGCCCGGGCGAGCAGATCGCCGTCGCCCGCCACCGCCACCGCGTCGAAGAAGATGCCCAGATGCATCGGGCTCTCCGCGTCCGGCTGATGCACCCACCGCTTCAGCTGGCCGACGAAATCGTCGATCGTCTGCGACCACATCGGGTTGGAGACCATCACGTTGCCCGGACAGGGTGGGAAGCCGAACGAGGCGAGCGCCCCCTGGAATTCGGCGCGGAACCGGACGAGATCCTCCTCCGGGACCGGGTGGGCGAGCAGCAGGCCGTTGTCCTGGTCGGTGCGCACCGTCTGTTCGCCGCGCCCCTCGGACCCCATCACGATCAGACACCCGGCCTCCGCGATCGACGCCGGCGCGATCAGCGCGAACAGCCGTCGGAAGAGATGCCGGTTGAGATCGGAGGTGATCGCCGCGATGTCGCGCACCTTGACGCCCTGATGGTGCAGCCGCACCACTTGGCCCTGGATGTCCGCCGCCGCGTCGACGAGGTCCTCGACGCCCTTCGCCCGGTCGATCCGGCCGGGGATCAGCTGCGAATTGCCGGCGAACAGGCCGAGGATGTCGATGTCCTCGAGGATGCCGACCTTCTCGCCGGCGCGCGTCACCACCAGCCGGCGCTTGTTGTGGCGCGTCATGGTGATCAGCGCGTCGAAGACGAATTCGTTCTCGTCGACGCCGATCAGCCCCCAGCTGGAGCATTCGCCGACCGGCGTGGTCAGCGGCAGCTTGGCGAGGATCGCCGCCTTGGACAGATTGGTCCGCGTCACGATGCCGACCTTGTCGCCGTCGCGCACCAGCAGGCTGTTGGTGTCGGTGTCGGTCATTCGCCGTTCGGTCTCTTCGATCGACGCCGAAGCTTCGATGAACACCGGCGGACGCAGACGCGCCTCGGCGATGCGGGTGCGCAACACGCCCTCGAGCCCCTGGCCCTTGTCGCCCTTGGCGACCTCGGCGAGCTTGCGCGAGATGTCGGAATAGAAGAACGCCGCAAAGCCCGGATTACGGTGGATGAGATCGAGCAGCGTCTCGCGCGGCACCAGATAGGTCAGCGTCTCCTCCGCCGCCACGTAGCGCGCGCCGGCGCCGCCGTGCACCACCGCCCGCGCGCCGAAGGTCTCCTTCGGGCCGAGCACCGCGACGACGTGCCCGTCGTCGTCGTGCTCCTCGACCGTTCCCTTCAGCACCACGTGATAGTGGTCGGAGGAGGCCCCCCGCGTCAGGATCGCCTGCCCCTTCGGCCAATAGCCGATGTCGAGCGAGGCGACGAGTTCGCCCGCCTGTTCCTCGTTGAGGCGATCGAAGGGCGGGCTCTTCGTGTCGAAGGATCTGGGCATCCGAGGCTCACCGAAGGAGAAGGCGCCGCGAGGGCGCGGAACGCCGTCGAGCCGATGACCCGAGGGCGGAACATGGAGATACGAACCGATTCGCGTGATCCGGCCGATCCGGCCGACGGTTCGCGCGTCCCCACGGAACTTTTCCCTCGCGGCCCCTCTTCCGCAACGGACATTCCGTCAGAGACGAACGGCCGGAAGCTCGATGGAGCGCCCGGCCGTTCGAAGAGGTGAGCCGAGGCGGTTTCCCGCCTCGGCCGTGAGATCAGTGAGCGGACGCGCCGGCGGCGCCGATGCCCGTCTCCGACCGGATGTACTGATCTTCGTAGCCGTCCTTGTCGGCCTGGGCGCGAGCCGAGCCGTCGAGCAGCGAGAAGATCCAGATGCCGATGAAGGCGATCGGCATGGAGAAGATCGCCGGGTTGGACAGCTGGATCAGAGCCGAGCCCTTCGGGTTGCCCATGACCGCTTCCCACACCGACGGCGAGAAGATGACGCCGAAGGTGGCGGCCGCGAGGCCGAGGAAGCCGCCGATGACCGCGCCGCGGGTGGTGCAGCCCTTCCACTTCAGCGACATCAGCAGCACGGGGAAGTTCGCGGAAGCGGCGATGGCGAAGGCCAGGCCGACCATGAACGCGACGTTCTGCTTCTCGAAGGCGATGCCGAGGGCGACGGCGATGATGCCGAGCACCACGGTCGACATCTTCGAGACGCGGATTTCGTCGGCCTCGTTCGCCTTGCCGCCCTTCATGACGGTGGCGTAGATGTCGTGGGAGATCGCCGAGGCGCCCGACAGGGTCAGACCCGAGACGACCGCCAGGATGGTGGCGAAGGCGACGGCCGAGATGAAGCCGAGGAAGGCTTCGCCGCCGACCGCGTCGGCCAGATGGATCGCCGCCATGTTGGAGCCGCCGCGGATCGACAGGAGCGGCTTGGTGGCGTCGGTCAGGTAGTCCGGATTGGCCGAGACCAGCACGATCGCGCCGAAGCCGATGATGAAGGTCAGGATGTAGAAGTAGCCGATGAAGCCGGTGGCGTAGAACACCGACTTACGCGCCGCCTGGGCGTCCTTCACGGTGAAGAAGCGCATCAGGATGTGCGGCAGGCCGGCCGTGCCGAACATCAGGGCGAGACCGAGCGACACCGCCGAGATCGGGTTGGAGACGAGACCGCCGGGCGACATGATCGCCTCGTGCTTCGGATGGATCTTCACGGCCTCGGCGAACAGCGCCTCGGGCGAGAAGCCGTAGTGCGCGAGCACCATCACCGACATGAAGGTGGCGCCGGAGAGCAGCAGCACCGCCTTGATGATCTGCACCCAGGTGGTGGCGACCATGCCGCCGAAGGTGACGTAGACGATCATCAGCACGCCGACGACGACGACGGCGTAGTTGTAGGGCAGGCCGAACAGAACCTTGATCAGCTGACCCGCGCCGACCATCTGAGCGATCAGGTAGAAGGCGACGACGACCAGGGTGCCGATCGCCGCGAGAACGCGGATCGGGGTCTGGCCGAAGCGGAACGAGGCGACGTCGGCGAAGGTGAACTTGCCGAGGTTGCGCAGCGGCTCGGCGATCATGAAGGTCACGATCGGCCAGCCGACCAGGAAGCCGACCGAGTAGATCAGGCCGTCGTAACCGGACATGTAGACGAGGCCGGAGATGCCGAGGAACGACGCCGCCGACATGTAGTCGCCGGCGATCGCGAGGCCGTTCTGGAAGCCGGTGATGCCGCCGCCGGCGGTGTAGAACTGCGCGGCCGAACGGCTCTGCTTGGCCGCCCAGTAGGTGATGCCGAGCGTGAAGAGCACGAAGGCGACGAACATGCCGATGGCGGTCCAGTTCGTGGCCTGCTGCTGGGTCTGACCGGCGTCGGGGCCGGCGGCGAGCGCCAGCGTCGGCAGGGCGCTGAGGAACGCCGTGGTGAGGAGGGTCTTCAGACGCGACATCACTTGGTCTCCTCGACGATCTGCTTGGTCAGCTGATCGAAGCTGGCGTTGGCCTTCTTCACGTAGATGCCCACGATCACGAAGGAGAGAATGATGACGACGAGGCCCACCGGCATGCCGAGGGTCATGACGCCGGCGCCGATCTTCGTGCCGAGAAGCTTCGGATCGAACGCGATGAGGAGAATGAAGCCGTAGTAGAGGACGAGCGTGGCGATCGTCAGCTTCATACCCAGGCTGTTGCGGGTGGATACGAGCTCCGCGAACTTCGGGTTCGCCCGTACCTTCTTTGCGATGTCGCTACTCACGAGGAATACCTCCCTTGATTTCTTGTTGGGGGCAGACCGACGCCGACGCGGCTCGACGGCGTTCATCCGGAGATGAACGGACCCACCGAACGGCTTTGGAACGTCTTGCTCCGGTTTCCCCCGGACAGAAGCAGACTCGCCCCGGAATGCGAGCCGCCATGGCCGAAATTTGCCTTTTGGCAATCTTTGGCGATACCCCGCCCTTCGTATAGCTACTTAAGACGCAATAATTTGTCTCACCAATGAAACAATTGCGCCGCACAATTTTTTATTGTGCGGCGCTTTCGTAATACGTTCGCATACAATCTCAGCGATTTTCGCATGCCTCGGCGATCTCATCGACGATCCGCGCCGCCGCCGCCCGGCGATCGGCCGCTCCCAGGATCGGCCGCGCCACGACCAGAAGGTCGGCGCCGGCGCGGATCGCCGCGCCCGGCGTCGTCACCCGCTTCTGATCGCCCGCCGCCGCGCCGAGCGGCCTCACCCCCGGCGTCACCAGGGCCAGATCCGGCCCGACCGCCGCGCGCAGCCGCGCCGCCTCCGCCGCCGAGCAGACGATGCCGTCCATTCCCGCCGCCACCGCGTCGCGCGCCCGCGCCTCGACCAGATCGGCGACCGTCGCGGCGTAGCCCGCCGCCTTCAGGTCGCCGTCGTCCATCGAGGTCAGCACGGTCACGCCGAGCAACTTGGTGCGCTCCGACCCGGCCGCGTCGCGCGCCGCCACCGCCGCCCGCATCGCCTTCGGATAGGCGTGCAGCGTCACCCAGTCGACGCCGAGCCGGAGGATCGATTCGATCCCTTCGGCGATGGTGTTGTCGATGTCGAGCAGCTTGACGTCGAGAAAGACCTTCTCGCCCTCGCCGACCAGTCGTTCGACGAGCGAGAGCCCGCCGGCGAAGACCAGCCGATAGCCGATCTTGTAGACGCCGACCGCGCCGCGCGTCTCTTCGACGGCGCGCGTCGCCTCCTCGACCGAGGGCAGATCGAGACCTAGGATCAGGCGGTCGCGGGGATGGGCGGCGTGAAAGGCCATGAGCGGGTTCTCCGAAACGGGTTCGCTCGGATTTAGTCCGCCCGCCGCCCCTTCGACAAGGGTCAGGCCGCGTCGTCGATCTCGAACGGCCGCCACGCCGCGACCGCGCGACGCTGGGCGAGATCGAACGTCCAGCGATGGCCGCCGCCCGCCGGCTGGTCCTGCGCGCGATCGATCGGCAGACCGACGAGGCGGCACCACAGCAGGGTTCCGGCCGCCCCGTGCCCGACGAGCAGCAGATCGCCCGCGCCGCCTGCCTCCGCCAGCGTCGCGGCGAGCGCCCGTTCGACCCGATCGGCGACGTCGACCGCCCGTTCCCACCCTCGTACGCTTGTCTCCGGTTCGGCGAAGAAGCGATCGGCCGTCGCCTCGAACTCCGGCGGCGGCAGGAAGCCGGTCGCCGAGCGGTCGTTCTCGTGCAGCCCGGGGCGGACCGCGAGCGCCATGCCCCGCGCCTCGACGAGGATTTCCGCGGTTTCGATCGCCTTGGTCTCGTCGGAGGAGACGATGCGCCCGACCTCGTCCATCCACCGGCATCGCGCGGCGGCGCGAGCCCGTTCACGGCCGCGCTCGGACAGGCCCCATCGCGGCACCGGCACGGTCGGATCGATCGCCACCTGAGGGTGCGTGACGTAGTGGAGGATCATCGTCGGCCCCGAACGTTCCACGGAGAAACGTCGACGCCGTCAGTCGAAGCGGCGATAGACCCACACCCGCGCCGGCGGCAGGTTGCGCATCACCCAGCCGGAGCGTTCGATCTCGAAGCGCGTCGCGCCGTGCGGCACCGGCGAGACCAGCGCATAGGAGAACTGGATGAACGGCCCGCCCGGCGCCATCCGGGTGAAGGATTCGTCGAGGAGCCGCGTCCGTTCCGGCAGCGGCCGGGTGAACAGCGGCAGGCTCGACACCACGGCGCACAGCGGATGCGGCTCGGCGCCGACCAGCCCGGCGATCGCCTGCGGCATGCGATAGGCGTCGCCGTGGACGAAGTGGACGCCGGGATAGCGCTGCCGCAGCAGGGCGCAGAAGTCGCCGTTGTATTCGATCGAGACGATCCGCTCCGGGGCGACGCCCCGTTCGATCAGCGCCTGGGTGACGACGCCGGTGCCGGGTCCGAGCTCGACGACGAGGCCGGGGCGCGCCGGATCGACATAGGACGCCATCAGTCGCGCCAGCTGCGGCGACGACGGCGCCACCGCGCCGGTCACCAACGGCTTGTCGATCCAATTCTTGAGAAACCGAACCTCGTCGAGAACCTTGTGGCCGAGACCATCGGTGGCGGCGGCACGCTTCTTGGCTTGTCCCATGGAAGGCTCCGAGGAGGAAGGGCGATGAGGTTCGCGAACCTGCGTCGCCGACGTGACGTTACTATGTCGGTCCGGCGAATGCGACCGTCGAAACGTCATCCGCCGAGATTGTCGAAGAAGCCCTTCATCTTGGCGAAGAAGCCGTGCGCCTCCGGATGCGTCTCCTTGGAGCACTCGGTCTCGAACTCCTCGAGCAGCTCGCGCTGCCGTTTGGTCAGATGGCGCGGCGTCTCGACGCCGACCTGGATGTAGAGGTCGCCGTGGCCGCGCGTCCTCAAGATCGGCATGCCCCTGCCCTTGAGCGGGATGCGCTTGCCGCTCTGGGTGCCCTCGGGGATCTTCACCTTCGCCGCCTCGCCCGACAGCGTCGGCACTTCGATCGTGCCGCCGAGCGCGGCGGTCGTCATCGAGATCGGCACGGCGCAGAAAACGTCCGCCCCGTCGCGCTGGAAGAAGGCGTGCGGCCGGATCGAAACGAAGATGTAGAGATCGCCGGCCGGTCCGCCGTGCGCGCCCGCCTCGCCCTCGCCGGCCAACCGGATCCGATTGCCGTCCTCGATGCCGGCCGGAATGTTGACGGCGAGCGTCTTCTCCACCGAGGTGTGGCCGGAGCCGCCGCAGGCCTTGCAGGGATCCGGGATCACCTGGCCTCGCCCCTGGCAGGTCGGGCAGGTCCGTTCGATGGTGAAAAAGCCCTGCACGGCGCGCACCCGCCCGTGACCGCCGCAGGTGCGGCAGGTCTGCGCCGAGGTGCCGGGCTTGGCGCCCGAACCGGAGCAGGCCTCGCAGGTGACCGTGGTCGGCACCTTGATCTCGACCTGCTTGCCCGCATAGGCCTCTTCGAGCGAGATCTCCATGTTGTAGCGCAGATCCGCGCCGCGTTCGCGACCCGACCCGCGCCCCGACCGGCCGCCGAAGTCGCCGCCGAAGAAGTTCTCGAAGATGTCCGACATCGTCTGGGCGAAGTCGCCGTTGAAGCCGCCGGCGCCCCCGCCGCCGCCCATGCCGTTCTCGAAGGCGGCGTGGCCGAAGCGGTCGTAGGCGGCGCGTTTCTGCCCGTCCTTGAGGACGTCGTAGGCCTCGTTGATCTCCTTGAAGCGCGATTCGGCTTCGGCGTCGCCCGGATTGCGGTCCGGGTGATACTGCATGGCGAGCTTGCGGAAGGCCGCCTTCAGATCCTTCTCGTCCGCCGTCTTGGAGACGCCGAGGACTTCGTAATAGTCGCGCTTGGCCATGGTCGATCCGTTCGGACGATGCGGGGGCGGTCGGGCTGCTCGAGATGCGGCGCGACCCGGCGTGAAGCCTCACACCGGGTCGCGCGTCGTCTCACGAGGAGGAAGCACCGCGATCAGTGCTTCTTGTCGTCCTTGACTTCCTCGAAGTCGGCGTCGACCACGTCGTCGCGCTTGGCCTCGCCGTGAGCTTCGCCGCCCTCGGCCTGACCGGCGGCGTACATCGCCTCGCCGAGCTTCATCTGCGCTTCGGCGAGCTTGTTCGCCGCCGCCTTGATGGCCTCGACGTCCTCGCCTTCCATCGCCTTGCGGGTCTCGGCGATGGCCGCCTCGATCACCGACTTGTCGGCGGCCGAGACCTTGTCGCCGTAGTCCTTCAGCGCCTTCTCGGCGGAATGGGCGAGACCTTCGGCGTGGTTCTTGGTCTCGACCATCTCCTTGCGCTTCTTGTCTTCGGCCGCGTGGCTCTCCGCGTCCTTGACCATCTTGTCGATGTCGGCGTCCGAGAGGCCGCCCGAGGCCTGGATGCGGATCTGCTGCTCCTTGCCGGTGCCCTTGTCCTTGGCCGAGACCTGGACGATGCCGTTGGCGTCGATGTCGAAGGTCACCTCGATCTGCGGCACGCCGCGCGGCGCCGGCGGGATGCCGGTCAGGTCGAAGCGGCCGAGGCTCTTGTTGTCCTGCGCCATCTCGCGTTCGCCCTGGAACACGTTGATGGTGACCGCCGTCTGACCGTCTTCGGCGGTAGAGAACACCTGGCTCTTCTTGGTCGGGATGGTCGTGTTGCGGTCGATCAGACGAGTGAACACGCCGCCGAGCGTCTCGATGCCGAGCGACAGCGGGGTGACGTCGAGCAGCAGCACGTCCTTGACGTCGCCCTGCAGCACGCCGCCCTGGATCGCCGCGCCGATGGCGACGACCTCGTCCGGGTTGACGCCCTTGTGCGGCTCACGCCCGAAGAACGACTTCACGATCTCCTGGACCTTCGGCATGCGGGTCATGCCGCCGACCAGAACCACCTCGTCGATCTGACCGGCGGTGAGGCCGGCGTCCTTCAGAGCCGCCTTGCAGGGCTCGACGGTGCGCTGGATCAGATCGTCGACCAGCGCCTCGAACTTCGCCCGGGTGAGCTTGATGTTGAGGTGCTTCGGGCCCGTCGCGTCCATGGTGATGAACGGCAGGTTGATCTCGGTCTGGGTCGCGCTGGACAGCTCGATCTTGGCCTTCTCGGCCGCTTCCTTCAGACGCTGAAGGGCGAGCTTGTCGTTGCGCAGATCGATGCCGGTCTCCTTCTTGAACTCGTCGGCGAGATAGCCCACGAGCCGCATGTCGAAGTCTTCACCGCCGAGGAAGGTGTCGCCGTTGGTCGACTTCACCTCGAACACGCCGTCGCCGATCTCGAGGATCGACACGTCGAAGGTGCCGCCGCCGAGGTCGTAGACCGCGATCGTGCCCGACGCCTTCTTGTCGAGGCCGTAGGCGAGCGCCGCCGCCGTCGGCTCGTTGATGATGCGCAGCACCTCGAGGCCGGCGATCTTGCCGGCGTCCTTGGTCGCCTGACGCTGGGCGTCGTTGAAGTAGGCCGGAACCGTGATGACCGCCTGGGTCACCGGGCCGCCGAGGAAGGCCTCCGCCGTCTCCTTCATCTTGCCGAGCGTGAACGCCGAGATCTGCGAGGGCGAATAGGGCTTGCCGTCCGCCTCGACCCAGGCGTCGCCGTTGCCGGCGCGCGTGATCTTGTAGGGGACGAGACCCTTGTCCTTCTCCACCATCGGATCTTCGTAGCGGCGGCCGATCAGGCGCTTCACCGCGAAGAAGGTGCGCTCCGGATTGGTCACCGCCTGCCGCTTGGCGGCGACGCCGACCAGCCGCTCGCCGTCGTCGGTCATGGCGACGATCGACGGCGTGGTGCGCGCGCCTTCCGCGTTTTCGATGACCTTGGCGGTCTTGCCGTCCATCACGGCGACGCACGAATTGGTCGTGCCGAGGTCGATACCGATCACCTTACCCATGGTTCTCTCCTTTCGGCAGGCCGTCCGAACCCCTGTCGGGCGTTTCGGGTGGAGCGTTCCGCTCACGGCCCCCTTCCGACCCGCGCATCCCGCGGGCCGCATGTTTCGATCTCTGCCCGTCGTCGGCGGAAACGCCCGCTTCGACGTGCTTCGCCGGGGTATATAAGTGGGGCGTTTCGGGGCCGCAAGGAGGGAAGGGACCGGGAAACTCGTCGGGTCGATCCGAGATCGGCCGGGACGGAACGACGGTCCCCCGAGCGGCGGCCCCGAGCGAGGCGCGTTCACACGACAGGACCACGCGACATGTCCCCTTCGATGCTCTCTCGCCTCTCCGCCGTACGCGCCGCGCCACGACCGCGGGCCGTCGCCGCCGCCGTGCTGGTGATCGCCGTCGCGCTCGCCCTCGACGTCGCGATCTTCCTCGATCCCCTGGATCTCCTCGCCGGCGCGCTCGATCCGACGATCGCCGTCGCCGCAATCGCCGTCGAAACGGCGGTCGCGGTGCTGGTGATCCATCCCCTCGTCGGGATGGGGTTCGATCTGGTGAGGGCCTCGGTGCGGCTCCCCGCCTCCGGCGCGGCGCAGGTCGGAGACGGCGGCATCGGCTTCGGCATCTGGGAATATCACGTCTTCGGTTCCGACGACGGCAACGCCGGTGACGGTGACGGCGGCGGAGGCGGAGATGGCGGCGGTGGAGATTGATCGGGCGATGCGCGCGACCCGCCCCCCGATGTCCGACGGCCTCACCCTGCTGCCCGGCCGCCTCGACCGCGCCGAACAGGAGGCGCTCGTCGCCGCCCTGCGCGAGGTCGTCCGCGACGCGCCCTTCTTCACGCCCGTCATGCCGCGGACCGGAAAACCCTTCTCCGTCCGCATGACCAATTGCGGTCCGCTCGGCTGGGTCGCCGACCGCGCCGGCTATCGCTACCAGCCGACCCACCCCGAGACCGGCCGCCCCTGGCCGCCGATCCCGCCGTCGCTCCTCGCTCTGTGGGACGCCGTGACCGGATACCGCGCGCCGCCGGAGGCCTGCCTCGTCAACTTCTACGGACCGGAGGCCAAGATGGGGCTGCATCAAGATCGCGACGAAGCCGATCTCGCCGCGCCGCTCCTCTCGGTGTCGCTCGGCGACACCGCGCGCTTCCGGCTCAGCGGCGTCGAACGGAGCGATCCGACCCGGTCCTTCCCGCTCGCCTCCGGCGACGTCATGGCGCTCGCCGGGCCGCTGCGTCTCGCCTTCCACGGCGTCGACCGCATCCTGCCCGGCACGTCGAGCCTGCTCGAACGCGGCGGCCGGCTGAACCTCACCCTGCGCCGGGTGAACCCGCCCTGATCACACCACGAACCGCCGCAGTCCCGGCACGTGCGACAGGATCAGCGACGCCGCGATCGACGCCGCGATCACCCAGACCGCCTGCAGCAGCGAGACCGCGAGCGGCGTCTCCAGGCGCAGCGTCGCCGGATGGAGCTGGTTGTAGGGCAGCGTGAACAGGGCGTGGATGCAGTACATGCCGAGCGCATGGCGGCCGAGCCGCGACAGCGTCAGCGTGACCGGATTGACCGGCGTCCGCATCACCAGGAAGAACAGCGCCGGCGCGAACAGCACCGAGCCGAGCAGAAAATTGAAGTTGGAGACCATCTTCACGCCGTGACCGGCGATGAAGATCGCTTCGGAACCGAACAGCGTCAGACCCGCGACCATGCCCAGCGCGATCGCCGACCAGGGCGCTTTCGCGATCACTTCGCCGCGCCGCGCCGCCAACGCGCCGAACGCCACGAAGAGCGGTCCGAAGAACGGACCGTTGCGCGCCGTGAAGCCGATCGGGTCGGGATAGATCCGTTCGACCCACGGGAAGACGCCGGTGAACTCGTTGTAGGGGCCGACGGCGAGGCCGAGCCCGTAGAGCAGCGCCGAACCGATCCCCACCGCTCGCCAACCGAAGCGCATCAGGCCGAGGAAGATCGTGATCGAGACCGCCAGCCACGGCAGGAACCACAGATGGAACGCGACGCCGCCGCTGTTGAGGGTCGCGGCGAGACAGGCCGCCGCCTCTCGCCAGGTCGTCGGCAGGCAGCGATAGCCGAAGTCGTAGAGGAAGAAGTGGATCCCGTTGTAGATCAGCTCCCAGAACAGGAACAGCCCGCCGAGCCGGACATAGACCCGCTTCAGATAGGCGAGATCGTCGTCGAGATGCCGCGCCGCGAAATAGCCCGCCGCCATGAAGAAGAACGGCAGCGAATAGCGCGTCAGCGTCAACAGGATGGAGTAGCCGTTGATCTCTCGCGTATTGACCCAGGAGACGTGGATGACGGCGATCGTCGCGAAGGCGAAGAAACGCATCATGTCGATCTGGACGACGCGTCCGCCCACGACGGCGCCGACCGCGCTGCGCGCGGCTCTCTCCGTCCGGCCTGCGCCGTAGTCTCGTATCGACGTTCCGATCTCGATGGACATCAAGAATCACGCTCTTTCGCCGCGCCGGCGATCGCCCGCCTCGCCTCGAGAACGGACCGGCTGCGAGCCGATCATCGCGACGAGAGGCGCAGATCGCGTTAAATCCGGCGCGATTGCCCGTGAAAGTCGTGGGATTGGTTGGTTTTCCCTTACGATGCGCGGATGGCTCTCCCCGTCTCGCCCTCGCCGTGCGACGCCCATTGACGTCCGCCGCGCCGCCGCCCAGCTTCCCTCTCGACCGCCAACCCGAGTCTCCGACGATGCCCACGCCCGTCTCCGCCGACCTCGACCGCGCCCGTACGATCCTGCGCGAGGTCTTCGGCTATCCGGATCTGCGCCCCGGCCAGGACGAGATCGTGAGCGCGGTCCTCGCCGGCCGCGACGTCCTCGCCGTCATGCCGACCGGCGCCGGCAAGTCGATGTGCTACCAGCTCCCCGCCCTGGTGCGCGAGGAACTGGTCGTCGTCGTCTCGCCGCTGATCGCCCTGATGCGCAATCAGGTCGCCCAGATGCGCGCCAACGGCGTCGCCGCCGGCGCGCTCAACTCGACCACCGACGCCGCCGAATGGCGCGAGATCATGGACGACCTGCGCGCCCATCGTCTGCGCCTGCTCTATCTCGCGCCGGAACGGCTCGCCCGCCCCGACACCCAGGAGATGTTGCGGGGCGCCGACGTCGCGATGATCGCCGTCGACGAGGCGCATTGCATCTCACAGTGGGGCCACGACTTCCGCCCCGAATATCGCGACATCGGCGCCTTCGCCGCGGCGGTCGGCTCGCCGCGCCTCCTCGCGCTCACCGCCACCGCCGACGAGGCGACCCGCGCCGAGATCCGCGAACGGCTCTTCACCCGCGAGCCGGTGGTCTTCGTCCATGGCTTCGACCGGCCCAACCTCTTCCTCGCCATGCGCCCGAAGGCCGAGGCGCGGCGGCAGCTGCTGCGGTTTCTGGAGACGCACCGCGGCGAGAGCGGCGTCGTCTATTGCTCGTCGCGCCGCCAGACCGAAGACCTCGCCGAAGCCTTCCGCGCGAGCGGCCACCGGGCGCTCGCCTATCACGCCGGCATGGAGGCCGAGGCGCGCTCGACCGCGCAGGACACGTTCCTGCGCGAGGACGGCGTCGTCGTCGTGGCCACCGTCGCCTTCGGCATGGGCATCGACAAGCCGGACGTCCGCTTCGTGGCGCATGCGAGCCTGCCGAAGTCGATCGAGGCCTGGTATCAGGAGATCGGCCGCGCCGGCCGCGACGGCCTGCCCGCCGACACGCTGACCCTCTACGGCACCGACGACATCCTTCTGCGCCGCCGTCAGATCGACGAGAGCGAAGCCTCCGACGAGCAGAAGCGGATCGAGCGCCAGCGCCTGAACGCGCTCGTGGCCTTGGCCGAGACGCCGCGCTGCCGCCGTCAGGTCCTCCTCGCCTTCTTCGGCGAGGAGAGCGAACCCTGCGGCCATTGCGACGTCTGCCGCGACGGGGTCGAGACCTTCGACGGCACGCTCGCCGCCCAGAAGGCCCTCTCCGCGATCGTCCGCACCGGCCAGCGCTTCGGCGAGGTCCACGTCATCGACGTCCTGACCGGCGAACGCACCGAGCGGGTCGCGCAGTTCGGCCACGACAAGCTCAAGACCTTCGGCGTCGGCAAGGAGTTTTCGAAACCACAGTGGCGGGCGATCTTCCGCCAGATGCTGGCGCTCGGCCTCGCCGACGTCGACCCGGCCGCGCACGGCGCCTGGTGGGTGACCGACGCCGGCGGCGAGGTGTTGAAGGGCGCGCACCCGGTCGTCTTCCGCCGCGACGTGGTCGAGGCGGCGCGGAGCGAAGGCCGCAAGAAGTCGGCGAAGATCGACAAGAAGCCGTCCGCCGCCGGCCTCGACGAAGAGGCGGCGCGTCTCCTCGCCCGCCTGAAGTCGGTCCGCGCCGATCTGGCGCGCGAGTTGAACGCGCCCGCCTACGTCGTCTTCGCCGACCGCACCCTGATCGAAATGGCCGAGAAGAAGCCGTCGAACCGAACCGAAATGGCGACGTTGCACGGCGTCGGCGCGGCGAAGCTGGAGCGTTTCGCCGACGTGTTCCTGAAGGCGGTGAGGGAGTTCGAGGGCTGACGTGGGTCGTCGCCCGCCGAACTCGCTCGTTTCGCTCCACGCTCAGTCGTGATGATCGTGATCGCCGCAGTGTCCGCCGCCCTGGCAGCTGCGGGCCGGCGCGAAGGCCGGCAGGATCCCGGCGGCGAAGGCGCGCGCCGCATCGTCGACGTCGGCGCAGTCTTCGGCGAAATAGGGTCGGATCCCCGCCTCCAGGAAGCCCATCAGCGGCCGCGCGCCCATGCCGCCGGTGACGATGACGCCGACCCCGGCGGCGGCGAGCGCCGCGACCGGCCCCAGGCATCCGCCCGGCTCGTGCGCCGGCGGGCTCAGGAGCGACGTGCCGAGAATGCGGCCGTCCTCGATCTCCACCAGGGTGAAGACGTCGCAATGGCCGAAATGCGCCGAGATCGACGCGTCGAGCCCCCCAGGGGCGTCGGAAGGAACGGCGATGGTCTCACTCACGTCTTCACTCCTCGTCTTCGAGCGCCGCGACGACTTCGTCGATCCCACGGCGACAACGGCCCGCTTCTTCGGCGATCTCGACCGGACCACCCTCGATGCGCAACGCCCATCCTCGACACAGCGCCTCCGCCACCGCCCGCCGCCCCTCCGCGAGGAGACGCGACACGGTCGCCGGCGAGACCTCCATCGCCCGCGCCGCCGCCCGCTGATCGAGCCCTTCGGCGTCGACGAGGCGCATCGCCTCGAGCGCGTCGAGGGTGACGACCGTCTCGGCGAGATCCCGGAGCGGGATCCCCTGCGGCTTGTAATAGCGCCGGCCGACGGCCGCGCTGACGGTGCGGATCTTCCTGGGTCGCGCCATGCCTCACCATGATTATGATGATATGTTCAAAATAACCCTGGTCCGCCGCGCTGTCGACGCTCGACCGTGGGGTGCGACGAAACGCTCGCCGCAAGGGGCCTAGCGACGGCGCGAACCCGATCGAAGTCGGCGCGTCAGCCAAGCCGGGCGCGCAAGAAGTCGATCATCGCGCGGACCTTGCGCGGCAGGAACGACCGGCTCGGATAGAGCATCCACACCGCCGTCTCGAAGGTCGTCGCCGTGACGCGGCGGCCGGGGAAGAGATCGACGAGACGGCCGGCGGCGATGTCCTCGTCGACCAGCCAGTCGGCGAGCAGCGCCGGCCCCAGTCCGGCGATCGCCAACGACCGCAGCGCCAGCGCTCCGGACGCGACGATGCCGCCGGAGATCGGCACCTCGAACGGTTCGCCCCCGGCCGCCTCGGCGAAGATCCAGCGATCACGGAACCCCGGCAGATTGAAGCGCAGACAGTCCCGCCCGACGAGATCGCTCGGCCGCTCCGGCCGCCCGAACGCCGCGAGATGGTCCGGCGCGGCGCAGACCCGATAGACCGTGTCGCGCAGCTTCGACACGACCAGATCGCCGCCGACGCTCGCGCCGAGCCTGACCGCCAGATCGATGCGCTCGCGCACCAGATCGAGATTGCCGTCGGAGAGAACGAGGTCGATGTCGACCTTCGGATGCGCCCGGCGGAAGTCGGGCAGAAGAGGCACGATCGCCTGTTGGCCGAAGGCCACCGTCGTGGTCAATCGCAACAGCCCGACCGGCCCCTGGCTCACCGATTGCGCGTCGTCGCGGGCGCGCTCCAGATCCTCGGCGATCGTCGCGAGCCGACGCAGGTAGAGCTCGCCCGCCTCGGTCGGCTCGACCCGCCGCGTCGTGCGCTGAAAGAGCCGCAGACCCAGTTCCGCCTCGACCGCCGCCACGGCGCGCGAAACCCGCGAGGGATCGAGCCCGCGCTCGCGCGCCGCCTCGGCGAAGGAGCCCCGATGGCGAATGTCGATCAACAGGCGGATCGTCTCGATGTCCATTGATGCGATATTCGCACCAGTCTCGTGACTTTCAAGAGATTTATCGGTGCGGACTGCGTGAGTAGGTCTGAGGCGTCCCCACACGGAGCGCCCGATGTCCTGGTTCACCTCGTTGTTCGCCGGACGCCGCTCCGCCTCGTCCCCCAAAGGAGCGCGTCCCATGACCACCCTTCTGCGCATCGACGCCAGCGCCCGCGCCACCGGATCGGTGTCGCGCGCCCTCGGCGACCATCTCGAGGGCCTCTTGAAGGCCCGCCACGCCGACCTCCACGTCGTCCGCCGCGACCTCGCCGCCGCGCCGTTGCCGCACATCGGCCAGGAGACGATCGCCGGCTACTACACGCCCGCCGCCGACATGACCGACGCGCTGCGTGGCGCCACCGCGCTCTCCGACGCGCTGATCGGCGAGCTTCGCGCCGCCGACATCGTCGTCGTCACCGTGCCCATGTACAATTTCTCGATCCCCTCGGCGCTCAAGGCCTGGATCGATCAGATCGTCCGCATCGGCCATACCTTCTCCTACGACGGCTCGTCCTTCACCGGCCTCGTCGGCGGCAAGAAGGTCCATGTCCTCTGCGCCTATGGCGCGGCCGGCTACCAGCCCGGCGAGCCCTTCGCCGCCGCCAACTTCGTCGAACCCTATCTGCGCTTCCTGTTCGGCTTCCTCGGCATGACCGACGTCTCCTTCGTCGGCGTCGAGGCGACGACCGGCGGCGCGGAAGCCGTCGCCGCCAACGTCGCCGAGGCCGAGCGCAGGATCGCCGCGAGCCTCCCCGCGATCTGAGAGACGGAGGGCTCGGCGAGAAATCGCCGAGCCCTCCGTCTCTCGCCCTCGCCCGCGGCCCCCGTCGAAGGAGAAGTCCCGATGTTCACCCGTCACGACGCCGAAAGCGCCCCCGCCGCCTCGCGGCCCGAGATCGACAAATCGATCGCCGCCTTCGGCTTCTTTCCGATCCTTCACCGGATCATGGCCGAGGCCCCGGCCACCTACGAGGCCTACAACACGACCTTCCGCCTGTTCCGCACCGCGACGACGCTGACCCCGCTCGAGCAGCAGATCGTGATGATGACCGCCAACTACGAGAACCGGTGCCACTACTGCACCGCCGGCCATTCGCTCCTGATGACGCTCGAAAAGGCGCCGCCGGAGATGGTGACGGCCCTGCGCGACGGCGCGCCGCTCGCCGACTCCCGGCTCGAGGCGCTGCGCGCCTTCACCCGCCTTCTGATCGAGAAACGCGGCCACGTCGGCGACGACGCGCTCCGGACCTTCCTCGCCGCCGGCTTCACCCAGCGTCAGGCGCTGGAAGTGCTGACCGGCCTCGCCGCCAAGCTCCTCTCCAACTTCACCAACGCCCTCGCCCACACCGAGCTCGATCCGCCGGTCGTCCCCTGGGCCTGGACCCATCCCGACGAGCGATGACGAACGTCGTCGCATCGTCGTTTGCCGGTGCGATACTGCCTTGTTGGGCTCGCCGAAGCCCGAGGGGAGAACCGGCGATGAGCGACGAGAGACGATGGCGCGACGCCGCCTGCCACTGCCGGACCGTGAAGTTCCGCGTGCGGCTGACCGACGATCTCGCGACCGCCCGCCGCTGCACCTGCTCCTACTGCCGGATGCGCGGCGCGGTCGTCGTCTCCGCCCCGCTCTCCGACATCGACTTCGTCGAGGGCGAAGACAATCTGACGCTCTACCGGTTCAACACCGGCGCGGCCGAACACTGGTTCTGCAAGACCTGCGGCATCTACACCCACCACCGGCGACGGTCGAACCCGAACCAGTTCGGCGTCAACGCCGCCTGTCTCGACGGCGTCAGCCCTTTCGATTTCCGCGCGGTCGAGGTCATGGACGGGATCTCCCACCCCTCCGACGTCGGCGGCGAACCCCGCGTGGCCGGCATCTTGCGCTTCGAACCGACGACGTGACGTCGCCGGCCGCCCCCACGCCGGCATCGTCTCCGTTCGTCGATCAATTCGTCGAACGACCGCCGGATTGCCGCTCCTGCGGTCGAGCGCCATCTTGATCGGCGAAGGCGCGGTTCTCCGACCGCGCGAGGAGACATCCGACATGACCGTCACCGTCAGACGCGCCGAGGAGCGAGGTCGGGCCGACTTCGGCTGGCTCGACAGCCGCCACAGCTTTTCCTTCGGCGACTATTGGGATCCCCGCCACATGGGTTTCGGACCCCTGCGGGTGATCAACGACGACCGCGTCGCCCCCGGCGGCGGCTTCCCGACCCATCCCCATCGCGACATGGAGATCGTCTCCTATGTCCTCGATGGCGCCCTGGAGCACCGCGACAGCCTCGGCAACGGCTCGGTGATCCGCCCCGGCGACGTCCAGCGCATGACGGCGGGAACCGGCATCCGCCATTCCGAATTCAACGCCTCGTCGACCGATCCGACGCATTTCCTCCAGATCTGGATCCTCCCCGAGGCGCAGGGCCTGACACCCGGTTACGAACAGACCCGCTTCGAACCCGCAGAAAAGGCCGGACGCCTGCGCCTCGTCGCCTCCCGCGACGGCCGCGACGGCTCGGTCGTCGTCCATCGCGACGTCGACCTCTTCGCGACACGTCTTTCCGACGGCGAGACGGTGGCGCACGAACTCTCCCCCGGCCGCATCGCCTGGGTGCAGATGGCGAAGGGCGAGGCGATCGTCGCCGGCGAACGGCTGAGGGAAGGCGACGGCCTGTCGACGGCCGAAGCCGGCCGGATCGACCTGACGGGGATCGGCGACGCCGAGATCCTACTCTTCGACATGGCGCCGTGAGAGCTGCGCCGGACGACCGCGTCGAGTGGGAATGCCCGGCGCGGATCGAACCCCCTCTTCGGCGGCGCCCCCGCCGGCGAAGAGTGAGAACGGACGTCCCGTCCCGAGACCCCGCTCAAGCCCCCCTTGCGGCGGCGAGCAGACGCCGCTCGGCCCAGGCGAGATTGCCGGCGTCGACGCTCGCGCCGGTCTCCAGAACCGCCAGTTCGGCCCGAGGATCCGATGCGAAGGCGGCGACGATCTGTTCCGCCAGCCTCGTCTCCTCGTCCGACGGCGTGAACAGACGCGCCACCACCGAGGCCTCGGCCAGACGCGTGACGATCTTGCCGTCGAAGCCCATCGCCCGAGCGTTCGCGAACGCCGCCTGCTTTTCGACCGTCGAGAGCCGGGCGTCGGCCGGACCGTCGACCACGGCGATGCCGCGCGCGCGGCCGGCCATCAGCGCCCAGGCGCGGGCGGCGCGGACCGGATCCTGGTCGTCCCGCCGGGCCGATCCGAGCGCCCGGGTCAGATCGAAGGGGCCCATGGTGAAACCGGCGAGCGGCGCGTCGGCCTCCACGATGTCGCGCAGCGCCAGGAACGCCGCCGGCGATTCCAGCACCGCGACCAACGGCAGATGCCCGCCGCCCGCCGCCGCGAGCCGTTCGGCGGCGAATTCGAGATCCCGTCGCGCCTCCACCTTGGGAACGACGACGCCGGCCAACCGCTCCAGCCCGGCGACGGCGGCGAGATCCTCGGCGACATGGCGAGACTTCGGGCTGTTGACCCGCACGAACAGCGCCGACCCCTGCGGGCAACGATCGAGGAGCCCGGCGAGCGAGGCCCGGGCCGTCGCCTTGTTCGCCGGCGGCACCTCGTCCTCGAGATCGACGATGATCATGTCGACCCCCGCCGCGGCGGCCTCGACGATCGGATCGGGTTTCTCGGCGCTACAGAAGAACACGGCGCGGCAGGAAAACAGGGGTCTCGGAACGGCGACGGTCATGGCGTCTTCCTCGTTGAATTCCGACCGAACGCGCGGGCTGGAACGGGATCGAAGCCCCCCGCGCGCTCCTCACCCCAGCCGCTCCGCGATCAACGCCGCCAACCGCTCCGCCACCTCGTCCTTGGGCAGGTCCGGCCAATCGGTGACGCCCGCGGTCTCGACGATCCGGACCGTGTTGCGGTCGCCGCCCATGATGCCGGTCTCCGGTGAGACGTCGTTGGCGACGATCAGGTCGGCGCCCTTCTTCTCCAGCTTGGCGCGGGCGTTGGTCAGCAGGTTCTCCGTCTCCGCCGCGAAGCCGACGACGAGACGCGGACGCAGGGTCGGGTGACGACCGACCGTCGCCAGAATGTCCGGGTTCTCGACGAAGTCGAGATGTGGCGCGCCGCCCGCCCCCTTCTTGATCTTCTCCGCCGCCTCCGAGGCGACCCGCCAATCGGCGACCGCCGCCGCCATCACCGCCGCATCCGCGGGAAGCGCGCCTTCGACCGCCGCCAGCATCTCCCGCGCCGTCTCGACCCGGACGACCTTGACGCCTTCCGGATCGGGCAGGCCTACCGGGCCGGAGACCAGCGTCACCGTCGCCCCGGCCTCGGCGAAGGCGCGGGCGAGCGCGTAGCCCTGTTTGCCGGACGAGCGATTGGCGATGTAGCGCACCGGATCGATCGGCTCGTGGGTCGGCCCGGCCGTGACGACGATGCGGCGACCGGCGAGCGGCCGGCCCTCGCCCACCGCCTCGAAATGCGCCTCGATCGCCGCCAGGATCTCCATCGGCTCGGCCATCCGCCCGGCGCCGATCTCGCCGCGCTCGGCCATCGCGCCCGAATTCGGCCCGACGAAGCGGACGCCGTCTCGCGAAAGCTGCGCCACGTTGCGCCGGGTCGCCGGATGGCCCCACATCCGCGGGTTCATCGCCGGGGCCGCCAGCACCGGCTTGTCGGTGGCGAGCAGCACGTTGGTGGCGAGGTCGTTGCAGAGCCCGTTCGCCATCTTGGCGAGGAGATCGGCGGTCGCCGGCGCGACCACCAGGAGGTCGGCCTCGCGCGACAGGCGGATGTGGCCGATCTCGTTCTCCTGCGTCAGATCGAAGAGATCGATATGGACCGGGTTTTCGCTCAAGGCCCCGACCGACAGCGGCGTCACGAACTCCTTCGCCGCCGGCGTCATCACCACCCGCACGCTCGCGCCACGCTCGCGCAGGCGGCGGATCAGGTCGAGGCACTTGTAGGCGGCGATGCCGCCGCCGATGATCAGGAGAATGCGCTTGTCGGCGAGCATGAGGCCTCGTCCCCACATGGCGAGCGATCCGGCGTCGCTTCTTTCGCGCCCGACCCTATCAGCCTCGCCGCGCCCCCGCCACGATCGGCTGGCAGATGCGTGAACATGGCGTGCCGCGCCGCCCTCCCATGGACTCCCGCCCCCGTCCGTGGCAGAGATCCGCGCTCGCCCCACATGAGGAAGCAATGACGCTCGAGATCAAGATCTGCGGCCTGAACAGCGACGAGGCGGTCGACGCCGCGCTCGAGGCCGGGGCCGATCTGATCGCGTTCAACTTCTTCCCCAAGAGCCCCCGCTCGGTTTCGCTCGACGCAGCCGTCCGCCTCGCCGGCCCGGCGCGCGGTCGAGCCGCGATCGTCGCCCTGACCGTCGACCCCGACGACGCCCTCGTCGACGCGATCGCCGCCCGGCTGAAGCCCGACCTCATCCAGCTGCACGGCCACGAGAGCCCCGCGCGCTGCGCCGAGATTCGCGCCCGCACCGGCCGCGCGGTGATGAAGGCGATCCCGGTGGCCGACGCCGCCGACCTCGCCGTCGTGCCGGCCTATGTCGCCGTCTGCGATCGGATCCTCTTCGACGCCAAACCGCCGAAGACGCCGGACGCGCTTCCCGGCGGCAACGGCCTCTCCTTCGACTGGCGGCTCGTCCGCGATCTCGACCCCGGTCGCCCGGTCATGCTATCGGGGGGGCTGACCCCGGAGACCGTGGCCGAAGCGATCGCCGTGACCGGCGTCGCCGCCGTCGACGTCGCCTCCGGCGTGGAGAGCGCCCCCGGCCGCAAGGACCCCGCGCGGATCCGCGCCTTCATCGACAACGCCCGCGAAGCCGATCGGCGTCGCACGACCGAACCAGGACCGAAGCCGTGACCGATCTCCCGAATTCGCTGAAGAACGGCCCCGACGAGCGCGGCTTCTTCGGCCTCTACGGCGGCCGTTTCGTCGCCGAGACCCTGATGCCGCTGATCCTCGAGCTGGAACAGGCCTACGAGGACGCCAAGGTCGATCCGAGCTTCCGGGCGGAACTCTCGGCGCTCTCGACCCATTACGCCGGCCGTCCCTCGGCGCTCTACTACGCCGAGCGCCTGACCGAGCATCTGCGCGAGAAGACCGGCGGCAGGTTCGGCGCTGAGATCTGGTTCAAGCGCGAAGAGCTGAACCACACCGGCTCCCACAAGATCAACAACTGCCTCGGCCAGATCCTGCTCGCCCGCCGCATGGGCAAGACGCGGATCATCGCCGAGACCGGCGCGGGCCAGCACGGCGTCGCCTCGGCGACCGTCTCGGCCCGCTTCGGCTACCCTTGCATGGTCTACATGGGCGCGACCGACGTCGAGCGGCAGAAGCCCAACGTCTTCCGCATGAAGCTGCTCGGCGCGGAAGTGACGCCGGTGACCTCCGGCGCGGGCACGCTCAAGGACGCCATGAACGAGGCGCTGCGCGACTGGGTCACCAACGTCGACACGACCTATTACCTGATCGGCACCGCCGCCGGACCGCACCCCTATCCGGCGATGGTCCGCGACTTCCAGTCGGTGATCGGCACGGAGACGAAGGAGCAGTTCTTCGCCGCCAAGGGCAGACTCCCCGACGCGCTGGTCGCCTGCATCGGCGGCGGCTCCAACGCCATCGGCCTGTTCCACCCCTTCCTCGACGACGCCTCGGTGAAGATCTATGGCGTCGAGGCCGGCGGCCACGGCGTCGACGTGCAGAACGGCCACGCCGCCTCGATGACCGGCGGCCGCCCCGGCGTGCTGCACGGCAACCGCACCTATCTGCTCCAGGACGGCGACGGCCAGATCCTCGAGGGCCACTCGATCTCCGCCGGCCTCGATTATCCCGGCGTCGGCCCGGAGCATTCCTGGCTGAAGGACACCGGGCGCGTCGCCTACGTGCCCGCGACCGACAAGGAGGCGCTCGCCGCCTTCCAGCTCTGCTCGCGGCTCGAGGGCATCATCCCGGCGCTGGAGCCCTCCCACGCCCTCGCCCATGTGCTGAAGCTCGCCCCGACCATGGACAAGGACCAGTCGATCGTGCTGTGCCTCTCCGGCCGCGGCGACAAGGACGTCTTCTCGGTGGCCGGCTATCTCGGCGAAACCATGAGCGAGATGTGAGCGATCCGATGACCGACACCCGCATCTCCCGCCGCTTCGCCGAGGTCGCGTCGCAGGGCCGTCCGGCCTTCGTCACCTTCGTCATGGCCGGCGATCCCGACCCCGCCGCCTCGCTCGACATCCTGAAGGCCCTGCCGAAGGCCGGCGCCGACGTGATCGAAATCGGCATGCCCTTCTCCGATCCGATGGCCGACGGCCCGGCGGTCCAGGCGGCGGGCCTCAGAGCCCTGCACGCCGGCCAGACGCTGGCCAAGACGATCGACCTCGTCCGCGCCTTCCGCGCCGGCGACACTACGACGCCGATCGTCCTGATGGGCTATTACAACCCGATCTACGTCTACGGCCCCGAGCGTTTCCTCGCCGACGCGAAGACGGCCGGCGTCGACGGCCTGATCATCGTCGACCTGCCGCCGGAGGCCGACGACGAGCTCTGCCTGCCGGCGCTGGCGGGCGGCCTCAACTTCATCCGTCTGGCGACGCCGACCACCGACGACCATCGTCTGCCGACGGTGCTCGCGAACACCTCCGGTTTCGTCTATTACGTCTCGATCACCGGCATCACCGGCGCGGCGAAGCCCGACGCGAACCGGGTGGCGGCGGCGGTCGGCCGGATCAAGCGGCACACCGATCTGCCGGTCGCCGTCGGCTTCGGCGTCCGCGACGCCGAGACCGCCCGCGAGATCGGCCGCAACGCCGACGGCGTCGTCGTCGGCTCGGCGATCGTCCAGGCGGTGGCGGCGAGCCTCGTCGACGGCAAGGCGAGCGCGCGGACCGTCCCGGCGGTCGCGGCTCTGGTCGAAGACATCGCTCGCGGCGTCCGCGCCGCTCGCGCCGCCGAATGAATTCGCGGGGTCGGGTCCGCCCGCCCCCTCCTCGGTCGCTCCGCCGACCGACGATGGAGATACGCCCTTGAACTGGCTCACCAACGTCGTCCGCCCGAAGATCAAGAGCCTTCTGACCAAGAAGGACGTGCCGGAAAACCTCTGGATCAAGTGTCCGGAGACCGGCGAGATGGTCTTCCACCGCGATCTCGAGGCCAATCAGTTCGTCGTGCCCTCCTCCGGCTATCACATGCGGATGCCGGCCAAGGCCCGTCTCGACGCCTTCTTCGACCGTGGCGAATGGACCGCCGTGCCGACGCCGCCGGCGTTGCCCGATCCCTTGAAGTTCCGCGACGAGCGCCGCTACGTCGACCGGATCAAGGACGCCCGCGCCAAGACCGGCAAGGACGACGCCGTCCAGGTCGCCTGGGGCACGCTGGAAGGGCTGCCGGTCACCGCCGCGGTGCAGGATTTCGACTTCATGGGCGGCTCGCTCGGCATGGCCGCCGGCGAGGCGATCGTCACCGGCCTGATGACGGCGCGCGAGCGCGGCACGCCCTTCGTGCTCTTCGTCGCCTCCGGCGGCGCGCGCATGCAGGAGGGCATCCTGTCCTTGATGCAGATGCCGCGCACCACCGTCGCGGTGCAGGCGCTGCGTCGGGCGAAACTGCCCTATTTCGTGGTTCTGACCAACCCGACCACCGGCGGCGTCACCGCCTCCTACGCCATGCTCGGCGACGTCCACATCGCCGAACCGGGCGCGCTGATCGGCTTCGCCGGCCCGCGCGTCATCGAACAGACCATCCGCGAGAAGCTGCCTGAAGGGTTCCAGCGCTCCGAATACCTGTTCGACCACGGCATGGTCGATCTGGTCGTGCCGCGTCACGAACTGCGCTCGACCATCTCCAACCTCGCCCATCTCTTCATGAAGAAGGATCGGCCGAAGCACGGCACGGCCGTCGTGCCGGTCGCCGACGCCGCCGCCTGATCGCGCTCGGAGGGCCTCGATGACGTCGGCGCTCGACGCTCTCCTCGCGCGGCTCGAGAAGACCGTGCCGGCCGGTTGGGACCTCGGCCTCGATCGGATGCGGCGTCTCCTCGCCCGGCTCGGCGATCCGCACCTTCGCGTGCCGCCGCCGATCCACGTCGCCGGCACCAACGGCAAGGGCTCGACCACCGCCCTTCTGCGCGCGATCCTCGAGGCCTCGGGCAAGACCGTCCACGTCTACACCTCGCCGCATCTCGTCCGCTTCGCCGAGCGCATTCGCCTCGCCGGCCGGTTCGTCGACGACGACGCGCTCGCGCAGGCGATCGAACGGGCGGTCGAGGCCGACGCCGGCGATCCCATCACCTTCTTCGAACTGGCGACCGTCGCCGCCTTCGAGCTCTTCGCCGAAACGCCGGCCGACGTCACCCTGCTCGAGGTCGGCCTCGGCGGCCGGCTCGACGCCACCAACGTGGTCGAAAACCGTCTCGTCTCGGTGATCACCCCGATCTCGCTCGATCACGAGAAGTTCCTCGGCGACACGCTCGAAAAGATCGCCGCCGAAAAGGCCGGCATCGTCGAACGCGGCCGCCCGGTCGTCTCCGCCCCGCAGGACGACGCCGTCGTCGCCGTGCTGGAGCGCGCGGCGGCCCGCGCCGGCGAGCGGCTCCGTCTCGGCGGACGCGACTGGACCTCGACGCTCGAGGACGGCCGCCTCGTCTACCGGAGCGAGACCGCCCTCCTCGACCTGCCGCCGCCGCGCCTCCTCGGGCCCCATCAGATCGTCAACGCCGGATGCGCCCTCGCCGCGCTCGAGGCGGCCGGCCTGCTGCCCGACGCCGAGACCGCGGCGCGCGGCCTCCTCGCCGTCGATTGGCCGGCCCGCATGCAGCGTCTCGCCGCCGGCCGGCTCGTCGAGGCCGCCCCCGCCGACGCCGAGATCTGGCTCGACGGCGGCCATAATCCGGGCGCGGGCGAGGTGATCGCCGAAACCCTCGCCGACCTTTCCCGACGCGCGCCCCGTCCGCTCGTCCTCGTCGCCGGCATGCTCGAGACCAAGGACCCGATCGGCTTCTTCCGCGCCTTCGCCGGGCTCGCCGAGCGCGTCGTCACCGTGCCCATCGACGGCGGCGAGCATCCCGGCCGCAACCCCGCCGCCCTCGCAGCGACGATCCGAGACCACGCCGGCCTCGCCGCCGAGCCGGCGAATTCGGTGCGCGAGGCTCTCGAACGCCTGCGGCGCGAGACCGAGGGCCCCGCGCCGCGCATTCTGATCTGCGGTTCGCTCTATCTCGCCAGCGCGGTCCTCGCCGAAAACGGCACGCCGCCGGCGTGACGCCGCCTCACCGTCCGAAGAATCCGCCCAGGAATTCGCCGAGCGTCTGCGGCTCGTGTTCGTAGCTGCGGGTGCGCGCCGAACCGGTCGTCTGCGGATCGGCGATGCGGCCGCGCGGCCGTTGCGGCGAGACCGGCAGGGCCTCGACCCGCTGCGAGGGAACCGTCGGGATCGCCTCGGCCCGCGTCGACCCCGTCGCCGACGTCGACGCCGAGACCGGAGGCGCGCTCGTGTCCATCGTCCAACGCGCCGTGCTGCCCGGGATCGCCGAGGCCTGCAGGCCGCGATGGGCGTCGAGCATGAAGCGCTGCCAGACCACCGCCGCCAACGAGCCGCCGGTGCCCCGCTTGGTCGGCTGGCCGTCGTCGTTGCCGAGCCAGACGCCGGTGGTCAGCCGCGCCGTGTAGCCGATGAACCAGGCGTCGCGGAAATCCTGGCTGGTGCCGGTCTTGCCGCCGGTCTGCCACCCGGGGATCTGCGACTTGCGCGCCGTGCCCGAGGAAAGCGTTTCCGAGAGCATCGCGTTCATTTCGGCGAGCGGCACCGGCTCGATCACCCGACCGATGCCGGTGCCCTTGCGCTGATAGAGCACCTTGCCGTTCGCCGAGGTGATCTTCGTGATGACGTGCGGCACCACGCCCATGCCGCCGTTGGCGAAGGGCACATAGGCCGCCGTGATCTCCAGCGGCGTCACCTCCGAGGTGCCGAGCGCGATCGACGGCGTCGCCATCAGGGACGATGTGATGCCGAGCCGCATCGCCGTCTCGGCGACGTTCTTCGGGCCGACCTCGATGGCGAGCTTGGCCGCCACCGTGTTGATCGAATCGGCGAGCGCCTCCTTCAGCGTCACCGGCCCCTTGAACTCCTTCTCGAAGTTCTTCGGGCTCCAGCCCTTGTAGGAGAAGGGCGCGTCCTCGCGGATCGTCTCCGGCGTCAGCCCGTGCTCCATCGCCGTCAGATAGACGAAGGGCTTGAAGGCCGAGCCCGGCTGGCGCTTGGCCGCCACCGCCCGATTGAACTGCGACTTCGAATAGTCGACCCCGCCGATCAGCGCCTTGACCGCGCCGCTCGGATCGATCGTGACGATCGCCCCCTGGCTGACGTCCTTCTTGTCGCCGAACTGCGCCATGCCGGCCTGCAGCGCCGCCTCCGCCAGGATCTGCAGCGACGAGTCGATCGTCGTCTCGACGACGATGTCCTTGTCGATCGAGCCGATGTAGCTCGGCACCTGATCCATCACCCAGTCGGCGACGTAGTTCTCCGAGCCGGAATTCGGCTGGGTGAAGATCATCCTGGGCTGGGCGATCGCCGCCTGACGCTGCGCCTCGGTGATCACCCCGGTCTCCACCATCGCCGCCAGCACCGTCTGCGCCCGCGCCTTGGCCCGATCGGGATCGCGCGACGGGGCGTAGCGCGACGGGGCCTTCAGGAGGCCCGCGAGCATCGCCGCCTCCATCGGCGTCACGTCGCGCGCCGACTTGCCGAAGTAGCGCCGCGCCGCCGCGTCGACGCCATAGGCGCCGGCGCCCATGTAGACGCGGTTCATGTAGAGCTCGAGGATCTGATCCTTGGTGTAGGTGCGCTCCAGCCAGAGGGAGAGCAGCACCTCCTGCACTTTGCGTCCGAAGGTCCGCTCCTGGGTCAGGAACAGGTTCTTGGCGAGCTGCTGGGTCAGCGTCGAGCCGCCCTGCGACACGCCGCGATGGGTCAGGTTGACCACCACCGCGCGGGCGAGGCCGATCGGATCGACGCCCCAGTGGTCGCGGAAGCGGCGATCTTCGATCGCCACGATCGCGCCGGGCAGCCACGGCGGCAGATCCTTGATGTGAACCGCCTCGCCGCCGGTGTCGCCGCGATTGCCGACGAGCTTGCCGTCGGCCGAGAGGATCTTGACGTTGGCCGGCCGCTGCGGCACCGCCCATTCCGACGTCGGCGGCAGGCGCGCACCGTAATAGAGCAGGATGCCGCCGACCCCGATCGCCCCCCAGATCGACAGCACGAAGCCCCAGTAGATCGCCCGCTTGACGAAATGCCCGAAGCCGCGCGGCGGCCGCCGACCGCCGTTGCCGCCGCCCTTCGACCGCCGCGGCGTCTGGGGCGTCGGCTCGTCGTCCTCGACCTCGACCGCGCGCCGGCGCGGTCGACGACCGTCTTCGTCGCGCATCGCCATCAGCGGCGTCTCCTCGATGTAGGGCGTCGGCTCGACCCGGCCGCGTCCGGCCTCCCGCGGGGCCCCGCGGCGGATCGGGCCACGGCCCGCCGTCGGCCGATCCTCCGGACGCAGACGCAGATCCAACCGATCGGGCGCGCCGAGATCGTCGTCGTCTTCGAAGACGGGATCCCGCCGTCGATCCGAACCTCGCGCCACGCCCGTCTCCCTCGCCTCGCGATCGCGGCGCATGCGTCCGCGATCTCCCTGATGGGAGGGTAATGGGGGCGTTTTAAGGCGGGGTTAACCGAACCGGCAGGCTCAGAACCGCCCGTCGGCCCGCCGCCGCGACATCGCTTCGACCGCGGCGAGCGTCGACATGTTGACGACGCCGCGCGACGTCACCGAGGGGGTGAGGATGTGCGCCGGCTTCGCCGCCCCGAGCAGCAGCGGTCCGACGTGCAGCGCGTCGGTCATCGCCTTGATCAGGTTGAGCGCGATGTTGGCCGCGTCGAGCGAGGGGAAGACCAGGAGGTTGGCGTCGCTCTTCAACGTCGTCTCGGGCATGACGCGCTCGCGGATCGCCCTGACCAGCGCCGCGTCGCCGTGCATTTCGCCGTCGACCTCGAGCGCCGGATCGTGCTCCCGCACGATCTCCAGCGCCTGCCGCATCTTGCGTGCCGACGGCAGATCGCGCGAACCGAAGTTCGACGCCGACAGGAGCGCCGCCTTCGGCTCCAGGCCGAAGCGGCGGATGTGTCGCGCCGCCAGGATGGTGGCGTGGGCGATCTCCTCGCCGGTCGGATCCGGCGTCACATAGGTGTCGGTCAGGAACCACGCGCCCTTCTGCGCGATCAAGAGCGACACGGTCGAGAAGTCCATGTCCGGACTGTCGAAGCCGATGACGTCGCTGACCACCTTGCGATGCCGCTCGAAGCCGCCTTCGAGACCGCAGATCAGCGCGTCGGCGTCGCCGCGTTCGACCGCCACCGCGCCGATCACCGTGGTGTTCGAGCGCACGATCGTCTTCGCCCCGTCCGGGGTGACGCCCTTGCGGCCCATCTTGGCGAAATAGGTATCGACATAGTCGTTGTAGCGCGGGTCGTTGGCCGGATCGACGACCTTGAACTCGACGTTCGGGCGGATCTTCAGGCCGAAACGTTCGCACCGCGCCTCGATCACCTTCGGCCGCCCGATCAGGATCGGATGGGCGATGCCCTCCTCGAGCAACACCTGCGCGGCGCGCAGCACCCGCTCGTCCTCGCCGTCGGTATAGATGATCTTCGCCTTTTCCCGCGTCGCCTTGGCCGCCGCGGTGATCGGCTTCATGATCAGGCCGGAGCGGAAGACGAAGCGGGTCAGTTCCGCCTCGTAGGCCTCGAAGTCGCGGATCGGCCGCCGCGCCACGCCCGATTCCATCGCGGCCTTGGCCACCGCCGGCGCGATCCTCAGGATCAACCGCCGATCGAACGGCGAGGGGATCAGATAGTCCGGCCCGAACACCGCCGGCCCGCCCTCGGCGTTGCGCACGTCGCCGGCTTCCTCATGGGCGAGAGCGGCGATGGCGTGAACCGCGGCGCGCTTCATCGCCTCGTCGATCGTCGTCGCGCCGCAGTCGAGCGCGCCGCGGAAGATGTGTGGGAAGCACAGGACGTTGTTGACCTGATTGGGGAAGTCGGACCGGCCGGTGCAGATCATCGCGTCCGGGCGCACTTCCCGGGCGAGATCCGGCATGATCTCCGGCGTCGGATTGGCGAGCGCCATGATCATCGGCCGATCGGCCATCGCCTTCAGGAGCTCCGGCTTGAGCACGCCGCCGGCCGAGAGCCCGAGGAACACGTCGGCGCCTTCGATCACCTCGGCGAGCGCGCGCTTGTCGCTCTTCTGGGCGTAGACCTCCTTCCACGGGTCCATGTGGCCGACGCGGCCCTCGTAGACCAGGCCTTCGCGGTCGCAGACCCAGATGTTCTCCCGCCGCGCGCCGAGCGAGACCAGCAGGTTGAGACAGGCGAGCGCCGCCGCGCCCGCCCCCGAGGCGACGATCTTGACGTCGGCCAGCGCCTTGCCTGCGATTTCGAGCCCATTCAGGATCGCCGCCGCGACGATGATCGCCGTGCCGTGCTGATCGTCGTGGAACACCGGGATCTTCATGCGCTCGCGCAACAGACGCTCGACCTCGAAACACTCCGGCGCCTTGATGTCCTCGAGGTTGATGCCGCCGAAGGTCGGCTCCAGCGCCGCCACCACCTCGACCATCTTCTCGACCTCGGGCGCGTCGACCTCGATGTCGAAGACGTCGATGCCGGCGAACTTCTTGAAGAGCACCGCCTTGCCTTCCATCACCGGCTTCGAGGCGAGCGGGCCGATGTTGCCGAGCCCGAGCACGGCGGTGCCGTTGGAGACCACCGCGACGAGATTGGCGCGCGACGTATAGGCGTCGGCCTTCTCCGGATCGTCCTTGATGGCGAGGCAGGGCGCGGCGACGCCCGGCGAATAGGCCAGCGCCAGGTCGCGTTGATTGCCGAGCGGCTTGGTCGCCTGGATCTCCAGCTTGCCGGGCCTCGGGTTCTGATGGAAGAACAGCGCCGCTTCCGCCAGCTCGTCGTTGTGCGAACGATCCGCGAAGGAAGCGGCGATCTCGGAAGTGGGCTCGCTGGTCATCGATGGCTCCGGCTCGGGTGGCGCGCGCTCGACGAGCGGACCCTTCCGCTCGACAATCTCGAAATTCGACTTTCGGCTGCGACCACCGGCCGCAAGGGTTAATCCGCGTTCGAGACGCGAGCAAGACGAACCTACGCAGGAAATCCCGCGTAATCGATTGAAAAATCAAAATCTTTCATGCTGCATCGCAGCACCGGCCCGGCTCCGGCGTCCGCGGACGCGTTGCGTCGTCGCACGCCCCGCCGTAAAGAGAAGCGTGTCGGCGTCGCGCCGCGAGAGGGAGGGACGGCATGATTCGCTTCACGGTTCGCGCCCTCGGTCTGTGGCTGCTCGCCGCCGCCTTCGCCGCCGCGATGATCGACGGGATGAAGAGCATCGCCGCCTCCAAGCCGATCATCGGCTCGACGTTGGCGACCTGGACCGATCTCGCGCCCGGCGCGCTCGCCGCCTTCGAAGCCTGGCTCGATCGCGCCGCCGGCCCGACCACCCACGCCTTCGTCGTCGAGGCGCTCGGGCTCGCGCCCGCCTGGGCGCTGTTCGGCGTTCTCGGCGCCGGTCTGATCGCCGTCGCTCTGCCCCGCAAGGACGACGCGGTAACGCCGCATTGAGCCCGCCGGGCCGCGACTGTCACCTTACCGTCGAAGAAACCGCGTAGATCCGCCGCCGACGACGTCTCCGAGATCGTGCTATGCTCGCCTCTCGCCCGGAGAAGGAGAAGGACGCGTCGAACGAGGAGACCCCGGTTGCAGTCTTTCGGCATTCCTGCGGTTGAGCCGCGCCCGTCCATCATCGACGCCTCTCCCTCCGGTCCCGCGAGGGTTCGCCCATGACCGTCGCCGACCTCGAAGCGCCGACGACGCCTCTCCCCGAGGACATCTTCGCCCATTCCCCCGTCGGCAAGGCGCGACTGCGACTGCGTCCCGGCGAGACCCTGGCCGGCGCCCTGCGTCGCATCCTGATCGACGAGATCACCTCCGCGCGCGCCGTCGTCGGCGACCCCGACCTGCCGCGCCAGGAGGTGATCCACGCCACCCGCCGCAACCTGAAGCGCGTGCGCAGCCTGTGGTTCGTCCTCGACCCCCTGCCCGGGGCCAATCGCGACGGCCGCATCCGGCAGGTGCGCGACACCGCGCGGCTGCTCGCCGAGGCGCGTGACGCCGACGTGCTCGCCGCCGAGGCCCGCCGCCTCGACGAACGCGCCGACGGCCGCGCCGCCCTCGCCACCCGGCTGTTCCTCGCCCGCTGCGAAGAGCTGGCCGAGCGCGCCCACGACGCCGCCCCGCCCTTCGCCCAGGTCTCGGCGCGTCTGCGCGCCTGCGAGGCCGACGCCCGCTCGCTGCCGACCTCCTTCGAGGGCGGGCGTCTCCTCGCCGACGCGCTGGCCGCGAGCTACCGCCGCGGCCGCCGCGACTGGCGCGAGATCGAGGACGGCGCCGGCGGCGAGGCGCTGCACGACTGGCGCAAGCGCGTCAAACAGCGCCGCCATCTCTCCGAAATGGTCCCGATCGAGACCTCGGTGACCCGCCGCTCGATTCAGACCGACCTCGAGAAACTCGGCGAGATCCTCGGCGAGGAGCACGATCTCGCGGTGATGAAGGAGCGGCTCGAGGAAGAACCCGAGCTGCTCGCTCCGCGCGAAGGCCGCGACGATCTGCTCGAACTGCTCGCCCATCGCCGTCGTAGACTGCGCAAGATCGCCATCGATCTCGGCGGCGAGGTCTACGACCTGCGCACCCGCGTCTTCGAGCGCGAGTTGGAGGCGTTGCGCGAACTCTGATAGGATCGCTGCACCGCAACAGAGGCGCGTCGCGCCGCAGATGGATCACGGGACGTGTCGATGGCCGAGAAGTTTTTGGAACGGGGTCTGTTCGCCAGCCGCTGGCTGATGGCGCCGATGTACGTCGGTCTCGTCGGCGCGCTCGCCGTCCTGATGCTCAAGTTCGGCCAGGGCGTCGTCGAATTCGCCCTGCACTTCTGGGCTGCCTCCGAGGCGCAGACCGTCCTCGCCATCCTGTCGTTGATCGACCTGACGCTCGCCGGCAATCTGCTGCTGATCGTGATCTTCTCCGGCTACGAGAACTTCGTCTCGAAGATCGACGTCGGCGACCACGAGGACCAGCCCGACTGGAAGGGCAAGGTCGACTTCGCCGCCCTCAAGATCAAGCTGATCGCCTCGATCGTGGCGATCTCCGGCATCCATCTGCTGAAGATCTTCATGGACATCAACAAGTACACCGACCGCGACATCATGTGGATGACGATCATCCACGTCGTCTTCGTCGGGTCCGGCGTCCTGCTGGCGCTGATGGACAAGATCCACGGCCATCACGACAAGCAGGAAGCGCTGCACTGAGGCCTCAGCGCGCCACCAGCACCTCGCGGCAGGCCGCCGGCAGATCGTCCATCGTCAACGGCGGCCGCGGCTTCTCCGGCGGACTCGGCTTCCACGGCTCCGGCCCCAGCCACCACGCGAGATCCTTGCCGCAGCCGTCGCCCGAGGGCGGCGGATCCTGATCCTTGCAGGCCTCCTCGCCGTCGGGGCAGGCGAGCCGGACGTGGAAGTGGTAGTTGTGGCCGTACCAGGGCCGGACCTTGCCGAGCCAATGCCGGTCGCCGCTCTCCCAGTCGCACAGCGCCTTCTTGATCGGCGGATTGACGAAGATCCGCGCGACTTGCGGGTCCCGCGCCGCCTCGCGCACCAGCTTCGCCCGCGTGTCCGTCCATTTCGACCGGTCGAGCTCGCGCTTGGCCATGTCGACCATCGACACGGCCGAGATCGTCTCGCGCTCCTGCGTCGAGAGCGTCCGGTCCGGCATCGGCGAGAACCAGATGTCGGCGTCGAGCCCCAACTGGTGGCTGGCGTGGCCGGTCAACATCGGTCCGCCACGCGGCTGCGACATGTCGCCGACCAGAAGCCCCGGCCAGCCGACCGACCGCCCCTTCGCCGCGAAGCGTTCGAGGAAGGCGACCAACGCCGGATGGCCCCAGTTGCGATTGCGCGACAGCCGCATCACCTGCCACGCCGCCCCGTCGACCGGCAACGCCACCGCGCCGGCCAGACAGCCTCGCGCATAGGCCCCGATCGACCGCGCCGCCATCGGCGCCGGTTCGCGCGCGCCCCCGAACAACGCCTTGGCGGCGTTCGCCGGCAGGGCCGCCCGCGCCTTCGCCATCTCGCTCGTCCCCTCCTCGCCCGTGCTCTGCGCGCCGGCCGGCGCGACCGTCGCGACGAAGAGGAAGAGCGAAGCGAAAAGGCGGGAGCGCATGGCGGAATCCCTCGTCGAAGACAGCCGGAAACGAACCGAGCCTGCCCCGGTTTCGTTTACGAATCGTTGACCATGTCGGCGGCGACCACGGCGCGATGGACGAGCCGCGCCGCGACCAGATCCTCGAGCGCCGTGCCGACCGACTTGAACAGCGTGATCTCGTCCTCCCCGCCGCGTCCCACCGCCCCGTCCCGACAGAGATCGGCGAGCTCGCCGACGACGTCCTCGACGCGAAGCGTTCCGCTCGCGATCGGCTGGGTGAGATCGCCCGCCTCCTTCAACGCCCCGGCGCGGGTGTCGACGAAGACCCGCGCCCGCCGCACCGCCTCGTCGTCGGCCTCGCGCATCGCCGGCGTATAGCCGCCGACGAGGTCGAGATGCGCCCCCGGCTTCAGCCACGCGCCCTTCACGATCGGCGTCGCCGACATGGTGGCGCAGGTGACCACGTCGGCGGCGCGCACCGCCGCCTCGAGATCGGTCGTCGCCCGCACCCCGAAGGCGCGGCCGGCGAATTTCGCCGCCAGCGCCTCGGCCTTGTCGGCCGAACGGTTCCAGATCGCCACTTCTTCGATGGGCCGGATCGCCGCATGCGCTTCGATCAGATGTTCGGCGAGCGCGCCCGCCCCGACCGCGACCAGCCGCCGCGCGTCGCGCCGCGCCAGGGCGTCGGCCGCCAGCGCCGAGGCCCCGGCGGTGCGCCACAGCGTCAGCCGCGTCCCGTCGAGCACGGCGAGCGGCGCGCCGGTCACCCCCGACATCAGCACATAGGTTCCCACCACCGAAGCGAGCCCGCGCGCCGCGTTGCCCGGCGTCACCGAGACGATCTTGACGCCCATGACGGCGTCGTCGCTCAGCGTTTCGCTCGTGTCGCTCCACGCCGGCATCAAGAGCAGCATCGCGTCGGCTTCGCCCACCCGCGCCATCGGGTGATGATGCCGGACCGGCGTCACCACCGCTTCACGAAAGCCGGCGCGCAGCGCCTCGACCATCGACGCGCGCGTCAGCACGCGATCGATCGCCTCCGAATCGACGACGATCATCGAAGAGACCCTTCAATCTGTGAAATCGTACGGCTCACGCCGCCTTGGCGCCCGGCCCCGGCAACGCGAGCGAGGCGACGACGCCGTCGCGTTCGGCGACCTTGGCCGCCAGTTCGGCCCGCTCCGCTTCCGCCTTGGCCACCGCCCGCCGGCCGATTCGCGCCGCCTTGCGGTGCTTGCCCTGTCCGAACCAGACCGCGACGCCGCCGAAGATCACGCCGAGAATCATCGCCGCCAGCGGCAGGACGAACAGCGGGATCGTCACCGCGAGCGCCGGATCTTCCGGGCGGAACGGATCGAGCGACAGCGTCGCCGGCCGCCGGTTGGCGACGGAGAGCGCCACCACGACGACGCCGATCGGCAGCGCCAGGAGCCAGGTCAGAATGCGCTTCATGGGCGTTTTCCCCTCTCGTCCGACCACCGCCGACGTCGATCGCGGCGTCAGTCGCCGAGATCTTCGCCGTCGTTGAGACGCTCGCGCATCTCCTTGCCGGTCTTGAAGAACGGCACGTATTTCTCGGTCACCGCGACCTTTTCGCCGGTGCGCGGATTGCGCCCGGTGCGCGCAGGACGGTTCTTCACCGAAAAGGCGCCGAAGCCGCGCAGTTCGACGCGATCGCCGCGCGTCAACGCCCCCGTGATCTCGTCGAGGACGGCGTTGACGATGTGTTCGACGTCGCGCTGGTAGAGATGCGGATTGCGCTCGGCCAACCGGCTCACCAGCTCGGACTTGATCATCGACGGATCCCCCCGAAATCTCTCGGATTTTCGCCTTGGGAAAGGTGCCAAACGGACTGCAGTCCGTCAAGCGAGCCGATCGCCGCGATCCCATCTGCGAGGCCCAGAGCGGACGCGACGCCCCGCGTCGCCGCCGCCGAGGCGTCTTCGAGGACGCTCCACGCCGTCGCCTTCTTCGGTTTGTGGTCGCGGATCGGCAGGCCTTTGGCCACCCCCTTGCCCTCGAGCCAGGCGATCGCGACGCTCTCTTCGCCGATTTCGTCGACGAGTTTCAAGTCCAGAGCCTGATGGCCGGTCACCACCCGCCCGTCGGCGAGCTCCAGCGCGCGGGCCCTGTCGAGGCCGCGCCGCTCGGCGACGAGGCCGACGAACCATTCGTAGGTGTCGCGGATCGCCCGATCGAGCATCGCCCGCGCCTCCGGCGAGGTCGGCTTGAACGGCGTCGGCTCCGCCTTCATCGGCGACGACTTCACGTCCTCGTAGCGCACCCCGATCGTGTCGAGCAGCTTCGAGACGTCCGGCCACTGCACCAAGACGCCGATCGAGCCGGTCAGCGCCGAGCGCCGCACGACGACGTGATCGGCGCCGAGCGCCGCCATATAGGCCGCCGACGCGCCGAGCGTGCCGATCCAGGCGGCCGTCGGCTTCTTTTCGGAAAGACGACGCAGCGCGCCGTAGACCGCCTCGCCCGCCGTCGTCGCGCCGCCGGGGCTGTCGATGTCGACCACCACGCCCTTGACCGCGTCGGATTTGGCGAGGCCGTCGATCATCTCGATCAATTTCGCGTCGGGGACCATCAGACCGGTGACGGCGATACGCGCGACATGCGCCTTCCCGTCCTTGCCGCCGAGAAGATCGAAACGCGCCACGACGGCGCCCGCCGCGACCACCGCCAACACGATCGCCGCGATGCGCCAGAAGCCGAGACGCCGCTTGAGGCGGCGTCGGTCGGCGATCGCGTCCGGATCGAGCATCATCGGGCGGCCTCCATGAGAACGTCCCGAGGGTTAGCAGCGCCGGCCCGCCGCATCAACCCCGCCGTCGCAGACGAGCCGCCCGACAGGCGGAAACGAGAAGACCCGCGCCGGTCGCCCGGCGCGGGTCTCGAAGAAGGCGACCGGCCCGCGAGAGCCGGTCGACCGATCACTTGTCTTCGGAGCGGGCGCGCAGCGCCGCGCCGAGGATGTCGCCGAGCGAGGCGCCCGAGTCGGACGAACCGAACTGGGCGATCGCTTCCTTCTCTTCGGCAACTTCCAGCGCCTTGATCGACACCGAGACCTTGCGGGTCTTGCGGTCGAACTGGATGACGCGGGCGTCGAGACGCTCGCCGACGGCGAAACGGTCCGGACGCTGGTCACCGCGCTCGCGGGCGAGCTCGGAGCGCTTGATGAAGGTCGAGAACTCGGTGTCGACGATCTTCACCTCGAGACCCGAATCCTTCACCTCGAGCACTTCGCAGGTGACGATCGCGCCGCGACGCAGGTCGCCGGCCTTCTCGAAGGGATCGCCGGCGAGCTGCTTGACGCCGAGCGAGATGCGCTCCTTCTCGACGTCGACGTCGAGAACCACGGCCTTGATCTTGTCGCCGCGACGGAACTCCTCGATGACCTGCTCGCCCGGACGGTTCCAGTCGAGGTCGGAGAGGTGGACCATGCCGTCGACGTCGCCGTCGAGACCGACGAACAGACCGAACTCGGTCTTGTTCTTGACCTCGCCCTCGACCACGGTGCCCGACGGATACTTCTCGACGAAGGTCTCCCACGGGTTGGCCAGCGTCTGCTTGAGGCCGAGCGAGATGCGGCGCTTGACCGGATCGACCTCGAGCACCATCACCTCGACCTCCTGAGAGGTGGAGACGATCTTGCCCGGATGGACGTTCTTCTTGGTCCAGGACATCTCGGAGACGTGGATCAGGCCTTCGATGCCCGGCTCCAGCTCGACGAAGGCGCCGTAGTCGGTGATGTTGGTCACGCGACCCGCGAACTTCGCGTTCACCGGATACTTGGCGACGATGCCCTCCCACGGATCCGCCTCGAGCTGCTTCATGCCGAGCGAGATGCGGTGGGTCTCCGGGTTGACGCGGATGATCTGGACCTTGACGGTCTGACCGATCGTGAGCACCTCGGAGGGATGGTTGATGCGGCGCCACGCGATGTCGGTGACGTGCAGCAGGCCGTCGATGCCGCCGAGGTCGACGAACGCGCCGTAGTCGGTGATGTTCTTGACCACGCCGTCGACGATCTGGCCCTCCTGCAGGCTCTGCACCAGCTCCGAACGCTGCTCCGCGCGGGTCTCTTCGAGAACCGTCCGGCGCGACACGACGATGTTGCCGCGGCGCTTGTCCATCTTGAGGATCTGGAACGGCTGCGGCACATGCATCAGCGGGCCGACGTCGCGAACCGGACGGATGTCGACCTGGGAGCGCGGCAGGAACGCCACGGCGCCGTCGAGATCGACGGTGAAGCCACCCTTGACCTGATTGAAGATGAGGCCGGTGACCTTCTCGTTCTTGGCGAAGGCCTCCTCGAGACGGGTCCAGCTCTCTTCGCGGCGAGCCTTCTCGCGCGAGATCACGGCTTCGCCGAGGGCGTTCTCGACACGGTCGAGATAGACCTCGACTTCATCGCCGACCTTGAGGCCGCCGTCGCGACCCTGGGCGCCGAACTCCTTGAGGGCGACGCGACCTTCGACCTTGAGGCCGACGTCGATGACCGCGAGGTCCTTCTCGATCGCGACGATCTTGCCCTTGACGACCGAGCCTTCGTAGAGATCGGACTGCTCGAAGGATTCCTCGAGGAGGGCGGCGAATTCGTCGCGGGTGGGGTTCATCTGAGACATTGAAACTCCTGGAAGCCGAAAGATCGGCGCGCGCCGGCGGGGGCTGGTGTGTCCGGATGATCTCGACCCCGTCCGGTCTCCCGTCTGTTCGGGAAACGACCTCGGGCTCTCGCCCGAAGCGCCGGCGCCGGCGAACGTCGATCGAAATCGGTTGCGTCCTCGAGGCTCGTCCCGCATCCCGCCGGAGGCGGACCGGCGTATCGGACGCCGGACATGCGGACGACGGCCCCTCCCGAAGGAGGGTCTGCCTCGCGAACGGGCGTTCCATAGCGGAAGACGCTCGCCCCGGCAAGCCGCACGGCGACTTTTCGCTCACCCTCGCGTCGCGCCCGTGCGCGCCGCCCGGCGCAACGGGCAGGCCTCCACCGCCTCACCCGGATCCTCGCCCGTCGCCGCTTCCGCCGCGCGATAGGCCTCGATCTGCCGATCGAGGATCGCGAGGCTCTCCGCGAACAGCGCCATGCGTCGCCGCAGATCGTCGCGATGCTCCTCCAGACGCGCCCGGCGTTCGGCCGACGTCGTCGCCCCCGCCCGACGCAGGTCGGCATAGGCGCGCAGTTCTGCGAGCGTCATCCCGGTCGCCTTCAGCCGCAGCAGAAACCCGACCCAGTCGACGGTCTCCACCGAATAGACCCGCCGCCGCCCCTGGTCGCGCAGCGGCGGCGGGATCAATCCGGTCTTCTCGTACCAGCGCAGAGTGTCGATGCTCACGCCGGTGCGCTCCGCCAGTTCGCCGATGAACATCGTCGTCGCCCCCCGCGTCGGATGAACCGCACGACGGCGGCGGGGAAGCGCCCCGCCGCCGTCTCGCTCACGCCGCCAGCGCCGCCGCCAGGGCTTCGCTGTCTTCGTAGAAATGATAGGTGCGGATGCGCCCGCCTTCCAGATCGAGCCGGAGCGCCCAATCGCTCGCGAAGATCCGCCCGGTCGGCTTGACCAGATAGGTGAAGCGGCCCGAAGCCCAGGCCCGCTCCGCCGTCTCCGTCACGGTCTCGATGGCGAAGTCCTGCGCTTCGAACAGTCGGCCGAAGGCCGGCAACAGCGCCCGGATCGCCGCCGCGCCGCGATGGGTTCCGTAGAGCGGATGATCGGGGTGAGCCCCGGCGCGCACCGCGACGATCTCCCCGTCCTCGGCGAAGAAAGCGGTGAAGGCGTCCGGCGACGTGCCGAGCGCGGCGAACAGGCGATGGACGATGGTGTCGGTGGATGTGGTCATCGGTCGGCTCCCTTGTTGGACCGACCATGACGTCTGGGACCTGGAGCGCGCTCCAGGTCAAGCGGATTCTTCGGCCCGTCTTTCGGCCACGATCGCCATCGCCGCGACGAAGGCGTCGTCGCGATCGAGAGAGGAGGTGTCGAGCACCACCGCGTCCTCGGCCGGTTTCAGCGGCGCGACGGCGCGGCCGCTGTCGCGCTCGTCGCGCTCCTTGGTCTCCGCCAGGATCGTCTCGTAGGCGACCTCGCGCCCCTTGGCGAGAAGCTCGTCGGTGCGCCGCCGGGCGCGAACCTCCGGCGAGGCGGTGACGAAGATCTTCACGTCCGCCTGCGGACAGATCACCGTGCCGATGTCGCGCCCATCGAGCACCGCGCCGGGCGCGCGGGCCGCGAAGTCGCGTTGAAACTGGACGAGCGCCGCCCGCACCGGCGGATGCACCGCCACCCGCGAGGCGAGCTCGCCCGCCTCCCGGCCTCTGAGATCGCCGCGCTTCAGATCCTCCGGATCGAGCGCCTCGGCGAATTGGCCGGCGAGCAGCGGATCGTCGAGATCGAAGCCCCGTTCCGCCATCAGCTTGCCGATCGCGCGATAGAGCAGTCCGGTGTCGAGATGCGGCAGGCCGAGCGCCTCGGCGAGCCGCAACGCCAGCGTCCCCTTGCCGGCCGCCGCCGGACCGTCGATCGCCACGACGAAGGGACGAAGGCGAACGGCGTCGGTCATGATGGCACCCGTGGGTCTATGGACGTCAGAAGTCGAGGTCGGCGTAGGTCGCCGCCGGCGGGATCGCCAGGATCCGGTCGGCCAGAAGCGTGCGGAACGACGGCCGCGACTTGACCAGCCCGTACCAAGCCTTGGTCGCGTCGTCCTCCGCCCACGGCACCTCGCCGAGATAGTCGACGCAGGACAGCGCCGCCGCCGCCGCCAGATCGGCGAAGGTGAGCTTCGGCCCGGCGAGCCAGTCGCGCGTGGTGGCCAGCCAGCCGAGATACTTCAGATGATGCCGGATGTTGGCCCGCGCCGCCCTGAGCACCGCCGAATCCGGCGCGCCTCCGCCCTGCGTCCGCGGGATCTCCAGCTTGAAGATCTTTTCGTGGACGAGGTAGCCGACCACCTCGCCGTCGAACTTGCCGAGGAACCAGTCGACGAGACGGCGCACTTCCGCCCGCGTCTCGGCGTGTTGCGGCATCAGGCGGCGATCGGCCAGCGCATAGCCGCGCGTCTCGTCGAGATATTCCATGATCACGGTCGCGCCGCAGATCGGCGGCCCGTCGTTCTCGACCATCACCGGCAGCGACCCGGCCGGGTTCATCAACAGGAACTCGCGCCGCCGCTCCCACGGCTTCTCCACCACCAGATCCGGCGTCAGCCCGTACTCGGCGCAGGCGAGACGGACGAACCGGCTCGAGGTGGAGAAGGGGTGGTGATAGAGCGTGAGCATCGCGATCCGAACGGGACGTGCCGGCGAAGGATCGCCGCACCGATCCTCCCTAATAGGCCGCCGCTCCCACGCCGACAAGTCGGCGCGGGATGCGATGCGGAAACGCGAGACGTCTCAGGCCGGACGGCGGTCGAACTGACCCTGCGGCCGGAACCGCCAGATGTAGCTGTCGAGGATCGCCTCGATCGCGGTCGGTTCGATGCCGAGCCCGGCGAAGGTGCGGCCCTCGGCCACCGCCGCCTCGGAGACGACGTTGTCGCTCTTCAGGAGTTCGACCTGATCCTCGGTGAGGAGCGGGTTCGGCAGGAGCTGGAGGAGCTTCGCCTGCAGCCGAGCGAGCCCGAACGGCAGCGGCACGAGCCAGGGCTTGCGATGCGCGGCGGCGGCGACGAGTTCGACGCAGTCGCGGAAGGTCTTCACCTCCGGTCCGCCGAGTTCGTAGGTCGCGCCGGCCTTCGCGCCGCCCTCGACCGCGATCGCCACCGCCTCGGCGACGTCGCGCACATAGGCCGGCTGGAAGCGGGTCGTCCCGCCGCCGATCAGCGGCGCGACCGGCGACAACGCGATCATCGCGCCGAGCTTGTTGAAGAAGTCGTCGTCCGGCCCGAACAGCACCGAGGGACGCAGGACCACCGAATCGGGCAGCACGTGCAGCACCGCGCCCTCGCCGAGCGCCTTGGTGCGGGCGTAGTCCGAGGGGCTGTCGCCGTCGGCGCCGATCGCCGAGACATGGACCATGGCGTGAATGCCGGCCGCCTTGACCGCGTCGGCGATCATGTGCGCGCCGTCGGCCTGGACGTCGGCGAAGGTCTGCTTGCCCGAGGGCGCCAGGATGCCGACCAGATTGACCACCGCGTCGGCGCCTTCGACGGCGCGTTCGACCGACCAGCGATGGTCACGGCGGATGTTGGCCTGCACGCCGACGATCTGGCCGGGGCCGCCGATCGGCTGCAGCTGGCCGGCGAGATCGGGCCGACGGCAGGCGGCGCGAATGCGCCAACCGCGCCGCGCCAGCGACCGCACCACCTGGCGTCCGAGGAACCCGGAGCCGCCGAACACCGTGACGAGCTTGCCATTGCCGGAAGCGTCGAAAGAAGCGGACATGCGTGAGACCTCGTCGCTGAACCCCGAGCGGGCGATGGGACCGAACGGTTCTTAGCCCTCCCCGCGCCTCCTGTGAAGCGCCTCGCGCACTCGTCGATGGTGGAAAGGCGTCGAGACGGCGTCGACCCGATTGACAAGCCCGATGCGACCCCTTAATGACGCCGCCGTTGCCCAGGTGGCGGAATTGGTAGACGCGCTGGTTTCAGGTACCAGTGGTGAAAGCCGTGGAGGTTCGAGTCCTCTCCTGGGCACCATCACTCTCGAAGTGTGTTTTCACTCAGAGAGTTAAGTGTTCTCAAAGGGTTGCGTTCGCTGGACTGGTACACACGACCGGTACACAGCGAGTTCCGAATGCCCCTCGCCATGGCACGTCCGACCCGTCGCTCCGACACATCGCTGATCTATTTCCGGCAACGCATCCCGCGCGACGTGTTGATGCGTGCGCGTGGAAAGACGCTTGCAATCCCGGTCGGTGACGAGACCGTCAGCGTGGTCATTTCCGAGACGGCAGAGACCCTGAAGCTCTCTCTGCGGACCCGCGATCCTGCCGAAGCTCGCAAGCGTCACGCCGCCGTCCTCGGCCATCTGGAGCAGTTTTGGCTAGGCCTGCGCCAAGGCCCAAGACGCCTCACTCGAAAGGAGATCACGGCTCTCGCCGGCCTCTTCTACCGTGATCTCGTCGATGACCTCTCGGACGAGCCGGGGCCGACCGCCGTCTGGGATCACGTGTTGCGACTCCAGAAGCAAGCGGCCGAGGCCGGTATGCTCGAAGACTGGGCCGGTCCGTCCGTAGACGATCTGTTGACCCGACACGCCCTCATCGTGGACGGAGACACCCGTTCTGAACTTCTGAAGGAATTCCACCGCACCTTCACGCAGGCAGCCGAAGCTCTGCGTCGCAAATCCGATGGCGATTACCGAGAAGACCCTGACGGAGACCGGTTTCCGGAATGGAGGAGACCCGATACTCCCAAGGCGATTCACTCGATCACCTTGACGGAACTCATCGAAGCATGGTGGGCAGAATCATCGGTCCTCGGCCTCGCCGTGAAGACCCACGACAGCTACGCCTCCACCTTCAAGAAGTTCAGCGCCTTCCTCGGGCACGACGACGCCAGCCGTGTAACCCCTGAGGATGTCATTCGGTACAAGGACCACCGCCTCGCCAGCGGCCTCAAAGCCAAGACGATCAAGGATGTCGATCTCGCCGCCCTGAAGTCCGTGTTCGGCTGGGCAGTCGAGAATCGCAAACTCACAGCGAATCCCGCCACGGGCGTGAAGCTGAGGATTCCCACGGCTCAAAAGATCAAGAATCGGGGCTTCACCGACGACGAGGCGAAGGCGATTCTCAAGGCCGCATGGGAACGCTCGCCCGGAACCGAGCGCATCACCACTGCCGCAGCGTATCGCTGGGTTCCCTGGCTCTGCGCCTACACGGGCGCGCGAGTAGGTGAAATGGTGCAGCTTCGGCGACAGGACCTCGTGAAGCGGGAGGACGTCTGGTTCATCGATATCCTGCCCGAAGCAGGAACGGTGAAGGGCGGAAAGAGCCGTTCCGTCCCCCTGCATCCGCACCTCGTCGAACTCGGCTTCCCCGACTTCGTGGCCACCTCCTCGACTGAATATCTCTTCGTGAAACCGAGCCCCGATGGGTCGGTGCGGGGACCAGTGCAGGGGATCAAGAACCGACTGGCGTCTTCGGCGCGCTCCATCGTCTCCGACAAGAGCGTCCAGCCGAACCATGGCTGGCGACATCGAATGGTCACCCTCGGTCGCAAACACGGGATGGACCAGGAGATTAGGCGCATGATCACCGGCCACAGCGGGCAAGGTGTCGACGAATCCGTCTACGGCGAGCCTGCCGGCCTCTACCGTGAGATTTGCAAGCTCCCCCGCTACGAAGTCGGTTGAGTGTACTCCCGAAAGGGACACGCAGAAATTATCCCGCATATAGGCTGAAGACGCCGGGCCGCTCATCATCGGGGCGGCTCTTCTTTTTTCGTCATCTCATACGAGGACACCCCACTGATC
>JAJTBO010000022.1 GCA_021286855.1 Hyphomicrobiales bacterium | reverse complement strand
GCCGCATGGTCGGAGGCCAGGAGGACATGATCATCGACGTCGCCCTCGACATCCTCAAGGCCCGTGGAGAAGCCGCATGAGCAGTCTCGCCGGATTGGCCCAGATCGTCGACGAGGCGGCCCGCACCGCCACCGCGATCCCGCAACTGACCGAGACCCTGCCGGGCCTCACGGTCGACGACGCCTACGCGATCCAGACCCTCTCCGTCGCCCGCCGCCGCTCCCGCGGCGAGCGCCGCGCCGGCTTCAAGATGGGCCTGACCTCTCGCGCCAAGATGGCCCAGGTCGGCGTCTCCGAGGTGATCTGGGGTCGGCTCACCGACGCCATGCGGCTGGTCGAGGGCGGCGATCTGCATCGCTCGCGCTACGTCCATCCGCGCGTCGAGCCGGAGGTCGCCTATCTCCTCAAGAAGCCGCTCGAAGGCGAGGTGACGGCGGCCGAGGCGCTCGCCGCGTTGGAGGCGGTCGCGCCGGCGGTCGAGATCATCGACAGCCGCTATCGCGACTTCAAGTTCGCGCTGCCCGACGTCATCGCCGACAACTCCTCGTCGTCCGGCTTCTACGTCGGCGCCTGGGCCTCGCCGACGAGCGACGTCTCGAACCTCGGCATCGTCATGGAAGTCGACGGCCGACCGGTGCAGATCGGCTCGACCGCCGCCATCCTCGGCGACCCGGTCCGCAGCCTGCTCGCCGCGGCGCGTCTCGTCGCCAAGGCCGGCGAACGGCTGGAGCCGGGCGACATCGTCCTCGCCGGCGGCGCCACCGCGGCGCACCCGTTGAGCCCCGGCATGCACGTCAAGACGACCTTCCAGCGCCTCGGCGCGGTCGCCTTCTCCGTCGTCGCCTGAGGAGGATCGCCGATGCCGATCGTCGAAGTGACCCTGATCGAAGGCCGCACCTTCGAAAAGAAGAAGAAGATGGTCGAGGAGGTGACGAACGCCATCGTCTCCTCGCTCGGCGCGCCGCGCGAAGCCGTGCGCATCATCATCCGCGAAGTGCCGGCCTGGCACTTCGCCGCCGCCGGCGAGCTCAAGGGCGAACCTCCGAAAGAGACCTGACCGGCGAGCGAAACGAATCTGCGGGCGGCCTCGGCCGCCCGCCGACGTTTCGTTCCTGCCTCAGCCGATCAGCGCCAGCCCCGAGCGCCAGACGAGCGCCGCCGCGATCGCGCCGAAGAGCGTGAAACCGATCGCGCTCGTCTTCGCCAGACCGCCGATCGCCGTTCGGATCGTCGCCCGCGACGTCGTGGTCCCCGGCAGGGCCGCGACGATCGCCGCCGCGAGCCCCGCGCCGGTCGCCACGAACAACGGCAGATAGAGCGCGAAGCCGACGTGTCCGTATTCCCGCTTCAGGATGCAGAACGGACAGTGGTGGTGCGGTTGCTCGTAGACGTAGGGCGCGATCGCCGAGATCACCGCCGCGATCGCGACGCCGAAGGCGGCGAGCGCCACCGGACCGAGCGCCACCGCCGCCCACCGCCGCCGCCGCGCGCCGAAGCCGAGCCCGATCGCCGCGACGAGCGCGGCTCCGAGCGCCCACAAGGCGACGCGGGGATCGAGCGCGGCGAGGTCGCCGCCGAGCGCCGGCTTGTCCTCGCCGAACAGCTTGCCGCAACACGAGGTGATCGTGTCGGCCTTCAGGTCGAGGAAATAGGCGAGTTCGAAGCCGGCTTCGGCGAGAACCAAGGGCGCCAGGATCAGGAGGCCGGCGTATTTGGGGCGGATCAGCGCCCAGTCGCGGGCCCTCAGATCGACCCGGTCGACCGCCAGCCAGACGAAGGCGGCGAAGAACACCGCGATCTTCGCCCACAGCGTCGGAAATCCCCAGACGCTGGCGTTGAGGGTTCCGACCGCGCACATCGCTCCGACGAAGAGCGGGGCCATGCGGTCGGCGTTGAAGGCGAACAGCACCAGGCTCGCCGCCTCCAGCGTCAACACGAAGGCGACCACGGTGGAGACCAGATGCGTCGTCTTCTCGAGCCCGATCTGCCGTTCCGATCCGTTCGTCGGATCCCAACCGGCGAGGAGCCGGCCGGCGAACAGCCCGGCCCCGCCGAGCACCACGGCGGAGAGCCCCGAGGCGCCGATCAGCGCCAGGATCGGCGGATGGAAGATCATGGGCTCGCCTCGACGATGCGGCCGTCGGCCATGGTGACGAGCGCGTCGACCAGCGGCGCGGCGGTGATCCGCGGATCGTGGCTGGTGATCAGCACCGTCTTGCCGGCCCGCTTCAGGTCCTCGGCGATGGCGAGGAACTGCGCCACGCGTTCGCCGTCGAGACTGGCGGTCGGCTCGTCGGCGACGATCACCGCCGGATCGTTGATCAGCGCCCGGGCGATGGCGACGCGCTGCGCCTCGCCGCCCGAGAGGTGCTCGACGGAAAGCGATGCGCGATCGGCGAGCCCGAAGCGGTCGAGCAGCCCTTCCGCCTGATCGATCAGGGCGCGGTGCGGCCTTCCGGTCGGATAGGCCGGCAACATCACGTTGTCGCGCGCCGACAGCCCGCGGATCAGATTGAAGCGTTGGAAGACGAAGCCGAAGGTGCGCCGCCGCACCTCGTTGAGGAAGCGCTCGGGCAGCCCCGACACCATCTCGCCGTCGATGCGGATGCGTCCCGTCGTCGGCCGCGCCAGACAGCCGATCACGGTGAGGAGCGTCGTCTTGCCGGAGCCGGAGGGCCCGCGCAGCACGGTGACGCGGCCGTCGCCGATCGTCAGATCGACGCCGCGGACCGCCGCGACCTCGTTGTGCCGGCCTTGGTTGAAGACCTTGGTGACCTGTTCGAGGGTGATCATGCCGGCCTCCTCACCGCATCACGGCGTCGGGATCGGCGGTGGCGGTCCGCCACACCGGAACCAGGATGGCGGCGGTGAAGGGCGCCACGGTGAGCGCCGCCAGCGTCGCGATCTCCAGCGCGTCGATGCTCGGGGCGAGCGGAAAGCGCGGATAGAGCGTCGACCAGCCCTCCAGCACCGGCGCGAACAGGCCGGCGGCGAAGAACCGCACGTGCGCCCAGGCTCCGATCACGCCGACGAGGAAGGCGACGCCGGAGACGAGGCCGCCCTCGACCAGCTTCAAGGCGATCACGTCGCCGGTCTCCCAGCCGATCGCCTTGAGGATGCCGATCTCGCGCCGCTCCTCCGCCGAGAGCCCCGAGGCCTTGTCGAAGGCGAGGATGGCGAAGGCGACCAGCGCCCCGGCGAGGAGCGCCAGCGTCAGCCCCTCCCGCCAGGAGAACAGCGCCTCCGCCGTGCGGCTCATGTCGGCGCGGGTGACGAAACGATGCCGCGGTAGTTTCAGCGCCGCCTTCTCCGCCACCGTCGTCACCTCGCGGGGATTGGTCACGGTGATCGCCACGTCGGTCCACACGTCGGCCGGCAGTTCGAAGAAGGCGCGGAAATCGGCCTCCTCGACCAACACCAGATCGGAGGAGACCAGCGCCGAGTCGCTCGACAGGATCGACTTGACGCGGGTCTTGAGGAATTTGCCCGACGGCGACACCAGGAACAGCATCGCGCCGGGCTTCAGCTTGCGCGCCCGCGCCACGCCCTCTCCGACGATAGCCTCGCCCTTGCCGACGGCGTGGGCCGCATCCGACGGCGGCGGAACCATCAGCGTGTAGTTGGCCGCCCCGGCGCTGTCCCAGAGATAGCCCCACAGCCGCGGTTCGATCCGGCGCACGCCTCTGAGCCCCTTCAGCGCCGCGACGTCGGCGCTCGTCGACATGTCGTGCCGGCCCATCACCATCGCCTGGGCGGTGATCTCCGGCCCGCTCGACAGCATCGCCGCCGCCTCCCGCCGGATCGCCGAGCCGTAGAGCATCACCGATCCGACCAGGAAGACGACGAGCGCATAGGTGACGACCAGACCGAGGTTCTTGGTCGGATGGCGGGCGAGCGACCCGACCGCGAAGTCGACGAGATGGCGGCGGCGTTCGAAGGCGGCGCGCATCGGTTCACTCCTTGCCCGCTTCCAGACGTCCGGCGGGAAACGCGCGCGGCGCGGCCACCAGCGATCCGGTCGGAAAATGTTCGAGGCTCGCCGGCCCGTCCTGGAAAGCGGAATGGAGATCGGCGAGCGAGGGGTTGCGGGTGTAGCGGGCCTCGCCGAACAGCGCGACGTCGGAGAGCGCCAGCGCCGCGACCAGCTCGGCGGCGCGCACCCGGCGCGGCTGCGGATCGTCGTTCGACGCCGCGGCGAAGAGGCCGACGGCGAGCGAGACGAGCGATCCGACGGCGATCGCCGCCAGGGTCGATCCGCGGGGGCTGCGCGAGGTTCTTCGAGCGGTCATTCGAACCGTCCGTCGTCGAGCGCGGCGAGGAGCGGCAGGGTGATCTCGGGAGCCCGCAGCACCCGCCGGCCCTTGTGGTCGGCGAGGAATTCCTCGGCGTCGGCCTTCGTCGCGTGCGGCACCAACTCGTGGCCCATCGGCCCGTAGACGTCCGACCCGATCACGTACCAGGCCGGCCGCGCCGCCACCCGTTCGCCCTCGTAATAGGCGGTGACGCCGACCGCCTCGATGTCCTCGGCCTTGCGGCCCGGCGCCCAGCGCGGCACGTCGAGGAGATATTTCCAGAGATCCTTGGCTCCGTCGAAATGTTCGACGTGACCGTCGCGGAAGCGCAGCGTCGCCACCCAATAGGGGTATTTGGCGACGAACATGCCGCAGACCGGGCAGACGGCGCGCTCGTCCGGTTTCGGCAGATCGACCGGTTCGGCGCGGTCGGCGTCGCCGGCGCGCTGGGCGTCGCCGGCGCGCGCCTCCACGCCGACGCAGGCGAAGGCCGAAAGGCCGAAGAGCACCGCGCGGCGATCGGGACGAGGAGAGAAGGGAAGGGAAGTCATGGACGATCTCCGGGGGCGCCCCGGCCCGGCGGGATCGCCGGACCGGGGTGCGGATGCGGATCACTTCGGCGTCGCGGCCTTCTTGCGCATCTCGCCGCGGCGCTTGCGCAGCATGATCGTGTCGTCGGCCATCACCAGATAGGCCTTGCGCAACGCCGCATCGAAGCCGACCACCTCGGCGCCGGCCTTGGCCGAGGTCTCCGCCTTGGCCGCCGCTTCCGCCTTGGCCTTGTCGGCATAGGCAGAGTTCGACACCCGCGTCATGGTGCCGGGCTTCGACGGATCGATCACGTAGGACGCCTTGTCGACGTCGACGAGCGGCTTGATCTCGCCGTCCGCGCCGGCGTCGCCGGCCCAGATCGCCTTCGGCATCTTGTCCATGTTGAGGGCGAGGCCGATCGCCGCGCAGTGCAGCGAGCAGGTCGCGTCGACCGCGTCGTCCTCGTAGTGGATCAGGTGGCGGGTGGAGGAGAACTTCGCCCGGACCATGCCGCAGTAGCGGCAACGCGGGAACTTCTTGGTGTCGTCCTTGGTCGGATCCTTGTCCTTGGGCAGGTCCTTGATCAGGCCGTTGGCGTCGGTCCAGTCCCAGGGCGTCATCGGCGGGGTCTCGGCGCGCGCCGAAGCGGTCGAAAAGAGCGAGACGAGGGCGGCGCCGGCGACGAGGCTGCGGCGGTCGATCGAAGTATCGGTCATGGGATGTCCATCCATCGTGTGAGGTCGGGCGCCGACCGCGCTCCCCGATGGCGGGGCGCGCGAGGCGGGATCGTCAGACGAGGAGGGAGGAGGGGGGACCGCGCACCGTGCCCCAGCGCGGCGGCCGCGGGAAGACGGCGAGCTCATGCCGCTCGAAGACGAGGATCGCCACCGGCAGATCGGCGGGCGCGACCACCACCGGAGGCGTCGCGGCCATGCCGACGGCGGCCAGCGCCGCCGCCGAGCAGAGGACGCAGGGCGGCGAGGTGGTTCCCTCGCCCGACCCGTCGGTCTTCGCGGTCGACGTCTCGTCGCCGTGGCAGAGCGCCAGCAGGCCGCCGGCGGCGTCGATCGGCAGGATCGAAGTGACCCGCGCCGTCACCGCGCCGAGGTGGTCGGCGGTCAGCACGACCTGGAAGAAGAGCAGGGCGAGCGCCAGCCACGTCGTCGGTCGAGAGGGACGAAGACGGTTCGACGATGGGCCGCGCGGCGTCTTCATGGGTCCTTCGAGCGTCGATGGGATCGGGTCACCTATCGCACTTCACTCATACCTCGACCTTGACGGACGTCAACGGCGGGGCGACCCGCGGTCGCAGGCCCGGTTCGTCGTCGACGTCTCCGATCGGCGTCTCCGATGCGTCAGATCAAGGCGGAAACATGAGTTGGACATATAATGGAAACATGATCGAGGAGGTGTCGTCATGCGCGCCGTCCGACCTCTCTCCATCCCGCCGACGACCGTTCTTCTGCTCGTCGCCGTCACCTCGTCGGCTCTGAGCCAGGACGCCGGCAACTGGTTGACGCAGCCCGCCCCGGGCGTCCCCGCCGGCGGAGGCGGCGCGGGTTCCGGCTCCGGCGGGGCGGCGTCGCCCGTCCTCGGCGCGAACGGCTGGACCGCCACGCCCGGCCCGAACGGCCAGACGATCTATACCAAGACGCCGCCCGGTTCGACGTCCAGCGGCGGGGCGAACCCTTCCGGCTCGGGCGCCTCCGTGCCCGGGATCAACGGCTGGACGGCGACCCCCGGTCCGAACGGTCAGACGATCTACACCAAGACGCCGCCATCGACCGGCGCGTCGAACGGTTCGACCGCGCCGTCGCCGTCGCCGCCCGACGCCGGATCGGGCTCCGCCGGCGCGGGCGTTCCGGTTCCCGGCGCGAACGGCTGGATCGCCACGCCCGGTCCGAACGGTCAGACGATCTACACCAAGACGCCACCGTCGAGCGGCGCGTCGCCGACCCCCGCGACGCCCACCACTACGACGCCGTCGTCTCCGACCCAAGAGGTGGAGGCCGGCTGGGTCGCCGACAAGAACGGAAAGATCAAGGTCATCTACGTCAAGGACGCCCAGGGCGCCGTCGTCGGCGGCCGCGAAGAGTATTACGACGCCGACGGCAAGCTGACCGACATCCGCCCGTTCAACGGAACCGGCGTCGCCTCGCCCTCGATGCTGCCGACCGTGGACGATTTCCAGGGAACCTACAGCGGCTCCATCTCCGGCGGCGCCAGCGGCGGCATCAGTCTCTACGTCACCGGCGCGGTGGTCGCCGGATCGATCGACGGCGTCTACAAGGGCGACCACATCCACGCCCAGTTCTCCGGCTCGGTCGACGGGCAGGGCGCCTTCGCCTCGAACGCCGACGGCAAGCTCACCTCGACCGATCCGAAGACGTCGAAGGTCTCGACCTATCCGTTCACCGGCCACGTGAGCGGACGGCTGACCCCCCACGTCGCGACCGGGACCTGGTCGGGGGCCAACACCTGGGGCGCTTCCTCGGGTTCCTGGCGGGCGACCAAGTGACGGGCGCTTCGCCGTCCGGATCGAAAGGAGGGAGAACGATGCGCCGGATCGTCGGCCTCGCCTTCGTCGCCGTGCTGGCGTCGGCCCTCGGCGGCCGCGCCGCGCCGCCGCCGAACGCGCCCGCGCCGATCGATCCGATCACCGCGGCGGTCGACGAACTGCTCGCCGGCGAAATCGGGACCGGCAGCTGCTTCTTCGGCGCAAAGAAGTCGATCGGCATCTGGCCCTTCGCCGAGGATCGGGTGCCGGTGCAGGCCAAGAGCGCGCAGCGTGTCTACGACGAGATCGTGGCGCGCCTCGTCGCCCGTCGCCCGCCCTGCCTCGACATTCTCGACGGAACCGCGATCGGCGCGATCGTCGCCCACCTCGGCCATACCGGCGCGCTCCAGAAGAAGGGCGGCAACGTCATCGCCGCGCTGGAGGAGGCCAACCGTCGCGTCGACCTCGTCGTGATGCCGCAGATCTACGGCCAGGACGGCAAGATCGTCCTCACCCTGCGCGGGGTCGAACGGACCAGTGGACGCACCCTCGCTTCGACCCGGCCGGTGATCGTGCCGGAGGTCTATCTGGTCGGCGATCTCGCCGATCTCGCCGTCACCCTCGATGCGGCGATCGCCCGCGCCGCCCACGACTTCGCGGTGAGGGTCGCCGACCTGCGCGCGATCCGGCTCGGCGGCTTCTTCTATCAGGACACCGCCGCGCAACCGGCCGCCGGCCGCTATCTGATGGATCGTCTCGTCTCCGCCCTGACCGGCGAGCTGGCCAATCCGGTCTCCGGCCGCGCCCTGCGCGTTCTGGAGCCGAGCGCGGCGTCCGTCGATCCGGCCGGAGAGCCCGGCGTCTGGGAGGTCGCCGGCCGCTATTGGCTGCGCGGCGACGCCGTCGACGTGAAGATCCAGCTGCGCCGCGGCGACGGCGCCACCCACGCCTGGGCCGGGCGGATCCGCCTGCCCGACCTCGCCGGATTGGCGCTGCGCCCGCAGAATGCGGCGATCGGCGTGGACGATCCCGGCCACGGCCCCTTCGCCTTCCGTCTGGTGAGTCCGCGCGGCCGCACCCCGATCTATCGGCCGGGCGAGGAACTGACGCTCGCCGCCCGCTCCGACCGCGACGCCTGGATGTGGTGCTTCTACGTCGATTCCGCCGGCGCGGTGTCGACCGTCCTGCCCAATCCCTATCGCCGTCGCCCCGACGACAACCGCATCGTCGCCGGGGAAGTGAAGGCGCTGCCGGATCCCGACAGGGATCCCTTCCGCTTCGTCTTCAACGCCGACACGACCGGTGAGGAGGTGGTTCGCTGTTACGCCACCAGTCGCGACGTCCGCCGCGATCTGCCGCCGAGCTTCTTCCCCGATCCGATCGGCCCGATCGTCGGGCTCGACGCGGCCCGGCTCGACCTCGCCTTCGCCCGGCTCGCCGACGTCGAGGTCGGCATGGCCGAGGTGACGGTGAGCGTGTCGCCCTGAAGCGCGCCACGCCGGAAACCTCGCTCGCGACGCGGGAACTCTTGCGCACCACGCTCGAATCCTGCGCGAAATGTCGCAGAAATGGTCTCGGACCATCGATTTTGGTCGAAACTTGCCGCAGATCAAAGACGTTTCGATGTTTTTCCGAAACGTTTCCAAAGACCGATCGCGGCGGACGCTTCCATCGAAAGGGAGGATGGAATGATCCGTTTGGCCAGACGAGACATGCTCGTCGCGACCCTCTGCTGGACCGCGGGCGCGACGCTCGCGCCGGCCGAGGCCGGCGACGCCGACGTCAACGCCATCATCCGCTCGCTCGCACCGATCCGCGGGCAGAAGCGCGGCGAAGGCTATGACGCCGATCATCCGCCGCCGCCCGACTATTGGGGCGACACGCGGGAGGAACCGGACGTCGAGGGCGAACGCATCGTCGTCGTGCCGTCCCGGGCGATCGACCTCGAGGTCTACTTCGACTTCGACAGCGCCGCGCTGACCGGGCGCACCCGCGCCGATCTGCGCGCGCTGGGCCGCGCCCTCGCGTCCCCGGAGCTCCGACCCTGGCGCTACCTCGTCGCCGGCCACACCGACGCGGTCGGCGATCCCGACTACAATCTCGCCCTGTCGGGCCGTCGCGCCCGCGCCGTCTGCGATTATCTGGTGACCGCCTACCCGATCGATCCGTGGCGTCTGCGCTGGATCGGTTACGGCTCGCGGCGTCTGAAACGGCCGGGCCGGCCGACCGCGGCGATCAACCGCCGTGTCGAGGTGGTGCTGATCCTGCCCGAGTCGCGCCGCCGTCCGCCCGACGGCCCGCCGCCCCCGCCGTCGTCGGTCGAACAACCCGGCCGCGACTTCGTGCCGGGCGCGCCGATCGGACCGGACGGCAAGCCGACGATGCGCTGGTGACGGCGGAAGCCTCGCCCGGCGCGATCCATCCATTTCGGGGAGAGACATACCAAGGAGACTGCCATGACGATGTGGTCCAACCTCCTCAAGACGGCCGCGATGGCCTTGGCGATCGGCCTGTCGGTCCTCCCGACCGGCGGCCGCGCCGTCGCCGGCGAGCAACCCAATCTGCTGGTCATGGGCGAGGACGCCGATGAAGATACGGTCCCGCGCAATTCGCGGGTGTTCAACCGTGTCCTCCAGGCGATCCAGTCCGAGATGGGCCAGCTCGGCTTCCGCGTCTACGACGAGACCGCGGTGTCGATGGGCATCACCAATCCCGGCCGCATCCGGCGGGTCGACGCCGAGGTGATCTCGGTCGCCCAACGCGTCCAGACCCCGCCGATCGACGCGGTCGTGATCTTCCAGATCTATGCCTCGGTGCAGAAGAACAACTACGCCGACATCATGGATCTCAACATCCGCATTCCCGGCCGCATGCTGCAGGTCCAGAGCGGCCTCGGCCTCGGCAACTTCGAAGTGGCCTATGGGCCGCGGGATCTGCCGCCGCTGCCACCCAACTGCAACCGCGAATGCGTGCTCGAGCACATCGGCGGTCAGGCCAAGCAGATCGCCCACGACGTCGGCGCGGTGCTCGCCCAGAAGCTGGCGATGCTGTCGCCGGCCCGCCCGGGCGTTTCGGCCGCCCCGGTGACCGCGCCGGCCCCGATCGGCGTTCCGACCGCGCCGGCGCCGATCGCCGCGCCCTCCGGCCCGCCGAGCGACTGCACCGGCATGACCACCGGCTACACCATCGCGCTCAGGGGCTTCGAAACGCAGGAAGTGCTGCGGATCCAGGAATATCTGACCGCCTTCAAGGGCTATGACCATTATCGGCCGATCCGCTCGCAGATGCGCTACGCCGAATATTGGTATGAGTCCTGCGCCGACGCCGCCCGGCTCGAGCGCAACGTGCAGATGATGCTCGATCAGATGGGTCTGCAGGCGCGCGTCTCGGTCCGCGCCAACCGCTTCGAGGTCGACAAGATCGGCGTGCCGATGACCCGTTGATCCCGGCGCCCGCCTAGGCGCTCGCCACTGCGCTCGGACAGGGCCGCCCGCCTCCGCCCGAGCGCGAAACCGAGGGAGGACGCCGATCATGACCGCAACCCTCGTCGATCGTCGACGGCGTGGCCGGGCCGGCTCGGCGCTCGCCTCCCTCGCCGTGCTGGCGGCGGCGTTCCTCGCGCCGCCCGCCGCGGCGCGCGACAGCTTCGTCCCGAGCGATCTGTCGAGCGGAAGCTCTCATTTCCGCTCGACCGGCGCGCCGGCCACGACCGTGACCTGGCGGCGTTGGGAGAACCCGCGCTTCCGCTTTTCGGTCGATCTGCCGTCGAGCCTCGTCGCCGAGCCGCCGCCGGAAAACGGCGACGGCATCACCCTGCGCTCCAAGGATCGCAGCATCGAGGTCCGCGTCTACGGCCAGCACAACGTCGCCGGCGTCGATCTCGACAAGGCGCGCACGACGATCCGCGCCGGTCTGCCCGGCGCGACCTTCGACTATGAACGGGTCTTCGCCGACAACTTCGTGCTGTCCGGAACCCGTGACAAGGAAGGCTTCTACGTCCGGGTCTGGCTGTCGCCGGATCGCTCGGTCGCCACCCTCCTGCTGATCTCGCACCCTCGCGCCCTCACCCAGGCGAACTCCGAGCTGGTCACCCGCCTGTCGAAGTCGCTCGTGCCGGCGCCCGGCGGCGAACCGGTGGTCGCGAGCGAGCCTCCGCCCCCGCCACCGCCGCCTCCTCAACCGCCGGCCGATCCGCCGAAGCCGGCGGTCCCACCCGTGACCCCGCTCTCGCATTCGGCTTCCGAACTCGAGCGGCTGAAGCTGCAGGCGGAGATCGAGCGGCTGAAGCTCGAGCAACTGAAGCTCGGCAAGGCCTCGCCCGCCGCCGCCGCGTCCGAGGACGATCGCAAGCCGCCGGTCGCGGTCGCGCCCAAGGGCCGGCGCGTCGCTCTGGTGATCGGCAACGGCGCCTATGTCGGCGCGCCGAAACTGCCGACCTCGGCGGCCGACGCCGCGCGCATGAGCACGATGCTGAGCGCGCTCGGCTTCGAAGTGACCAGCGGCGTCGATCTCGCGCGCTCCGCCATGACCGCCGATCTCGCCCGTTTCTATGCGGCGGCGCAGGGAGCCGAGGTGGCGCTCTTCTATTTCTCCGGCCACGGCGTTCAGGTGAACGGCCACAATTATCTGTTGCCGATCGACGCCAGGTTCGACGACCCGCAGGCCGCGCTCGACGTCGACGGCCGCGCCGTCGATCTGCAGAAGTTCATCAATGCGGCGAGCGGCGCGCGCACCGTGCTCGCCTTCGTCGACGCCTGTCGCGACAATCCGATCGTCGAGGAGAATCTGGCCAAGACCTTCTACAAGGGCGTCGGCGGCCCGACCAAGGGGCTGGCGGTGGTGCGCAAGGAGGACCTCGGAACCGGCCAGTTCGTCGGCTTCGCCGCCGACGAGGGCAAGACCGCCCAAACCGGCGACGGCGCCGTCTCGGTCTACACCGCCGCCCTCCTGAAGATCCTGCCCACCCCCGGCGTCGACATCTCGGTGCTGCACCGCCGGGTGCGCCGGCAGGTGGAGGAGGCGACGCGCGGTCAACAGAGTCCGCGCGCCGTCGACGACCTGCGCGAGGCGCTCTATCTGGCGACGTCGGCGAAATGACCGCCGCCGCCGGGCCGCCCGCGTGATCGGGAGATCGACCCATGACGACCACGCTCCGATCGCATCTCTGCGCCGGGCTCGGCGGCCTTCTTGTCGTCGCGTGTCTGCTGCCGTCGGCCGCCGCCGCCGAGAGCTGGCGGCGGCGCGACTACGGCGGCGTCGCCTTCGAGACGCCGGCCGATCTGCGCCCCTTCGGCGGCTCCGAACCGGGCAAGCTCGCCGCCGGGGCCGACGCCTGGGACGGCGTCGCCCTCTCCGCGACCCGCAACGGCGTGGTCGAACGTTCGCTCCTGGTCGTCGTCGGATGGGGCGAGAGCAGCCACGCCTATTCCGATTCCGATGGCGTGACGTCGCGGGCGACCGCGATCAGCCTCGGCGGTCGCCCGGCGGTGCGCATCGACTTCTCGCTGAAGGACCAGTGGAACGACACCCGCGGCGTCGACCTCGTCGTCGTCGAACCGCCGCTCTACGGTCGCCGCTTCGTCCTCACCTGCCGCGGCCCCGGATCGCAGTGGAAGACCCTGAAGCCGGTCTGCGACCGCATCGCCGCCAGCCTGGAGTTCCGCGGGGCGACGACCGTCGCGGCCACGCCGCCCCCGCCCCCGCCCCCGCCCCCGCCCCCGACGCCTCCGATCGCCGATGCGAAACCGCCGGTTCCGGTGGACGCCGGTCCGGCCGCCGCGCCGCCGACCTCGCCGAAGCCGACCGCCGCTCCGCCGCCCGACCCGGCCGCCGTCGCGCCGGGCCGCCGTGTCGCGCTGGTCGTCGGCAACGGCGCCTACGTCGCCGCGCCGCGTCTGCCGACGCCGGCGACCGACGCGGATCGGATGGCGGCGAAGTTGCAGGGGCTCGGCTTCGAGGTGATCCTCGGCCGCGATCTCGCGCGGGGCGCGATGACCGCCGACCTCGCCGACTGGTTCGCCAAGGCGCAGGGCGCGAAGATCGCGCTCTTCTACTTCTCCGGTCACGGCATCCAGGTGAAGGGGCGCAACTACCTGCTGCCGACCGACGCCGACTTCACCGCGCCCGGCGCCGCCTTCGACGTCGAGGCGCGCGCCGTCGACCTGCAGAAGTTCCTCGACGCCGCCGACGGGGCGGAGGTCGTCCTCGCCTTCATCGACGCCTGCCGGGACAATCCGGTCGTCGAAGAAAAGCTCGCCCAGACCTTCTACAAGGGCCTCGGCGGTCCGACCAAGGGTCTGGCGGTGGTGCCCAAGGAGTTGGTCCGCAAGAACCGCTTCCTGGTCTTCGCCTCGGAGGAGGGCAAGACCGCGGAGACCGGGACGGGCGAAGTCAGCGTCTTCACCGCCGCGCTTCTCGACAACCTCGGCCGCCCCGGCGAGGACGTCTCGGTCGCCTATCGCAAGATCCGCGCGGCCGTCGAAGACGCGACCGGCGGCCGGCAGAGCCCCCGCTCGGTCGACGATCTGCGCGCCGAGACGATCCTGGCGCCCGGCCGCTGATGTGACCGGCGGGCGCCGCGCCGCGTCCGCCCGTCACTTCTTCCACAAATCGAAATACTGCGGGTCGTCGATCGGCAGGAAATCCGTGTCGCCCCAGTCGTCGCGATCGATCAGCTGCGGCGGCGCGCCGATCAGATAACCGAGGTCGGCGATCGAATCGGTGGCGCAGACGCCGCGCGGATCGCCCCACCCGGCCGACCAACGCCCGTCGCGTCGACGCATCCAGAACTGCGCGGTCCCGTCGGCCGGCGTCTGTTCGCACGGCCCGACCGCCGCGGTCCATTCCGCTGCAGAGATCGCCCGTCCGCCCGGCCGTTGCGGATGGACCGAGACGAAGCCGAAGCCGGCGGCGAGCCGCATCTCCCCGACCCGAAACTCGATCGGCGCGCCGAACAGCGCCTCGAACCCCGGCCGGAGCGCGTCGAGCACCGCCTTGCGCTCCGGCGAGCCCGGCGGCGGCGTCGCGACGTCGCTCTTCGCGATCTTCGGAGGGGCCGGCAGCGGCGGCGGATCGACGATCAGCGCCACCTGATCTTCGCTCCAGAGCGTTTCGTCGACACAAGATTTCAAGGCCGGATCGCCGCGGCCGCCCGGCGAGTACCAGTCGCCGCTCTCGCGGTTCCACCGGAAGAAGATCTGCGCTTCGATCGGTCGACCTCGGCCCGGACACCGCGTCTCGGCGAGCGCAGCGGCATCGCCGTCGAGCCCGAGCACCCGGAAGCGCAGCATCGCCCGCCCCGTCTCACCCTGTCTGACGACGCGACGGTCGAGGATTTCGTAGCGTTCCGCGTCGAAATGCTTGCCCGGCTCGAACCCGTAGCCGGCGAGCCAGGTGGCGATCAGCGCCGCGGCGGTCGGCTCTCGCGCCGTCGACCGCAGCGGCGGCAGATCGGCGAGCCGCACGATCTCCGCCTCGCCGCGCGCCTCTCGCGGGCTCGGCGCGCCGAGGACGACGAAAAGAGCCGCCGCGGACGCGGCCACGAGCCGATGGGGACGGGAAGGGGAATGCATCGACATGGTCGAGCCCTCCGGACGTGTCAACGCTTCAGCATCTGGTTGATCGCATCGGCGTCGCCGCCGCCGGGCGATCCGCCCGAGGTCGTCGGCGACCGGCTTCCATTTCCGCCGCTCGGCGACCAGCCCGATCCGCCGCTCGGCGTCCAGGTCGACCCGCCGGCGGTGCCGGCGCCGTTCGTCGACGGCGGATTGGTCGGGGTCGCCGGCCCCGTCTCGCCGGGGGAGCCCGCGCCGGTCGGCGTCCCCTCGCTCGTCGAGGGGGCCGTGGTGACCGCCGGCCGATCGAGATCGGTGAGGCGCAGACCGCCGTCGCCGACGATCGTCATCTTGCGGCCGACGTTCGGCACGCCGGCGGCGAACTTCATCATCTTGCCGGCGTCGGTGTTGCCGGCCGCGGCGATCGCCTGATTGTCTTCGATCCGCGCCTCGATGAAGGCGAGCGCCTCCTCGCGCGCCTCTTCGAGGGTCCGGTAGTGGCCGGCCTTGTCCGGCCGCAGCCAGAGCGAGAAGAACACCCGGAAGAAGGCGTCGACGTTCTTGCCGACGATGGTCGTCGTGAACCCGATATAGGCCGCGCCCGATCCGCTCTCCTCGACGCCGAAGGCGCGCGGCAGGGTCGTCCGCGTCTTGTTGTCGAGGGTGAGACATCCCGCGATCACCACCAGCCGCGGCGCATGCCCCGCCGTTCTGCGGCGTCGGATGATGTCGCCGATCGAGACGAGTTCACCGCCCTCCGCCGCGATCACGTTGCGGTTGGAATGAACGCTGAGATAGACGACGTCGGCCGCCATCATGCCGTCGAGCAGCGCCTCGCGGCTCGGCGCGGCGGCGAAGGTCGTGTCGAGCCCGGAGAAGATCGCCTCGAACACCTTGTGGTAGTCCGGATCGTCGAGCAACGACGCGGCGCCCGCGCCGGAGGCGACATAGGCGCGACGTCGGCCCGCGGCGAGGGCGTCGCCGAAGCCGAAACGCGCCACGCCGATCGCCGCCGGACCGGCGACCGCGCTCATGATCACCAGACGGCGGGTGGGATGGTGAACGGCTCGGGTCATCTCGTCGTCCTCCCGACGCGGTCATTGCCGCAGCATGCGATCGATGGCGTCGGCGTCGCCGATCCCCCCTGCGCCGCCGGCCTTCGGCGGAGGCGGCGCGGCGCGTCCACGGGCTTCGGGTCGGACGTCGCCGCCACGACGACGGCCGAGCTGGCCGCGAGGACCTCGCGTCGCTTGACGCCGCGCGCCGATGGGGCCATCGCGCTCCTCCCGAGGCGTCGCTCTTCGTCATGCGCCGTCACGAACGAGCGCGGCGAAGTGGAGCCTTCGTCGTTTCGAGAAGAGTTAGTCTCTGGCCCCTCGAGAAACCATTGGGAAACCTACTCGAGCGGCGCTTCGACGCGGCGTGCGGGCGGCGGGCGAGGGGCGGGATCAAGGCGCGGCGGCCGGGTCCGACATAGAATGGAAACATCTTCGAACCGGGAGACCGCGCCATGACCAAGCGTGCCCGCCGGCCGACCGGCCAGACGATCGCCTGGGAGATCGACGTGCCGCTCCTCGGCAATCGGTTGGTCGTCCTCGCCGTCGCCAAGGCCTTCTTCCTGGCGGCTTTCCTGATGTGGGCGCTGCTCGCCTTTCTCTTCGCGGTCCAGGGCGAATGGGATCTGATCGGGACGATGGCGGTCTTCGTCTTCGCGATCACCGGCGGCGTCGTCGCCGTCGGCCTCCTCGCCGCGGCGCTGATCTTCGGCAACCGCCTGCACTACCGCTTCCGGCTCGACGACGCCGGCGCGACCTGCGAGCGCGCCGATCGTCGCGCCGCCCGCGTCGACACGCTGGCCGTGGTCCTCGGCGTCCTGTCGGGCAAGCCGGGCGTCGTCGGCTCCGGTCTTCTTTCCGCCGCGCAGGCGTCGATCCACGCCTCTTGGGCGTCGGTCGCCAGCGTCACGCCGCATCCTTCGCTCCACGCCGTCGGCCTCGCCAACGTCTGGCGCACCACCGTGATTCTCTATTGCCCGCCCGAGCGTTGGCAGGAGATCCTCGCCTTCGTCGCGGCGCGGACGGCGGGAAGGGCGGCGCCGCGGCGCAAGAACCCGGCGCCGCGGCTGCTCCTGCGCACGGCCCTGGTGGTCGCCGCCACGACGCCGCTGTTCCTGCTGCCCGAGCGCATCGACCTGTTCGCCCCGCTCTTCGTCCTGTGCTTCGCCCTCGCCTCGGTCTGGCTCTTGCCGGTCCTCGCCTGGGCGGTCTTCGCCGGGCTTCTCGCCGTCGCGGTCGAGGCGTGGCTCGCCGCCGCGAAGCCGTTCCGCTCGATGATCACCGGCGAGACGCTGCGGTCCTGGGACGTGTTCGGGCCCGACGACTGGATCGGCTATGCGCTCGCGTTCGCCGGCTCGGCCTGGCTCGTCCGGCTCGGCGTCCTGCTCCTGACCGGCCGCGTCGTCTCCGCCCTCGCCGGCGACTTCGCCGAGATGGACGACGAATGACGGCGCTCCCGCGCCTCCGAGAGGCGCGGAGGACGCCGGATCGTCGGCTTCACCAACGCTGGTGGACGTGCGGCGCGATCTTCGTCGCATAGACCTCGCGCACCGCCGCCATCGTCTCGGGCGAAAGCGCCGGAAGGTCGGACGCGGCCGCGTTGGCGCGCGCCTGTTCGGCGTTGCGCGCCCCCGGGATGACCACCGAGACCGCCTCGGCCATCAGGATCCAGCGCAACGCGAAACCGGCCATCGTCGCGCCGACGGGCGTGAGCCGCCGGATCGCCTCGACCGCCTCGAGCCCGACTTCGAAGGGCACGCCGGCGAAGGTCTCGCCGACGTCGAAGGCCTCGCCGTGTCGGTTGAAGCGGCGGTGGTCGTCCTCGGCGAAGGCGGTCGACGCGGTGAGCTTGCCGGAGAGCAGGCCGCTCGCCAGCGGCACGCGGGCGATCACCGCGACGCCGCGCGCCTTCGCCTCGCGGAAGAACAGGTCGGCCGGGCGCTGGCGGAACATGTTGAAGATGATCTGGATCGAGACGACGCCGGGATATTCGATCGCCTTCAGCGCCTCCTCGACCTTTTCGACGCTGACGCCCCAGTCGCGGATCTTGCCGGCCCGCTTCATCGCCTCCATCGCCTCCGCGACCTCCGGTCGATAGAGCGTCTCGGTCGGCGGGCAGTGCAGCTGGACGAGGTCGAGCCGTTCGACCGCGAGGTTCTTCAAGGAGCGGTCGACGAAGGCCTCGAGATTTTCGGCCGTGTAGCCGGCGTCGACGTGCGGCGCGAGCCGACGCCCCGCCTTGGTGGCGACGAAGGGACGCGGTCCGCCGCGCTCGCGCAGAACCTCGGCGATGATCCGTTCCGAGCGGCCATCGCCGTAGACGTCGGCGGTGTCGACGAAGGTCATGCCGGCGTCGAGCGCGGCATGGAGCGCGGCGCGGCCGTCGGCCTCCTCGACCGAGCCCCACGACCCGCCGATCTGCCAGGCGCCGAAACCGATTTCCGAGACCTCGACGCCGGTGCGTCCGAAGCTGCGATGTTTCATCTCGGGTCTCCTCGTCGATGGGTCGCGGTAACGCACCTCGCGTCGTCGCCGCGCGGTCGTGCTCGTCGGATCTCTCTCAGATAGCCCCTTCTCGACGCATCGCAAGGCGACCCCGCGCCGGCATCGGCCCGGAAACGAGAAATCGACCGATTTTTCCCTCGTGCACATCGGGCGGCGCGCCTTAGAATGAGGTGCGCACACATCGCGATCGCGACGTGGGGCGACGATCGGGAGGAGGTGGGACATGGTGCGGATCGAAGACTTCGGCCGGCTCGACGGCGAGCCCGTCCGGGAGATCACGCTGAGAGCGCCGTCCGGCGCGACCGCCTCGATCCTGACCTTCGGCGCCGTCTTGCGCGATCTGCGCGTGCCGATGCGCGACGGCGCTCCGCGTCCGGTCGTCCTCGGCTTCGACGATCTCGCCTCCTACCGCGACAATCCCGGCTGCATCGGCGCGAGCATCGGCCGCTGCGCCAACCGCATCGGCGGCGCGCGCTTCCGTCTCGACGGCCGCGACGTCGCGCTTCTGCCGAACGAGGGCGGTCGCAACACCCTGCACGGCGGCCCGATCGGCTTCGGCCGCCGGCTCTGGCGCATCGAAGAGGCGAGCGAGACCATGGTCGACCTCGCCCTGACCTCGCCCGACGGCGAGGAGGGTTGGCCCGGCCGCGTCGAGGCGCGGTGTCGCTATGCGCTGGAGGGCGAGGCGACGCTCACCGTCGACTATTCGGCCACCTGCGACGCGCCGACCCCGGTCAATCTGACCAATCACGCCTATTTCAATCTCGGCGGCGGTTCGAGCCTCGCCCACCGCCTGCGCCTCCACGCCGACCTCTACACGCCCGTCGACGAGGCCCTGGTGCCGACCGGCGCGATCCTTCCGGTCGCCGGAACCCCGTTCGATTTCAGGACGATGCGCCCGATCGAACGCGACTACGACATCGCCTTCGTCCTCGCCGGCGCGCCGGGCGAGCGGGTTCCGGCGGCCGAGGCGCTGTCGCCGGACGGCCGGCTGCGCCTCGACGTGGCGACCGGCGAGCCGGTCGTCCAGCTCTACACCGCCGGTTTCCTCGGCGAGAGCGCGCGGGCGAGTTCGGGTCTGCCGCACGGCGGCCACGCCGGCTTCTGCCTGGAGACGCACGGCTTCGTCGACGCTCCCAACCATCGGCACTTCCCGTCCGTCGTGCTCAGGCCGGGCGAGAGGCGGCGGCAGACGACCGTCTTCGCCTTCACCGCCCTCGGCTGATCCGCCCGCGCCCGTCGCCCGACGTCTTCTCGCGGCGCAGTGCGTGCATCGCAGCGACGAATTGAGTTGCGTACCTCGAGAAATTGCGCGAACCATCACGCATGTCCCTCACCGAAGACCGCCCCGTCGCCACGATCAAGGACGTCGCCCGCGAGGCCGGCGTGTCGGTCGCCACCGTCGACCGGGTCCTGCACGGCCGTCCGGGCGTGCGCCGGGCGACGGTCGAGCGGGTCGAGGAGACGGTCGAGCGCCTCGGGTTCCGGCCGCACGCCGCCGCCGCCGAACTGGCGCGCGGCCGCTCCTATCGCTTCGCCTTCGTCATGCCGAAGAGCCTCAACGCCTTCATGAGCGAGATCCAGGAGACGGTGCTGCGCGAGCGGACCTGGCTGACGGCGCGGCGCACCCTGGTCGACATCGTCGAGACCGACGTCTTCGATCCCGGCGCGCTGACCGCGACGCTCGAAGAGGTCGGGCCGCGCTGCGACGGCGTCGCGGTGGTGGCGCTCGACCATCCGCTGGTGCGCGCGGCGATCGACGATCTGATGGGTTCCGGCGTCCACGTCGTCACCCTCGTCTCCGACGTGCCGTCGGCGCATCGAGCCCGCTACGTCGGCATCGACAACATCGCCGCCGGCCGCACCGCCGGCTCGCTGATCGGCCGGTTTCTCGGATCGCGCAGGGGCAAGGTGGCGGTGATCGCCGGCTCGCTGGCGCTCTCCGACCACACCGACCGCTTCATCGGCATTTCGCGGGTGATGAGCTCCGATTTCCCCGATCTCGAGCTGATGCTGCCGGTCGAGGGCCGCGACGACGACGCCAAGAATCAGGCGCTGACCGCCAGGCTCCTCGCCGAGACGCCCGATCTCGTCGGGATCTACAACATCGGCGCCGGAACCTCCGGCGTCGCCACCGCTCTGGTCGAGGCGAAGCGGCCCGAGCACGTCGTCTTCGTCGGCCACGATCTGACCTCGCACACCCGCCGTTTTCTGCTCACCGGCGTGATGGACGCGGTGATCTCGCAGAATCCGGGGCGCATGGCGCGTTCGGCGCTGCGCGTCCTGCAGGCGTTCGCCCGTCGCGAACCGATCTCGGCGGCGCAGGAGGCGATCGGCATCGACATCGTCATTCGCGAAAACCTGCCCTGAGGGCGGCGTCCCGTCGGTCCGGCGAGAGAGGAGGCCCGCGATGTATCTCGGTCTCGACATCGGCACGTCGAGCGTCAAGGCGGTTCTGGTCGACGAGCGCGACCACGTCGTCGCCGTCGCCGAACGTCCGCTCGTGGTCGCCCGTCCCCATCCCGACTGGTCGGAGCAGGACCCGGAGAGCTGGGTCGTGGCGACGCTCGCCGCGGTCGACGAACTCGCCGCCGACCATCCCTTCGAACTGGCGCGGGTCGTCGGCGTCGGCCTCTCCGGCCAGATGCACGGCGCGGTGCTGCTCGACGATCGCGACCGGGTGTTGCGGCCGGCGATCCTGTGGAACGACGGCCGCTCCGCCGCCGAATGCCGCGCGCTCGAAGAGCGATTCCCGGCGCTTCCCGCCGTCGCCGGCAATCTCGCCATGCCCGGCTTCACCGCGCCGAAACTGCTCTGGGTGGCGAAGCACGAGCCGGAGATCTTCGGCGCCGTCGCCCATGTCCTCCTGCCCAAGGCCTTCGTTCGCCTCCGCCTGACCGGCGAGGCGTTCGAGGACATGTCGGACGCATCCGGCACGCTCTGGCTCGACCCGGCGAAGCGCGACTGGTCCGACGCGGCGCTCGCCGCCTGCGGTTTGACCCGCGCGCAGATGCCGCGTCTCGTCGAGGGCTCCGCGCCGGCCGGCCGGTTGTCGCCCGATCTCGCCGCCCGCTGGGGCATGGCGCGCCCGCCGGTCTTCGCCGGCGGCGCGGGCGACAACGCCGCCACCGCCGTCGGCCTCGGCGCGATCGCGCCCGGCGACGCCTTCCTGTCGCTCGGCACCTCCGGCGTGCTGTGGGTGACGACCGATCGCTTCGCCCCCAATCCGGCCTCCGCCGTCCATGCCTTCTGCCATGCGCTGCCCGGCGTCTGGCATCAGATGGGCGTCATGCTGTCGGCCGCCTCCTGCCTCTCCTGGTGGGCGGGCGTCGCCGGCCGCGAGCCGGCCGATCTCCTCGTCGAACTCGGCGACGATCCGACCCCGGGCTCGGTCCTGTTCCTGCCCTACCTCACCGGCGAACGCACGCCGGCCAACGATCCGGCCCTGCGCGCCGTCTTCGCCGGCCTTGCCGCCGGTGACGATCGGGCTGCGATGACTCGCGCCGTGCTGGAGGGCGTCGGCCACGCCGTCCTCGACAACCGCGAGGCGCTGGCCGCGGCCGGCACGTCGATCGCCGAGATCGATCTGGTCGGTGGCGGGTCGCGCTCGGCGCTGTGGGCGCAGATCCTCGCCGATCAGTTGGAGATCCCGGTCCACCGCGTCGAGGAGGGCTCGGTCGGCGCCGCCTTCGGCGCGGCCCGCCTCGGCCGTCTCGCCGCCACCGGCGAGACCCCTTCGGAGGTCTGCGCCCGGCCGCGTCGCCTCGACACCTTCCTCCCGGACGCATCCCGCGCCGCCTTCCATCGCGAACGACGCCGGGCATGGCGTCGTCTCGCCCCCTTCGCCAAGGAGATCCGCTCATGAACGCTCCCGCCACGCGCTTCTTCGGCGCGTTGGAGCCCGTCCGCTTCGAAGGACCGGGCTCCGAAGCCCCGCTCGCCTATCGTTGGTACGACAAGGATCGCGTCGTCGCCGGCCGCACCATGGCCGAGCATCTGCGCTTCGCCGTCTGCTATTGGCATTCCTTCTGCTGGCCGGGCGGCGACCCGTTCGGCGGCGAGACCTTCCTGAGGCCCTGGATGCACGGGGCCGACCCGATGGCGATGGCCAAGGCCAAGGCCGACGTCGCCTTCGATCTCTTCCGTCTGCTCGACGTGCCCTTCTTCACCTTCCACGACGTCGACGCCGCGCCGGAGGGCGAGACCCTCGCCGAGCAGGCGAAGAACGTCGCTGCGATCTGTGAGGTCTTCGAGAAGAAGATCGCCGAGACCGGCGTGAAGCTCTTGTGGGGCACCGCCAATCTCTTCGGCCATCGCCGTTACATGGCCGGCGCGGCGACCAATCCGGACCCGGAGGTCTTCGCCTATGCCGCCGGCCAGGTCCGCATCGCGCTCGAGGCGACCAAGCGCCTCGGCGGCGCCAATTACGTGCTGTGGGGCGGCCGCGAGGGCTACGAGACCCTGCTCAACACCGACATGAAGCGCGAACTCGATCAGTTCGGCCGCTTCCTGGCGATGGTGGCCGAGCACAAGCACAAGATCGGCTTCGACGGGCCGCTGCTGATCGAGCCGAAGCCGCGCGAGCCGACCAAGCACCAGTACGACTTCGACGTCGCCACCGTCTACGGCTTCCTGGAGCGCTACGACCTCCTCGCCGACGTCAAGGTCAACATCGAGCAGAACCACGCCATGCTCGCCGGCCACAGCTTCCAGCACGAGGTGATGCTGGCCAACGCCCTCGGCGTCTTCGGTTCGATCGACATCAACCGCGGCGATCCGCTGCTCGGTTGGGACACCGACCAGTTCGCCATGGACGTCGGCGAATTGACCCTGGTGATGCACGAGATCCTGAAGCACGGCGGTTTCTCGACCGGCGGCATGAACTTCGACGCCAAGATCCGCCGGCAGTCGATCGATCCGGCCGATCTCCTCCATGCCCACGTCGGCTCGATCGACGCCTGCGCCCGCGCGCTCCTCAACGCGGCCGCGATGCTGGAGAAGGGCACCCTGGAAAGGCCGCTCGCCGACCGCTACGCCGGCTGGGACGCGCCGGAAGCGCAGGCGATCCTGGCGGGCGAACGCAGCCTCGATCAGGTCGCCGACCGGGCGATCGCCGAGAAGCTCGCCCCGCAGCCGCGCTCCGGCCGCCAGGAGTGGCTGGAGGGTCTGGTGATGCGCGCGATCTGAGCCGCGTCGCCCCGTCGAAACCGAACGGCCGTCCCTCGGGGCGGCCGTTTCGCGTTCTTCGGACCGCCTCCGCATTCGCGGCGTCGGGACGCAAAAACCCCGGCCGATCGCTCGGCCGGGGTGAAATCGTTCGAAACGCAACGGGCGTCGCTCAGCGGGTGTTGCCGGACGAGACGATGTCCATCCACACGGCGGCGACCAGGATCACGCCCTTGACGATCTGCTGCCAGAAGGTTTCGACGCCGAGCATCGACATGCCGTTGTCGAGGCTCGCCATGATCAGGGCGCCGACCAGCGCGCCGATCACCGTGCCGACGCCGCCGCGCATCGACGTGCCGCCGATGAAGCAGGAGGCGATCGCGTCGAGCTCCGCGCCGGTGCCGGCCGACGGCGTGCCGGCGGCGAGGCGGGCGGTGGTGGTCAGGCCGGCGAAGGCGCACATCAGGCCCATCATGCCGAACACCAGCATCTTGACCAGATTGACGTCGACGCCGGAGAGCCGGGTCGCCTCGAGGTTGGAGCCGACCGCGTAGATGCGGCGGCCGAACACCGTCTTCTGCCCGACGATCGTGAAGACGCCGAGGATGACGAGCAGGATCAGGACGGGCACCGGCACGCCCCGATAGCTGTCGAGCGTCAGGACGAAGCCGAGGATCACCGCGCCGATGGCGGCGAGCCGCAGGACCTCGACCACGATCGAGGAGACCGGCAGCGCATGCTTGATCCGTCCGGCGCGGGTCCGGAAGGCCATCACCGCGAGCAGCAGGAACAGGAGCGCCGCCAGCACGTCGCCGCCGAGATCCGGCAGGTAGCCCTGCCCGATCACCTTGAGCGGCTCCGACGCCGGCGCCACGGTGATGCCGCCGGTCAGGCCGAGCACCGCGCCGCGCCACACCAGCATGCCGCCGAGCGTGACGATGAACGACGGAATGCCCTGATAGGCGGTGAGCCAGCCGACGAACAGGCCGATCACGATGCCGAGCAGGATCACCACGGCGACGGTGCCGGCGAGCGGCCAGTGATAGCTGACGTCGAGCACCGCCGCGATGCCGCCGAGCAGGCCGAGCAGCGAGCCGACCGACAGGTCGATCTCGCCGGCGACGATCACGAACACCATGGCGGAGGCGAGCATGCCGGTGATCGCCATCTGGCGCAGCAGGTTGGAGAAGTTGCGGGCGGTGAGGAACTGCGAGCCGCCGAGGTCCGCGTCATAGGTCATGTAGCCGAAGAAGGCCCAGATGACGGCGATGACGAGGAGAAGGGCGACGATCTTGTTGGTCGAGAGGAAGGTCCTCACGTCTTTGCGGGTCAGGGTCATGGCGCGCCTACCTGATGTGCCGTCGCGACGCCGTCAGGCCGCGACCTTGTCCTGTTTGCCGAGTGCGGCGGCGAGTATCTGCTCTTGGCTGAGGCCGGTGTTGGGGAAATCGCCGCGCAATCGGCCCTCGCCCATCACCAGGACGCGATCCGAGATGCCGAGCACCTCGGGCAGTTCGGAGGAGATCATCAGGACCGCCACGCCCTGTTCGGCGAGTTCGAAGATCAGCTTGTAGATCTCGTATTTGGCGCCGACGTCGACGCCGCGCGTCGGCTCGTCGAGGATCAGCACCTTGGGTTCGGGCAGCAGCATCTTGCCGACCACCGCCTTCTGCTGGTTGCCGCCCGAGAGGCTGGCGATCGGCAGGAGCGGTTGCGCCGTCTTGATCTTCATCCGCAGGATCTCGGCCTGAATGACCGCCATCTCCTCCTCCTCGTCGATCAACGACAGGCGGGTGAAGCGCGGCAGAACCGACATGGTGATGTTGTGCCCGACCCCCATCAGGGGAACGATGCCGTGCCGCTTGCGATCCTCCGGCACCATGCAGATGCCCTGACGCACCGCGTCGCGCGGGCTGTGGACGCGGACCGGACGGCCTTCCAGGAAGATCTCGCCGCGGTGTTCGCCCTTCCAGCAGCCGAAGAGATGCGAGGCGAGTTCGGTGCGTCCGGCGCCGACCAGGCCGGCGACGCCGAGGATCTCGCCGCGACGCAGTTGGAAGGAGACGTCGTCGACCAGCTTGCGGGTGGTGTTGGTGGTGTCGAAGACGGTGACGTTGCGCGCCTCGAAGATCACCTCGCCGATCGTGTGGTCCGACTTCGGATAGAGGTTCTTCATTTCGCGGCCGACCATCAGCGTGATGATCTTGTCGGTGGTCAGCTCCGCCATCGGGGCGGTCGCGACATGGGCGCCGTCGCGGATCACCGTGACCGTGTCGGCGATCTCGGCGACCTCCTCGAGCTTGTGCGAGATGTAGACGCAGGCCATGCCGCGCGCCTTGAACTCCTTGACCAGCTCGAGCAGCGTCGCCGTCTCGGCGGCGGTGAGCGCCGAGGTCGGCTCGTCGAGGATCAACAGTTTGGCGTTCTTGTTGAGCGCCTTGGCGATCTCGATCAACTGCTGCTTGCCGCCCGAATAGGCCATCACCGGCAGCGCGACGTTGATGTCGGGCATCTTGAGCTGCTTCATCAGCTCGGCCGCGCGCGCGTTCATCGCGTCGTAGTCGACGAAGCCGGCGAAGGTGGTCGGCTCCGTCCCGAGGAAGATGTTCTCGGCGACGGAGAGATGCGGCACCATCATCAGCTCCTGATGGATGATGACGATGCCGGCGTCTTCGGTCTCGCGGATGTTGCGGGCCTGGAGAGGCTTGCCCTCCCACAGGATCGTGCCTTCCCACGTGCCCGGCGGATAGACGGCGGAGAGCACCTTCATCAGGGTCGACTTGCCGGCGCCGTTTTCGCCGCACAGTCCGACGCATTCGCCCGGCCGCACGGTCAGATCGATCCCGTCGATCGCCTTGACGCCCGAGAATTCCTTGGTGATGCCGCGCATCTCCAGAAGATAGTCGCCCATGATCGCCCCCTGCCGTGGCGGGCGACGCCGGCTCCGGCGTCGCGCCGCTGATGGGTCCGATCGGCGGTTCGGCGGGATGGACGGCGAGCGGTCCGGAACCGCCCGGTCCGCCCCCGGCCGCGTCGCCGCGAGGCGATCGGATCCCCGGATCGGTCGCGCGGCGCCTGGACGCCGCGCGACGAGGATTCGATCACTTCGCCTCGACCTGCTCCTTCGTGTAGAAGCCGTCCTTCACCACCATGTCGACGTTGTCCTTGGTCAGCGCGATCGGGGTCAGCAGCAGGCTGTCGACCTGCTTCTTGCCGTTGTCGAGCTTGGCGTTGAAGGCGGGCTTCTCCTTCTTGACCATCGCGACGGTGAGCTTGGCCGCCTCGGTGGCGATCAGCTTCAGCGGCTTGTAGACCGAGACGGTCTGCGTGCCGGCCATCACCCGCTTGATCGCGGCGAGGTCGGCGTCCTGGCCGGAGACCGCGGTCTTGCCGGCGAGACCCTGCGCGGCCAGCGCCTGGATCGCGCCGCCGGCGGTGCCGTCGTTCGAGGCGACGACCGCGTCGATCTTGTTCTGGTTGGCGGTCAGCGCGTTCTCCATGATCGACAGAGCTTCGGTCGGGCTCCATTCCTTGACCCACTGCGAGCCGATCACCTTGATCTTGCCGGCGTCGATCGCCCCCTTCAGCGCCTTTTCCTGGCCGGCGCGCAGGAGCTTGGCGTTGTTGTCGGTGGGCGAGCCGCCGAGCAGGTAGTAGCGGCCTTCCGGCTTGGCCTTCAACACGGCCTCGGCCTGGAGATAGCCGACGCGCTCGTTGTCGAAGGAGATGTAGGCGTCGACGTCGGCGTTGAGGATCAGGCGGTCGTAGGAGAGCACCTTGATGCCCGCCTTGTGCGCCTCGTCCACCACGGCGGAGAACACCTTGGAGTTCATCGGCACGATCACGATCGCGTCGACCTTCTGCGCGATGAGGTTTTCGACCTGCTTGATCTGCTTTTCTTCGTTGGCGTCGGCCGACTGCACGGAGACGGTCGCGCCGAGTTCCTTGGCGGCGGCGACGAAGTAGTCGCGGTCACGCGCCCAACGCTCGACGCGCAGGTCGTCGATGGAGAAGCCGATCACCGGCGCGGCCTCGCTGGCCAGCGCGCCGGACAGGGGCAGGCATACGGCGAGAGCCGTCAGCGAGCCGGTCAACACCTGGATGAGTTTCATCGTCATTCCTCCTGATCGCCCTCTCCGACGGAAAGGGGCCGTCCGCCGTTCGTCGGCGGGTTTTACGAGCCTCGACCGCACCGACGGGGGGTCGGAACGGATGGCGACGACGTCGTACGGGATCGCAGGTCGTCGAAACGGCCAGAGGCACGGCGTCTCTTCGGCACGCGCAAGTTTCCTCAAAATCTCGAGGTACGCAACTCAATTCAATGCTGCATCGCCCACCTGCGACCATGATGCATCGCATCACGAACCGCTTCGATCGGTCTCGAGCGAGGTGGCCACCCCGAGCCTGGGAAATTTCGACGGGTCGGAACTTCGCGGGACGGGTCTCAGTCCTTGGCGATGCCGAGCCGCTTCATCTTCGACCACAGCGTCACCCGCGACACGCCGAGCGCCTTGGCGGTCTCGACGATGCGGCCGCCGTTCTCTGCGAGCGCCGCCTCGATCGCCTGCCGTTCGGCGTCGCGCCGGGCCGCGTCGAGGGTCGTCTCGGCCGCGTCTTCCGCCGGCGGGCGATCGGGGAAGAGATCGGCCGCGCCGATCGACGGGCCTTCGGCGAGAAGCCGCGCACGCACGATTCGATTGCGCAGTTCGCGCAAGTTGCCCGGCCAGTCGTGCGCCTCGATCGCAGCGATCGCGTCGCGGCCGAAGCATCGTGCGGCGTCGCCGGCGGCGGCGTTTTCGTCCGCCAGCATCGTCTCCGCCAGCTCCGCGAGATCCTCGCCGCGCTCGGCGAGCCCGGGCGCCCGGATCGTCAGCACGCCGAACCGATCGAGGAGATCGGCGCGCAATTGCGCCGGCGCGTCGCCCGTCCAGGTTCCGGTCGCCATCAGACGGCCGGCGAAGACGCTCTCCGCGGCGGCGTCGACCCGACGATAGAGATGTTCGTCGACGAACCGGGTCAGACGCGCCTGCATGTCCGGCGCGATGTCGGCGATGTCTGCGATCAGCAGGGTTCCCTCGCCGGCCTGCGCCGCCAGACCCGGCTCGCCGCGGCCCTCGCCCTCGGCCCGACCGAACAGGATCCGCTCGCCGGAGGTCGCGCCGAGCGCCGCTCCCTCCACCACCACGAAGGGATGGGCGGCGCGCGGCGATCGATCGTGGATCCGTCGCGCCAGGGTCTTCTTGCCCGCGCCGCTCGGCCCGACCAGGAGCAGGTTGCGGTCGCTGGCGGCGATCCGGTCGAGCCCGCCGAGAAGCCGGGCCATCGCCGGCGATCGGGCGACGAGGTCGCTCGCTCGCGGCCGCGCCTCGCCCGCCGAGCGGGTCACCCGCATCAAGAGTTCGACGAGAGCGCCGAGATCGTAGGGCTTGGTCAGGTAGTCGACCGCGCCGAGCTTGACCAGCCGCACCGCCTGTTCGACGTCGCCGAAGGCGGTGGCGAAGATCGTCGGCGTCATCGAGAACCGGGAGCGCTGCGACCAGAACACGTCTTCGCCGGAGCCGTCCGGCAGGCGGATGTCGCTCACCACCGCGTCGAAGGACCGCCGGTCGAGCGCCGCCAGCGCCGAGGCGCAGTCGCAGGCGAGTTCCGGCTCCATGCCCTCGAGCGCGAGCCGGGTCAGCAGGGAGGAGGCCAGGATCTCGTCGTCCTCGACGATCAGCACGCTCGGCTTTCGGCTCATGACCTCTCCTCCGCGTCCTGCGGATCCTCTCTCGACGCCGTGGCGAACGGCAGATGCACGCCGATCGTCGTCGCCGGCGGCGTCTCGCGTCGTCCGGGGACGATCCGCCCGCCGAGCGAGGCGACCGCCCGCATCACCACGCCGAGGCCGATGCCGCCCTCCGACGTGTCGATCCAATCGAGATCGAGCGTCTCGAGGCGCCGCATCACCGCCGGTTCGAGGCCGACCCCGTCGTCGACGATGGAGAAGATCAGCCCCTCCGCGTCGACCTCCGCCCTGACCTCGACCCGTCCGTTCGGGCGGGCCGCGGCGATGGCGTTGAGGCCGAGGTTGAGCACGATCTGCCGAACCACCGCCGCATCGAGCGGCAGAGCTTCCTCGATCCGCGCCCGCCAGTCCAGCCGCACGCCGCGCCGCGCCGCCGCCGGACGGATCAGACGGGCGAGGTCTTCGAAGTCGACCGCGTCGACCGGTTTGCCGCCCGGCGGCGGTCGATGCAACGACAGCGTCGTGTCGACCACCCGCGAGATCGCCGCGAGACCTCGCTCGACCAGATCGAGCGACCCGGCGACCGCCGCCCGGTTGTCGGGGAAACGGCGGGCTGTGTCGATGGCGTTGAGCATGCCGGCGAGCGGATTGCGCACCTCGTGCGCGACCGTCGCGGCGAGACGGCCGAGATCGGCCGCCCGGAGCCGTTCGGCCTGGGCGATGCGCAACTGCGCGCGTTCGACCTGCGCCTGCGCCATCGTGTCGTAGGCGCGGATCAACGACGCCAGCCTCGGATTGGCCGGAACCTCCGCCGCCGCCCCGATCGGTTGCGGATCGCCCGCCGCCGCGCGGTCGAGCGCCGTCTCGAGCAGCCGCAACGGCCCGAGCAGCCGGCGCATCAGCCAATAGCCGAAGGCCGCCAACGTCAACGCCATGATCGCGTTGACGGCCAGCGACTTGATGTCGGCGGCCAGCCGCTCGTCGCGGATCGGCTTGAGGTCGAGCTGCGCCGACAGCACCGCCCGAGCCCGGTCGCGATCGCCGCGCCACAACGGCCGTTGCACCCAGAAGCGATTGCGATCGCTCGATTCGGTCAGCGGGATTTCGGTGTCGAGACGCGGCAGTTCGGCCTTGGCCGCGGTCTCGTCGCGGGCGAGATCGCCGAGGATCTGACCGGAGGGCGAGCGCACCACGATCCGCACCTCTCGGACGCCGTCGTGATAGGTCGCGATCCGCTCCAGCGCCGCCATCAGCTCCTTCTCGTGGCCGACCTCGGCGTTCGGCTCGACCACCGCCGACAGGCCGTCGAGATAGACCTCGCCGATCCGCTCGACCAGACGGGTCTCCGGACCCTGGTGCATCAACACCGCGACGCGCGAGGCGAGCACCGTCACGAACAGGATCGACAGGGTCGCCACCGCCGCCACCAACATCGTCTGCGGCACCGGCGTGAGCAGTCGGTTCAAGGAGGAGATCACGGACATTCCAGGCTCTTCCTGTTCCCGTCGCCCATGGAGAACGGCGACACTCTTGCGAGGAACATAACATGGTCGATGACGGATCGAAAACGGCCGAAGATACTACAAAAATGATAGTATATATGGGCAAAAATTGCCGTGTTAGGCATTCTTTACATGCATGTTAAGGCTATTTTACGTTGACTTGCAGATCTGAGCGCGACGTAATCTCGTCAACGACGATCGCGACCTGCGGTTCGAATCGCCGTCGTCGTCCGATCGTGAGCCGTGTCGATCTCGGGAAACGGAATGTCGCACCTTCGTAGAGCTCTCGCCCTCTCCGCCTTCGTCGTCCTCGCCGCTTCCGCCGGTCCGGCCGTCGCCGATCAGAAGATCCTGCTCGAATCCGGCGCTTGGCGCGCCGTCGAGGCGACCCAGGCCGGCCAGCGGGTCTGTTTCGTGATCTCCCAGCCCTCCACCCGCGAGCCGGCGACCCTGAAGCGCGATCCGGGCAACCTCTTCGTCACCTGGAAGTCGAGCCGCGAGGGCGGCGGCAGCGAGGTGTCGATCCGCTTCGGCTATCGGCTGGCCCCGAACGGTCATTCGCTCTCGGTCGAGACGCGCTCCTTCGTGCTCATGCCGCAGGGCGAGACCGCGTGGCTGCAGACCGCCGACGACGAGACGCAGGTCCTGGCGCAGTTCAGGGCCGGCCGCGATCTCTCCGTCTCGGCCCGCTCGGCGCGCGGCAACGCCACCGTCGACACCTATTCCCTGATCGGCTTTTCCGCCGCCTGGGATGCGCTCCAGAGGCAGTGCCGCTGATGACGACCTGTTTGTCCCCCCGCCAATTCGTCGAGCCGCCGCCGCTCAAGACCGCGGTCCGCTCGCTCTTCGAGAACGCGCGGCTGAAGGCCTTCTTCTTCTCGCTCGACGGGACGGCGTTCGACGGCGTTCCCGACGTCGAGGCGGAAGCCGAGATGGTGTCGCTCCTCGGCCGCCTCGCCGCCGCCAGCGACGGCGCGGTGGTCTTCCTGTGCGAGCGCCCGCTCGCCGAGGTCGACCGTCGGCTCGCGCCCCTGATCCTGCCGGGCTGCGCCTCCGGCGGTCTCGAGATCCGCGGCCCAGACGGCGCAGTGACGCGTCTGCGCTGCGCCGCCGATCTCGATCCGGTCCGCCGCCTCTTCGATCGCCCCGGCGCGTTGCCGGCCGGCGTGACGGTCGAGGACGAGGGGCTGGCGATCGCGCTGCGCCACGGCGACCACGCCGAACTCGCCGCCGCCACCCGCGAAGTGGCGCGTGAGGCGGTCGCCCTCGCTCCCGCGGTCTTCGCCTTGCGCGCCGACGCGGAGACGACGCGCGTCGGCTTCGCCGGCGCCTCGCTCGGTCGCGCCCTGCATCGGCTGATGAACGATCCGGCCTTGATCGAACGCATTCCGATCGTCTTCGGCGCCGCCCGCGCCGACGACGAGGTCTACGCCGCCGCCCGCGATTTCGGCGGCACCTCCATCGAGGTCGGCGGCCGGGTCGCCCATGCCGCCGACATCGCCCTGCCGGCGATGAACGACGTGCGTTGGCTGATGCGCGACTTTCTCGCCGAACTCGGTGGGGCGTGACGCCGCGGTGCGCCTCACCGCAGGGAGCGCGGCCACGAGCCGCGCGACCGCATCGAACGCTCGGCTCGCATTCCCCTGGGGGACGTCCGCCGCCGACTTCTCGCTCGCCTCGTCGGGGGGAACGGCGGCGTCCGGAGCCGAGACCGTCGCGCCCCCCCGCGACGGCGTCCGCCTCGGGGCCTCGAACGCCCCGAGGCGGACCTTCACACCGACCGTCGAAGAGGAGATCCCACATGGCCGAACCTGCTCTCGTCGAAACCCTTCGCAGCCTCGTCGGCGTCGACACCGCCATCTTCCTGGATGACGAGATCCGCCCGACCACGCTGCGCTTTCATCGCGACGACCGTCTCTCCGACGGGCTCGTCCGCGAGGCGATCGCCAAGGCGCGGGCCGATTTCCCCGAGGAGCTGAGCGTGTTGCGCGACGTCTTCGTCGACTTCCGCGACGGCCTCGGCGAAACCCGCCGCCGCGTCGAGGTGTGAACCGAAGACGCCGCGCCGAGACCACGGCCGATCTCGCCGCAGACCGTCGGATCCGCCGACGGTGCCGTTCCCGGGAGGAGTACGCCCCGTGACCACGAAGTCGGAAACAGAGGAACGTCGGCGGCGCTCGCTCGACGAGGGAGAGCTCTTCGTTCTCCAGCCCGTCTGGTTCGTCGCCCTCATCGTCGCGCTCGTCCTGGCCATCATCGCAACCTTCCTGTGAGGAGATCCGACGTGACGATGATCCGAACCCTCGCCCGCGCCGGCGATCCGCTCCTCGGCTTCGCCGATCCCCGCCGAACGGCTCTCTTCCTCGATCTCGACGGCACCCTGATCGACATCGCCCCCGCCGCCGATCGGGTGGTCGTGCCGAACGGCCTGCCGGCCCTGCTCGAAAGCCTGCGCGACGCCCTCGACGGCGCCCTGGCGATCGTCACCGGGCGTCCGATCGCCGACGTCGACCGCCTGCTCGGCCCGGCCCGCTTCGTCGCCGCCGGCCTCCACGGCGGCGAGTATCGCTCCGATCCGAGCGAGATCGTCCGCCACGCCGCCCTGCCGATCGATCCGGCCTTCGTCGCGCGCCTGGAAGGGCTCGCCGCCCGGTTCCCCGGCGTCCGCGTCGAGGACAAGGGTCCGACCGTGGCCCTCCATTGGCGCGACGCGCCCGACTGCGAAGCCGCGCTCGGCGATGCGCTCGAGGCCGCCCTGACGGATGCCCCCGATCATCTCGAGCTGCGCCGCGGCCGTCGGGTCTTCGAAATCGTGCCGCTGCACGTCTCCAAGGGCGCGGCGCTGGAGATCCTCTGCGGCCTCGAGCGCTTCGCCGGCCGTCGGCCGATCATGATCGGCGACGACCTCGGCGACGAGAGCGCCATTGCGGCGGCCGAACGGCTCGGCGGCGTCGGCTTCCGCGTCGCCGGCGAGACCTTCCCCTCGGACGCCGCCGACTTCGCCTCGCCGCGGCAGGTCCGCGAGTGGCTGTCGGTGCTGCTGGCCGAGGCGCGCTGATCGCCCATCCCTCGACCACCGCGGTGATCGGCCGTCGCCTCGAGCCTCGATCGCGTCAGGTCGCGGTCGGCGTCGGTCGATCGACGACGAACAGGCGGAAGACGAAATAGAAGAAGATCATCGAAAACGTGTTGGTCGAGCGCAGGAAGAACGTCTCGGTCAGGTCGATGACGTAGAACAGCACCATGAAGCCGAGGATCGTCGTCGTCTCGTGTTCGCGGTCGCGGTCGCCGCCGGCCATCAACGAGGGCAGCGCCAGCGTCAGACCGACGAACAACCCCATGCCGATCAGGCCGCATTCGACCAGCACCGCCAGAAAGCCGTTGTGGAAGTTGTCGAGATACCACTCGTGCCCGCCGATGAAGGCGTCGGCGATGTCCTTGCGCGACCAGAACCCGTTCAATCCCCACCCGAACACGGTGGTTCCGCCGCCGAAATAGTCGAGCGCGTGCTTCCAGATCTTGGCTCGTTCGGTGAAGTCGATGTCGAACCCGGCGATCGTCAGGAAATCGCGGTCGGTGACGACCAGCGCCGCCATCATCGTGGCCGAGATCGCCAAGGTCGCCAACGGCGCATAGCCGGCGAGACGAGCCACGCCGAGGCTGCGCCGCGACAGGAAGCCGAGCGCCACCGCCAGCACCGCGAGCACGCCGCCGCCGCGCGATCCGGCGCCGACGATGCAGACGACCGCCGCCGCCATCGTCGCCAGATGATAGACGATCGCGGGCCAGCCCCGATGTTCGCCGATCCGCATCGCCGCGAGATAGAGCAGGAAGGCGCAGTCGATGCCGAGCGTCTGCTTGTTGTCGAACACGCCGGTCCATTGGCCGGCGTGCTGTTCGGTGTCGACGAGCGCGATCTCGGGGAAGAAGGCGACCAGGACCAGCGAGATCGCCGCGAGCAGGGCGAGGGCGGCGATCATCGCGTCGACGATCGCGCCGAAGGGCCGGGTCGCCGCGAGCAGGAACACCGCGGCGACGTTGAAGGTGAGCACCGCGCCCTTGAGCATCGCCGCGCCGCCCGCCCACAGCGAGGACAGCGTCGCCCAGAACACGAAGGCGACGACGACGCCGATCCGCCGATCCCAGGGAATGCGGTCGAGCCGCAGGGCCGGCAACGCCAGCGCGAAGATCGTGATCCAGAAGAGTTCCACGATCGCCTGTTGGAACTGATCGGTCTGCGCGCCGGAAAAGAGACCTTCGGCGAAGGGGCCGGACGCGAGCAGCGTGATCACGAACACCGCGAGGAGCGTCGCCGCATGCGCCGGATCGAACCCGCGCGCCGCGCGCCTTTCGGCGTCGAGGCCGGCCGTCACCTGCACCATCCGCTCACTCCCGCCCGTCGCGCCTCGCCGTCGACCGCCGCGGGCGAGCCAGACAGGCCTCGACGCCGGCGCTCAGCGCGGTCGCCAGATCGCGCATGCGTTCGTGATACCAGTCTCGACCGAGGTCGCGCCAGCGGGCGCGGACGGTTTCCGGCGTTTCGCGCAGTTCGACGAGCGCCGCGGCGAAGGCCTCCGCCGTTTCGACGACGCGTACCGACGGCGGCAGCCGGTCGATGCCGCGCACGCCGATCGGCGTGGTGACGGTCGGCCAGCCCTGCGCCGCCGCCTCGACGAGCTTCATCGAGACGCCCGTCCCGGCCTGGAGCGGGATCGCCACCACCCGGGCGGAACCGAGAAACGCCTTGGCGTCGGCGACGAAGCCGAGTCGTCGCGGGCCGGCCACGTCGGCGCGGACGCTCTCGCTGCCGTGACCGCCGACCTCGATGCGCCAATCCGCCGGCAACGCCGGCAGCACCGCGTCGAAGAACCAGTCGAGCCCGACGGCGTTCGCCGTCCAGGTCCAGGCCCCCAGCAGGCCGACGTCGGGGCCGTCCGTCTGCGTCGGCGCGACCAGCGACAGCGGCACCGTCAGCGGCAGGATATGGCGAGGACCGTCGTGGCCGAGGCCGGCGAGGACGGCGGCGTCGCCTTCCGTGAGCGCGAAGACGTGCGGCGTCGTCTTCACCAGCCGGCGTTCGATCCGCTCGAGCAGCAAGGCCTCGCGTCGATAGACCCGCGCGCCGAAGCCGCTGCGCGACGCCGCCACCTGGCCGTAGGTGACGTGCTCGATCGCGTGCCAGATCACCGAATGGGGAACGTGGTTCAACGGCTCGCGGAAGATCCAGGCCAACTGCGCCTTGTCGACCAGGACCATGTCGTAGGTCTCGAACAGGCGGGGCAGGATCTTCGCGCCGCCGCCGCCGCGATATTTCGTGATCGACAGCGGTTCGTCGCGCAGCAGCGCCGAGGCGGTCCAACCGAGCTTCTGGGCGACGCCGGTCGTGTCGAATTCGATCGGCCGGACGTCGACCCGGTCGCGCCGGACGTCGGGCGGCAACGGATCGCCGCGTCGGTGGAAGCCGAGAAACTCGACCTCGTGACCGCAGGCCGAAAGCCCGTCGGCGATCGTCCGCGTGGCGATCTCCGTGCCGTTGTGCATGCGTCCGGGAACCATCCCGGTCAGATAGCCGATGCGCACCCGGATCTTCTCCGACGGCGGCGGCGTCGAAACGCCGGACGCGAGGATGCTTCTTGTTCGTGTCGACGAATGTAGGCGGCTCGACCGAGTGCGACAACCTGTCCTGGCCGAAAGCTCCGAATCGCGAGCGTTCCGCTCACGCGCCGCCTCCCGACGCCGCGTTCCGGCCGCGCCGTCCGAGCGCCGCGAGCGCCGTCGGATCGACGCCGATGCGGCGGATCGAGTAGAGCGCGACCGCCAAGGAGAACGGCGCCAGCGCCAGCGCGACCGCGAAGATCGCGCCGTCGAGGCCGAAGGTGGGCGCGAACAGGAACAGGGCGCCGATCCGGATCGCGAGCGCGGTCGCCACCAGCATCAGATACGGCAGATCGGCGCCGGTGAGCAGCATCAGCATCGGGCCGGGTCCGGAGAGCGTCACGAAGCCGTTGATCAGGCTCATCATCGTCAACTCGACGCCGAGCCCGCGGTAGCCCGCGCCGAAGATCCCGAGCAACAGCGGCCCTTCGACGACCACGACGGCGAGGAGCGCCAGGGTGATCGCCGTCGTCAGCCAGGCGATCTGCGCCAGGAGGCGGCGCAGTTCGTCGATCTGTTCGAGATAGTAGAGCTTGGCGATGCGGGAGGCCGAATAGGTGTGGATGCCGGCGGTCAGCATCGAGAAGATCGCGGCGATTCGCAGCACCACGAAATAGCCCGCCGCCGCATCCGGCCCGATCAGCCCGCCGATCAGGATGACGTCGGCGTATTGATGCGCCGCCTCCGCCATCGCCGCCGCCGCCATGGTCAGACTGCGCCCGACCCATTCGCGGACGGCGAAGGTCGGCCGCGCCTGCCGCACCGCCGACGGCAACCGACGCAGCACCAGGGTTCCCAGCCACACGATGGACAGCGCCTGCGCGGCCGCTGCGGTGGCGAAGAAGGCGAAGACGGTCGCCCGCCCGCCGGTCGCCAGCACCGCGGCGAGCCCGAGCGCCACCGGCGCCCGCCAGAACAATTCGCGCGCCGGCTCCGAATAGATCACCCCGCAGCTCACTCGGCCGAGATTGGCGGTGAAGTGCAGAAAGGTCTGCGTGAACAGGAACGCGGCGATCGCCGCGACGTCGCGGACCGCCGCGTCGGCCTCGACGAACGCCGCCCACAGCGCGAAGAGGGTCACGGCCGCGAGCGCCCCGCTCCCCGTCACGGCGAGGCCGAAGCGGATCGCGCCGCTCGCTAGCGCCGGATCGCGCTCGACATACTCCCCCCAGGAGCGTTGGATCAGCGTGTCCTGACCGAGCACGGCGACGACCGCGGCGAGCGCGACGATGTTGAAGGCGATCACCAGTTCGCCGAAGGCGGAGGCGTCGAGCGTCCAGGAGGCCAGCGCGAACATCGCCAGCGCCGCCACCGAACCGCCGATCTTGGTGCCGAGCGTCGACAGCGCGCCGAGGAGCGGATGTCCGCGCGTCCGCCCGAGGAGCCGTGCGATCATTGCGGCCCCCCCGGCGCGAACAGCGGTTCGACCAGCCGATCGAGGGCCGCCCACTTCGGCCGCGCCGCCACGCCGTCGATCACCTCGAGACGGCCGCACCGGTTGATCGTGTGCAGGCGCCCGCCCGGCCAGGCCGGTCCGGAGCGCAGGCGGAGCCGCACCTCCTGTTCGTAGCCCTCCGCGTCGAGCCGCGTCACCTCGACCAGATCGACCCCGCCGCCGTAGTTCGCCGTGCAGTCCTGCACCGGGCGGAACAGCCGCCCGTCGCGCTCGAAGGGCAGGCCCGCCGATCGCGCCGCGCCGGCGTCGATCAGGTTGGGCAGGTCGCGATGCGCCGTCCACGGTCCGAACAGCGTCGGCGAGGAATGGATCGCCAGCATGTCCGACCAGCCGCCGCGCCCGTCCTCGATCGTCGAGAACATCCACCACGTCTCGCCGCGGCGCACGATCGACACGTCGGAGACGACGACGTCGGAGAGCAGCGTCGCCGCCCGTTCCCAGCGGTCGGGAAAGGCGACGCAGCGGTAGAGCGCCAGTTCGCGGTTCTGAGTCGCCTCCGGCGCCAGATAGAGCTCGCCGTCGTGCAGGATCGGGCTCGGATAGGAGAGGTGCCACGGCTCCTCGAGCGCCGTCGCCACCTCGCCGGTCGGTCCGTTTTCGTCGAACCGCAGGGCCGCGATCGTCCCCTTGCCGCGCCGGTGGTCGAAGTCCTCGACGAAGACGTGGTGCTCGCCGCGCCAGGAGATCGGAAACGGATCGGCGAAGAAGCGCAGGCCGGTCTCGCGCAGCGGCTTGAACCGCGGCGCTTCGAACCGGCCGACGTCGAAGAGGCCCGGCCCGTCGTGGAGACGCCAGCCGATCCGCCAATGCGGCGTGTGACAGACGAGCCGATAGAGATGGCGCGCCAGCCGATGCGCCAGAGCGCTGGGAAACCGCGTCGCATCGGCGGGCGGGCAGGGGACCCGCCGCAACCGCTGCCCGATCAGACGCGGGCGCACGCGCCCCGCCTGTGCGGCCGCGAGCCGCGCCGTCAACGCCGCGCCGGCCCGCGCGCCGATCGTCGCCGCCGCGGCGATCAGCCCGGCGGCGCATTCGAGCGACGGTCGCGCCCGTTCGTGGATTTCGCCCGTGCGCGGATCGAAGATCTCGACCGTCGCGCCGCCGCCTCGCGTCAGCGCCGAGAAAAGCGCGTCCTCGCCCGTCGCGCCGTCGAAGGCGAGGGCGAAGACGAAGGCCGGACCGTCGTCCGAGGAAGAGGGTTCGCGCGTCAGGTCGATCACCGCCTCCGCCGTGAAGTCGGGACCCGGCGGCGGCGCGATCGCCTCCGCCGTCAGCGCCTCCGGCCCGCCGAAGCGGCCGGCGCCGAGCAGCAGCCGCTCCGCCTCGAACAGCAGCCGCAACGCGCCGGAGGGCGGATCGCCGTCGACCGTCCTGAGCGCCACCGAAAAGCCGCGCGCCGTCAGATCTGCGGCGAAGTCGCGCATCCACGGCCTCAGCCGCGAAATCTCGGCGACGAGGAGCACCCTCACGTCGGCCTCCCCCCGTCGGTCGCCGCCTCGACCAGATCGGCGTAGGCGTCGATCATCGCATCGAGCGAATGGCGACGCGCCAGGGCGCGTCCGGCGTCGCCGAGCTCCTCGGCGAGGGCCCGGTCGGCGAGCACGCGGCGCACCGTTTCGGCGAACCCGGCGGTGTCGGTCGGATCGACGAACAACGCGCCCGGCCGGCCGTCGACCGAGAGCACGTCGCGCAGCGTCGGCAGATCGGCGGCGACCACCGGCGTGCCCGCCGTCGCGGCTTCGAGCGCCGCCAGGCCGAAGGTCTCCAGCGCCGAGGGAAAGACGAAGACGTCGAGCGCGGCGAGCAGGTCGCCGATCGCCGTGGGTTGGAGTTCGCCGAGAAAATGGACCCGATCGGCGACGCCGAGCGTCTCGGCGAGTTCGGCGAGAGCATCGGCCTCCGCGCCCTGTCCCGCCAGCGCCAGCCGCGTCTCGGGCAGCATGGGCAGGATGCGGATCGCCGCGTCGAGACGCTTGGCCGCGTGGAGCCGCGCGGCGCAGCCGATGATCGCCCCCTCGACCGGCAGGCCGAGCGCCGCCCGTGCGCCGGCGCGATCATGACGGCTCGTCTTGCACTCACAGCCGTAGGGCACCGACACCAGGCGTCGACGATAGGCCGCAGGGTGGCCGTCGAAATAGTCGGCGGTCTCCTTGGAGTTCACCGTGATCAGCCGATAGAGGCCGATCCGGCCCCAGCAACGGTCGAGCAGGCGCGCCACCAGGGGCACGAGTTCGGGGGCGGTGACCTGATTGGCGACGACCGGCGCGCCCCCCGCCGCTCGCACCAACGGCGCTCCGAGCGCGTTGCCCCAATGTTGGAACGTGAAGACCACGTCGGGATCGAACGAGCGGATGCGGCGAACCCCTTCTGCGAACAGGCGCAGGAGCGAGAGCGGTCCGCTCGGCCGGCGCGGCGCGCAGGTCTCCGCGTCGACGTCGACCGCGCCGGCGGTGCGGGCGTAGAAGAACAGATGGCGCACGTCGTGACCGCGCTCGGCCAATCCGGTGGCGACCAGTCGCGAGATCTCCTGCGCGCCGGCGTTCTCGACCTGCGTCTGCACGAACAGGACACGCCGCCGCGCGTCCGGGCGCACCCGCCCGTCGGTCGCGCGATCGATTGGTCTCGACATTCCTGCTCCTTCGTGCCGCACGGCGCACGTTCCGCTCGATATCCCACTCGAGCGCTCGCCGCCAGACCATCGATCGGGGATCGGATCATCTTGCGCGGAAAAAGCCAACAAATCGTATTTTAACCTTTCCCCGAGGATGCCTTCCCGTCGGTAAGGCCTCGCGGAGGCTTTCGAAACCAATTCTCTGTATCGTTGCCGACGTCGGATGGGTACGATATTACGGACGCGGTCCATGCGGAGATTGGAATTGGCCGAAGGCCCCTACGTCGAGCAGGAAGCCACGCCTCCGTCGGGCCGAGACGTGCTGCGGTCCGCCGCGGCGGACGGCGTCGTGACGGTGGGTGGATTGCCGATCACCATCACGGACCGCGCCGCGGCCGCCGAGGCGATGTGCCGCTGGGCCGTCGCCCACCGCGGCGGCGGCGAGCCGCCGCGTTATCTGACCTCGGCCAATGGGCAGGTGCTGGCGCTGTGCGATCGCGATCCCGCGATCCGCGATCTCTTCCTGGCCGCCGACGCGATTCATGCCGACGGCATGCCGATGGTCTTCGCCTCGCGCTTTCTCACCTCGACGCCGCTGCCGGAACGGGTCGCCACCACCGACCTCATCCACGACGTCATGGCGATCGCGCCGCGCTGGGGCGTGCGCTCGTTTCTGCTCGGCGCGCGGCCGGAGGTGAACGCCGCGGCGATCGCCAATCTGCGCGCTCTCTATCCCGACGCTCCCGAAATCGCCGGTCACCACGGCTACTTCTCCGAGGGGGAAGAGGATATGGTGATCGCGGAGATCCAGCGGTTCGCCCCGGACGTGTTGTGGGTCGGGATGGGCGTGCCCAAGGAACAGCAGTTCGTCCTGCGCAACCGCGCCAAACTCGACCGCGTCGGCGTGATCAAGACCGCCGGCGGCCTGTTCGACTTCCTGTCGGGCCTGCACCGCCGCGCGCCGCAGTTCCTTCAGGCGATGGGCATGGAATGGGCCTGGCGCGCCATGCTGGAGCCGACGCGTCTCGGTCGGCGGTATCTGGACACGAATTTGACGGCGCTGCGTCTGCTTCTCACCCGGACCGGCTGAGACGGCGTCACGCGCCCGACCCGAGGGAGGGCGCCATGGGATCCCCGTTCGGCCGGAAATCGTGGCGAAGCGGCCTGCTGGCGCTGCTCGCCCTGTGTCTCTCGGCGACCCTCTGCGACGCGGCCTCGGCCGCGCGCGCGCCCCTCGGCCGCGGCGTCAACATCCTGTCGACCGACGGCATGTTCCGCCCCGGCGAGGTCTCGCTCTTTTCGTTCGACACCTTCGGGCGCCTGCGCCGCTACGGTTTCGACCACGTCCGCATCAACGCCTTGCCTTTCGACCGCCTCGACGCGTCCGGTCGGCTCGACGAACGCTGGCTCGCCACGCTCCGCCGGGTGATCGACGGCGCGCTCGCCGCCGGGCTCCAGGTCGTCGTCGACGTCCACGAATTCCTCTACTGCCAACGCGAGCCGCAGGCCTGTGCGGTAAAGCTCGACGCGGTCTGGTCGACGCTGGCGTTGCGCCTGTCCGACTACGACGATCGCGTCGTCTTCGAGATCCTCAACGAGCCCGGCGGCGCGATGGACCCGGCCGCCTGGAACCGGCTCTTCGCCCGCGAGCTCGCCGTCGTGCGCCGGTTCAATCCGCACCGCCGGGTGATCGCCGGCGTCGCCGGCGGCGGCCACTTCTCGGCGTTGAAACAATTGAAACTGCCCCCGGACGACGCCGACCTCCTCGTCGCCGTCCACTATTACGAGCCGTTCCGGTTCACCCATCAGGGCGCGTCCTGGGCGAAACTGGCCGACAAGACCGGCGTCGACTGGGGGGCGGCCGAAGACTACGATCGGATGGATCGCGACTTCGCCGCCATCGCCGACTGGGCGAACAAGGAGAAGCGGCCGATCTATCTCGGCGAGTTCGGGGTCTACGAACGCGCCGAGCCTCGGCCGCGCTTCTGTTGGCTCCATCGGGTGGTCTACGACGCCGAGGCCGAGGGCTGGTCGTGGGCCTATTGGCAGCTCACCTCGGACTTCACGTTGCTCGACGAGCGCACCGGTCGGTGGAACGACTGGTTGATCGCGGCGATGACGGGACCGCGCAATCCCGCCTTCTGCGCGCCGCCTGCGCCCGGCGCGCCCGTCCGCACGCCCTGACCGGCGGGGGCGCCCGAACATACGAAAGGGCGTCAGGCCGCCCGGCCGGCCGGCACGAAGGCGGCGACCACCACCCGTTCGGGATCGCTGCCCCACAGCGAGATCGTCGCGTCGAGCTGGTCTTCCGCTTCCTTCGAGGTCTCCACCACCAGGAGCGCGAAGGGATGCGCGCCGATCGCCGGCGTGTCCTCGCCCGCCGGCAGAACCTCGACGGCGAGATCGTGCTCGAGCGTCTCCGCTTCGGCCGGATCGTTCGCGTCGAGCATGACCCTGTGGCCGCGCGCCTCCACCGCCTCGGCCAGCGCCTCGGCGAAATCGCTCGAAACGTCCTCCTCGCCGACCACCGTCAGGGTGAGGCCGGGGGCCTTGGCGAGATGCGCGGCGAGCGTGTCGACGAACGGATCGAGCCCGTCTTCGACCGTCGCGAGGCCCGGCCGGGTCAGATCCGCGACCAGCGGCACGTCGTGTTCGGTGAGGACGCGCAGCATGCGGCGCAGGCGCTGCGCCGGATCGTGGCGACGCGCCGAGAGTTTCGGCGTCTCGGCCGGCAAGGACGACGTCGCGGGCGCGCCGGCCGACGGCTTCGCGACCTCGGTCGCATCGACTTCGTCAGCCCGAACCGGCTTGACGCTCGGATCGGCGACCGCGAACGGCTCGATCGCCGGCGCGACCGTAGCCTCGGCGATCGGCGGCGGCGGCTCGATCGGCGCGACGGCCGGCGTCGGTTCGACAGCTTCCGGCGCGGCCCGAACCTCGCGCGTCGGCGCGATCGGCGGCGCTTCGTCGAAGCGCGGCTCGCCGTGCCGGTGCGAGGGGAAGGGCGAGGGCGTGATCCGCGCCGGCGACGCGGGCGTCGCTTCGTCCGGCGTCGGCGGCGCGACGAACGGGCGTGGCTCGCTCGCCCGGCTCGGCGGAGCGGTTTCGACTGCCGGCGGCGCGGCTCTCGCCGGTTCGGGCGTGGGCGCGGGCGTAGGCGCAGGTGAAACGACGGCGGCGAGCGTCGCGCCGGTCGGCGGCGTCGGCCGACGGCCGAACAGGACCCACAACACGCCGGCCCCGAGCCCGCCGACGAGCCCGGCGAGGCCGACGAGGCTCAGCCCCGGCCGCGTCGAGCGGGTCGGCGGCGAGGCGGAAGAGACCACCACGGCCTCCGGCTGCGACAGGTCCGACTGCTCCTGCGTCGTCTTCTGGCGGGCGAGGAACTGTTCGTAGATCTGGCGATCGGCCTGCGCCTGCCGCATCAGATCCTGCAGCACCACCTCCTTCTGGTCGGTGGCGAGCTGCTCGTTGGTGCGGGCGGCGATTTCCTTCTCGTAGGCGGCGTTCTGCTCGGTCAGCACGTCGACCTCGGCCTTGGCCTGTTCGACGATGCGGGTCCGTTCGCCGCGAACCGAGTCCTCGAGCGAGGCGATCCGCGCCTGCGTCGCTTCGACGCTGGGATGGCGCGGCCCGTAGGTGCGCGCCGCCGCCGCCAGCTGACGCTTCTCGTCGCCGAGGCGCGTGAGGAGTTCGCTCAGGCGGTCCGAACGGAAGATCGACGGATCGGCCGCGTCGTCCGGCTTGGCCTTGCGCAGCTTGTCCCAGCGGGCGCGGGCGTCCTCCAGCCGCGCCTTCAGCGGACCGAGCTGTTCGGTCAGCGAATTGAGGCGCTTCAGGCCGACCCGCCCGTCCGGCGAGACGTCGAGCAGATCGTTCGACCGGCGATAATCGGCGACCGCCTTCTCCGAGGCGAGCACCGCCGCGCGCAGATCGGTCAACCGCGACCGCAGCGCTTCGGAGATGCCGCTGGTGGCGTCTCGGCGCAGCCCCTGCTGGCGGCGCACGATCTCCTCGGCGATCGCATTGGCGATCCGCGCCGCCTTGTCGGCGTCCTTCGACGTGAAGGAGATGTCGATGAGATAGGAGAGCCCCCGTCGCGTCACCTTGAGATTTCGCCTGAGTTCGACGAGCACTTCGCCGACGCCGTTGCCATCGCCGGAGAATTCCGGATCGTCGATGAGCTTCAGATCCTTGGCGAGCGGGATCAGGAAACTGTCGGAGGTGGCGACCTCGGCGTAGCTGACCACGGTCGAGGCGTCGCCGCCGACGGTGGCCGACTGATCGGCGCGATCGGAGACGAGGCGCGGCGTCTGCGGGTCGAGCGCCACCAGCGCCACCGCCTTGTACTTCGCCGGCCATGCCGCCCAACCGGCGATCGCCAGCGCGAGCACCGTGAAGGCGATCGTCAGGATCGTCCTGAGCTTGCCGGCGAAGGCGCGGCGCAGGTCGCCGACCAGGGTCGGAGCGCTCGCCGACGTCGAGCCGAGGGGGGCAGAGGGCATGGTGTCGCCTTTTCGAACGCTCGCTCTTCCCGACGCGCGATCCTCGCCAGGAACGCGCCGCCGGACGGACCACGAGGGCGAGCGGGTCGCTTCGCCCCCCCATCAAGCCGGAACGAGGTTAACCTTTGCTTATCTCCGCCGAGAAGCAAGCAGCGGCTTGCTCGAACGGAGAAGAACCTCTCGTGGTGGTAAACTCCGTCATGTGCTAGGAAGAGCGACGGTCGGAACCGCGATTGGTCTTCGAGATGAGAGAATGGGACGTCACGGTCGCCGCGGGGCGCGAGGCCCGTCGAGCCGCCCTGGCCTTCGCCGCGGACGCCGTCTTCGCCACGCCGTTCCAGCACCCCGCCTGGCTCGCCGCCTGGGCGAAGAGCTTCGCCGACGACGCGGCGGCCGATCTGTTCCTCCTCGAGGTCCGTGAGCGTGGCGCCTCCGACGTCGTCCTGCGGCAACCGCTCGCCCGCGAGACGCGGTCCGGCGTGCGCCTGCTGCGCGGCTGGGACCGCGGCGTCGCCGATTACGGCGGTCCGATTCTCGCCCGCGACTTCGCCGCCGATCCGGCCGAGACGGTAGGGCTGTGGGCGGCGATTCGGGCCGCTCTGCCGCCCTGCGATCTCCTCGTCCTCGACAAGATGCCGGCGCGGATCGGCGACCTCGCCAATCCCTTCCTCGACCTTCCCGGCGTCGAGCGCTCGGCCAACTCGACGCACGTCGTCCGTCTCGATCGCGTCGACGGCCGCAGCGTCGTCGAGAGTTTCGACGGCTCGATGCGCCGATCGCTCGACCGCAAGCGTCGCAAACTGCGCAACAAGGGCGATCTCGCCTTCCGTCTGGTTCCCGCCTGCGACGCGCCCGAGCCGCTCGAACGCCTGCTCGAGTGGCGGCGCGCCCGCTTCGCCGAGGAGAACCTGGGCCGCGACGTCGCGCCGGTCGAAGCCTTCTGGCGGCGCCTGGCGTGCGACGCCTCGATCGCCCGGATCGCCGAACTCTCCCTCGACGGACGCACCCTCGCCGCCGGCTTCGGCACGCGGGTCGGCGACGGCTTCCAGCTGCTCGCCACCGGCTTCGACGTCGCCTGGAAGAACTGGTCGCCCGGCCTGTTGCTCACCGAGGATCTCGTCGTCGCGGCCGAGGCCGACGGCGTGCGGCTCTTCGACTTCACCATCGGCGACGAGGCCTACAAGCTCGACTTCCACGTCGAGGCCGAGCCGCTCTGGGATCTCTTCCAGCCGCTCACCTTCAAGGGCCGTCTCGCCGCTCTGTGGCGGCGGCAGCAGATCCGGCGTCGCCGCCATCGCCTCGCCGTCGAGGCGGCCGCCCCGGCGCCGGCCGCGTCGGCGTGAGGGCGGCGCGGCTCAGCGGCGGAACTTCGGGCTGGCGTCCTCGCGATCCTCCGCATCGCCGGCCCAGCCGCCGCTCTCCCACAGATCGGTCAGTCCCTGCCGATAGGTCGGATGGCCGAGATCGCCGATGAGGGCATGCAGACGCGCGTTGCCGACCCGTTTGCTCTCGCCCCAGAAGCTCCGCGCCATCGGCGTGAACTCCGCTTCGTCGTAGGGGATCTCCGGCGGCGGCGCGACGCCCATCAGCCGCGCGGCGAGTTCGATCGGCAGCTGCGGCGGCGCCGGCTCGTCGTCGGAGACGTTGAGCACGCCGTCGAATCGCGCCTCGGCCGCCGCCGCGATCGCTCGGCCGATGTCCTCGACATGGATGCGGTTGAACATCTGCCCCGGCTTGATCACCCGCCGCGCCGTGCCCCTGTCGAGGTTGACGAAGGCGTTGCGGCCGGGGCCATAGATCCCGGCGAGCCGCAGGATCGCCACCGGAACGCCGATCTCCGTCCCGAGCCTCGCCCAGAGGGATTCCGCCGCGATCCGCCAGCGGGTCCGCTCCGACGCCGGCTCCGGCGTCGTCGTCTCGTCGACGAAGCCGCCATCGGCGTTGCCGTAGACCCCGACGGTCGAGAGATAGCCGATCCACCGCAGCCGCCCGGCCGCCGCCGACGCCCGCAACGACGGCGCCAGCCGATCGAAGAAGGGATCGCCCGCCGCGCTCGGCCCGGCCGAAACGAGGACGTGGCTCGCCCGATCGACGGCCTGGATGAGCCGCGCCTCGGCGTCGTCGGCCGAAAGATCGATCGCGTCGATCCCGGCGGCCCGGAGCCGGTCGGCCTTGTCGCGCGCACGCGCGGTGGCGACGAGCGAGCGGAGCCGCGGGGCGAGCCGGGCCGCGCCGTGGCGCGCCGAATAGCCCCAGCCGAGGACGAGGAGATCGAGAGTTGCGTCGGTCATGCGACCGACTTTGCGACAACCGTCGCCCGGCGTCCATCGTCTCGGCGTCCATCGTTCCGATCTCCGCGCGGAGCGGAGACCGGCCCGAAGTCGAGGTTGCCGCAGGGGGAGGATTGGCCGATGCTTTCCCATCGCGCGCCGACCGCGCCTTCGGAGGGACGCTCCATGACCACGACGCCCGCCGCTTCCGCTCGCCGCGCCGACGCCGCGCTCGACGTGCTGCGCCACGTCCACCGGGTCCTCGATCTGGCCTTCGGCTTCGAACTGTGGGACGGACGCACCGTTCCCTCAGATCTCGCTCCCGACGGCCTCCGCATCTTCGTCGGCCACGAAGGCGCCGTGACGCGCCTGCTGCGCCGCCCGACCGTATCGACCCTGATCGACCTCCACGCCGAAGGCCTCATCGATCTGCGCGGCGGCACGCTCTTCGACGTCTTCGAACGACGTCCGAAGGTGCGCACGCGGGCGATCCTGAAGGCGCTCGACAAGGGGCTGCTGCTGCGCCGCCTCGCGCCCTTCCTGTTCGCGCCCGCCGCGCCGCCGCCGGCCGCCCTGACCGGCGTGGCGCGCGCCGGCTCGGGCGGCAGCGACAAGGCCGACATCGAGTTCCACTACGACGTCTCGAACGACTTCTATCGGCTCTTTCTCGATCCGAGCATGGTCTACACCTGCGCCTATTTCCGAGATTGGAGCAACGACCTCGCCACCGCGCAGGCCGACAAGCTCGACATGATCTGCCGCAAGCTGCGCCTGAAGCCGGGCGACCGTTTCCTCGACATCGGTTCGGGTTGGGGCGCGCTCGTCTGCCACGCCGCCGAACATTACGGCGTGACCGCGCTCGGCGTGACGCTCTCCACCGAACAGCTGGAGTTCTCGCGCGCCCGGATCGCCGAACGCGGTCTTTCCGACCGGGTCCGCGTCGAGTTGCAGGATTACCGCACCCTCGACGGGCAGTTCGACAAGATCTCGTCGATCGGCATGTTCGAGGCGGTCGGCTTCGACAACTACGACGCCTATTTCGAGACGATCCGCCGCCTTCTCGTCGATCGCGGCCTCTACCTGCACCACGCCATCACCCGGCGGGGCAAGAAGGACCTGAAGCGCTTCCGCCGCAAGCGGTCGGAATACGAGGCGCTGACCCGCTACGTCTTCCCCGGCGGCGAGGTCGACCACATCGGCCTGACCCTGACCAATCTCGAGGAGCACGGCTTCGAGGTCCACGACGTCGAGGGCTGGCGCGAGCACTACGCCCGCACCACCGAACTGTGGGCGCGGGCGCTGTCCGCGCGGTTCGACGAGGCGGCGGCGATCGTCGGCGCGCCGAAGACCCGGATCTGGATCCTCTACCTCGCCGGCGTCTCGCTCGGTTTCCGCACCGGCTCGATCAACCTCTTCCAGACGGTCGCCTCGAAACGCACCCGCGGCCCGTCGGGCCTGCCGCCGACGAGAGAGGATCTCTACGCCTGACCGCGTCGCACTCGAGGCGAGGCGTCGGACTCGGAGGCCTCGCCCGCCGGCAGTCCCCGGAACATCGTCGAATTGAACAGTGAAGCTCACAGGGCATTTTTTTGTCTCCACCACGGAGACAATCCGTCGCCGACAGGTCGGCTATCGGCCGAAGCGAGAGGCTCGTATCCAGAAGTCATCGAACCTGACGGGGCCGACCCGCCCCGAGATTTCGGAGACTTCCATGAAAATCGCTCCCCGCTTCGTCTTCGCTCTCGCCGCCTCGCTCCTGTCGTCCGCCGCCGTCGCGGCCGAAACGACGACCCCGCAGAGCTCGCCGGTGCCGGCGTTGCTCCAGGATCTCGCCAAATACCAGGACGCCGAGAAGACCACGGCGAAGAACATCGAGACCTTCGACACGCTCGACTTCGACGTCTACACCCATCAGAAGTGGGATCGTCTCGGCGAGAGCCATGCCCAGGACATCCTCGTCCATTATCCCGACGGCCACACCTCGAAGGGTCTGCACGATCACATCGAGGAGCTGAAGCCGATGTTCGTCTTCGCCCCCGACACCCGCATCGAGCAGCATCCGGTCAAGTTCGGCCAGGGCGAATGGACGGCGGTGATCGGCGTCCTCGAGGGCGCCTTCACCCAGCCGATGCCGATCGGCGGCGGCAAGACCATCGCCCCGACCGGCAAGCCCTTCAAGCTGACCATGGCGACCGTCGGCCATTGGACCAAGGCCGGCGTCATGGACGAGGAATACCTCTTCTGGGACAACGCCGACTTCATGAAGCAGATCGGCCTCGGCCACTGATCGCGCCGTCGCGGTCGATCCGAAACGACGAAGGGCGCCCCGAGGGGCGCCCTTCGCATGTCTACGCGGGAAGAACCGATCACTCGGCCGGCTTGTCGCCCTTTTCGGACTTCGCGCCTTCTTCCTTCGGGATCTCCTGGCCGGTCGCCTGATCGACGACCTTCATCGACAGGCGGACCTTGCCGCGCTCGTCGAAGCCGAGCAGCTTGACCCACACCTTCTGGCCTTCCTTGACCACATCGGTGGTCTTGCCGACCTTCTGCGGCGCCAGCTGCGAGATGTGCACCAGGCCGTCACGCGAACCGAAGAAGTTCACGAAGGCGCCGAACTCCATGCACTTGACGACCGTGCCCTCGTAGATCGCGTTCACCTCCGGCTCGGCGGCGATGGACTTGATCCAGTTGATGGCGGCCTTGATCTTCTTCTGGTCGGCCGAGGACACCTTGACGGTGCCGTCGTCCTGGATGTCGACCTTGGCGCCGGTCTTCTCGACGATCTCGCGGATGACCTTGCCGCCCGAACCGATCACTTCGCGGATCTTGTCGGTCGGGATCTTCAGCGTCTCGATGCGCGGGGCATGCTCGCCGAGTTCCGGACGGGCGGCGGTGATCGCCTTCGACATCTCGTTGAGGATGTGGATGCGGCCGTCCTTCGCCTGGGCGAGGGCGACCTTCATGATCTCCTCGGTGATGCCGGCGATCTTGATGTCCATCTGCAGCGAGGTGACGCCGTCGGCGGTGCCGGCGACCTTGAAGTCCATGTCGCCGAGATGATCCTCGTCACCGAGGATGTCGGAGAGGACGGCGAAGCGCTCGCCTTCCTTGATCAGGCCCATGGCGATGCCGGCGGTCGGCTGCTTCAGCGGCACGCCGGCATCCATCAGCGCGAGCGAGGAGCCGCACACGGTGGCCATCGACGAGGAGCCGTTCGACTCGGTGACTTCCGAGACGACGCGGATCGTGTAGGGGAACTCGTGCTTGATCGGCAGCACCGGATGGATGGCGCGCCAGGCGAGCTTGCCGTGGCCGATCTCGCGACGGCCGGGCGAACCCATGCGGCCGGTCTCGCCGACCGAATAGGGCGGGAAGTTGTAGTGAAGGAGGAAATTCTCCTTGTAGGTGCCGGCGAGCGCGTCGACGAACTGCTCGTCTTCGCCGGTGCCGAGCGTCGAGACCACCAGCGCCTGGGTCTCGCCGCGGGTGAACAGCGCCGAACCGTGGGCGCGCGGCAGGATGCCGACCTCGGCCGTGATCGGACGGACGGTGACGAGGTCGCGGCCGTCGATGCGCGAGCCGGTGTCGAGGATGTTCCAGCGCACCACCTTGGCCTGGACTTCCTTGAAGGCCGTGGCGACCTTCTCCTTCTCGAACTTCGCTTCGCCGTCGGCCGGCAGCAGCGTCGCCATGACCTTCGCCTTGACGGCGTCGACGGCCTTGTAGCGGTCCTGCTTGACGGTGATCTTGTAGGCCTCGCGCAGATCGGCCTCGGCGATCTCCAGCACCGCCTTCTCGACCTCGGCGAGATCCGGCGGGGTGAAGTCGCGCGGCTCCTTGGCGGCCTTCTCGGCGAGGCGGACGATCGCGTCGATCACCGGCTGGAAGCCGGCGTGGCCGAACATCACGGCGCCGAGCATGACCTCTTCGGACAGCTCCTTGGCTTCCGATTCGACCATCATCACGGCGTCGTGGGTGCCGGCGACGACGAGGTCGAGCTTGTTGTCGACTTCCGCGTCGAGAACCGGATTGAGGACGTACTCGCCGTCGATGTAGCCGACGCGGGCGCCGCCGATCGGGCCCATGAAGGGCACGCCGGAGAGCGTCAGGGCGGCGGAGGCCGCGACCATCGCCAGGATGTCCGGCGCGTTCTCGAGGTCATGGGAGAGGACGGTGACGATCACCTGGGTGTCGCACTTGAAGCCCTCGACGAAGAGCGGGCGGATCGGACGGTCGATCAGGCGCGAGATCAGGGTCTCGGCCTCCGACGGACGGCCTTCGCGCTTGAAGTAGCCGCCCGGGATCTTGCCGGCCGCGAAGGCCTTCTCCTGGTAGTTGACCGTCAGCGGGAAGAAGTCCTGCCCCGGCTTCGGCTCCTTCATGGCGACGACGGTGGCGAGCACCGTGGTCTCGCCGTAGGAGGCGAGCACGGCGCCATCGGCCTGACGGGCGATCTTGCCGGTCTCGAGCACCAGCGTGCGGCCGGCCCAGTCGATCACTTCGCGATGAACGTTGAACATGTGTCTCTTGTCTTTCGGTCCCGGCGGGCCGCGTCCTCGGAGGGGACACGACGAACCGCCTGTTTGCGGACGCGAGCCGCGCCGATCGTACGGCGGCGGGCTCCGTGGTTGAGGATCGGTCGGGCGGGGCCCGTCCGAGGGACCATGAGCAAGACGGCGGGGGGCTCCGAGAGAGAGGTCGAGAAGCCCCCGGCGATCCTGCCATGGTCCGCGAGGGTCTCCGGCGCGAACCTTAACGCGGCGGCGGAGACGGGGCGACGGAAGCCTTCCGTCGAAAGGCCCGGAGCGGCGGCGGCCGCCGCCCCGAGAAGTCGTCGAGCGCGCGGGATCGGTTCCGCGCGGCACACGTCAGCGGCGCAGGCCGAGACGCTCGATGAGAGCCTTGTAGCGCGCCTCTTCCTTCTTCTTCAGATAGTCGAGGAGCGAACGGCGCTGCGAGACCATCTTCAGGAGGCCACGACGGGAATGGTTGTCCTTGGCGTGGGTCTTGAAGTGCTCGGTGAGGTTGGCGATGCGCTCGGACAGGACCGCGACCTGGACTTCCGGCGAACCGGTGTCGCCTTCGTGGGTCGCGTACTGCTTGACGACTTCGAGCTTGCGTTCGGCCGTGATCGACATCGAGATCATCCTTTCGGGTGAGACAAACAGACATGGCCCCGCCGGGATGTCGTCCAGCGGGGTCGGCGCGCCGTCCTTATGCACGAAACCCCGGCGCGACGCCACCGAAAAGGCGAAAGCCCCTTTCCCCGCCGGTCACGAGCGCGGGAGTGGGCCCGCCGCCGCGCTCCCCAGGCGCCTTGCGAGCCGCGCCTCGGCGTTCGCCGCCTCGCATTCCCAGATCACCATCACCCGGAAGCCCCGCGCCCGCAGCGCCCGGATCGCCGCCGCGTCGCGAGCCCGGTTGGCGGCGAACTTCGCCACCCAGAAGGCGCGGTTGTTCTTCGGCGTCGTCGCTCGCCTACAGCCGGTGTGGGCGTGCCAGAAGCAGCCGTTGACGAAGATCGCGAAGCGCCGCGTGGCGTTGGCGAAGTCGGGCGAGCCCGGCAGGCTCCTGACGTTGCGCCGGTAGGCGAGGCCGAGGGCCCGCAGCGCCTTCGCCACGGCCTCTTCCGGCGCGGTCCTGGTCTGCCGGACCCGGCCGAGCAGACGCGAGCGTTCCGGCGACTGGGGCAGGGGGCGGTCCGGCCGCGCCGGTCGTTCGGCGTCGTCGGCCATGCCTCACTCCGCCGCCGCCGCGCGGGCACCGCTCGAAACCGCCGCGAGATGATCCTCGACCCGCGCCCGAAACCCCGCCGGCAGCCGCAGCTGCGTCCGGTCGAGCCGCGAGAGGAAGCCGCGCGTCGCCCGGATCGACAGGGGCTTGCCCGGATGGCGCAGGAAGGCGGCGAGCGGCGGGCGTTCGGCGAATTTCGGATACGCCCCGATCGACACCGCCTTCCGCGTCGCGCCGTCGAACCGCGCCGCATCGGGCCAGCGCGCCGCCGCGCCGAGATCGCGATCGCGGCTCGTCTCGTGGGCCCCCGGCCGCATCAGCCGTTCGCCGATCCAGGCCGCGACCGGCACGCTGACCGCGTTGCCGACGAGCGACCAACGGAACCGGCCGAGCCCGGCGTCTTCGGCCGCGTGCGTCCATCCCTCGGGGAAGCCCTGCAGACGTTCGGCGTCGGCGAGATCGGGGGTGACGATCGCGCCGGAGGGCATCAGGATCGCCGGAGGGGAGGGGATGCCGACCGACGAACCGTTCTTCAGCGTCGGCACGCAGTCCGGCCCCCAGCCGAGGCCGCGCACGCCTTCGGTCCAGTAGAAGCCGTGCGCGTGGGTCTCGATCGCCGTCGTGGACTCGATGGGCGTGGCCTCGTCGGCGAACAGGATCTCGGCCGGATCGAGCGTCCGGCTCGCCAGCATGAAGATGCGGCGGCGGCGTTGCGGCAGGAAGGCGAGCGTGTCGACGGTGCGGTAGGCCCATCGATAGCCGCGCTGTTCGAACGCCTCGGCGAGCCGTCGCATCGCCGAGCCGCCGTCGAGCCGCAGCATGAAGGAGACGTTTTCGAGCAGCACGTGCGCCGGCCGGGCGACGTCCATCAGGCGGAAGACGTGATCGACCAGGCTCGACTTGGCACCGGCGAGGCCGAGCGTGCGCCCGGCCTGGGAGAGGTCCTGACAGGGAAAGCCGGCGGTCATCAGATCGTGCGCCGGCAGGCTCGTCGCCTCGCGCACGTCGGGCAGGATGTCGCGGCCCGGAAAGCGGTCGGCGAGCACCAGCGCCGCCGGCTTCCACACCTCGCAGAAGATCTCGGCCTCGTGCCCGGCCCGCGCCAGACCGCTCTCCAGCCCGCCGATGCCGGCGAAAAGTCCCGCGACCCGCATGCGCCCTCCCGATTCGTCCCCATCCTCGAGGCCGACGCGGTGGCCGTCAAGCGGCAGGGCGGGTCGGCTTCATCAGGGACGCTTGGTGCGCGATGGCTCGAGACGCGGGCCGCAGGCCCGCTCCTCAGCATGAGGCGTTTTTCTTCGTCGCGTCAAACACATGGGCCTCATGGTGAGGAGGGCCGGAGGCCCGTCTCGAACCATCGCGCACGACATCTCCGAGGACCGCGCACGGCCTCCGACGCGCGTCGTGCGCCGAGGCGGACGCCCCGCCTCACCCTTCCCGCAGCGGCGGCAACGGGTCGGCGTGGCGGAAGGCGAAGTGCGAATAGCCGAACCAGGAGACGAACATCGCCACCGCCGTCCCGACCACCGCCGCCACCGGCGGCAGCAGGTCGTCGAACCCTTGGACGAGGCCCGAGAGCGTATAGAGCGTCGCGGCGTAGATGCCGTAGTTGACCAGCGCCGCGCCGACCGCCACCGTCACGTAGCGCACGCCTTCGGCGGCCACCGCACGGGCGTCGGTGGTCTTGTCGTGCACCTTCCAGGTCCAGCGCCGGTTGATCATCCAGGTCGTGAACATCGCCACCGCGATGGCGAAGACGCGCGCCACATAGGGGTTCACGCCGAAGCCGGCGTTGAGCAGCGTCAGCGTGCCGACGTCGACCGCGAAGCCGATGCCGCCGGTGGTGGCGAACTTCAGGATGCGCTCGAGACGGGCGCGCAGCGACGGGGAGAGCGAGGCGGGCAGAGCGATCATGACGTTCCCATTGCGGGCGAATGCGGCGGTCTCGGGGCGCGCAGAGCCGGAAAGCGGCTCGGCCTTGCCGGCGAAGCGGGATTCCCGTTGACCGGGCGGGCGGCTTCGGACAACACATCGTAGATGGACCGTCCCCGCAAGCCCCCGAAGACCTCCGCGCCGCAGCGCCCGTCCGATCGGCGCGAGCGCTCCGCCCCGCCGCGCGGCGAGCGCCCGCGTGATCGCGCCGAGAAACCGGTCGCCGCCGAGCCGATCGAACCGCCGCGGCCGCCGATCGACCCGGCCGTCTTCTCCGGACGCCGCCCGCTCGGCGACGCGCTCGCCTGCGAGATGCTCCAGACCGATGGTTGGAGCGACTACGCGCTCCTCGATTCCGGTTTCGGCCGCAAGCTCGAGCGCTATGGCCACATCCGCATCGTCCGCCCCGAAGAACAGGCGCTGTGGGCTCCGCGACTTTCCGAGGCCGATTGGGCTGCGGCCGACGCCGCCTTCACCGGCGACGTCGAGGAGGAGGGCCCGGGCCGTTGGCGGTTCGCGCGGAAACTCCCCGAGACCTGGCCGATGAGCTTCGACCCGGTGAAGTTCTCGTGCCGCTTCACCTCCTTCCGCCACACCGGCGTCTTCCCGGAGCAAGTGGCGCACTGGCTGTGGATGCGCGCCGCGATCGAACGCGCCGTCGCCGCCGGGCGTCGTCCGAAACTCCTCAATCTCTTCGGCTACACCGGCCTCGCCAGCCTCGTCGCGGCCGCCGCCGGGGCGGAAGTGACCCATGTCGACGCCTCCAAGAAGTCGATCGCCTGGGCGCGGGAAAATCAGGCCGAGAGCGGCCTCGATCATCTGCCGATCCGCTGGATCTGCGACGACGCGATGAAGTTCGTGCAGCGCGACCTCCGTCGCGGCGCGCGTTACGACGCGATCCTGCTCGATCCGCCGAAATACGGGCGCGGCACGAACGGCGAGGTCTGGCAGCTGTTCGAGCACCTGCCGGAGATGCTGCGGGCGGTGCGCGCCCTGCTTTCGGATGGGCCGATCGGCCTGATGCTCACCGTCTACGCCATGCGCTCCTCCTACGCCTCGTTTCATGAGCTGACCGAGGAAGCCTTCGCCGGCCGGGGAGGGCGTCTTGCCTCCGGCGAACTCTTCATCCGCGAGGCCGAAGCGCCGGGGACCGTCGTGCGCCGCCGCCTCGCCACCTCGCTCTGGGTGCGCTGGACGCCCGAGGAGCCGACCCGATGACCCGCCGCGATCCGCCCCGCGACGCCTCGCGCGATCTCTATCGCCGCCCCGGCGCCAAGCACCCGCCCGCCGCCGCGCCCACGCCTGCCCTCGAGCGCGCCGTCGAGACGATCACCTCGCTGACCAATCCGGCGGTCAAGCAGCTGCGCGCCCTGCATCTGAAGAAGGAGCGCGCCGAGAGCCGCCTCTTCCTCGCCGAGGGGCTGAAGCTCGTCACCGACGCTCTCGACGAGGGCTGGCCGATCCGCACCCTGATCCACGCGAGCCGCGTCAAGGATCAGCCGTTGGTCGCCCGCGCCGTCGAACGGGCGCGGAAGGCCGGCGCGCGCGTGCTCGAGACCTCCGACGAGGTGCTGACCAAGATCTGCCGCCGCGACAATCCGCAGATGGTCGTCGCCGCCTTCGAGCAGCGGATCGGCCGCCTCGCCGATCTCGGCCGCCCCGAAGGCGTCCTCGTCGCGCTCGAGGGCGTCAAGGATCCCGGCAATCTCGGCACCATCGTCCGCACCGTCGATTCGGTCGGCGCGAAGGGCGTGATCCTGATCGGCGACACCACGGACCCCTTCGCGCTGGAAGCGGTGCGCGCCACCATGGGCTCGCTCTTCCATGTGCCGCTCTTCGCCGCCTCGCTCGACGACTTCGTCGCCTGGAAGGCCGAGACCGGCGTTCCCGTCTGGGGCACCCATCTCAAGGGCGCGGTCGACTACCGCACGGTCGATTGGCCGGAGACCTGCGTGCTGATGATGGGCAACGAGCAGTCCGGCCTGCCGGAAGCCCACGTCGCGACTTGCGACGGCCTCGTCAAGATCCCGATGGCCGGCCGCGCCGACAGCCTCAATCTCGCGATCGCCACCGCCGTGATGCTCTACGAGATCCGGCGGGCGCGCCTCGCTCTGTGAGGAGCGCCCGGCGATGACGGCTCATCGTGGCCCGACGCGCCGGTCTCTCCTCGCCGCGCCGGCGTTGCTTCTCGCCCGGTCCGCCCGCGCCCGGCCGCTGTCGCCGGAGAAGGACGTCGTCCGCCTCGGCGTCGCCAAGCGGCTCGATCTCGCGCCCCTCGCGCTCGCCGCCGATCTGCGCTTCTTCGAGGAGAACGATCTTCAGGTGATCCTGGAGCCGCAGGCCAGTTGGAAGACCGCCTTCGATCGCCTCCTCACCGGCGATCTCGACGCCGCGCAGCTCTATCCGGCGCAGCTCCTCGCCGCCGCCGCCGGGATCGGTCCGGCCGCCGCGCTGGTGACGCCGGCGACCTTCGGACCGGACCGGACCGCGGTGGTCCTGCCGCGCGCCGATGCGGCGCTCTTCGCCGGCGACGCGCCCGAGGCGACGCCGCTCCGCGCGATCGTCGATCGCGCCGCCGCCTCCGGCAAACGGCCCTCGCTCGGCGTCGCGGCGATCGCCTCGACCGAGGCGCTGGCGGTCCGCGCCTGGCTCGCCGCGGCGGGAATCCATCCGGGCTGGGGCGGGCGCGCGAGCAGCGCGGCGGACGTCGACGCCGAGATCGCGATTTCGGTCGTCCCGCCGCCGCAGATGCCGGCGACGCTCGAGGAAGGCGCGCTCGCCGGCTTCGTCGCCGCCGAACCCTGGCCGCGCATCGCCGAGGCGCGCGGCCTCGGCCGAGCGGTGATCGCAGGTTCGGCGATCGTCGACTGCGTTCCCGGCTCCGTGCTCGCCTTTTCCGCCGCCTGGGCCGAGGCCCATCCTCAGACGGTCGAGGCGCTGGTCGAGGGCCTCTTGCGCGCCGCCCGCTGGCTCGACGCCGACGACGGCCGCAACCATGCCGAGGCCGCCCATCTCCTCTCCGCCTCCGATCGGCTCGGGGCCGACGAGGCGATCATCGCCGCCTCGCTCGCCGCCGCGCGCTCCGCCGGCGGCTTCTTTTCCGACTTCGCCACCCATCCGTTCCGCGACGACGCGGTCTGGACGCTCGCCGAGATGCGGCGCTGGGGCCTGATCGAGGAGACGCGCGACGACGCCTGGTACGATCGGATCGCCGCTTCGGTGCTGCGCCCCGAGATCCATCGCGCCGTCGCCGGTCGCCTGATCGAGGCCGGCCGGGCGCGGCCGGAGGAGTTTCCGGGCCGCGACGACGTCCGACGGGCGACGCCGCTGCGGCTCTTCGCTTCGCCCGCAGGCTTCGATCCGAGGCGGCCGAACGCCCATCTCGCGGCCTGTGCGATCGGCCGAGATGGGCCGGGAACGCCGTGATCGGCGCGCCGACTTGCGTGGATCGGGCAACGGTGGTCTCCTGCGCCCGATCGCCGCGCGCCCGCGCTCGAGGCGCGTGATTCCCATCGAGAGGACCCCATGGCGGCCCGAAAGATCCTCATCTGCGACGACGACGGCGATCTGCGCGAGGCGCTCGTCGAGCAACTCTCCCTCTACGAGGAGTTCGAGACGGTCGACGTCGACGGCGCCACCAAGGCGATCCACGCCGCCCGCGCCGAACCGATCGATCTTCTGATCATGGACGTCGGCCTGCCCGAGATGGACGGCCGCGAGGCGGTGAAGCTGCTGCGCAAGGGCGGCTTCAAGGCGCCGATCATCATGCTGACCGGCCACGACACCGAATCGGACACGATTCTCGGGCTCGAGGCCGGCGCCAACGACTATGTCGCCAAGCCCTTCAAATTCGCCGTCCTGCTCGCCCGCATCCGCGCCCACCTGCGCCAGCACGAGCAGACCGAGGATGCGGTCTTCACGATCGGCCGCTATACCTTCCGTCCCTCCTCGAAGATCCTGGTCGACGAGAAGGGCGGCAAGGTCCGCCTGACCGAGAAGGAGACGGCGATCCTGAAGTACCTCTACCGGGCCGGCGACAAGGCGGTCACCCGCGACGTGCTGCTGCACGAGGTCTGGGGCTACAATTCCGGCGTCACCACCCACACGCTCGAGACCCACATCTATCGGCTGCGCCAGAAGATCGAGCGGGATCCCTCCAATTCCGAACTGCTGGTGACCGAAGCCGGCGGCTACAAGCTCGTGCCCTGATCCTGACGACGAACGCCCCCATGCCCCTCGACCGCGATCTCGAAATCCTCTCCGGCGTCGCCTTCTTCGAAGGCGTCTCGCAGGAGGCGTTGAAGCTCATCGCCTTCTCCGCCGATCAGCGCGACTTCGCCGACAAGGAGCGGGTGTTCTCCGCCGGCGATCACGCCGAAGGCGGACTGGTGGTGATCGAAGGGCGCATCGATCTCCTCGACGAGCGGCTGAAGCCGCCGCGAGTCGCCGAACGGCTCGGCCCGGGCAGTCTGATCGGCGAGATGGCGCTGATCGTCGAGACGCGGCGTCCGCTCTCCGCCGTCTCGGTCGGCGGCGCCCGGACGCTGTCGGTTCGCCGCGCCCTCTTTCGCCGCATGCTGGAGGGCTACCCGGACATCGCGCGGCTGCTCGAGGCGCGGATCGCCGAGCGCCTGACCAAGCTGTCGCCCCAGATCCGGCGCATCGGCGAAACCCTCGCCGGCCTCGACGAGGCCTGAGGCCCGCCCCCACGAGGCCCGCCTCGCGAGACGGGCCTCCCGTCCTCAGGCGCCGAGCGCCTTTTCCAGCACCCGGTCGAGACGACGGCCCCAGTCGGCCGGATCCTCCGGCGCTTCGCCGTCGGCGATCCGCGCCTGACCGAGGATGAGATGCGCCGCGTCCTCGACCAGCGCCGCGTCCGTCCCGATCTTGGCGGCGATCGCCTTGATCAGCGCATGGCCGGGATTGATCTCGAGCACCGGCTTGGCGAAGGGCTGGCCGCCCTGGTGGCGCGCCATGATCTTCTCGAACTGCTTGTCCGGGCCGAACTCGGGGGCGACCAGACACGCCGGGCTCGAGGCCAGACGCGCCGAGGCGCGCACCTCCGAGATCCGCTCGCCGAGCGCCGTCTTCAGCGTCTCGATCAGCGACGCCAGTTCGCCGGCGTCCGTCTCCGGCTTCGCTTCGTCTTCGGCGCCGGCAATGGCGTCGAGATCGGCCGCCCCTTGCGTCACCGACTGGAACGGCTTGCCGTCGAAGCCGAGCGCGGTGCGCACCCAGAAGGCGTCGACCGGATCGGTCAGCAGCAGCACCTCGACGCCGCGCGCCCGGAAGCCCTCGAGATGCGGGCTCGCCTCGGCGCGGGCCGGATCGTCGGCCAGGATGTAGTAGATCTTGGTCTGGTTCTCCTTCAGCGCCCCGACATAGTCGGCGAGCGTGCGGCTGGCCTCGCCGCTCGTCGTCGTCTTGAAGCGGGCGATCTTGAAGAGCTCGTCGCGCCGTTCGGCGTCCTCGTAGAGGCCTTCCTTCAGCACCGCGCCGAAGGCCTCCCAGATCTTGCCGAAGGTCTCCGCTTCGTTGGCGGCGGTCTTGGCGAGTTCCGAGAGGAGACGCGTGGTGACGTTCTTGCGGATCGCCTCCAGCACCGGATTGTGCTGCAGCATCTCGCGCGACAGGTTGAGCGGCAGGTCCTCGCTGTCGACGACGCCGCGGGCGAAGCGCAGCCAGTGGGGCAGCAGCTCGACGTCGTCGGCGATGAAGACGCGGCGGACGTAGAGCTTGACGTGGCCCTTGCGCGCCGGATCGAACAGATCGAACGGCTTCATCGAGGGGACGAACATCAGCACCGAATATTCGTGCCGCCCCTCGGCCCGGTAGTGCAGCGTCAGCGCCGGCTCGTCCCACTGCCCGGAGACGTTGCCGTAGAACTCCTTGTAGGCCTCGGCCGTGATCTCCGACTTCGGCTTCGCCCACAGCGCCGACCCGTCCGACAGGCTCGCCGTCGCGCCGTCCGCCTCGACGAAGCGCACCGGCACCGGCACGTGCGCCGAATAGGTCTCGACGATCCGCTCGACGGTGGTCCGCTCGCCGTAGTCGCGGCTCTCCTCGTTGAGCTCGAGCCGGATGACGGTGCCGCGCGCCGGCGCGTCCGCCTCGTCCGCCGGCTGCACCTCGTAGCCGTCGACGCCGTTCGAGATCCAGGTCCAGGCCTGGTCCGAGCCCGCGCGACGCGAGGTGACGACCACCCGAGAGGCGACCATGAAGGCCGAATAGAAGCCGACGCCGAACTGGCCGATCAGATTGGAGGACTTGCCGCCGGCCTCGCCAGCGGCCTCGAGGAAGGCGCGGGTGCCCGACTTGGCGATGGTGCCGAGGTTCTCGACGAGTTCGTCGCGGCTCATGCCGATGCCGTTGTCGGCGATCGTGAGCGTATGCGCCTCCCCGTCGACGGCCAGCGTGATGGCGAGATCGCCGTCCTCGCCGAGAAGCGCCGGCGTCTCGAGCGCCAGATAGCGCAGCTTCTCGCAGGCGTCGGCGGCGTTGGAGACGAGTTCGCGCAGGAAGATGTCGCGGTTGGAATAGACCGAATGCACCATCAGGTGCAGCAGGCGCGAGACCTCGGCCTGAAAAGCGTGGGTTTCCTTCGGATGCTCGCTGGTGTCCGTCATCGTCGTTCCCGTCGAATGCGTCGTCGTCCGTCGAGGCGTCGACCTCGGCGCTCTGCGAGCGGATATCGGAAAAAAAGCGTCTGCTTTCAAGAGGCGAGGCGCCGTCGCGAGCGACGGACTCGACGGACGCGAGTGGCGACGAAACTTTCGTCCCATTCCCGATTCTTACCTAAGGTCAAGACCTTGGCGGCCGACGGCGGGTCTCGGGCAACGTCTTCTTAAGGTTGTGGCGGGATCATGGCCGGACCAGGGCCGCCGTCGGGGAGCGACGGCCGTCGTGGGTCGGGATCGACGGAACGCGCCGCGGGCGCACATTTCGGCTGAACGCATGACCGGTGGGGCGACGACGAAGGCGAAGGACGTCTGGACGGCCGAAGCGGCGGGCTTCCGTCACCGGCTGCGGACCCGTCTCGTCGCCGTGATGGCTCTGGCCGGCGCGTTGCTGCTCGCCGGCGGCGGCGTCGGCCTCTACTACGTCGATGAGATCGCCACGACGCTGCATCGCTCGACCGACGTCACCTCGCCGCTTCTCTCCGATCTGCTCGAACTCACCCAGACCGGGCGGCGGGTGCGCACCAGCGTTCGCGCCGCCGCCGAGCAATGCGTCGGCGTGGAGGCGGCGCGGGCCGATCTCGGCGGCTTCGGCGCGGCTCTAGATGGTCTGGTCGGCGGGCTGCGGCCCCGCGCCGCCCTCGTCGGCGCCGTCGCCGACCTCGATCGCGTCGCCGCCATCGAAGCCCGTTTCGCGACCGTCGGGCAGGACATTCTCGCCTCCTGTCTGCGCAACGGGATGATCGCCGATCGGATCGTCGTGCTCGGCGAAGGGATCGACGCGGACGTCGCCGACATGACCACCGTGCTCGACCGCATCGACGCCCGGCTCATCCGTGGCGCGGCGCCGGCCGACGGGACGGATGAAGGCGCGGATCCCTTCTCCGGGGCGAAATATCCATCGCCGGCGGCCATCGCGCGTCTGCACGCCGATCTCGGCGGCTTCCGCAATCTCGCCGATCTCGTCTCGTCCTATGCGGGCGCGTCGTCGATCGACGCCTTTCGCCGTCGTCGCGTCGACAAGCTGAGGGAGGTCGCGGCGGAAGTCGCGGAATTGCGTCTGTCGCTCGGACCGCTCGGGCTCGATCTGCAGGATCGCTTGACCGATCGCTTGACCTCGCTCGCCGAAGCCGCGGTCGGCGACCGCGGCATCTTCGTCGCGCAGGCGGCGTTGACCAGCGCGCGCGCCGACCTCGCCGATCTACGCGGCGAACTGAACGCCATCGACGACGACTATTTCCGCGCCGTGCGCAGGTTGGAGGCGACCGCGCGCCTCCTCGACGAGAGCGCCCACGGCGCGGTCGTCCGCTCCACCGAAGAGGCCTATGGCGCGGTCGCCTTGACCTCGCTGACGCTGCTCTTGCTCGTCCTGGTGATCGCCGGCGACACGGCGCGGCGCGTCACCGGGCCGATCGAACGGTTCACCGAGCACGTCCACGGTCTGAGCGGCCTGGAGGATCTCGACCGGCCGCTGCCGCTCGCCCTCGCCGAACGCCGCGACGAGATCGGTCTTCTGGCGCGCGCCTTCCGCACCCTCACCGGAGAGCTCGCCGCGGCCCGCCGCCGGCTGGAGACCGAGGCCGAGACGCAGATCCGCCGGCAATACGATCGCCTGCAGGCGGCCATCGCCACCATGCCGCAGGGGTTCTTCCTGGTCGACGCCGAAGAGCGTCTGGTGGTGTGGAACGACAGTTTCCTCGAGATGTACGCCTTCCGGCCGGGCGAGGTCGCGGTCGGGATGCCGATCGAGATCGTACTGGAGCGCCGACGCGCCATCGGCGCCTGCGAGGCGCAGCCGCAGGAGCCGCTCTTCCGCCTCGCCGTCGCCGAAGGGCGGCCGCATCAGCGCATCGAGACCTATGTCGACGGGCGCATCATGGTGATCACCGCTTCGCCGACCGCCGACGGCGGCGCCGCGATCACCCACGAAGACGTCACCGCGCGCAAACGCACCGAGGCCGAGCTCGAGCAGCTCGCCCGTTACGATGCGGTGACCGGCCTCGCCAACCGCGCCCATTTCCACGAACGCCTCGTCGAGGCGCTCGCCGCCGACGCCGCCCACCGCCGGGTGGCATTGTTCTACGTCGACCTCGACCACTTCAAGACGATCAACGAGGCGCTCGGCCATTCGACCGGCGATCGCCTGCTCGCCGTCGTGGCGGAGCGCATCGTCGAGGCGGTCGGTGGATGGGAGACCGTCGGCCGGCTCGGCGGCGACGAATTCGCGGTGCTGAAGACGCTCGGCGATCGACCCGCGGAAGCGGCCGAGCTGGCGCGGCGGCTGCACGACGCGATCTCCCGGCCCTACGAACTCGACGGAGCGCGCGTCGTCGTCGGCGCGAGCATCGGCGTGGCGATGGCGCCCGACGACGCCGCCGATCCGGACGCGCTGCTCGCGCATGCCGACATGGCGCTGTTCCGCGCCAAGTCGGAAGGCCGCGGCGTTACCCGCTTCTTCGAACGGTCGATGGACGCGGATCTGCAGCGCCGTCGCACGCTGGAGCTCGATCTCGGCGAGGCCCTCGAACGCGGCGAGTTCGAACTGCACTATCAACCGGTCGTCGGCGCGGCGAGCGGGCGCATCGAGGCCTTCGAGGCGTTGTTGCGGTGGCGTCATCCCACTCGCGGTCTGGTGTCGCCGGCGGATTTCATTCCGCTCGCCGAAGAGACGGGTCTGATCGGCGAGATCGGCGCCTGGGTGCTGCGCGAGGCGACCCGCGTCGCGGCGGGCTGGCCGAAGGATCTGCGCGTGGCGGTCAACATCTCGCCGGTTCAGATCCGCACTCGGGCCCTGATGCTCGACGTGCTCGCCGCGATCGGCCGCTCGGGGCTGCCGCCGGATCGCCTGGAGCTCGAGATCACCGAGGGCGTTCTGCTCGTCGACACGGAAGCGACCTTGGCGACGCTCGCGCAGTTGCGCGAATTCGGCGTGCGCATCGCCATGGACGACTTCGGCACCGGCTATTCGAGCCTCGGCTATCTGCGCCGCTTCGCTTTCGACAAGGTCAAGATCGACCAGTCCTTCGTGCGCGACCTCGACGAGACGCCGGACGCGGTGGCGATCGTTCGAGCGGTGACGAGCCTGTGTTCGAGCCTCGGCATCACCACGACCGCGGAGGGCGTGGAGACCGAGGCGCAGCGCGATCGCCTGCTCCAGGAGGGTTGCGATCAGTTCCAGGGGTGGCTCTACGGCCGCCCGATGCCGGCGTGCGCCGTGGCGGCGCATCTGGCGAGCGAGGCGGCGAAGTCTCGCGCCGTGGCGACCGCGGAATCCGGAACCCTGCCGAGCGAACGATGCGCATGACCGGCGGCGCTTGCAAGGCCGCGCGCCATCGCATATGAAGTGGCCGCTTCCCTCCGGGGATGCGGTGAGGTGGCCGAGTGGTTGAAGGCGCACGCCTGGAACGCGTGTATACGTGAAA
>JAJTBO010000021.1 GCA_021286855.1 Hyphomicrobiales bacterium | reverse complement strand
GATCTGCAGACAATCGAGGAGCATTCCGGCCCGGTCGCCGGCAAGACGATCGCCGCCTTCCGGGCCGGGCTCGGGGCGGAGCGGATCGTGCGCACCATCCCGAACACGCCGGCGCAGGTCGGCCGCGGCGTCACCGCGGCGGCGGCGGCTCCGGCGGTGACGCAGGCCGACCGCGATCTGGTGACGGCGCTCCTGTCGGCGATCGGCAAGGTCGAATGGGTCGAGCACGAGGATCAGATCGATCTCGTCACCGCGGTCTCGGGCTCCGGCCCGGCCTATGTCTTCCACATGGTCGAGGCGCTGGCGGCGGCCGGCGCGGCGGCGGGGCTGCCCGCCGATCTTTCCGCCCGTCTCGCCCGCGCGACGATCGAAGGGGCGGGAGAGTTGCTGTTCCAGAGCCCGGAGAGCCCGGAACGGCTCCGGATCAACGTCACCTCGCCGGGCGGCACGACGGCCGCCGCGCTCGCGGTGTTGATGGGCGAGGGCGGGATGACGCCGCTCTTGACGGAGGCCGTCGCGGCGGCGGCGAAGCGGTCGCGCGAACTGGCGGGCTGACCGCAGGCGCGCGCAGACGTTCCACGAACGCGCCGTCTCCGGTCGCCGGCATCGCCATCGATGCGTCGCCTCACGCCGGCGGTCGTCGCGCCAGGATCTCCTCGTCGATGGCGGCGGCGCGGGCGGCGGCCGGACGCGCCGCGAAACGCTCGACATAAGCGACGATTTCCGGGGCCTTCGGCAGCAGATCGAAGGCGACGAGCCAGGACAGCGCCGGCCCCCACAGGCCGTCGGCGACGGTGAAGCGTTCGCCGAGGAACCAGGGCCCCTCGCGCAACCGGCCGACGACCGCCGCGACGGTGTCGTCGTACGTGCCGTAGCCGGCCATGCTCGGCTTTGGGGCCTCCCAGTTCATGGCCTTCTGCAACACGGCCGGTTCGACGCAGTTGCCGTAGAAGAAGAGCCAGCGCAGCAGCGCGCCGCGCAGCGGATCGCCGGGCGGCGGGCACTGTCCGGTCTCGGGGAAGAGGTCGCCGAGATAGAGGGCGATCGCGCCGAGTTCGGTGACGATCGTCTCGCCGTGGCGCAGCGTCGGCACCTTGCCCATCGGATTGAGGACGAGGAAGTCGGGCTTCTTGTGATCGCCGGCCGCCAGGTCGAGGACGTGCAGGCGATAGGGGACGCCCAACTCCTCGAGCAGACGCAGGACGCCGGCGGAACGGGTGCGCGGGGCATGGAACAGAGTGACGTCGCGATCGGTCATGAACGCCTCCGTGGGGTCGTCGCGACGAATAGAACATATAAGGAACAAAGTCAATCGGCGGCGGTTCGCGTTTCCCGTCGCGCGCATCGGTTTCGGCGGGAAATCCGGCGGAAATCCTTGCGTGGGGCGGTTCGTGGTGCTATGTCCGCGCCCGTTCCCACACGCCGACACCCCTGGAGGCACCGTGAGGGACCGCTCCCGCGCGCCCGTGAGGACCCGCGGCGGGCGAACCGAGGAGGCCGGTCGTCCGGCCTCTCTTCATTTCGTTTCGTTGAAAAGGAAGCACCTCATGAGCCGCAAGTCCTACGAGCTCGAGGCCTCGGTGCGTGAACGGGTCGGCAAGGGGGCCGCTCGTGCGCTGCGTCTGGAAGGTCGTGTCCCCGCCGTCATCTACGGCGACAAGAAGCCCCCGCTGGCGATCTCGCTCCCCTACAAGGAGGCCGACAAGCGCCTGCGCGCCGGCGGCTTTCTGACCACCGTCGCGACGATCGCCGTCGCCGGTGAGAAGATCCGCGTGATCCCCAAGGATTACCACATGCACGTGGTCAAGGACACGCTGACCCACGTCGACTTCCTGCGCATCTCCGACGAGACCATCGTCACCGTCTTCGTGCCGGTCCACGCCGTGAACCAGGAGAAGTCGGCCGGTCTGAAGCGCGGCGGCGCCCTGTCGATCGTCCATCACGAGATCGAGTGCAAGTGCCGCGCCGACGCGATCCCGGAGTCGATCGACGTCGACGTGACCGCGCTCAACATCGGCGGCTCGGTCCACATCGAGGACGTCAAGCTGCCGAAGGGCGTCGAAGCGGTCATCCACGAGAAGAACTACACCGTGCTGTCGATCACCGCGCCGGCCGGCTTCTCGGAGGCCGCGGAAGAGGCGGCGGCTCCGACCGCGTGAGCGTCTCCCGCGCCGGAGGTTCGACCATGATGCTCTTCGTGGGGCTCGGCAATCCCGGCGCGGACTACGCCCGAAACAGACACAACATCGGCTTCATGGCGGTGGACGGGATCGTCCGCCGCCATGGCTTTTCGCCCTGGCGCGCCAAGTTTCAGGGCGAGGTCTGCGAGGGGACGATCGGGGCGGAGAAGATCGTCGCCCTGAAGCCGCTGACCTACATGAACGAGAGCGGCCGCTCGGTCGCCGCGGCGGCGCAGTTCTACAAGATCGAGCCGAAGGACATCGTCGTCTTCCACGACGAACTCGACCTCGATCCCGGCCGCATCCGCGTGAAGATCGGCGGTGGCCACGCCGGCCACAACGGTCTTCGCTCGATCACGGCGCATCTCGGCCCCGACTTCCGGCGGGTGCGGATGGGAATCGGCCATCCCGGCGCCAAGGAGCGGGTTACCGGATGGGTGCTCGGCGACTTCGCCAAGGTCGATCGGGAATGGCTGGAACCGCTGCTCGACGACGTCGCGGACGCTGCGGCGCTCCTCGTCTCACGGGACGACGCCGGCTTCATGAACCGCCTCTCGGGCAAGCCGACCGCCGCCGAACCGACCCCGAAAATCGCGCCCGCGCCGGCGAAGCCGACGGCGGCGGGACCGGAGCCGGCGGCGAAGAACGCCATGGCGGAAACCCTGCGACGGCTGCTCGCTCAAAAACGCCGCTGACCTTTTGTCACGCCTTCCTTGTGCTTCGGCGCTCGGGCGGATAGAATGCGCGCATCGGACTTTGGCCAGACTGCCGGCTTCATCGAACGACACTGCGTCGATCGACCCTTCGGAAACTCACCAAATTTCGACCGACCCGTACGTGGTGCGTCTGTACGCGCCGCGTGCTGATCCGTTACGTCCCACCGGAGACAGTCTAAAATGACCATCGGCACCGTGAAGTTCTTCAACGAAACCAAGGGCTACGGCTTCATCCAGCCGGATGACGGCGCGAAGGACGTGTTCGTCCACATTTCGGCCGTCGAGCGCTCGGGCCTGACCTCGCTGCGCGAAGGTCAGAAGGTTTCGTTCGAAGTCGAGACCGACCGCCGTTCGGGCAAGGTCGCCGCGGTGAACATTGCCGTCGCCTGACCTCTCCTGATGACGAAAACGCGGGCCGGGAACGGGCTTTTGCCGTTTCCGGCCCGCGCCATTTGGGCTATATGCCACATCCGAACGAACACACTGATCGGAACGACGCCTCATGGCCAAGGAAGAACTGATCCAATTCGAGGGCTTGGTCCTCGAAATCCTGCCGGACGCGCGCTTCAAGGTGCGCCTCGAGAACGGGCATGAAATCATCGCCTACACCGCCGGCAAGATGAAGAAGAACCGGATCAAGACGTTGGCCGGCGATCGCGTCACCGTCGAGATGAGCCCCTACGATCTGGAGAAGGGTCGTCTGGTCTTCCGTCATCGTGAGATTCGCGCCGACGGCGCTCCCCCGCCGCCGCGTCCGGGCGGCCCGCAGCGTCGTCGCTGACGCCACTCGAGCGGAGCTGACCATCCCATGGGCTTCAAGTGCGGCATCGTCGGCCTGCCGAACGTCGGCAAGTCGACCCTCTTCAATGCGTTGACCCGGACCGCCGCGGCCCAGGCCGCGAACTATCCGTTCTGCACCATCGAGCCGAACACCGGCGAAGTGGGCGTGCCCGACCCGCGTCTGACCAAGATCGCGACGATCGGCAAGTCGGCGCAGATCGTGCCGACACGCATCACCTTCGTCGACATCGCCGGTCTGGTGCGCGGCGCCTCCAAGGGCGAAGGTCTCGGCAACCAGTTCCTGGCCAACATCCGCGAGGTCGACGCGATCGTCCACGTGCTGCGCTGCTTCGAGGACGGCGACGTCACCCACGTCGAGGGGCGGGTCGATCCGGTCGCCGACGCCGAGACGGTCGAGACCGAGCTGATGCTCTCCGACCTCGAGAGCCTCGAGCGTCGCGTCGTCGCCACCCGCAAGAAGGCGCAGGGCGGCGATCGCGAATCGAAGGCGGTGCTGCCGGTGATGGAGAAGGCGCTCGAGCTCCTGCAGACCGGCAAGCCGGTCCGGATGCTCGAGGTCTCCCACGAGGACCGGCCGCTGCTCGACGGGCTGATGCTGCTGACCTCGAAGCCGGTGCTCTACGTCTGCAACGTCGAAGAGGCGAACGCGGCCTCCGGCAACGCCCATTCGGCGCGCGTCGAAGAGATGGCGAAGATCCAGGGCGCCAAGTCGGTGGTGATCTCGGCCGCCATCGAGGCCGAGGTGGCGCAGCTCTCCGACGAGGAGGAGCTCGAGTTCCTGGAAGGCATGGGCCTGCACGAGCCCGGCCTCGATCGACTGATCCGCGCCGGCTACGAGCTGCTCGGCCTGATCACCTACTTCACGGTGGGGCCGAAGGAGGCGCGGGCCTGGACGATCGTCAAGGGCACCAAGGCGCCCGGCGCGGCCGGCGTGATCCACTCCGACTTCGAACGCGGCTTCATCCGCGCCCAGACCATCGCCTATGACGACTATGTCGCGCTCGGCGGCGAGGCGGCGGCCAAGGAGGCCGGCAAGGCGCGCGACGAAGGCAAGGAATACGTCGTCGCCGACGGCGACATCATGCTGTTCAAGTTCAACGCCTGAGCGGATCGGGGCGGGCGAGAGCCCGCCCTCTTCATGTCGGCTTCCCTCCGCCGGCTTCGCGACACGGTCGCGAATATCAAACCGTGGACGACAGAGCCGCGATTTTCATGTCGCGCGCGACACGGTCGCGAATCTCATGCCGTTCGCGACAAGGTCGCCAATCTCAAACCGTGCGCGACAAGGTCGCGCCGGGGGCTCGCGAGGTCTGGGTCTGCTGCGCGAAGACGATGGCGACCGCTTCGGCGGTCAGGCGGACGCCGAGGAAGACGGTGACGCCGAGGAGGAGGCCGAGCGCCGTCACGAAGAGGCCGAGCAGCGCCGAGGTGGACATCGTCGCCACGCCGAGGAGAAGGCCGATTCCCGCCAGGAGCAGAGCGAGCGCGCTGCCGGCGATGTAGAAGGGGCGAACGAGGCGCGGTCCGACGGGCTGATCGAGCGTCGAGAGAGCGGACAACATTGACGATTTCCTCTTGCGGCGGCGGACGTCGGCGGGGGGGATCATGGACGGGGACGGCGATCTGCGCCATGGCGGAAACGACACGCTGGTTCGAAGATTTCAACGCGGGCGACGAAATCGCGCTCGGCGCGCGGGAGATGACGCGGGAGGCGATCGTCGCCTTCGCGCGCCGTTATGACCCGCAACCGATGCACCTCGACGACGTCGGCGGCGCGACGTCGCTGCTCGGGGCGTTGTCGGCGTCGGGTTGGCACACCGCCTGTACGCTGATGCGGCTGTTCGTCGACAATCTGCTCTCGCACACCGCTTCGCTCGGCTCGCCGGGCATCGAGACTCTGAAGTGGCTGAAGCCGGTGCATGCCGGCGACGTGTTGACGGCGCGGCTGACGGTGCTGGAGACCCGGACATCGGCGAGCCGGCCGCGGCTCGGCCTGATCCGGGGGCGTTTCGACGTGGTCAATCAGTCGGGCGTGCGCGTCCTCCAGATGGAATCGACCCTGATGGTCGAGCGGAGGGCGGCGGCATGATGTGGCTCGAGGAATTTCCCGCCGACTGGTCGGTGGAGCTCGGCTCGCACCTCTTCACGGCCGAGGAAATCGTCGCCTTCGCGCGGGACTGGGATCCGCAGCCGTTCCACCTCGACGAGGACGCCGGCCGGGCGTCGCTGTTCGGCGGCCTGACGGCTTCGGGATGGCACGTCGCCTGCGCCTGGATGGCGCTGTGGATCGCCCATCAGAACCGCGAGATGGAGGCGCGCGCGGCGCGCGGCGAGATCGTGCCGGTGCCGGGACCCTCTCCGGGGTTCGACGACATGCGCTGGCTGAAGCCGGTGGTCGCCGGGCAGACGGTCGCCTATCGCTCGTCGCTCCTCACGGCGCGGCCCTCGGCGAGCCGACCGGAATGGGGCATCGTCTCGACGACCAACGAAGGCTTCGTCGAGGGCGAACGGGTGTTCCACTTCACCGGGCGGGTGTTCTGGCCGCGCCGGCCGGGGGCGGAGATCGGCTGAGCGACGCCTTCACATTTCGGACGCCTCGGCGGCGCTGGTTCTGATCTCTCCGTTCAACCGGGGATGCGGACGACGGCGCGCAGGCCGCCGAGCGGGCTCGCCTCGAGCGTGATGTCGCCGCCGTGGCTGCGGGCGATGTCGCGGGCGATGGCGAGACCGAGACCGGTGCCGCCCTCGTCCTGGTTGCGGGCCTGATCGAGCCGATAGAACGGGCGGAAGACGTTGTCGCGTTCGTCCTCGGGCACGCCGGGGCCGTCGTCGTCGACGGTGATGGTGAGCCAACCCGCGGAGTGGTCGCCGCGCAGATCGACCTTCTCGCCGTGGCGCAGGGCGTTGCCGACGAGATTGCCGATCAGCCGTTTGAAGGCGTTGGGGCGCAGCGTCAGGGTGGGGGCGCCGGTGAAACCGTGCTCGATCTCGAAGCCGGCGCGTTCGGCGTCCTGGGCGATGGCGCGCAGCAACTCGCGCAGGTCGGTCGGCGTCGCCTCCTCCTCGCCCTCGCCGCGGGCGAAGGCGAGATAGGCCTCGAGCATCGCCTGCATCTCGCCGACGTCGATCTCCAGCGCCTCGCGGTCGGCGCCGTCCGGCAGCAGGGCGAGTTGCAGGCGGAAACGGGTCAGCACGGTTCTGAGATCGTGGCTGACGCCGGCGAGCATGGTGGTGCGCTGTTCGATCTGACGCTCGATGCGGCGACGCATGACGGCGAAGGCCTCGCCGGCGCGGCGGACCTCGCGCGCGCCGCGCGGCTTGAAGTCGCCGACCGGGCGGCCCTTGCCGAAGCTCTCGGCGGCGTCGGCGAGTTGTTGGATCGGACGGATCTGGTTGCGCAGGAACAGGACGGCGATGGTCAGGAGCACCAGCGAAGTCGACACCATCCAGACCAGGAAGATGTGCGAATTGGACGCATAGGCCTGACTGCGCCGGGCGATGACGCGCAGGATCCCGTTCTGCAGCACGACGCGGATTTCGACGAGATCGGAGGCGCCGACGGTGTCGATCCAGAAGGGGCGGTGAACGCGCGCCTCGATCTCCTCGGAGAGCGCGCTGTCGAGGAGGGAAAAGAACGGCTTCGGCATCGGCGGCGGCAACGTCGAGCCGGGCAACAGGGTGACGGTGAAGCCGAGATCGCGTTCGGCGATCGAGCGGATGGTCCTCCAGTTCGGATCCTGCGGCCAGGTCTCGACGACGTCGATGACGGCGGCGACGTCGCGAGCCAGGGCTTCGGACAGGCGGCCGGTGACCAGACGCCAATGCCGTTCCATGAAGACATAGGCGACCACCGACTGCAGGATCAGCATCGGCAGGACGACGATCAGCAGCGAGCGGGCGTAGAGCCCCTTGGGCATGTGGTCGGCGATGCGGCGGGCGAAGCGCCGCCAGGCGAGGCGGGCGCGGATGACCGGCGTGTCGCGCAGCAACCGGGCCGGCTGAGCGCCGTCGGGGCCGGTGTCGGTCATGGCGCGGCCTGATCGGTCTTCAACCGATAGCCCTGGCCGCGGACGGTGACTAGATGGACCGGATTGGCCGGATCGGCCTCGAGCTTGCGGCGCAGGCGGTTGATCTGGACGTCGGCGGTGCGGTCGCCGAGGGCGCTCTCGCCCTGGACGATCTCGTGGCGCGGGATGGTCTCGCCCGGGCGTTCGGCGAACATGCGCATCAACCGCATCTCGCCGTCGGTCAGACGGACGACCTCGTCGTCGCGACGCAGCTCCTCGCGCTCGCCGTCCCAGACGAAGGGGCCGAAGCGCAGCTCCTTGGCGCGCGGCCGCGGCGCCGGGCCGCCGCGCTTCAGGATGTTGTTGAGGCGCAGCAGCAGCTCGCGCGGATCGAACGGCTTGGCGAGATAGTCGTCGGCCCCCAGCTCGAGGCCGCGGATGCGGTTCTCGATCTCGGAGCGGGCGGTCAGCATCAGGATCGGCACCGACGAGCCGCGTCGGATCGAGGCGGTGAAGTCCATGCCGTTCTCGCCGGGCATCATCACGTCGACGATGAGCAGATCGAAGTCGATGATCCCCATCTTCTTGCGCGCCTCCTCCGCCGACTGGGCGGCGGTGACGCGGAAGCCGTTCTCGGTGAGGAAGCGCGAGATCAGGGTGCGGATGCGGTTGTCGTCGTCGACGACGAGGAGATGCGGCGCTTCGTCGGCGGGGGTCGGAGTGTCCTGCGCGTCGGTCATGACGGATCTCTCGCGATCGGCCGGTTGGTGTAGCGGCTGACGCGCGGGCGCTCGTCGGCGTCGATCATCAGACGCAGGAAGTCGCGGGCCCGCGCCGCGCCGTCGGGACCGAGCGCCTGGAAGGCGGCGGCGATGCGTCCGATCTGCGGCAGGGCGAGCGAACGGGCGAGGGCGCGGCCCTTGTCGGTGGTGTAGAGCAGACGCTGGCGACGGTCGGTCGAGCCGGTGCGGCTCTCGATGTGGCCGGTCTCGACCAGCTCCTTCAAGACGCGGGCGAGGCTCTGCTTGGTGATCTTCAGGATGTCGAGCAGTTCGGCGACCGACAGGCCGGGATTGCGGTCGACGAAATGCAAGACGCGGTGATGGGCGCGGCCGAAGCCGATGCGGGCGAGGATGGCGTCGGGATCGGCGACGAAGTCGCGATAGGCGAAGAAGAACAGCTCGAGCATCTCGAGGAAGGCGGCGGAGGGCGATTCCGAGCGCGCCACGGGCGAGCCGGCCGCAACGGCGGCGGAGGGACGGCGGAGGCGGTCGGGGCGGGTCGTCGTCTCGTCGGGCGGGGGTGTGGCGACCATGTCGATTCTTCGCGGGGTGGCGCGGGCCGCGCCGATGACGACACGATAGCTCGAGCCGGGGGCGAGGCCAAACCCGCGCTCGACGCATCGCCGGCTTGCATCGGCGGCGGTTTCGGAGAAAAAACGAAGGCGAACGACGACGGCTCCGACGAGGGCCGCGTCCGAGAACAGAGGAAACGATCATGACCCCGGCTTTCGACGACCGCGACGGCGTCATCTGGTTCGACGGCGAGTTCGTCGACTGGCGCGACGCCAAGATCCACGTGCTGACCCATGGTCTGCACTACGGGTCCTGCGTCTTCGAGGGCCAGCGCGCCTATGGCGGCGTGGTCTACAAGCAGCGTGAACACCACGAGCGCCTGCACGCGTCGGCGAACATCCTCGGCTTCGAGATTCCCTATTCGGTCGACGTGTTGGACGCGGCCTGCGAGGAGGTTCTCCGGCGGATGGACTACCGCGACGCCTATGTCCGTCCGGTCGCCTGGCGCGGCTCGGAGATGATGGGCGTCTCGGCGCAGCAGAACACCATCCACGTCGCCATCGCCGCCTGGGAGTGGCCGAGCTACTTCAAGCCGGAGGAGCGGATGAAGGGCATCCGCCTCGATCTCGCCGAGTACCGCCGTCCGGATCCGCGCACCGCGCCGTCGAAGTCGAAGGCGGCCGGCCTCTACATGATCTGCACCATCTCCAAGCACGCCGCCGAGAAGAAGGGCTATGCCGACGCCTTGATGCTCGACTGGGAGGGCCACGTCGCCGAGGCGACCGGGGCCAACGTCTTCTTCGTGAAGGACGGGCGGATCCACACGCCGCTCGCCGACCGCTTCCTCGACGGCATCACCCGGCGCACGGTGATCGGGCTCGCCGAGGCCAAGGGGATCGAGGTGATCGAGCGGCGCATCCTGCCCGAGGAGATGACCGGTTTCGAGGAATGCTTTCTGACCGGCACGGCGGCGGAAGTGACGCCGGTCTCGGAGATCGGACCCTACCGGTTCACGCCGGGCGCGATCTCGCTCGGGCTGCTCGAGGCCTATATGGCGGAAGTGCAGCCGAAGTGACGAGGGCGGGGCGGGCGTCGACGACGCCCGCCGTCCCGGTTCAGTCGACGCTGACCTCGATGAAGGGGCCGCGCGGGCCGTCGTAGACGTCGACGCGGATCAGCGGCGTGCCGTTGACGATGGCGCGGCGGGCCGCTCCGGTGGTGCGGCCGCGCTCCAACAGACGCTCCATCAGGGCGCGGTTGGCCATGTCGGAGAAATAGCGGTCGCCTTCGTCCTCGGAATCGCGAACGCCGAACTTGTGGAAGTTGGCGCGGTCCTGGCGAATGATCGCCGCCGGCGAGGACAGGCGCTCGCCGTACGAGTTGAAGTGATCGGCGCGCGACAGGCGCGCGGTGTAGCTCTCGATCAGTTGCTGGGCGGAGGCCGGCGCGGCGAACGCCAGCGGAGCGGCGAGAGCGGCGGCGAGGAGCGCGGGCGCGCGCAGACGGGGGAGGGGCATGGTCTTGTCCTCACGTCGGACGGGGGAGGTCCCGACGACGGGAGTCTATCAGGCTCGGGGGCGTGGCGGCAGCGGACCTTTCGTCCCTTCGCAGTTCACCGAGCCCATTTCGCAGCCGCCGCGTCGTCGGCCTCGCGGGCGTCGACCCAGTCGCCCTTCGCGCCGTCGAGGCCGACCTCCTTCTTCCAGAAGGGGGCGCGGGTCTTGAGGAAGTCCATCAGGAATTCGGCCGCCTCGAAGGCGGCGACGCGGTGCGACGACGTCGTGATCACCACGACGATCGGCTCGCCGGGGCGGATGACGCCGAAGCGGTGGATCGCCGTCACCCCCATCAGCGGCCATCGATCGCAGGCCTCGCGGGCGGTGCGCTCGATCTCGGCCTCCGCCATGCCGGGATAATGCTCGAGCTCGAGCGCCGAGAGACGCCCCGCCTCGGCGCGGCACAGGCCGGTGAAGGCGACGACCGCGCCGATGTCGGTGCGGCCGGCGGTCATCTTCTCGGTCTCGGCGGCGACGTCGAAGGGCTCGGCCTGGACGCGGACGGCGATCGGGGGCGTGGTCATCTCAGCCCCCCGTCATCGGCGGGAAGAGGGCGATCTCGTCGGCGCCGGCGATCGCGGCGGCGTGGTCGGCATGGACGTGATCGAGGGCGACGCGGATGAACTCGGCCTTCTCCAGCGCCCATTCGTATTCGGGGCCGAGCGTCTTCAGCCAACCGAGCAGGTCGGCGATGGTCGCGACCTCGGCGGGGGGGAGAAGCGTCTCCTCGGCCTTGCCGATGCGCTCGCGGACCCAGGCGAAATAGCGGATCTTCATGGACGAAGTCCTCGAGCGGCCCTTCAGGGCGCTTCCATCAGGTGGACGATGCCGGAGCGGAAATAGTCCCAGCCGGTGTAGAGGGTCAGCACCGCCGAGATCCACAGGAGCACGAGGCCGGTCTCGACCGTCCAGGGGAAGACGACGTTGCCGGCGTCGCCGACGATGAGGAAGCCGAGGGCGATCAGCTGCGCCGTGGTCTTCCACTTGGCGAGCCAAGTGACCGGCACCGAGACGCGCAGTTCGGCGAGGAACTCGCGCAGGCCCGAGACCAGGATCTCCCGGCACAGGATGATCACCGCGGCGATCACCGACCAGCCCTGGATGGTGCGCACGTCGACGAGAATCATCAGGCAGGAGGCGACCAGCAGCTTGTCGGCGATCGGATCGAGCATCCGGCCGAGCGAGGACTGTTGGCCCCAGGCGCGGGCGAGATAGCCGTCGAAGAAGTCGGTGATCGCGGCGGCGGCGAAGAGGCCGAGAGCGACCCAACGGGAGGTCGGCGACGGCGTGCCGGGCAGCGCGAAACAGGCGACGACGGCGGGCACCGCCAGGATCCGGCCGTAGGTCAGGATGTTGGGAATGCTCAGCGCGGACATGCGAATTCCTCGTGACGCTCTCAGACAGAGCATGCGTCGGCAGATGCGTCAACCGCACGACGACGCCTTCACCCTTCCCCCTGGTGGAACCACCCCCGGATGGTCTCGGCCATCGCCTCCGAGATGCCCGGAACCTCCATCAGGTCGCCGAGGCCGGCGCGGCCGATCGCCTTGACGGTGCCGAAGTGGTCGAGCAGCGCGCGTTTCCGCGTCGGGCCGATGCCGGGGATCTCGTCGAGGGTCGATTGGCGGATCGCCTTGGACCGCTTCGCCCGGTGGGTGCCGATGGCGAAACGGTGCGCCTCGTCGCGCAGGCGTTGGACGAAATAGAGCACCGGATCGCGCTCCGGCAGCATGATGTCGGGACGATCGAAGAAGAAGAACTTCTCGCGGCCGGCGTCGCGGTCGGGGCCCTTGGCGATGCCGACGAAGGCGATCTGATCGCGGACGCCGGTCTCCTCCGCCACCTGTCGGGCGATCTCGAGCTGGCCCTTGCCGCCGTCGACCAGGATCAGGTCGGGCCAGGGGCCGAAGCCGGCCTCGTCGCGCGGCGCCTCGGCGCGCGAGCCGGTCTCCTTGACGAGGCGGGAGAGGCGGCGGGTCAGGACCTCGCGCATCATCGCGTAGTCGTCGCCGGGGGTGGTCTCGGCCGACTTGATGTCGAACTTGCGATACTGCCCCTTCACGAAGCCCTCCGGCCCCGCGACGATCATGCCGCCGACGGCGTGCGTCCCCATCACGTGCGAGTTGTCGTAGACCTCGATGCGCTTCGGCGTCTCGGCGAGCGCGAAGGCGCGGGCGACGCCCTCCATCAGCTTGGCTTGGCTCGAGGTCTCGGCGAGCTTGCGGCCGAGCGCCTCGCGGGCGTTGAGGAGGGCGTGGTCGACGAGATCCTTCTTCTCGCCGCGCTTGGGGTGGGCGATCTCGATCTTGTAGTCGGAACGCTCCGACAGCGCCGCTTCGAGCAGGTCGCGTTCCGGCGTCTCGTGGCTGAGCAGGATCAGGCGCGGCGCGGGCTTGTCGTCGTAGAACTGGGCGACGAAGCTCTCCAGCACTTCTTCGGGCTCGAGGCTGCGGTCGGCCTTCGGATAGAAGGCGTGATTGCCCCAGTTCTGGCCGGTGCGGAAGAAGAAGACCTGGATGCAGGTCTGGCCGCCGTCCTGGTGGAGGGCAAAGACGTCGGCCTCCTCGACGCCCTGTGGGTTGATGCCCTGATGCGCCTGGATGTGGGAGAGCGCGGCGAGCCGGTCGCGATGGACGGCGGCGCGTTCGAAATCGAGCTCTTCGGCGGCGGCGTGCATGGCGGCGGCCATCTCGGCCTGCACCGCCTTCGACTTGCCGGAGAGGAAGCGCTCGGCTTCGTCCACCAACAGCCGATAGTCGGGAAGCGAGATCTCGCCGGTGCAGGGGGCGGCGCAGCGCTTGATCTGGAAGAGCAGGCAGGGGCGCGTTCGCGTGTCGTAGACCGAATCCGTGCAGGTGCGGATCAGGAACGCCTTCTGCAGCGCGTTGATGGTGCGCCCGACGGCGCCGGCGGAAGCGAAGGGGCCGAAATAGGCGCCCTTGCGCTTGCGGGGGCCGCGATGCTTGACCAGAGCGGCGGCGTCGTGATCGCCGGTCACCAGAATGTAGGGGAAGGACTTGTCGTCGCGCAGCAGCACGTTGAAGCGCGGGCGCAGCCGCTTGATGAGGTTGGCCTCGAGCAGCAGCGCTTCGGTCTCGGTGCGGGTCTGGACGAACTCCATCGCCGCGGTCTCGCGTACCATGCGCAGGATGCGGGCGGTCAGCCCCTGGCCGCGGGTGTAGTTCACCACCCGCTTCTTGAGGTTCCGCGCCTTGCCGACGTAGAGGACCACGCCTTCGGCGTCGAGCATGCGGTAGACGCCGGGCGCGTTGGGCAGACGCTTGACGTGATCGGCGATGACCTCGACGCCGGAGCGCGCGCGCGCCGGTTCCTCCGAAACGGGCTCGGCGGGGGCGTCGGGGGGGAGGTCGTCGTCGGGGCGGTCGTCGGTCATGGCGCCAAGAGAAACGGCGGCGGGCGAATCCCGCGTCGCGGTCTCTTCATATGGCGCAGCCGAGGTCGGGCCGCCAGCATCCCTCAGACGTAGATCTCGGCCATCTTGCGCCAAGCGGAGCCGCGATGGGCGCGGCCGTCCCAGATCTCCAGGCGATGCGGCACGCCCTTCCCGGCGAGAATGCCGGACAGGCGGCGGTTGTCGTCGAGGAACGGGTCCTCCGCGCCGATCGTCAGCACGATGTCCATGCGGCGCAGATGCTCCAGCCTCCAGGCGCAGGCGAGGCCGGGCAGATAGTGGTTGGGCATGTGGAAATAGACGCGGTCGTCGTAGTGGCCGCCCATCAGGTCGGCGAAATGCTCGACCGAGCGGGTCAGATCGTAGCGGCCGGAGAAGGCGGCGAGCTTGCGGAAGAGATGGGGGTGGCGAAAGGCGATGTCGGCGGCGTGGTGCGCGCCGAGGCTGAGGCCGTGGGCGATCGTGCAGTCGTGCCGATTGGTCCGCGCCATCAGCGGCATCACTTCGTGCAGGACATAGGATTCGTAGGCGTCGTAGCGGCCGATGCGGTCGGGCGGCCACATCCAGTCGGCGTAGAAGGTCTCGCCGGCGACGCCTTCCAGGCACCAGACCTGGAGATGGCCGGCCTCGATCTTGGCGGCGAGCCGGTCGATCATGCCGAGATCTTCATATTCGAAGAAGCGCCCGTCTCTGGTCGGAAAGACCAGCATCTTCGCGCCGGCATGGCCGAAGACGAGAAGATCCATGTCTCGTCCCAGCCGTTCGCTCCACCAGCGATGATGGTCTCGTCTCATGCGGCTCCGGGGAGGAGGGCCTTGAAGAAGTCACGCGCCCGCCTCAGGCGCACCTCTTCCTGCGCGGCTGCGCCAGGGTAGTCGAAGTGTCCCGCATCGAATGTGACGAGATCCTTGGTTTTCGGCAGGGCGTTGAAGATCGCGAATTGGCCGGGCGGCGGCACCGCCGGATCGAAAAGGGCGAGACCGGCGATGACCGGCTGTGTCACGAAACGAGCGGCGGAGGCGGCGTCGAACCATTGCAGCGTCTCCATCACGCCGCCGTGGCGCTTCTCCCATTCGGCGATCGCTGCGCCGGAGCCGACCATCGGCAAGCCGAGCCGCAGCGCCTGATGGCCGAAGGTCGGCAGCAACAGTTCGGCGCGGTCGACTCGCTCCTCCCAGGGCAACATCAGCGCGCCGACGCCGCCGCCGAAGCTGATCCCGGACCAGCCGATCCGACCTTCGACCTCGGGGGCGAGCGCCAGCAGCGCGGAGACCGAGGTCCAGGCGTCCTCGACGCAGCCGCCGAGGACGTAGCGGTCGCGGTCTTCGATGCCGGAGAGGACGTGGACATAGGGGTCGCTCGACAGACCGGGGACGGTCGAACGGCCGAGGCCGCGGCTGCAGGGAAAGAGCAGCGCCGTCCCGGGGAGAGCGAGGTCGAAATCGGGGGCGTCGCGGCCGCCGTAGCCGTGGCCGACGACGAGGCCGCGCGTCGGCGGGCCTTCCGCCGGGCGGAGATGCCAGCCGCGGATCTCGACGCCGTCGGTGGAGCGGTGCGCGCAGTCGAAGAGAACGTGATCCCCGACGCGACGCGGGTTCGACAGGCGGGGCGCGGGATCGACGGCGCGGGCGCGATCCCGACGGGCGCGCCAGAACTCGGCGAAGCCGTCGGGCGGCGTCGGCGGTTCGACGGCGAGCAGCGCGGCGAGATCCATGCCGTAGCTCGGATCGAACGGATAGGAATGGGCGAAATGGACCGTCATCGCAGGGCTCACTCGCCGACGTCGACGACGTCGGGCGTCTCCCAGGCGAGGTGTTGGCCGCCGTCGAGGCAGATCATCTGGCCGGTCACCGAGGGCATGTCGGCGAGGAAGCGGACGGCGCGGCCGAACTCCTCCGGCTCCGGGCCGCGTCGAAGCGGCACCGCTGCGGTCTGGCGGGCGAAGTCGTCGTCGCTCTGGCGGAGGTTGCGGAAGGAGGGGCCGGGGCCGAGGGCGTTGACGCGGATGCGTGGGGCCAGCGCCTGGGCCATGGTGCGGGTCGCCGTCCACAGCGCCGACTTGGCCAACGTATAGGAGAAGAACTTCGGCGTCGGACGCCACACCCGTTGATCGACCACGTTGATCACCTGGCCGCTCATGTCGGCGGGCAGGCGCGCCGCCCAGGCGTCGGCGAGGAGGCAGGGCGAGACCAGATCGACGCGCAGATGGCGCTCGAACCGGGCGGGGTCGAGCGCGCCGATCTCGTCGGGCTCGAATTCGGAGGCGTTGTTGGCGAGGAGGCCGATCGGACCGAGCGCGGCGACCGCTCGGTCGATCAGGGGCGCGAGGGCGGAGAGGTCGGCGAGGTCGGCGGCGAGCGCGACGGCGACGCCGCCGGCGGTGCGGATTTCGGCGGCGAGCGCCTCGGCCTCGGCGATCGAGGAATTGGCGTGCAGCGCGACGCGCCAGCCGTGGGCGGCGAGATCGCGGGCGATCGCCGCGCCGATGCGACGGGCGGCGCCGGTGATCAGGGCCGTGCGCGGAGGAGAAACAAAATTCATGCGACGCGGGTCTCTCGGGCGTTCGGGGGCGTTGATGATCCTAATCCGAGCCGTCGAGGAATGCGACGCCGGCGATCACGACCGCGTGAGGTCTGTGTTGCACGCATGCACCATTCCTTCACCATGATCAAAAATGCATGGTGAAAATCACAATCTCGCCCTTTCGATCCCAATTCGGCTCGCAGACCGCCACATTCGGGGCGCTTCCTCGGAGGCATTCGGAACTTCACTCCGATGTCGTCGTTATTCCGATCGATCCGCTTCCGGAAGGAGGCGTCGTCGATCCGGCCCGTTCGAGGGGCTCGGGAACAGCGACCGTGTGTAGACGAGGACTTGAAATGAACACTGCCTTCCTTCGCGCCGCTCTCGCCGGTGCTGCGCTCCTGACGGTTTCCGGTGTGGCTTCGGCCGCCGACATGTACCGGAAGGCTCCGCCGGCCGCCCCCGTGACCGCGCCGATCACCGCCTACAACTGGACCGGCTTCTACGCCGGCGCCAACCTCGGCGGCGAATGGCTCCGTGACAAGATGAACAACGGGACCGTCTCGACCACCGAGACCCCCGGCTCCGTCACCGGCGGCCTGCAGGCCGGCTACAACTTCCAGACCGGCCCGTGGGTGCTCGGCGCGGAAGCCGACGTCGGCTACAGCCATCCGGTGAAGACCAACGCCGTCGGCCGGGTCGAGAAGGACTGGTCGGGCTCCGTGCGCGCCCGCGCCGGCTACGCCTTCGACAACGTGCTGCTGTACGGCACCGGCGGTCTCGCCGTCGCCAACTTCAAGCTCGACGACAGCTCCGCCGCCCTGCGTCGCACCACGACCCGCGCCGGCTGGACGCTCGGCGCCGGCGCCGAGTACGCCTTCACCAAGAACATCTCGGTCAAGGGCGAGTATCTCTATGCCGACTTCGGCAAGGCTCGCGTCGGCGGCGTCGATCACGACCTCAGCGACCACACCGTTCGCGTCGGTGTGAACTACAAGTTCTGATCTCGTCACAGATCGGAATCGAAAAGAACCCGGCTCTCCACTTCGGAGAGTCGGGTTTTTCTTTATTCTTCGTTCGTTCCAGCGAATTCTGTGGCATTTACGAAATTTAAACCACGTCTACTTACGAGCCTTTAACCGCATCAGGGGCAACATGGTCAACATCTCCTTTGGATTTTCCGAAGGATTCCGCTGAACTGCAACGCGAAGGTTCGATCATGTCCCGCGTCACTTCCGCTCTCGCGTTCGCCGCCGTCTGCGTGGCGATCACTCCCGCAGCCGCCGCCGACATGTACGGAAATCCCGCGCCGGCGGCGTCCTATGGTTACACCGGCGGCGGCGCCGAACCCGCCCAGCAGTGGGTCGGCCCCTATGCCGGCGCTCAGGTCGGCTACGCCTGGGGCAAGGAAGGCGTCCATGGTCCTCAGGGCGGCCTCTTCGCCGGCGTCAACGCCAAGGTCGGCTCCAACATCGTGGTCGGCGGCGAAGGCGAGCTGAACATGTCCGGTCAGGAGCGTTACACCGTTCTGAACGGCGGCCTCGCCAAACAGTCGAGCGACTGGAACGGCGCGCTGCGCGCCCGCGCCGGCGTCGCCTTCGACAAGGTGATGCCCTACGCGTCGGTCGGCGTCGCCTTCGCCGACGACACCGTCAAGGCCAACGGCGCGACCGACACCACCACCAAGGTCGGCTATCAGGTCGGCGTGGGCGTCGAAGGCCGCGTCACCGATCAGATTTCGCTGCGCGGCGAACTGCTCCACTCCGGCTTCGGCGACACCACCCACGTGGTCGGTCCGTCGACCCAGCGCAACAACGCCTCGTCGACGGTGCTGCGCACCGGCGCCGCCTACAAGTTCTGATCGACGCGCCTTTCCCCGCGACGTCGATCTCTGCGCGAAGAAACGCCCCGCCGGTCGCCGGCGGGGCGTTTCCGCGTCGTGGGCGCTGTGGTCAGCCGCGAAACCGGGTCGTCTCGAAGGAGGGCACGCGCGCGGCGAAGGCGTCGAGCCACACGACCAACCGAGGGCAGGTGGCGCGCCAGGCGCCGGCGAAACGCAGATCGAGATAGCCGAGGGCGGCAGCGAGCGCGATCGCGCCGACGTCGACGGCCGCGTCGAGCGCCGGCGGCGCGGCTTCGAGATGGGCGAGCGTCCGATCGATCTTGGCCTGTTGATAGGCCACCCAGGCGGCGCTGCGCTCGGTCTCGGCGCGGTAGCGCGATTCGTAGACGATCAGGATGGCGGCGTCGGTGACGCCGTCGGCGAGCGCCTGCAGGCGCAGGGTGGCGAACCGAGCGGCGGGTTCGTTCGGCAGGATGCGGCCGCCGCCGGCCTCGAGGTCGAGCCATTCGAGGATCACGCGGCTGTCGAACAGGGTCGCGCCGTCGTCGAAGACGAGGACCGGGATCTTGCCGAGCGGGTTCTGGGCGCGCAGGCTGTCGGAGGGATCGGCGGTGTCGGCCATGACGATGGTCAGGCGGTCGATCAGGCCCAGTTCATGGGCGGCGATCTTGACCTTGCGGCCGAAGGGCGAAGCGGGTGAGGAACGCAGGATCGTCATGGGATCTCCCGAAGGGGCGGGGTCACGGAGCAGGGGCGGCCCAGACGACCGGCCAATCGGTCGGGGGCTTGCCTTCGCAGGTTTCGGCGAGCCGGGTCTCGAGCATCTCGAAGGTCCATTTCTTCCAACGCCAGACGCCGCGCGCGCCGCAGCCGCCGCCGGCGCGGAAGGTCGAGGTGAGGCGCTGCGTCTTCTCGTCGTAGGCGACGTTGTGCAGGAGATCCGTGCCGCGCCAGCCGAGGGCGGGATCGAAGGTCGCGAAATACTGCGGCGTCAGGCCGCCGATCTCGCCGTTCTCCAGCACCCAGACGCGGAAGGAGACGTTGCCGGCGGAGGCCGTGCAGGGGATCGCGTAGAGCGTCGCGGTCGACGAGAGCACGCCGATCACCGGCTTGAAGGCGCGCAGCAGCGGCGAGTTCGGCGCCTCGCATTCGCTGACCGTCATGTGCTTGCGGGCGAGGCGGGGCGGCACGCCGAGACGGGCGACGAGTTCGGCGCGGCTCGTCTCCGGCGCGACGACGAGCCCCTTGGGCGCGACGCCGACCGCCTTGTCGGCCGATCGGCCGAGGCGCTCGGCGGTCCAGGCGAGGACGCGAGCGAGGTCGGCGAGATCGAAGTCGGCGTCGTGCGGCGCGCCGATCACGTCGATGTATTCGATGCGCAGGCTCTTCACGGGCGCGCGGGCGGCGAGGATCGCCTCGACGAGCTTCGGCTCGACGATCCAGAGGTTTTCCGGCTTCTCGTAGGCGCGGTGGCCGCTCTTCGGCTCGATGTCGGCGATCGCGCGGCCGTCGATGCGCAGCGTCATCGGGCGGTCGGGATCGGCGAAGGCGCCGGGGGTGGCGAGGCCGATCGCGACGCCGTCGCCGATCTCGAAACGGCCGAGGAGCAGGGCCTGCTCGCCGCTCGCCGAAGGCAGGCTCGCCCGGCACACCGGCGCGTCGCAGGCGACCTTCCAGCCGCCGATCTCGGTCGTGACCGGTTCGGCGGCGGCCGGCGCGGCGAGGGCGAGGAGGCCGACGGCGACGAGGAGGGGAGCGAGGCGGCGCATGGTCGATCCGAGGGTCAACGGACGGCGGGCATGTAGACCTTGGGCGAGCGGCAGTCGCGGCGCTCCACCTCCGGGCAGGCGACGAAGGCGGAGAGATCCTTCTTCAGGCAGAGGCGGACTTCCTGAAGGCGGCGGGCGTCGCACCAGATCGAGACTTCGCCGGCGTCGAGCCCGGGATTGGCGGCCATGAAGGCGCGCTCGACGGCGCGGGTTTCGACGAGGCGCGGCTCACGCGGCGAACGGTACTCTTCGGGAACGCGGATCTTCTCGTAGAGCTTGCGGATCACCTTCAGATAGGTGGTCGCGGTAAGGCCCGAGCAGGTCCCGTGCTTGCGCCATTCGTGGCGGACGAGACCGGGGCTCGGCATCACGTCGAGCGCGGCGTCGATCTCGGCGCGGGTCGGCTCGGCCTGACGGGTCGGGCAGTCGGACGGGTAGCCGCGGTCCCATTGCGGCCACAGGCCGTGGACGACGAAGGCGAAGGGACGGGCGCATTGGGCGTCGCCGCGCGCCGAGCCGGTCGCCTCGCAGAAGCTCGGCGACCAGGACAGCGAGAAGACCCAGAAGTCGAAGTCGCCGGGCCGGCCGCGCGATTGCGCGGCGGCGGGGGCGAGGCCCGCCAACAGGAGGACGACGGCGACAACGGACGCGGCGACCTTCGACATCGCGAGGCTCCGATCGGAGGACGGCGGGACGGGCGGCGTCGAGGCGGCGCCCGCGGGCGTCACCACCACTTGCGGGCGGTGCGGCAGACGCCGTCGTGGACGCGCCACCGGTCGTGGCCGAGAACGCAGGATTCGACGCCGTCGGGGATGTTCGCATATCCCGGCGCGGCGAAGCCCATGGCCCGGTCGATGCGCCAATAGGCGGTGGAGCGGCGGCCGTCGGAGAGCTTCACTGCGGCGTGGCACCACCGGTGGGCGATGTGCGAGGGGTCGTTGACGCCGGCGCCGGAGCTGCCGATCCGGCCGAATTCGACGATGGCGAGATCGCGCGCTTCGACATGGGCCATGCCGTAGGCGAAGTCGGAGCGGATGGTGTCGAGGACGCCCGCGTCGTCGCAGGCCGGCACGGCGACGTCGGCGGCGGCGAGGCGCAGATCGGCGGCGGCGGCGGGCACGGCGGCGAGGCAGAGGCCGAGACCGCCGAGGGCGGCGGCGCGGAGGCGGGAGGCGAACGGCTTCGACATCGTCGAATCCCCTTGGACGATTGCGCGCGGGTCGGTTGAGACGATGGGGGAGGGCGCGGGCCGGGTCAAGCCGGAGATCGCGGCCGCTGTCATTCCGGCACGAGCCAGTCGACGCGGGCGGCCGCGCCGGGGCCGAGGGCGAGACGCTCGACGAGCGGCGGCAACAGCGTGGCGAGCTCTTCGGCGAGTCTCCAGGGCGGATTGACCAGGACGAGGCCGTTGGCGACGAGCGGGCCGTCGGCCTTCGGCTGGGCGACGGCGAAGTCGACGGTGAGGATCCTGCGGATGCCGGTGGCGACGAGGTCCTTGCGCCAGCGGGCGAGATCGGCGCGATCCTTGATCGGATGCCAGATCAGCTGGACGCCGCCGGCGAAGCGGCGATGCGCGTCGACGAGGCCGCGGGTCACGCGATCGAATTCGCCGGGCTTCTCGAAGGGCGGATCGACGACGACGAGGCCGCGACGCTCCTTGAAGGGGACGAAGCTCTTCAGGGCGAGCCAGCCGTCGAGCTCGACCACCTTGAGGCGGGCGTCGCCGGAAAAGAGCTCGGCGAGGGCGGCGGCGTCGGCCGGGTGGAGTTCGGTGACGACGGCGCGATCGTCGTGGCGCAGGCCGGCGCGGATGATCAGCGGCGAACCCGGATAGAAGGCGAGGCGCTCGGGCGTCAGGTGGGCGATCGAGGTCAGGCCGTTGACGCGGGCGACCGCCGCGAGCCAGGGCTCGAGCAGAGCGGCGACCGGCGGCGCGAAGGGGGCGGCCAGGACGCGGCCGACGCCGTCGCGCCATTCGCCGGTGCGCGCCGCCTCGTCGCTCGAAAGGTCGTAGAGGCCGAGGCCGGCGTGGGTGTCGAGCACGCGGAAGGGCGCGTCCTTCGCCGCGAGGTGGACGAGGATGCGGGCGAGGACGGCGTGTTTGACGACGTCGGCGAAGTTGCCGGCGTGGAAGGCGTGGCGATAGTTCATCGATGGGCTCGTGCGATCGGATCGAGCGGCGGCGACGAAAAACCCTCCCGAGCGGGTCGCCGGGAGGGTCGTTCGGTCACTCGACCGCGCCGCCGTCGAGCGGCGCGGAGAAACCTCGGCTCAAGAAGAGCCGGACGGTCTCACTCCTCGTCGGAGTCGGGCATCATCTCGTCGTCTTCGGACTCCACCGGGGCGCCTTCGCCGTCGATCGGCTGCAGGTTGACCGCCTTCGGGCCCTTGCCGCGCTTGTCCGGCTCGGTCTCGAAGGAGATCTTCTGGCCCTTGTCGAGGGTGCCGAGGCCGGAGCGCTCCACCGCCGAGACGTGCACGAACACGTCGGCGCCACCCTCGTCGGGGGTGATGAAGCCATAGCCCTTCTCGGCATTGAAGAACTTCACGGTGCCGTTCTGACGCGGGCCGCGCTCGACCGGCGGACGCGGCGTGCGCGGACGGAAGCCGCCCTCGTCGCCGCCGAAGCCGCCGCCGCCACCGCCTTCGCCGAAGGAGCGACGCGGACGGAAACCGCCGCCTTCGCCGCCGCCGAAGCCGCCGCGATCACCACCGCCGAAACCACCGCGGTCACGGTCGCCGAAGCCGCCACGGCCGCCGCCGCCACCACCGAATCCACCACGATCGCCGCCGCCGAAGCCGCCGCGATCACCGCCGCCGAAGCCACCGCGATCACCGCCGCCGAAGCCGCCGCGATCACGGTCGCGACCGCCGCCGAAGCCGCCTTCGTCGCCGAAGCCGCCGCGATCACGCCCGAACCCGCCGCGGTCGCCGCCACGCCCGCCGCCGAAACCACGATCCCTCATTCCAAGTCCTTTCCCGCGGGGCCTCGCCCCCATCGCACGACACGCTCCCCCGAGATCCCATGGATCACGAGGTAAGATCAGGCAGCCACGTTACACGTCGGGACATGATTTGCGCTGTTTTTCCCGCCGCCCGTCGAGGACGAGACGGAAGTCTCGCCGATCGCCGACTGCGAAGAACCGGTCGCGCCGACCGTCTCGCCCAAGTTCCGAACCGCCGCCACAGAGATTTATGGACGAAACCGAGGAAAAGGGCAAGGGCGACGGCCTCATCCGGCGCGGTCGGGCGTCAGGCGCGCGATGCCGCGCGGCGCTCGGTCGCGGCGCGACCACACCACCAGCGTGCGGTAGACGGCGGGATCCATCTCCGCCGGAAATCTGAGCGAGATCTTCGCCTTGATGCGTTTCAGCCGACCAAGGGAGACGCGTTTGGAGGCGAGCACGTCGGCGGTGGTCAGGACCCGATCGGCGGCGACCAGAGCGATCTCCAGGTCGGGCGCGTCGGTCACCGCGAAGTCGGCGATCTCGACGCGGTGGGCGACGAGATCGAGGCGGACGGCGCCGTTGGCCAATTCGCCCTTGGCGGTGGGGGCGAGCCGGCCGACCCAGGCGCGCGCCGCGGCGCGCGGCGGGGCGGCGACGCGCGGCGCGACGACCGGCCGGCGCACCGGGGTCGGATCGGCGGAGGCGGCGGGAAGCGGGCGCAGCGGTCCGGGCACGACGGCGGGGACGTCGTCGTCGGCGCGGGCCGCGGGCGCGAGGGCGAGCGGGGCGAGAAGGGCGGCGACGGCGAAGGGGCGAGCGCGCATCGGTTTCGATCCCAGGAAGGACGGCGTCGGCCGGGCTCGGCTCGACGCGGAGCGTTCGAAGCAGATAGTATCTCGGCGCGCCTCGTGCGAGTGCGACCTTTCGGCAACGAATTGGACACCACACGCGCCGAAGACCGCCAGAGGAGCCTTCATGACCGACGCCCCCGCCCGCCTGCGGCTCGCCGTTCTCCCGGTGACGCCGCTGCAACAGAATTGCTCGATCGTCTTCGACGAGGCGACCAAGCGCGCCGCGGTGATCGATCCGGGCGGCGAAGTCGGCAAGATCCTGCAGGCGATCGACCAACTCGGGGTGAGCGTCGAGCGGATCCTGATCACCCACGGCCATTTCGACCACGCCGGCGGGGCGACGCCGCTCAAGGCGGCGCTGGAGAAGAAGCAGGGCGGGGCCGTGCCGATCGAGGGGCCGCACGTCGACGACGAATTTCTGCTGTCGCGGGTGCCGGAAGCGGCGGCGCGATGGGGCTTCTCCGGTTTCGAGGCGGTGGCGCCGGACCGTTGGTTCGTCGACGGCGACCGGGTCGCGGTCGGAGGGATCGAGTTCCAGGTGATCCACTGCCCGGGTCATTCGCCCGGTCATGTCGTCTATTTCCAGCCGGAAGCGCGGTTCGCGATGGTCGGCGACGTGATCTTCGCCGGATCGATCGGACGCACCGACCTGCCGCGCGGCGACCATGCGACGCTGATCGCCTCGATCACCGACAAACTGCTGCCGCTCGGCGACGACGTCGGCTTCCTGCCCGGGCACGGGCCGACCTCGACCTTCGGAGCGGAGCGGGCCGAGAATCCCTTCCTGAACGAGGACTGAAGTCTTCAGGCTCTTCCCGAACGATCGAGCGCGGCGCTTCAGGCGTCGACGGCGACGGCGGCGAGGCCTTCCTCGAGCAGGTCGCCGGCGTTGGGGATGCCCATCAGATAGGCGGCCGTCGAGCGGATGCGGCGCTCGTGGGCGCGGCGCAGGGCGGCCGGCCATTCTTCCGGTTCGTAGTCGCCGCGACCGACCCAGAGGAGGGCGACGAGATCGGCCTGTTCGTCGACGTTGAGCGCTTCGATGACGCCGCGCACCTGCGCTTCGCCGCCGTTCTGGTCGATGTCTTCGTGGAGGTGGCCGGCGCCGAAGTCGACGTCCTCCTCCTCGCCCTCGATGCGCCCGTCGCCGTTTTCGGCGTCGAGCATGCGAAGGTGTTCGATCAGCTCCAGGACCTTGGCGACCGCGATCTCCATTTCCGCCTCCCTCGTCGGCGCGCTTCTTGTTGGTTCGATCTGGTCATGGTGGGCCCCCCGAACGGGCTTATCCATGCGCCGGATCAAAAAAACGACATCTCCGTCTTCGACTTTCCTCTCGTAAGGGGCTTTCGACCTCGATGCCGTCCGTCGCTTCCTTCTCCACCGCGATCCTGCCGATCGCGATGCTCGTCGTCTCCAACGTGTTCATGACCTTCGCCTGGTATGGCCACCTCGCCCACCCGAACCGGCCCCTATGGCTGGTGGTGACTGCGTCCTGGGGCATCGCCTTCTTCGAATATTGCGTCGCCGTGCCGGCCAACCGCTGGGGCCACGCCTTCTATTCGGCGATCGAACTGAAGACGATCCAGGAGGTGGTGACGCTGACCATCTTCGGCGTCTTCTCGGTCGTCTGGCTGAAGGAGCCGCTGGCCTGGAACCATGCGCTCGGCTTCGGGCTGATCGCGCTCGGGGCGGCGCTGGTGTTCCAGAAGTTCTGAGCGAGGCGACGGGGACGCGGCCACTCTGCGCGCTTCGCAGAGGAAAGGCGGCGGATCGGTCATATGCGGGTCACGATTCCGTGGCCTCGTGCCGCGCTCGCCGTCTCGGCGACCCGCCGTCGCACCTCCGGAGCCGTTCCCGCCGATGTCCCCGCTCTCCACCGAACTCCTCGGCGGTCTCGCCGCCCTGCTGACCACCCTGTGCTGGTTGCCGCAGACGCTCCGGGCGATCCGGCATCGCGACGTCGCCTCGCTGTCGCTGGTCACCTTCGGCGTCTTCTCCGCCGGCATCTTCCTGTGGCTGATCTACGGGATCCTGATCGGTTCGTGGCCGGTGATCCTCGCCAACGTCTTCACGCTGGCGCTCAATCTGGCGATCGTCGTCCAGAAGCTCCGGCACGGGTGAGGGGACGCGGCGTCGCCGCCGCGTCCGGTCTTCTCATCGTTGGTCGAATTCGGCGCGGACGGAGCGGCGGCCGAGTTCGGTCAGCTCATAGGGGCCGCCACCGCGCGAGCGGACGAGGCCGCGGCGCTTCAGACGAGCGAAGGTCGTCAGGTCGCAGTCGGCGAGGCGGGCGCCCTCGCGGTCGACGCAGTCGACGGCGACGATGCGGCGGCCGTCGCGGTGATGGCGGATGCGTCCGCCGAGAGCCAGCACGTGCAGGACGCGCTGCTCGATCTTCGAGATGTTCATGGAAAGCGATGTCTCGATCGGGGAAGGCGTGATCGAACGACGCGCGAACACGGCCGGCGCGAAGCGGCGCGGCCGAGGCGTCGTTCACGAAGCGCTCAACGGCGCTCGGGGCTTCCCACAATCTCCGACATCCAACCTCCTGAGAGTGCGGCATCGATCGCCCCGATGGCCGCGCCGGGCAAGACGACCGGTCGTCGCAGGCGGGACGTCCCATCACGTCGATCGATCGTTCGTTCCCTCGAAAACGGCTTGCCGAGCACACCGCGCAGGACTAGTTTCCGCCGGCTCCGTGGCGTCGGACGGTCCGTCGCCGCGGCGGCTTTCCATCGATTCGATTTTTCCTCGGAGACCCGCCATGGCCTTCCTCGCCGACAGCCTTTCGCGCATCAAGCCGTCCGCCACGATCGCGGTGACGAACAAGGCGCGCGAGCTGAAAGCCGCGGGCCGCGACGTCATCGGGCTGGGCGCCGGCGAGCCGGACTTCGACACGCCGGAGAACATCAAGGAAGCCGCGATCAAGGCGATCCGCGACGGCCAGACCAAGTACACCGCGGTCGACGGCATTCCGGAGCTGAAGAAGGCGATCGTCGACAAGTTCGCCCGCGAGAACGGCCTCGTCTACAAGCCGTCGCAGGTGTCGGTCGGCACCGGCGGCAAGCAGGTGCTCTACAACGCGCTGATGGCGACCCTGAACCCGGGCGACGAGGTGATCATCCCGGCGCCCTACTGGGTCTCCTATCCGGACATGGTGCTGCTCGCCGGCGGCACGCCGGTGTTCGTCGAGGCGGGCCTCGAGACCGGCTTCAAGGTGACGGCGGCGGCGCTGGAAGCGGCGATCACGCCGAAGACCAAGTGGATCATCTTCAACTCGCCGTCGAACCCGTCGGGCGCGGCCTATACCGCGGGCGAGCTGAAGGCGCTGACCGACGTGCTGATGCGCCATCCGCAGGTGTGGATCATGTCGGACGACATGTACGAGCACCTCGTCTACGACGACTTCACCTTCGCCACCCCGGCGCAGGTGGAGCCGGGCCTCTATGATCGCACCCTGACGGTCAACGGCGTCTCCAAGGCCTATTGCATGACCGGCTGGCGGATCGGCTACGCCGCCGGTCCGGAGGCGCTGATCAAGGCGATGGCGACGCTGCAGTCGCAGTCGACCTCGAACCCGTCGTCGATCGCCCAGTGGGCGGCGGTCGAGGCGCTGAACGGGCCGCAGGGCTTCATCGCCGAGCACAACAAGGTGTTCAAGGAACGTCGCGACCTCGTCGTGTCGATGCTCAACCAGGCCTCGGGCATCACCTGCCCGACCCCGGAAGGCGCCTTCTACGTCTATCCCTCCTGCGCCGGCACGATCGGCAAGACCTCGCCGTCGGGCGCCGTGATCACGTCGGACGACGACTTCGTCACCGAGCTGCTCGAGGTCGAGGGCGTCGCGGTGGTGCAGGGCTCGGCCTTCGGCCTCGCGCCGCACTTCCGCATCTCCTACGCGACCGCGACCTCGGCGCTCGAGGAAGCCTGCAAGCGGATCCAGCGCTTCTGCGGCAACCTGCGCTGAGCGAGCGGCCCTGAGGGTTCGATATGACGAAGCCCCGTCGACGGATGCGTCGGCGGGGCTTTCTCGTTTCCGGTGGGACCGGCGTTTGCCATTTCTCGAGGGTTGGCGCGGAAGCTCCTCGACGACGGGGGGCGCGGACGCATGAGCGGCGAGGCGACGGGACGGTTCTTTCACGAAGGACGCGTGCGGGCGTGGCTGACGATCGCGGCGACGGTCGCCGGCGTCGGGCTCGCCGCGCTCTTCGCCACCTCGCACGACGGGCGCGACGCCTTCGGCCATCCGCTCGGAACGGACTTCGTCTCGTTCTGGACGGCGGCGCGGGTGGCGATCGCCGACGGCGCGGCGGCGGCCTGGGACGGGGCGCGGCTGCAGGCCGAACAGACGACGACCTGGGGGATCGACGACGGCTTCGTCGCCTTCTTCTACCCGCCGCCGTTTCTCGCCGTGGTGCTGCCGCTCGGCCTGCTCGGCTATTTTCCGGCGCTCGCCGTCTGGCTCGCGACGACCGGGAGCCTCGCCTTCGCGGGTCTCGCGACGCTCGCCCGCGGCGCGCTCGATCGGCGCACGGCGCTTCTCGCCTTCGTCGGCTTTCCCGCGACGCTGGCGACGATCGGGCACGGGCAGAACGCCTTTCTCTCCACCGCGCTCTTCGCCTTCGGCGCGCGGGCGGTCGACGAACGGCCGATCCTCGCCGGGGCGATCCTCGGCGGGTTGGTCTTCAAGCCACAGCTGGCGATCGGCCTGCCGGTCGTGCTGGCCGCTTCGGGCCGGTGGCGGGCCTTTGTGGCGACCGGCGGCTTCGCGCTGTTCTATTGCGTCCTCGCCTGGGCGGCCTTCGGCGAGCCGGCGTGGTCGGCGTTCCTCGAGATGTCGAAGGTGGCGCGGGCGACGCTCGATCTCGGTCTGGTCGAGCCGGGCAAGATGGTGAGCGTCTTCGCCGCGGCGCGGGTGCTCGGGGGCTCGACCGACATCGCCTGGGGCGCGCAGGCGGCGGCGTCGGTCGCGACGCTCGCGACGATCGCCTTCACGGCGCGGCGGGCGAGCGGCGAGGCTGCGGTGGCGCTGGCGGCGGTCGGGACGTTTCTCGCCGCGCCCTTCGCGCTCGACTACGATCTGATGATCCTCGCCGTGCCGATGGTCGGGCTCGCCCACGCCGGGATCGCCTCCGGTTTCCGGCGATTGGAGACCGGCGCGCTCGTCGCCGGCTTCGCCCTGCCGATGCTGGCGCGGCCGCTGGCGCTCTCGGCGCATCTGCCGATCGCGCCGCTGGTGATGGCGCTGGTCCTCGTCGCGGTGGCGCGGCGGGAGGGGGGAGGCCGAGACGCCGCCGGTTCAGGCGACGTCTTCCTCGGGTAGGACCGGCGCGCGCGGGGTGATCAGCACCTTGTCGATACGACGGCCGTCCATGTCGACCACCTCGAAGGTCCAGTCGCCGACGATCGCCTTGTCGCCTTCGGTCGGGATCGAGTTCAAGACCGACATGACGAGCCCGGCGACGGTGTGATAGCCGCCGCGCTCGAGCTCGGGCAGGTCGAACAGGCGTTCGATCTCGTCGATCGGCTCGTCGCCGTCGATCAGCCAGGAGCCGTCGTCGCGGCGGACCGGGCCGGAGACCTGCGGCGCGTCGACGTCGGCGAAGTCGCCGGCGATGCCCTCGACGATGTCGGTGAGCGTGACGAGACCCTGCAGGCCGCCGTATTCGTCGACGACGAAGGCGGCGTGGACGGGATTGTCGCGAAAGCGCCCGAGCAGTTTCAAGACCGGCGCGCCTTCGGGCACGACGATCGGCTCCTTCAGATGGGCGATCGGGTCGAGGACGCGGCCGGCGACGGCGTCGCGCAGCAGGTCCTTCTTGTAGAGGAGGCCGATCGGCTCGTCGATCGAGCCCTCGGCGACGACCATCGCCGAATAGGGGCAGTCGAGGATCTCGGCGAGCAGACGGTCGGGCGGATCCTTCGGGTCGATCCAGTAGAGATCCGGGCGCGGCGTCATCAGGGCGCGGACCGGCCGGTCGGCGACGCGCATGACGCCTTCCAGCATCTCGCGCTCCTCCGGATCGAGCACGCCGGACTGCACGCCCTCGGCGAGGACGTGCATCACCTCGTCCTCGGTGACGTCGGTGTTGGCGGTGTCGCCGACGCCGAGGCGGCGCAGGAGGACGTTCGAGGCGCCGTCGAGCAACGTCACGAAGGGGGCGGTGACGCGCGAGAAGACGTCGACGAGGCCGGCGACGGCGATGGCGATCGGCTCGGGCCGGGCGATGGCGAGGCGCTTCGGCACCAGTTCGGCGAAGACGATGGTGACGAAGGTCATCAACACGATGACGATCAGGAACGACGTCTCCTTGGCCGCCCAGGCGAAGGTCGGCCAAGTGGCGATCATCCATTCGGAGAGCTTGTCGGAGAGCTGCGCGCCGGAGGAGGCGCCGGCGACCAACGCCGTCAGCGTGATGCCGATCTGCACCGCCGAGAGGAACCGCCCGGGATGTTCGCCGAGCTCCAGCGCCCGGCGGGCGCGGGGATCGCCGTCCTCGACGAGGGCGACGAGGCGGGCTCGACGAGCCGAGACGAGCGCCATTTCAGAGGCGACGAAGAAGGCGTTGACGAGAGTCAGTACCGCGAAAATCGACAGATCGACGATCAACATCCAAACTTCGGGTCGAGCCCCTCCGAACACTCACGGCGAGCACACTAACAGAATTCGACGCGTTCGGGGAACCGACGTGAGGGGCGCGACGCCTTTTCCGTCTAAGGAGCATCCCGGATCGGAAAGACGCCGAGCCGCGGATGCCACGATCGAGATCTTGTCGATATTTCAGATGCTTGCCCGCATTCCCCGCGGTTCGCGAGAGTGCGGCGCAGCGACGATTCCGGAGGCGACGAGGGTCGGTTCGGCTTGAAAGGGCGGCGAAACGGCGCAACGATCGCCGCCGGCGACGGACCGATCGAGGAGGTCGGTCCCGGCGCCGAGACCTCCGCTCCCGCACGGTCGCGGAGGTCGTGGCTGATGGGAACATAAAGAGAACAGAATTGGAGACAGTCATGACCGACGCCAGCGGAGGAATGACGAGCGGCAGACGAGGCGGGCCCCGGTGCGTGGCGCTCGTGGGGCCCTTCGGCAGCGGCAAGACGACGCTGCTCGAAGCGATCCTCGAACGCACGGGGGCCGTCAACCGAGCCGGGACCGTGGCGGCCGGCACGACGGTCGGCGACGCCTCGCCGGAAGCGCGTGATCATCAGATGGGGGTCGAACTGAACGTCGCCGAATGTGAATTCCTCGGCGATCGCTACACTTTCCTCGATTGCCCGGGGTCGGTCGAATATCTCTTCGAGGCGGAGGCCGCGCTCGGCGGCGTCGACGTCGCGGTGGTGGTGGCGGAGGCCGACGAGAAGAAGATCCCGGCCCTGCAGCTGACGCTGCGCCTGCTCGAGGAGCGCGGCATTCCGCACATCCTCTTCCTCAACAAGCTCGACAAGACCGAAGGCGGCGTGCGCGACGTGCTGGAGCTGATGCAGCCGGCGTCGAAGGCGCCGCTGGTGCTGCGCCAGATCCCGCTGGTCAAGGACGGCGCGACGGTCGGTTCGATCGATCTGGCGCTCGAACGCGCCTATGTCTGGCACGATCACGCGGCCTCGGAGACGACCGCGATCCCGGACGCGGAGAAGGCGGCCGAGGTCGAGGCGCGCTACGCCATGCTGGAGCGTATCGCCGATTACGACGACCACCTGATGGAGGAGCTGCTCACCGACGTGGCGCCGCCGACCGACGAGGTCTTCGGCGATCTCGTCAAGGAGCTGCGCGCCGGTCAGATCTGTCCGGTGTTCATCGGCTCGGCCGAACGCGGCAACGGCGTCGGCCGCCTGATGAAGGCGCTGCGCCACGAATCGCCGGCGCTCGACGAGACGCTCGATCGGCTTTCGCTGACGCCGAGCGGCGAGGCGGTGTTCCAGGTGGTCAAGACGCTGCACACGCCGCACGGCGGCAAGCTGTCGATCGGGCGGGTGCTCAGCGGCAAGATCGTCGACGGCTCGACGCTCTTCGCCTCCGACGGCTCGTCGGACCGCGTCTCCGGCATCTATCGTCTGGTCGGCAAGGACCAGCAGAAGAAGGCCGAGGCGGTCGCCGGCGAGACGGTCGCGCTGGGCAAGGTCGAACCGGCGCAGACCGGCTCGACGCTGACCTCGCGCAAGGGCGGCGTCGAGGCGCTGGTCGCGCTCGCGGCGCCGGAGCCGGTGATGGGCTTCGCCATCGCCGCGCTCGACCACAAGGACGACGTCAAACTGTCCGCGGCGCTCGGCAAGATCGTCGAGGAGGATCCCTCGCTGAAGGTGCGCCAGGACCAGGACACCGGCGAGACCGTGGTCGAGGGCCAGGGCGAGATGCACATGCGCGTCGCGCTGGAGCGGCTCGAGCACAAGTTCGGCATCAAGGTGAAGTCACAGCCGGCGACGGTGCCCTACAAGGAATCGGCGCACGGCCACGCGAGCGTGCGCGGCCGCCACAAGAAGCAGTCGGGCGGCCACGGCCAGTTCGGCGACGTGGCGCTCGAGGTCTCCTCCGGCGAACGGGGCTCCGGCTTCGTCTTCGTCGACGAGATCACCGGCGGCGTGGTGCCGCGCCAGTACATCCCGGCGGTCGAAGAAGGCGTCCGCGAGTTCCTGGAGAAGGGGCTCAACGGCTTCCCGGTGGTCGATCTCCAGGTCAAGCTGGTCGACGGCAGCTACCACACCGTCGACAGCTCCGACATGGCGTTCAAGACGGCGGCGCAGATCGGCATGCGCGAGGCGATGGCCAAGCTCCATCCGGTGCTGCTCGAGCCGATCCTGAAGGTGTCGATCGCGACGCCGTCGGACGCCACGGCGCGGATCAACCAGATCGTCTCGGGTCGTCGCGGCCAGCTCCTCGGCTACGACGCGCGGCCGGGGTGGGACGGTTGGGACGTGGTCGAGGCCCTGATCCCGCAGGCGGAGATGGATCATCTGATCATCGACATCCGCTCGGCGACGCAAGGGGTGGGCAGCTTCCGTCAGGTCTTCGACAATCTGGCCGAGGTGACGGGCCATCTCGCCCAGAAGATCCTGGAGCGGGCCAAGGCCGCCAGCCAGGCGGCGTGACCGCGCCTTTGGGAACTAAGCGAAACGAGGGACGGCCGGCGGAGCGATCCGCCGGCCGTCCCTCGTTCGCCGGCGATCTCGGGGAGCGTCGAAGTTCAAACACATAGAGGGATTAGACTCGTCGGCGAGCAGATGTCGGGCGTCGATCGCGCCGGCGGCGCGGCAGAAGCGGTAACCGGGTCGGCGGAAGCATTCGAGCAACGGCGCGATTAACCTTGCGGAAAATCGAAGCGGAACGAAGCCGGCCGATCGAGAAGAAATCGTTTATAAAGGGTTTCCGTCGAGTTCAGTTCAGCGTCACGGGTCCGAACATGGCGAGTTTCGACCATAGTCATATCGGCGACGAGTTCTCGAGCGCTCGCGAAGACAGCGAGGTCCGTCATCGGTGGACCGGCGAAACGCTGGTCGCGACGGTGGTGGCGGCGGATGCGGCGTTGGTGTTCGGCTCGGCGCTCGCGGCGCAGGTCGCCTACGAGACGTTGATCGCGGTCGACACGGGCGATTCGTTCGCGTCTCTCGGCGTCCTGGCGACGGCGCTGTTCCTCGGCTTCATGGCGCTGACGGGGGGGTATCGGACGGCGCGGCTGCGCGAGGCGCGGTTCCAGACCCTTCGCGTCGCCCAGGCCTGGGGCTTCGTCTTCTTCACGCTGGCCTGGATCGCCTTTCTGATGAAGGCGACCGACCACTTCTCGCGTGGGGTGATCTCGTTCTGGTTCGGGTTCGGCGGCGTCGGGCTCCTCGCCGCCCATTGGGCGGGAGCGCGTACGTTGGCGCGCGCCTGCCGCCGCGGGCTGGTGGCGCACGGCCGGGTCGCGGTGGTGGCGATCGCGGGCGAGGCGGGCGCCGCGCGGATCACCCGGCAGCTCGGCGACGCCGGCATCGAAGTCGCGGCGCTGTCGCGGATTCCGCCGGAAAGCGAAGAGGCGGGCGAGGCGCAGGCGGTCGCTCTTCCGGTGGCCGAAGTGGTTCAGGCGGCTCTGGCGAAGGGGCGGGTCGACGGGATCTACGTCTTCGGTTCGTGGCGCGAGCGGCGGCGGATCGGCGAGTTGAAGGCGGCCCTGGCGCCCCTGCCGCTGCCGATCCATCTGTTCGCCGACCATGAGATGGAGCGTATGTTGCGGCGGCCGAAGCTGCAGGTCGGCGATCTGATCGGCCTCGAACTCGGCCGCGCGCCGCTGACCCGGACCGACCGCGCGATGAAGCGTCTGCTCGATCTGATGGTGGCCGGGTTCGGTCTGGCGCTGCTGTCGCCGGTGATGGCGCTCACCGCGGCGGCGATCGTCGCGGAGAGCGGCTTTCCGATCCTGTTCCGGCAGCACCGCAAGGGCTTCGGCGCGCGGCCCTTCGCGATCCTCAAGTTTCGTTCGATGACGGTGCGGGAGAACGGGCCGGACGTCGTTCAGGCGTCGCGCGGCGACGCGCGGATCACGCGGATCGGCCGGATGATCCGGCGCACCTCGATCGACGAGTTGCCGCAGCTCTTCAACGTGCTCAAGGGCGACATGTCGATCGTCGGGCCGCGGCCGCACGCGATCGCCCACGACGACCACTACGATGGGCTGATCGCCACCTATGCGATGCGCCAGCACGTCAAGCCGGGCATCACCGGTTGGGCGCAGATCAACGGCCTGAGGGGCGAGACCCGCAACGTCGAGCAGATGCGGGCGCGGGTCGAACACGATCTCTGGTACATCGACAACTGGTCGATCTGGCTCGACCTGCGCATCATCGTGGTGACGGCGCTGAAGGTGTTCTTCGACGAGAACGCCTATTGACGGTCGGCGGCTGCGACGGCTGCGACGGGTTCGGGCCGAGCGGCCGCGCCTTGTCGCGGTGGAGAGCGGCGTTCGATCGTTGAAATGATATAAAGATATCTTTATATCGTTCTTCCATGACGACGAACAACCCCGGGATCTCCTCGCTCCACGACGACGCCGGCCGCCCCGCCTCCGCCGGCGGGGCGTCGGCGTTCGGCGTCGGCGGTCTTTCGGCGGAGGCCCTGGTGGCGGCGCTGAGGGCCGGCGGGGAGCCGTCTCGGCTCCGGATCCTGACGCTGCTCGAGGCCGGCGACCTGACGGTGAAGGACCTGACCACGGTCCTCGCTCAGTCGCAGCCGCGGATTTCGCGGCATCTGAAGTTGCTCACCGAAGCCGGGCTGGTCGATCGCTTTCCGGAAGGGGCGTGGGTCTATTATCGGCTGGCCGAGACGGGCGCGCTCGGGGCGATGGCGCGCGGCCTCGTCGCGGCGCTCGATCCCACCGACGAGACGGCGGCGCGCGACCGCGAGCGGCTCGCCGCGGTCAAGCGTGGCCACGCCGAGCGGACGGCGGCCTATTTCGCCGAACACGCCGGCGATTGGGAGCGGCTCCGCTCGCTGCACGTCGAGGAGGCGCGGGTCGAAGAGGCGATCCGCGAGGCGCTCGGGGAGCGCCCCTTCGGCGCCCTGCTCGACGTCGGCACCGGCACCGGGCGGCTGCTGACTCTGCTCGCCGATCGCTACGACCGCGCCGTCGGCGTCGACGCCTCGCACGACATGCTGACGGCGGCGCGCAGCGAGCTCGATCGGGCGGGTCTGTCACGCGCTCGGGTGCAGCAGGGCGATCTCCATGCGCTCGGCCTGCCGCGCGACGCCTTCGACGTGGTGACGATCCATCAGGTGCTGCACTATCTCGACGATCCCGGCTCGGCGATCCGCGAGGCGGCGCGCACGCTCAGGCCCGGCGGGCGACTGCTCGTCGTCGACTTCGCGCCGCACGACCTCGAATTCCTCCGCGAGAGCCATGCTCATCGCCGGCTCGGTTTCGCGCACGGCGAGATCGCGCGATGGCTGGAACAGGCCGGGCTGGACCTCGTCGAGACCCGCGACCTGCCGCCTTCGCCCCAGATCGGCGGCGACGGCGCGCTCACCGTGACGCTCTGGCTCGGCCGCGACCCGCGCCTTCTCCTCGCCTCTGGCACTCCGACGAAAGCAACGACATGACCGCGTCTTCGAAACCGACGATCTCCTTCGAGTTCTTCCCGCCCAAGACGGAGAAGATGGAGGCCGCGTTGTGGCGGTCGATCGAGGCGCTGGCGCCGCTCGAGCCGAGCTTCGTGTCGGTGACCTACGGGGCGGGCGGGTCGACCCGCGAGCGCACCCACGACACGGTCGCCCGGATCGTGCGCGAGACGAAGCTCGCCCCGGCGGCGCATCTGACCTGCGTCTCGGCGACGCGCGAGGAGGTCGACGCGGTGATCCGCGCCTATGCCGAAGCCGGGGTCGGCCACATCGTCGCGCTCAGGGGCGATCCGGCCGACGGCGTCGGCTCGGCCTATGCGCCGCATCCGGGCGGTTACGCCTATGCGTCTGATCTGGTCGCCGGCATCGCCGCGATCGGCGGCTTCGAGATCTCGGTCGGGGCCTATCCGGAGCGCCATCCGGAGAGCGCGACCTGGGACGTCGAGATCGACAATCTGAAGCGCAAGGTCGACGCCGGGGCGAGCCGCGCCATCACCCAGTTCTTCTTCGACGACGATCTCTTCGAGAGCTTCCTCGAACGGGTCCGCGCCGCAGGCGTCTCGATCCCGGTGGTGCCGGGGATCATTCCCGTCCACAACTTCACGGCCGTCGCCGGTTTCGCCGAGAAGACCGGCGCGAGCGTGCCGAAGGCGCTGACCGAGCGCTTCGCCCGGGTCGGCGAAAGCGTCGAAGAGCGGAACCGGGCGGCGATCGACTTCGGCATCGAACAGGTCGCCGATCTCCGCGCCCGCGGCGTCGAGCATTTTCACTTCTACACGATGAACCGCGCCGATCTCGTCACGGACATCGTGCAGGCCCTGGGGTATCACTGCGAGGACTGAGCGCGCTTCTTCGCGCCCCGTTCCGACGCATCCGACCGTCGCCGGCCTCGATCGAAGGCCGGCCGTCCACGAGAGAGATCATGACCGAGCCCTTCCGCCACACCGCCGCCACCGCCGCGAAACTCGCCGAGACGCTGGCGAAGGCGGCTTCCGAGCGCATCCTGATCCTCGACGGCGCGATGGGCACGATGATCCAGCGCCACGGGCTGCAGGAGGCCGACTATCGCGGGACGCGCTTCGCCGACGCGGAGAAGGACCTCAAGGGCAACAACGATCTCCTCTCGATCACCCGGCCGGAGGTGATCCGCGGCATCCACGCGCAATATCTCGCGGCCGGCGCCGACATCGTCGAGACCAACACCTTCTCGGCGACGACGATCGCGCAGGCCGACTACGGCCTCGAGAGCGCCGCCTACGATTTGAACGTCGAGGGCGCGCGGCGCGCGCGCGAGGCCTGCGACGACGCCTTCGCCAAGGATCCGAGCCGGCCGCGCTTCGTCGCCGGCGCGATCGGGCCGACCAACCGCACCGCCTCGATCTCGCCGGACGTGGAAGATCCGGGCTTCCGCGCCGTGACCTTCGACGATCTGGCGACGGCCTATGGGGAAGCGGCGCGCGGCCTCGTCGACGGCGGCGCGGACATTCTTCTCGTCGAGACGATCTTCGACACGCTCAACGCCAAGGCGGCGATCTTCGCCATCGAGGGCCTGTTCGAGGAGCTCGGATTCCGTCTGCCGGTGATGATCTCCGGCACGATCACCGATCTCTCGGGACGCACGCTCTCCGGCCAGACGCCGGCTGCGTTCTGGTACAGCCTGCGGCACGCCAAACCGTTCTCGATCGGCCTCAACTGCGCGCTCGGCGCGAAGGAGATGCGCGCCCACATCGACGAGATCGGCCGCGTCGCCGACACGCTCGTCTGCGCCTATCCGAACGCCGGGCTTCCCAACGAATTCGGCCTCTACGACGAGAGCCCGGCGGCGATGGCGGAGCTCGTCGGCGAGTTCGCGGCCTCCGGCCTCGTCAACGTGGTCGGCGGCTGCTGCGGCACGACGCCGGACCACATCGCGGCGATCGCTCGCGCCGTGGCGGGCAAGACGCCGCGCGTGGTCTCGACGATCGAGCCCAGGATGCGGCTCTCCGGGCTCGAGCCCTTCACCCATCTTCCCGAGATGCGCTTCGTCAACATCGGCGAGCGCACCAACGTCACCGGCTCGGCGAAGTTCCGCAAGTTGATCACCGCCGGCGACTATCCGGCGGCGCTGGCGGTGGCCAAGGATCAGATCGAAGCCGGCGCGGCGATCATCGACGTCAACATGGACGAAGGCCTACTCGACGGCGAGAAGGCGATGACGACCTTCCTCAATCTGGTCGCGTCCGAACCCGACATCGCCAAGGTTCCGGTGATGGTCGACTCGTCGAAGTGGTCGGTGATCGAGGCCGGCCTGAAGTGCCTGCAAGGCAAGGGGATCGTCAATTCGATCTCCTTGAAGGAAGGCGAGGGGCCGTTCGTCGCGCAGGCGGAGAAGATCCGTCGTTACGGCGCGGCCGTCGTCGTGATGGCGTTCGACGAGACCGGCCAGGCCGACACCGGCGCCCGCAAGATCGAGATCTGCCGTCGCTCCTACGAGATCCTGACGAAGACCGTCGGGTTCGCGCCGGAAGACATCATCTTCGATCCGAACGTCTTTGCGGTGGCGACCGGCATCGAGGAGCACGCGAACTACGGCGTCGACTTCATCGAGGCGACCCGGTTCATCCGGGAGAGCCTGCCGCACGCCCACGTCTCGGGCGGCGTCTCCAACCTCTCGTTCTCGTTCCGCGGCAACGAGCCGGTGCGCGAGGCGATGCACTCGGTGTTCCTCTACCATGCGACCCAGGCCGGCATGGACTTCGGCATCGTCAACGCCGGCTCGCTGGCGGTCTATGACGATCTCGCGCCGGACCTGCGCGACCTCGCCGAGGACGTGGTGCTGAACCGTCGCGCCGACGCGACCGAACGGCTGCTGGACGCCGCGCCACGCTTCAAGGGCGAGGTCGGCAAGGCGCGCGAGGTCGATCTCTCCTGGCGCGAGGCGTCGGTCGCCAAGCGTCTCGAACATGCGCTGGTGCACGGCCTGACCGAGTTCATCGAGGCGGACGTGGAAGAGGCGCGCCTCGCCTCGGCGCGGCCGCTCGACGTCATCGAAGGGCCGCTGATGGCCGGTATGAACGTGGTCGGCGACCTGTTCGGGTCGGGCAAGATGTTCCTGCCGCAGGTGGTGAAGTCGGCCCGGGTGATGAAGCAGGCGGTGGCGGTGCTGATGCCCTACATGGACGCCGAAAAGGCGGCCTCGGGCGAGGCGGGGCGGTCGTCGGCCGGCAAAATCGTGCTCGCGACCGTCAAGGGCGACGTCCACGACATCGGCAAGAACATCGTCGGCGTCGTGCTCGCCTGCAACAACTTCGACGTCGTCGATCTCGGCGTGATGGTTCCCGCCGAGAAGATCCTGCAACGCGCCCGCGAGGAGAAGGCCGACATCGTCGGTCTCTCCGGCCTGATCACCCCGTCGCTCGACGAGATGGTGCATCTGGCGAGCGAGATGGAGCGGCAGGGCTTCGACGTGCCGCTGCTGATCGGCGGGGCGACCACCAGCCGGGTTCATACGGCGGTGAAGATCGACCCGGCCTATGATCGCGGGCAGGCGGTCTATGTGGTCGACGCGAGCCGCGCCGTCGGCGTCGCCTCGTCGCTCCTCGGCGCGGACAAGGCCAAGGTCGCCGCCGCCGTCGCCGCCGACTACGCCGCGATTCGCGAGGCGCATGCGCGCGGGTCGAGCGCCAAGGAGCGGGTGTCGCTGACGGATGCCCGCGCCGCCGCCTTCCGGCCGGACTTCGCCGCGCATCCGCCGAAGAAGCCGAGCTTCCTCGGCATCCGCTCGGTCGAACCGACGATCGCCGAGCTCGTTCCCTACATCGACTGGACGCCGTTCTTCGCCACCTGGGAGCTGATCGGCCGTTATCCGGCGATCTTGACCGACGCCAAGGTCGGGCCGGCGGCGAAGGCGCTCTTCGACGACGCGCAGGCGATGCTGGCGAAGCTGGTCGCCGAGGGCTCGCTCACCGCCAAGGGCGTGGTCGGCTTCTGGCCGGCGCAGTCGGTCGGCGACGACATCGTGCTCTACAAGGAAGAGACGCGGCACTACACGCTCGCCACGCTGCACACGCTGCGCCAGCAGATGGACCGCAAGGGCGGCGAGCGCGCCAATCTGGCGCTGGCCGATTTCGTCGCGCCGGTCGGCGGGGCGAAGGACTGGGTCGGCGCCTTCGCGGTGACCGCCGGCCTCGGCGAGCAGGCGATCGCCGAGGCCTATGCGCGGGCCAACGACGACTATTCGAAGATCCTCTCCCAGGCGCTCGCCGACCGGTTGGCGGAGGCCTTCGCCGAATGGCTGCACGAGAAGGTGCGGCGCGAATTCTGGGGCTACGCGGCGGACGAGGCTCTCTCGAAGGACGAGTTGATCGGCGAGAAATACCTCGGCATCCGCCCGGCCCCGGGCTATCCGGCGCAGCCCGACCACACCGAGAAGGCGACGCTGTGGAAGTTGCTCGATCCGCGCCATCGCGCCGACATCGAGCTGACCGAGAGCTTCGCCATGCATCCGGCGGCGAGCGTCTCCGGCCTCTACTTCTCGCATCCTCAGGCGCACTACTTCGGCGTCGGCAAGATCGAGAAGGATCAAGTCGAGGACTACGCCCGGCGCAAGGGGTGGGACCTCGCCACCGCCGAGAAATGGCTCGCGCCGATCCTGGCCTATACGCCGGGCAAGGGGTGATCGCGCACGAAGCCCGACCCGTCTCAGACGCCCGCGAGCTCCTTCACCGGCTCGCGCGCGTCGGCCACCGTCACCGCCGTGCGGCCGGCGCAGAAGCGTTCGATCAGATCGCAGACGTCGGCGAGCGCCGCGTCGAGATCGCCGACGCCGAGCGACTGGATGGTCAGCACCACCCGGCGTGACGTCGGCGAGACGAGCGAGCGGGCGTCCTGACGCCAGTTCCAACGCCGGCAGAGCACCTTCTCGGCGTCGGCATAGACCACTTCGCCGGGCTTCGGCGCGGCGTCGGCGGGGTCGGCGTCGTCGCCGCCAGCCATGTCGACGAAGGTGTCGTCGGGTCGCGACCAGCGGAAGACGACGTCGCCGACGACGCGGTCGAGATCGTCCGCGCCGATCGGGAACACATGGCTCGCGGAGACCGCGTTGTAGGCGTCGACGAAGCCGTTGATGCGCGGCGCCTCGCGATCGGCGAGGACGTTCTTGACGAGGCGTTCGACCGAGCAGCGATAGCGCGTCGACTTGATGCCGAAGCTCTTGTAGGCGAGCCGCCAGACCTTGATCCCGGGGATGTCGCCGAGTTCGCGGCCGCCCCATTGGGCGCGCACGGCGGCGGCGCGCTCGCGGATCAGCCGATCGAGCTCGTCCGACCGTTCGGCGGGAACGGCGAGGTCGGAGGCGACGACGACGCCGACGCGGATGTCGGGAAAGGCGGAGGCGAGTTCGGAGAGGTCGACGCGCATCGAGGAGCGATTCCGGCGGCGGGAAGCCTCATCCTAGCCGCGCCGATGCGAGCGAGGCAATCGAGCTCAATGCGGCTCGCCGTCGGCCCAGCGGCGGACGCGGGCGCGGGCCTCGTCGGCGTCGGTGGTCTGGAAGGCGAGCATCGCCGCCTCGCGGCTGCGGGCGTCGAGACGATGCAGCCAGGGGCCGACCATCAGGATCTCCTGCACGGTGTCGCCCTTCAGGCCGACGGCGCGGGCCAGTTTGACGAAGGGATCGGTGTCGACCGAGACCAGCATGTGCTTGACGGCGTCGAGCGGCAGGCCGCCGATCTCGGCGAGGGTGATCACCAGTTCGGGGAAACGGTCCTGTTGCGCCAGCCGGCGGACGAAGGGATCGACCTGATGGCGCGCCTCGGCGAGACGCGGCAGGATCGCGCGGGCGGCGTCGAAGTCATAGTGCTCGAGCCAGCCGTCTTCGGTGCGCCGGATCGACTTGGCGACCTGTTCGGCGACCCCCGAGGGGCGGGGACGGTTCTCCCGCTCGATCAGGGCGCGGCGGATTTCGGGGCCGCCGTTCGACTGGAGGAAGCGGACGACCAGTTCGGGCAGATCTGCGCGCGCGATCAGCACCAGGCCGACGGCGCCGTCGTCGCGGGCCTGCAACGAAAGGCGAGCGAAGGCCTTGTCGGAGAGCCGAGCGCCGGCGTTGGCGACGACGATCGCGCGGACGCGGTCGTCGCCGCGCAGGACCAGGACGTCGGTGACGCGCAGCGACAGGTCGGTCCGTTCCGCGATCGCGCCCATGTGGGTCACGCCGCACCGGCGGGCGATGTCGATGAGATCTTCGTCGGCGAGCGCCGGCGACAGGCGGAGAATCGGTCCGGCGACGGCGATCTCGTCATGGGCGAGCACGAGCAGGACGCCGCGCGGGGGGGCGGGCGATCGCGCCAGGCTGTCGGACAGTTCGATGCGGGCGCCGACCGAGGTGGTGGGGACGACGCGGACCAGGATCGAATCGAAACGAGCTCGGTCGTCGTCCTGCATCTGCTCCGCGATCACGTCCCACAACTGGGTGAGGGCGCGGGTCAGGCGCTCGCAGAAGTCGGGCTCGAGATTGCGATCGGCCGCGATCTTGGCCGCGACCTGCGCGAGGTCCTCAGAAAACGACGACGTTGCTTCGATCGGCATGCCGGAATGATCCCACCTCGTCCCGAAGTCTCGATGAAGCCGCTCGAACCGGGAGGAAATCAAGTCGGATCGCGACGGAGGGTTTTCGAAACCTGAAACTTCGGATGCGGATTTCGCACAAATTCGCGCCGGCCGGCGCTCAGCCGGCGCGCGTCGCCGCCACGGCGCGGATGACGTGATCGACCACGAGCGCGGAGTTCTGATAGTAGATCAGCTCGCCGGTCCTGGGCGCCGGCTCGACCTCGACGAGGGGGTTGCGCCGCTCCAGTCGCCGGTAGCGGGCCTCGTCGAAGACGCCGTCCTCCATCGGCGCGAGCACCTTCATCGGGATCGTCAACGCTTCGATCGAGGCGTCGATCGGCGCGCGGATCAGTTGCAGGTCGCGCACGAAGGTCATGTGCCCCTGCATCAACAGATGGGCGCTGGCGCTGCGCAGCAAGGGCACGACGTTGGGGTCGGCGCAGGTCGCCATGTCGCAGGGGCGATTGCGGTAGGCGCGCTCCAGATACCAGTCGACCCCGTATTGCTGCATCATTCGGTGGCCGGACTTGGCGATCAGCTCGACGAGCCAGGGCATGACGTCGACCAGCCGCAGCATGGTGCGGGGGATCGGCGGCAGGCGGTGCATGCCGGAGCGGTCGAGGACGCCGGTGTAGCCGATCGAGATCAGGGTGGTGAACCGCGCCGGGTTGGCCGTCTGTTCGGCCAAGAGCGGGACGATGCCGTTCGACAGTCCGACCGCGACGCAAGGGTCGGCGATCCGGTGATCGAGGAAGGCGCGCAGACAGGCGAGATTGTCGTCGAGCGCCGGCATGTCGCCGTCGAGCGTGGAGTTGCCGTAGCCCGGTCGGGACAGCGCGAAGAGGGTGATCCCGGCCTCGCGCAGCCGCGCCTCCTCGGCTTCCGGCAGCAGATATCCGACCGGAATGCCGCGCGACATCACCACCGGGACGCCGTCCTCGGCGCCCATCCAGGTCCAGGCGACGACCCGTCCGTCGGAGAGGGTCAGCCGTTCCTCGCGGCCGAGCGGATCGCGCCAGCCGGCGACCCGGCCGCGCTCGCCCATGACGGCGCGGCTCGCGACCAGCGCCAGCAGGCGGAACAGCTCGAGCTGGGTCGGCGTTTCGGCCTTGGCCTGGATCGCCTTCATCTGGGTGCGGACGGTGAGCACCGAGACGCCGCGCTCGCGCGCCACCGCTTCGTTGTCGCGCAGACGGTAGAACAGGCGCGCCACCTCCACCTCGGCCTCGCTGAAGCCGAAGGCGTCGGCGAGGCGCCGCCCCGCATCCGCCGTCCATTCGACTTCGAGCGAGCGCAGGACGAGGTAGGATTTGTCGCCGCGGCCGGCCGCGACCAGATAGGCCTCCGCCAGGAAGGTCGGTTCGACGTCCTCGGCCGGATGGATGCGCAGAATCGCCTGCGAGCGATTGCCGCGGGTGTTGGCGGCCTTGCGCAGGGCGGCGAAGTCGGCGCGCGAACACGGATCGATCAGATCGGACGAGAAGAACATGCCCTGGCGTCCGCCGAAGGCGCGGGCGCCGGCGACGTTGGTGGTGACGATGCGTCCGTCGGGCGCCAGGACGACGGCGGGGCCGGGCACTTCCTGGACGGCGCGGCTGAGCGGATCGTTCTCGGCGGGAATGTCGAGCATCTCCAGCGTGCGGCGCGCGGCGGCGAGCTGGGTGAGAAGCGGGCCGGAGAGGTTCGACGGGCCGTCGTCCCGGTCGTCGCAGGCGTCGAGCTTGGCGTTCCAGCTGGCGATCATCGTCTCGAAGGCGTGTTGATCGACGATGGCGCGCCAAGTGTTGGCGACGAGCTCCAGATCGGTCTCGGGGTCGATCTCGCCGGCGGCGTTCAACTGGTGCGGTTCCGGGGCGAATCGCAGTTGCTGATCGACCAACGGGACCTCGCCGTTCTCCTTCGTCATGCCGCCTCTCTCTCCCTTCGTCCTCTTCCCTGACGGTATCAGGACGCGCAGGAGCCAAACTGGCAAGAGCCTCCTTCATTCGAATGAAGACGGCGGCGCGTCCGCCGGCGATCCTGCGATCGCGTTCGAGCGACGTCCGCACGACGACGAAGGGGAGAGCCGATGCGCAGCGTACCGACCGAGCGGACCGGCGAAGCCGGCCCGGCGCCTCTCGTTCTGACCCGACGGGCCTGGTTGTTCATGATCACGTTGCCGATCGCGGTCGTCGCCACGGCGGCGGCCGGCGCGTCGTTTCTGACCGGTCGCTATCCCCAACCGGCCGGGGCGGCGTTGTTCGGCGGGCTCTCGCTGTCGTTCTTCGTCGCGCTCCTCCACTACGGGCGGGTCGAGCGCGCGATCTTTCATCCGGTCGAAGGCGTGACCCTTTCCCGTCGTTCGCTCCTCGGTCGGAAGACGACGCGCATCGCCTTGTCGGAGGTCGGCGGCGTCATCGTCGAGCGCCGTCGGGTTCGGTCGACCTTCGAGAGCGCCGGCTGGTCGTCGCCGCGATGGATCGACGCTTCGCGGCCGATGCTGACGCTGGTCGACGGGCGGCGTCTGCCGATCTTCCATCTGCGTCGAGGCGGCGGTTTCGCGGAACGGGTGCGCGACCGGATCGAGGGTTGGCTCGACGAACATCGGGCCGCCGGATCGCCGTGACGTCCGCCGATGTGGGCGAAGCGGATACGAAGGGGATACGCATCCCCTCCGTGGTGTATGCGCGCCGCGCCCGCGACGGGCAGCATGTCGTCGATGATCACCTCGGGTGCGACATGGACGACGGCATCGAACCTGCGAAATCGACGAAGACGTACGCCTGCCCCGACGAAGCGGCGGCCGCCGAGGTCGCGGTCGTCTCGCAAGAGATCGGATCGGCGCTCGGCGAGGTGTGGGCGGAGACGCTCGGCCTTCTCGGCATGGCGTGCGCGCTGGTCGATCGGTACGGCCGTCCGTCGTGGGCGAGCGAGGGCTATCGCGCCGCCCTGGCGGCCTCGGTCGACGGTTCGGATCCGGCTTCGACGATCGCGGCGGCGACGCGTCGAATCCTGGTCGAGAGCGCCGTGTTCGAGGGGGGCGCGGAGCGCGAGGGAACCGTGCTCGTCCTCGGCGATCGGCCGGTCGGGGTGTTCCTTCGACCGCGCGCGCTCGATCGCCTCGGCCGTCTCCTCGGCGATCCGGCCGGGCTGGTGGTGTTGCGCGACGGCGAAGCGGAGACGGCGCGGGCGGAGGCGATGACGCGGTGCTTCGGCCTGACCCGCCGCGAGGCGCAGGCGGCGCTCGGCGTGATGCGGGGCGAGACCCCGGCGGCGATCGCCCGCCGCCTGTCGGTGTCGATCCACACGGTGCGCACCCATCTGGCGCAGGCCTACGCCAAGACCGGCACCGCCGGCCGGGCGGAAATGGCGGTGAAGCTGCATCGTTCGCCGATCGGCTGGATGGCGGCGGCAAGAGTTCGAGAGGCCGCGGACGTCTCCGTGGCGCGGGAGATCTGATCGAGGCCGGGACCGAGGCGAGAAGGTCGGCTCGGACGGCTCGAAGCGAAGGGAGGAGCGAAAGTATGGATCTGCGATCGATCGGCCTGTGCGTCGCCGCGGTGGCGGCGACGGTGGGAGGGGGCGCGCCGACCGCGGCCGCGGCCGGCGAGCCGGGGCGCATTCCGCCGGGCATCTACACGATGTATCGCGGCAGCGATTCGGAGGCGGAGCTGATCAATACGACGTCGTCGAAGCAATGTTGGGCGATGCCGCTGGTCGTCTACGAGGACGGCTTGTGGATCGGACGCCGGCTGCAGTCGCTCGCCGAGATCCAGAAGACCGGCGTCTATTACGCCACGCTGGGAACCTCGACGGTCGTGTCGCAAAAGGGGGCGTCGATCGAGATCCGCGCCGAGAACGGACTGCCGGGGTCGGGCGACCACGTCCAGATGCGCAGCTACGAGGTTCGTCCGGGGAAGCGGGGCTCGGTGGTGCTGATCTCCGCCGACGGCAAGGACGATCGGGTGCTGGCGTCCTGCATGATGCCGCGCTTCGACATTCCGGGCTCGGACGGCCGCAACTATTTCGACGAGCTGACCAAACGGCCCGACGGTCGTCCGGCCGGCATCGCCACGCCGTGGCGCGGGTGAGGAGAGCGACATGTCGGATCAATTCGTCGAAGTCACGAACGAATCCTGGGGCAAGCGGCTGACCAAGGCGCTGTCCGGCGTCGTCGGCGGTTTCCTGGTGGTGGTGGTCTCGATCGGCGTGCTGGCCTGGAACGAGAACCGGGCGGTGACGACCGCGCGCGCCCTCACCGAAGGCGCGGGCGCTGTGATCACGCTCGACGCGAACGGTCATGCGCCGGGCGGCGCGCCGACCGCCGGCCGTCTCGTCCATGTCGGCGGCAAGATCGTCGGTCCCGTGCCGAGCGATCCGGCCTTCGCCGCGCCGCCGACGCCGACGAACGCCACGCGGCTCGTCCGCGTCGTCGAGATGTACCAGTGGAAGGAGGAGAAGAAGAGCAAGACCGAGAACAAGCTCGGCGGCGGCACCGAGACGGTCACGACCTATTCCTATTCGCGGGGCTGGTCGAAGAACTCGATCGATTCGGGCCAGTTCGCCCAGCCGAGCGGCCACCAGAACCCGCCTCTGCCGGTCGAGGGCGAGACCTTCACCGTGAAGCGGAGCCTCGTCGCCGGCGAGCGCAGCTGGGGGGTCGCGGGCGCGGAGATCGGATCGATCGGCGAGACGCGGAAACTGCCGCTCGACGAGACGCAGGCCAAGGCGATCGCCGCGCAGATCGGCACGCAGCTGCCGGTGCGCGTCGCCCAGGGCACGGCCTATTTCGGATACGAGCCGGCGCGGCCGCAGATCGGCGATCTGCGCATCTCCTGGGAGGCGGCGACCGCCGACCGGGCCTCGATCGTGGCGGCCGACGCGGGCGCCGACCTCGGCGCCTGGACCTCGTCGAACGGCCGCTCGATCTTCCTGATCCGCGACGGCGACGTGCCGGCGGCGGCGATGTTCGAGGAAGCGCAACAGGCGAACGCGACGATGACCTGGATCTTCCGGGCCGGCGGCGTCTTCGCCATGCTGGTGGGGTTCAACGTGATGTTCGCGCTGGTCGGCGTGATCGGCGACGTGATCCCCTTCGTCGGCTCGATCGCCCGCTTCGCCACCGGCCTCGTCGCCTTCGCGCTCACCGCGGCGCTCGCGCCGTTGACCATCGGTCTCGCGTGGCTCGCCGTTCGGCCGCTCATCGGCGGCGCGATCATCGCCGTCGGCGCGGCGATCGGCGGCGCGGCCTGGTTTGCGGCCAGAAAGCGTCGGGCCGCGGCGGCGACCGCCGCGGAGGTCGCGGCATGACGGGCGCGGCGTCGATTTCGCGGCGGGCGACGACGCTGGCGATCGCGGCGATGGCGGCGGGGGCGGTCGTGACGACCGCCCTCGGCGCGGCCGAGGGCGGCCGACGCGGCGATCTCGCCGAGCTTCTTTCGGCGCGGCCTCGGATCGCGGCGCGCGGCGAGGGGCTCGTCGCGGCGATGACCGCAGCGACCGAACGGCTCGGGCGGCGCGACGCCGCCGCGATCGAGAACGTCGACCACCTCGCCGATCCGAAGCGTCTCGCCGGTTGGGAGGAGGCGCTCGAGGCCCCGGGCATGCGCGCGGCGTTGGAACATGCGCCCTGGGAATGGTTCGCCATGGCGGAGATCGCGATCGAGATGGGCGACGGCCATCTCGGGGCGAAGGGCAAGCTCGTCCGGCCCGATCTCTTCGCGCGCGAGGCCTTCTACGACATCGCCGCCGGCGCGGCCTGGAACGGTCTCCTGGCGACCGACGACGCCGATCAGTCGGTCACCGGTCTGGCGATCCTCGCCCATGCGCTCGAGGTCGGCGGCGACGTCGACGGCGCGGCGCGGGTCGCCGCGCTCGCCGAGCGGCGATACGGCGATCCGCAGACCCGTTCCTTCGATCACGACATCTCGTTTCTGCTGCGGCACACCGGGGCGAAGCGCCGGCCGTTCGTCGCCGCGGTTTCGGCGGGTTACCCGGTGGCGCGGCGGATCGCCGGATGGGCGGTCGACTGCGACGCGCTCCGCGCCTGCGTCGTCGCGACCGAGGCCGCGGGCGGGCGCGTCGAAATTCGCCGCGCGGCGGGCCCGGCGGCGCCGGTCGGGATCGCGATCGTTCTGCCCGCCTCTGCGGAGGGGACGACCGCTGCGTCGCCACGCCCGGCGATCGACGGCAAGCCGCTGCCGGGAACCGGCGACGGTCTGGTGCGGATCGTCGCGACGGATGGAGCGCGGCGTTGGGAGACGCCGCCGCTGCGTCTCGCCGCGACGCTCGACGCGATGCTCGCCGGTCGGACCCTGACGATCGCGAACGCCGACGGCGCGCGCGCCGCCGTCCTGCCGCTCGCCGACCTTCGGGCGGCCGCGACGATCGTCGACGAGGTCCAGGGTCGGGGCGGCACGGCGACGGCCCTGGTGAAACGGGGCGGTCGGCCCGCCGGGCAGGTGCCGCCGCCGCCGCTCGCGACGGCGAGCCGCGCGCCGACGAGCGGAGCGGGGACGACGCCATGACCGAAGTTCGCGGCCGACCCGACTTCCTCGTCCTCGGACCGGCCACGCCGCCCGATCCGCACATCGAGCTGAAGCTCCTCGAGGGGACGCTCCCTTCGGACCTGGGAACGGGCCGGGACCGGGAGCGCCCGCGTCGCATGCGGCCGGCCTTCGTCGGTGACGAGGGGGCGGCGTTCCTGCCGTCGATCCCGGCGAACGACCGCGGTCTCCATCTGTGGTCGGAGACGTTGGTCGATCGCATGAGGAAGGCGCTCGCCGATCCGCCGGTCGACTTCCACGAAGCCGACATCTTCATGCGGGGGCGATCCGAGCCGCTGCCCGAGCGCTACTTCGTCGTCGTGCCGCACGTCGTCCATGCCGACGTGATCGATCACGAGGCTTCGGCGCGGCTGTGGCCGCCGTGGGGGGAGACGCCGCGCCCGGCGTTCGCTCACCCCGACCGTATCGTGTTGCGCGCCGACTTCGCGCCGAAGGAAGCGGTCTTCGGGCTCGACTTCCTCGGCTCGAGCGGGCTCGCGCTGCATCCCGACTTCGAGGCGAAGCTCTGCGGCTGGGTCAACCTCTGGCACACCTGGGCGCAGCGGATTTCCGAAATCCGGCTCGGAGCCCATCCTGCCACCGAATTTCCGACGCCGTCCGACGACTATTCCGGGATGCTGATCAGCCGGGTCGAACGGCTCCTCTCGCCGCCGAAGCCGAAACCATCGCCGCCGCGACCGGCTTCGATGGACGAGGCGCGCGCGCTCTGTCTCGATCGGGTCCGCGCGATGGGCGGTTTGAGCCTCTCCAGCAATCGGGAGAGTTGGAGCCGTCTCGTCGTCGACGACGGGGCCTTCCTTATGGAGGGCGGCGACGTCGACGCCGACGCCGCCCATGTCCGGACGCTGAGCGAAGAGGAGGCCTGGTCGCTCATCTGCGAACGGATCTTCGACGATCTCGGCCTTTATCGGTCCGGGGAGCGCGACGCGGTCTCGCCGGAGACGATGGTGGCGCGGTTGTTCGAGATGGCGACGTGAGGCGCGCGGCGGCGCTTTCGCGCCGTCGGCCTCACTTCGAGATCCTCAGATCCTTGTGACGACCCGTGACGGCCATCGCCGCGGCGACGCCGGCGTCGGTGACGCCGGTCTTGCGGGCGGAAATGTTGCGTAGGGTCGGGATCGCGGCGAGGATCGGCATCGCCCGATCGGTCACGCCGGTTTCGTCGACCTGAACGTTTTCGAGCGGCAGGCCGGCGATCTTTTCGACGATCGCGTCGGTGGTCTTGGTGTGGTTCAGCCAGAGCCAGCGCAGCGCGGACAGCTTCGCCAACGACGGACCGGCGGCGTCCGTCGTCGCAGTGTTGTTCAGATAGAGGGTTTCCAGTCCGGCCAGCTTGCCGATCTCGGCGATGTCGCGGTCGTCGATCGGCGTGTACCAGGGATAGAGCCGCTTCAGGGATTTGTTCCGGGCGATGGCAGCGCCGGCGACGCCGGGGATCAGCGGCGCGCTCTGCAACCCGAGCTCCTGCAGCTTGGTGGCGGTGGCCAGATCGGCGAGCCCCGGGCCGGTGACCTTCGTGAAGTTGAGGTGGAGCGTGGCGAGGGCGGGAAGCCGGCCGAGCGGCGCGAGACCGGCGTCGCCGATCGGGTTCGAACCGAGATCGAGCAGGGTCAGGGTCGCGATCTTCGCCAGGGCCGGCGTCGCCGCGTCGGTGAACTCGTTGCCGGAGACGCGGAGCCAGGTGGCTGTCTTCAGATCGGCCAGAACGGCGGCGTGGGCGTCGCCGAGATTGCACGAGGACATCGTCACGTTGCCGAGCTTCGCCAGCTTGGTCAGGGGGACGAGATCTTCCGGCGTGAGATTTTTCGCGCCGTAGATGTCGACCGAATAGAGATTGGGCATTTGCGCCAGAAGCGCGATGTGCGCGCCGGCGATCTCCTCGCCCTTCATCTTGCCGAAGCCGACCGACTGCACCTTGCTCAGGGTCTCGGTGGTGACCGGTTGCCCGTTCAGCTTGACCGCCAGCGTGGCGAGAAGCGCGACGGCCTCGTCGGCGGGCGTCGCCGCGGCCGGGCCGGCGACGAGCAGAGCGGCGACGAGCAGAGCGGGGAGGCGGAAGGGGGAGAACTTCATCGATTTGACCTCGTCGAGCGTTTCTGTCGGCTCCATGGCCGATGTGTCGGCGACCCCGACGGTCGCGACGTTTCCGCTCGAGCCGGCCGAGCGTCATGCTAGCGCCGCCGCTCGGCGATGAACTCACTCATTTCAATGAAGAGCGCCGGGGAATTCGATCCGTCGCGACCGCTTCGAGACGCTCTCATCGCGTCTCGAAGCGCACCGGAACGGTCGCTCGGAAGACGGCGCCGGGCGGCGGCGGCAGATGCAGCCCCGACATCATGGCGTGGACGGCGGCGTCGAGAGCCGCATGGCCGCTCGACCGAACGATCGAATGCGCCGTCACCGAACCGCTCGACCCGATCGTGAAGGCGACGACGACGGTTCCGGTCAGTCCGGCGCGGCGGGCCGCTTCGGGATAGTAGCGACGACGACGGACCTCCGCGGCGACGAGCGAGGCATAGGACGCCGCCGCCGCCCGACGCGCGGCCGCCTGGTCGGCGGCGGCGGACGAAGCCGCGGCGCTCTCTTCGGCGGCTCGACGCGGCCGCTCCACCTCGGGTCGCTCGCGTCGCTTCTTCGGCCGCGGCCTTTCGCGCCGTTTCTCCACTTCGAGGATCTTCGCCTCCGGTCGCGGGGTCGGCACGACGACCGGAGGGGGAGGCTCCACGACCTCGGGCGCCGGGTCCGGGGACGGCGGGTCTGGCGGCGTCGGCTCCGGCGTCGGGTCGGGTTCCGGTTCGGGCGCGGGCTCCGGCTCGGACGGCGGCGCGGCCTCGGCGACGGCCGGTTCGATCGGCGGCGCGGTGGGCGTCGCGGCCGCCTCGGGGGGGGCGGCGAGTTCCGAGACGACCGCGATCTCGACGACGCCGTCGCCCGGACGGATCGGCTTTTCGTCTCCGAGGCCGAAGGCCGCGCCGTGCAGCGCCGCCACGGCGACGAAGATCGAGGGCCGCAGCCACGCCGGCCGCAGAGGTCGGCCGCTCACGGTCGCGCCTCCGCGGATCCGCCGGGCGGCATGGTGGCCGAGACGGGGGCGGTCGCGACTGGGACGGGCGAACCGGGAGCGGGCGAGGGCTCGTTCGCCGCCGGCTTGCGAGAGACGAGGGCGATGTGGCCGAAGCCGGCCGCCGCCAGACGATCGATCGCCTCGACGACGTCGCCGTAGGGCGCTTCCCGATCGCCGCGGATCCGGATCGAGCGGTCCGTGTCGCCGCCGCTGCGCGCGCGGACCGCCGCGACCAGTCCGTCACGATCGATCGGATCGGTCCCGATCGCCAGCGCGCCGTCGCGGCCGACGGTGACGACGATCGGCTCGACCGGCGGCAGCGGCTTGGCGGTCGCGGCGCGCGGCAGGTCGACCTTCATCCCCGCCGCCAGCATCGGCGCGGTGATCATGAAGACGACGAGCAGAACCAGCATCACGTCGACGAGCGGCGTCACGTTGATGTCGGAGAGGGGGCGATGCCGGCCGAGGCTCGGACCGCCGGGGGCGCGACCGATCGGCGTCATGGCGTTCGCGCCTCCTCGGCGGCGACGAGGTCGACCGCGGCGACCTCGATCAGGTCCGACACGTCGACGGCGAGCGCGCCGAAGGCCGTGCCGAGGCGGGAATAGCCGATCGAGGCGGGGATCGCCGCGGCGAGGCCCCAAGCGGTGGCGGCGAGCGCCTCGGCGATGCCGGGCGCGACCACGGCGAGGCTGGTGTCCTGCGCCGCCGCGATGCCGGTGAAACTGGCCATGATGCCCCAGACCGTGCCGAAGAGCCCTATGAAGGGCGCGACCGAGGCGATCACGGCGAGGTCGGTGAGGCGTCCCTCGGCGCGATGGAGAAGGCCTCGCGCCTCCCGGGTCATCGCTTCGGCCAGGCGATGGCGGCGTTCGCCGACGCCCTCGCCGGGCAACCGCAGCGCGGCCGCGGCGCGTCCGGCCTCGAAGACGACGGAGAAGAGGGAATTCGGCGCGTCGCGGCGTCTGCGCGCGCGGCCGAGGCGCGCGATCGAGAAGATCGCCTCGGCGATGACCACCCAGCACCAGACGGAGGCGAGCGCGAGAACGATCATCACGCCGCGACCGACCGGTCCGGCGCTCTGGAAGAGAGCGAGGGGGGAGAGAGAAAGACCGTCCACGAACGTCCTGCCGATCCTGAGGGGCGGAGGTGGCGACACGACGACGTCGCATCGCCGAGGAGTGAGCCGCCGCGCCGGATCGGCGCGGCGGCCCACGCGCATCAGAACTTGATGCTCGCGCTCGCCCAGAAGGATCGACCGGGGCCGGCGACGCCTTGGACGACGCCGCTCGTCTTGAAGACGGTGAAGTCGACGCCCCCGAGCGGCAGGACGTAATACTGGTCCAGGATGTTGTCGACGCCGACCTGGAGACGCAGATTGTCCCGCTCCCAGCCACCACGCCAGTTGAGCAGGGCATAGCCGGCCGTCTTCAACTCGACGCGGGTCTGCGAAACGTCGGTCTTCTCGGCGACCATCTGCAGATCGACGTGGTTCGTCCAACGGTCGAGGCGATGATCGAGGCCGATCCGGCCTTCGAGCGGCATCACCCGATAGAGGCCGTCGCCGGTGTCGAGGTTGCGCCCGCGGGTGTAGGCGAGACGACCGGTCAGATCGAAGCGCCCCCAGACGTCGCTTTCCCAGAGGCGCGTCCGGGCGTTCGCATCGAAGCCCCACAGTTCGGCGTCGTGGTTGGCGAACTTCAGGAGAACGAAGGGATTGGGCGCGGTCCAGCTGGTCGAGGCGATGCGATCGGCGTCGATGTAGTTCTCGACGTGGGACCAATAGGGCGTGACTTCGAGACTCCAGGCCTCACGGGCCGCGTCGTGCAGCTTGAAGGTCGCCGACAAGGTGTGGGCGACCTCCGGCTTCAGATCGATGTCGCCGACATAGCCGTTGGCGTCGCCGAGCCAGGTGACCATCGAGGCGGCCATGCGGCTGGTCGACCAAGCGTAGCGTTCGTAGAAGTTCGGCGAGCGGGTCTTGCGGGCATAGCCGAACTCGGTGTCGAGGCGGTCGTTCGGGGACCACCGGGCGAGCGCGGTCAGATCGAAATTGACATCGGTCTTGGCGTGGCTCCGGCCGTTGAAGGCGGCGGCGTCGAGCGGATAGAGGAACATCGCCGGCATGTCGGTGCGGGAGTTGTAGCCCTGGACGTCGCCGGTATCCATCCACACGGTGTCGTTGCGGACGCCGAGCAGCGTCTTCCATTCCTTCGACCAGACGTGCTCCCACTCGACGAAGCTGCCGAGGCGATCGCGGCGGCCGCCGTTGATGTTCTCGTAGGTGGCGCAGCACATGCCGGCCTTGCCGGCGACCGGCGGCCACCAGTCGTCGAGGGTCGAGTGCTGGAATTCGTTGCCGATCTTCAGCGTGTCGGCCTTGCCGATCGGCAGCGCGCCCTCGACCTTCCAACCCATGTCCTGGCCGCGGGTGTACATCGGCATGCCGGTGGTCGGCGTCGCGTCGACGCCGCCGTATTTGTCGGCGAGGAAGTTCATGTAGTGACGCGTGTCCTGGAAGTAGGCGCGCGCATCGAGCGCGCCCCAGTCGAACGCGCCCTGATAGCGGACCGATCCGTGGGCGCTCTTGTTGTAGAGCATGTCCATGCGGACGTTCGGATAGCCCTGATAGGGGATGTCCTGGAGGCCCGCCGAGAAGGTCAGAAGTCCGTTCTCCAGACGGCGGGCGAGCGTCAGCGCATGGTTCTGCGCCTCGAAGAGGGACGAGCGCACCAGCGCGCCGCCGCCGGCCTCGTAGTTCTGCCCCTTCGTCCAGGCGCCGTCGTATTCGAGGCTCCAGTCGCGATCGGCGACGGAAACGTTCAGCCCGGCCCCCAGGACGTTGCCGTTCGAGCGCCAGAAGGTCGAGGCTTCGCCATGGACGACGACGCCGTCGCCGATCGCGAAGCCCGGAGCCGCTTCGCTCGTCGAATCGCCGGCGAAGCGCGGGGCCCGCGGTTCGACGATGATGCTGCCGCCGATCGAATCGCCGCCCTTGGAGACCGGCGTGACGCCGGACAGGACTTCGATCGATCCGATCCGCGACGGTGAGACGTAGGACAGCGGCGGGTTCATGTGATTGCCGCAGGCCGAGGTGATAGCCATGCCCATGGTGAGGACGTTGATCCGGTCGTCGGCGTGGCCGCGCAGCGCCGGCAGGCCGGAGACGCCGCCGCCGGTGGCGACGGAGACGCCGGGGATCTCGGTCATCAGGGCCGCGGCGTCGGTGGCGGCGGCGGCGACGGCGGCGAGCGGCTCACCCGTCAGGGTGAAGGCGGACAGCGGCGTCGAGAGGCTCTGGTCGGCTTTCTTCGCATCGGATTTCGGCCGATCCGCCGTGACCACGACCTCGGGAAGAGTGGCGTCGGCGAGGGGGGCGGCGAGAGCGGGGGATGCTGCGGCGAGGGCGCAGCCGAGCGACAGGAGCGAGGCGCTCCCGGTGAGGCGAGGACGATACATGACGTGAAATCCTGATCCGCGGCACGGTCCGTGAAGGCGCGTGCGCAAACATGGGTCGCCTCGCGATTGCGACGAGGCGAAGCGATGTCGGTCAGGAAAGCGCCGGGGGCGCGCGCGCCCGTCGGTGCTCGTGGACGGGGGCGGAGCCCGGGGCTTCGTCGAGGAAGGTCCAGGCCGGCTCGGCGGCGGGGACGGGCGGCGGCGCATGCGGTTCGAACAGCGGCGGGGGAGGCGCGTAGCCGCCCGCGGCGACCAGTTGGCACAGGCCGCAGGCGTCGCCGCGGTGCGCGAGAACCTTGTCGCTGCCCTCTCGACGATCGAGATTGGCCTGATCCTGCGCGCAGACGATGATGTCGACGAGGGGATCGAACGCCAGACGCAGCACGGCCGCATTCGATCCCACCGGCGCGAAGATCTGAACGATCAACGCCAGCGCGATCAAGAGACGACCGATGTCGAAGCGTCCCCTCAAGACGACGTGCCCCCTGTTCCCCCGGAGACTTCTCAACAGGTGGTCGACGCGAGTCAAGCTACGGAGAATCCCTCGATGGGCGCTTCCCGAGCCCGAAACGGCGGCGCACGCCCGTCGTCTCGCGAAAAAACTCGCTCTTTCCGGCGCATCCGCGCGGATGCGCGGATGCGCGAAAGATGAGCCGTCACAGCGAAACGACATTGACCGACGTCAAGCCGGGTCGACGCCGAACCGAGGCTCGTGGATTTCGGTCCGCCCGCCGAGAAGACCTGCGCCGTCACCGGTGGCGAGCGCGATCGTCACGACGGGCATGGCTCATCGCTCCGGGCGTTCGGTTCGGGCTTCCGCGACGCGCTTGAGGATGGCGCGGCCGTAGTTGGTCTTCTCGAAGACGCGGCCGGCGGCCTCCAGCGCGGCGAGGTCGATGAAGCCCATCACGTAGGCGATCTCCTCCAGGCAGGCGATCTGGACGCCCTGCCGGTGCTGAATGGTGCGGACGAATTCCGAGGCCTCGAGCAGGCTGTCGTGCGTGCCGGTGTCGAGCCAGGCGTAGCCGCGCGACATGATCTCGACGTTCAGCTCGCCCATCTCCATGTAGATGCGGTTCACGTCGGTGATCTCGAGCTCGCCGCGCGCCGACGGCTTCAGCGTCGCGGCGATGTCGACCACCCGGTTGTCGTAGAAATAGAGGCCGGTGACGGCGAGATCCGAGCGTGGCGCCTTCGGCTTCTCCTCGATGGTCAGGGCGCGGCCGGTCCGGTCGAGCTCGACCACGCCGTAGCGCTCGGGATCGTCGACCCGGTAGCCGAAGACGGTCGCTCCGGTCTCCCGCGCCGCGGCGGCGGCGAGCAGCTTCGTCAGGCCGGAGCCGTAGAAGATGTTGTCGCCGAGGACCAGCGCGACACGATCGTCGCCGATGAAGTCGCGGCCGATCACGAAGGCCTGCGCCAAGCCCTCCGGGCGCGGCTGCAGCGCATAGGAGAGCTCCAGGCCGAACGACGACCCGTCGCCGAACAGGCGGCGGTAGTTGTCGAGATATTCGGGCGACGAGATGATCAGGATCTCCCGGACGCCGGCGAGCATCAGCACCGACAACGGGTAATAGATCATCGGTTTGTCGTAGACCGGCAGCAGCTGCTTGTTGACCGCGAGGGTCGCCGGATGCAGCCGCGTGCCCGAACCGCCGGCCAGAACGATGCCCTTCATCGTGCGCCCTCTCCACCTGGGGAAATCAGCTCCGCCACGATCTCTTCGATCGCGATCCGCCAGTCGCGCGGCGCGAGACCGAAATCGGCCTCGATCTCCGCGAGCGAAAGGCGCGAATTGGCCGGCCGCCGCGCCGACGTCGGATAATCGGCGCCGCCGATTGCCTCGACCTCGGCCGAGGGACCGCCGCGGGCGGCGGAAAGTCGGAAGACCTCGCGGGCGAGCCGGCACCACGTCGTCTCGCCGGCCTGCGCGAAGTGCCAGACGCCGGCGGGCGCGGCCGGATCTTCGACGAGGCGGCGCGCCACCACCGCGAGCGCTGCGGCGAGATCGACGGCCGAGGTCGGCGCGCCCCACTGGTCGTCGACCACCCGCAGCCGGTCGCGTTCGCCGGCCAGACGCAGCATCGTCTTGACGAAGTTCGCGCCCGTCGCCGAGACGACCCAGGACGTGCGGACGATCGCATGGCGAGGGTTGGCGGTGCGCACGGCGAGTTCGCCGCCCGCCTTGGAGGCGCCGTAGACGCCGAGCGGCGCGATCGGATCGGTGGGCCGATGCGGCGTCGCGCCGTCGCCGGCGAAGACGTAGTCGGTCGAGACCTGGACGATCGGGATGCGCGCCGCCGCGCTCGCCGCCGCGAGCGCCGCCGGCGCCAGCGCGTTGACGGTCCAGGCCGCGACCGGATCGCTCTCGGCGCGGTCGACGGCGGTGTAGGCGGCGCAGTTGATCACCACGTCGAAGGCGCCGCCGAGCACGAAGGCGCGGATCGCCGCGGCGTCGGCGAGATCGAGCTCGGCGCGGCCGACGCCGACCGCCGTCCAACCCGACGGCCAGCCCATGCGCACGAGCGCGCCGCCCACCTGCCCCGCCGCTCCGGTGATCAGCGCCCGCGTCATGTCAGGTCCTCGCCAGTCCGAGCCGCGCGTCGGCCTCGCCGCCGGCGAGGATCTCGCCCCACCAGTCGCGGTTGGCGAGATACCACGCCACCGTCTTCTCGATGCCGGTCTCGAAGGTCTCGCGCGGCGCCCAGCCGAGCTCGCGACGGATCTTCGAGGCGTCGATCGCGTAGCGCCGGTCGTGGCCCGGGCGATCGGCGACGAAGCCGATCTGCGTCCGATAGGAAGCCCCGTCCGCCCGCGGCTTGAGCCGATCGAGCACGTCGCAGACCGTCTCCACCACGCCGAGGTTGGTGCGCTCCGACGAGCCGCCGATCGCATAGGTCTCGCCCGGCCGGCCCGCCTCGAAGACGCGGCGCAGCGCGCGGACGTGATCCTCGACGTAGAGCCAGTCGCGGACGTTGTCGCCCTTGCCGTAGACCGGCAGCGTCTCGCCGGCGAGGCACTTCACCACCATCAACGGGATCAGCTTCTCGGGGAAGTGATGCGGCCCGTAGTTGTTCGAGCAGTTGGTGATCAGCACCGGCAGGCCGTAGGTGTGGCCCCACGCCGAGACCAGATGGTCCGACCCGGCCTTGGAGGCCGAATAGGGCGAGCGCGGGTCGTAGGGCGTCGTCTCGGTGAAGTGGCCGGTCGGCCCGAGCGAGCCGAACACCTCGTCGGTCGAGATGTGATGGAAGCGGAAGGCGGCCCTGGCCGCCGCGTCGAGACCGCGCCAATGGGCGAGCGCCGCCTCGAGCATCACGAAGGTGCCGACGAGATTGGTCTCGATGAAGGCCGCAGGGCCGTCGATCGAGCGATCGACATGGCTCTCGGCGGCCAGATGCGTGACGACGTCGGGGCGGAACTCGGCGATCGCGCGCCCCACCGCTTCGCGGTCGCAGACGTCGCCGCGCACGAAGCCGAAGCGTGGCGAGGACGCGACGCTCGCCAGCGACGAGAGCCGGCCGGCATAGGTGAGCTTGTCGTAGACGAGCACCTCGTGCTCGCTCTCGGCGATCAGATGGCGCGTCAGCGCCGAACCGATGAAACCGGCGCCGCCGGTGACGAGAATGCGCATCGATCCTCCCCGTCTCGTCTCTCACCCGTCCCACGAAGTTTCGAGCAGGTCGAAGCTTCGTGAACTCGGTCTCACGCCTCGATCGGGCCGAGCGGAACGCCGTCATAGTCGAACGGACTGTCGAACTCGGCGAGCGCCGGCAGCGCCGCATCCTTGGGCGAGAGCGCTGGTGCGACGTCCGCCGGCAGACCCCAGTCGACGCCGATCGCCGGATCGTCCCAACGGACGCCGCCGTCGCAATCGGCCGCGTAGAAGTCGTCGACCTTGTAGAAGACTTCGGTATCCGGCTCCAGCGTCACGAAGCCGTGCCCGAAGCCGGCCGGAATGAACAGCTGTCGTCCGCTGGCCGCGTCGAGTTCGACGCCGACCCATCCCGCATAGGTCGGCGAGCCCCGGCGCAGATCGACGGCGACGTCGAAGATGCGTCCCTTCAGGCAGCGCACCAGCTTGGCCTGGGCATGCGGCGGCCGTTGGAAGTGGATGCCGCGCAGCGTGTGGACGGGGTGCGAGAGCGACTGGTTGTCCTGCACGAAGCGGATCTCGAGCCCGGTGTCGCGGGTGAAGTTGCGATCCGAATGGGTCTCGCAGAACCAGCCGCGATCGTCGCCGAAACGGCGGGGCGTGATCACGCGAACAGGGGGCATCTCATGTCGTCCTTCATCGGATTGGGGCTCGATCTATCCGATCCGGTCTCGGCGGCTCGGACTTCGAGGTCGCGGATCGGTCGAGGCGACGCACGCCGGCGGACTGTAGCGCGCTGGGGCGACCATCCGCAATTTCATGAAAAGGACGCCACCGGCCGCGAAGCCGGACGCAGAGATTTCACAAACCTGCTGGGAAATGGCGCTCCCTAGGGGAGGGATTCATCAGTCGTCGAAGGCCTTTAATTCATTGGTATTAAATGGATTTTAGAATTGCTTGGGGTATTTTATTGGGGTATTTCTGGGGTAGCTTCACCGTTGGGAAGACCATGAAGACCAAGCGCTTAGGCAGGTACCTTGAATGGCACGGGGCAAAGATCCGGGTGAGGATCGCTGTCCCGGCAGTCATGCGCGCCAAAGTCGGGAAGGCCCATATCAAGGTGCCTCTTCACACGGCGGATCCGTTGGAAGCGGAGATTTTGAAAGGTCCGATCGTTGCTCGGATCATGTCCGAGTTGCGTGGCGTCGAGGTAGCCAAGTCCAAGGAAGGAAAGGCTGCGCTCGAAAGAGCGTTGCTCTGGCGAGATGCGCTGAGCGACCCCACAGGGTCACCGGAGGAAGTGGACCCTCGCTCGGTAATGCTAGATTCCGTGATCGAGCCTCTGCGGCAAAGTGTGGGAGAAGAGTACGCCGCGCGATTTCTCGCGGTGGCCGATGGAAAGGCTACTCCGATTGCGACCGTCGTCGATCAATGGGTCTCGGCCAATCGATACCAAGGGCACACTGAGGCAAAAGCTCGGCACTCTGTAGCTGTTCTCGTGAAGTGGTGCGAGAAATCGAATATATTTCCGTGTTTTGAGTTGATTGATCGGCCGCAAGGATCAAGATTTGTCTTGGAAACATACATTTCAAAGCAGGTTAATAGCGCGACAGCTAACGATCATATCTCATGGATAACTAGACTATGGAAGTGGCATCGGGCGAATAGTTCATGGACCGGCGAAAATTTTTGGTCTGAATTGCGTATCAGTGACAAAGCGGCGAGGCGGATGGGGGAGCGCAAGCGGTCAAAGCGGCCGTTCACCAACGAGGAAGTGAAGAGTCTGTTGTCTTCTCTTTCCGATGGAAAGTCTCAGCGCACTTTGCTGGATTTTATCACCATCCTTGCGTTGAGTGGACTGAGAACGGGCGAACTGGCGGCGCTCAGAGTCTCGGATATATTCGAAGATTGCTTCCACGTGCGGTTCGGAAAGACCGAGGCGGCGGAGCGTGTGGTGCCGATTCACTCCAGCCTTTGTTCTCTGGTCGAGCGTCGGACCCAGGGCAAGAGTTCGGGGGACTACCTGTTTGACGATCTTCCCGGCTCGGAGAATACGAAGCGACGGCGCGGTGCCTCGGTTTCACAATCGTTCTCTCGCTACCGGCGGAAGCTCGGCATCGGCGAGAAGGGGGCCAACTCTCGGCAGGATACGGCCGACATGCACTCCTTCCGGCGCTGGTTCATCGATAGGGCCAAGGCACGTCTGGTCGAACCGGGGATCGGCTACACAGGGTGGACCATCGCCGAAGTGGTGGGGCACAACACTGATGATGAGCCTCTCGGCCTCACGATGAGCGTATACGCCGGACCGTCTTCCCGAGAACAACTTCGCTCGTGCGTTCAGGCGGTTAGCCTTCCTGTGTAGTCGTTGCGTAGTAATTACCCCGCATATAGGCATAAGCGCGTCGGGCCGCTCCTCGTTGGGCGGCTCTTCTTTTTTCAGAATCCTACACAAGGAAAGCACAGCATGATCGATACTTCGAAGCGCCGACATCGGTCGGATACGAAGACCCTGAACATCACCATCACGCCCGCCGAGATCGAGAGGATCGACCGCTACGTCGCTCGGATCAAGGCCGCCAATCCTCGCCTCAAGCCGAGCCGGTCTCTGGTCATCGCCGAGGCTCTGGCGCAGTTGGTCGACGACCGTCGTCCGATCTGGTCGTGGCTGGACGACTGATCCTCACGCCCTGGAAGGTCGATTCCCGAGACGCGGGAGCGACCGTGGACGGCCGATCGTAGGCTCGGAGCTACAGAGTTACCCCTGACCCCTGAACGCCCGTCCTTGGCTGGTTTGGTCGACCGGCCCCTTCGGTGTGAAGACACGGAAGAAGGAGAGAAGAGGAGGGGGACTATAGGGGGAGGAGATGAGAGGATGATGGAATGAAAGATTCCCTGATGGTTCATTTGAAAGTGCATCTTCAAGGATCTTCATAATCCAGATCTACCCTATGAATCCATCTTCACTAGTAACCTGAATCAATCTTCATCTATCAATCTGTACCTAGGAATAAGATCGTCATCGGCGATCAAGGAGTACCGTGAATACGCATAGCATCGACATCAATCCCGTCTCCCTCACCTCGGCGGGTTACCGCTACGAGGTCCGAGATCGGGAAACTGGGCAAGTCTGGATCGAGAAGTCCAAGTCGCCCATCTGTGACGCCGCTCGTCTCCTTCACTCGCTCGGCGCTGCCGACGAGGACATGATCGAGACCTACCGAACGGGTTCCCCTGCTCGTCACGTCTTCGGTTCGGTCGGCTACTTCCGCAAGCGCACTGCTCGGGAGGACGAGAAGAAGGGACCGGCCTTCGTCGCCTATCGACCGAGGCCTTCCATCGCCTATGAACCGGAGATTCCCGAGACGCGGTAACGACCAAGGACGGCCGTTCTCGGATCTCCGGCTACCCATGCACCAGAGAACCCAAAACGGCCGTCCACGATGAATCTGTCAGACGCCGCTGTCATCACACCGGACGACTGACGACGAACTCTCCGTTGCCCATCCAGAGTTCGCCGATCCTCGGGATACGGACGAAGAGGGTGAACGCGCGTACTTCCAACTCGAACTCACCAATCCGAACAATCATCATCGATAGCTCCGCTCAAATCGACTTCCAACAAGTCGACGAGCGAAGACGTATCTGTGTTCTGAATTGTCGTCAAGACAAATAACTTCATTCACCCTGTCAATACTTGTACCTGTGCATCTAATGCAAGGGTCAACATAAACAAGGAGGCCGCATGGCCGTAGTTTCTTACAACGCATACAGCGATGACGACTCGATCGTTACTCCGCAGACGAACCTTGCTCCCGAGGGTGGCCCTCGCGTGACCGTCCGTGCCGGTAACTCGGGCGGGGTCATCGATGCCTACACGGGACAGTTCACCGCCCTCGGTGTGGCCTCGGTCAACACCGGCCACTTCACCGACAGCGGCAAGGGCTACGATATCCGCTCCGCCACGGGATCGCCGATCAACGGTCGAGAAGCCAAGGACAGCGATATCGTCACCATCAACGGTGTGGAGACGACTTACGGCGTCGCCCGCCGAACCGGGCTGATCACGGAGGAGGGCGGCAAGGCTCCCGAAGAGAAGGTCGAGAAGGCTCCCGAGAGGACGGCCGAGGTCGAACTGATGGACGCCCCGACCGAAGCCCTGATGACGGAACTCGCCGCCGTGACGCAGCCGTCCACGCAGGTCGCTGCCCTTTCCGACTTCACGGACACGGGCGTCGTCTCGGATGACGCGGTCAATCGCCTTGCCTCGGAGGCCGGCATTCATCCGACCGACATGCGGGCGAAGGTCGACACGATCATGGCCGGTTTCCAGAAGCAGGCCGATACCGCCATCGCGGGCTTCTCGAACGACCATCAAGCGGTCTACGAGTGGGCTCGGAAAACCGACCCGGCCGGCTTGAAGCGAGCGACCCAAGAACTGGCGATGATGGGCTCGACCAAGGGCTTCAAGTCGATCGGCGCTCGGTATCTGGAAACGGCCGACAAGCATTCTCCCGGAGAGGTGGAGGCGCTGCCGTGGGCCGAGGGCGTCCGCTGCGTGCGGCAGGACGGCCATATCGTCGTTCACTATCCCGGTGGGTCCGATCGCTGGTCTGTTCTGATCAAGACCGGCCGTGCGGGTAGCCTCATGACCGCCCGTCGCTGATGGTGCGCCGTTATCGATCTCGCCGCCTCTCTCCCGAGTTCGAAGCCGAAGCCCGGAGAATGGCCGGAGCGTCCGAAGGAGCGCGGGAGACTCAGTTGAACGCCGTTCTCACGGAAGCGCTCCGCATGCTGGAAGAACCGATGAGCGTCCCGGAGACGTTCACGCCGCTCCGGTGAAGGATTTTCGAAAAGGATCTGACGCCGGGAGACAGAGGCGAACCCCAAAACTTTCGTGATGTGAAGCAGTTAAACCCTCTCGACCAGATCTCAGTGAGACGAGGCCGAGAGGGTAACAACGGAAGAACTTCCACTCTATCCTTATATGTGTGGTACATATAAAGATAGCTAGATAACTAAGCAGGCGTTCTTGTTCTCGAGAGACCTGAACACAGATCGAACAGATACACCAACCTTCGTGGCGACTTCATCCGCAGTCAATCCTTGCGCCTTCAGTGCCCTGATCTCATCCGTCTTGTCCCTCGCCGTGGGCTTCCGCCCCTTGTACTTCCCCTCGGCCTTCGCCTTGGCGATGCCCTCCCGCTGCCGTTCGAGCATCATCTCTCGTTCGAACTGAGCGACCGATCCCAGCACGTTCATCATCAGCTTGCCCGTGGGCGATGCCGTGTCGAGATCCATGGCGAGGATGCGCAGGCTCGCACCCTTCGCCTCGATCCTTGCGACGATCTCCATGAGATCCCGCATCGACCGGGCGAGACGATCGAGCTTCGTCACCACCACGACGTCACCCTCCCGGATGAAGTCGATGAGGGCGTTCAACTCCTTCCGAGGGGCGACGGAGGACACCTGTTCCTCGAACAGCTTCTCACACCCCGCCGCAGTGAGATCCCTGCGCTGGGCATCGATGCCTGCGACCTGTTCCGTTGTGGAGGTCCGGGCGTATCCCACGAGCATCATGACGGCGGCTCCATCTCTGCCATTAGGTTCTAAGACAGAGAATCACACCGCCTGCCAGAATGCAATGACCATTCTTGTGGCACATTTCCTGGCACGTTCTCGCCCCTCGCTGTCACAGACACTGGGGCAAGGTCCAATGGCACATTCCCGTGACGCGGGAGCGAGCGCAGACGGGCGTTCGAGAGTGCCGAGGGTCGACCTACCGGGTGGCTACGAACGGCCCTCCTTGGTCATTCCGGCGACCCAACCCGGGGGAACGCGCGTTTTCCGTTTATCCAAATACCCCCACGAATTTTTTCACCAAACATCCGCAACCCGAGAAGGAAACCACCATGAGCAAGCGAGAGGTGGCCGCCGAAGTGCGCCGTCGCATCGCCCGAGACGCCGTCTCCAGATACAGCGAAGAGAACGCCGCCATCGAAGCGCAGGCGAGAGAGGAAGCCGAGAAGGCTCGGATCGAATCCATCCGCTGCCGACTCCCCGCCATGGTTCGACGCGGGGCGCTCGGCACGGTCGCCATGAGGACCGCCGTCAACGCGCGTGGAGAGGAGATCGCCGAGGCCGTCCGCTTCGCTGGGGATCTCGACTTCATGGACGTCGAGGAGGCCGTGAGGGCGGGGCGGTTCGGTCACCGGTTCTGAGAGCACATGAACGCTCTCACGAAGACCCTCCCCACCACCCCGATCGTCCACACCGAAGGACGCCGCGTGTTCGCCACGAGCAAGGACGTCGCCGCCTATTTCGGGAAGCGTCACCACCACGTTCTCGATGCGGTGGATGATACCAACCTCATGAAGTCCTGACCTGTTTGAGGTAGGGATATGCGGTGAGAC
>JAJTBO010000020.1 GCA_021286855.1 Hyphomicrobiales bacterium | reverse complement strand
CCGCGACGTCCTTGGCGTACTGCTGCGCCGTCGCCGGCGAGCCGTCGTCATAGGTGACGATGCCGTCCATCAGCGGAGGCGGCATGGCGATGCACGAGCCGCCGATGAACGACTCGTTGTACTGCAGCGCGCCGTCGCAGGTCACGCCTTCCGGCGCGTCCTTGTAGCCGAGGAGCAGGTTGTAGACGTAGTCCGGACCGGCTTCCGCATAGAGCGTGAAGGGGTCGCCGAGGAACGACACGCCGCCGCGATGGGCCGCACGCGCCTTGGCGATCAGCGACAGGTCCGGCGGCAGGGCGCCGCCGAAGGAGGCGCGCGCCGCCTCGTCGTTCGGGAACGGCGAAGCGAAACGGTCGGAGGCGCGGCCCGGGCGGTCGAACATCTCGCCCGCGTCGTTCGGGCCGTCCTTGACCTGGATGCCGGCGGCCAGTTCCTTGGCCTGATCCATCGTGAAGCCGGGGCCGCCCTCGTCCGCGAGATTGCGGAAGGAGACGAGCTTCATCGAATGGCAGGCCGCGCAGACCTCCTTGTAGACCTTGTAGCCGCGCTGCAGCTGGGCCTTGTCGAACCGGCCGAACGGCCCGGCGAAGCTCCAGGACTGCATCTCGACCTTCGGGCCGTGGGCGGTCTCGGAAGCCCCCGCCGGAACGGCGAAGGCGATGCCGGCGAGGAGCGCCGCCGCGCCGAAGGCGCGACCGAGCTTGGAAACGGAAGCGATCATGGTCATTTTCGGTGTCTCCCGATCTCGTCCGTTCAGTGCGCGGCGTTCTTGGCGAGAACCGCGGCGGTGATCGACTCGGGAAGCGCCTTCGGCTTCTCGATCAGACCCAGCACCGGCGTGATCACCAGGAAGTGGAAGAAGTACCACGCGGTCAGAATGCGCGAGGCGATGACGTAGCCGCCTTCGGCCGGCTGCGAGCCGAGATAGCCCAGCCCCAGGCCGCAGATCACCAGCAGCCAGAAGAACTGCTTGTAGAGCGGACGATAGGCGCAGGACTTGACCTTCGAGGTATCGAGCCAGGGCAGCACGAACAGCACCGCGATCGCGCCGAACATGGCGATGACGCCGCCGAGCTTGTCCGGGATCGAGCGCAGGATCGCGTAGAACGGCAGGAAGTACCATTCCGGAACGATGTGCGCCGGCGTCACCATCGGGTTGGCCGGAATGTAGTTGTCCGGATGGCCCATGTAGTTCGGCGAATAGAACAGGAACCAGGAGAAGAAGATCAGGAACACGACCATCACGAACGCGTCCTTGACGGTCGCGTAGGGAGTGAAGGGAACGCTGTCCTGCTCGGTCTTCAGTTCGACGCCGGTCGGGTTGTTCTGGCCGACGACGTGCAGCGCCCAGACGTGCAGGGCGACGACGCCGACGATCACGAAGGGCAGCAGGTAGTGCAGCGAGAAGAAGCGGTTCAGCGTCGGGTTGTCGACCGAGAAGCCGCCCCACAGCCAGGTCACGATCGGATCGCCGACGAAGGGGATCGCCGAGAACAGGTTGGTGATGACGGTGGCGCCCCAGAACGACATCTGGCCCCACGGCAGCACGTAGCCCATGAAGGCGGTGGCCATCATCAGGAGGAAGATGACGACGCCGAGGATCCACAGGATCTCGCGCGGAGCCTTGTACGAGCCGTAGTAGAGGCCGCGCAGGATGTGGATGTAGACGGCGATGAAGAACATCGACGCGCCGTTGGCGTGCATGTAGCGCAGCAGCCAGCCCCAGTTCACGTCGCGCATGATGTGCTCGACGGAGGTGAAGGCCAGCGCCGTGTTCGGGGTGTAGTGCATCACCAGGACGATGCCGGTGATCAGCTGCACCACCAGCATCATCGAGAGGACGCCGCCGAAGGCCCACCAGTAGTTCAGATTGCGCGGCGTCGGATAGGCGACGAAGCTGTCGTAACCGAGGCGGATGATCGGCAGACGCGAGTCGATCCAGCGCGTGAAGCCGTTGGACGGCGTGTAGGTCGAATGACCGCTCATGTGTTGCTCTCCTGGGGACGCCGGCGTCAGCCGATCTTCACGACCTTGTCCGAGACGAACTCGTAGGGCGGCACGGGCAGGTTGAGGGGCGCCGGGCCGGAGATGATGCGGCCGGAGGCGTCGTAGACCGAACCATGGCAGGGGCAGAACCAACCGTCGTACTCGCCCTGATGGCCGAGCGGCACGCAGCCGAGATGGGTGCACACGCCGACGACGACGAGCATGTTCTCGTGGCCCTTCTTGACGCGATCGCCGTCGGTCTGCGGATCGCGCAGGCCCTTCGCGTCGATCGTGCCGAGCTTCTTCATCTCTTCGTCGGTGCGGTTCCGGATGAAGACCGGCTTGCCGCGCCACTTGACGGTGATGATCTGGCCCGGAGCGACGGCCGAGATGTCGACCTCGGTCGAGGCGAGAGCGAGCGCCGAGGCGTCGGGATTCATCTGATCGATGAACGGCCACACGACGGCGGCGGCGCCGACCGCGCCGACGGCGCCGGTCGCGATGTAGAGAAAGTCGCGGCGCGACGGTTCTGCGGTGTCGATGGTAGCCAAGGCCGGATCCTCTCGAAGACGTCGGATCGATTCCCCCGTGGGGTCCACCGGCCGAAGACCTCGAAGACGCCTGTCTCCAGGAACCGCGATCGGCGGGCCGCGCGAGGAACATTCACGCGGGAATTGGGACACCGAGAGCCTGCGCCCCCAGTCTCCGATCGGCCGTCGTTTTGACATCGGTCAAACATATTGTCCAGGGCATGAGACAAGTCCCACCCCCCGACCTTGGAATTGTTTCACTTGAAATATGTCATTGACGTCATTGCCTCGAGCGCACGCCTGCGACGAAAATGCGCAGTCCTATGTAAAAATGCTGATCGACGATGATCTCTGCCTCTCCGGAGCCCCACGTGCCCCCCGCCTTCGCGCCGTCCGCCGCCGACCTCCGGCTCGCCCTCTATGAGCCCGACATCCCCCAGAACGCCGGCACGTTGCTCCGGACCGCCGCTTGTCTCGGCGTCGCCGTCGACCTGATCGAGCCGGCCGGATTCGCCATCACCGACAAGAACCTGCGCCGCGCCGGCCTCGATTATCTCGACGCCGCCGCGCTCACCCGCCACGACGACTGGGCCGCCTTCGACGCCCGCCGCCGCGCCGAGGGCCGTCGCCTGATCCTGCTGACCACGCGCGGCGCGACGCCCTATTTCGACTTCGCCTTCCGGCCCGGCGACGTGATCATGGTCGGCCGCGAATCGGCCGGCGTGCCGGATCGCGTCCACGAGACCGCCGACGCGCGGCTGATCGTGCCGATGCGCCCAGGCCTGCGCTCGCTCAACGTCGCGATCGCCGCCGCCTTCGTCCTCGGCGAGGCGATGCGCCGGCTCGACGCCTTCCCCCCTCTCGACCGAGGTTGACGCTCATGCCGCTCCCCGCCGATCTCGACGCCCTGAAGCAGCAGACCGCGCTCTGGTTCGCGGCGCTACGCGACCGCATCACCGCCGCCTTCGAGAGACTGGAGGACGAGATCGCCACGCCGGGGATCGACGCCGCCCCCGGCCGCTTCGTCCGCACCCCCTGGCGGCGCGCCGACCACGCCGGCGGACCGGGCGGCGGCGGCGTCATGGCGATGATGTCGGGTCGCGTCTTCGAGAAGGTCGGCGTCCACGTCTCCACCGTCCACGGCGAGTTCGCGCCGGAATTCCGCAAGGAGATCCCCGGCGCGGCCGAGGATCCGCGCTTCTGGGCGTCGGGCGTCTCGCTGATCGCCCACCCGTGGAACCCGCACGTTCCAGCCGTCCACATGAACACCCGCCACGTCGTCACGACGAAACGCTGGTTCGGCGGCGGCGCCGATCTCACTCCCGTCCTCGATCGCCGCCGCACCGCCGAAGACCCGGACACGATCGCCTTCCACGCCGCCCTCAAGGCCTGTTGCGACGCCCACCCGATCGCCGATCACGCCCGCTACAAGGCCTGGTGCGACGAATACTTCTTCCTGCCGCATCGCGGCGAGCCGCGCGGCGTCGGCGGCATCTTCTACGATCGACTGGACAGTGGCGACGTCGAGGCCGACTTCGCCTTCACCCGCGCCGTCGGCGAGGCCTTCCTCGGCGTCTACCCCGAGTTGGTGGCCCGCAACGGCCTGACGCCGTGGAGCGAGGCCGATCGCGAGGAGCAGCTGATCCGACGCGGCCGCTATGTCGAATTCAACCTGCTCTACGACCGCGGCACCATCTTCGGCCTGAAGACCGGCGGCAACGTCGCCTCGATCCTCTCCTCGATGCCGCCCCTGGTGCGTTGGCCGTGAGCCGTCGCCCGGGCGTCACCGATCGGGCCGAACCTTCGCTCGCGGCCGGACGTCCCGCCGCGATTCGAGGGAGCCACCCATGAGCGATACCGAAACGCCCGTCGTCGCCTTCGCCGCCGGCGACGTCGTGATGCTGAAGTCCGGCGGTCCGATGCTGACCGTCGCCTCGATCATCGGCGATCTCGCCTCCTGCGTCTGGTTCTCCGACGAGGAGGACGCCTACCGCTTCGAGGAACTGCCGACCGCCGTCCTGATCGCCGTCGAATTCGACGAGGAAGAAGAGGAAGAAGAGGGCGCGGCCCACGACGCCGAGCCCGACGAGGACGACGACTGATCGTTCGAAGACGCCTTCGGGCGAGGCGTGCGGCGCTCACGCCGCCGCACGTTCCCCGGCCCCGGTCGGATCTTCTTGCGACGGCGACGGCGGCAGGACGCGGTTCCGCCCCCCGTTCTTGGCGGCGTAGAGTTCCTCGTCTGCGCGCCGCAACAGCTCGTCGAGATCCGCCCCCTCGCCGACCAGGCCGGAGGCGCAGCCGATCGAGACCGTCACCGGACGGCCGGACGCCGCCGCGATCGCCCGCCGCTCGACCGCGACGCGGATCCGCTCGGCGACTCGGATCGTCACGTCGAGCCCGGCGCCGGGCAACACCGCCAGGAATTCCTCGCCGCCGAACCGACCGAAGAGGTCGGCCTTGCGCCGGATCTGCTCCGCCGCCGCCTTCGCCACCATGGCGAGGCAACGATCGCCCTCCTGATGGCCGTGCCGATCGTTGAACGCCTTGAAGTGGTCGACGTCGATCATCATCACGCCGATCGTCTCCGCCTCGCCGCGCGCCTGCTCGGCGATTTCGGCGAGCCGACGCTCGATGGAACGGCGATTGGCGACGCCGGTCAGTGGATCGACCTCCGACAGGACCCGCAGCGCGTCGTTGTGATGGGTCAGACGATGCGCGGCGAGATCGGCCCTGAGCCGCGCCAGATGCGCCCGCGCCAGATCCGCCGTGTGGAGACGCCCCGCCGCCACGCCGAGCGCCGCCATGCCGAACGCCGTCGCGACCGCCGCAGCCCCGTCGAGCCCGCCCCCGAGATCGGCGATCAGCGCTCCCGCCACCGCCGTCGCGCCGCCGACCGCCGCCGCCGTCGAGATCGCCCCCGTCGTTCCGACCACCGCCGCGAACCACAGGATCGGCAACGCCGCGACGCCGTCGAACCGCACCGTCGCCGCTCCCCCCAACCGATGCGCCAGCAGGGTCGCGGCCACGCTCGACAGGATCGCCGCCGCCGTCCACGCCTCGACGGCGACGCGCGCGCGGCGACGCCCGAACCGCATCGCCAAAGCCATCGCCGCTGCCGCGAGAGAGAGCTCCAAAAGAAGCGCGAGCGGTCGAAATCCGACGACGAACGCCTCGGCGAAGGCCGTCACCGGCCAGAACAGGGCGAAAGACGCCAGGGCGCGCGCCAGCCGTTCCGTCTCGATGCGCCGGCGTTCGCTCTCCCACCGCATCCGCACCAGAGGCGCGAGCGGGTCGACGTCGTCGCAGGAAGGAAGATCGGACGCGCGGAGGCGACGTCCGTCGAGATCGCTCATGTTCGCGCATCACCGAAAGAAGCAGGTCGTTCGGTTCTAGGCGACGGACGTTCAACTCGGATTTATCGATTCGTTAGAATTCGATCGATACGCGACGCTGCGTCAGAAAGCAGCCGCTCGCGATCGAGCGCGAAGTCGGCCGCGACCCAGACGGCGCGCAGATCGGCGATCAGCGCGCCGACCGCCGGTCCGCGCGGCAGGCCGAGGGCGAGGAGGTCGCGCCCGGCGATCGGCAGCATCGGGATCGGCCGTTCCGCAGCCTCCGACAGGCGCGCGACGACCCGCTCGCGGCCGATCCGCCCCCGCGCATGGGCGAGCGCCAGGGCGTCCGTCGTTCCCTCGCGACCGCAGGCCTCGAGCAACCGATCGACCCCGGCGACGTCCAGATCCGCGTCGATCCGCCGCGCCCGGCCGACCGCCGCCGCCATCCGATCCCGGGTGGCGTTGGAGAGCCGCAGCCGCTCCGCGACGCCGAGCGCGTCCGGCTCGCTCCAGGCGGCGAGCGCGGCGAGAAACGCCCCCGCCCCCGTCTCGCGCCGCGGCGCGCCGCATTCCCCGACGAGCCCGTGCAGCCGCGAAAAGCCGCCGAGATCGACCGCCCGGCCGAACACGCGCTGCGCCAGCCCGGTCTCGCTCATCGCCGTCAGCGTCGCCGGCGCGCCGACCGCGACGACCAGCTTCGACGCCTCCTGCCCGATCCGTTCGGCCGAGAGCCCGGAAAGCCCGTCGCGCGCCGCAATCGAGGCGTGCAGCCCCTCCGCGTCGAGCGGCCCACGCCCGTAGGCCGCGTGGAAACGGAAGAAGCGCAAGATCCGAAGCCGATCCTCGGCGATCCGCTGCGCCGCCGCGCCGATGAAGCGCACCCGCCCGGCGCGACAGTCTGCGATGCCGCCGACGAAGTCGTGGACCACCCCGTCGAGCGAGGCGTAGAGCGCGTTCATCGTGAAGTCGCGGCGATGCGCGTCGACCGACCAGTCGCGGCCGAAGGCGACGGTGGCGTGGCGGCCATGGCTCTCCACGTCGCGCCTGAGCGTCGTCACCTCGAAGGGATGGCCCTCGACCACCACCGTGACGGTGCCGTGATCGATTCCCGTCGGCACCGGCTTCAGGCCCGCCGCGCGGGCCCGCGTCGTCACCGCCTCCGGCAACGCCGTCGTCGCCACGTCGACGTCGCCGACGGGAAGTCCCATCAGCGTGTTGCGCACCGCCCCGCCGACCACATAGGCCGCGTCGCCGTCACGCTCGATCGCCGAAAACAGCCGGGCGAGGCGCGGATCGGCGAGCCAGTCGCCGGAGATCCTGACATCGGTCGCCGCCCGTTTCACCGAAGCGTCCTCACTCGATGCGCCCGGGCACCAGCCGGCCGTTCTCGAACCGGTCGGGCACGTAGACGCCGCTCGCCGAGCCGCCGTCGAACACGGCGAGGACGACGAAGGCGACGATCACCAGGACCAGCCCGACGAAGGCCAGCGCCGGCGCCCGCCGGCGCAGCGCCCCCTCCGGCGGCGTCCGCCCGAGCATCGCGTTCCACGCCGCCCAGGCGAGGAAGGGCAGGAGAAACAGGCCGATCTGTATCGCCACCAGGCGGATCATGCGTCACCTTCGTCGGCCGTGGGATCCGGCGTTCCCGGCGCCGGCGTCGCGCCGCGCCCCCAGGTCCGCTCGTAGATCTGCCGAATGATTCCGGCCGTCACGCCCCAGATGTAACGATCCTGCCACGGCATTTCATAGAAATATCGTCGCCGTCCCTGCCACACCCGGTTTCCGACCCGATGATTGGCCCCGCTCATCAGAAAGCCGAGCGGCACTTCGAACACCGCCGCCACTTCGTGCGGATTGGCCTCGAGCGCCGCATCGGGCCGCACGAAGCCGATCACCGGCACGATCCGGAAGCCGGAATTCGAGGCGTAGGGCGAAAAACAGCCGAGCGGCGCCACCGCGTCGCGCGCAAGGCCGATCTCCTCCTCCGCCTCGCGCAGCGCGGTCGCCACCGGCCCGGCGTCCTCGCGATCGATCTTGCCGCCGGGAAAGGCGACCTGACCGGCGTGCGACGAGAGATGTTCGGTGCGCTGGGTCAGGATCACGCCGGCCTCGCCCGGCCGCGTCACGATCCCGACCAGCACCGCCGCCTCCCGCAGCGACGTCCGCGCCATGCCGGCGGCGAGCGACGGATTGAGGGTGGCGTCGCCGAACGGCGCGACCTGCGGCAGGTGCGCCGCATCGTCGACGAGATGCGGCGCGATCCGCGCCGCGAAGGCCTCGGCCGAGAAGTCGCCCGACGCGCTCATGCGAGCCCCTCGAGCTCGGCCGACGGCGTGATCGGAAAGAACGCGCCGCCGCTCCACACGCCGAACCAAGCCTCGCCCTCGAGCTCGGCTTCCTCGCCGCATTCGATCAGATCGTAGAGGGTCGACCGCGTCAGCCGCGCCTCCAGCCGGCCGCGCACCAGCACGTAGGGCTTGAGCCCGCCGTTCTCCGCGTCGTGAGCGAATCGCAGCGGATGCGCGGCGTCGACCATCACCACGTCGTCGAGATTGGTCCGGAAGGTCACGCGTTGCGCGACGCCTTCGCCCTCGCAGGTGAGCTGGACCGCGAGAAACGGCACGTCGTCGACGGTGATGCCGCACTTTTCCACCGGCGTGACGAGATAGGTGCGGCCGTCCTCGTCGCGCCTGAGCACCGAGGCGAACAGGCGCACCATCGCCTCGCGCCCGATCGGCGTGCCGGCGTAGAACCACGTCCCGTCGGCGGCGATGCGCATTTCGATGTCGCCGCAGAACGGCGGATTCCAGCGCTCGACCGGGGCCGGGCCGCGCCCCTCCCCGGCGCCGCCGAGGCGCGCCGCCAGGGCCGCGACGCCGCCGCCGCCCGTCTCCGCCGTCTTCGCCTCGCTCACGCTTCCTCGCTCTCCGCTCTCGCCTCGATCCCGATCACACGGTTTCGAGGTGGCTTCCGTCCGCGATCCTGTCAAACTCGCGTTCCAGAGGGAAGAGACCGCGGCGCGCGCTCACGCGATCGTGCCGCCCCCGCCAGCAGGACCCGCCGATCGATGACCCCGACCGCACCCGTCCCCGCCGCCGACGAGATCCTCGCCCGCGCCGAAAGCGCCATCGCCCGCATGGGCGAGGTTCGCGCCGCCGTCGGCCGCGTCGTCTTCGGCCAGACCGAGGTGGTCGACCGCGCCCTCGTCACCCTGCTCTCCGGCGGCCACGGCCTGCTCGTCGGCGTGCCCGGCCTCGCCAAGACCCGCCTCGTCGAGACCCTCGGCGTCGTCCTCGGCCTCGCCGCCCGCCGCATCCAGTTCACCCCCGACCTGATGCCCTCCGACATCCTCGGCTCGGAAGTGCTCGATCAGGCCGCCGACGGATCGCGCTCCTTCCGCTTCGTCGAGGGCCCGATCTTCACGCCGCTCTTGATGGCCGACGAGATCAACCGGGCGAGCCCGCGCACCCAGTCGGCGCTCCTGCAGGCGATGCAGGAGGCGCACGTCACCATCGCCGGCCGCCGCCACGACCTGCCCCGCCCCTTCCACGTCCTCGCCACCCAGAACCCGCTCGAGCAGGAGGGCACCTACCCGCTGCCCGAGGCCCAGCTCGACCGCTTCCTGATGCAGATCGACGTCGATTGGCCCGACCTCGCCACCGAGCGCCGTATCCTGCTCGAGACCACCGGCGCGGACGAAGCCCGCCCGACGCCGGTCCTGACCGGGGCCGAACTGATCGATCTGCAGCGCCTCGTCCGGCTGATGCCGGTCGGCGAGAGCGTCGTCGAGGCGATCCTCGCCCTGGTCCGCTCCGCCCGCCCGCCCGAAGGCGAGGCCTCGGCCGGTGACCCGGCGAGCGCCGTCGCCTGGGGCCCGGGCCCGCGCGCCGGTCAGGCCCTGATGCTCGGCGTGCGCGCCCGCGCCCTGCTCGAAGGCCGCCTCGCCCCCGACGTCGGCGACGTGATCGCGCTCGCCGAACCGATCCTTCAGCACCGCATGGCGCTGACCTTCGCCGCCCGCGCCGAGGGCGCGAGCGTGCGTCGTCTGATCGCCCGGCTCGCCGCCCGCCTCGGCTGATCCCCGCCCCTCCCGGCCTTTCACCCGGAGCCTTCGCCCGTGCCGCCCTTCCGCCTCGCCTCCTTCGCCCCGCGATCGGCTTCGGCCGAGCCGGCGGCGCATGGCGCGGCCGGCTCGCTCGGCCCGGCCCGCAGCCTCGCCGAGGCCCTGCCCGACCTCCTGGTCGAAGCGCGCCGGATCGCCGCGTCGGTCGCCGCCGGTTGGCACGGCCGCCGTCGCGCCGGATTGGGCGAGAGCTTCTGGCAATACCGGCCCTACCTTCCCGGCGAGCCCGTCCAGGCGATCGACTGGCGACGCTCCGCCCGCGGCGACGATCTCCACGTCCGCGAACGCGAGTGGCAGGCCGCCCACACCGTCCAGATCGTGCTCGACCTGTCCGGCTCGATGGACTGGCGCTCCGACCTCGCGCCGGTGTCGAAGGCGACCCGCGCCCTGGTCCTCGCCCTGGCGCTGGCCGATCTCCTCGCCCGGTCCGGAGAACGGGTCGGCGCGCCCGGGCTGATGCCGCCGCGCGCCGACCGCGCCGCCGCCGAACGCCTCGCCGAGGCTCTCGCCCGCGCACCCGCCGATCCGATGGCCGCCGCCGCGGGACCGGTCGATCCGCGCGCCGAGGTGGTGGCGATCGGCGACTTCCTCGACGATCCGGCTGCGATCGAGACCCGCCTCGGCGTCTTCGTCCGCGACGGCGCGCGTCTGCACGCGCTCAGGATCTTCGACCCGGCCGAGGCCGTCCCGCCCTGGACCGGCGCCGTCGTCTTCCGCGATCCGGAGACCGGCGAACGCTTCGAGGGCCGCCGCGCCGAGGCGCTCGTGGCCCGATGGGAGGACCGTTGGGCGGCGCACGGCGAGGCGCTCGCCCGCCTCGCCGTGCGCCACGGCTGGAGCCTCGCGAGCCATTCGACCGACCGTCCGGCGGCCGAAGCGCTGCTCGCCCTGCACGCCTCGCTCGGCGGCGGCCGCCACGGCTTCGCTCGTCAGGGAGACGGCCGGCGATGAGCGCCCTCCTCGCCCTCGGCTTCGGCGCCCCCGCCGCCCTCCTTGCCCTCCTCGCCCTGCCGGCGCTGGTCTGGCTGCTGCGCGTCGCCCCGCCCCGGCCCCAGGTCGTCGACTTCCCGCCGACCGCGCTGATGCGCGATCTCGTGGCCCGCGAGGAGACGCCGGCGCGCACCCCGTGGTGGCTCCTGGCGCTGCGGCTCGCCGCCGTCGCCGCGCTGGCGATCGCGCTCGCCCGCCCGGTGCTCGACCCGAGCGTCGCCGACGACGGCGCGTCCGGCCCGCTCTGGCTGATCGTCGACGACGGCTGGCCGGCCGCTCCCCGTTGGGCCGAGACCGCCGCTGCGATCGCCGCCCGGCTCGACGCGGCCGAGGCGCGCGGCCGTCCGGTCGTCCTCCTCGGCGCGGCGAGCGGCCCCGCCCAGCCGGTCGAAGCGCGATCGGTCGACGAGGCGCGCCGCCGACTGGCGGTATGGGCCCCCGCCGCCTGGGAGGAGCGCCGCGACGACCTCCTCGCCCCCCTCGCTCGCGAGGCCGACGCCCGGCCGCCGGGCTCGGTCGTCTGGATCGCCCACGGCGCGGATCTCGCGACCGAACCGGCGACCCGCGCCTTCCTGGAGCGCCTACGGGAGGCGGCGAGGAACGCCCCGCTCACGGTCTCGCTGCCGCCCCGCGTCGACACGGTCGCCGTCGACCGCCTCGACAACGGCGCGGCGGCGACCGCCGCCGGCCTCGTCCGCGCCGATCCGCGCGAGGCCGACGCCGTCCGGCTCGCCGCGCTCGACGCCAAGGGCCGCCGCCTCGCCGAGACCGAGGTCGCCTTCGCCCCCGGCGCGGCCCGCGCCGAAGCCCGCTTCGACCTGCCGCTCGAGTTCAGGAACGACGTCGGCCGGGTCGAGATCGTCGATCGCCGCAGCGCCGGCGGCGTCCGTCTCGCCGACGAGCGCTGGCGTCGCCGCGCCGTCGGCGTGATCGCCGGCGGCGGCTTCGACCGCGACCAACCGTTGCTCGCGCCGACCCATTATCTCGACGCCGCCCTCGCCCCCTTCGCCGACCGCCGCCGCCCCCGCGCCACCGAGACCGACGCCGCGATCCGCGAGCTCCTCGACGGCGGCGTCTCCGCGCTGATCCTCGCCGACGTCGGTCGATTGCCGAAGGCGACCGCCGCCCTTCTCCTCGCCTGGGTCGAGAAGGGCGGCGTGCTCGTCCGGTTCGCCGGGCCGCATCTCGCCGCCGCCGCCTCCGACGACCCGCTGCTGCCGGTCCGTCTGCGCCAGGGCGAGCGCAGCCTCGGCGGCGCGCTGTCCTGGTCGAGCCCGCGCGGCCTCGGTCCCTTCGCCGAGACAGGTCCCTTCGCCGACCTCGCCGCCCCGGCCGAGGTCCGCGTCTCCCGCCAGATCTTGGCCGAACCCGGCCCCGACCTCGCCGAGCGCGCCTGGGCGAACCTCGACGACGGCACGCCGCTGGTCACCGCCGCGCAGCGCGGCCGCGGTCGCGTCGTCCTCTTCCATGTCGGCGCCGACACCGTCTGGTCCGATCTGCCGCTCTCCGGCGTCTTCCCCGAGATGCTGCGCCGGATCGTCGCCCTCGCCGGCCTGCCGTCGAACGCCGCGACGCCTCCGGCGGGCGCCGCCCACGCCGCGCTGCCGCCCTGGCGGCTCCTCGACGGCCTCGGCCGGCTGGGGTCCCCGAGCGCCGAGGCCCGTCCGATCGCCGTCGCCGATTTCGCCGCGACCCGACCCGACCGTGCTCATCCGCCGGGCCTGTGGGGTCGCGGCGACGCCTTCCTGGCGCTCCAGCCGATCGAGACCGGCCGCGACCTCGCCCGCCTCGAGGACCGGCTCGACGGCGCGACCATCGTCCGCCGCGACGGCGCGGCGCGACGGCCGCTCGCCGCCGGTTTCCTGGTCGCCGCGATCTGCCTCCTCCTCCTCGACGGGATCGTGCTGCTCGCCCCGGCGCTGCGGCCGCGTCGCCGCGTCGCCGCCGTCGCGATCTTCGCCGCGGTCGCGCTCGCCGGCCTCGCCGCGCCGCCGCCGGCCCGAGCCGCCAATGCGCCGATCGACGCCCGCGCCCGCGACGCCGCGCTCGCGCCCCGCCTCGCCTATGTCGCGACCGGCGACGCGAGCCTCGACGACGTCACCCGCCGCGGCCTCGCCGCCCTCACCCGCGCCCTCGCCGACCGCACCTCGTTCGAGCCGGCCGACCCGGTCGCCGTCGATCCGGGCGTCGACGATCTCGCCGTCTACCCGCTGATCTATTGGTCGGTCTCTCCCGACGCCGCGCCGGTCTCGCCGAAGGCCCTCGCCCACGTCGACGCCTTCATGCGCGGCGGCGGCACCGTGATCTTCGACACCCGCGACGCCGACGAGGCCGCGGCTCTGAGGGGAACCGGCCGCGCCACCCCGACCGGCGCGGCCCTGCGCCGCCTCGTCGCCGGCCTCGACCTGCCCGAACTCGCGCCGACGCCGAACGACCACGTCCTCGGCCGCACCTTCTATCTGTTGCAGGCCTTCCCCGGCCGCTTCGAGGGCCCCGTGTGGATCGCCGCGGGCGACGCCCCCGGCGCGGAGGCGACCGCCGACCGGCCGCTGCGCGCCGCCGACGGCGTCTCCTCGATCCTGATCACCGGCAACGACTTCGTCGGCGCCTGGGCCCGCACCGACGACGACGACGATCTCCTGCCGATGGCGAGCGCCGATCCGCGCGGCCGCGAAATGGCGCTGCGCGTCGGCGTCAACGTCGTCATGTACGTCCTGACCGGCAACTACAAGGCCGATCAGGTCCACCTGCCCGCCCTCCTGAAACGGCTCGGCCGATGAAGGAGGCGCGCCACCCGTGATCTGGTCATTCGACTTCGCCCCCTTCGTCGGCCCGGGCCCCTTCGTCGCGATCGCTCTCGCCGCCGCCCTCGTCGCCGGCCTCGGCCTCGCCCTGCGCCGACGCGGCGCGGCCCTGCGCGCCGCCGCTCTCGCCCTGCTCGTCCTGGCCTTGGCCGGGCCCGAGCTGCGTCGCGAAGGCCGCGAGACCCTGCCGGCCGTCGCCGTGCTCGTCACCGACCGCTCGGCGAGCCAACGCCTGCCCGGCCGCGAGAGCATGACCGAGGACGCCCGCCGCGCGATGATCGATCGACTGAAGGCCCTGCCGGGCGTCGAGGTCCGCGAGGCGATCGTCGACGACCGCGCCGAGACCGCCGGCGACGGCACCCGCCTCTTCGCGACGCTCGCCGAGACGCTGGCCGACGTGCCGCCCGACCGCGTCGCCGGCGTGATCGCGCTCACCGACGGCCTCGTCCACGACGCGCCGCCGACCGCCGCCGCGCTCGGCTTCGACGCGCCTCTGCATGCCCTGATCGCCGGCCGGCCGAACGAGATCGACAGGCGTCTCGCCGTCGTCGCCGCGCCGCGCTTCGGCATCGTCCACAAGAAGCAGACCCTGACCTTCCGCGTCGACGACGAGGGCGTGCCGACGCCGCGTCCGCCGGCGCTGGTCACCCTGAAGCGCGACGGCGTCGAGATCGACCGCCGCCGCGTCTCCCCGGACGCGCCCTTCTCCTTCGAGGTCGAGGCGCCGCACGCCGGCGAGATCCTCTTCGAGGCCGGAGTCGAGCCGCTTCCCGGCGATCTCACCCCCCTCGACGACCGCGCCGTCGTCTCGCTGCGCGGCGTCCGCGAGAACCTTCGCGTGCTCCTCGTCTCCGGCGAACCGCATCCCGGCGAACGCGCCTGGCGCAATCTCCTGAAGTCCGACGCCTCGGTCGACCTCGTCCACTTCACCATCCTGCGCCAGCCGGAGAAGCAGGATCTCGTGCCGGTCGGCGAACTGTCGTTGATCGCCTTCCCGACCCGCGAGCTGTTCCAGGAACGGCTCGACGACTTCGACCTGATCGTCTTCGACCGCTATCGCAAACGTGGCCTGCTCACCTTCGAGTACTTCCGCAACGTCGTCGATCGAGTGAAGCGCGGCGGCGCGGTGCTGGTGGCGAGCGGTCCCGACTACGCCGACCCGGAAGGCCTCACGGAGACCCCGCTCGCCGAGATCCTGCCCGGGACGCCCGCCGGCGCGCCGCTCGAGGAGATCTTCCGCCCCCGCCCGACCACCCTCGGCCTGCGCCACCCGGTCACCCGCGATCTCGCCGACGGCGGCGCGAACCCGACCTGGGGCCGCTGGCTGCGCCTCTCCCCGGTCGCGGCCGCGCCCGATGCGACGACGCTCCTCGCCGGCCCCGACGACCGGCCCCTCCTCCTCCTCGCCCGCGCCGGCAAGGGCCGCGTCGGCCTGCTCGCTTCCGATCAGATCTGGCTGTGGGCGCGCGGCTTCGACGGCGGCGGACCGCACGGTCCTCTGCTGCGCCGCCTCGCCCATTGGCTGATGCAGGAGCCCGACCTCGAGGAGGAGACGCTGCGCCTGTCGAGCGACGGCCGCGCGCTGACCGTCGAGCGCCGCACCCTCGCCGATCGCGCCGGCCCGGTCACCCTGGTCGATCCGACCGGCGGCGAACGCCGGCTCGATCTCGCCAGGGTCGAACCCGGCCTGTGGCGGACGACGGTTCCCGCCGACGTCCGAGGCCTGTGGCGCGCCGCCGACGGCGCGCTGACCGCCCTCACCCACGTCGGCCCGGCCGACCCTCTCGAATTCGCCGAACTGCGCTCGAACGAGACGCGCCTCGCTCCGATCGCGGCGGCGACCGGCGGCTCCGTCCGCCGCCTCGCCGGAACGGCCGGCGAAGCCCTGCCGCTGCCGCGCGTCGTCCTTCGCGACGGCGGCGGCATGAGCGGCGCGGGCTGGATCGGCCTGCGTCCCTCCCGCGCCGTCGTCGCCACCGGCGCCGAGAGCATCGCGCTGGCCGCCGGCCTCGCCGCCGCGGCCCTGTTGATCGCCCTCCTCGCCGCCGTCTGGTGGCGCGAGGGACGCTGAGGGATCAGCCCCGCGCCTTGCCGACGAGCCCGTGGGCCGCGTCGCGCGCGCCTTCGACGAGTTCGGCGACCAGCACCCGACGCGGATCGACCGGCCCCGGCAGCCACACCCGATCGGGTTCGACCCGATGGAAGCCGAACCGACCGTAATAGGAGGCGTCGCCGACCAGCAGCGCCAGCCGGTGACCCGCAGCGCGGGCGCGCTCGAGCGTCGCGCGCACCAACCGGCCGCCGACGCCCTTGCCCTCGAAGTCGGGATCGACGGCCAGCGGCCCCAGCAACAACGCCGGCGCCGCGCCGATCACGATCGGCGTCATCGTCACCGAGCCGGCGAGGCGATCGCGCACGATCGCCACCAGCGACAGGTCGGGATCGGCCTCGACGCCCTCGCGCAGCCGCGAGGCGGTGCGGACATGGCGGCCGGGTCCGAAGGCGTGTTCGTGCAGGGCTTCGATCGCGGCGAGATCGGCGGCCGTCTGCGGCCGTATGTCGGGAGAATGCTCGGTCATGTCGGGAAGCGCTTTCGGATCGACGTCTGCGAACCGTCGCGCTCGGGCGTCGTGACCGGGGGCCGCCGCATTCAGGATGCGGGGCGGACCGGCGCGCGGCGCGGCGCGACGACGGCGTGGGGCGTGCCACGTCGCTCGGTACGTCGTCGCGATGACAAAGGCGTCGCGCCCATCGGATCCTCGTCTGCTCGCTCGTGCGAGCCGGCGAGCCCGGTAGCACGGCGAGGCCCCCGCCCGCAAGAGCGCGTCGCATCCCCCGGCGAGGCGCGCCTCACCATTCCCGCGCCGGCGCGTCTCCCTCGATCCACTCGCCGATCCGCCGCGCCGTCGCGCCGGTGATCCCCGCCGGCAATCGATCGGGATCGAAGAAGCCGACCTCGGCGATCTCGCCCAGCCGCGCCGTCGCGTCGCTCGACGCCGTCTCGCCGTGAAAGAAGGCGACGTGATCGCGTGTCGACACCCGGGGATTGAGATGGATCGAGACCAACCGCGGCGCGCTGGCGAGCCTCACCCCGGTCTCCTCGACGGTCTCCCGCGCCGCCGCCTCCGCCGCGGTCTCGCCGGCCTCGACCCCACCCCCCGGGAAATACCATCCGGGGACATAGGTATGCCGTAGAAGCAGAACACGCCCGCGGGGGTCGAGAACGAGAACCCGGACACCCAAGGTGGTTCTCGCGGCGAATCGCGCCCGAACGACCGCCAGTCGCTTCGCCGCCTGAGCAAGAAGAGGCCATTCACGCATGATTCACCCTGTCGAACGGTTCCGAATCGGGCACGGATGAAAAGATGATGGAATCCGACGGCCATGCGAATTTCGCATGGGTGACCGGCTCGACCATGGCTGGCGCTTTTTCGGGCATTTGCATATATCCACGGCAATCGAATTCCACGAGGCGACGCCGCCGCCGAACCAGGACGGATCGACGGTTCCCGTCTTCGCTCGCATCCCGCGACCGAAGGCCCCCGCGCGCCCCCATCAGAGTGCCAGAGATGTTCTCGCTCCTCCGCCGCATCGCCCGCAAGTCCGGTTACACTTGGAAGCCGGCGATCGATCTGACCGATCCGCGCATCCACGCGACGCTGCGCACCTTCGGCAACGCCTGATCCGGCGAAACCACCGTATAGGACGAGGCGGCGTTCCCTCGCGGGAGCGCCGCCTGCTTTTTGGGCCGTCACACGGGCGTTTTCGCCCTTCGGCAGGCTGGACGCATCCCTCCCGGACTTGTAGTTCCAGCCCATGTTTCGCCTCGCCCACGTTTCCGACCCCCACCTCGGCCCGCTCCCCGACGTTCGCCTGCGCGAACTGATGAGCAAGCGCGTCCTCGGTTGGATCAACTGGCGGCTCAATCGCGGCCGCGGCGGCATGCGCCCGGCCGTCCTCGACGATCTCGTCGCCGACCTGCGCGCTCATGCGCCCGACCACGTCGCGGTGACCGGCGACATCGTCAACATCGCCCTCGACGCCGAACTGGAGCCGGCCCGCCGCTGGCTCGCCTCGCTCGGCGCGGGCCGCGACGTCTCCGCCGTGCCCGGCAATCACGACGCCTATGTCCCCGGCGCGCTGAAGCGGGCGGGCGAGGCCTGGTCCGCCTTCATGAAGGGCGACGAGGACCCCGGCGAGACCACCCGTTGGCCCTTCCTGCGCCGGCGAGGCCCGGTCGCGGTGATCGGCGTCTCCTCGGCGGAAGCGACCGCGCCCTTCATGGCCACCGGCCGTTTCGAACCCGGACAGGCGCTGCGTCTCGCCGACCTGCTCGACCACACCGCCCGCGAGGGCCTCTATCGCGTCGTCCTGATCCATCACCCGCCGGCGAAGAAGCCGATCCACTGGGCCGGCCGCCTGATCGGCGCGGAGCGCCTGCGCGAGGTGATCCAGACCCATGGCGCCGAGCTGATGCTGCACGGCCACACCCATCGCTCGACCGTCGAGTGGCTCGACGGTCGCGGCCGCCCGGTGCCGCTGGTCGGCGTCCCCTCCGCCTCGCGCAACCCCGGCCCCGACCGGCGCGGCGCCGGCTGGAACCTGTTCGAGATCGACGGCGGTCCGGGCCGCTGGCGCACCCTTCGCATCGAGCGCGGCTTCCGCGACGCCGGCTCCGGCCTCGTCGAGATCGCCCGCGCCGACCTGACGCCGGAAGCGGCGTCATGAGCGACCTGCCGGAGAGCGCCGCCCGCGTCGCCGCAGCCGCCCGCGATCTCGGCCTCGCCGTCGAGGTGCGCGAGATGCCGGCCTCGACCCGCACGGCGGAAGAAGCCGCCGCCGCCTGCGGCTGCGCCGTCGGCCAGATCGTCAAGTCGCTGATCTTCCGCGGCAAGACGAGCGGCGCGCCGTGGCTGTTCCTGGTCTCCGGCCTCAATCGGGTGAACGAGAAGCGCATGGTCGAAGTGATCGGCGAGGCCGTCGTCCGCGTCGACGCGAACGACGTGCGGGCGCTCACCGGCTACGCCATCGGCGGCGTGCCGCCGTTCGGCCATGCGACGACGCTTGCCACCGTGATGGACGAGGATCTGCTCGCCCACGACGTCGTCTGGGCCGCCGCCGGCACGCCCTTCGCCGTCTTCGCGACCGCGCCGCGCGATCTCGCGAAGGTCGTTTCGGCGAAGATCTCGCGCATCGCCTGAGGTCGCCGATTCTCTTCTCGAAGACGAACGCGCCGAATCTTCACACGAACGCGAACCGGCCCGAAAAGCCCTCGTCCGCCGAAGCACTTGCGCCGCGAAGCGGAATCTTCGTCGCCGCCTCTCGCGCCGCCGCCCGGACGGGGTTAGAGGTGAGGCGCCTCGCCGCCGACGGAGGGATGATGAGCCGCCTCGCCGACCTGTTGCCCGACCTCGGTCGCCGCACCCTGGTGATGGGCATTCTCAACGCCACCCCGGACAGTTTCTCCGACGGCGGCCGGTGGGCCGCGCTCGACGCCGGCCTCGCCCATGCCCGCGACATGATCGGGCAGGGCGCCGACCTGATCGACGTCGGCGGCGAATCGACCCGTCCCGGCCACACGCCCGTCGCCGCCGAAGACGAGATCGCCCGCGTCCGCCCCCTGATCGAGCGCCTCGCCGCCGAGACGAAGACGCCGATCTCGATCGACACCTTCAAGGCGAAGACGGCGGAGGCCGCCTTCGCGGCCGGCGCGACGATCCTCAACGACGTCTGGGGCCTGACCCGCGACCCCGACCTCGCCCGCGTCGCCGCCGAGCATCGCGCCCCGGTGATCCTGATGCACAATCGCGACGAGGCCGACGGCGCGCTCGACGTGATCGCCGATCAGCTCGCCTTCTTCCGCCGCTCGATCGATCTGGCGCTCGCCGCCGGCATCGCCGAGGACGACGTCGTGCTCGACCCCGGCGTCGGCTTCGGCAAGACGCCCGAGCAGGATCTCGCCGCGCTCGCCCGTCTCGACGAATTGAAGATCCTCGGCCGGCCGATCCTGCTCGGCACGTCGAGAAAACGCATCGTCGGCCGCATCCTCGACCTGCCGCCGGCCGAACGCCTCAACGGCACGCTCGCCACCAACGTCGTCGGCGCCTGGCTCGGCGCCGACATCCTGCGCGTCCACGACGTGCGTGCGCACGTCGAGGCGACGCGCGTCACCGACGCCCTCCTGCGGAGCCGCCCATGACCGACCGCATCCTGCTGACCCGCATCGCCACCTACGCCTATCACGGCCTCCATCCGGAGGAGGAGAAGCTCGGCCAGCGCTTCTACGTGTCGCTCGACTGTCGGCTCGACCTGCGTCCGGCCGCGACGAGCGACGACTGGAAGAAGACCGTCTCCTACGACCGCCTCGCGAAGATCGTCGTCGACACCGCCACCGAGCGGCGTTTCTCGCTGATCGAGGCGCTGGCCGAAGTGATCGCCCAGAAGATCCTGGCGACCTACGTCCAGATCCACACCGTCGTCGTCCGCGTCGAGAAGCCGGCCGCGCCGATCCCGACCATCCTCGACGGCGTCGCCATCGAGATCGAGCGCAAGCGCGATGGCTGACGCGCTGATCGGCCTCGGCGGCAATCTCGGCGACGTCGCCACGACCTTCCGCGCCGCGCTTCTCCGGCTCGAGGCCGGCGGCTGCCGCATCGTCGCGAAATCGTCGCTGTGGCGGACGCCGCCCTGGGGGGTGACCGATCAACCGGCCTTCCTCAACGCCTGCGTCCGCGTCGAGACCGAGCTCGCGCCCCGCGCCCTGCTCGATCTCTGCCTCGAGACGGAGACCGCGCTCGGCCGCATCCGGCTCGAGAAGTGGGGCCCGCGCGCCATCGACCTCGACCTCCTCGACGTCGACGGCCTGACGGTGGACGAACCCGGCCTGACCCTGCCGCATCCCTACCTCGGCGAGCGCGCCTTCGTGCTCGTCCCCCTCGCCGAGATCGCGCCCGAGCGACGCATCGCCGGCCGCAGCGTCGCGGAAATGGCCGAAGCGATCGAGCGCGGCGGGCTCGAACGGATCGGCCCGTTCGACGCCGTCTGAACACGCGGTTACGTCACGCGAGTCACCGATTCGATACGTGAAGTCGCTCGCGGACGACTTCCGCCGTCCGCGCCAAGCGATTCCGGAGATTCGGGAATCCGACGCCGCTTCGAGCGGCTCTTCAGGCCACGGCGCGGCGCTTGGCCGTCGCCAGATCCGCGATCATCGCCTCGACTTCGGCCGGCGTCTCGAACACCCGCTCGTAACCACCGCCGAAGTCGCGGAAGCCCTCGACGTGGTCGCTCGTCACCCCGACCAGCAGCGGCACGCCGAGTTCGACCGCCCGCTCCACCACCTGCCGGAAGCCGTGTCCCTCGATCTCGCGCTTGCCGAACTTCGACAGGATCAGCAGGTCGGGAAGCTCGGCGCTCTCCAGCGCCGCGAGCGCCAGCCCCGCCGCCTCCTCGAGCGCAGCGTAGCTCATCCGGCAGCCGCGGGTGTCCTTGCCGCGATCTTCGGAAAGGGCGATGCGCCGCCCGCTCGCCAGATCGACCAGCGTCATGTCGCAGCGCCGCCGGTCGGGCCGGCGATCGTCGTGCTGGATCATGCCGGCGACGCGGAGGCCCGCGGCCTGCGCCGCATCCGCCAGGAAGCCGACCGTCGCCCCTTCGCCGGTGGCGTAGACGAGCGCCGCCAGGATCGGTTCGTCGCTCATCTCACTTCGCCTTCGGCCGGAAGGCGACCATGCGCTCCGGCTTGGTGTCGAGCCGGTAGCCGCCGGCCAGATCGAGGCAGTAGGGCGTCGCCGGCATCACCGCGTCGAGACAGTCGCGGATCGACGACGGCTTGCCCGGCAGGTTGATGATCAGCGACGAGCCCCTGAGCCCCGCCTCCTGCCGCGACAGGATCGCCGTCGGCACGATCGTCAGGCTCTTCGCCCGCATCGCCTCGCCGAAACCCGGCATCATGCGATCGCAGACCGCGAAGAGCGCTTCGGGCGTCACGTCGCGCGGCGCCGGTCCGGTGCCGCCGGTGGTGACGACGAGCGAACAGCCTTCGACGTCGCACAGTTCGATCAGCGCCGCCTCGATCGCCGCCTGGTCGTCCTCGACCAGCCGTTTGACGATGCGGAACGGCGTCGCCAGAACCTCGTCGAGATAGGCCTCGATCGCCGGGCCGGAGAGATCCTCGTAGACGCCGCGGGTGGCGCGGTCGGAAGCGGTGACGACGCCGATCGGCACGGCGGCGGGAGCATCGGAGGCGGAGGACATCGCGACCCTTCGGTTAGGCTGCGCGGGCGTCGGGCGGCCTGCCCGACATTCGCGCACATCTGAGCCTCTTCTCTTGCCCTGAATCAAGGGCTCCGCCGCGCGACCGTGTCATGACGGCGGCGAAGTTGATCTTTCGATGGAGATTTGACGTGGCGAGAACCGCCGAAGGACTTCGCGCCCACCGCGGCCCGGCCCTCTTGGCCGGCGGATTTCGTCCCTTCTTCCTGTTCGCCGCCGCCTGGGCGGCGATCGCCATCGTGTTGTGGTTGCCCTTCTTCGAGGGCCGACTGACGCTGCCGACGGCCTTCTCGCCGATCGACTGGCATGTCCATGAACTGCTCTACGGCTACGGCCCGGCCGCGATCGCGGGGTTCCTCCTGACCGCGATCCCCAATTGGACGGGACGTCTCCCTGTGATCGGCCGTCCGCTCCTCGCCCTGGTCCTGGCCTGGGCGATCGGGCGGGCGGCCGTCACTTTTTCGGCTCACCTCGGCCCGATCCCGGCGGCCGGCCTCGACCTCGTCTTTCTCTTCGCCCTCCTCTTCGTCGCCGGACGCGAGGTCTGGGCGGGCAAGAACTGGCGCAATCTGAAGGTCGTCGCGACGATCGCGACCCTGGCCCTCGGCAATCTCGTCTTCCACGTCGAGGCGTACCTCACCGGGACCGCGCCGCACGGCCAGCGCCTCGGCATCGCCGCGACGGTGATGCTGATCGTCATCATCGGCGGCCGCATCGTGCCGAGCTTCACCATCAACTGGCTGCGCAATCGTGGCCCCGGCCGGATGCCGACCCCCTTCGCCCGTTTCGACCGGATCGTCGCCGTCGCCACCGCGCTGGTCTTCGCCCTGTGGGTCGTCCTGCCGGAAGGCCCGATCACCGCGACCGCGCTCCTCGCCGTCGGCCTCGCCCATCTCGCCCGCCTCGCCCGCTGGTCCGGCTGGCGCTGCTGGGGCGAGAAGCTCGTTCTCGTCCTGCATCTCGCCTATCTCTTCGTCGGCCTCGGCTTCGTCCTCCTCGCCGCGAGCCTCTTCGGCGCGCCGATCCTGCCCTCGGCGGCGCTGCACGCCTGGACGATCGGCGCGATCGGCCTGATGACCCTCGCCGTGATGACGCGGGCGAGCCTCGGCCACACCGGCCGGCCGCTCCATGCGACGCGCGCGATCGCCGCCCTCTACGCCGGCGGCCTTCTCGCCGCCCTCGCCCGCATCGCCATGGGCTTCGGCGCGGCGGAATTCCTGTTCCTGCATCTCGCCGCGGTCGGCTGGCTCGTCGCCTTCGCCGGCTTCGTCGTCGTCTACCGACCGATCCTGACGACGCCGCGCTGAGGCGGAGCAACGTCGAGGAAACGAAAGAGGGCGGCTCCGTGGCCGCCCTCTTTCGTTTTCGATCGATCGCCCGTCGGGCTCACTGGCCCATCGGCTTCATGCCGGAATGATCCATGTGCGGCATGGTCGAATGGTCCATCGCCGGCGCCGCCGCGCCCTGGACCAGGAAGTCGACGTCGAGCTTGCCGGCCTTCTCGAACTGCAGCGTCACCTTGACGGTCTTGCCCGGTTCGAACGGCGTCTTGAGACCGATGAACATCAGATGGTGACCGCCGGGCTTCAGCTCGATCCGTCCGTTCGCCTTCAGCGGCAGGCCGCCCTCGACTTCCCGCATCCGCATGATGCCGCCATCCATCGACATGTCGTGGATCTCGACCTTCTCGGAGCTGTCGCTCGACGCGCCGATCAGCCGGTCCGGCGCTTCGCCGGTGTTGACGACCGTCATGTAACCCGCGCCGACCGGCGCCGCCTTCGGCGTCGCCCGCGTCCAGGGATGGCTCACCTTGATCGTGTCGAACTTCACGTCGTGGCCGAACGCCGCGCCGCCGAGGAGAGTGAGACCGCAGGCGAAGGCGATGGTGCGGAACGTCGTCATGGGAAGTCGTCTTTCGGTTCGTGGCGGGTGCGTCGTGCGGTCTCGAGGAGCGAGGCGAAGGCTCGACGAAGCCATGACGGCGGGTCGCCGTCCTTGTCTTCCGGCAAGTCGGTCGGCGTTTCGCCGGCTCGAAGCCATACCCCGGCCCCAAATCACATCCATCGTCCGCGAAACGCTTCGATCGAGCCTGAACAATGCGGAATTTCGGAAGTTCCCGTCAATCCGCCGGCGCTCTCGAGGTCGCGTGTCGGCCCGGCCTTGCGCCGTGGCGGTCGCCGTGCTTACGGTGAGGCCAGGACGGTGCCGCTTCGACCCTCGGGTCGATTCGGCCGAAGAGGGAACACGGGAAGGGATCGCTCGATCCCGGCGCCGTGGCCGCCCCCGCGACCGTATGCGGAAAGGGCTCGGTTCATCGGGTCGCGGGAGACGCGACCGGCCACTGATCTCCCCCGAGGCCACCCGGGGACGCGAGATCGGGAAGGCTCGACCGAGACCCGCGTGATCCGCGAGCCGGGAGACCTGCCGTCCGCAGAAACGTCGTTCGCGTCCCTCGGGCGGGGTGTCCCGGCAGGCGAGATCTCGGTCTTCTCGGAAGAGAAGGCCGGCGAGAAATCGAGCGGCGTGCTCGGAAGCAGAGGTGGAATGACATGCACATCATGGAAGGCTTCCTTCCCGCGTCCCACGCCGCCGCGTGGTGGCTCGTCTCGACGCCCTTCGTCGTCGCCGGCGCGATGTCGCTGCGCCGCATCCTGCGCGACCGCCCCGAGGCGCGGCTGACGCTCGCCGCCGCCGGCGCCTTCACCTTCGTCCTCTCGGCGCTGAAGCTGCCCTCGGTGACCGGCTCCTGCTCGCACCCGACCGGCACCGGTCTGGGCGCCATCGCCTTCGGCCCTTCGGTGATGGCGCTGCTCGGCACGATCGTCCTCGTCTTTCAGGCGCTTCTGCTCGCCCACGGCGGCCTGACCACGCTGGGCGCCAACGTCTTCTCGATGGCGATCGTCGGCCCCTGGGTCGGCTGGGCCGCATGGAAGGGAGCGAGCGCGCTTCGTCTGCCGGCGACCGTCGCCGTCTTTCTCGGCGCGGCGCTCGCCGATCTCTCGACCTATGTCGTCACCTCCTTCGAACTGGCGCTGGCATTCCCCGACCCGACGTCCGGCTATCTCGGCGCTTTCCTGAAGTTCGCCGGCATCTTCGCCGTCACCCAGGTGCCGCTGGCGATCGCCGAAGGCTTCGTGGTGATCGTGGTGATGAACGCGCTCGTCGGCCGCCTTCCGAGCGCCGTCGACGGCCACGTGGCGGGAGTGCGCTGACATGACCTCGTCGCTCTCCCCCCGCGCCTCGATCCTCCTCCTCGTGCTCGCCGCCGCGATCGTCGCGGCTCCGATGGCGTTGAAGATCGACGGCCAGTTCCTCGGCACCGACGACGCCGGCTCCAAGGCGATCGAGGACTCGCACCCCGGCTATGTCCGTTGGACCCATCCCTTCTGGGAGCCGCCGTCGAAGGAGATCGAGGCGACGATCTTCGCCCTCGAGGCGGCGATCGGCGCCGGCGTCCTCGGCTATGTCATCGGCCGTCGTCACGGGAGCCGCCGTCGCGATGACGCCGATCGATAGGATCGCCGCCACCAACCGGTGGCGCGGCCGTCCTCTCGTCGAGAAGGCCCTGCTCGGGCTCGGCCTTCTCGCCCTCGCTCTCGCCCTGCCGCCCTGGCCGGCCGCGCCGGCGATCCTCGTCGTCGCCACCCTCGTGGTGACGCGGGGCGCGGGCGTGCCGCTCGCCACCTGGGCGAAGATCCTCGCCGCGCCGCTCGGCTTCGTGCTGACCGGGGCGGCGACACTCATCGTCACCGTCGGCGATCACGGCGTCGCGCTGGCGCCCGGCGGCCTCGCCGCGGCGAGCGCGCTGACCCTGCGCGCGACCGCGGCGATCGCCGGCCTCCTCACGCTGACGCTGACCACCCCGGCGACCGATCTCGTCGCGGCGCTGCGGCGCGTCGGCGTGCCGGCCGAGATCGTCGAGATCGCGCTCCTCACCCATCGCTTCCTGCTCGTCGCCGGCGACACCGCCCAGTCGATGAACGCCGCCCAGGCCGCCCGCCTCGGCCATGTCGACTGGAAGCGCCGCATCCGCTCGACCGGCATGCTGGCGGCCAACCTGCTGCCGCGCACCCTCGATCGCGCCCATCGCCTGGAACAGGGCCTCGCCGCCCGCGGCTGGACCGGCGCGTCGCTCGCCGTGCTCCGCCCCGAGCCGCCGGTCTCGATCCGCCGTCTCGCCGCGATCCTCGCCCTTCTCGTCGCCCTCGCCCTGTTCGGATGCCTCGTCCCATGAGCCTGCTCGTCGCCGAAGGGCTGACCTACGTCTATCCCGGCGGCGTGCCGGCCCTCGACCACGTCGATCTCGCCGTCGCCCGCGGCCGCCGTCTCGCCGTGCTCGGCCCGAACGGCGCCGGCAAGACGACGCTGCTGCTGCATCTCAACGGCACCCTGCGCCCGAGCGCCGGCCGCATCCTCCTCGACGGCGCGCCCGTCGCCTGGGACCGCGCCGGTCTCGTCGCCTGGCGTCGCCGCGTCGGCCTCGTCCTGCAGGACGCCGACGACCAACTCTTCGCCCCGACCGTCTTCGAAGACGTCTCCTTCGGCCCGCTCAACCTCGGCCTCGCCCGCGACGAAGCCGAGGCGCGGGTGCGCGAGGCGCTCGAAGCCCTCGACATCGCCGATCTCGCCGATCGCCCGACCCACATGCTCTCCTTCGGCCAGAAGAAGCGCGCGGCGATCGCCGGCGCAGTCGCCATGCGGCCGGAGATCCTGCTCCTCGACGAGCCGACCGCCGGCCTCGACGCCCGCTCCGCCCGCCGTCTGCTCGCCACGCTCGAGGCGCTGGAAGCCGCCGGCGCGACGCTGGTCTTCACCACCCACGACGTCGTCCTGGCGCATCGCTTCGCCCATGACGCCGTGCTGTTCCAGGACGGCCGCATCGTCGGCCATGGCCCGGCCCGCGACCTCCTCCGCGACGCCGCCGCCATGGACCGCGCCGGCCTCGACGCCGTCGAGGCGTGAGGCCGCTCATGCCCGCGCCGCTCGATCCCTTCGCCGACCTCGCCCGGCCCTTCGTCCTCCTCGAGGACCGCCTCGCCCCCGGCCGCCCGGCTCGGCTCTTCGCCGACCCCGTCGCCGAGATCCGCGCCGACCGGCCGGACGAGGTCGAACCGGCGCTCGTCGCCCTCGACGCCGCCCGCGCCCGCGGCCTCCACGCCGCCGGCTTCCTCGCCTATGAACTCGGCTACCTCTTCGAGCCGCGCCTGACGCCGCTTCTCCCCCAAGGCCGCCGTCTGCCGCTGCTCTGGTTCGGCCTGTTCGAGGCCCCGCTCGAACTCCCCGGCCGCGTCCTCGACGAAGCCCTCGCCCGGCGCGATCCACCGCCGCCGCTCGCCGATTTCGCATTTGCCCACGACGGCGCGGTTCACGCGGAAAAGGTCGACCGCATCCTCGACCGGATCGCCGCCGGCGACGTCTATCAGGTCAATCTGACCGTCCCGATCGACGTCCGCTTCGACGGCGATCCGCTCGCCCTCTTCGCCGCGCTGCGCGCCGGCCAACCGGTCGCCCACGGCGGCCTGATCGCGCTCTCCGACGCGACGATCCTCTCCGTCTCGCCGGAGCTGTTCCTGCGGGTCGAGGGCGACCTCGCCGTCACCCGCCCGATGAAGGGCACGACGGCGCGCGGGGCGACGCCCGAAGCCGACGAAGCCGCCCGCGCCGCCCTTCTCGCCGACGAGAAGCAACGCGCCGAGAACCTGATGATCGTCGATCTGATGAGGAATGATCTCGCCCGCGTCGCCGCCCTCGGCTCGGTCGAGGTGCCCGAGCTCTTCCGCGTCGAGACCTACCCGACCCTGCACACCCTGACCTCGACGGTCACCGCGCGCCTCGCGCCCGGAACCACCACCGCCGACCTCGTCCGCGCGATCTTCCCCTGCGGCTCGATCACCGGCGCGCCGAAGCTGATGGCGATGTCGATCATCCGGAACCTGGAAGCCCGCCCGCGCGATGTCTACACCGGCGCGATCGGCGTCTTCGGTCCCGACGGCGGGATCGATCTGAACGTCGCCATCCGCACCGCGACGCTGTTTTCCGACGGCTCGTCCGCCTGGGGCGTCGGCGGCGGCATCGTCGCCGACAGCGTCGGCGCGAACGAATGGGCCGAGGCGAAGCTGAAGGCGCGCGTCCTCACCGATCTCGCCGAGGACTGGGGCCTGATCGAGACCCTGCGTTGGTCGCCGGAGGAAGGCTTCGTCCGCCTTCCCCGCCATCTCGACAGGCTCGCCGCCTCGGCCGCCGCCCTCGGCTTCCCGCTCGATCTCACCCGTCTGCGGACCGACCTCGACGCGCTGATCCTCGGCGCTGACGCCCCCCGCCGCGTCCGCATCGAGCTTTCCCGCGACGGCCGCACGACGCTCGCCGCCCCGCCGCTCGCGCCCCTGCCCGATCGACCGCTCCGCGTCGGCCTCGCCCGCGCGCCCGTCGACGCCGGCGATCCCTTTCTCCGTCACAAGACGACGAAACGCGCCCGCTGGGACGCGGCGAGCGCCGAGGCCGAGGCGCGCGGCCTCGACGACCTCGTCTTCGTCAATCGCGACGGCTTTCTGACCGAAACGACCCGCGCCAACCTCTTCGTGGAGAGGGACGGCGTCCTCCTCACCCCGGCGGCGCGTCACGGCCTGCTGCCCGGCGTGCTCCGACGCGAGCTGATCGAGACCGGACGAGCGGTCGAGGCGGATCTGAGGATCGCAGATCTCGACGGCGCGAGGTGGTTCCTCGGCAATTCGCTGCGCGGGATGTCGCCGGCGATCTTCGCCTGACCGCCGAGGACATCTCCTCACCCTTGGAGCCGCTCCACCCCCTCCGGCACGCCCTTGCGGATCATCTCGGCCAAGAGCGCCAGCGCCTGTTGGCGCGGCGTGTTGACCCGGTGGATCAGCCGGACGCGGCGGAAATGGTGGTCGCCTTCGAGCGGCCGCGTCTCGAGTTTGCCGACGAGGCCGATGTCGTTGCCCACCGCCAGCCGCGGCACAAGGGTGATGCCGTAGTTGGCGGCGGTCAGATGTAAGAGCGTCTCCAGCGAGGTCGCGCGGATGTCCGCCCCCGCCGTCTCGCCGCGCTCCGGATGGCCGCAGAACTCCAGCGCCTGATCGCGCAGGCAGTGACCGTCGGCGAGCAACAGCAGCGCCTTCGGATCGAGATCGTCGGCCTCGATCACCGCCTTCGCCGCGAGCGGATGGCCGGGCGGCAGCACCACCCAGAACGGTTCGTCGAAGAGGAGATGCTGGGTCAGCCGCGGGTCGCCGGGATCGGAGGCGATGATCGCCGCCTCGAGCCGCCCCTCGGTCAGCGCCGCCAGCAGATTGGCGGTCAGATCCTCGTAGAGCATCAAGGGCGCCGCCGGCAGCGCCTCAGCCGCGATCGGCAGCACGAAGGGCATCAGGTAGGGCGCCAGCGTCGGAATGACGCCGAGCCGCAAGGGGCCGGCGAGCGGATCGCGGCTCGCGCGCGCCAGCGCCGAGATGTCGTCCGCCGCCGAGACGGCGCGCCGCGCATGGCCGAGAATCTGCTCGCCGACCGGCGTCGGACGGATCGACCGACCGACCCGCTCGAAGATCCTGACCCCGAGCTCGTCCTCGAGCTTGAGGATCTGACCCGACAGCGTCGGCTGCGACACGTGGCAGGCCTCCGCCGCCCGGCCGAAATGGCCGAGATCGGCGACCGCCAGGATGTATTGCAGATCGCGCAGGTTCATCGTCGTCCCCGTCGTCCAGCATCGAATTTGATCGACGCCGACGATCATGGGATCAGATGCGATCCGCGAGATCAATCGAAATCCACGCTCAGCCGGTCCTGCGGCAGACGTAGGCGACGGTCTCGTAGGGGAAGGTCGCCGTCTTGCCGCCGGCGAGCTCCGGCGTCGCCGCGATCAGCGCCCGCACCTGCGTTGCGAATGCCCCTCGGTCCGCCTCCGGCAACGCCGCGATGAAACTCACCGACAGCAGCCGATCGACGATCACCCGCTCCGCAGGACCGGTATGGCCGTGCCTCATCCGCGTCTCCTCCAGCGCCGAGAACCCTTCCGCCGGAAACACCTCCCGCCACGCGCCGGAGTGAAACCGCGGCGCGTCGCCTTCGTGAGGGGTCATCAGCCGGGTGAGCGCCGCCACCCAGGCCGTCCGCTCGTCGCGCTCGTTCCATACGAGGCCGAGCGCTCCGCCCGGCTTCAGCGCCCGCCGGATCTCGGCGAGCGCTTCGGCCGACGCGAACCAGTGGAACGCCTGCGCGCAGACGACCGCGTCGACGGATCCGTCGGGAAGCGGCATCGCCTGCGCCGTCCCCTCCAGCGCCTCGACCTCGGCGAAGCGCGCCGCGAGTTCGGCCCGCATCGCCGCGACCGGTTCGACCGCGATCACCCTCGCGCCGGTCGAAAGAAGCCGCGGCGTGAACTTGCCGGTGCCCGCGCCGAGATCGACCGCGACCTTGCCGGGCGAAAGCCCGAGCGTCTCGACGAGCCAGCCGTCGAGCGCCGCCGGATAGTCCGGCCGGCCGGCGGCGTAGGTGGCGGCGGCGGCGGAAAAGCCGGACGCGGCGGCGGAATGGATCTCGGTCATGGTCGGCCTCCTCGGCGATGGACCCTCCCCTTCGCATGCTCCCGTGTCGCAGATGCGTCGCTGTTTCGCCGATGCCGCGACGACATCTGGAATTTCCCGATTGACGTCGCCACTCAGATGCATATGAATATGACAATCACTCGCAACTAGGGGCTCGTCATGTCCGTCTCGTCGTCGTCCAAGCTCTCCGTCCTCGCGCTCGCCGGCCTCCTCGGCGCGACGCTCGCCGCCGCTGCCAAGGAATATCCGATCGGCAAGCCGCAGACCAAGGCCGGCCTCGAGGTCGCCGCGGTCTACCTCCAGCCGATCGAGATGGAGCCGGCCGGCATGATGCGCGCCGCCACCGACAGCGACGTCCATCTGGAGGCCGACATCAAGGCGACCAAGGACAACAAGAACGGCTTCGCCAAGGGCGACTGGGTTCCCTATCTGGTCGTCGAATTCGCCCTGACCAAGGACGGCAAGGTGGTCGCCAAGGGCCCGTTCATGCCGATGGTCGCCAACGACGGCCCGCACTACGGCGACAACGTCAAGCTCGCCGGCCCCGGCAAATACGAGCTGACGCTGAAGATCGCCTCGCCCGCGGCCAACATGCACGCCCATTTCGGCCGTCACGTCGACAAGGAGACCGGCGTCGGTCCGTGGTTCGAGCCCTTCGAGCTGAAGTACGACTTCGTCTTCGCCGGCACGGGCAAGAAGGGTGGCTACTGATCGCGCGTCCCGGGCGGCGCTCGGGCGCGCGATGCGCCTCCTCGCCGCCGGCCTCGTCCTCGCCGTGGCGATCTCGGGACTTCCCGGGTTCGCCCGCGCCGACGATCCGGTGTTCCGGATCGTCTTCGAGGACGGCAAGATGACGCCGTCGCGCCTCGTCGTGCCCGCCGACACCCGCATCGAGCTGGAGCTCGTCAACGCCGGCAAGACCCCGGCCGAATTCGAGAGCCTGCCGCTGCGCAAGGAGAAGGTGATCGCCCCCGGCGTCACCACCTCGATGGTGATCAAGGGGCTCGACCCCGGCGAATATTCCTTCTTCGACGATTTCCACCCCGATGCGCCGCCCGCGGTGCTGATCGCCGAGTGACGAAAGGGCGAGGCCGATGGTCGGCAACGTGATCTTCGTGGTCTGGCGCGAGAGCGTCGAGGCGCTGCTGGTCGTCGGCATCCTCGCCGCCTGGCTTTCCGTCAACGCGCCCGAGGCCCGCCGCGCCCGCGCCTTCCTGTGGTCGGGCGTCGGCGCGGGTCTGGCCGCCGCGGGCCTGCTCGGCTGGGCGCTCGTCGCCTTCGCCTCGACCCTCTCCGACGCCGCCCTGCAGGGCTTCCAGACCGCCATGGTGCTCGCCGCCGCGGCGCTGATCCTGCAGATGGTCGTCTGGATGCGCCGCCACGGCCGCACCTTGAAGAACGAGCTCGAAGGCGCGCTCGGCGACGCCGTCTCCGGCGAGCGCTGGTGGGGCGTCTTCGCCCTCGCCGCCATCGCCATCGCCCGTGAAGGCTCCGAGACCGTCGTCTTTCTCTACGGCACGCTGGTGTCCGGCGGCGGCGATCGTCTCGCCGCGGCCGGATCGGCGGCGATCGGCCTCCTCGCCGCCCTCGCCACCTACGCGGCGCTGCAGATCGGCGCGAAGCGCCTGTCCTGGCGGCTGTTCTTCCGCGTCACCGAGGCGATGCTGCTGCTCCTCGCCTGCGCCCTGCTGATGAGTGGCGTCGACGGCCTGATCGACCTCGATCTCCTGCCGAAGCTCTCCCGCGGTCTCTGGGACACCTCCGCCCTCCTCGCCGACGGCGGCGCCTTCGGCGGCTTCGTCTCGAGCCTGACCGGCTACCGGGCCCGGCCGAACCTGACCGAACTCCTCGTCTTCGTCTCCTACTGGGGGATCGTCACATGGCTTCTTGCGCGCCCCTCGCGACCGAAGACCGCCGCGACCGCATGAGCCCGGACGCCGCCCCGCCGGCGGCGACGATCGGGTCGAAGATCGACCGCGCGCTCGCCGCCCTCGGCGAGCGCATGGCGCGCTCGCGCCGGCTGATCCTCGGCCTCCAATGGGCGGTGGTGCTCGTCTACGCGGTGTTGATCGTCGTGCCGACGCTCCTGCCCCTGCCCGGCCGGCTCGATCATGTCTGGAACCATCTCACCGTCTTCGCCCAGTTCGTCTTCTGGGGGATCTGGTGGCCGGGCGTGCTGATCTCGATGATCCTGTTCGGCCGGCTGTGGTGCGGCGTGCTCTGTCCCGAGGGCGCGCTCTCCGAACGCGTCGCCCACCACTCGCTCGGCCGCGCCCTGCCGCGCTGGCTGACCTGGAAGGGCTGGCCCTTCGTCGGCTTCCTCGGCACCACCGTCTACGGCCAGATGATCTCGGTCTACCAGTACCCGGCCGCCGTCCTGGTGATCCTCGGCGGCTCGACCCTGGCCGCCATGACGGTCGCCTTCTTCTATGGTCGCGACAAACGGGTCTGGTGCCGCTACCTCTGCCCGGTCAACGGCGTCTTCGGCCTCGTCTCCAAACTCGCCCCCGTCCACTTCCGGGTCGATCGCTCCGCCTGGGACGCCTGGAGGAAACCGACCGACGGCGGGCGTGCGACCGTCGACTGCGCGCCGCTGGTGCCGCTGCGCACACTCGAGGGCAATTCCCCCTGCCACATGTGCGGCCGCTGCGCCGGCTTCCGCGACGCCGTCACCCTCGCGCGTCGTTCGCCGAACGACGAGATCGTCCGCGTCGCCGGCCGTCGGGCCAACCCTTGGGAGAGCGCGCTGATCCTCGTCGGCCTGTTCGGCGTCGCCGCCGGCGCCTTCCGCTGGACCGGCAGCGGGGCCTACGTCGCCCTGAAACAGGCCTTCGCCGAGACGCTCGTCGCCCTCGGCGGCGAGCGCCTGCTCGATCTCGATCTGCCCTGGTGGATCCTGACCAACTATCCCGAGAAGAACGACGTGATGACCGCCCTCGACGGCGCGGCGCTCCTCGCCTATCTCGCCCTGGAGACGTTCGTCGCAGCGACCCTCCTCGGCGGCGGCGTCGCCCTCGCCGTCCGGCTCGTCGGCCCCTGGTCGACCGCCCGCTTCCACCACTTCGTCCAGGCGCTGATCCCGGTCGCGGCGATCGGCGTCGTCCTCGGCCTGTCGATGACGACGGCCTCGCTGCTGCGCGCCGACGGCTTCGATCTCGACTGGATCGACGTGCCCCGCGCGCTCGCCCTCGCCGGCGCGGCGCTCTGGTCGGCCCGCCTCGCCGTCGCCGTCGTCGCCGGTCATGCGGGTCGCGGCGCGCGCCGTCTCGCCGCTTCGGCCGCGATGATCGGCGTCGTCGGCCTCGCGACCGTGAACTGGGCGAGCCTGTTCTGGACGATCTGACGCCGCCGGCGTTGCAGAATACGCGCACCACGCATTTTTGATCGTCCCCCTCATTGCGCGGCGCGGCGCGCCGAGTGAGATGGGACGCGTTCGCCCCCTCCGCTTCGGACCCCCGATGAGCCGACCTCCCAACGCCGTCGACTTCTGGCGCGGTTTCGCGCTCGTCGAGATCTTCGTCGACCACATCCCCGGAAATTTCTGGGGTCTGTTCACGCAACGCAACTTCGGCCATTCCGACGCGGCGGAGCTCTTCGTCTTCCTCGCCGGCTGGTCGCTGCGCTTCATGGTCGGCGCCCGCGACGACCCCCGTCCCGCCCATCACCTCATGGTGCGGCTCTATCTGCGCGCCGGCAAGCTCTACGCCGCGCAGATGGTCATCGTCATGATCGCCATCGCCATGTTGGCGACCGCGTCCCGCGTCTTCGACAATCCGCTCTATCTCGAGTGGTACAATGCCGCGGCCGTCTTCAACGCGCCGGTCGAGACCCACGTCGGCCTCGTCGTGCTGACCCATCAGCTCGGCTATTTCGACATCCTGCCGCTCTACGTGCTGCTGCTCTTCCTGGCGCCGCTGATCGCCGTCCTGCATCGCCATGCGCCGGCGCTGTTGCTGCCGATCTCCGCCGCGGTCTGGCTCTTCGCGCTCGTCACCCAGACGACCTTCTCGACCTGGCCGACCGAAGGCGAATGGTACTTCGATCCGCTCTGCTGGCAGTTCATCTATGTGCTCGGCTTCACCATGGGCCGCAAGGACGGCCCCGCCACCGCCGTGCGTCGCCGCTTGCCGGTGATCCGCTGGATCGCGTTGCCGATCGTGGTCGCCGCAGCCGTCGCTTGGCGGATGGGCTGGTCGATCGACCCGACGGTCGCGCCCTCGCCGCATCTCCTCTTCGTCGACGACAAGGCCTTCCTGACCCCGACCCGGCTCGTCCACTTCCTGCTCACCGCCGCGCTCTTCGGTCCGCTGTTCGCCCCGATCGACCGATGGGTCCCGAAGGTGTCCGCCGCTCTCGCCCTCGTCGGCCGCAACTCGCTGCTCGTCTTCTGCATCGGCTCGGTCCTCGACCTCGCCTGCCAGATCCTGCAATTTGCCTTTCAAGGCGGTTTCGTATGGGATACGACGATGGTCGTCGCCGGATTGTCGACGATGTACGCCGCCGCCCGCATCGCCGAATGGTGGGAAAGGGTTCGATGAAGACGGTCGTCCGAGCCCTGCTCTTCGGCCTCGCCTGCCTCGCGACCACCGCCGCCTCGGCCGCGCCGGGGGACGACGGCGCGGTTCCCGCCATTTCGGCCGACTGCGGCGGCGCGACCGCCGGCGAGACGCCGCCCGCCCTGCCCCATCTCACCGCCGCGCTCACCGAACGCCGCCGCATCGTCGTGCTGGCGATCGGCAACTCGATGGTCGGCGGCGGCGACGCGCGCCGCGGCGACTATTACGGTCTGGTCGAGCAGGTGCTGGAGAAGACCTTCAAGGGCCTCGACGTGGTGATGGTCCAGCGTGGCGTCTCCGGCGAGCTCGCCCGTGACGCCGCCGACCGCATCCGCCTCGAAGTCGCCCGCCACGAACCCGACGTCGTCTTCTGGCAGGTCGGCACGGCCGACGCCCTCGCCGGGATCGACCCGGCCGAGGTGGTGGCGACGGTGCGCGACACCGCCCGCTGGCTCGCCGACCACAAGGTCGACGTGGTGCTGATCGGTCTGCACTACTCGCCGACCCTGCGCGCCGATCCAAAGTTCATGGCCATGCGCGACGCCCTCGACGCCGCCGCGCGCGCCGACGGGCTGCTGCGCATCCGGCGCTGGGAGGTCGGCGAGACCCTCGACCGCCTGCGCCGCGACCGCTTCACCCCGGACGACGCCGTCGCCGCCAATGCCGAAGCCGACGTCTGCATGGCGCAACACCTCGCCCGATCGCTGGCCACCGCGCTCTTCGCCAAGCGCCGACCGCAGGAACGCCGCAGCCCGTGAAGGAGCCTCGCCCCGACGCCATCCGGCGTTCGACGCGTGATCGAAGTCCGAGGGGACGCCAGATCCCCATCCCCTGAGACGCCCCGCCGGAGGCGAAAGCGACATGAGAGAAGCGCATTTCCGTTTCCCTGCCGCGCTGCGGTCGATCCGCTCCGCGATCTTCGCCGTCGCGATCGCCGCCCTCGGCGCCGACGCCGCCACGGCGGCCGAACAACGCCCCGTCGCCCGTCCCGCTGCCGCGGCCACGCCCGCCGGCGACGCCGTCGCCTGCCTCGCGTCGCCCGACCTGGCGCGTCTGCGCCACCCGCTCGCCCGGCTCTCCCGCCGCCTCGCCGCCGACGAGCCGATCAAGATCGTCGCCCTCGGATCGTCTTCGACCTCCGGCCTCGGCGCTTCCGGCCCCGCCGCCGCCTATCCCGCCAAACTCGAGGCGGAGCTGCGCGCCCACTATCCGGGCCGCGCCATCACCGTGCTCAACCGCGGCGTCAACGGCAACGAGAGCCGCGAGATGATGTTGCGCTTCCAACGCGACGTCGTCGCCGAGCGGCCCACCCTGGTGATCTGGCAACTCGGCACCAACACGCTTCTCTCCGGTCACGACAAGTGGAGCCTGTTCCTCGACGTGCGCGCCGGCGTTCGCCTGCTCGACGAGATCGGCTCCGACGTGATCCTGATGAACATCCAGTATTCGCCGCGTGTCCTCGCCCGGCCCGACTACGAGGCGATGCTGGATCTGGTCGCGGTCGCCGGCCGCGAGACCAACGTCGACGTCTTCGACCGCTTCCAGGTGATGAAGGGCTGGGCCGAGACCTGGCGCTATCCGTTCGACACCTTCGTCACTCCCGACGGGCTGCACATGAACGACTGGGGCTACGGCTGCCTCGCCCATCTCCTCGCCGAAGCGATCGAACGCGCCACCGGCGACGTCGCCGCCGGCCGCTGACCTCGCCCGACGCCGGATGCCCTCCAACGTCGCATGCCGCGTCGGCAGAGCCGGCTCCCGGCCCCGCGTGTCTGATATTTTTGCATGGCTCCATGCATCGAAAGGCGATGCAGGGAGACATCATTCGTATTAATTACAGAACGACATCATGACCACTCCAAATCGAACATGTCAAAGCTACATACGAACGTCATGAATCGAACAACGAGAAAACTTGCCGGAAACGGCCTCGACCAAAGTAATTGGAAATACTGAACTTGAACTGAGAATTCGTCTCGTTTCCGAGACACGATCCCGCGAATTCATCGTCACATCCGGCCCGTCGAAGGAAAATCCGCACATCCGCGATGTGCGGACGGCGGTCGTTCGCGCCGTGGCGAGATCCGGGGTCGTTCGGCGCGCCCTGCCGTTCATGGCTCCGCCGGCGCGTCACGAAAACGTCGCCGCCGGCCGTCGGCCGACGGCCCCCCTCGACCGATCCGGCCGAGCCCCCTCGCAACGCGAGTGAATGTCGATGAAGAAGAAGACACTGATCGAGATCGTGATCTTTCTGACCTATGCCCTGTTCGCCTTTTCCTGGGTGGCCGGGTCGATGATGTCGAAGAAGATCACCGCCGATTACGGCGTCCAGGGCGTCACCGCGGCGACCTGGGCGACCAACGCCATCACCATCGCCAAGGTGGTCGGCAATCTCATGGCAGCCTGGTTCCTGGTCCGGCTGCGCCCGAAGATGGCCTTCGCGCTGGCCTCGGCGCTGATCGTCGCCGGCGTCGTCGGCGTCTGGGCCGGCGCCTATTCGCTCTACGTCGTCTCCCGTCTGATCATGGGTCTCGGCGGCGCCTTCGTGATCGTCTATTTCGGTCCGATCGTGATGAACTACTTCACCCCCGAGGAGCGGCCTCTGGTCAACGGCATCAATTCGATCGCCTTCAACACCGGCAATCTCTTCGCCCTGCTCTTCACCGGCGCGTTGCTCTCCTCGCTCGGCAGCTGGCAGAACGTGATCATCGCGATTTCGGCGGCGAGCCTCGTGCTCCTGGTCGTCTGGCTCTTCGTCGCCGAGGACTTCCCCCTCGCCGCCAAGACGTCCGGCGGGACCGCCGACGTGAAGGTCTACACCCTCGGCGACGGCATGAAGGACCCGTTCAATTGGATGCTGCCCTTCTGCTATTCCGGCATCCTCTTCGCCTATATCGCGATCTTCACGCTGTTCCCGCTGATCCCGAGCTTCGCGGTTCCCGGCAAGAACCTCTCGGCGCTGATGATCACCGCCGGCATGGTCGGCACCTTCGCCGGCATCGTCGCGGCCAAGAAGTATCCTCTGCGTCTGCCGCTGATCCGCTGGTCCGGCCTGGTCATGACCGGCTTCATCGCCCTGATGATCTTCACCTCGAACCAGATGGTCGCCTATGCCGCGGCCTTCCTCGCCGGCTTCTTCATGTTCCTGCCGATCACCGCCATGATCACCCTGCCGCAGGAACTGCCCGGCATGACGCCCGGTCGCGTCACCGTCGTCTTCGGCATGTTCTGGTCGATCGCCTATGTGGTGGAGACGATCTGGATGTTCGCCGCCAGCATGCTCGCCGACAAGACCGGCGACCCCTTCAAGGCGGCGCTGCTCGTGCTCGTCTGCTCGGCGAGCGCCTTCGTCGCCTCCTTCTTCCTGCCGGAGACCGGCCGCAAGCCGACCTCTCCCACCGCCTGACATACGAACGAACGAGACCGAACCATGCGTGAAGTCAGCCCCAAACTCAGGCCCTATCTCGACGCCTTCAACGCCCAGATCCCGATTCTGATCGCCAACGGCTTCAAGGCCAACGCCACCAACGCCCGCGAATGGCTCGCCAAGGTGACCCGTGAAATGGTCACCGACGTGCCGGAGATCCCGGGCGTGTGGGACGACATCGTGCCGGCCACCTCCTACATGGTGCCGGTGCGGATCTACCACCCCGCGCCGGCCGAGGCGCGGCCGGTGTTGATCCACTTCCACGGCGGCGGCCACACCGCCGGCAGCGTCACCGCCTACGACCCGATCTGCCGCAAGATCGCGGCGGCGACCGGGCACGTCGTCGTCACCGTCGAATATCGGCTGGCGCCGGAATGCCCCTATCCGGCGGCGGTCAACGACGCCTTCGCCGTCGTCCGCGGCATCTGGCCGATCCTCGACGCGCGCAAACTGAACTACAAGCGCGAGATGTCGCTGATCGGCGACAGCGCCGGCGGCGCGCTTGTCGCGACGATCATGAGCCGGGCTCAGTTCGATCCCGGCATCGCCCTGAAACGCGCCGTCATGGTCTACCCCGGCCTCGACTACACGCTCGACCAGCCCTCGATGGAGGAGAACGCCGTCGGCTATCTCCTCCAGAAGGCCAAGGTCGTCTGGTATTACGAGTACTATCTGCAGAACAACGAGAACCGTCGCGCCGTCTCGCCGCTCTACGGCGACTTCACCGCGCGGATGCCGGAGACGTTCATGATCTCGGCCGAGTTCTGCCCGCTCCGGGACGAGAACTTCGCCTATGTCGAGAAGCTGAAGGCGGCCGGGGTGAAGACCCGCCACCTGCACTTCCCCGACATGACGCACACCTTCATGAACATGGAAACCCTGGTGAAGGAGGAATGCGCGCAGGTCTACCGCGAGATCGGCGAGTTCCTGAACGCGGAGTGACCTCCGTCTCGACTCCGCCGCCGAGCGCCGTCTCCCCTCGCGACACACGACCGCCGGCTTCCGAGCCGGCGGTCGTTTCGCATCTGCGGAGGGCCGTTCGCGAACCCATCACGACGATCGGATATGCAAAATCGCCCGACGAAACCGCCGAGCGATCGAAATACCATTGGTCTGAAAGGAAATTTTTGGTGGCGGGGGGCGGGATCGAACCGCCGACCTGAGGGTTATGAAAAGTATAAAGCATGTTTTCATGAGTTTCATCGGGTTTCATTACGTTTCAAAAACTCCAATCAACACAGAAAGTTGGTCGTTTGATATTGCACATCGGCTTTCATCGTGATTCATTTCGTTTCCATAATCGGTGTTGACCCGGTGTTGACCGAGACAGGCGACCGACTCCATGGAACGAAGACTGAAGATCACGAAGCGAGCCGTCGACCGGGCCACCGCCGAGGCGCGGCGGTTCGTCGTCTGGGACACCGAGCTTCCGGGCTTCGGCCTCAGGGTCGAACCCTCGGGAACGAAGTCGTACATCATCCGCTACCGAGCCGAAGGCGGGGGTCGAAACGCTCCACAGCGCTACATGACCATCGGCAAGTCGGGTGCGTTGACGCCCGACGAGGCCCGTCGCAAGGCGCGCGAGACCTTGGGCGCGGTCGCGGTCGGTGAAGATCCCGCCGACAAGCTCGCGACGGCGCGGAGGGAAATGACCGTCGCCGATCTCTGCGACCTCTACCTCGCAGCCGCTCCGAGCCTTCCCACGCGGCGCGGCGGACTGATGAAGCCCTCGACGCTGCGCTGTGGGCGTGGCCTCGTCGCCTGCCACATCAAGCCGCTGCTCGGAACGAAGCGCATTTCGAGCGTGGAGGCGAAGGACGTCGAACGCCTCTTGGTCGACGTGGCGACGGGCAAGACGCATGCGTCGGCCGATGCGAAGGGGCGACGAGGCGGTCGCACCGCGCGCGGCGGCAAGGGCACCGCAAGTCATGCGGTCGGCTGGTTGTCGGCGATGTTCGGCCATGCCCGCCGCCTCGGGCTGGTGAAGGTCAACCCCTGCATCGGCGTGTCGAAATACGCGACGAGGAAGATCGAGCGCTTCCTCTCCACCGAGGAATTGGAACGGCTCGGCGCGGCGATGCGCGAGGCGGAGACGACCGGCATTCCGTGGGAGCCCGACCCGTCGAAGAAGACGAAGCACGCGCCGAGACCTGAGAACCGGTTGACCCTGATCGATCCGGCCGCGCTCGCCGCGATCCGCCTCCTTCTCCTGACCGGCGCGCGGTGCGGCGAAATCCTCGGGCTGAAGTGGGAGTGGGTCGACCTCGAACGCGGCATCCTCTTCTTGCCGGACAGCAAGACGGGGAAGAAGGCGATCATCCTCAACGGGCCGGCGACGGCGATCCTCGAAAGCCTTCCGCGTGTCGGCCCCTACGTGATCCCCGGAGCCGACCCCACCACCCCGCGCGCCGATCTGAAGAAGCCGTGGGCGACCCTCTGCCGCCGCGCGAAGCTCGACGGCGTCCGTCTCCACGATCTCCGCCACACCCACGCGAGTTTCGGCGTCTCCGCCGGCTTCGGCCTGCCGATCGTCGGCAAGCTCTTGGGGCACACGCAACCGCAGACGACGGCGCGCTATGCCCATCTCGACATCGATCCGGTACGCCGCGCCTCGGACGCGATCGGCCGCACCCTCGCCGACGCCCTCGACGGTCGAACGCGCGGACGGATCGATGCGCCGACTTCGGCGATCCCACCCGAGCGCGAAGAGATCGCGCCTCGGGTGGCGAGTGCATCCATCCCTCTGCCGCGCCGCCCGATCGCCCGGCGCGGTTCGCCCTCCGAACGCATGAGGTAAGCCATGTCGACTTTCGAAGTCCCGATCCCCGATTCCAACCTCGAACGCGCTCGCCCGATCGTTCTTGCCCAGGCGCATTTCGACGCGAAGGATCGGGTCGAACGAGCGAAAGCCGTCGAAAAGCGGCTGCGTGTCGTCGCTCGCGACGGGCGTCCGAATCAAGCCTCGGCTGCAATCGAACGCAACATCCGCGACGCCCACCGGCAACTCGCTCGTCTCGCCAGTATTCGGCCGGAGACGATCGAGGAGGTTGCCGCAATGATCGATGTGATCCGCGAATGCCTCGTCCGTTTCGACGACCCCGACCCTGTGCAGGCGAAAGTCTACGGACCTCGCGGTCTCGGTGACATCCTGGATCGGATTGCAGAAGGCTTGACCGCATTGAACGGCGACGTCGAGCCCTGTGGTCGCGCCCCACGTCCGTTCCGGCTCGGCACGCCTTGACCAATATGCATAACGTATCACATACTGCGCCATGATCCGGAGCTTCGCCGACGCCGAGACCGAACGCCTCTTCCGCGACGACGAGTGTCCGTCGCGCTGGCAGACATTCCGATCGGTGGCCTTGCGCAAGCTCGACATGGTCGAGGCGGCGGTTCGGGTGGAAGACTTACGGGCACCACCCGGCAACCGCCTCGAAAAGCTGAAGGGCGATCGGCGCGGCCGATGGTCGATCCGGATCAACGACCAATGGCGCATCGTCTTCCGTTGGGACGGCGACGCGCCGGAGGACGTCGAGATCGTCGACTATCACCGAGGATGACCCCATGCCGCGCGTCACGTCCCATCCCGGCGAGATCCTGCAAGAGGAATTTCTCGCCCCTCTCGGCCTCTCCGCCCGCGCCTTGGCGGCGGCGATCGAGGTGCCGCCGAACCGGATTTCCGAGATTGTCCGAGGCCGGCGCGACGTCAGCGCCGACACGGCGATCCGTCTCGGCCGCTACTTCGGCACCGACCCGCGCTTCTGGCTGAACCTGCAAACCGCCCACGACCTGTCGAAGGCCGAAGCGGCGGGGGATTTCTCACGGATCGACCCGAGGGCGGCGTGAGGTCGGCAGGAGAGAATTTCCTGTGGATCGCGCGGTTGACGGTCTCAGGTGTCGCGGACGCTCAAGGGGCTTCCCGAAGTTTGATTCGGGAGGTGACACCCGATCGGCGGCGTCGACGACGAGGTGCCCGACCCACGACGCGCGGAGACGACATCATGTCGAACCCGATCTTGCAGGAATTCGAGCCCTTGGATGCGCTGGTCGCGGCGATTTTCCCAGACTGCGGGATGCCCGAGCGCAACCTGCGGGATTTCCTCCTTCAGGGTGTGACGTTGGATGCGGTGCGGTTCAGCGTCGACGGCGGCCCGGCAACAACTTGGGGACAATCGGAATACGCTTCCCGGTCACAGCAAGCTCGCCAACTCAGAGCGCGCAGCAACGGCTCGTCGTTCGACCTCGACAACATCGGGGGCTTCAACGTCTTCGACCCGAATCTCGGATCGTCGCATTCCTCGGGATGGAACGACGAAACACCCCTCGATCGCTTCGGGGAGGCGGCATCGTCGGGTGGAAATACTCGCATCGAAGTGCGTTCAGCCGCAGCATTTCTGAAGAGGCATCTGGGGGTGAACGTCGAACTTCCATCGCCGACTACCGTCGTCGACAAGCCAAAGTCGAGGGGCGGGCGCTCAGCAAAATTGAACTGGGCGGATGCCGTCGACGACTTGGTATCCGCGATGCAAGACCCCGACAGAGGGGTGATGAAACCGGAAGAGGCGAACGACTGGTTGATCGACTATGCGGCTCGTCTCGGGGAAACGGTCGCTCGGTCGACGGCACAAGAGTATGCAGCCAAGGCGTTTGCCCGTTTCCATCGATGGGTGGATCGCCAATCTTCCTTGTCCGCCGGAAACTGATTTCCGGCAATTTCCGGCAGACGAATTCGCCGTTCCTCCCCACCGTCGAGCCTCGCAAGTCCCTGACAACGCGAGGTTCGACATGGTCACCGAAGCCAACGCACTGCCACTCGCAGCACCGTCGATGCTGACGACGAAGGAAGCGGCGTCCTACTTGAAGCTCTCCAAATCCAGCCTCGACAAGATGCGGATGCGCCCCGGCGCCGGCCCCCTCTACGTCAAGATGGGTCCGCGCCGCGTCGCCTATCGACGCGCCGACCTCGACGCTTGGGTCGCGGAAAACCTCCGTCGTTCGACTGGAATGGGGGCGTGAGATGACCACGTGTTCGCCCCATCGCTCCGACGCGATGCTCCGCGTGCTCGTCCGGGTCGCTCTACTTGCCCTGACCAGCGGCACCCACCACCTGCCGGATGGGCTCGACGGTTCGACCGAGGCCGAAGAGGGGCGACGGGCAATCGCCGAAGCCCATGATGCCACCCTCGCCGACGGCGACTTGCCCGAGATTGCGGAACGGCTCGTCGCCGGGCTCACTCAGCTTGCGGCCCAAGGCTTCGATCCGCTCCGCCTCTACACCCTCGCGACCATCGCCCGCGTCGAAGGTCGGCCGGCGATCTCAAAGCCCGTCACGCTGGGCGACAACGTCATCCGCCTTCCGTTGCCGGTCTCACCGACCCTCAGCGAACCGAAGGTCAGGACGGGGGACGACTGGGACGCAGAGGAAATCGAAACCGGTCGCATCCGCCTCTATTGCTTCCTCGCCTATGCCCTCGACGGCATCCTCAGATTTCTGCCGGGGCAGCGCGGCAAGAGAGGTTCTGTCTGGCAAGAGGCGGCGGACCTGCAACACATGCTCGAAAGGTTCGTTGGATCGGCGAAATACGTCGACGGGACGCTCACAATTCGCGACGCGACGAAACACGAGATTCGAGACGAAGATGATCTCGCGCGCCGCTGGCTCCGCCTCGAAGAAACCTTGGCGCGCGACGGCATCGGAACGTTCGAACTCTCGCAGTTGGTTCGCCACGAATTCCCGATCGTCGCCTTCGACGGTCGCGAAGTCGTCATCGGCAAGACCCGGTGGACGCGGCGAACCCGCCGCTACTCGTCTCCGACCGGCCGGCCCAAGAGGTGATCACCATGCCTCCCGTCGATCTGGCGGACCTGAAGGCTCGGGTCCGATTGAGCCCCCATGTCTCGCGCCGCGTGAAACTCGTCGGCAGTCGCGGCGGCGACCTCTTCGGGTGTTGCCCGTTCCACGATGAGAGAACGCCGAGCTTCAGCGTCAACGACGCCAAGGGGTTCTTTCACTGCTTCGGCTGTGGCGCTCACGGCGACATTCTCGACTGGTGGCAGAAGGCCGAAGGCATGTCCTTCACCGACGCCGTCGAGCGACTGAAGCGCGAGGCCGGCGAGGTCGATCGCGCGACGCCGCTTTCCCGCGCCGAGCCGCGCGACGCCGAGACCACCCGCAAGCAGGCGGAAGCGCGCGCCCTCTGGGAGGCGTCGTCGCCGATCGGCGGCACCATCGCGGCGACCTACCTGCGCCAGGCGCGGCGGATCGCCGTCGAGCTTTCCGACTGCCTGCGCTTCCACCCCGGTCTTCGCCCTGATCCACGCGAGCCGACCGAATGGCCGGCGATGGTCGCCGCCGTCACGTCGCTCGGCGGTGACCTGGTTGCGATCCAACGGACTTTCTTGCAGCCGGACGGCTCGGGTAAGGCCCCGATCGATCGGCCGAAGCGTGCCCTTGGGCCGGTCGGGCTCGGTGCCGTCCGGCTCGGCCACGCCGTCGGCCTCGTCGGCTTGGCCGAAGGGATCGAGACGGGGCTTTCCGCGATGGAACTCTTCCGCGTCCCGGTGTGGTGCGCCCTCGGCTCGAACCTCGCCCGCGTCACCCTGCCCGGCGCGATCAAGCGTGTCGCCCTCTTCGCCGATCGCGGCGCGGCGGGCGAGGCGGCGGCGGCGAAGGCGGCGGCGCTGTTCCGATCCGAGCGGCGACAGGTGACGGTGCGGCTTTCGCCGACCGGCAACGATTGGAACGACCACCTGAGGGCGCTTCGCGATGGACGCTGACCCGCGCCGCCGCGAGCCGGCCGGCGACTTCTCCCTCGAACCGCTCGTTCCTTGCGACCCTTGCCGGTTTCAGGGGCAACCCATCCCGGCGCGCGAATGGCTGTGGGAAGGGTGGATCCCGAAGCGCGCAGCGACGGCGCTCTATGGCGACGGCGGCACCGGCAAGTCCCTCCTCGCCCAACAGTTCATGGCGTCGATCGCCACCGGCCGCCCCTTCCTCGGCTTCCCAGTGCCGCGCATGAGGGTGCTCGGCGTGTTCTGCGAGGACGACGACGACGAATTGCAACGACGGCAAGCCTCGATCAACGCGGCGCTCGACGTCGATTTCGCCGACCTCGAGAACATGCGGTGGATCTCCCGCGTCGGCGCGGAAAATCTCCTGATGACTTATCTCGCCGATGGACGCGGCGAGCCCTCGCCCTTCTTCTGGCAACTGCTCGACCTCGCCAAGGCCGAAGGGGTTCAGCTCGTCGTCGTCGACACGGCGGCCGACACGTTCGGCGGCAACGAGAACATTCGGCCGCAGGTGCGCCAGTTCATCAACATGCTGACCCGGCTCGCCCATGAGATCGACGGCGCGGTGATCCTGCTCGCCCATCCTTCGGCGACCGGCAAGGCGAGCGGTGCCGGCGACGGCGGGTCGACGGCATGGTCGAACTCGGTGCGCTCGCGCCTCTACCTCAAGCGACCCGACGCGGTCGGCGGCGAAGACCCCGATCCGAACCTTCGACTCCTCTCGCGCTTGAAGGCGAACTATGCGGCGGCGGGGGTCGATCTCTCGATCCGTTGGGAAGACGGTGCCTTCGTCAACACGGTCGACCCGACCATGGCCGCCGAGGGGGAAGACGGCAGCATCACGGCGCATCGGATGCGCGAGGCGGAGACGTGGTTCATCGAAGGCATGAACGAACTCGCCGCGAAGAAGCTCCGCTGCAACATCCACCGAGGGCAAGCCAACTACGCGCCGAAGTTCCTCCGCGAGAAGACCTTCGTCTGCGCGAGCCTTTCGGAATTCGAACTCACGGGCGCGATGAACCGCCTGATCAAGGCGAACCGCATCCGCGTCGAAGAAGACGGCCCGCCCTCGCGCCGCCGCTCCTACCTCGTTCTGGTCTCGCCGGATCTCCCCGGCGTTTGAAATGCCCCGCGCCGGAGTCCGGGCGGGGCATGGAGCCGCGAGGAGCCCTCGCCTGCTACCTCGATAGCCGAAATGCGCCGTCGGCCGCCTACGGGCTCCGTAGAGTCGACACGGCGACATCGCCCGCTCGCCGCGAAACCGCCTCGTCGCCGATCGTCGATCCCTCATCATCCGAAATCGTGCGCGTCCCGTCCGAGGAAGGCTTTCCTCGTTCTCGATCGGCGATGTCGGACGCGCGCGATCGGTGGATCTTCCACCCTTCCACCCACCCCCCTTAAGGGGGGTGGGTGGAAGGGTGGAAGCCTCCCGCACCGAAAGGGGGTGGAAGGTAGGGGTGGAAGAGGGTGGAAGGATGCAGGTTTCAGACGTCGGTCGATCTTGATGCGAAATGAAAACTTGTCAGTCAAAGGTATTTATAGAAAATTCTCACAATATACTTCCGGACAAGCAATCATTCCGCGCGAATAAGACGCGAGACGACGAATTCGATTAAAAAAGAGGGGTTTGGTCTCGCACCGATCTTCGCTCTGAAAATCCCCCTCGGCCATGCGTCGGACGCATGGACTTCAGCCGTCGAGACCGGCCTTGATCCGCTGGACGGTTCCGACCCCGACCTTGTGCAGCGCCGCCAATTTTCTCAAGCCGACCCCTCCCCTTTGCAGGTCGGACCGGATCGCGGCCTCGATCGTGGGCGCAATCGTCGGCCGACCGAGCGTCTTCCCTTGGGCGCGCGCACGCTCCAACCCCGACTTGACCCGATCACGGATCATGGCGCGCTCGAACTCGGCGAAGACGCCCATCATCTGGAACATCGCCTTGCCGCCCGGCGTCGTCGTGTCGAGCCCCTGCTGATGAAGGAAGAGGTCGACGCCGAGGGCGTGAAGCTCGGAGAGGAAGCCGACGAGGTCTTGCAGCGACCGCCCGAGCCGGTCGACCGACCATGCCATGACCATGTCGAAGCGGCGGCGGGTGGCGTCCTTCGCCAGTCGGTCGAAGGCGGGACGATCGGCGCGCGCCTTGGCACCGCTCACGCCTTCGTCGCGATAGACCTCGACCACCTCCCATCCCATCCGCTCGGCGACGACGCGAAGCTCGCGCTCCTGGTTCTCGGTCGTCTGGTGGTCGGTCGAAACGCGGGTGTAGAGGGCGACGCGGCGCATGGTGGGTTCCTCTCGGCGAGAGCGATCATGCCGCGAAGGGTAGTCCCGGCATGTACCGAATTCAATTGTTTTTTGTACATCTGGGCAACCATGGAAAAGCCGAGGATTTCGGCCGGGCTCGATGCCGCGAAATCGAGAGGGTTTTCCGTACATGAGGCGATTGACCGGGAAACGACCGACAGTGCTAGGCTTCGGTGGAACGCATGCGGAGCAGCAATCATGACGATGAGAACCCGAGAAGCAATTACCTGCGAATGCGGTCACGCCGGCGCGCTGCTATGCTCCGAGAATGACCAGCCTTACAGCAGTCTCTGGGAATCCTATTCGCTAGAGGGGTTTGAAGGTGAAAGCATTACGATCACGAGTTATGCGGACATGCCAAAGGATCTTCTCGCCGCGATGAAGCCTCGCTGCCCGCAATGCGGTAAGATCGGACGGACTGCATACGCGGAGTCAAAGAAATGAAGAGATGATCTCGGAATTGCGCCGAACCACCTTCGGCCTTATCGTTCGGCTTGGTCGAGTGGGGGATGCCGCCCACCCGCGCAAGCCGACACGCGGCGTCCTACCGTGTCGGGCCACTCAGTCGCCGAGAAGAACGCGCCCGACCGAAGCGTGAGCGCCGGAGGAAATCAAGCGCTGGCGTCCGGCAGCCTCTTACCTAGATCGCTGTAAAAGGGCGCAAGTTCTTCATTCGTCAGAGGTCCGTTTCGCGGCGCCTGATGCGGGGCGTGCTTGATCGCCCAATACACCAAGAGGACCGCAGGCTGGCGATACAGCAATTCCGAGGCACGCTCCCGAATACGATCGGCAAGAAAGGGCTTCTCCCGCAGAAAGGTGGCTAGATCAACCTCAAACCCTTCCTTAGCCCACTGGCGAAAATGATCCACAAGCAGCGTGTTGAGCGGTGAGGATTCGGGATTCAAGCCAGTGAAGGCCCGGTACTCTCGCTCCAAGGTTCCGGCAATTTGCTTGCTAGGGGCTTGGGCAAGTTCCAATTTCTGACGGACCTGGGAGAAATAGTCGTCTGTTGCCTCGATCAGCGCCATACTCTTGGCGGCTGCTCGCTTCACGTCCGGCTCAGCTTGAATGCTAGGCTTGTAAATCGTATCGTGGGTCAACTCGCTGTACGCATGCTGAAGTATAGTGCGAACCTGTATCTCGCATGGCGTGCCTACTGCAATATCAACTCCATTATATCCCACCGCAGATTTTGCGCGAACTATGTAATGGAGAGACTGATAGTCGAATTCGAACGGCTTCGCCGCTCGTTCATCCTCGAAATCCCGAGCCTTCGATGAATTCCAATATTCACACCCCTGTATTGCGCGCTCTACTATCCGAATCTCCTCGGAAAATAGAACAACAATTCGGAGTCCAACCTTATCTTCGATCTCAGAATAAGGATCAGCATAGGGCTTATTGCGATGAAATGCCTTCGCGAGTAACGATGGCTCTTCCTTGCAGCGGTATTTCAGAGGAATACGAAAGAAGAGATCAACGGATGCCGGATGAATTTGTCGCCCAACAGCAGCCGTGAGTGTCTCGGACACAAAAGCACCCCATGCTTCGTACATGGGGCGCTCCTTGCGCCAAAGCTCTAACAGTTCTGTTTCGCGATCTCTCATTGCTCCCCGGTCAATCGCTCGCGGATTGTAATACGGGTCCACCTGTCCTCTTGGCCGTCTTCCGCCGGAATCGCCTCAATTCTTACCTTATCCTTAAGTGCTTCAGGGGAGGCTGAAAGTTCAATGTCGCCCCCGAATTTTAGACGCCGACGCCGCAGCCGGTTGCCCATCTGAGAGGTATCTCGAATCACAGCATTAGGGGTAAATTTCTTAGTTTCAAGAAAGGCCGCGTACGGGTCCTGCAATTCGGACGGCAAATAACGGCATCCGAATTGATCGGCAGTAAACGTTGGCTCTTGCTCATTTTTCACAAATACATACAGACTATCGACCGCATCACGCTTTTCTTCGGCACTCAGGCCCGATTTGCGGATGTATTCTTTGGTAAGATCAAAGAACTTAGCCGTTTCATATGGGCCATCACTTGGCAGCCCACACCCCAAGAATCCATCATAGAAATAAGCAGCAGCAGCCTCTCGGTTACTTAGAGAAATATTACTATCAAAAACGAAGATACGACGTCCATCTGGCATAGATTTTGATACATCATCAAACAACATCATACCAATTTTGTACAATCTAGTGGCCGGCGTCAAAAATATATTCTGCAAGAATTCGACCACAGCCCTCGACCCATCTCTCGATCTTCTAAAACCAGCCTGAGTTTCAGCTTTAATTATTCCGACAAACGGAATAGCAGGCACTCCCACACGCCCATCGAACACAATCAGAATGCCACCTGGAATATTGCGAGCTAATTGTGCATTCGCGAGTTTGTTCGCAATTTCCTTAGACCCTGTTATGAAATCAGCATCAGATGTATTAATAAGACTCTCCGACAACTCCAACAAACTACCTGCGCCATACTGCAGAATTTGCATTTGTAGGCTCTGCGTTTGACCGGACAGCGCGTCGGTCATGCGAAGACGGAAGGCGCCCAGTGCTTCGGCGCTCAGGTTTTCAATCGCATCTGCGAAAGCGGGAGGTCGAATAGACCTATCAGTGGCACGCTGGAAAACCTCATGCACCACGAGGCGGCCGACACTAAGGTTCTCAAACAGCATGGTCGTGAGGTCTCCATTGCTCAACATCTTAGTTGTGTCACGAGTCTAGAAATACCGCTAGCTGTTATCTCTTTGTATCGAATACGGATATGGCGCAGGCTCGAATGGGGGGCGGCCTATACAACGAAGGTTTAATGGCTTGCCGCTCTCTCCCGCCGTCCCGCAGCTTCTTTGGTGATGCGACCTCGAATTGCTCGCCCCCTCCCCCCCCTTTCCGGCCCTGACGAAGGGCGGTCCGGCCGCGCTTTCAAAATCTCGAACCGACCTCCCACCCTGGGGGGTGTCGTCTCACACACAGGGCAGCTTCGAAAAAGCCGACACGCTCCACCACCCCTTTCCCTGCCGGTCTCTCCCCTCCGATCAGGGGCGGCCGACGACATTCGAGCGGAATTCGCCACGCACGCGGACGGCCGCACGGGTGCGGAACGCCGGCTTCGGTGTTGACCCGGTGTTGACCGAGACCGAAAATCGCCCGCCGATGCCGACGAGCGATTTCATAACCATATGATCCGAAAGGAATTTTTTGGTGGCGGGGGGCGGGATCGAACCGCCGACCTGAGGGTTATGAATCCTCCGCTCTAACCATCTGAGCTACCCAGCCGACCGGGGGCTTATCTAGTTTCCGCCGCCCCCCCTGTCAAGCCGACGAAATGGCAGACGAACGCTCCGCTTGTGGACGAAACCTCCGCCCCTGCCCGCAGACGCGAAGAGGGCCCCGATCCGCGATCGGAGCCCCCGTCGAAAATTCGGCGAAACGGGCGAAGGCGGCTCAGCCGACCTTGCGCAGCCGCACCACCGCGAACAGGTTCAAGATGCCGAGCCGGCGCGTCTCGACGTGCTCCAGGTCGTGCCGCCCGAGGATCCGCGAGACGGGGAAGTCCGGCCGCCAACCGAGCTTCTTGGTGAAGGGCGTCAAGAGCTTCTCGACGAAGCCGTAGAGCCCGCCGTCCGAGGCGAAGTGCGAGACGAAGATCGCCTCGCCGCCCGGTTTCAACACGCGCGCCACTTCGGCCAGCACTTCGCCGGGATGCGGCACCACGGTGATCGTGTACATCACCGCCACCGTGTCGAACGACGAGTCCTCGAAGGCGAGCCGGGTCGCGTCCATCTCGTGCAGCGCCTCGACCGTCTCGATCCGGCCGTCTTCGACGCGACGGCGCGCCACCGCCAGCATGTCCGGCGACAGATCGACGCCGGTCACCTTGAGATGCGACTTGTAGCGCGGCAGCGTCAGGCCGGTGCCGACGCCGACCTCGAGCAGCCGGCCCTCACGCGCGTTGATCACCTCGACCGCCCGCCGACGGCCGGCCTCGAAGACCTTGCCGAACACCCAGTCGTAGACCGGCGCCCAACGCGAATAGGCGGCCAGCACCGCCTTTTCGTCGAGCCGCGCCTCTTCCGCCGACGCGCCCGAGAGCACGCGCTCGTCGCGGATCTCCGCCGCGCTCGACCCTTCGATCTTCATTCGATCCTCGAACATTCGCCGATTGCCTTCACCGAGCGGCCGAGGCCGCGCTCAATTCCCCGAGCGGCCGAGGCCGCCCCGACATCACCGAGCGGCCGAGGCCGCGCTCGTCGCGGAACGCGCGACGCTCTCGTCCGACGACCGTTCGACCCCGGCGATGGTGCCGCCGCCGAGCACGCGCGCGCCGCCGTCGGGCGCGTCGTAGAAGACCGCCGCCTGACCCGGCGCGACGCCGTGCTCGCCTTCCATCAGCTCCACCACCACGTGGCCGCCTTCGAGCCCGAGGAGAGCCGGTTGCGGCGCGCGCGTCGATCGCACCCGCGCCCAGACCTCCATCGGCTCGCCCGAAAGCGATTCGACCGGTTCGTCGCCGAGCCAATTGACGTCACGAAGATGAAGCCTGCGTGTCATCAACGCCTCGCGCGGACCGACCACCACTCGCCGCCGGTCGGCGTCGAGCCGAACCACGTAGAGCGGCTCGCCGATCGACACCCCGATGCCGCGCCGCTGACCGACGGTGAAGCGGATGATCCCGTCGTGGGTTCCGAGCACGCGGCCGTCGACGTGGACGATCTCGCCCGGCTCGACCGCGTTCGGCTTCAGCCGCTCGATCACCTCGGCGTAGCGCCCCGAGGGAACGAAACAGATGTCCTGACTGTCCTGCTTCTCCGACACCGGCAGGCCGAGCCGCCGCGCGATCTCGCGCGTCTCGCTCTTCGGCAGGCTGCCGAGCGGAAAGCGCAGGAAGTCGAGCTGCTCCTGGGTGGTGGCGAAGAGGAAGTAGCTCTGGTCGCGATCGAGGTCGGCCGGCCGAAAGAGGCCACGCCGTCCGGAGGCGAGCGGCCGCGTCGTCACATAGTGCCCGGTCGCCAACGCCTGCGCCCCGAGCGAGCGCGCCGTGTCGAGCAGATCGTGGAACTTGACCGTCTGGTTGCAGGAGACGCAGGGCACCGGCGTCTCGCCGGCCAGATAGCTCTCGGCGAAGCGATCGATCACCGCCTCGCGGAACCGGTCTTCGTAGTCGAGCACATAGTGGGGAATGCCGATCGTCTCGGCGACCCGACGCGCGTCGAGGATGTCCTGCCCCGCGCAGCACGAACCCGGCCGGTGCGTCGCCTCGCCGTGATCGTAGAGCTGCAGCGTCACTCCGACGACGTCGTAGCCCTCGCTCTTCAGCAGCGCCGCCACGACGGAGCTGTCGACGCCGCCCGACATGGCGACGACGACCCGCGTCTTCTCGGGACGACCGGGAAGATCCAGGGAATTGGTCATGGACGCGCGCACCTCGCCTCGTCGGCCGGCGAAGCCGGCGGAGCGCCCCGAACGGGCGGGCCCCGCCCACGCCGAGGGAGCCGACCTCGCTCTCGGCGTCGAACTATAGCGGAGGCCTCGCGCCCGCGAAACCCGTTCGTCGGGCAGCCGCTGCCGCCCCGGCAGAGATTGCCGCCGCGCCACAGCCGCCGGCCCTTTCCCGCGCACGCCGCCGCCGCCCGAAATGACGCATCATTTCATTGGATTTGATCGCTTTTTCGAGCACGCCTCCGATCATCCTCGGGGCTCGTCGAGATCTGGCCTCGGCTTTGCAGTGGGAGATCGGATCGTATCTCGTCGCCCCATGCGGGAGGAAGACTTTGCCCACCGTCGACGCCGCCGCCTCCGTTTCCACCGCCCTGCGTTCGACCGCGAACGCGGGCGTCGCCGTTCCCGGCGTCGGCGGTCTCTTCTCGCAGATGATCGACGCCTTCACGGCCGACGCCGGCCTCCCCACCGCCGGCAAGACCGTCGCCGTCGACCCGACCGCGATCCTCGGCCGCAACGCCGCGTCGACCGCCACGAACCAGACCGCCGCGATCGCCGCCGTCCCGACCACCGCGACCGCCAAGACCACGACGACCGCTTCGAAATCCGCCCTCGCCGCCTCTCTGACCTCGCCTTCGACGATCGACGAAACCTTCGCCGCGGCGACCGACGCCGCGCGCGCCGCCTCCGCCACGACGAGCGCGACCGACGCGACCTCCGACGCAGACGCCGCCGCCGACACGACCTCCGACGACGCCGACAAGAAGAAGACGGCCACCGCCGACGCCGCCGATCTGCTCGGCGCTCTCGCCCTGGTCGCTCAGGGCTCGACGATCGCCTTCGCCGACGCCGGTGGGCTCGATTCCCCCGCGACCCTCGGCGCGGCCCGCTCCCTCGCCTCCGCCACCTCGTCGAGCCGACCCGGCATCGACGCCCATCCCGAAGCCTCGCAGAACGGCCCCGCCTCTCCGTCCACCGGCGGCGACGCCGCGGCCGCGACGACCACCGCCGCCACGACCGCGGCGGCCGCCACGCCGTCGACGACCGCCGCCGCCGCCACGTCGACCTCCGGCGATGCGACCCCTGCCTCGACCTCGACCGCCGCCGCCGCGTCGACGACCGCGGCCGATGCGACCTCGACCGCCTCGGCGGCGACCAAGACCACGTCCGCCTCCGGCCGCCGGCATTTCGACGCGTCGACCGCCGACGCCGTCATCTCCTCGGAACTGAACCGCCGCTCCGCCGCCGCGCGCGGCGCGACGAGCGCCGTCACGCCGACCCGGACCGTCGGTGACGCCGACGCCGCGTCGACCACGTCCGACGCCGCCGCCGCTGTGGCGACCGGCGCGTCTTCGACGCCGACCGCCACGACCCCGAGCGTCCCCGTCGCGCAGCGTCCGGCGACGTCGACCCCCTCGGTCGCCGACACGGCGGTGAGCGCCGCCGTCTCGGTCGCCGCCGGCCTCGCCTCGCCGGCCACCCTCGCCGTCGCAGCGGCGCGCGTCCTGCGGGCTGCGGCCGGCGCCGCTTCGACGCCGACGGCTCCCGCGGCGACCACCGCGGCCACGACGACCGCCGCGACCTCGACCGCCGAAAAGACGACGGACGCCGCCACGACCGCCTCCGACGCCAAGGCGTCTTCCGATGCGACGGCCGCCTCCGACGACCTCGGCCTCAAGAGCTTCGTCGCCGATCGCGTGACGCCGACCCACCAGACACGATCCGCGCCGCAGGTCTTCGCCGGGGCCGAGAGCACGCCCGCCGCGACGACCTCGAACGCCGCCGCCGCGACGTCGTCGTCCACCACGACCTCGTCGGCGGCCGCCGCGACGTCGACCGCGCCGGCCGAGCATGGACACGGCGCGACGCATGCCGCCGCCTCGCTCGACGCCCGCGCGCCGGACGCCGCCCAGCCGAGTAACCGCGACGTCGCCTCCGCCGACGCTCGCGCCGCGGCGCCGGCCGACGCGCGCGCCGAAGCGGCGCCGCAGCCGCTCGCCGACGCCGCCGACCCGTCGGCCGACGCCTCCACCCTCGCCACGACCTCGAGCGCCAGCGTCGCGACCACCCGCCTCGACACGACCGCCGCCGCCCGACCGACCGCCGACGTCTCGCCGGCCGTCGCGGCCTCCGCGATGGCCGGCATGGCCGATGTCGTCGCCCGCCGGATCCATCAGGGCGGCAGCCGCTTCACCGTCCGCCTCGATCCGGCCGAACTCGGCTCGGTCGACGTCCGCGTCGACGTGGCGCGCGACGGTTCGGTCGCCGCCCGCCTGGTGGTGGAACGCTCCGACACGCTCGACATGATGCTGCGCGACCAGAAGTCGCTGGAGCGCGCGCTCTCCTCCGCCGGCCTCGACGTGTCGAGCGGCGGCCTGCAGTTCTCGATGCGCGGCGACGGCCAGAACGGCTCGCAGGGCGACGACGGGTCGCAGTCCGGCCGGTCGACCGCGCCGGTCGCAGCGATCGACGACGAGGCGCCCGCCGTGTCGCAGGACGTCGCGACGGCCGCCTACCGGGTCGCCCGCGCCGGAGGGCTCGACCTCAGAATTTGACCTCGTCTCGTACTGCGTGAACCCGCGGAGATCCGCTCATGTCCATTCTCGGTCTGACCACCCCGACCCTGACCTCGTCGTCCTCGACGACCAGCAGCGACACCGCGACGCTGTCGTCGAACTACGAGATGTTCATGACGCTCCTGGTCACCCAGATGCAGAACCAGGATCCGCTCAACCCGACCGACACCTCGACCTTCACCAGCCAGTTGGTGCAGTACTCGCAGGTCGAACAGCAGATCAAGACGAACTCTTATCTCTCGGACATCAAGGCTCTGTCCGCGACCCAGAACGCCACCAATCTGGTTTCCTACATCGGCAAGACGGTCGAGGCGGACGGCACGACGTCCTATTTCAACGGCAGCGACGACGCGAGTTGGAATTTCACCTCGTCGGCGTCGGCCAGCTCGGCGACCGTCACCATCACCAATTCCGACGGCGACACGGTCTACACCGGCACGACCAAGCTCTCCGCCGGCGACAACACATACACCTGGGACGGCACCACGTCGTCCGGCGGCAAGGCCTCGGCCGGCACCTACACGATTTCGGTCTCCGGCACGTCGTCGAGCGGCAGCGCCGTCACCATCACCAACACCGCCTCCGGCACGGTCACCGGCGTCGACTTCTCCGGCGACACGCCGCTGCTCACCGTCAACGGCCAGACGATTTCGGTGTGGTCGGTGACCAGCGTCTCCGACGGTTCGTGATCCCGAAGCGGGACGAAGTCCGCAAAAAAGATCGCCGAACGATGCTCCGGCCACGCCCCGCGCGGCCGGATTTTCCGCCGTCGCGCGCCGAATTCCGCGCCTGCGACGCGGGTCCCGATCGAAAGAATCGATCGCACGCCGGCGTTTAGCCATATTTTAAGGCCCGCCGGCTAGTCTCACTCCCGATGTGATCGCATCGAATGTGTGAGAGTACGATGACCGATCAATTTAGACCGCGTGTGAAATACGTCATCGGTCCGGACGGCAGCCCGCTGACCATCGCCGATCTCCCCCCGCAGGGGACGAGACGGTGGGTGATCCGGCGCAAGGCCGAAGTGGTGGCGGCCGTTCGAGGGGGACTTCTGTCCCTCGAGGAGGCCTGCAGCCGCTATACCCTGACCGTGGAAGAATTCCTGTCCTGGCAGCAGTCGATCGACCGTCATGGTCTGGCCGGTCTGCGCACCACCCGCATTCAGCAATATCGTCAGTGATCTCGGCCATCCGGCCGGAGACGAAGAAGGGCCGTCCCTCGGGGCGGCCCTTCTTCGTTTCGACGCCGTCCTCCTCGCGCTCGGGCCGCGCGCCCCCACGCCGATTGACGCGGCTCGGCAAATTCGACCGGCCTTGGTCGCGCATTCGAGGCGTTTCACACACCTTCTTCTCACCATCGTGCCGTTCGGAGGCAGGTCGTTAACCTTCCGTTTACCATCCGCTGGGAAATTCTTGCCCAGTGGACGAACGGATTCTCCGCCCCCACCGGAGACCGCCGCCACCGCCGCGCAAGCGGCGCTCGAGCCACCCATCCCGGCGGCCGGGTCCATCGCCTCGGACCCGGCCGCCACCCCTCGAGACGCGGAAGAGGTCGAGACGTGAACGGCGCCCTCGAGTTCCTCAAGAATCTCGGTCCGGCTCGCCTCGCCGCGATGGGCGTGGTGACGGCTCTGCTCATCGGCTTCTTCGCCTTCGTCATCACCCGCGCCACCGCGCCGGTGATGGCCCCGCTCTACTCCGACCTCTCCGACGCCGACAGCTCGGCCATCGTCAAGGACCTCGAGGCGCAGGGCGTCGCCTACGAACTGCGCCGCGACGGCTCCCAGATCCTGGTGCCGAAGGACAAGGCGTTGCGCCTCAGGATGAAACTCGCCGAAAAGGGCATCCCGGCCGGCGGCAACGTCGGTTGGGAGATCTTCGACAAGTCGGACGCCCTCGGCACCACCTCCTTCGTCCAGAACATCAACCACCTCCGCGCCCTCGAGGGCGAATTGTCGCGCACCATCCGCTCGATCGACCGCGTCCAGGCCGCCCGCGTCCACCTCGTCATCCCCGAGCGTCAGGTCTTCCAGCGCGAAAAGAAGGAGCCGACCGCCTCGATCGCGCTGAAGCTGCGTGGCCAGCTCGATCCCGGCCAGATCCGCGCCATCCAGCACATGGTCGCCGCCGCCGTCGAAGGCCTGAAGCCGACCCGCGTCTCGATCGTCGACGAGGCCGGCCGTCTGCTCGCCTCCGGTGAGGGCGAAGATCCCAACGGCCTCGTCGCCGCCACCCTGCAGGAGCGCACCTCCGCCTACGAGGCGCGGCTGGAGAACCAGATCGAATCGATCGTCGGCTCGATCGTCGGCCCCGGCCGCGTCCGCGTCCACGTCGCCGCCGAGCTGGACTTCAACCGCGTCACCCAGACCTCCGACACCTTCGACCCGAACGGTCAGGTGGTCCGCTCGACCCAGACCAAGGAGGAGAACTCCTCCAACGCCTCGACCGAGAAGGGCGTCACCGTCGCCAATCAGGTGCCCGGCGCCGGCGCCGATCAGAACGGCCCCGGCTCCAAGGAGGCTTCGAACACCTCCGAGGAGACCGTCAACTACGAGATCTCCAAGACCACCCGCACCGAGATCCTCGAGGCCGGCCGCCTCAAGAAGGTCTCGGTGGCGTTGCTCGTCGACGGCGTCTATCAGACCGGGCCCGCCGGCGAGGTCGCCTATCAGCCGCGCTCCAAGGAGGACCTCGACCGGATCGGCGCGCTGGTGCGCTCCGCCGTCGGCTTCGACGAGAAGCGCGGCGATCTGGTCGAAGTTGTCAACCTGCGCTTCGCCGAGGGCCCCGCCGCAGTGCCGCTGGACAGCCAGAAGACCGGTCTCGCCGCCCTTCTCGACTTCGGCCGCGAGGACATCGTCCGCTTCGCCGAACTCGGCGCGCTCGTCCTGATGACGCTGCTGGTCCTGCTCTTCGCCGTCCGCCCCCTGATCAACCGCGTGCTCGCTCCCGAGGCCGCCGCGCTCGCCACCGCCGGCGAAACGGCGGAAGCCGAACAGGGGGGCGTCGCCGGGGCCGTCCAGCTCGGCGCCGACGGTCTGCCGATCGCCCTGCCGGGCGGGGTCGGCGGCGCGGACCTCGCGCTCGCCGGCGAATCGGGTCAGCATCCGACCCACGCCCGCCTCGAGGAAGCCAAGGCGCTCGGCGCGGTCCAGGCCGGTTCGATCAAGAAGATCGGCGAAATGATCGAAGACACTCCGCACGAGGCGGCCGCGATCATCCGCGGCTGGCTCAACGAAGCCGCAGCGTGAGGCCCGACGATGGCCCTACCCGCCAGAGCCGCCCAGGGCGGCGCGCCGTCCCTGCAGGTCTCCAAGACCGAAGCCTACCGCGAGCTCGCCGGACCCGAGCGCGCGGCCGTGCTGCTTCTCGCGCTCGGCGAGGAGCACGGCCGCAAGATCTGGGAGCAACTCGACGAGCTCGAGGTCCGTCAGGTCTCCCTCGCCATGGCCCGGCTCGGCCCGGTCAATCACGAGATGCTGGAGAACCTCTTCGTCGACTTCGTCACCCGCCTGTCGTCGAAGGGCTCGCTCACCGGCAACCACGACTCCACCGAACGCATCCTCGCCTCCTTCCTGCCGCCCGATCGCGTCAACGCGATCATGGAGGAGATCCGCGGTCCCGCCGGCCGCAACATGTGGGAGAAGCTCTCCAACGTTCAGGAGAACGTGCTCGCCAACTATCTGAAGAACGAATATCCGCAGACCGTCGCCCTGGTGCTCTCCAAGATCAAGTCGGACCACGCCGGCCGGGTGCTGGCGATCCTGCCCGAGGAATTCGCCCTCGAGGTGGTCAACCGCATGCTGCGGATGGAATCGGTGCAGAAGGAGATCCTCGACAAGGTCGAGCAGACGCTGCGCGTCGAGTTCATGTCGAACCTCTCCACCACCTCGCGTCGCGACGCCCACGAGCTGATGGCCGACATCTTCAACTCCTTCGACCGTCAGACCGAGGCGCGCTTCATCACCGCGCTCGAGGAGGAGAACCGCGAGAGCGCCGAGAGGATCAAGTCGCTGATGTTCACCTTCGAGGACCTCGGCAAGCTCGACGCCGGCGGCATCCAGACGCTGCTCAGGAACGTCGACAAGGACAAGCTCGCCATCGCCCTCAAGGGCGCCACCGAACCCTTGCGCGACTTCTTCTTCCAGAACATGTCGTCACGCGCCGCCAACATGCTCAAGGAGGACATGGAGGCGCTCGGCCCGGTCCGCCTGCGCGACGTCGACGAGGCGCAGGGCATCATGGTCAACATCACCAAGGACCTCGCCGCCAAGGGCGAGATCATGGTGTCCAAGTCGAAGGGAGAGGACGAGTTGGTCTACTGACCGCTCGTGAACCGCCATGGCGACACCGGCCCGCTTCCTCTTCGACACCGACTTCTCCCGGCCCGAACCGCCGCCGGCCGCCCAGCCGGCCGAACCGCCGCGCCCGACGATCGATCTCGATCAACACCTCGCCGAAATGGTCGCCGTCGAGGAGCGCGCCCGCGCCGAAGGCTTCGACGAGGGCCGCGAGGAGGGCTTCGCCGCCGGCCGGCTCGACGCCGAGGCGCGCGCCGCCGAGCGCCTCGCCGACGCCGCCCAGAGCCTCGTCGGCGTCGCCCGTTCGCTGCTCGCCGCCCTCGACGCGGACCGTCTGGCGATCGAGGCGCGCGCCCTCGACCTCGCCGTCATCGCCGCCGAGAAGCTCGCCGGCCGCCTCGTCGAACGCGAGCCGCTGGTCGAGATCCGGGCGCTCCTCACCGAATGCCTCGGCCCGCTGCGCAAGGCGCCGCATCTCGTCGTCCGCCTCGACGCCCGCGACGCCGACGCGCTCGAGCCCGAGGTCGCCCGCATCGCCCGCGAGACCGGCTTCGAAGGCCGCATCGTCATTCTCGGCGAGGACGACCTCGCCCGCGGCGACTGCCGCATCGAATGGGCCGACGGCGGCATCCTGCGCGACCGCGCCGCCCTTTCGGCCGAGATCGAAGCCGCCGTCGATCGTTGGATCACCGCCCGCCGGGGCGAACTCGACCGTGACGACGCCGCCGGCGAGATGCCGGCCGACCCGTGGAGGACCGCCCCGTGAGCGCGACGCCCGACGATCCCACCCGCGAGGGTCTGACCCTCGACATGATGGATCCCTCCGCCAAGGAACGCGGCGACGACGACGGTCAGGCGCCCCTGCGCTCCGCCGCCGATCTCGAGGCCGTGTTCGACGTCCCCGTCAAGGTGTCGGCCGTGCTCGGTCAGGCCCGCATGCAGGTCGCCGACCTGCTCCGCCTCAACCAGGGCACCGTCCTCGAGCTCGACCGCAAGGTCGGCGAGGCGATCGACATCTACGTCAACGACCGGCTGGTGGCGCGCGGCGAAGTGGTGCTCGTCGAGGACCGGCTCGGCGTGACCATGACCGAAATCATCAAGTCGGACAAATGAGGAGAACGCGGTCATGAGGCTCCTCATCGTCGGAACGCTCGGCGGCCAGCTCGCCGTCGCCTCGCGCATCGCCATGGACCGCGGCGCCTCCGTCGCCCATGCCGACACCGTCGAGGTCGCGTTGAAGACGCTGCGCTCCGGCCGCGGCGCCGATCTCCTGATGATCGACGTCGGCCTCGACGTCGCCGATCTGATCAAGCGCCTCGAGATCGAGATGATCCACGTGCCGGTGGTCGCCTGCGGCGTCGCCAACGACGCCCGCGCCGCCGTCGGCGCGATCCGCGCCGGCGCCAAGGAATACATCCCCCTGCCGCCCGATCCGGATCTGATCGCCGCGGTGCTCGCCGCCGTCGCCGAGGAAGGCGGCGATCTCGTCGTGCGCGACGAGGCGATGGCCCGCGTCGTCCGCCTCGCCGATCAGGTCGCGCCCTCCGAGGCCTCGATCCTGATCACCGGCGAGAGCGGCACCGGCAAGGAAGTGCTCGCCCGCCACGTCCACAGGAAGTCGAGCCGCGCGTCGAAGCCCTTCATCGCGGTGAACTGCGCCGCCATCCCCGAGGCGCTCTTGGAGAGCGAGCTGTTCGGCCACGAGAAGGGCGCCTTCACCGGCGCCGTCGCCCGCCGCATCGGCAAGTTCGAGGAGGCCGACGGCGGCACGCTGCTGCTCGACGAAATCTCGGAGATGGACCTGCGCCTGCAGGCGAAGCTCCTGCGCGCCATCCAGGAGCGGATCATCGACCGCGTCGGCGGCTCCCGCCCCGTCCCCGTCGACATCCGCATCCTCGCCACCTCCAACCGCAACATGGCCGAGGAGGCCCGCGCCGGCCGCTTCCGCGAGGACCTGCTCTATCGCCTCAACGTCGTCAATCTGAAGATCCCTCCCTTGCGCGACCGCCCCGCCGACGTCCACGCGCTGGCCGACCACTTCCTCGACCGCTACGCCAAGGCCAACGGCATGGCCGCCCGCCCGCTCTCCCCCGACGCGCGGCGCGAACTCGTCCGCTTCCGCTGGCCCGGCAACGTCCGCGAACTCGAAAACTGCATGCACCGCGCCGTGCTGCTCGCCCGCGGCGACGTGATCGACCTCGACGCCATCCGCACCCCCGACGGCCTGCGCCTCGACGAGGCGCACGGCGAGGAGGGCCGCCCCGCCCCGGCCCGCGATCCCGCCCGCGCCGCCGCCGAGACCGCGGAGGCCGTCACCCGCGCGCTGGTCGGCCGCACCGTCGCCGACGTCGAGCGCGAACTGATCCTGGAGACGCTCGGCTCGACGCTGGGCAACCGGACGCATGCCGCCAACATCCTCGGCATCTCGATCCGCACGCTCAGGAACAAACTCAAGGAATACGGCGACGACGGCTTCGACATCCCTCCGCCCGGCGGCGGCGTCGAAGCGGCGTGAGCCGAGCCTTCGCTCGGCGATCGATCGCATCGCCCGTCCCGTCCGCCCGTCTGTCGGCCAGCCGACAGACGGGCGTTTCGTTTCGCGGCAGAGTGACGCCGCGCACCGCGCCGTCGGGGAGGGCGACCGCCGCGAGCGGCGCGCGATCGGAGGATCGACATGATCGTACGCGCCAAGAAGACCGGCCGACCGATGGTGGTCGTCGGAGCCGGACAAGGCGGCATCCAGGCCGCCGAATCACTCAAGGAAGAAGGCTGGGAAGGCGAAATCGTCCTCTACGGCGACGAACCCCACCCCCCCTACCACCGGCCGCCGCTCTCCAAGGACGCCCTGCTCGAGACCCTCGACTTCTCGACCATCCTGTTGCGCGGCCCCGACGAGATCGCCGCCAAGGGCATCGACTTCCGCCCCGGCGTCCACGCGCTCAGGATCGATCGCGAACATCGCATCGTCGAACTCGACGACGGCTCGATCCAACCCTACGAGGGTCTGGTCATCGCCACCGGCGGCTTCAACCGTCGTCTGCCGATCCCCGGCGGCGACCTGCCCGACATCTCCTCGCTGCGCTCGATCGACGACGCCTACAAATTCGCCGAGAACCTCGGCAAGGCCGAGACCGTGCTGGTCGTCGGCGCCGGCTTCGTCGGGCTGGAGATCGCCGCGGTCTGCCGCCAGTGCGAGAAGGAGGTGACGGTGATCGAGCGCGAGAGCCGGGTGCTCGCCCGCGCCGTCTCGCCGGTCATGTCGGAGTTCTACCAGAAGCTCCACCGCGACCGCGGCGTCGTCATCGAACTGAACACCTCGGTGACCGAAGTGCTCGCCACCGACGGCCGCGCCACCGGCCTGAAGCTCGGCGACGGCCGCATCCTCGAGGCCGATCTGATCGTCGCCGGCATCGGCCTCGTGCCCAACGACCGCATCGCCCGCGAATGCGGCCTGCCCTGCGAGCACGGCGTCATCGTCGACCGCTGCTCGAGGACCATCGATCCGAACATCGTCGCCGTCGGCGACTGCACCGCCACCGCGCACGAGCCCGGCCAGCCGCTGCACCGCCTCGAATCGGTGCAGAACGCCGTCGAACAGGCGAAGTCCGGCGCCGCCGCGCTGATGGGCCGCGAGGCGCCCTTCCTCGCCGCCCCCTGGTTCTGGTCGGACCAATACGACATCAAGCTGCGCGCCGTCGGCCGCACCGCCGATCACGACCGTGTGGTGATCCGCGGCGACATGGACGCCCCGCGCTTCTCCGCCTTCTATTTCAAGGAAGGCCGTTTCCTCGGCGCGGACAGCGTCAACGCCGTCCAGGACCACTCCGCCGCCCGGCGGATCCTCGACGCCGGCCTGCCGCTCACCCCGGAGGAAGCCGGCGATCCGGGCTTCGCGCTCGGCAAGCGGTCGAAGGAGAAGCCGGTCGTTCCGGCCTGAGCCCGCTCTCACATCGGCTCACGAGACCGCGAGGCCCGCCCGACGGCGGGCCTCGCGTCGTTCGTATTTACTTCGCGTTAACCATACGCCCGGCAAATATTGCCGCATCGCATTAACCGGGCCTCGCCCCGGAAGCGCGATCACCGAAGAGGACGTCCGTTGACCGAGAGCTTCCAGATCCTCGCCACCCTCGCCGCCGCTCAGATCGCCATCGCCCTCGCGCCGGGGCCCAACACCCTGCTCGTCGCCCATGCCGCGACCCGCTCGCGCGCCCACGGTCTGGCGGTCGCGGCCGGCGTCTGGCCGGTCGGCATCGCCTGGGCGGTGATCGGCCTGACCGGCCTCGGCGCGGTCTTCGCCGCGCTCCCCGGCCTCGCCGAGGCGATGCGCCTCGTCTGCGGCCTCTATCTGATCTGGCTCGGCGTGAAGGCGGTGCGCCGTTCCTTCGGCGAGGCGGCGACGAGCCTCGGCGCCCCGGCGCCGATGACCCGCGGGGAGGCCTTTCGCGCCGGCGTCCTCTCCAACGCCTTCAACCCGAAGTCGATCGCCTATTACATGTCGATCTTCGCCGCGACCGGCGCGCAGACGCTCTCCGCCGGCGAACAGACCCTGGCCGTGGCGCTGATGCCGACCATTTCGGCGGTCTGGTACGTGATCCTCACCTTCGCCGTGGCGAGCCGCCCGGTCGAACGCGCCCTGGAGCGCGGCCGGACCTGGCTCGACCGGTTGGCCGGCGGCGTGATGATCCTGTTCGGCCTCCGCCTCGTCGCCGGCCGCGAGTGAGCCTCGCTCAGCGCAGCGCCGCCGCGACCTCGCCGGCGAGCGCGCCCGCCAGCCCGCCGTAGCCCTCGGGCGTCAGATGCTGGCCGTCCGGCTGATGCGGCAGATTGCGCAGCATCCGGTTCGGCACCTCGATCACCGTGATGCTCCGCCGCGCCGCCTCCGCTCGGATCGCCGCGAGATTGGCGTCCGCCTCCGACGAGGAGACGCCCTTGCGCGCGTCGTTGCCGCCCGGCTGCAGGAGCAGCACGCGGGTGTCGCGATCGAGCGCGCGCGGCAAACGCGCCAGCATGCCGCCGGTGGTGTCGCCGTTGATCCCGGCGTTCTTGACCTTCGCCCGGACGCCCTGCGCCGCCAGGATCGCCTCGAGCTGCGCCGGGTAGGCGGCGTTGCGCGCCACGCCCTTGCCGTAGGTGTTGGACGCGCCGAGCGCCACCACCTGCGCCGCCGAAGCCGGCGTCGCCAACGGTGGGATCGCCAGGATCGCCGCGGCCACGGCGGTGCGAACAGAGAACACTCGACCACGCATTCGCCTACCCCTCGCTCGATGCGCCGTTTCGTCGCCCGTCGCACGGATGCTGCCATGCCGACGGCGCCTCGTCGAGCGCGTCGTCACCCCCGCCATTCGTCGCGCCGAGACCGACTACGGACGCCTTCTCGCCGCGGCGGCGTTACAATCGCCGCTCGTCGCGGAACCGCTCCGCTCCTCGCGTCGGGGAGATCGTCATGGATCCCGCCGTCCTCGCCATGATCGTCGAAACCGCATTCACGCTGATCGTCGCCTTCGGCGTGGCGATCCTTCTGAAACGCCTCCTCGCCCATGCCTCCGGGCCTCGCGTTCCCGAGGGCGAGGCCATCGCCGATCGCGGTTCCTGGAGCGAGCTCGAGACGCGCTTCGCCACGCTGCGCGGGCCCGACGCCCCGATCGCACGCCGGGTCTCGGTGAAGATCGGCGTCCCTATCTGGAAGAACTGCGTCGCCGTCGGGGCCGACGACGCCGGCCTGCGCCTCGAGGTGAAGACGCCGATTCTCGGCGGCATGGGCCGCCGCCCGCTGCTCGTGCCCTGGGACGAGATCGTCGAGGTCCACCCCGTCCGTCTCTACTGGAAATCGGCCCGCCAGCTGGTCGTCGGCCGTCCGCCGCTCGCCACCGTGACGCTGCCGGAAGCCGTCTGGGAGACGATCCTGGCGCGGGGTTGGGCCACCCCGTTAACTCGTCGTTAACCATCCGCTCGGCAAGAATTGCCCAGTCGCTTCGCGACGCGATCCCGCGTCGTCGGGCGGCGCGTGACGACGAGCCGAGGCCGCGATGAGCGACACCACCGCCGAACCGAAGGCCGCCCTGGGACTTCTCGCCGGCATCCCGGGACCGAGGGGACTGCTCGCCCACGCCCGCCGCGGCGACGTCGGCCTCGCCCTCGGCGTGATGACGATCCTCGTCGTCCTGATCGTGCCGCTGCCGGCCTTCGCGCTCGACGTCTTCCTCGCCATCTCGATCACCCTCTCGGTGCTGATCCTGATGACGTCGCTGTTCATCCAGGCGCCGCTCGAGTTCTCGTCCTTCCCGACGCTGCTGCTCATCGCCACGATGCTGCGCCTGTCGCTGAACCTCGCCTCGACCCGCCTGATCCTCGGTCACGGCCACGAGGGCACCCAGGCCGCCGGCCACGTCATCGAAGCCTTCGGCAACTTCGTGATGGGCGGCAACTTCGTCATCGGCA
>JAJTBO010000019.1 GCA_021286855.1 Hyphomicrobiales bacterium | reverse complement strand
GCTCAAGGCGAGCAACGCCGCCCTCCCTATTTCAACATCGACCGGGACATCCCCTAGATCTGAGGATGCGCGGACTCGCGCGCGTCCGGGGAGAACGATGGCCAAGAAGCCCGCCAAATCCGAAGAAGCCGAAGCCGGCGCCGAAGGCGGCGAAGGCGAAGCCGCGGGCGGCAAGAAGAAACTCTTCATCATGATCGGCGCCGGCGTGGCGCTGCTCGTGGTGCTCGGTGGCGCGGCGGCGTTCTTCCTGGGAGTCTTCTCCTCGAAGCCGAAGGAAGCGGAGCACGGGCACGCCGAGCCGGTGAAGACGGTGATGTACGTCGATCTGCCCGACATGACGGTCAATCTGTCGGCGGTCGACGGGCGGCCGGCCTTCCTCAAGGTCAAGGTGGCGCTCGAGGTCTCCAACAAGGAGACGGTCGAGAAGATCACGCCGGTGCTGCCGCGCGTGATGGACGCCTTCCAGGTCTACTTGCGCGAACTGCGCACCTCCGACCTCGACGGCTCCGCCGGTCTCTACCGGGTGAAGGAAGAATTGCAGCGACGCATCAACACGGCGATTTCGCCGGCGCGGGTGGATGCGGTGCTGTTCAAGGAAATTCTGGTTCAGTGAGGCGCGGGCATGGCCGGTGAAGCCGAGGACCTGGAAGACATCGACGCCGCATGGGGCGCGGCGCTGTCCGAGCAGAAGGGCAGCGACGACGAGGACGACCTCAGCGCAGACTGGGGCGCGGCGTTGGCCGAGCAGGGCGTGGAGGGCGGCGAGGAGCTCGCCGCCGGCCTGGCCGGCTTCGACGACGCCGACTTCGACCTCGATCAGGCGACGCGCGGCGGCGACCGCATCCTGAACCAGGAGGAAATCGACAACCTCCTCGGCTTCGACGTCGACGAGCAGCTCTCGTCCGATCAGTCGGGCATCCGCGCCCTGATCAATTCGGCGATGGTCTCCTACGAGCGTCTGCCGATGCTCGAGATCGTGTTCGACCGCCTCGTCCGTCTGACCACGACCTCGCTTCGCAACTTCACCTCCGACAACGTCGAAGTCTCGCTCGACAGCATTTCCTCGGTGCGGTTCGGCGACTATCTCAATTCGATCCCGCTGCCGGCGATCCTGGGCGTGTTCAAGGCCGAGGAATGGGACAACTTCGGCCTCGTCACGGTCGATTCCAGCCTGATCTACTCGATCATCGACGTGCTGCTCGGCGGTGGGCGCGGCACCACGCCGATCCGCGTCGAGGGACGGCCCTACACGACGATCGAGACCAATCTGGTCCGCCGGATGATCGAGGTGGTGCTGGCCGACGCCGAGCAGGCCTTCGCGCCGCTCTCCCGCGTCCGCTTCAATCTCGAACGGCTGGAGAACAATCCGCGCTTCGCCGCCGTGTCGCGTCCCGCCAACGCCGCGATCCTCGCGGAATTCCGGATCGACATGGAGGATCGCGGCGGAAAGATCGAAATCCTCATACCCTATGCGACGCTCGAACCGATTCGTGACCTGCTCCTGCAGATGTTCATGGGTGAGAAGTTCGGGCGCGACCCGATCTGGGAGGGACATCTCGCCACCGAGATCCATGCCGCCGAGATCTCGGTCGACGCGGTTCTGTTCGAGCGCGAGATGCCGCTCGGCCAGGTCCTCGATCTCGAAATCGGGCAGACGCTCGTCTTCGACGTCGGTCCGCGCGATCCCGTGACCATCAAGTGCGGCGAAGTCGCGCTGACGGAGGGCAGCATGGGGCGTTCGGGCGAACACATCTCGATCCGCGTCGACCGCAGGCTGCGGCGACCGAAGATGACTCTCGCCGCCTTCGAAAAGGCGGCCACCGGGAAGGAGATGCAGGCGCAATGACGACCTCTCTGATCGATCTCGCCGTCGAGGGACTGGTGGCCGTTCTGCTCGTGCTGACCATCGGTTACTGCATCGTCCTCGACAAACGTCTGAAGCGGCTGAGGGCCGACGAGGCGAATCTCCGCGCCACCATTTCTGAGCTGCTCACCGCCACCGAGATCGCCGAACGGGCGATCGTCGGGCTGAAGGAGACCGCCGCCGACTGCGACAAGACGCTGGCGCAGCGCCTGCGCGAGGCGGAGTTCTTCAGCCAGGAGATCGGCCGAGAGATCGGCGAGGGCGAGAAGCTGCTCAACCGCATCATCCGCATCACGGAAGCGGCGCGCGGCGTGCCGGAGGCGCCGACGGCGGTCGAGCCGGCGAGCGATCCCTTGCGTGATCGCGCCGCCCGGCTCGGCGATCTCAGGGCGCGCGCCGAGGAGGCGAACCGGCGAATCGGTCAGATGAAGACCCGGAGCGCCGCATGACGAAGATCCGGCTGCTTCCGCTCGTCGTCGCCGCCGCGCTCGTGCTCCTCGGCCTGAAGGTCGTGGAGTTCGGGTTCGGGGGCGGCCGCGTGCGTGAAGTGGTCGCGGTCGATCCGCAGAGCGGACGCGAGGTCGACATGACCGCCACCGGCTCCTCCGGCGGCGGGCACGGCGAGGAGAAGCCGAAGGAGGGCGAGCACGGCGCGCCGGCCGAGGGCGGCCACGGCGGCGGCGTGACGCCGAGCAAGGTCGACGCCAAGATCTCCGGCGACAAGCCGGTCGAGGCCAAGCCGGTGCCGGGTCAGGAGTTGCTCTCCGAGATCGAAATCCTGCAGAAGCTCGCCGAACGCCGCCGCCAGCTCGAAGAGATGGAGCGCCAGCTGCAGATGCGGGAGGATCTCCTGCGGGCCAGCGAAGGCCGCATCGCCAAGCGCGTCGACGAACTGAAGGGCCTCGAGGAGCAGATCGGCGGCGCGGCCAAGGCCAAGGAAGAAGAGAAGGCGAAGGAGCTCGGCGATCTCGTCAAGATGTACGAGGCGATGAAGGCGAAGGACGCGGCGCGCGTCTTCGACAAGCTCGACATCGCGCTGCTCGGCGATCTCGCCCGCCAGATGAACCCGAAGAAGCTCGCCGACGTGGTGGCGAAGATGGCGCCCGAGCAGGCCGAACGCCTGACGGTGGAGCTGGCCAATCGGCGTCCGAAGGAAGTCGCGCCGCCGCCGGCGCAGTCGGAGCTGCCGAAGATTCAGGGCCGCAGCTGAACCCGTCGGGCGACCTTCCCGACTTAACCGGCCGTTCACCGTGTCGGCCTAGGCTCTGACATCGTTTTCCTGTCGGATCGCCGCTCGTGTCGCCCCTTGCGTCTCACGTCTCCCGCACTCCTCGCGCGCCCGGTTCCGGGCGGCGTTCGGTCGTGCGGGCGCGGGCGCTCCTCGGCGTGGCGCTGGCGGCGCTGCTGGTCTTCGCCGCGCCGCGCGCGGCCCGGGCGGAGAAGCTCGCGGCGGACGTCGAGACGAGCCAGCCGAAGGGGTTTGGGCGGCTGGTCCTGTCGTTCCGCAACCGCAATCTGATCCCCCAATATTCGCTGAAGCAGAGCAACGGCGTCGTCGTCCTGGAGTTCGAGGACGAGGTCGAGGCCAATCTCGATCAGGTGGCGACGCAGCTCGGCGCCTACGTGACGGTGGCGCGCCGAGACCCCGACGGCCATGCGATGCGTCTGGCGCTCGCCCGTCAGGTGAAGGTCAACGCTCAGGAAGCCGGCGAAAAGCTGTTCCTCGACTTCCTGCCGGCGAAGTGGGCCGGCGCGCCGCCGCCGTTGCCGCCGGAAGTCATCGAAGCGCTGGCCAAACGCGCCGAAGCGGCGATGAGGGCGGCGCGCGAAGCGGAGATGGCGAAGGTCGGCACGCGCATTCCGCCGAAGCTCGACTTCAAGATCGGCCGTCTGCCGACCTTCACGCGGCTCTCCTTCGGCTGGAACGTCCCCTTCGACACGCGGATGACGCGGGAAGGCGATCGGGTGTCGCTGACCTTCAACCGGCCGGGCAAGATCGATCTCTCCCAGATCGACGTCCAGCCGGTGCCGGGGCTCGTCGACGTCTTCAGCGAGCCGGGCGAAGAGACGCTGAAGATCGTCCTGACGGTGGCGCCCAACGCCGACGTCCGCGCCTTCCGCGAAAAGCAGAGCTACGTGCTCGATCTGATGACCGATGCGGCTCCGGCCAACCCCGGCGAGGCGCTGGCGCGCTCGGTGGTGGGCGCGCCGAGCGAGGCGCGTGGTCGACTGATCACGCCGGGGCGGCCGGACGAGGGCGCGCCCGTCGCGCTGCCGCCGATGAAGGCCGCCGAAGCCGCGCCGGCGCATGCGCCGATGGTTGCGAAGGCGGGCGAAGCCGAGGCCGGCCACGCGCCGCCGCAGGCCGCTCCGAGCGCGGCCGCGACGCCTGCGGTTACGCCGGCGGTCGACCACGGGGAGGCCGCGCCGCCGCCGGCGAAGGCCGCGCCGGCCTTGGCCGGGGAAGGCCGCGTCGAGGTGCAGGAGCGCGCCCTGCCGACGACCGACGCGCCGCCCGCTCCGGCTGCGGCGGTCAAGCCGCAACCGGTCGAGGTCGCGTCGCCCGACGCGCCGACCGGCGAGCGCCCGCCGGCCTTCGCGCCGCGGCACGGGCCGGTCGAGGCGACGACCATCAAGGCGGAGGCCAAGCGGATCGGCGAGGCGGTTCGGATCGCCTTCCCGTTCCCGGCGCGGGTCGCCGCGGCGGCCTTCATGCGCGGCGAGACGCTGTGGGTGGTGCTCGACACGGCGAAGGACATCGACGTCTCGGAGATCGCGCCCAATCTCGGGCCGGCGGCGCGCTCGGTCGATCAGATCCGGGCGAAGTCGTGGACGGCGCTCAGGATCGACCTGAAGGATCCGCTGCTGACGACGCTGTCGCCGGACGGCGAGGCCTGGGTGCTGTCGATCGGCGAGATGGTGTTGGAGCCGACCAAGCCGCTGGCGCTGCGCCGGTTCGTGCGCGGCGACGGCAACCGCAGTCTGAAGATCGAGTTGCCGGACGGCGGCGCGGTGCGCGAATTCGTCGATCCGACGATCGGCGATCGGTTGGTGGTGGTGACGGCGATGGCGCCGTCGCGCGGCCTGTTGAAGCCGCAGAGCTTCGTCGATCTCGACACCTTCGCCTCGGCGCACGGCGTGGCGCTGGCGCCGCACGGCGACGATGTGCAGGTGCTCTACCAGAACGGCGAGGTGATCATCGGGCGCGAGCAGGGGCTCAGCCTTTCGAACGGCGCGGTCGAGGAGCGCTCGACCACGGTGCCGCGGCTGCAACCGATGCTGCACCACATCCCGATCGATCCGGCGGCGTTCGAGCGGCGCGACGCGGGCGTGTTCCAGGAGAAGTCGCGCCAGCTTCTCGGCGCGGTGATGGCCGGCGGCGATCCGCCGAAGCGGCAGGCGCGGATCGATCTGGCCGAATTCTACGTCGGCCGCCGGTTCGCGCCGGAGGCGCTGGCGCAACTGCGTCTGCTGGCCGAGGAAGAGCCGGCGATCTCGCGCGATTCCGGCTTCATCGTGCTGTGGGGCGCGGCGCAGACGCTCGCCGGCCGGGCGAAGGAGGCGGTGGAGGCGCTGTCGCGGCCGGAGGTGGCGACCAGCCCCGACGCGTCGCTGTGGCGCGCCATCGCGGCCGACGACCTCGCCAAATGGGACGAGGCGCGCGAGAGCGCGCTGCGCGCGACCAGCGTGCTCGGCGCCTATCCGAAGGCGGTGCAGGCGCTGTTCAACATCTCGGCGGCGGAGGCCGCGATCGAACTCAACGATCTCGGCATGGCGCAGGCGCGCCTCGCCGAAGTCGAGCCGGAGACGCTCGACGGGGATCTGGCCGGACGCTACGAGATCGCCGAAGCGCGGCTCGCCGATCTCGCCGGACGGCCGGAAGACGCCGCCGCGCGGTTCGAGCGGGCCATCGCCACCGGCGACCGGCGCGTGCAGGCGCTCGCCGAATATCAGATGGTGCGCAGCGGCGTGCGCGACGGCAAGATCGACAAGGAGACTGCGATCGAGCGGATGCGGTCGCTCTCCTTCGGCTGGCGCGGCGACGAGACGGAGCTGAGGACGCTGCGCTTCCTCGCCGGACTGCTCGCCGACACCGGGCGGTATCGCGAGGCGTTCCAGGCGATGCGCTCGGCGCTGCAGGTGGCGCCGGATTCGCCGACGACGCGGCTCCTGCAGGACGAGATGGGCAAGCGCTTCCTGGCGCTCTATCTCGACGACGCCGACAAGTCGCTGAAGCCGATCGACGCGCTGACGCTCTATTACGACTTCCGCGAACTGGTGCCGATCGATCGGCGCGGCGACGAGCTGGTGCGCAAGCTCGCCGATCGGCTGGTCGGCGTCGATCTGCTGCCACAGGCGGCCGAGCTCCTGTCCTATCAGATCGACAACCGGCTGAAGGGGGCGGCGCGGGCGCAGATCGCCGCCGATCTCGCCGTCGTCCACCTGCTCGACCGCAAGCCGGAGAAGGCGATCGCGGTGCTCAACAAGACGCGGCAGAGCCAGTTGCCGATGTCGCTGGAGCGGCAGCGGCGTCTGGTCGAGGCGCGGGCGCTGTCCGACGCGGGGCGCTCGAACACGGCGCTCGAACTGCTCTCTTCGATGACCGGGTCCGACGTCACGCGCCTCAAGGCGGACGTGTTGTGGAAGGGCAAGCGCTGGCGCGAGGCCGGCGAACGGCTCGAAGCGCTGCTCGGCAATCGCTGGCAGGACGCGTTGCCGCTCGACGATCAGGAACGGCAGGACGTGCTGCGGGTGGCGATCGCCTATGCGCTGGCCAACGACCAGCTGTCGCTCGATCGGCTGCGTGGCAAGTTCCGCACGAAGATGGCGGCGAGCCCGCAGGCGCACACCTTCGATGTGGTCACCCAGCCGATCCAGAGCCAGGGCGGCGAATTCCGCGACGTGGCGCGCCAGATCGCTTCGCTCGACACGATGCGGCAGTTCCTCCAGGAATATCGCGCCCAATATCTCGATCCGAAGGCGCGCACGGTCGCGCCCGAGCCGGCCGCGCCGGCGGCGGAGCCGCCGAAGCCGGCCGAGGCTGGGAAGCCCGAGGCCAAGGCCGAGCCGGCGGGCGGCAAGCCGGAAGAAAAGAAGGTCGCGCAGGCCGAGCCCGCCAAGACCGAAGAGCCGAAGCCGGCCACCGGGCACTGACGCGTCGGGCCGTCGCCGCGATCAGCCGCCGAAGGAGCGCACCAGCGATCCGGCGACGAGATTCCAACCGTCGACCAGCACGAAGAAGATCAGTTTGAACGGCAGCGACACCGTCGCCGGCGGCAACATCATCATGCCCATCGACATCAGGATCGAGGCGACGACGAGGTCGATCACCAGGAAGGGCAGATAGAGCAGGAAGCCGATCTCGAAGGCGCGGCGCAGCTCGGAGATCATGAAGGCCGGGATCAGGACGCGGAAGCTCAGGTCGGCCGGGGTCGCGGGGCGCGGCTCCTTGGCGAGATCGAGGAAGAGCTCCAGGTCCTTCTCGCGGACGTTGGCGCGCATGAATTCGTGGAAGGGCGGACCGCCGCGTTCGATCGCCTGTTGCAGCTCGATCGAGCCGTCGCCGAGCGGCTTGATCGCCTCGTCATAGGCGCGGTTGAAGGTCGGCGCCATGACGAAGGCGGTGAGGAACACCGCCAGCGACACCATCACCGCGTTGGGCGGCGCGGTCTGCAGGCCGATCGCCGAGCGCAGCAGCGACAACACCACGACGATGCGGGTGAAGCTCGTCACCATCACCACGATCGACGGGGCGATCGACAGCAGGGTGATCAGCGCGACCAGTTGCAGCGCGCGTTCGGACAGGCCGTTCTGAGCGCCGAAGTTGATCGCCACGTCCTGGGCGGCGGCGGGCGCCGCGCCGAGGAGGCCGGCGAGGCCCGCGACGACGAGGATCCGCGTGGCGACGCCGACGATGCGGCGCGCGCGCGGCGGATCGATCGTCGCGGGACGCGCGCCGGTCATCGCCGGGTCTGGCCGGAGAGTTCGGCGAGGAGACGTGCCATCTCCTCCTCCAGTTCGTCGACCGGCGCGGAGGGCGCGGGCGGGGTGGCGGTCACCACCGGTTCGGGGCGGAGGTCGAGCGTCGCCTCGGGAAGCGGTTCGGCGGACGGGGCCGCGATCTCGACCGGTGGGGCGGCGACGACGGGTTCTGCCGTCTCCGCCGCCAGCGGGGCCGGCTCGGGTTCGCGCGCGGCGGGCGGCGTGAAACCGAAGTCGAAGTCGAACTTCGGTTCGACCGCCGTTTCGATCGGCGGTTCGACGGCCGGCGCTTCCTCGGCGACGACGATCGGCGGCGGCTCGACGGCAGGGGCGGCGGTGGAGAAGACCGGCGGCTCGTGGCGCGTCGGCGGCTCGACCGGCGGCGGCGCGATCGGCGCGGCGGCGGGTTTGGCGGAGAATTCGGCGGAAATCGCCTCGAAGTCGGCGAGCAGGTCGATCTCGTCGAGGTTGCGCGTCGTCGGGCGGATCACCGGCGACGGCGTCGGCTTCGACGGCTCGGTCGGGGCGACGGGCTCGATCGCGGGCTCGCGGCGGACGGGTTCTTCGAAGAAGGCGCGCTCGATCGACTTCGACGCTTCGGCGACGACCGGCGGCGGGGTCGGTTCCTGGACGGCGGGACGCGTCGGGGCGGCGGGGCGGATCGGCGCATCGGGCGCGGGGCGGCCGAGCGGCGCGTCGAAGGCCTCGTCGAGGGTGCGGCGCGGCGGCTCGGCCGCATCGCGGAGCTGGCGGCCCGCATCGGGCGCGTCGAGGTCGACCGGTTCGCTCGGCTTCGGCTCGGGGCGGACGACGCGGCTGCGCAGCAGAGCGCCGGCCGAGGCCATCGCGGCGACCATGCCGGCCGCGCCGGCGGCGGCGCGCGCCTTGGCGGAGGCGGTCGCGCCGGCGAGCGCGGACGGCGCCGGTTCCTCGACCAGAGCCGGGGTCGGGGTAGGGGCCGGGGCCGCGGTCGGGGCGGGCGGCTCGACGGCCGTCGGCGGCGGCGGGACGGGGCGGGCGGCCTGGGGGCGCGCGGCGGTGGCGGGCGCGCCGGGCCGACCGGCGAGAACCGGCGGTGCCTTGAGGATGCGGCTCTCGACCAGGAGATCGTTGGGACCGCCGATCATCACCAGATGTTCGACCTCGTCGCGGCGCACCAGGAGGAGGCGACGATGGCCGTCGACGGCGGTCGAATCGACCACCGCGAGGCGATGGCTGCGGCCTCGGGCGAGCGTCGTGCCGAACAGGCGGCGGAACAGCCAGGTGACGGCGAGAATGAGCAGGACGACGATGAGCAGAGCGAAGAGCATCTGCACGGCTCGGCCGCCGTCCGAACCGAACAGGGTGTCCAACCAGTCCCGAAAACCGCTCATCGGGGTCTTTCCTCCATCGTCGTCGGAGCTCCGCCTCCGGCTCGAATCTCTTGCGACGGTCGCATGTTAAACGATCCGGGCAAATTTTGCCGAGCGGAGGCTTCTCCTTTACCGGATCTTCACGGAAAAAGTCGAGAGAACGGCCGATGTCGCCGAGGTCGACCCGAGACGATACGAGCCGTTAACCCTTCGTTAACCACGACGCGGGAACATTCTGCCGATCCGGTCGGGTGGGGACCCGGCGAGGGGAGGCGGACGGCATGGGGATCGGCGATCTCTCACTGATGGATGCGTTGAAGACGCGGATGCAGTGGCATCAGGCGCGGCAGCAGGTCATCGCCGAAAACGTCGCCAACGCCGACACGCCGCGCTACCGCGCCAAGGATCTCGCCCAACCGCAGTTGCCGGCGGCGGTGGCGGCGGCGACCTCGGGCGCGATGCGGACGCCGGCGGTGCGCCTCGCCGTGACCGAACCGGGCCACATGACGGCGAGCGGGAAAAACGGTTTTCAGACCAAGGGCAAGGGCGATTTCGAGGTGTTGCCGTCGGGCAATGCGGTCGATCTCGAAGAGCAGATGACCAAGTCGGCGGAAAACCAGCTCGACTATCAGACCGTCGCCTCGCTCTACCAACAGTCGCTGTCGCTCCTGCGCACGGCGCTGGGCAAGAAGTGATCGGATCTTCGGAGGCGGGCCATGTCGATGGAATTCATGCAGTCGCTGAAGATCGCCGCCTCCGGCCTGCGCGCCCAGAACGGGCGGATGCGGGTGATCGCCGAGAACATCGCCAACGCCGATTCGACGGCGCGGACGCCGAACGGCGATCCCTATCGGCGCAAGGTGCCGACCTTCGCCTCGAAGTTCGACAAGGAGCTCGGCGCGTCGACGGTCGCGCTCGGCCGGGTCGAGCGCGACCAGAGCGACTTCAAGACCCGCTACGAGCCCGGCCATCCGGCCGCCGACGCCAACGGTTACGTCAAGTATCCGAATGTCGACGCGCTGGTCGAGACGGTCGACATGCGCGAGGCGCAGCGGTCCTACGAGGCCAATCTCAACATCGTCACCGCGACGCGTCGGATGATCTCCAAGACGCTCGAAATCCTGAAGGCGTGAACGCGCCCCGAAAGCCCCGCGGAGGAGAGACCAAATGACCCCGCAAGCCCTCGCCGCCGGCGCCTATCGCGCCACGCAGGCCCTTACGAATCGCACCGAACCGAGGCAAGTTGCGGAGGTCGGCGCGAGCGGCGCGAGTTTCGGCGATCTCCTCAAGCAGGCGGTCGGCGACGTCTCGAGGCAGGGGCGGGCGATGGAGGACAAGACGCTCGCCTATGCCGGCGGCAAGGCCGACGTGGTCGACGTGGTGACGGCGGTGGCCGAAACGCAGGCGACCTTCGAGACCGTGGTGGCGCTGCGCGACAAGGTCATCTCGGCCTACGAAGAGATCATGAAGATGCCGATCTGAGCCTGATCGATCGGCCGGGAGAGGGTCGATGACCGGGGCGGACATCTTCGACATCGCGCGCGACGGGATCATCACGCTGGTGCTCACCGCGGCGCCGGTGATGGTGGTGGGACTGCTCGTCGGCGTGATCGTCGGCCTGTTCCAGGCGGTCACTCAGATCCAGGAAGCGACGCTCGTCTACGTGCCGAAGATCCTGGCGATCTTCGCCACGATGCTGATCACCTTCCCGTGGATGGGGTCGCAGCTCTCCGGCTATTTCGCTCGGATGATGGACCGGATCGCCGGCGGCGGCTGAGGGGCGCGACGACGATGACTCTTCGTCTGCTGCCCGAGGTGGCGCTGATCTATCTCCTCGCCTTCGCCCGGCTCGGCTCGATCGTGATGCTGGCGCCGGGCTTCGGCGAGACGACGGTGCCGGTGCGCGTCCGCCTGCTCTTCGCCGTGTTCCTGTCGTTGGCGCTCCATCCGGTGGTCGCGCCGCTCTATCCGGCGGGCCTTTCGAAGAACCTGCCGGCGATCCTGATCCTGCTCGCCGGCGAGTTGGTGATCGGCCTGTTCATCGGCATGGTGACGCGGCTCCTGCTCGCCGGGGCGCAGGTGGCGGGCGCGACGATCGCCACCCAGCTCGGCCTCGGCTTCGCGATGACGGTCGATCCGACCCAGGGTCAGCAGGGGGTGATCGTCGGCAACTTCCTGGCTCTCGCCACGGTGACGCTGATTTTCGTCATGGATCTGCATCTCATTGCGATCTCGGGCATGGCGTCGAGCTTCACGCTGTTTCCCCCTGGACATTTCGCTCCGGTCGGCGACTTCGCGCAGACGGCGGTGACCTTCGTCGCCGAATCGTTCAGGGTCGGCGTGCAGATCTCGGCGCCGTTCCTGGCCTTCGGCATGGTCTTCAACCTGGGGCTCGGCATGCTGCAGAAGATGATGCCGCAGTTTCAGATCTATTTCGCCGCGATGCCGCTGTCGATCGGCCTCGGGCTCCTCGTCTTCGGCTTCGTGCTCGCGTCGCTCCTCGCCTGGTACATGGACCACGTGCGCGAGGGGCTGATGCGCCTCGTCGGAGGGTGAGGCATGGCCGGCGACGAAGACGAAGACTCCAAAACGGAAGAACCGACACAGAAGAAGATCGACGAGGCGATCCAGAAGGGCAACGTCGCCAAGAGCCAGGAGCTCTCCACCTTCTTCGTGCTGGCGGCGGCGACGGTGTTCGTCGCCTTTCTGTCGAAGGGGGTCGCCGGCACGCTCGCCCATTCGTTGACCGCCTTCATCGATCACTCCGACGAGATCGCCACCGATCCGCGCTCGCTCGAGCGGGTGCTGCTGCATCTCACCGGCCTGATCGGCGGGGTTCTGGCGTTGCCGGCGCTCCTGTTCCTGGTCGCCGGCGTCGGCGGCAGCGCGATCCAGCATCGGCTGCTGTTCACCTTCGAACCGTTGATCCCGAAGCTCTCGAAGATCTCGCCGATCTCCGGCTTCAAGCGGCTGTTTTCGGTCGAGGGACTGGTGCAGGGGCTGAAGGGGGTCGTCAAGATCGCGATCGTCGCGTCGGCGATGACCTTCGCCCTGCAGCCCGAATTCATCCATCTGCAGGGCATCGTCGCGGCCGAGCCGATCGGCGTGCTCGAAGTGACGCGCCGCGCCGCCCTGAAGCTGATGGGCGCGGTGCTGGTCGTCATGGCCTTCGTCGCCGGGCTCGACTACCTGTTTCAGCGCCACCAGTGGGTGAAGAAGCTGCGCATGACGCGCGAAGAGTTGAAGGAAGAATTCAAGCAGACCGAAGGCAATCCGGAGATCAAGGGCAAGATCCGGCAGATGCGTCAGGCGCGGGCGCGCAGACGGATGATGGCGGCGGTGCCGACGGCGACGGTGGTCGTCACCAACCCGACCCACTTCGCAGTGGCGCTCAGATACGAGGCCGGCATGCGGGCGCCGACCCTGGTGGCCAAGGGCGTCGACGACGTGGCGCTGAAGATCCGCGAGATCGCCACCCTCAACGAAGTGCCGATCGTCGAAAATCCGCCGCTCGCCCGCGCGCTGCACGCCCATGTCGAGATCGACAAGGAGATCCCGGAGGAGCACTACCGGGCGGTCGCCGAGGTGATCGGCTTCGTGATGCGTCTCAGAGACCGGAAGCGACGGTGATTCCGCTTGTTCGCCCGAACGGTTCGGGCAACGCTTCGGGCGAGACGAGGGGGAGATTCGCCCCTTCGACGGCGCGCGCCCAGCGCCAGGATCGGGCCGGTGAGCCATGGAACAGGACGACGTCAATCAGGGGCGGATGCCGCGGGTCGACCGCGGCGCGCGCTCCGGCAGCATCGGTCTTCTGATCGCTCTGGCGCTCTCCTTCGTGGTGGCGGCGGCGGCGTTGGCGGTGATCAAGCCGGATCAGGCGGCGCCCTATGTGCAGGTGATCCTCGGCCTCCTGGCGGTGGTCGGCGTGTTCGCGCTCTTCGCCGGGGCGATCGGGCTGGTCCGGTTCGGCTCGCGCGCGCCCGGGCCGACGCTCTCCGGCGTCTTTCTCGAGGACTTCCCGGAAGGCGTCGTCGTCACCGACGCTCAGGGCCGCATCATCTACACCAACGCCGCCTACGCCCGGCTGACCCGGGCGACGGCGATCGCCGATCTGAAGTCCGTCGAACGGTTGTTCGCGGCCAATCCGGACGCCGGCGAGGAGATGTTCCGCCTCGGCGAGGCGGTCAGGGCGCGAGCTTGCGCGGAGGCGGAGCTGCGCACCCGCACGCCGATCGGGGCGGAGGAAGGCGGCGCGCGCTGGTATCGGCTCCGGGTCGATCCGCTGCCGCCGGTCTCGGACCGCGACGACGGCGATCGGCTGACGGCCTGGCGGATCGTCGACGTGACCGGCGAGCGCGAGCGGCAGGAATCGAGCTTCCAGGAGCTGCAGCAGGTCGTGACCTTCCTCGACCATGCGCCGGCCGGCTTCTTCTCGGCCGATCCGTCGGGGCGTCTGACCTATCTCAACGCGACGCTGGCCGATTGGCTCGGCTGGGACCTCGCCAAGTTCGAGGCGGGGTCGATCCGGCTGAAGGACATCGTCCAGGGCCAGGGCATGGCGCTGATCCAGGACGCGGCGGCGGACGGGCGGACGCGGGTGCTCGACCTCGACTTCGTCAAGCGCAACGGCCAGTCGCTGCCGGTCCGGCTGCTGCACAAGGTGCCGACCGGTCCGAGCGGCAAGCCCGGCGACAGCCGCACCCTGGTGATCAACCGCTCCTCCGGCGAGGACGCCTCCGAAGCGCTCCGGGCGGCGGAGGTGCGCTTTCAACGCTTCTTCAACAACACGCCGATCGCGATCGCGGCGGTCGGCCCGGACGGCGCGATCGCCCAGACCAACGCCTCGTTCCTCGAGCTGTTCGGCGGCATGGTCCGCGCCGACGCCAGCGGCGCGCGCGGCTCGCTGATCGACACGGTGACGCCCGGCGATCGGACGAAGCTCGCCGCGGCGCTCGCCGCCGCGGTCGAAGGACGCGGCGACATCGAACCGATCGACGCGCAACTCGTCGACGATTCGGTGAAGAAGCGCTCGGCGCGGTTCTTCGTGTCGAGCGTGGAGAGCGGCGTCGGCGAGGGCGAGGCGGCGATCGTCTATGCGCTGGAGACGACGGCGCAGCAGGAGCTCGAGCAGCGCTTCGCCCAATCGCAGAAGATGCAGGCGATCGGCCAGCTCGCCGGCGGCATCGCGCACGACTTCAACAACGTGCTGACCGCGATCATCGGCTTCTCCGATCTTCTGCTCGCCTCGCATCGACCGACCGATCCGTCCTTCCAGGACATCATGAACATCAAGCAGAACGCCAATCGGGCGGCGGCGCTGGTCCGCCAGCTCCTGGCGTTCTCGCGGCGGCAGACGCTCCGGCCCGAAGTCACCCAGTTCGGCGACACGCTGGCCGATCTGCACATGCTGCTCGGGCGGCTTCTCGGCGAGAAGGTCGGGCTCGAGGTGGTGCATGGGCGCGATCTCTGGCCGATCAAGGCCGACACCAGCCAGCTCGAGCAGGTGATCGTCAATCTGGCGGTCAACGCCCGCGACGCGATGCCGAGCGGCGGCAAGGTCCGGATCTCGACCCGCAACCTCCCCGCCGACGAGAAGCTGCCGTTCAAGACGCCGGGCATGCCTTCGGCCGACTACGTGCTGATCGAGGTCGCCGACACCGGCACCGGCATTCCGCCCGAGATCATCGAGAACATCTTCGAGCCGTTCTTCACCACCAAACCGGTCGGGCAGGGCACCGGCCTCGGGCTCTCGACCGTCTACGGCATCGTCAAACAGACCGGCGGCTTCGTCTACTGCACCTCGGAGGTGGGCAAGGGCACGACCTTCCACATCCTGCTGCCGCGCCACGTCGAGACCGCGGCGGAGGCGGCCAAGGCGGCGGCCGAGGCGGCCAAGCCCGATCAACCGCAGGCGGCGGCGGCCGATCTCACCGGCTCGGCGACGATCCTGCTGGTCGAGGACGAGGAGGCGGTCAGGGCCTTCGCCAGCCGGGCGTTGGCCTCGCGCGGCTACACCGTCCACGAGGCCGGCACCGGCACCGAGGCGCTCGAGGTGATGGAGGAGACCGGCGGGGCGGTCGATCTGGTCGTCTCCGACGTGGTGATGCCGGAGATGGACGGGCCGTCGCTGCTGCGTGAGCTTCGGAAGCAGCGGCCGGATCTCAAGATCATCTTCGTCTCCGGCTACGCCGAGGACGCCTTCGCCAAGAACCTGCCGGAGGGCGAGCAGTTCCACTTCCTGCCCAAGCCGTTCACGCTGAAGGCGTTGGCGACGGCGGTCAAAGAGGCGCTCGGACGGTGAGCGCGGCGGAGACCCGCTCGGCGGCGGAGGGCGACGGCGTCGCCGCCTTCGGCCGGCTGGTGGCGATCTTCGCCGTGGCGCTCGTCTGGACGACGCTGCTGCGCTGGCCCACGCTCGGCCGGATCAGCGAGGACGAGGCCTTCTTCGTCATCGTCGGGCGCGACTGGCTGGCCGGATTTCCGCCCTACGCCCACGCGTGGGACGTCAAACCGCCGGGGCTCTTTCTACTGACGGCCTTCGCGGAGGCCGGCTTCGGCCCGACCTTCGCGGCGATCAAGGCGCTGACCATCGTCGCGGTGGCGGCGACGGCGACGACGCTCGGCGGTCTGGCGACGCGGCACGTGTCGCGACCGGTCGGCGCGTGGGCCTTCTTCGTCTATCCGGTCGCCTCGCTCTTCGCCTCCGGCGACACGATGCCGGCGATCCTGGTGCAGGCGCCCTTCGTCGCGCTGGCGTTCTTCGCTCTCTTCGAGGCGCGGCGGGGGCGGGCGATCGTGCGGTTGTTCCTGTCGGGACTGGCGATCGGCGCGGCGGGGATGATCAAACAGACGGCGATCTTCGAGGCGGCGGCGCTGGTGGCGCTCGCCGGCCTCTGGGAGATCGGCGGCGGCGGCGGCCGAGGGCGCGCGGTCGCGCGGGCGATCGCGGCGATCGGCGTCGGGGCGATGGTCGCGCCGCTCGCCTTCGCCGCCTGGTTCGCCGCGCAGGGCCTGTTCACGGCGTTCTTCGACGGCGCGGTGATCGGCGCGGCGGGGCGGTTGTCCGGCGATCCGATGGTGGCGGCGGGGTCGCGGGAGATGGTCCGGCTCGGCCTCTTCGACGCGATCGGGCGGCTGCCGGCGCAGATCCGACCCTGTCTCGGGCTCACCGTGCTGGCGACGCTCGCCTGGATGCGTCGGCGGCGGCTCGCGCCGGCGATCGATGCGGCGTGGTTTCCGGCGACGCTCGTCTGGTTCGCGGCGGCGCTCGCCGGCGTGGTCGCGGTCAAGGCGATGTACGACAACTACATCCACACCGCGCTGGCGCCGCTGACCCTCGCCGCCGGGGTCTTCGTCTTCCACGGGATCGAGATCGCCGGGCGGCTCGGCCGACGGATCGGGCAGATCGCGGCGAGCGCGGCGGTGGCGGCGCCGTCGCTCCTCCTGCCGATGCCGCTCGCCTACGAGCCGGTCGACATGGAGGGGGTGCGCGCGGCGGCCGCGATCGTGCGGGCCGCCGGCGGGGCGGGCCAGGACGAGCTTCTCGCGCCGCGTCGCGGGCTGCCGCTCAACGTCGAGACCGGCAGTTTCCCGACGGTGCGTTGGGTGCATCACATGCATCTGATGTGCGATCTGCCGACCAGCGACGGGGTCGATCCGCTGGCGACGGCGCTGGCGGCGCGGCCGCGCTTCCTGGCGATCGCCGATCCGACGCGCGCGATGGTGTGCGAACGGCGGGATCGGATCGATGAACTGGTGCGGACGCTCGCCGACTATCGCTCGATCGGGACGGGGCGGGGCCCGCGCGATTCCTGGGAGATCTTCGAGCGGATCGATCGGGGCGAGGGGATGCGCGGGGGGATCGGCGCGCCGTGAGGAGGGATCGTTCGGCGACGTCGAATCGCCGCCGCGGCGGGCGCGGGAGCGCGCCGGCCGGGACGACCGGAGAGGTCCGCTCCGAGGCATCGGAACACACTGCGAACACTCGTTGATTTCGATAGGTTCGTCAAAAGCTTGAAGGCCCCCTTGCGAACGAGAACAAATGATGTACAGTGAGCTCGATTGAACGGCTCGGGGCCGCGTGACATAAGGAGCGGGACGATGGCTCAGGCTTCACTTCGCCTCGTCGAAGGGGACGGTATGGACAGGACCAAGGCTTTGGACGCGGCGCTCCAGCAGATCGAGCGCAACTTCGGCAAGGGCTCGATCATGCGGCTCGGCCAGGGCAAGGTGGTCGAGGTCGAGACCGTTCCGACCGGCTCGCTCGGGCTCGACATCGCGCTCGGCATCGGTGGTCTGCCGCGCGGCCGCATCGTCGAAATCTATGGGCCGGAATCGTCGGGCAAGACGACGCTGGCACTGCACTGCGTCGCCGAGGCGCAGAAGAAGGGCGGCGTGTGCGGCTTCATCGACGCCGAGCACGCGCTCGATCCGATCTATGCGCGCAAGCTCGGGGTCGATCTCGACGATCTCCTGATCTCGCAGCCCGACGCCGGCGAGCAGGCGCTGGAGATCGCCGACACGCTGGTGCGTTCGGGCGCGCTCGACGTGCTCGTCATCGATTCGGTCGCGGCGCTGACGCCGAAGGCCGAGCTCGAGGGCGAGATGGGCGACAGCCTGCCGGGTCTGCAGGCGCGTCTGATGAGCCAGGCGCTGCGCAAGCTCACCGCCTCGATCTCCAAGTCGAAGACGATGGTGATCTTCATCAACCAGATTCGCCAGAAGATCGGCGTGATGTTCGGCAATCCGGAGACGACGACGGGCGGCAACGCGCTCAAATTCTACGCCTCGGTGCGTCTCGACATCCGCCGCATCGGCGCGATCAAAGATCGCGACGAAGTGGTCGGCAACCAGACCCGCGTCAAGGTGGTGAAGAACAAGATGGCGCCGCCGTTCAAGGAGGTCGAGTTCGACATCATGTACGGCGAGGGCGTCTCCAAGGTCGGCGAGTTGATCGATCTCGGCGTCAAGGCGGGCATCGTCGAGAAGTCGGGCTCGTGGTTCTCCTACGACAGCCAGCGCATCGGCCAGGGCCGCGAGAACTCGAAGCAGTTCCTGCGCGACAATCCGGCGGTGGCGCAGAAGATCGAGTTGGCGATCCGGCAGAACGCCGGCCTCATCGCCGACAAGATCATTCCGACCGGCACGGCGGAAGACGAAGACGGTCCGGTCGAGGACTGAGATCCTTTCGCGACGGATCCGGTTCGGCCCGCCCTTCGTCCGAAGCGGCGGGCCGTCTGTTTCGCAGGGCGGAAATTCCCTGCTTTTCATGGACAGGCGGCGGGGCGACGGATAAAACCTGCGACCGAAGTTCCGACGAAGAGGACCCTGTTCCATCATGAGTGGCGTCAACGAGATCCGCGCGACCTTCCTCGACTATTTCGCCAAGAACGGCCACGAGGTCGTGCCGTCGAGCCCGCTCGTGCCGCGCAACGATCCGACCCTGATGTTCGCCAACTCCGGCATGGTGCAGTTCAAGAACCTGTTCACCGGCCTCGAGAAGCGCGACTACGCCCGCGCCACCACGGCGCAGAAGTGCGTGCGGGCCGGCGGCAAGCACAACGATCTCGACAACGTCGGCTACACGGCGCGCCACCACACCTTCTTCGAAATGCTCGGGAACTTCTCCTTCGGCGACTATTTCAAGGAACAGGCGATCCATCACGCCTGGACCCTGGTCACCAAGGAGTTCGCGCTCGATGCGAAGCGCCTCCTGGTCACCGTCTATGCCGACGACGACGAGGCGCACGGGTTGTGGAAGAAGATCGCCGGGCTCTCCGACGATCGGATCATCCGCATTTCCACCTCCGACAACTTCTGGCAGATGGGCGACACCGGCCCGTGCGGCCCGTGCTCGGAGATCTTCTACGACCACGGCGACCACATCTGGGGCGGTCCGCCCGGGTCTCCGGAGGAAGACGGCGATCGCTTCATCGAGATCTGGAACCTCGTCTTCATGCAATACGAGCAGACGGCGGACGGTAAGCGCACGGCGCTGCCGAAGCCGTCGATCGACACCGGCATGGGGCTCGAGCGGGTCGCGGCGGTGCTGCAGGGCGTCCACGACAACTACGACATCGATCTCTTCCGCACCCTGATCCGCGCCTCGGTCGAGGCGACGGGCGTGGCGGCGGAGGGCGACGCGCGGGCGAGCCATCGGGTGATCGCCGACCATCTGCGGGCGATGAGCTTCCTGATCGCCGACGGCGTGCTGCCGTCGAACGAGGGCCGCGGCTACGTGCTGCGCCGGATCATGCGCCGGGCGATGCGTCACGCCCATCTTCTCGGCGCGCGCGATCCGCTGATGGCGCGGCTGGTGCCGACGTTGATCGGCGAGATGGGACGGGCCTATCCGGAGCTGGCGCGGGCCGAGACGCTGGTCACCGAGACGGTCGAGCTCGAGGAGAAGCGTTTCCGGCGGACGCTGGAGCGCGGCCTGGGTCTTCTCGACGAGGCGACCCGAGAGATGAAGGCCGGCGACATGCTCGACGGCGAGACCGCGTTCAAGCTCTACGACACCTACGGCTTCCCGCTCGATCTGACCCAGGACGCGCTGCGTCGACGCGACATCCACGTCAACATCGACGGCTTCCAGGACGCGATGGCGCGCCAGAAGGCGGAGGCGCGCGCCTCTTGGGCGGGGTCCGGCGAGGCCTCGGCCTCGGCGATCTGGTTCCCGATCAAGGAGCGGGTCGGGGCGACCGAGTTCCTCGGCTACGAGACCGAGACGGCGGAAGCCGAGATCGTCGCGCTGGTGCGCGACGGAGCGGAAGCGGCGGTCCTCGAAGCGGGCGAGGTCGGCTCGCTGGTGGTCAATCAGACGCCGTTCTATGCGGAGTCCGGCGGCCAGATCGGCGACATCGGCATCATCCAGGGCGACGGCTTCCTGTTCCGGGTCGAGGACACCCGCAAGGAAGGCGAGGGGCTGTTCGTGCACATCGGGCGGGTCGAGGCGGGTCGGCCGGTGGTCGGCGCGGCGGTCCGGCTCACCGTCGACGGCGAGCGACGCGGCGCGATCCGGGCGAACCATTCGGCGACCCATATCCTGCACGAGGCGCTGCGCGAGGTGCTCGGCGACCACGTCGCGCAGAAGGGCTCTGCGGTCGACGCCGATCGGCTGCGCTTCGACTTCTCGCATCCCAAGCCGATGACGGCGGAAGAGATCGCGCGGGTCGAGGAGATCGCCAACGAGGTGGTGCTGCAGAACGCCGACGTCTCGACGCGGCTCTTGGCGGTCGACGACGCGATCGAGTCGGGCGCGCGGGCGCTGTTCGGCGAGAAATACGGCGACGAGGTGCGGGTGGTGGCGATGGGTCGGCAGACCGACGGCAACCGCGCCGGCCGCGCCTTTTCCGTCGAGCTGTGCGGCGGCACCCACGTGACCCGCACCGGCGACATCGGGCTCGTCTCGATCGTCGCGGAGAGCGCGGTGGCGGCGGGCGTGCGGCGGCTCGAGGCGCTGACGGCGCGCGGCGCGCGGCGGCATCTCGTCGCGCAGGATCGGCGGGTGCGCGATCTCGCGGCCTTCCTGAAGGTTCAGCAGAGCGAAGTGGTCGAGCGCGTCGAAGCGGTCGCCGACGATCGGCGCAAGCTCGAGCGCGAGCTCTCCGAAGCGAAGAAGAAGCTCGCCATGGGCGGCGGCGCCGGCGGTCCGCCGGCGGCGCGCAAGATCGGCGACCTCGACTTCGTCGGCCGCGTGGTCACCGGCATTTCGCCGAAGGATCTCAAGGGCCTGGTCGACGAGGCGAAGAAGACGATCGGCTCGGGCGTGGTGGCGATCGTCGGGGTGAGCGAGGACGGCAAGGCGGGCTTGGTGGTCGGCGTCGCCGGCGGGGCCTCGGCCAATGCGATCGATCTCGTTCGGATCGGGTCGGAGACGATGGGCGGCAAGGGCGGCGGCGGCCGGCCGGACATGGCGCAGGCCGGCGGTCCGGACGGGGCGAAGGCGGAAGCCGCGTTGGAGGCGATCGCCGCGGCGCTCGCGGCGCAGGCCGGCTGAGGCCTCGTCGTCCGCGGCGCGAGAGGAGACGACGGCATGGCGACGCCTCCGATGCGAGCGCGATGGAAACGGCGAATCTTCGAGGTGCTCGAGGTTCCGCCGGTCGGCGATCCGGTCGCTTTGTTCGTCGAGCGGGCGATCATCGTGCTGATCGTCGTCAACGTCGCCTCGGTGATCCTGGAGACGGTGCCGGAGCTCAGGGTGCGCTTCGGCGACGTGTTCCTGGCGATCGAAGTCGGCACGGTCGTGCTGTTCGCGCTCGAATATCTGGCGCGTGTCTGGGTTTCCGACGAGCACGTGCCGCTGAAGCGCTACGGGCGGATCGGCGCGCGGGCGCGCTATGTGATGTCGGCTTCGGCGCTGGTCGACCTTCTGGCGGTGGCGCCGAGCCTCGTCGGCTTCGCCTTCGGCGTCTACGACGTCGGCGTCTTCGCGGTGTTCCGCCTGTTGCGGTTCCTGAAGCTCGCACGTTATTCGGCGGGCATGAGTTCGCTCGTCAATGCGGTCGCCTCGGAGCGCCGGGCGTTGGCGGCGAGCGCGGTGATCATGGCCGGCCTGATCGTCACGGCGGCGTCGCTGATGCACGCCATCGAAGGCGACATCCAGCCGGATCGCTTCGGCTCGATCCCGGTCGCGATGTATTGGGCGGTGACGACGTTGACGACGGTCGGCTACGGCGACATCGTTCCGGTGACCGGCGCGGGGCGGGCGCTCGCCGGGGTCGTCATGTTGTTCGGCTTCTGCATGTTCGCGCTGCCGGTCGGCATCATCGCCACCGCCTTCGCCCGCGAGATCCACAGCCGCGACTTCGTCGTCACCTGGGGCATGGTCGCCAAGGTGCCGCTGTTTTCGCAGCTCTCGGCGGCGGAGATCGCCGACGTGATGCGGTTGCTCAGGGCGCAGACGGTCGAAGCCGGCACGATCATCACCGCGGCGGGGGAGCCCGCGCATTCGATGTACTTCATCTCGTCGGGCACGGTGGAGATCGATCTGCCGCACGAGAAGCTCAGGCTCTCCGACGGGGCGTTCTTCGGCGAGATCGCGGTGCTCAGGCGGGCGCGGCGATCGGCCGACGTTGTGGCGCTGACCCACACGCGGCTCCTGCTGCTCGACGCGGAAGATCTGCAATATCTGATGCAGAAGAAGAGCGAGATCGCCTCGCACATCCGCGCCGTCGCGCGCGAACGGATCGCACACGAGGCGGTGACGCCGCGCGGCGACATCGCGACCGAAGAACTCGAGGAGATGCACGGCTCGCCCGACGACTGGCTGTGAGCCGGCCGCCTCTCAGAGCGGTTTCGTGCTCCAGATCTCACGCAGGGAGGCCCAACGCGCCTTCCAGTCGAGTTTTTCGTTGGCGAGCGCGTCGAGGAAGAAGGCGAGGCGGCGGGCCTTCAGCACGGTGTAGAAGGTGATCCCGGCGGAGGGGATCAGCGCGGCGAAGAAGATGAAGACCTTGGTCGCGACGTCGGCCTCGGCCCAGCCGAAGATGTTCATGCCGAGGAAGCCGGTCGCCAGCATGCCGATCTGGCTGAACAGCGTCACGACGGTGAGCTGCAGGATGGTGACGGCCTGACGGCGCAACAGGTCGGTCTCGAGATATCCCGCCATGTCGCTGATTTCTTCGCGCAATTCCTCATATAGGCGAGCCGTGCCGAGCTGCGCGCGCCAGAGGTCGAAGACCTCGCGCAAGGGCGCCTGATCGGAGATTTCCGAGAAATAGTAGCGGTGGGTGAAGCGCAGGAAGACCTCCAGCGTGGCGCGGATGTCGTGGCGAAAGCGGCCGACCGATTCCCGTCGGGTCGGATCGAGCCGGTTCATCGTCGAGACCAGCCGATCGGAGAGCATCAGGAGGCTCGCCCGATGGAAATGGGCGATCAGGCCGACCAGGAAGAACTGGTGGCGGAATTGGGCGAGCGCGCCGCGTTCGGCGTCGAGGAAGAAGGGGCGGCGGGCGTCGCCGACGACGACGAGGGCCTGACGCGAGCACATCAGACGCGTGTCGGTCCAGGCGCTGCGGCGGGCGGGGTCGTGGAACCGGTCCCAGCAGTGCTTTTCCTCGAAGTCGCCGAGGAATTCGGCGCCGTAGGGCAGGTCGTCGGGTTCGCCGGGGGAGGACGCGAAGGCGAGGCGCATGGCGTCGGCGCGGGTCATCAGGCGCGGGTCGTCGAGCGCGACATAGACCATGATCGGCATGCGATGGAATTCGAGCTGGCGGAAGGCGGCGACCGGCGGGCGCTCGCAAGGGTCGATCGAGAGCGGCGCGAGCAGCCATTGCCAATGGGCGGAGAGCGCGGTCGCCTGCCGGCGGCAGACGGCCTCCATGAAACGGGCGCGGTCGCGGTCGTCGGAAGCGGAGAGGACGTCGCCGTCGCGCCCCAGCCATTCGACGCGGCGGAAGCAGTTGAGCGGCGCGCCAAGGGCGTCCCAACCGGCCGGGTAGGCGCGGCCGAGGCGGTAGACGATCTCCTGGGCGTCGGAGAGCGCCATGTCGCCGCCTTCGATCTCGACGACGAGGATGACGACGTCGACGTCGTAGAAGAAGTAGAGGTCGACGTGCACGACGTCGAGCTCGTAGGGCGTCCGCTCGCTTTCGGGGAAGAGACGCAGGCGGGCGACGTCGTCACGGCGGAAGATGCGCATCGGGCTCTCGCCGTAGACGGCGCGGGCGCCGGAGGCGCGTTCGCCGTAGAGGAAACGGCGGACGTGGGGGAGGAAGGCGACGAACTCGCGGTAGTGGCGCTCCTGATAGAGGCTCGCGTCTTCGGGGAAGTCGTCCTGCAACTCGCGCCAGGGGCCGTTCGCGGCGAGGAGGCGCTCCCAGGCGGGGCCGCGATCGCCTTCGTTCGGCATCAGCTGCAAGGGCCAGACGACGATCTGGCGAAACGCCTCGACATGCGGCCGCGCCGCGCCGGATCCGACTTCGTCCACGCTCGTCTCCCCCCGGGACGTCATTTCCCGAGGAGAGTGCTTCGTCCGCGCGTGGTCCGCAAGCCCCTCGAAAGGCAGAGAAAATCCGTCAGTCGGCGTCGCTCGGATCGATGCCGAGCTCATAATAGCCGCGCCCCGAGCGGACGAGCTTGCCGGCTGCCGCCATGCGGCTCATCCGGGTGATCAGGCTGGCGCGGGGTTCGCCGAGCGAACAGCCGTTCAGATGCTCCAGCACCTCGTCGATGGTGACGGGCTTCCGCATCTGCTCGATGAAGTCGACGATCTCCGCCTCGATGCGTTGCGCGCGATTTGGGCCGGCGGCGGCCTGCGCCTGCGTGGCTTCTTCGCTGGAGCGGACGAAGCCTTCGGATTTGGCGACGGCTGCGTCGAAGGCGCGCCGGAGTTGTCGAGCGCGCTCGAGGTCGAAGAAGGCGGCGTTGCCATAGAGAAAAGCGGCGCGCTCCAGCGCGCCGGCCAACTCTTCGTAGATACGGTCCAAGCCTCCGCCCGGAGGCGACTTGCTGGAACGAGGATCGTGCGCGAACTCGGACATATCGGCACCAACGTTGACAACGTTGAAAAAAGCTATCCTAACAATTCGTAAACTTCAAGCCGAACCTATAGCGCTCTTTTCCTGTTCGACCTGTTTTGGAGTGCATGTTAGTAACAACGGAACGACAAATTGTGGCGTGATCGACGAACGAAGATTGACGTTCAATTTTTCGGGAGACCCAAGAAGCATATTGAAAAAACACATATAAAAAGAAAATTTGGTCATCGGATCGGCGTCCATTGGGGCGAAAAAAATTATACAACCGACGCACAACTGCCGGCGTGTTGCTAAGATTATCGGTTAACAATATCCTAAAGACATTGCCGAGGGTTCCGATGGACGGAGGGCGAGACTATGGGGATGCGTGGGGCGGATGGTGGGAATGGCGTCTGGGCGCGGCTTCGCCGTGCCTTGGCGAGGGGGGGGGCGGCGGCCTTCGTGGCCTGGGCGCTGTCCGAGGCGTCGCGAGCGGGGGTCTGTGATGGAGCCGAGTGTTCGCTCGCCGATTGGGCGCGGGCCGATCTGATCGGACTGGTCGCCGCGGTCGTCGACCTGATGCTCCAGTGCATCGCCGCGGGTGGCCGGTGTGGGCCGCCGAACGACGACGACGACGGCGGCGAGGGCGGCGGTTCGGTCGGCGGGAGGGCTTCGCGCGGCGTTCGGCGTCCGATCCTTTCGATCGGAGGGAGGCGTGCGGCGAAGCCTCGCCCGGTAGGGCGACCGGCGATCGGCGGCGCCGCCGGCGCCGAAATGCGGCCGGAGGAGACGCGGGCGTCGGAGGGCGCGGCGGCGCGGCGGTTGGGTCTCGCCGAGTGGGTGGCGCGGGTGCGGCGAGGCGCCGAATGTTGAAACAATGGCGGGGAGACGAAAAACGCCCCGGCGATCGCTCGCCGGGGCGTTTTTCATGATCTCTCTTCAGGAGACGGAAATCGATCGCGACGGGCCGATCAGGCCCAGGTCGCCATCTCCTTCTCCATGTTCTCGGCGATCTTGTCGAGGAAGCCGGTGGTGGAGAGCCACTTCTGCTCGGCGCCGACCAGGAGCGCGAGGTCCTTGGTCATGAAGCCGGCCTCGACGGTGTCGACGCAGACCTTCTCGAGGGTCGTGGCGAACTTGGCGAGATCGGCGTTGTCGTCGAGCTTGGCGCGATGGGCGAGGCCGCGGGTCCAGGCGAAGATCGAGGCGATCGAGTTGGTCGAGGTCGCCTTGCCCTTCTGGTGCTCGCGATAGTGACGGGTGACGGTGCCGTGGGCGGCTTCGGCCTCGACGGTCTTGCCGTCGGGGGTGAGCAGCACCGAGGTCATCAGGCCGAGCGAGCCGAAGCCCTGAGCGACCGTGTCGGACTGGACGTCGCCGTCGTAGTTCTTACAGGCCCAGACGTAGCCGCCCGACCACTTCAGCGCCGAGGCGACCATGTCGTCGATCAGGCGATGCTCGTAGGTGATGCCGAGCGCCTTGAACTGCTCCGCGAACTCCGTGTCGTAGATCTCCTCGAAGATGTCCTTGAAGCGGCCGTCGTAGGCCTTGAGGATGGTGTTCTTGGTCGACAGATACACCGGCCACTTGCGCATCAGGCCGTACATCATCGAAGCGCGGGCGAAGTCGCGGATCGACTCGTCGAGGTTGTACATGGCCATGGCGACGCCGGCGCCGGGGGCCTTGAACACTTCCTTCTCGATGACGGCGCCGTCTTCACCGACGAACTTGATGGTCAGCGTGCCGGCGGTCGGGAACTTGAAGTCGGTGGCGCGGTACTGGTCGCCGAAGGCGTGACGGCCGACGACGATCGGCTGGGTCCAGCCGGGGACGAGGCGCGGCACGTTCTTGCAGATGATCGGCTCGCGGAAGATCACGCCGCCGAGGATGTTGCGGATGGTGCCGTTCGGCGACTTCCACATCTGCTTCAGATTGAATTCCTTCACGCGGGCTTCGTCCGGCGTGATGGTGGCGCACTTGATGCCGACGCCGTGCTTCTTGATGGCGTTGGCGGCGTCCACGGTCACCTGATCGTCGGTGGCGTCGCGGTTCTCGACCGAGAGGTCGTAATATTCGATCTCGAGATCGAGATAGGGGAGGATCAGCTTGTCCTTGATCAGCTGCCAGATGATCCGGGTCATCTCGTCGCCGTCGAGATCGACGACCGGGTTCGCCACCTTGATCTTGCGCATATCCTCGTCCCTCGCTGGGCGCCCACCGGCCTCGAACCGTCGGTTCGAAGTCATCACCGGGGGCGATCAATTGTCGCGGGGGTGAATATCACGCCGTCGCGAACAGCGCCAACCCTTGCCTTCGGAGAATGAGGCGGAACGACGGCGGAGCGGTCGACCCGGTAGGACGGGCCCTGTAGGATCGGCCGGCAGACGTGTGGCGGAGCGACTCGCGCGGCGGACGCGCAACGGGGGGGCGGATGAGCAAGGCGACGACGAAGGCGGCGGCGAGCCGGCTCTTCTACGGCGACAATCTCCAGGTGCTGCGCGAGCACGTCGCCGACGAGAGCGTAGATCTCGTCTATCTCGATCCGCCGTTCAATTCGAACGCCACCTACAACGTGCTGTTCAAGGCGCCGGGCGGCGAGGCGAGCCGGGCGCAGATCGAGGCCTTCGACGACACCTGGCATTGGAACGAGACGGCGGAGCGCGCCTATGACGAGGTGATCCACTCGGGCAATTCCGACGCCGCCAACATGCTCGCCGCGATGCGCTCGTTCCTCGGCGAGAACGACATGATGGCCTATCTCGCCATGATGGCGGTTCGGCTCCTCGAGCTGCATCGGGTGCTGAAGCCGACCGGCAGCCTCTATCTCCACTGCGATCCGACGGCGAGCCATTATCTCAAGATCTTATTGGATGCGGTGTTTGGGAAAGAGGGCTTTCTGAATGACATTATATGGTATCGATCGCGCAATCCCAAGGGATCGCAATATGGTATAGGGCGTTACAGCCCTGCTTCTGATAGTATATTATTTTATTCTAAATCTGAAGATTATACATTTTTACCAGATAGAATAAGAAGGAAGCTTTCTGAAGAGGAGATTCTTTCAAAATATCCGTATGTTGATGAAATTGGACGCTACGCTGATGGGCCGATTCTTCGGTCTGATAGCATGGGACCTCGGCCGAACTTGGTTTACGAGTACGGTGGGTTTACTCCTGGACCGGCCGGTTGGCGGGTGAGCCGCAATTTGTTGGAAGAAATTGATAAAAAGGGAAATTTAGCGTGGACGAAGACTGGTGCTCCTCGTCGAAAGTTGCGAGTTGAAGATGATGCAGGGGATCCGATTGGTAGTATTTGGGATGATATTCCACCTCTGAACTCTCAAGCCCAAGAGCGCCTCGGCTACCCCACTCAGAAGCCTCTCGCCCTGCTCGAACGCATCCTCGCGGCCTCGTCGAACGAGGGCGACGTGGTGCTCGATCCGTTCTGCGGCTGCGGCACCACCGTCCATGCGGCGGAGAAGCTGAAGCGGCGGTGGATCGGCATCGACGTCACCCATCTCGCCGTCGGGTTGATCCGGCGGCGGCTGATCGACGCCTTTCCCTACGCCGCCTTCGAGGTGCTCGGGGTGCCGAAGGACATCGAGGGCGCGCGCGAGCTGGCGGCGGCCGACAAGCATCAGTTCCAACTGTGGGCGCTGTCGATGGTCGAGGCGCAGCCCTACAAGGGCGGCAAGAAGGGCGCGGACGGCGGCGTCGACGGCTACATCTGGTTCAAGCCGGACGGCAAGACGACCGAGAAGGCGGTCGTGTCGGTCAAGGGGGGCGCCAATGTCGGCGTCACCATGATCCGCGACCTGATCGCCACGATCGATCGGGAAAAGGCGAAGATCGGCGTCTTCCTGACGCTCGAGGAACCGACCCAACCGATGAAGACGGAAGCGACGGCGGCGGGCTTCTACGAGAGCCCGATGCACGGCAAGTTCGCGCGCATCCAGATCCTGACGATCGCCGATCTCTTCGACGGCGATCGACCGCACGTGCCGTGGGTCGATCCGTCGGTGTTCAAGAAGGCGAAGCGCGAGACGACCGACGTTCAGACCAAATTCGACCTGTGAGGCGGTCGCGACGGCCGGTCGCCCGCGGGGCGGGCGACGGCGGGGGGCGAGATCAGCGGTCGTGGCCGAGGTCGGCGAGCCAGCCGACCAGTTCGCCGCGCAGCTTCTCCGCTTCGGCGATCTCGGCGCTCATCTGCGCGAGGCGCTCGGCGAGCGCGGCGGTGAGGCGCGGCTGGAAGGCCTGCGGTCCCTCGCGGTCGCGCAGCGCCAGGAGGTCGGCGATGGCGTCGACCGACAGGCCGTGGCGGCGGCAGGCGACGATCAGGCTCAGACGGGCGACGTCGGCGACGTCGTAGAGGCGGGTGCGGGCGGAGACGCGGCGCGGCGCGATCAGGCCGCGTTCCTCATAGAAGCGGATGGTGCGCAGCGTGACGCCGAACTTCTCGGCCAGCTCGCCGATCTGATGGGGACGATCCTCGACGGTGAAGACTTCGCCTTGGGGAACGAGTTCGCTGAAGGGCATGTACACGTGTTCTCTCCTCATCGGCCATGCGAGCCGCAGGGGCGTCGGCCGTCGCGTTCGGTTGCAGAGGAGATGACAGACGTGAAAACGAAATCAAAGATCGATACCGTTTCTTCCGCAGCGTGATACGGTTTACGTCACGGTATACGTAGAAGATATCATATTGAAACAACACAGTTTTATACTGTTGCGCGCAGGTTCGACGAAACGCGTCCAGGGGCGGTGAAACCCTCCGTAACGGAAGCGTTTCATCACCGTTTCATGGCGTTTCGCAACCGTTTTTGAAATCGTTTTCACGGCGGATTCGCCAAATTCGCGGCTCGACGGCGGTTCGGCGGTCATTTGGGAGGAGGGAGGCCGAAGCCGGCGCGCTCGAGATCGATCATCAAACGATCGACGACCACGTCGGCGAAGCCGCGCCGGCGCAGGAAGGCGCGGGGGTCGGTTCCGAAATCGGGCTCGGCGGCGACGATGCGGGCGAAGGCGTCGGCGGCGCCGGCGGCGTCGCCGCGGCGATGGGCGCGGATCGCCACAGCGGTCAGATAGAGCGAGGAGCGGGTGCCTTCGAAGAAGGCGACGTAGCGGTCCGCCTCTTCCGCCCGCCCGAGATTGTTGAGGGCGAGAAAGGCGTAGTACTGGAGCCATTTCGGCGGCGTCGTCATGTTCGCGGCGGCGCGCCGGAGCAGCGGCAGCGCCTCCTCGTAACGCCCGCTTCGGGCCAGGACCGAGCCATGGTTGCCGACGGCGTTCATGTCTTCCGGGTTGAGCTCGACCGCCCGCTTGCCGGCGAGCGCCGCCGCCTCGACGTCGCCCTTGATCAGAAGAAGGTTCTCCCACGTCTGATAGGGCGCGGACGAGGTGGGGGCGACCTGGACCGCCTTGCGCAGGGCGCTCTCGGCGCGATCGATCGAATCGTCGGTCGTCCTGCCGAAGCCCTGGCGAAATTCGCTCATATACATCGCGCCGAGCATGGTCTGGGCCGGGGCGAGGCGCGGATCGTCGGCGACCGTCGCCTCGAGGCAGGTGCGGGCGACGAGATGGTTCTGGGCGGTCGATTCGAGATAATACCGCCATGCGCGAGCGAGACAGTCGAGCTCGGGCGAGACGTCGGGGAGCGCGACGACGTCCTGGCTGATCGCGCCGTGCAGTTGCACGAGATCGCGGACCAGCGCGAGATCGGGCGGCGTCTCCAGAGCGTCGGCGGCGGCGCCTTCGATCGATTGCAGGTCGAGCGCGCCCGATTTGACGATCCGGTCGTCGCCGGCATGGACCAGAGTCCAATAGGCGTTGGTCGATGCGCCCTCGCGGGCGATCAAGAGACTCAACAGATAGAGCGGTTGACCGGGCGGGTTGGGAAAGTCGGTCGAGCGGCGGGTGACGACGATGGTGTCGTCGAACCGCTGGGCGAAGGCCTCCAGCCGGTTGCGGTAGATCTCGGCGTCGAACCCGACCATCGCCTCGTTGCGCACCGTGACGGCGATGCGCAACAGCGGCAGGACGCGGGAGGCGTCGAGATCGCGGCGCAGGGGTGGGGCGGTCGGACGCTCGGCGACGGGCGGCGGCGAGACGACGGCGGCGGGGCGGGAGATCCACAGCGCGACGGCGCCGACGAAGACGACGCCGATCGCCAGGCCGGCGACGGCGAGATGGCGCGCCGAGGCGAGCGACGGACGGGGCGCCGCGACGACCGGGGCGGGCGCCTCGCCGATCGCTTCGACGACGTCGAGCGGTTCGACGGGCGACGGCGGTGCGGCGGCGGCGTCGACGAAGACGGGGACGTAACTGCCGAGCGGCAGTTCGATGCGCAGCCCGTCCGGGTTCGCGGCCGTCGCGTAGTGCTTCGCCAGGGCCTGACGCAGGCGGCGGGCCTGGACGCGCACCAGCGGATTGTCGTTGGGGTCGAAACGCTCGTCGCGCGCCAACGCGCCGACGGCGATCGTATAGGCCTTGAGGCGGTCGCTGCGACCGGCGAGGGTCTCTTCGACGACATAGCGCAGAAAAGCGGCGAGCATCGGCGACGCGACGAAGGCGTCGGAGGCGAGGACGCGTCCGAGCTCGTCTCTGATCGCGACGTCGCGGTCACCCATTACCGGTTCCCTCACGGAAGATCGCGAATTTTCCCGTGTTCACGTGGCTCGTGTCAACCGATGTGAAACCCGCTTCCCGGGGGGCGGAGGCGTCGACAGGGCGTGAGCGATGCGCTACCCGTCGAGCGTACGGTGGAAATGGAGCGACGAGATGACCGACGTCGGCGAAGCGGCGGGCGCAGTCGAAACGATGCGACCGCCGGTGATCGTGCTGGTCGAGACCCAGATGGGCGAGAACATCGGCGCGGCGGCGCGGGCGATGGCGAATTTCGGACTGAGGGAGTTGCGTCTGGTCAAACCGCGCGACGGCTGGCCGAACGAGAAGGCGCGGGCCGCGGCGAGCCGCGGCGATCAGATCATCGACGACGTGCGTCTCTTCGACACGGTCGAAGAGGCGATCGGCGATCTCGAACTGGTCTTCGCCACGACCGCGCGGCCGCACGACATCGCCAAGGAAGTGGAGAGCCCGGCGGTGGCGGCGCATACGCTGAAGACGGCGGCCGAGGCAGGGAGGGCGACCGGCATTCTGTTCGGGCGCGAGAAATGGGGGCTGACCTCCGACGAGGTCGGGCTCGCCGACAGGATCGTCACCATTCCGGTCGATCCGACCTTCGCCTCGCTCAACATCGCGCAGGCCGTGATCATTTGCGCCTACGAATGGCGGCGACAGGTGGTGGGCGATCCGGCCTGGACGCCGTTCACCGAGAAGGAGCGCTCGCCGCAGGCCTCCAAGGCCGACGTTCTCGCCTTCTTCGAGCATCTCGAGGCGTCGCTCGATGCGGTCGAGTTCTTCCGTCCGATCTCGAAACGGCCGGTGATGGTGCGCAACCTGCGCCAGATCTTCCAGAAGGCGCGGCTTTCCGAGCAGGAGGTGCGGACGCTGCGCGGCGTGATCGCGGCGCTCGAACGCCGGCCGACCCGGCTCGATCAGGCGCGGGCGGAGCTGGAACGGCGCGAGCAGGCGGGCGGCGAGCCGACGTGATCCGAAAACGGGACGGAAGTGCTTCTTCCGTCTTCATTTTTCGTCAAACATTTCTCAACTTAGCCTTAACCACGTTCGGCCATTCTTTCGTCACGGGGCCGGGTGATGGAAGGTTCTGCGTCGCACTCGCGCCCCACCTTCTCCTTCTTCATCGTCGAACGATCGGAGCGGCGCGGGCCAAGGCCGCCGAAGGAGATTCCATGACGTCGAGCGAGACGAGCGAGGCGGCGAAGCGGTCGGGGACCGTGGCGCGGCGCATCCTGGTCTTCGACAGCGGCGTCGGCGGGCTCTCGGTGGCGCGCGAGATTCGCGCGAGCCGGCGCGACGTCGACATGATCTACGTCGCCGACGACGCCGGATTTCCCTATGGCGATTGGGAGGAGGCGGCGCTGGTCGAGCGGATCGTGCGGCTCGCCGACGACTTGATCGCCGCCCATGCGCCCGATCTCTTCGTCGTCGCCTGCAATACCGCTTCGACGCTGGTGCTGCCGCATCTGAGGCATCGTTTCGCGATCCCCTTCGTCGGCACGGTTCCGGCGATCAAGCCGGCGGCGACGACGACCCGCTCCGGCCTGATCTCGGTGCTGGCGACGCCCGGCACGGTGAAGCGCGACTATACGCGCGCCCTGATCGACACCTACGCCAGCCATCTCGAGGTGACGCTGGTCGGTTCGACCCGTCTCGCCCGGCTCGCCGAGGCCTTCATGGCGGGGGAGACGGTCGACGACGGCGACGTCCTGGCGGAGATCCGGCCGTGCTTTCGGCGGCATGGGGCGCGGCGGACCGATCGGGTGGTGCTGGCCTGCACGCATTATCCCTTCCTGCTCGACCCATTCCGTCGGCTCGCGCCGTGGGAGGTCGAGTGGATCGATCCGGCGCCGGCGATCGCGCGGCGGGTGGGGCAGCTGCTCGGCGCGGCGGCGACGGCGGACGCAGGGACGGGGCGGGCGGTCTTCACCTCGGGGAGGCCGCCGGCCGCGCCGCTCGCCCGATTCCTGGCCGAACTCGGCCTTTCGGCGTGAGCGTTTTTCGCCAATCGCGTTGACAGGCCGAGCGGCTGCGCCTATAGCCGTCGCAGCTTCGCGGACCCACTCGGTCCGCGTCGTCTTTTCATGTGCTCCCGTGGACCCGCCGAAACGCTCGGGGTGGTCCTGTCGGCGCCTCCGGGCGCAGAGGAGGGCGCGCTCTCGAAACGAAAGCGGGACGGGCGACCGTTTCCTGCGCCAACAAACGTGAGACCGCGATGTCGAAGCGTCATTCCGCGAAGTACAAGATCGATCGCCGCATGGGCGAAAACATCTGGGGCCGTGGCAAGTCCCCGGTCGCCAAGCGCGAGTACGGCCCCGGCCAGCACGGCCAGCGCCGCAAGGGCAAGCTCTCCGACTTCGGCGTGCAGCTGAAGGCCAAGCAGAAGCTCAAGGGCTATTACGGCAACATCTCGGAGAAGCAGTTCAAGCGCACCTATCAGGAAGCGATGCGACTGAAGGGCGACTCCTCGGAGAACCTGATCGGCCTGCTCGAGCGTCGTCTCGACGCGGTGATCTATCGCGCCAAGTTCGTGCCGACCGTGTTCGCGGCGCGTCAGTTCATCAACCACGGCCACATCAAGGTGAACGGCCGCCGCGTCAACGTCGCGTCCTATCGCGTCAAGATCGGCGACGTGGTCGAGGTCAAGGAAGCCTCCAAGCAGCTCGCGCTGGTGCTCGAAGCCTCGCAGTCGGGCGAGCGCGACGTGCCGGAGTACGTCGAAGTCGATCACGGCAAGATGGTCGCCAAGTTCGTGCGCGTGCCGAACCTCTCCGACGTGCCCTATCCGGTGCAGATGGAGCCGAACCTGGTCGTCGAATTCTATTCGCGCTGATCGGTTCGATCGAGACCAAACGCAAGAGGCCGCCGGAGCGATCCGGCGGCCTCTTTGTTCGATGGGTCAGGGGGAACGACGCGAAAATCCGAGACGAACGTCGGAAGACGCGCGCGGGCGCACGTCTTCGACGCGGAGACGGCGTTCAGGCGCAGCGGCTCAGCAGCGGCGCGGGGCGCTCGGCGGCCAAGCGGATCGCGTGATCTCGCAAGAAGTTCTCGACGTTTTCTCGACGCAGTTTGTCGGAACGGAATACGAGGTCCATCATCGGATCGGCGAGAAGCTCCGTCAGCGTCGGCTCGATGCACGGATCGGTCCAGTCACGCAGTTCGCAGCAGGTTTCGGGGGTGGGCAGAGAAAACCGTCCCATTTCAACCTCCTCTTCGCCGGCCGGGAAAGCAGCAGCTCCCGGTCCCTCGCGATACTCCTTCCGGTGGATGTGGCGTCGCCGAAGGCGGCGCGGTGCGTTCGAGTTTCGGACGACTTCTCTTCTGCTCTCGGATCGTGACGACTTCATGAAGAAGCGTCACAGAAGGCGGGTTGCCGAATTCGGAGAAGCCTGGGAACCGACGAGGGCAGGGGATTCCTCCCTCCTTCGCCGACACCGTCACGATGTCATCCTTTCGTCGGTGGTGCAATGGAAAACATTGCACACAATCAGGTTTCCGCAGGGAGGGATTTCTCGATTCGGAGAATTTCGAAACAATTTTTCTTCGTGGAAGGAATCGCGGCGACAGGGTCGGATCGGGCGCCGCCGCGATCGGGAAGGGTGGTTCGAGCTGACGGGCGGGCGTGGATCGCCTATGGTCGGCTCACGCGACGCGACGCGAGACGGGCGGCGAAGGAGGCGGAGGATGGCGGGGCGCAGGTCGGCGACCGACGAGACGGTTCTGACGGTGTTGCGCGAAGCGGAGACGCCGATGAGCGCCTATCAGGTGCTGGACCGGCTGCGGCCGCAGGGCATTCAATCGCCGCCGATCGTCTATCGGGCTCTGGAGCGGCTGCAGAAGTCCGGACAGATCCATCGCCTGGAGGCGCTCAACGCCTATTTCGCCTGCTGCGGCCGCGATCACACCAAGGGCACGGTGTTCGCGATCTGCACGACCTGTCGCCGGGTCGAGGAGTGGTCGGCGGAGGGAATCGACGCGCTGATCGGCGCGGAGGCGGAGCGGGCCGGCTTCTCGGTGACGGGGCGGACGATCGAAGTGCGCGGCGAATGCGCGGCCTGTCGGGGGCTCGCGAAGGACGACGAGCCGCACGCGCTGCACAGCCACGGACCGGGCTGCGAATGCGGGCACGAAAAGGAACACTGACGATCGGCCGACGCCGGGCGGCAAAAACGAAAAGGCCGGAGAATCTCTCTCCGGCCTCGTCCGTTTCGTCTCGTTCGTTTCGCGATCAGGCGGCGACGAGGCCCTTTTCCTTGAGGAGGGCCTGCAGCTCGCCGGCCTGGAACATCTCACGGGTGATGTCGGCGCCGCCGATGAACTCGCCCTTGACGTAGAGCTGCGGGAAGGTCGGCCAGTTGGAATAGTCCTTCACGCCCTGGCGCCACTCGTCGGATTCCAGGATGTTGATGCCCTTGAAGGGCACGCCGAGGTGGTTGAGAATCTGGACGCACTGGCCCGAGAAGCCGCACATCGGCATCTTCGGGGTGCCCTTCATGAAGAGCAGCACGTCGTTGGACTTCACTTCGGCGTCGATCTGAGTGCGGATGTCGGACATCGGTGGCTTCCTCTCGTCTGACCGGCGTCAAGGACCGGCGATGGGATCTGGACTTCCGAAAACGGCGCGTCAGGCCGGGGCGCGGGTGGTCAGCGACAGCGCGTGCAGGGGGCCGGCGAGGGCCTCCTTCAGCGCGGCGTTGACCATCTGATGCTGCTGGACGCGCGACTTGCCGGCGAATTCCGGGGTGACGATCTCGGCCGCCCAATGGTCGCCGTCGCCGGCGAGGTCGGTGATGACGACCTTGGCCTGCGGGAAGGCGTCCGTGATCAACTTCTCGATTGCGGCTGCGGTCATCGCCATGCTGGTCGAACTCCGTTTCGTCGCTTCGCGACAGGTTGCGTCGCAAAGCTCACCCGACTTCATGCCCGGAGGCAAGAGCGTCGCTTCAGACGCCGCTCATATAAGACGGCATCCAAGATTCGTGCCGCTGACGTAGGGCGTCGACGGCGACCGTCAAGTGGCCGGGGACGACGAGTTCGCTTCCCCCCACCGCGCCGATGGCGGTGACGGCGACGCCGGCCATGGCCGCGTCGACGATCAGGGCGGAGGCCTCGGCCGGCTTCGCGGTGACGACGTAGCGGGCCTGATCCTCGCCGAAGAGGAAGGCGTGCAGCGGCACGTCGGTCTCCGGCAGGAGCAGGCGCGCGCCCTTGGCCCCGGCCATCGCCATTTCGGCGAGCGCCACCAGGAGGCCGCCGTCGGAGAGGTCGTGGGCGGCGGAGAGCCGGCCGGCGATCACGGCTTCGCGGACGAAGTCGCCGTTCTTCTTCTCCAGCGCGAGATCGACCGGCGGCGGCGCGCCCTCTTCCCGGCCGTGGAGCTCGAAGAGATAGGACGATTGGCCCATCCAGCCGGCGGTCTCGCCGACCAGCAGGATGACGTCTTCCGCGTCGGCGAAGGCGACGCCGACGGTCTTCGTCACGTCGTCCATCAGGCCGACAGCGCCGATCGCCGGGGTCGGCAGGATCGCGACGCCGTTGGTCTCGTTGTAGAGCGAGACGTTGCCGGAGACGATCGGCATGTCGAGGGCGCGGCAGGCCTCGCCGAGGCCTTCTAGCGCCTTGACGAACTGGCCCATGATCTCCGGCCGTTCGGGGTTGCCGAAGTTGAGGTTGTCGGTGACGGCGATCGGCAGGGCGCCGACGGCGCAGAGGTTGCGCCAGCTCTCGGCGATCGCCTGCTTGCCGCCCTCGTAGGGGTCGGCCTCGACGTAACGGGGCGTGACGTCGCAGGTGAAGCCGAGGCCCTTGGCCGTTCCGCCCTGCGGGCGCTCGACGCGGACGACGGCGGCGTCGCCGCCGGGGCGCTGCACGGTGTTGCCCTGGATCAGGTGGTCGTACTGCTCCCAGACCCAACGACGCGAGGAGAGGTTGGGGCTGCCGATGAGGTCGAGGAGCGCCGTCGCATAGTCGGCGGGGGCGGGGACCGAGGCGAGGTCGAGGACCGGCTGCGTCGCCGGTTCGACCCAGGGGCGGTCGTATTCGGGTGCCTGGTCGCCGAGGTCCTTGATCGGCAGGTCCGCCATGACCTCGCCGTGGTGCTTGACGACGAAGCGCAGGGTGTCGGTCGTGTAGCCGACGATGGCGAAGTCGAGGCCCCATTTGCGGAAGATCGCTTCGGCCTGCTCCTCGAGATGGGGGTGGAGGACCATGAGCATGCGCTCCTGGCTTTCCGACAACATCATCTCATAGGCGGTCATGCCCTCTTCGCGGGTCGGGACGGCGTCGAGGTTCAGCTCGAGGCCGAGATTGCCCTTGGCGCCCATCTCGACGGCGGAGCAGGTGAGGCCGGCCGCGCCCATGTCCTGGATGGCGATGACCGCGCCGGAGGCCATCAGCTCCAGCGAGGCCTCGAGCAGCAGCTTCTCGGCGAAGGGGTCGCCGACCTGGACGGTCGGGCGCTTCTCGTGGCTGTTGTCGTCGAATTCGGCCGAGGCCATGGTCGCGCCGCCCATGCCGTCGCGGCCGGTCTTGGAGCCGAGATAGACGACCGGCATGCCGACGCCCTTGGCTTCCGACAGGAAGATCTTGTCGCTGTCGATCAGGCCGGCGGCGAAGGCGTTGACGAGGCAGTTGCCGTTGTAGCGCGGGTGGAAGTTCACCTCGCCGCCGACGGTGGGAACCCCGAAGGAGTTGCCGTAGCCGCCGACGCCGGCGACGACGCCGGAGACGATGTGGTGGGTCTTGGGATGGCTCGGCTCGCCGAAGCGCAGCGCGTTCATCGCCGCGATCGGCCGCGCGCCCATGGTGAAGACGTCCCGCAGGATGCCGCCGACGCCCGTCGTCGCGCCCTGATAGGGCTCGATGTAGGAGGGGTGGTTGTGGCTCTCCATCTTGAAGACGACCGCCTGACCGTCGCCGATGTCGACCACGCCGGCGTTCTCGCCGGGGCCGATGAGGACGCGCTCGCCGGTGGTCGGCAGCTTCTTCAGCCACTTCTTCGAGGACTTGTAGGAGCAGTGCTCGTTCCACATGGCCGAGAAGATGCCGAGCTCGGTCAGGGTCGGCTCGCGGCCGATCAGATCGAGGATGCGCTGGTACTCGTCCGGCTTGAGGCCGTGGTCCTTGACGAGTTCCGGGGTGATGGCGATGTCGTTTCTCAGCATCGTGTCGTTCCTTCGTCGCCACGGCCTTTCGGCGGGCACCTCTCCTTCTCCCCTCGCGGGAGAAGGTGGCCGCGCGAGCGGCCGGATGAGGGGGTGGTGCTTTCCCCTTGGAATTCGTTCGGGCAGGTGGGGGCGAGACCCCTCATCCGCCCTTCGGGCGCCTTCTCCCGGAAGGGGAGAAGGAAGAGCCGGGCTCGCCCGGCGGAAGACAATCGGCGCTCAGGCGACCTTCGCGAGGCTCTCGAACAGGCCGCGGCCGTCGACGCCGCCCTGCAGGACCTCGATCAGGTTCTCGGGATGCGGCATCATGCCGAGGACGTTGCCGCGGGCGTTGACGATGCCGGCGATGCCGTTCAGCGAGCCGTTCGGGTTGGCCGCCTCGGTCGCTTCGCCGGCCTCGTCGCAATAACGGAAGACGACGCGGCCTTCGCCCTCGAGCCTCGCCAGCGTCTCGGCGTCGGCGAAGTAGTTGCCCTCGCCATGGGCGATCGGGCAGCGGATCACCTGTCTCGGCGCATAGGCCGAGGTGAAGGCGGTCGTCGCGTTATCGACGCGCAGGCGCACCTCCTTGCAGACGAACTTCAGCGAGGCGTTGCGCATCAGCGCGCCCGGCAGCAGGCCGATCTCGGTGACGATCTGGAAGCCGTTGCAGACGCCGAGGACGTAGCCGCCGCGCTCGGCGTGGCGCTTCACCGCGTCGATGATCGGCGAGCGGGCGGCGATGGCGCCGCAGCGCAGATAGTCGCCGTAGGAGAAGCCGCCGGGCACGGCGACGACGTCGACGCCGGCCGGCAGTTCGGTCTCGGTGTGCCAGACCATGGCCGGCTTCTCGCCGGTCACGCTCTCGAAGGCGCGGGCCATGTCGCGTTCGCGGTTGATGCCGGGAAAGACGAGGACGGCGGCTTTCATGGGTGTCACCTCATCGGCGCGGGCGCGCCTCGACGGAGTTTCGGGATCGGGCGAGAGGGAAGCCTCAGATCAGCTCGATCCGGTAGTTCTCGATGACGGTGTTGGCGAGGAGCTTCTCGCACATCTCGGTCAGATCCGCCTCGGCCTGGACGCGATCGTGGGTCGAAAGCTCGAGCTCGATCAGCTTGCCCTGGCGGACGTCGTCGACGCCGGCGAAGCCGAGGCTCTTCAGCGCGCCCTGAATGGCCTTGCCCTGGGGGTCGAGAACGCCGTTCTTCAAGGTGACGGTGACGCGGGCCTTCATGGGACGGTTCCTCGGCGGTTGGAACGAAAACGCGAAAGGGAGAGCGGGCGGGCGCCGGCTCTCTTTCTCGGGTCCCGCGCGTAGCACGCGGGGCGGGGAGGGGCAAGCGGCGGCGGTGGTTCGGCGGCGAAATCTCGGCGCGCCCGTCCGCAGTCTTCCCGGCTCGTGTGCTCATGCGCATGAGCGCATATTGGCGTCATGAAGACCGCCGTCGACCTTCTCGCCGCCCTCGCCGAACCGACCCGTCTCGCCGCTCTGCGGCTCGTCTGGGACGGGCGCGAGCATTGCGTCTGCGAACTGATGTCGAAGCTCGGGGCGACCCAATCGCGGATGTCGCGGCACATGAGCGTGCTCGATCGAGCCGGGCTGGTCAGCGGCCGACGGGATCGGCAATGGGTGCGTTACACCCGCTGCGGCGATCTCTCCCCGGAGGTGGTGGCGTTGGTCGAGGCGGCGTTGGCTCTGGCCGACGCGCCGGCGGCGGACGACGAGACGGAGGCGGCGGCATGAGTGGGCGGAGCTGCGAGGCGGCGGGATGTTGCGGGCCGGCGGCGGCCGTCGATCACGGCCGGTCGCGCCGGGCGATCGCGCTGACGGCAGCCGGGCTCATCGCCTGGGGCGCGATCTACGCCGGGCTGAAGCCCTTCGCCGACCGGGCGACGGCGGCCCTGCCGCTCGAACCCGGGGGACATGCGGCGGAAGCGGTCGCCTTCTTCCTCTACGACGCGCCGAAGGTGCTGATGCTGCTCTGCCTCGTCATCTTCGCGATGGGGGTGGTGCGCAGCTTCTTCTCGCCGGAGCGGACGCGGGCGCTGCTGGCCGGGCGCGGCGAAGGCTTCGGCAACGTGGCGGCGGCGGGGCTCGGCGTGCTGACGCCGTTCTGCTCGTGCTCGGCGGTGCCGCTGTTCGTCGGCTTCGTCTCGGCCGGGGTGCCGCTCGGCGTCACCTTCTCCTTCCTGATCGCCGCGCCGATGGTCAACGAGGTGGCGCTGGGACTGCTCTTCGCGCTGCTCGGTTGGAAGGTGGCGGCGACCTATCTCGCCTTTGGTCTCAGCGTCGCGATCGCCGGCGGCTTCGTCATCGGCGCTCTGAATCTCGAGGGCTGGCTCGAAGAGTGGGTCCGAGCGGTTCGGGCCGGAGCGGTCGACGTTCCCGTCGCGTCGCAGAGCGCGGCCGATCGGATCGCGGCGGGCGTCGCGGCGGTGAAGGATATCCTCGGGCGGATCTGGGCCTGGATCCTCGCCGGCATCGCGGTCGGCGCGCTGATCCACGGCTGGGCGCCGGCGGAGGTGCTCGCCGCGATCATGGGGCGCGAGGCGTGGTGGTCGGTGCCGGCGGCGGTGGTCGTCGGGATCCCGATCTATTCGAACGCCGCCGGCATCGTGCCGGTGGTCGAGGCGCTGATCGCCAAGGGCGCGGCGCTCGGCACGGTGCTCGCCTTCATGATGAGCGTCACCGCGCTCTCCGCCCCGGAGCTTCTGATCCTGCGCAAGGTCATGACCGTTCGCCTCCTCGCCGTCTTCGTCGGCGTGGTCGGCGTCGGGATCCTGTGCGTCGGCTATCTCTTCAACCTGCTCTTCGCCTGAGACGAAGAGCCTTTCGGAGAACGACGATGAAAGACGTCAAGGTGCTCGGACCGGGCTGCAAGCGCTGCGAAGCGACGGCGGAGATGGTGAAGACGGCGGCGGCGGCGCTCGGTCTCGACGTGAAGGTCGAGAAGGTCACCGACTATGCGGCGATCGCCGGCTACGGCATCGCGTCGACGCCGGGCATCGTCATCGACGGCAAGGTGGTCCACGCCGGCGGCCTGCCGAAGGAAGAGGACGTCAAGGCGTGGCTCGCGGCGTGACGCGCCGCAGGCGACCGATCGACGGCTCGCGAAAGAGAAAGGCCGCCCCGAGGGCGGCCTTCCTCATGTTCGGGTCTTGCGACGCGCGGTCGATCACTGCACGACGGTCGGGCCGGTGGTCGGGGCCGGGCTGGCGTTGTCGTTGAGGATGCCGAGGCGACGGGCGACTTCCTGATAGGCCTCGAGCATGCCGCCGAGGTCGCGCCGGAAGCGGTCCTTGTCGAGCTTGTCGCCGGTCGACTGGTCCCACAGACGGCAGCTGTCGGGCGAGATCTCGTCGGCGAGCACGATGCGCATCATGTCGCCTTCCCACAGACGACCGAACTCGAGCTTGAAGTCGACGAGGCGGATGCCGACGCCGAGGAACAGGCCCGAGAGGAAGTCGTTGACGCGGATGGCCAGCGCCATGACGTCGTCGATGTCCTGCGGGGTCGCCCAGCCGAAGGCGGTGATGTGCTCTTCCGACACCATCGGGTCGTTGAGCTCGTCGTTCTTGTAATAGAACTCGATGATCGAGCGCGGCAGCTGGGTGCCTTCCGGGATGCCGAGGCGGGTCGCCAGCGAGCCGGCCGAGACGTTGCGCACCACCACCTCGAGCGGGATGATCTCGACTTCGCGGATCAGTTGCTCGCGCATGTTGAGGCGCTTGATGAAGTGCGTCGGCACGCCCAGCGAGTTCAGCTGATTGAAGATGAACTCGGAGATCCGATTGTTGAGGACGCCCTTGCCGTCGATGATCGCGTGCTTCTTGGCGTTGAACGCGGTCGCGTCGTCCTTGAAGTGCTGAATCAGGGTGCCCGGCTCGGGGCCCTCGTAGAGGATCTTGGCCTTGCCTTCGTAGATGCGACGCCGACGATTCATGGGTACGTACCGTGACTTGAAAGGGAAATCCATTGGGCCGAAGGCCTCCGGTGGTGCCGCGGCCGGACGACGTCCGTCCGGATGCGGCGACGCTCCGCGTCGGTTTCCCGACCTGCGGAGGGGACGGCGATCGCTCCTGCTCGACGCGCCGAGATCCGGCGCGCAACCTCCTCGAAGAACGACGCGCGGGTGGAGAGAGATGGGAATCGCCTCTCGCACCCGCGCGCTTCTCGCGGGCACCCTAGCCGAAACGCCGCCCCGTCTCAACGAGGACGAAAGAAGGCCCCGCGAGCGCCGTTCCCAACCGCCCGCTCGATCGTGGTCGATCGAACGTCGCGTTGATTTGGTCTGCGCCGGGGGCTATTCATTCTGCCGATCGCGGATCCCTTATAGGATCCTGGGGCGGATTTCCAGGAGAATCGAAGACATGACCACCTTCGACAAGCGTGAAGAGGCCTTCGAGCAGAAGTTCGCTCACGACGAAGAGCTTCTGTTCAAGGCCACGGCGCGGCGCAACAAGCTCCTGGGCCTGTGGGCGGCGGAGAAGATGGGCCTCGCGGACGACAAGGCCGCCGACTACGCCAAGTCGGTGATCGAGGCCGATCTCTCGGAAGGCGGCGACGCCGACGTCATCGCCAAGCTCGAGGCCGATCTCGCGGCGGCCGGCGTGCCGCAGTCCGAGCATCAGATCCGTCGCACCATGGACGAGTTCATGGCCTCGGCGATCGCGCAGGTGAAGGCGGCTCGCTGACGTCGACGGCGATCTCCTTCCAGGCGGCGTGCGGGCGCGGGCTCGTGCGCCGTTTTTTCTTGTTCAGAGGTATCCCATGGCCGACCGTCGCGACGTCTCCACCGCCTTCTCGCTCGCCGAACGGCTCCGCGCCGGCAAGAGCGCCTATGTCGGCTGGACCGGTTTTCCCGATCCGGTCTTCGCCGACGCCGTGGCGCGCACGGCGCTCGAGGCGGTGGTGCTCGACATGCAGCACGGGCTGATCGACTCCGGCACGCTGGTCGGGGCGATCGCGGCGATCGTGGCGGCCGAGAAACCGGCGGTGGTCCGGGTGCCGGTCGAGGACTTCGCCATGGCGAGCCGGGCGCTCGACTTCGGCGCGACCGGGATCATCGCGCCGATGATCAACTCCGCCGAGGACGCGCGCCGCTTCGTGTCGTTCGTCAAATATCCGCCCCGCGGCCGCCGCTCCTGGGGGCCGGGGCGCAGCATGGTGTTCTCCGGCGTGACGCAAGGGGCCGACTATCTGGCGAGCGCCGACGAGATGACGCTGGCGCTGGCGATGATCGAGACGCGCGAGGGGCTCGAAGCCCTCGACGAGATCCTCGCCGTCGACGGCATCGACGGGGTGTTCGTCGGGCCGAACGACCTGTGCATCGCGCTGACCGACGGCCGGCTGGTCGATCCGGAGGCGGCGCTGCTCGACGAACCGCTGGCGCGGATCGTTTCGGCCGCCAAGCGGGCGGGCAAGATCTCCGGCGTCTTCGGCGGCCGGCAGGCGGCGCGGTTCCGGGCGCTCGGCTTCGACTTCGTCTCGGTCGGCTTCGACACCGGCTATGTCGCCGCCGGCGTGGCGGCGATGCTCGGAGGCGGGGGCGGCGCGGGGTATTGAGGCGTCGGGAGGGGCGGACGGCGTCGGCTCACCGTCGGTATGGGGGACGCTCAGCGATCGAGCGGCGGGACGGTTTTCGCCGACGGCTGCGAAACCCGCTCGGGATGACGGAGGATCAGGTCTCCGCCGACGTAGCCACCGGACAGACCTGAGCCACCCGGTGAATTCCGCATCAGACTCGAGTTCCGCGCTCGCGGCAGGTATTCCGGGCTCTCCGAGGTCAGGACTTTTTCTTCGCCCTTGGTCCAAATAAAGGATCCGGCGCCATAGGCGGTCCAATCGGGGCGTCTGATCGAGTCGGAGGAGCCTTCGATCGTCGTCTCGTCCCAGCAGATCATGTCGATGTCACGGACGAGCAGGGGGCCGTCGCGGGAGGCGTAGAGATCGGCGCGGGGATGGAGGTTCCAGTCGAAGGCGCGGGCGACGACCGCGCCGTTCGGCAGTTCGACGGTCATGGTCGCAAAGGTCAGGAGAACGACGGTCCAGTTGAGCATCAGGACCGCGACGACGAGGAGGACAAGGCCGAGGAGCCCGAACCCGAGCCAGCGCAAGCCGCGCAGGATCATCGTGCTCAGGGTCTTCAGCATGGCCGGTGACCTCGGTTTCTCACCGGGCGCCTGAACGAGGCTTCTGGTCGAGCTTCGCCCGCTGCCAATCGAATTCGGGGTATCTCAAGAGAAGTTCCGCGCCGAGGTAACTTCCGAAGTATCCCATGCATCTCCCATCGTCCCCGTTCAATCCGCTCTCGCGCATCACGTCCTCATAAGCTTTGTCGTCGCCCCGGGTCGGTGGTGCGTCTCCGCCCAGCCAGACGAAGCTGCCCGACCTCACGGTGGTTCCTTCTATGGCTTTTCGATCGAAACAAACGTCATAGACATCGCGGACCAAGAGTTCGCCGTCCCAGGACCGAAGCAGGTCGATGCGAGACCATTTCTCCCAATCGAAGACACGAACGAGGACCGCTCCTTTGGGAAACATATAATAGTGATCAAACGGGATGAGAACGATTATCGTTGTATATATGACGCAGAGAGCCACGAAGAACCCGAGCGAAATCCGAGTTTTACGTATCCATTTTGGTTCATGATAGGACGGGGTGGCCGATTTCATCTAAAGCTTCCCGACTTGTAAACGCTCGATCCTGGATCTCTAAAAACATCGGCTCGAAACGAGGCTGTCCAGTCTTCGACGATTTCATAGCGCGTGCCGCCGACTTCGGAAATGAAGCGGAAGATGCTGGATACGTCCTCGACATCGACCTTCTCGGAAAAACCAGGGGGTAGTGGCGCCACTCCCGATACGGCGTAAGCAACTCGTATCAAATCTACCAGCCGCCAAAAAGACAACGGATTCGCCCTGAGCCAAGCAGAAAACTGTCGCAGATCCAGCGGGTCGGTGAAGACGTCTCTGAAATGGAACTCGGACTCTCCTTCGATCGAGAGCATGTCTCCTCGCTGTACGGCCGTTCCATCGAAAGCTCCGTAGACACTCGAATACCCGTGGGAGAACGCCACGTCGCCGAAGTCGTAGGCCCTGCTGAAATCGACATGCACGCCTCCTGAAGACGAATTCCGTGCCTTTTCGGCAATCTGATCCGACAGTCGACGGAAGGCGCCCTCGGTACCCGTCTCGTAGGCGTAGACTTCTGCGATGTCGCGGAGATGTCCGATTTCACTCAACGTGACCGGGCGACCTCCACCGGTGAAGAAGTGCCAGACGAAATCGCTGTCCTCCCAGCGCTTGTAGGACGATGCGAGACCTGACGTGAAGGTGTGGTACGCGAATTCCGTTTCGCCCGGTCGATAGGGGATCGCCTCGCAGCGGCAGTTCGGCTCTTCGCCGGGGTTTCCGGTCTCCGGCGGATGATCCCAAGAGAAGATGCGCCCGTCGTTGGCGCGGTGGGACCGCCGCACCTTCGCGTCGCTGCGGGTGCGCCAGACATAACGGTCGGTCGTGGGATCGTCCTTGCGCTCGAGGGGCAGGTCGATCGGCGTGCCGAAGCGCAGGTATCTGTCGAAACGGACGCGGTAGAGATCGGCGCGATGCAGGGGCATGAGGCGAGGGTCCTCGATGGGATCTTCGCCGATGATAAAGCCGTTTCGATCGAGGAGAACAAAGCGCGATCTTTCCCCGGTGGGCGTGCGCCCTTCCGGGCTCGGTAGACGACGAGAGAGCCCCGCCGGATCGCTCCGACGGGGCTCTTTCTCATCCCGGGATTTCCGCCGCGATCAGCCGAAGATGCGGGCGAAGATCGTGTCGACGTGCTTCAGGTGATAGCCGAGGTCGAACTTCTCGCGGATCTCGTCCTCCGACAGCGCCTTGCGCACGTCCGGGTCGGCGAGGAGTTCGGCGAGGAAGTCGACGTTCGCCTGACCGGTCTTCTGGTAGCTGTCCCAGACCTTCATGGCGTTGCGCTGGACGAGGCGGTAGGCGTCTTCGCGGGAGACGCCGGCCTGGGTCAGCGCCAGGAGGATGCGCTGCGAATGCACGAGGCCGCCGAGGCGGTCCATGTTGCCGGCCATGCGCTCGGGATAGACGACCAGCTTCTCGATCACGCCGGCGAGGCGGTTCAGCGCGAAGTCGAGGGTGATGGTGGCGTCCGGGCCGATCATCCGCTCGACCGAGGAATGCGAGATGTCGCGCTCGTGCCAGAGCGCCACGTTCTCCATCGCCGGCATCGCATAGGCGCGGACCATGCGCGCGAGACCGGTCAGGTTCTCGGTCAGGACCGGGTTGCGCTTGTGCGGCATCGCCGAGGAGCCCTTCTGGCCGGGGGAGAAATACTCCTCCGCTTCCAGAACCTCGGTGCGCTGGAGATGACGGATCTCGATCGCCACGCGCTCGATCGACGAGGCGACGACGCCGAGCGTGGCGAAGAACATCGCGTGGCGATCGCGCGGGATGACCTGGGTCGAGACCGGCTCGACGGTGAGGCCCATCTTCGCGGCGACATGGGCTTCGACCGTGGGATCGATGTTGGCGAAGGTGCCGACCGCGCCGGAGATGGCGCAGGTGGCGATCTCGGCGCGGGCATGGATCAGGCGGGCGCGGTTGCGGGCGAACTCGGCATAGGCCTCGGCGAGCTTGAGGCCGAAGGTCACCGGCTCGGCGTGGATGCCGTGGCTGCGGCCGATGGTCGGGGTGTGCTTGTGCTCGATCGCGCGGGTCTTCAAGGCCGCGAGCACCCGGTCGACGCCGGCGATCAGAATGTCGGAAGCGCGGGCGAGTTGGACGGCGAGGCAGGTGTCGAGCACGTCCGACGAGGTCATGCCCTGGTGGACGAAACGAGCCGAGGGGCCGACGATTTCGGCCAGATGCGTCAGGAACGCGATGACGTCGTGTTTGGTCACCGCCTCGATCTCGTCGATGCGGGCGACGTCGAAGGTGGCGTCCTTCGCCTTCGCCCAGATCTCGGCGGCGGCCTCCTTCGGCACGACGCCGAGCTCGGCGAGCGCGTCGGTGGCGTGCGCCTCGATCTCGAACCAGATGCGGAAGCGGGACTGCGGCTCCCAGACGGAGACCATCTCGGGACGCGAATAGCGCGGGATCATGGGGTTACCTCTCTGGGGAGCGGGCCGGCGCGGCGAGCGCGACATTTTCGGCACGCACTTAGCAGACCCGGCCCCGCGGCTCAACGCGGTGGGGCAAAATGCGCTATCAAACGAATCGTCGGGGATCGGTGGAGAAGCGGCGACGGGAGTGACCTCGGATATGAACTTCGACGTGATCGTGCTCGGCGCCGGTATGGTCGGCGTCTCGGCGGCGTTGCAACTGCAGGAGCGCGGCCGGAAGGTGGCGCTGATCGATCGGCGCGGCGTCGGCGAGGAGACGAGCTACGGCAACGCCGGCATCGTCGAGCGCGAGGGGCTGCTGCCGATGGCGATCCCGCGCGACTTCGCGCGTCTCGTCCGCTACGCCTTCAATCGCGCGCCGGAGGCGAACTACCATCCGACCTTCCTGCCCCGGATCGCGCCGTTCCTGTGGCGCCTGTTCGAGGCGACCGGCCGGACCGGGCTCGAGGCGCACGCCCGCTCGATCGACACGCTCGGTCGGTTCGCCATTCCCGAGCATCGCCGCCTCGCCCAGGCGGCCGAGGTTCTCGACGCCTTCCGCGACACCGGTTGGCTCAGGCTCTATCGCACGTCGCGCGGGCTCGCCGCCGACGCGCTGCTGCACGACATGGCGATGCGCTACGGCATCGAACATCGGCCGCTCGCGCCCGACGAGGTGCGCGCGATGGAGCCGGATCTGAAGCCCGGCTTTCATGCCGGGGTGTTCTGGCCGGAGACGCAGACGGTGACCTGGCCGGAGCGCGTCTCCAAGGCCTACGGCCGGCGGTTCGAGGCGCTCGGGGGCAAGGTTCTCAGAGGCGATGCGCGGACGCTGAAGCGGGAGGACGGCCGGTGGACGGTCGTCGGCGACGAGGGCGAGGCGAGCGCGCCGGTCGCGGTGGTGGCGCTCGGGCCGTGGTCGGTCGATTTCGTGGCGCGGTTCGGCATCGATCTGCCGGTGGCGGCGGAGCGCGGCTATCACCGCCACTATGGGACGGAGCGTGGCGCGCGGCTCGGCCGGCCGATCGTCGACGTCGAGGCCGGCTACTGCCTCAATCCGATGGAGCGCGGCCTTCGGCTTACCACCGGCATCGAATTCGCCGATCGCGACGCGCCGGCGACGCCGCGCCAGCTCGCCCAGATCGAGCCGATGGCGCGCGAGATCTTCCCGCTCGGCGCGCCGGTCGAAGCGGAGCCGTGGCTCGGCTCGCGGCCGGCGACGGCGGACGGACTGCCGGTGTTGGGACCCGCGCCGGGGGTGCCTGATCTCTGGCTCGACTTCGGGCACGGCTATCTCGGCTTCACGCTCGGGCCGATCTCGGGCCGGCTGATCGCCGAGGCGATCTGCGGCGAGCCTACGCTCGTCGATCTGACGCCGTTTCGAGCGGAGCGGTTCGGGGGCGGGCGATGAAGCGCGAGAGCGACTGGGCGCAGCGTGGGACGAAACCGGTGGAGCGACGGCGGGTCTCGGCGTCGAGCCGGGCCATGCCGATGTTGTTCGCCTTCCTCGGCTTCGCGATCGTCGTGGCGACGCAGGCGGCCGAGCGCGGCCTCCTCACCGGCGTGACGATCGGGCCGATGGCCTATGTGTTCGGCGGGGTGCTGATCGTGCTCGGCCTGTTGGGGGTCGGACGCAGCGAGACCTCCGAACCGGCGACGGGCGAAGGCGACGGGCCGATCCGCGAATCCGGCCGCGCCGCCGACGAGGCGGACGAAGAGGCGCGGTTGCGCGAAACCCTGCGCGAGATCGATCGGATCCGCCGCTCGTCGACGCCGCAGGACCGGTGAGCGATCAGGTCTCGCGCAGCGGCAGCGCCGGCGTGTCCTTGATGGTGGCGACGACGATGTGCGACTGCACGTCGGAGACCAGCGTGTTGTCGAGCAGCTTGGTGCGCAGGAAGCCGTCGTAGGACTTCATGTCCTCGGCGACCACCTTGATCATGTAGTCGACCGCGCCGGTGATGCGCTCGCAGGTGATCACCTCCGGCCACAGCCGGACCATGCGGTCGAATTCCGTCATGTTGTCGAGCGACGGCACGGCCAGTTTGACGAAGGCGTAGACGACGAATTCGAGGCCGACGGCTTCCCGGTCGACGAGGGCGGCGATCTGTCGGATGATGCCGGTGTCCTTCATGCGCTTGATGCGCCGCCAGCACGGGGTCTGGCTCATGCCGGCTTCCTTGGCGACGTCGGCGATCGCCAGAGAAGCGTCGCGCTGGAGAATCCGCAGGATGCGGACGTCGTGAACGTCGAGGAGAATCTTTTCCGCCATTGCGGCCCACCGGAAACAAACTGGTCAGAAACCTACTTTCGTATGGGAAGTTAGCAGGAATTTCGTCGTTGAGAAGGTGTATTCTGGTTCCTCGACGAAAGTCTGGTCGACGGCGGCGAAACCCGTCTCTCCTCGAAAAACGCGGCGCATGAGACGCCGTGAGAGGGGTGGGCGCCGCGCATCGACGCGAGGAGAACGCCCATGAACGATGTCGCCCTGCCGGCCGGGGTGCGGCCGGTCCGCCTTTCCGACAAGTATGTGCTCGACCAGGGCCGCGTCTATCTGACCGGCATTCAGGCGTTGGTCCGTCTGCCGATGGATCGCGTGCGGCTCGATCGGGCGGCCGGTCTGAGGACCGGCGGTTTCATCTCCGGTTACCGCGGCTCGCCGCTCGCCGGCTACGACCAGCAGCTCCTCGCAGCGGCCGGGGAGCTCGCCGCGCACGACGTCCGTTTCACGCCCGGCGTCAACGAGGAACTCGCCGCGACGGCGGTGTGGGGGTCGCAGAAAACGGTCTCCTCCGGATCCGGCTCCGACTTCGATGGCGTCTTCGGGCTCTGGTACGGCAAGGCGCCGGGCGTCGACCGTTCCACCGACGTGTTCAAACACGCCAACGCCTCGGGCACGTCGCGCCACGGCGGGGTGTTGGCGATCGCCGGCGACGATCATCTGGCCAAGTCCTCGACGGTCGCCTGCCAGTCGCAATTCCAGTTCGCCGACTGCGAGATCCCGGTGCTGGAGCCGGCCGATCTGCAGGACGTGGTCGACTTCGGCCTCCTCGGGCTCGAGATGTCGCGCTTCTCCGGCCTCTGGGTCGGGATGATCGCGCTCGCCGATACGATGGATTCCTCCGGCGTGGTCGACGTGTCGCTCGCCCGCCACGTCTTTCGGCGGCCGCGGGCCGAATTCGACCCGCGGGCGCGGGCCGACGTCGATCGTCCGATGCTGCTCCGGCACCGGCTCGACAACGAAGTGTCGGTGCGCGAGATTCGCCTGCCGGCGGCGCGGGCCTTCGCGCGAGCGAACGAGCTCGACGGTCCCGCCTTCGGAGCGACGCGGCCGCGGATCGGCTTCGTGGCGGCGGGCAAGGCCTATCGCGATCTCCGGCAAGCCTTCGATCTCGTCGGCCTCGACGAGGCGCGAGCTCGGGTGCTGGGCGTCGCCATCTTCAAAGTCGGGATGAGCTGGCCGCTCGAACCCATTGCGATTTCTTCATTCGCGCGTGGTCTCGAACGTCTCGTCGTGGTCGAGCACAAGCGGCCGCTGATCGAGGCGCAGATCAAGGAGCTGGCCTATCCCTGGCCGGAGCATCAGCGCCCGGCGATCTGGGGGAAGACCTCGCCGAGCGGCGAGCCGTTCCTTTCGAGCGTGCGCGAACTGGCGAGCGCCGACCTCGTGCCGGCGGTGATGGCGGTGGTCCCCGGCCTCGGCGACGACGAGCGGGCGCGGGGCGCGGCGGAGGCGCTGGTGGCGCAGGCGATGTGGGCGGCGGGGCACGGCGCCGACGCGCGGCGGTCGCCCTATTTCTGCGCTGGCTGTCCGCACAACACCTCGACCAAGACGCCGGAGGGGGCGCGGTCGATGGCCGGCATCGGCTGTCACGCCATGACGGAGCTCGCCGAGCGCACCACCGACGGCCTCACCGCGATGGGCGGCGAGGGCGTGCCCTGGGTCGGTCAGGCGGCGTTCTCGCGCGACGGCCACGTCTTCGCCAATCTCGGCGACGGCACCTGGTTCCATTCCGGCGCGCTGGCGATCCGGCAGTCGGTCGTCGCGGGCGTGAACATCACCTACAAGATCCTCTTCAACGACGCGGTCGCGATGACCGGCGGGCAGAAGGTCGACGGCGGCGCGCTCAGCGTGGGGCGGTTGACCCGGTCGCTGGAGGCGGAGGGCGTCGCCAAGATCGTCGTGGTCGCCGACGACTGGGAGCGCCACGTCGGCTCGCCGGAGCTGGCTGGAGGCGTCGAGGTCCGACCGCGCCGCGATCTGCTTCTCGTCGAGAAGGAACTGGCGGCGACGCCGGGCGTCACCGTTCTCGTCTATGACCAGACCTGTGCGGCGGAGAAGCGGCGGCGGCGCAAGCGCGGCGCGATGGTCGACCCGGCCAAGCGGATCTTCGTCAACGAACGCGTCTGCGAGGACTGCGGCGACTGTTCGAAACAGTCGAACTGCATCGCGGTCGAGCCGATCGCGACCGAGTTCGGGCGCAAGCGGCGGATCGATCAGGCGACCTGCAACAAGGACTTCTCCTGCGCGACCGGCTTCTGCCCGTCCTTCGTCGAGGTTATCGGCGGGCGGCTGAAAAGAGAAGGGCGGCGGATCGATCCGGCGGCGCTGGTCGCGGGGCTGCCGACGCCGGCGCGCGCTTCGGTCGAGCGCGGTCTCGATCTGATGATCGCCGGCATCGGCGGCATGGGGGTGACGACGGCGGCGGCGGTGCTCGCCATGGCGGCGCATGTCGACGGCATCGACGTCACCACGCTCGACATGACCGGGCTCGCCCAGAAGGGCGGGCCGGTGACGAGCCACGTCCGTTTCTCCGTCTTCGGTCGGCCGATCGAGGGACCGCGCGTGCCGACCGCCGGGCTCGACGTGTTGATCGCTTCGGACATGTTGGTGGCGGCCGGCGCGGAGACGCTGGCCTACGCCTCGCCGACGAAGACCTCGGTCTTCGCCGACGCGCGGCTTCAGACGACGGCGGAGTTCGTGTTGCGGCAGACGCAATCGTTCACCGCCGACGGGCTTTCGAGCGTGCTTACGGAGGCTTCGGCTCGGTTCGAGCGGTTCCCGGCCGGCGAAGCGGCCGAGCGGCTGTTCGGCGACACGCTGGCGGTCAATCTGATCCTGATCGGCGCGGCGCTGCAGGCAGGACGTCTGCCGATTTCGCTTCCCGCGCTGGAGGCGGCGGTGCGGCTCAACGGCGCGGCGGTGGAGACCAACCTCGCCGCGCTGGCGCTCGGGCGGGCTCTCGTCGCCGCGCCGGAGCGGGTCGGCGATTTCGTCGCGCCGCGGCCGTCGATCGACGTCGCGGCGGCGCCGCTCGGCGAACGGATCGAACGGCTCGCGGGCGAACTCGTCGCCTGGGGCGGCGCCCGCGTCGCGGCCGACTATCGCGCGGCGATCTCGGCTCTGCGGACGCGCGAGACGGCGGTGACCGGCGGCGAGACGGTGACGCGGATCGCCGCGGAGCAACTCTTCCGTCTCACCGCGATCAAGGACGAGTGGGAGGTGGCGCGGCTCCACGCCGATCCGGCCTTCGCGGCGCGGCTCGCCGAGACCTTCGAGGACGTGCGCGAGATCCGCACCGTGCTGGCGCCGCCCTTTCTCGCCCGGATCGATCCGGCGACGGGGCGGCCGCAGAAGCTCTCCTTCGGTCCCTGGATCCGTCCGGTTCTCGGCGCGATGGCGAGGCTGCGCGGGCTTCGCGGATCGTGGCTCGATCTCTTCGGACGGACCGCCGAGCGACGCGAAGAGCGGGCTGTTCGCGATCTCTACCGCGCCGATTTGAGGCTGATCGCCGATCGGCTCGCCGAGGGGCGGGGCGACGTCACGGCGCTCGGCGCCTTCGCCGGCTGGCCGCGCGAGGCGCGCGGCTACGGGCCGGTCAAGGCGGCGGGGATGGCGGCGGCGCGGGCGACGCGAGAGGCGTTGTTGGCGCGGCTCGACATCGGCGAGGTCAATCCGCGACGGGCGGCGGAGTGACCGGTTCGGCCGGCTCGCCGAAGCGTTCGCACCAGGCCGGTCGGTTCGCCCAGGTGTGCATCGACGCCGCGTAGACGCCGCGGGCGATGGCGCGGGCGGTGACGTTCACCGCGGCGATGCCGAGGGCGACCATGTCGGCGAGCGGGTCTTCGAGCGGACGCTCGCCGGTCGCCATCGTGAAGATCAGATCGCCGTCGAGCGGCGTGTGGGCCGGCCAGAGGGCGCGGGCGAAGCCGTCGTGGGCCTGGACGGCGAGGCGCTTGGCCTGCGCCTTGGTCAGGACCGCGTCGGTGGCGACGATGCCGAGGGTGGTCGCCCCGCCGGTGGTCGGCGGCGCCTCCACGCTGGGGTCGATCGACTTGAGGCGGGGGAGGCAGGCGTCGGCGGGCCAGGGGTAGGGCAGGCCGAGGCCGCCGAATTCGTCGCCGATCTCGAACGGGGCCGCCCAGAAGTGGGGGCCGTCGCCGATCGTCGCCGAGCCGACCGCGTTGACGGCGACCATCGCCGCGATCGTATGGCCCGACGGGAGCACCAGCGACGCGGTGCCGAGGCCGCCGAGCATGTTCGCGGTGGTCGCGCCGAAGCCGACGCCGGTCGAGCCGCAGGAAAACGGCGTGCGGCCGGAATCTTCCGCCGCCGTCCAACCGAGATTGCGATAGGGCGGGAACCGGCCCCAGTCCTTGTCGCCGCCGTTGGTCAGATCGAACAGGATCGCCGCCGGGACGATCGGCACGCGGACGTCGCCGACCCGGAAGCCGCGGCCCTGTTCGCTCATGTAGGCCATCAGGCCGGAAGCCGCGCCGAGGCCGAAGGCGGAGCCGCCGGAGAGCACCAGCGCGTCGACGCGTTCGACGGTCTCTTCGGGGGCGAGCAGTTCGGTGTCGCGGGTGCCGGGGGCGCCGCCCATGACGTGGACCGAGGCGACCGCCGGCCTCTCCGGGATCACCACCGAGACGCCCGAGGCGAGACGGTGGTCGACGGCATGGCCGACCGCGAGGCCTTCGACGTCGAGGATGGAGTTGAGGGGGCCGGGGGAGCCGAGCATGAGGGGCCTCACTTTTCGGTGCGTCGGGCGGGGCAGTCTAAGCGCGACCGCGCCGGGCGTGAACCCGTGGCGGCGGCTTTCAGCGTCGCCATTCTAGAATGGCGTAGGAGGGGAAAGAAAAAGGGGAGGCGCGTCGCGCCTCCCCCTCGGGACTGGACGTTCGAGCTCAGTTCTGCTCGTAGACGATCTTGCCGTCCTTGTCCTTCTTCCAGGTGTACATGACGTAGTCGGTGTCCTTGCGGTCGCCCTTCTTGTCGTAGGACAGGTCGCCGAGCACGGTCTTGAAGGTCATGCCGGTGTGGATGGCGTCGGCCATCTTCTTCGGGTCGAGCGAGCCGGCCTTCTCGGCGGCCTGCTTCATGATCTGAACCGCGGCGTAGGAGTAGAGGGTGTAGGCCTCCGGCTCGTACTTCTTGGCGCGGAACTTCTCGATCACTTCCTTGGCGGCCGGGTTCTTGATCGGATCCGGGCCGAAGGACATCAGGGTGCCGACCACGCCTTCGCCGCCGATGGTGGCGAATTCGGCCGAGGTGATGCCGTCGCCCGAGAGCATGACGGTCGAGAGACCCTGGTCGCGCATCTGACGGATGATCAGGCCGCCTTCGGTGTGCAGGCCGCCCCACATGATGACGTCGGCGCCGGCCGCCTTGAGCTTGGAGACGAGGGCCGAGTAGTCCTTCTCGCCGGCGTTGACGCCTTCGTAGAGGACCGGGGTCATGCCGTCGGCCTTCATGAAGCCGAGAGCGGCGTCGGCGAGACCCTGACCGTAGGTGGTCTTGTCGTGGACGACGGCGATCTTCTTGCCCTTCAGGTTGGCCTTGGCGTAGTCCGCCCACAGCTTGCCCTGCTGGTCGTCACGGCCGCAGGTGCGGAAGACGTTCCACAGGCCGCGCTCGGTGATCTTCGGGTTGGTGGCCGAGGGGGTGATCTGCAGGATGCCGTTCTCGGCGAAGATCTCCGAGGTCGGCATGGTCACGCCCGAGTTGAAGTTGCCGACCACCAGCTTGACGCCGTCGCCGACGAACTTGTTGGCGACCGACACGCCCTGCTTCGGATCGGAGACGTCGTCGCCGACGGTCATGACGATCTTCTGGCCGAGGATGCCGCCGGCGGCGTTGATGTCTTCGACGGCCTGTTCGGTGCCGTTCTTGAGCTGAGCGCCGAAGGCGGCGTTCGGGCCGGTGATCGGGCCGGCGACGCCGAGCTTGACGTCGGCCAGCGCCGCGCCGGACCAGGCGAGACCCGCGGCGAGCACCAGACCGGTCATCCACATCTTCTGCATCGGATTACTCCTCTCCATGCGTTCATTCGAACGTCGATCTCTCACGCGCTCGCGGGCGTCCCGGCCCGAAGCGGCGTCTTTCCATCCTTCCCCTCGGGGCGAGGGGAAACCTCGTCACGGCCGACGGCGGAAACCGTCCGATTCGACCGATCGAAGGCGCGAGCCACTTCTCGTCGCGAGGTGGCGTCGCCGTCCGGTGGCCGTACTCTCCACCGCTTCCGCGTCGTTGTCATCCCCCTTGTTGCGTAATATTTGATCGCTCCGCAGTTTGGTGAACGATTGTGCGTCGCAAAAGGCGGGACGGTCGGCGACCGGGGGATCTCAATACAGAGACGGCACGGCGCGACGTCGCTTTTGCGGCGTCGGCCGTGCCGTCGAAGACTGTTCTGTTCGTCGTGACGACTTTCGTCGGCGTAGCTTCAGACGCGATCTTTCCAGAAGAACGGACCGTCGGCGACATAGAGCCAGCGATACTTGTCGACCATCTGGGCGGTTCGGGTCATGCGGTATCCGATGGCGCCGACGATCTGCACGACGATGGTGTCGACCAGATAATAGTGCAGCGACAGGAGCGTTCCCTCGAAGAGGGCGAAGTGGATGAAGCGGACCGCCGCGCCGAGAATCAGGAGATAGGCGACGAGATGCGCCGCCGAGCGCCAGGTCGAGGCCATGGCGCGACCGGTCATCCAGGCGGCCCAGCCGCCCATCACGCAGGTGACGAGGAGGAACAGCCAGATCGAGGCTTCCTCGTGCAGAATGCCTTGGAACATGGTCGTCTTCCCCTCAGTGATGTCCGCCTTCGAGATAGGCGGCGCGGACCTCCGGGCTCTCCAGGAGTTCCTTGCCGGTCCCACTCATGGTGATGACGCCGTTGACCATCACGTAGCCGCGATGGGCGAGCTTCAACGCGTGGAACGCGTTCTGCTCGACGAGGAAGACGGTGAGGCCCTGGGTGCGGTTCAGTTCGCGGATGGCGTCGAAGATGCCTTTGACGACGAGCGGCGCGAGGCCGAGCGAGGGCTCGTCGAGCAGCAGCATCTTCGGCCGCGACATGAGCGCGCGGGCGATCGCCAGCATCTGCTGCTCGCCGCCGGAGAGCGTGCCGCCGCGTTGGGCGATGCGCTCCTTCAGACGCGGGAACAGCTCGAAGACCATGTCGAGGTCTTCGTCGATATGGGCGAAGTCGTCGATCGCCGCGCCCATCTGGAGGTTCTCCATGACGGTCATGCGCGGGAAGATGCGGCGGCCTTCCGGCGACTGGGCGATCCTCAGGCGGGCGATCTCGTGGGTCGGCATCCGGGTGATGTCGGCGCCGGCGTAGACGATGCGGCCGTTGCGGGCGCGCGGGCTGCCGAAGATCGTCATCATCAGCGTCGACTTGCCGGCGCCGTTGGCGCCGATCAGCGTGACGATCTCGCCCTCGTGGACGTCGAGATCGACGCCCTTCAGCGCGATGATGTTGCCGTAATAGGTCTCGACGCCGCGGATGGAGAGAAGGGGTTCGCTCACGACGCCACCTCCGCTTCCGCCTCGTCGACCTCGTCGTCGGCGACGCCGAGATAGGCGGCGATGACGCGCTGGTCGTTCTTCACTTCCGTCGGCGTGCCGTCGGAGATCTTGGTGCCGTAGTCGAGCACCACGACGTGGTCGGAGATCTCCATGACCACGGACATGTCGTGTTCGATGAGCAAGACGGACGTGCCCTCGTCGGAGCGGATGGAGCGGAGCAACGTGTTGAGTTCGAGGCTCTCGCGCGGATTGAGGCCGGCGGCGGGCTCGTCGAGGCACAGGAGCACCGGATCGGTGCACATGGCGCGGGCGATCTCGAGCCGGCGCTGGGCGCCGTAGGGCAGGTCGCCGGCGGGATCGTCGGCGCGATCGGTCAGGCCGATCTTCTCCAGCCAATACTTCGCCTTGTCGATCGAGGCCTTCTCGTGGCCGCGGTAAGTGGCGAGGCCGAGAATGCCGAAGATCGAGAAGCCGGACGCCATCATCAGCGGGTTGTGCTGGGCGACCAGCAGGTTCTCCAGAACCGTCATGCCCTGGAACAGGCGGATGTTCTGGAAGGTGCGGGCGACGTGCGCGTGGGCGGAGACCTCGAAGTCGGGCATCCGTTCGAGCAGCCAGAGCGAATTCTCGCCCTTCGCCCATCTGCGGCCGGAGGCGGCGGTGGCGGCGGGAAGCTCGCTCCAGATCGACTGGTCGCCGTGGCGCAGCGCGATGCGGCCCTCGGTCGGCTTGTAGAAGCCGGTGATGCAGTTGAAGACGGTGGTCTTGCCGGCGCCGTTGGGGCCGATGAGGGCGGTGATGTCGCCCTCGCCGACGGTGAAGGAGAGGTCGTTGATCGCCACCAGGCCGCCGAAGCGCATGGTGAGGTGCTCGACCTCGAGCAGGGGTTGGGTCTGCCAGCGGTTCATCAGCCGTGACCCTCCGAGACGTGAGAGCCGGACACGGACTTGCGTTCCTTCAGGAAGGCGGTGGGTTCGCGGGTCGAGACGAGGCCGCGGGGTTTCCACAGCATGATGCCGACCATGGCGGCGCCGAAGAGCAGCATGCGGTACTGGGTCGGGTCGAAGTCGGAGCCGAAGATCAGCTTCAGGAAGTCCATGTCGCGCATGAGCTCGAAGCCGCCGACCAGAAACGCCGCGGCGATGACGACGCCCCACAGCGACCCCATGCCGCCGAGCACGACGATCGCCAGGATCTGCGCCGATTCCATGAAGGTGAAGCTTTCCGGCGAGATGAAGCCCTGACGGGCGGCGAAGAACGACCCGGCGAAGCCGCCGAACATGGCGCCGGTGGCGAAGGCGGTCAGCTTGGTGTTGGTGGTGTTGATGCCGAGCGAGCGACAGGCGATCTCGTCCTCGCGCAGCGCCTCCCAGGCGCGGCCGATCGGCAGACGGCGCAGACGCCGCGTGACGAAGGCGGTGAGCAACGCCAGCACCAGGATGACGTAATAGAGGAAGATCGTTCGGTGGATCGGCGAGAACTCGAGCCCGAAGGTCGCGGCGAAGCCGGTGTCGGACGCGTTGAACGGGATGCCGAACAGGGTCGGGCGCGGAATGCCGGAGATGCCGGCGTAGCCGCCGGAGAAGTCGACCCAGTTGATCAGGATCAGACGGATGATCTCGCCGAAGGCGAGGGTGACGATGGCGAGATAGTCGCCGCGCAGGCGCAGCACCGGGAAGCCGAGAATGACGCCCCAGGTGGCGGCGAGGAGGCCGGCCATCGGCAACAAGACCCAGAAGGAGAAGCCGAAGGTCTTGGCGAGCAGCGCGTAGGAATAGGCGCCGACCGCGTAGAAGGCGACGTAGCCGAGGTCGAGCAGGCCGGCGAGGCCGACCACCACGTTCAGGCCCCAGCCGAGCATGATGTAGATCAGGATCTGGATGCCGAAGTTGTCGATCCACTTGATCGAGCCGCCGGCGCCGAGGCCCGAGAGGATCAGCATCGGATAGGCGAAGAGCAGCCCGATGAAGAACGGCGCGGCGATCTTCTCGACCGCCGGCGGAAGAGCGAGCGAGCTCGCCTTCTTTTCCTTCTTGGGGCGGTTCCAGACGAACAGCGTCAGGGCGAGGCGGCCGCCGACGATGATCGCCACCATCCAGAAGAGCAGCGGCCAGCGGGTCGCCAGAACGAGCTTGTGCTCCATGTTCTGGACGGTGACGAGGCCGATGAAGGGGGTCAGGATGGCCAGCGCGACGAGCGTGGTGACGATCGTGTCCTTGAGGACGCGCGGCCAGTCGATCGGCGTCGGCGCGGGAGCGGAGGCGTCGGTCATGATCAAACCTTCTCCACTTCCGGTTTGCCGAGGATGCCCTGCGGCATGAAGATCAGGACCACCACCAGGATCGAGAAGGCGGCGACGTCCTTGTAGTCGATGGTGAAGTAGGCGGACCAGAAGACCTCGATGAGGCCGATCAGCAGGCCGCCGATGACGGCGCCGGGCAGCGAGCCGATGCCGCCGAGGACGGCGGCGGTGAAGGCCTTCACGCCGGGGGTGAAGCCGTCGGAGAAGCTGACCACGCCGTAGTAGACCATGTACATGACGCCGGCGACGGCGGCGAGCGCGGCGCCCATGACGAAGGTCAGCGAGATGGTCTTGTCGACGTCGATGCCGAGCAGCGAGGCCATCTTGCGATCCTGCTCGCAGGCGCGCTGGGCGCGGCCCAGCGGCGTCTTCTGGACGAGCCACCAGAAGCCGGCGAGCAGCGCCGCGGTGACCACCCAGATCATGATCTGCTTGTAGGAGATGGTGACCGGGTAGACGTCGGAGTGGACCAGCGTCACCACGTCGGAGAGCATCGGGGTGACCGGCTTGTTGCGCGGGCCCTGAGCGACCTGCACGAAGTTCGACAGGAAGATCGACATGCCGATGGCGCTGATCAGGGGCGCGAGACGGAAGGAGCCGCGCAGGGGCCGATAGGCGACCCGCTCGATCGCCCAGTTCCACACCGAGGTCAGGACCATTGCGGAAATCAGACAGATCAGGAGCGCCAGAGCGATCGATCCGATGCCGGCCCACAAGGTGACGGCCAGAAACGTGATCACGGCGATGAAGGCCGACACCATGAAGACGTCGCCATGGGCGAAGTTCACCATGCCGATGATGCCGAAGACCATCGTGTAACCGATGGCGATCAGCCCATAGATCGACCCCAGGGTGATCCCGTTGATGAGTTGTTGGAGAAAGACTTCCATCGGGGACGAACGCTCCCATCGAACGATGACGGCCGATCCGAGAGGATCAGCGTCCGAATGCCGCACGGGCAGGCTCCGTGACTCGCGACGGACGGCGCGCGAAGACGCGCCGCAATTCCGCCGAGATCGTGGACGGCACCTTAGGATGAGACAATTCAAGTCGTCAAATCCCTCCGGTAAAAGTTATTTTCTCCATTTATCCATCTGATGCAGGAATAATCATCCGTGACCACAAATTCATCAGACTTTCGTCGGGCTCGGCGATCGCCGCATGGCTCCTTTGCGCGGGGCCTCTTTCTGGGGTGAAAAAGGGCGGAAAACCGCCAGATCGGCGAGCGGGCCGGAGCGGATCGATTTTTCGCATGGCCGGTCGGCCGGCGGAGGGTTGCGCTCCCCGGCGATCTCGATGTCGGCTCCTTTCGGGCGCGAGACTGCGACGAACGACGGGATCGAGGGCGATCGCGCGTTGGGACTTTTCTTCATTTCCACATGCGAGGATGCCCGCTCGCGAGAGGGACGGTTCGGAGAATGCAGATGAAGCCCACGGCGTCGAAGGCGCAGGAGAGCGAAGCGACGTCGATCGCGGTCGCCGGCGGAGACTATCGCGACGCGATGAGCCGGATCGTCGGCGCGGTCCACGTCGTCGCCAGCGACGGACCGGCCGGGGCGGGCGGCGCGACGATGACGGCGGTGACGTCGGTCACCGACGCTCCGCCGACCGTGTTGATCTGTCTCAACCGCACCGGACGCCTCAATGCGTTGTTGCGCGCCAACGGGGTTTTCTCCGTCAACACGCTGGTCGAGGGCGACGAGAATCTGGCCGGCGTCTTCGCCGGGGTCGGCGGGGTCGATCATCCCGATCGTTTCGCGCACGGCCGTTGGGAGCGGGGCGCGACCGGCGCGCCGCTGCTCTGCGGCGCGCGTGCGGCGCTCGACTGTCGGATCACCCAATCCGTCGACGTCGGGTCGCACACCGTCTTCTTCGGGCTGGTCGAAGCGGTCCGCATCGGCGACGCGCGGCCGCCGCTCCTCTATGTCGACCGGGCCTATCGGGTCCTGCCGACGGCGTGAGGCGCGGTCAGTCGATCCAGGCGATGTCGCGGGCGCTCTCGGCAAGGGCGAGATCGAAGAAGGCGGCGCGGATCAACGCGTCGCGCAGGCCGGGGCGTTCGGCGTCCGGGATGGCCGGGTCGGCGTCGACGCGGGCCGTGAACTCCAATGCGAACCATTCGGCGGCGAAGACGAAGATCGAACGCGGAAAGCCGCCGTCGAGCAGGCGGCGGCCGAATCGATCGGCATAGTCGCGGCCGGCGCCGACGAAGTCGCCGCCGACGAGCAGGCGCCAATGGGCGACGCGCATCGCCTTGATCTCGTCGATGTCGGAGGCGCGCATCTGTTCGGCGAAGGCGGTTCCGGCGAGGTGGGCGTAATAGGCCTCGACCGCCGTTTCGACATGGCCGAGGAGGGCAGAACTCCAGGCGCGAAGGCGATCCTGCTGGTCCGGCCCGAGGCCGAAGTCTCTCATCCGGTCCGAAAATTCCATGGTTCGCCGAACTCCCGCGATTCGTGAAACGTATACGAGTGTCGTCGGGGTTTTGCGTCGGGGGAAGGGTGGAGCGTCGAATTCATCGTAAAATTCGACAGGGTCGCGACGCCGCCGCTGCTTGTCGCCTTCGGCGAATCGGTTCATCCGAATCTCGAGCGGAGGATGGCGGTGATGAACTGGCGCGTGTTCGCAGCGATGGTGTGCGTCGTCGTCTGTCTTCCCTTCGGGACGGCGGCGGGCGAAGACGCGGCGGTCGCGCAGGGGCGCAAGATCGCTCGGGACGCCTGTTCGCCCTGCCACGCGATCGGCGCGACCGGCGTCAGCGCCAAGGCGGAAGCGCCGCCGTTTCGCGAGCTCGGCCGCAAATATCCGGTGGAGAGCCTCGAGGAGGCGCTGGCCGAGGGCGTCGTCGTCGGCCATCCGGAGATGCCGCAGGTGAAGATGAGCGAACCCGAGATCGCCGCGTTCATCGCCTGGCTGAAGACCATCCAGACGCCGTGACTTTCGAAAGGCGAGATGTGAAGAGGGCGGCCGTCGGGCCGCCCTCTCGGTATTTCGCGCGTCCGTGGACTTCCTCAGAAGTCCATGCCGCCACCCGAAGTCGGGCGGGCCCGACTTCGGCATTTCTCAGAGATGGGCGGCTTTCATGGACTTCCTCAGAAGTCCATGCCGCCACCCGAAGTCGGGCGGGCCCGACTTCGGCATTTCTCAGAGATGGGCGGCTTTCATGGACTTCCTCAGAAGTCCATGCCGCCCATGCCGCCGCCCGGCATCGCCGGGGCGGCGTCCTTCTTCGGCTTGTCGGCGATCATCGCTTCGGTGGTGATCAGGAGGCCGGCGACGGAGGCCGCGTCCTGCAGGGCGCAACGCACCACCTTGGCCGGATCGATCACGCCGAAGGCGTACATGTCGCCGTAGGCGCCGGTCTGGGCGTTCCAGCCGAAGGCGGCGTCGGCGTTCTCGAGGATCTTCCCGACCACGATCGAGCCGTCGTCGCCGGCGTTGAGCGCGATCTGGCGGGCCGGGGCGGTGATCGCCTTGCGGACGATGTCGACGCCGGTCTTCTGGTCGGCGTTCGCCACCTCGACGTGATCGAGAGCGGGCAGGGCGCGCAGCAGGGCGACGCCGCCGCCGGGCAGGATGCCTTCCTCGACCGCGGCGCGGGTGGCGTGCATGGCGTCGTCGACGCGGTCCTTCTTCTCCTTGACCTCGACCTCGGTCGCGCCGCCGACGCGGATCACCGCGACGCCGCCGGCGAGCTTGGCGAGACGCTCCTGGAGCTTCTCACGGTCGTAGTCGGAGGTGGTCTCCTCGATCTGAGCCTTGATCTGGGCGACGCGCGCCTCGATCTCGGCCTTGGCGCCGGCGCCGTCGACGATCGTGGTGTTCTCCTTGGCGATCGCGACCTTCTTGGCGCGGCCGAGCATGTCGAGGGTGACGGTCTCGAGCTTGATGCCGAGGTCCTCGGAGATCACTTGGCCGTTGGTCAGGATGGCGATGTCCTCGAGCATGGCCTTGCGGCGATCGCCGAAGCCCGGCGCCTTGACGGCCGCGACCTTGAGGCCGCCGCGCAGCTTGTTGACCACCAGGGTCGCCAGCGCCTCGCCCTCGACGTCCTCGGCGACGATGACCAGCGGACGGCCGGTCTGGACCACGGCCTCGAGGACCGGGAGCATCGCCTGGAGATTGCCGAGCTTCTTCTCGTGGATGAGGATGTAGGGCTCCTCGAGCTCGGCGCGCATCTTCTCGGTGTTGGTCACGAAGTAGGGCGAGAGATAGCCGCGGTCGAACTGCATGCCCTCGACGACGTCGAGTTCGGTCGTGAGCGACTTGGCCTCTTCGACGGTGATGACGCCCTCGTTCCCGACCTTCTGCATCGCCTCGGCGAGGAAGGAGCCGATCTCGGTGTCGCCGTTGGCGGAGATGGTGCCGACCTGAGCGATCTCCTCGTTCGAGGTGACCTTCTTGGCGCGGGTCTGGAGGTCCTTGACGATCGCGGCGACGGCGAGGTCGATGCCGCGCTTCAGGTCCATCGGGTTCATGCCGGCGGTGACCGCCTTGGCGCCTTCCTTGACGATGGCCTGGGCGAGCACGGTCGCGGTGGTGGTGCCGTCACCGGCCAGATCGGCGGTCTTCGAGGCCACTTCGCGCACCATCTGGGCGCCCATGTTCTCGAACTTGTCCTCGAGCTCGACTTCCTTGGCGACCGACACACCGTCCTTGGTGATGCGCGGCGCGCCGTAGGACTTCTCGATGACGACGTTGCGGCCCTTCGGGCCGAGGGTGACCTTCACCGCATTGGCGAGAATGTCGACGCCGCGCAGCATCTTTTCGCGCGCGTCGGTGGAGAACTTGACGTCCTTGGCAGCCATTGAGGTCTACTCCGGATGAGAATGGCGGAAAAAAAGGGTGCGGAACGATCCGAGGCGTCGATCAGGCGACGATGCCGAGGATGTCGCTCTCCTTCATGATCAGGAGATCCTGACCGTCGATCTTGACCTCGGTGCCGGACCACTTGCCGAACAGCACGCGATCGCCGGCCTTCACTTCGAGGGCGACCAGCGCGCCCTTCTCGTCGCGGGCGCCGGGGCCGACGGCGACGACTTCGCCTTCCTGCGGCTTCTCCTGGGCGGTGCCCGGAATGATGATGCCGCCGGCGGTCTTCTGCTCGGCTTCGATGCGCTTGACTACGACCCGATCGTGCAGCGGTCGGAACTTCATGGGGGCTCATCCTCCAATCGAGGGACAGAGAGTGGTTGGTGGGACCCGCTCGGGGCTCCCGGTCCGGTCCGGCCGCTGCGCTCATACGGCGAACCCGCCGGAGAGCGAGGCGCGGAGCCGGTGGGCGAGACATGGGCGAGACGGGCCTGCGGTTCAAGAGGCGCGCACGATTTTTTTGGCACTCCTCGATCGGGAGTGCCAGCAGGGTGAACGAGACTCGAGAGAACCGACCCGGTCGACGTGCGAAATCGGGACGGGGCGGCGGCCTCACGTCCAGGCGGCGAGATCGAAAGCGGCGAGATCGGGAAGGATCTCGGTCGCGTCGACGAAGGTCTCGTGGGCGGTGTAGACGCCGGGCGTGACGATGGCGGCGAGGCGGGCGGCGCGGGCGGCGGCGAGGCCGTTCATCGAATCCTCGAAGACGAGGCAGGCCTCGGGCGGAAGGTTCAGGCGGGCGAGCGCTTCGAGATAGGCGTCGGGGGCGGGCTTCTTGGCCGCGACCTCGTCGCCGCAGACCATGGTCTCGAAGAGGACGGCGCCCCGGCCCGGCAGGGTCGCCTCGAGCAGGGCGTCGACGTTCGGCCGCGTCGTGGTGGTGACGATCGCCAGCCGCAGGCCGCGGTCGCGGGCTTCGTGCAGCAGACGTTCGACGCCGGGGCGCAGCGTCACCCGACCCTCGGCGATGCGGCGGCCGTAGAGCTCGGTCTTGCGGGCGTGCAGGCGGGCGACGCGGTCGTCGGGGAAGGCGTCGCGGGCGACGCCGGTCTCGTCGAGAAAGCGCCGGATGCGCTCCTTGCCGCCGGTGGTCTTCAGGAGCGCGCGATAGCGCTCGACGCTCCAGTCCCAATCGAGGCCCTCTTCGGCGAAGGCGTCGAGAAAGGCGAGGCGGTGGATCTCCTCGGTCTCGGCGAGGGTGCCGTCGACGTCGAAGAGCAGGGCGGACAGCGGCGTGGCCGGTCGGGGCATGGGCGGATCCTCCTCGGTGTTTTTCGAAGAGGGTCGCGTGCCGGAGAGGCGTCGGCAAGGACGAGATCGTCGCAGCCGAAGGATTTGGCAGCACTCGTCGACAGCTGCTGCCAAGTCATTGAAGATAATGGTTTATAAACGGTCCTGGCGTTGCATGGAAGGGGCGGGCGCGGACGTTTCGTCGCGCCGGAGGAGGGTGCATCCATGCCGGACCTGCGTATCGACGAAGCCTTCCGTCGTCAGCTCGAAGGCTACAGCCTGACCACCGCCCACATTCTCTACCGGATGCCGGATCGACCGCTGCTGCTGCAGAGCTATCTCTGGCAGCAGTACGATCTCGCGCCGAAGTTTCCGGAACTGGCGAAGTTCCTCGACTTCTGGGATCGCGAGTTGGAGGGGCCGATCCATTCGGTCGAAGTGGCGCACGAGCGGATGATCGCGGCGTCCGACTGGAACCGCGTCGACGGGATCTTCCGGCTGCATTGAGCGAGAGGAGCGCCCGGCGGGGCGCTCCGATCACCGTCCCTCGCGGTCGTAGGGCGGGCGCGGGATGTCCTGATGGGCCTTTCTCAGCGCCGCCGACCAGCGTTCGCGCAGGTCGTGGAAATAGGGCTCGCCGGCCTCGATGCGGTAGTTCAGCTCGGCCTTCAACGAATCGCGGCGGATCAGCGCCAGGTCGATCGGCATGCCGACGCCGAGGTTCGAGCGCATGGTGCTATCCATCGAGATCAGGCCGAGCTTCAGCGCGTCCTGCAGGTCGTAGTCGTATTTCACCGCGCGATCGAGGATCGGCTTGCCGTATTTGTGCTCGCCGATCTGCAGATAGGGCGTGTCGGTGGTCGCCTCGATGAAGTTGCCGGCGGCGTAGATCATGAACAACCGCAGCCGGCCGGAGCCGATCTGGCCGCCGAGCAGCATGGTCACGTCGAAGCCGAGATTCTTGTTCTCCATCATCCGGCCGTCGAGCCGATAGACCTCGCGCACCGCGCGGCCGACGAACTGGGCGCAGCGGAACATCGAGGTCTGGTTCCAGATCGTGTCGGTCTCGCCGGTCTCCGAGTTCTCCAGACCCTCGGTGAGGAAGGACACGACGGCCTGCGAGATCGCCAGATTGCCGGCGGTGGCCAGCGTCACGATGCGGTCGCCGGGGCGTTCGAAGACGTTCAGCTTGCGGAAGGTGGCGATGTTGTCGAGGCCCGCGTTGGTGCGGGTGTCGGCGATCATCACCAGGCCCTCACGGACCAGAATTCCCACGCAATAAGTCATCGCGACGTCCTCGGGAGAAGAGCTTTCGTGGCCGGTCCGACCTGAGGGGAAGAGACAGGCGGCGCGACCATAAGAAAGGCGGCAGCGACGCGCAACGGAGCAGACGGCGGTTTCTTGCGCCGCAGCAAGATCTCTTGGGAAAAAGCCTCAGGCGACCGAGTGTTGATTTCCGCGGAGAACTGACCCGGGCAGCGCGGATTTTTCCATTGAGAAT
>JAJTBO010000018.1 GCA_021286855.1 Hyphomicrobiales bacterium | reverse complement strand
GATGTCGCCGCGCAGGTAGTCGTTGAACTGGTAGCCGAGACCGACGCTGAGCGAGGGCGCCGACGACAGCTTGTCGCTGGCGATCGACTTCGGGATCAGCGCGCCGGCGCTGTCGATCTCCGTTTCGGTGAAGCCGCTCTTGTTCTCGAAGATGTAGCCGATGTCGCCGCGCAGATACCAACCGCCGGACGAGCTGGTTTCGCTCATCGAGGGGATCACCGACGGTCCGCGCAGGGGCGAGCCCATGTCGGCGGCCTGAGCGACTGCCGCCAGACCGAAGAAGGCCGTACCGGCCAAGAGAGACGTCGCGATCTTCGTCATGGGTTCATTCCCGCCTGTTCCGGAAGGCTCGCCGCCGCGAGCCCGAACGTTTATCGATCGACGGGATTTCAGCATGGCCGTGGTTAATGAAGGGTGAAGTCGACCAAGGTTTCGCCTCTGGCTGGAAACCATGTTCGCCGCGACGACTTGTCGGGATCGCGCCGGACCCGCCGCGCCACGTCGCGCTCGACCTTCGCAAAACCCTGAAATTGGCACATAAACAGCTGATTACAATACGCTTCTTCAAAGAGCTCTCGACCCGGGCGGGCGCCGCCGTCCGCCGTGTCGCAGGTCGTTTCGAGGTGACGAATTCTCAACCATGACGATGGTCATGCTTCGTCAACCTTGACGAAGTCTTAACCCCGCCCTCGTCGAAACGACGGATGCCGCGACGACGATCGCAGCTTCGTCGAATCGCCACGCCTCACGCCGCCGCCCGGCCGAGCGCGGCGACGATGTCGTCGACCACCGACCCGAGCAGATCGGCGTCGTCGGCCTCGCCCATCACGCGGATCACCGGTTCGGTGCCGGAGGGGCGGATCACCAATCGGCCGTTGCCGGAGAGCTTCTCCTCGCCGCCGCGGATCGCCGCCTGGACCTCGGCGTTCTCCAGCGGCCGCCCGCCCTTGAAACGGACGTTCTTCAAGACCTGCGGCACCGGCTCGAAGCGATGGCAGATCTCCGACACCGGCTGGCCGCGCCGCTGCAGCACGCTCAGGATCTGCAGCGCCGCGACGAGACCGTCGCCGGTCGTCGCATAGTCCGACAGCACGATGTGGCCGGACTGCTCGCCGCCGACGTTGTAGCCGCCCGCGCGCATCCCCTCGACGACGTAGCGGTCGCCGACCTGCGTGCGCACCAGATCGAGCCCCAACCCGGCGAGATGCCGCTCGAGCCCGAGGTTCGACATCACCGTGGCGACGACGCCGGGACGCGACAGGCGGCCGTCCTCGGCGAAGCTCTCCGCCACCACCGCCATCAACTGATCGCCGTCGACGATCTTGCCCTTCTCGTCGACGATGATGACGCGGTCGGCGTCGCCGTCGAGAGCGATGCCGATGTCGGCGCGGACCTCGTGCACCTTCTTCTGCAGAAGGCCCGGCGCGGTCGAGCCGCAGCCGTCGTTGATGTTGCGGCCGTCCGGCTCGACGCCGATCTTGACCACCTCCGCGCCGAGCTCCCACAAGGCGTCGGGCGCGACGCGGTAGGCCGCGCCGTTGCCGCAGTCGACGACGACCCGCAGTCCGGCGAGCGACAGGTTGCGCGGCAGCGTCCGCTTGGCGAATTCGATGTAGCGATCCTGGACGCCGTCGACGCGCTTGGCCCGGCCGAGATCGGCCGACGCCGCCAGCCGATCGCCGAGATCCTGGGCGACCAGCCCCTCGATCTCCGCCTCGATCTCGTCGGAGAGCTTGTAGCCGTCCGGCCCGAAGATCTTGATGCCGTTGTCGAAGAACGGATTGTGCGAGGCCGAGATCATCACCCCGAAATCGCACCGGAGCGAGCGCGTCAGCATGGCGACGCCCGGCGTCGGGATCGGGCCGGTCATGAACACGTCGACGCCGACCGCGGTGAAGCCCGCCACCATCGCCGTCTCGATCATGTAGCCGGACAGCCGCGTGTCCTTGCCGATCACCACGCGGTGGCGGTGATTGCCCTTGCGGAACGACAGGCCCACCGCCATCGCCACCTTCATCGCCAGATCCGGCGTGATCGGCCACTGGTTCGCGCGACCGCGAATGCCGTCGGTTCCGAAGAGTTTACGCGCCATGTTCCGTCACTTTCGATCGTTGCGGCGAAGGACGCCTTCGTCCTCGAGCCGCCTCTATAGCACCGCCGAAGTCCCGACGGGAGCGTCTTCGCCGTTCCCCGGGGCGTCAGAAAAAGACGCCCGCCGAACGGCGGGCGTCGTCGTGAGCGCGGTCGCGCGTTCAGTTCGGCTGAGGCATCGGATCGACGCCGGGCTCGCCGCCCTTGGCGTCGCGGCCGGCCGACCCCGCCGGCGGCACCGCCGAAGAGCGATGCGAGCCGGACGTGGCGTCGCCGCCGCGATCGAGCGGCTTGCCGGCGAGCAGATCCTTGATCTCGTCGCCCGACAGCGTCTCGTGCTCGAGCAGGGCCTCGGCGAGCATGATGTGATCGTCGCGCCGTTCGGTCAGGATGCGCTTGGCCTCGTCATAGGCCTCTTCGATCAGACGGCGCACTTCGCGATCGATCTTCTGGGCGGTCGCTTCCGAGACGTTCTGCTGACGCCCCATCGACATGCCGAGGAAGACCTCGTCCTGGTTCTCGCCATAGGCGACCAGGCCGAGCTCGTCGGAGAAGCCCATCCGGGTGACCATGGCGCGCGCCATCTTGGTCGCCTGATCGATGTCGCCGACCGCGCCGGAGGTGATGTTCTCCTTGCCGAAGGTCAGCTCCTCGGCGACGCGCCCGCCCATCGCGACGGCGAGATGCGAGGTGTATTCCTTGTACTTCATCGAATAGCGGTCGCCCTCGGGCAGGAACTTGACCATGCCGAGCGCCCGGCCGCGCGGGATGATCGTCGCCTTGTGGACGGGCAGGCCCGCCGGCACGGTCAGGCCGACGATGGCGTGGCCGGCCTCGTGATAGGCGGTGAGCCGCTTCTCCTCCTCCGACATGGCCATGGTCTTGCGCTCCGCGCCCATCATGACCTTGTCCTTGGCGTCTTCGAACTCCGCCATGGTGACCAGGCGCTTGTTGCGCCGCGCCGCCAGGAGCGCCGCCTCGTTGACGAGGTTCATCAGGTCCGCGCCGGAGAAACCGGGCGTGCCTCGGGCGAGGATGCGCAGGTCGACGTCCGGCGCCATCGGCACCTTGCGGACATGAACCTTGAGGATCTTCTCGCGGCCGTTGACGTCCGGGTTCGGCACGGTGATCTGGCGATCGAAACGGCCGGGACGCAGGAGCGCCGGATCGAGCACGTCGGGCCGGTTGGTCGCCGCGATGATGATGATGCCTTCGTTCTGCTCGAAGCCGTCCATCTCGACGAGGAGCTGATTGAGCGTCTGCTCGCGTTCGTCGTTGCCGCCGCCGAGCCCCGCGCCGCGATGCCGGCCGACCGCGTCGATCTCGTCGATGAAGATGATGCAGGGCGCGTTCTTCTTCGCCTGCTCGAACATGTCGCGGACGCGGCTCGCGCCGACGCCGACGAACATCTCGACGAAGTCGGAGCCCGAGATGGTGAAGAACGGCACGTTGGCTTCGCCGGCGACGGCGCGCGCGGTCAGCGTCTTGCCGGTGCCCGGAGGGCCGACCAACAGCACGCCGCGCGGGATGCGGCCGCCGAGCCGCTGGAACTTCTGCGGATCGCGCAGGAACTCGACGATCTCCTGGAGATCCTCCTTGGCCTCGTCGATGCCGGCGACGTCCTCGAAGGTGACGCGCCCATGCGCCTCGGTCAGAAGCTTGGCCTTCGACTTGCCGAAGCCCATCGCCTTGCCGCCGGCCCCGCCCTGCATCTGCCGCATGACGAACAGCCAGATCCCGATGATCACGATCATCGGCATCCACGAGATCAGCGCTCCGATCAGCGAGAAGTTCTCGCTCGGCGGCCGCGCCACGATCGCCACGTCCTTCTTGCGCAGCTCGTCGACGAGGTTGGCGCCCGGCGGCGCATAGGTCTGGAAGGTGCCCTGCGCCTTGTAGGAGCCGACGATCTGCTGGTCGGTGATGGTGACCTGCTTGACCTTGCCGCCTTCGACGTCGTCGAGGAACTGCGAGAACGCGATCTCGTTGGTGCCGCCGCCGCGTCCCGGATTCTGGAAGAGCTGGAAGAGCGCGATCACCAAAAGACCGACGATCACCCAGATGGCGAAATTCCTGAGATTGGCGTTCATCGAAGATCCTGTTCCCGCGTCCGCATGGCTTGCGCGGACGCCGTCCGACCCGTGTCTCTCGCCGGTGAAGATAGGTCTCGCTCCGCCCGATGCCAAGACGACGCGCCGACGCTGCGTCGTTCGGATGACGAATTCGTTACCGAACCGTCCCTCCGGCGAAATTCGGCGGCTCTCCGACCTCGAGCCCGAGCGCCTCGATCTCCGTCTCGCCGAAGAGGCCCGGGCACCCGACGAGGCGCTCCCCGAGGTGGACCGCCGGCAATCCCTCGAGCAGCGCCGCGCTCGGCCGAGCCGCATCGTCCGCCTCCGCCGGCCGTGATCGCGCCCACGCCCGTCGTCCCCGCTCGCCGAGCGGCGCGATGGTCACCGCGTGCTCCGCTGCGCTCGAAAGCCCGAAGCGTCGCCCGCCGAGCCGTCCCGTCTCGCCCGGGGCGAGACGAAGCGTCGCGCTGCGCCCGGCCTCCGGCGCGAACCACAGCCGCCCCCGTCGCCGTTCGATCAAGACCGCGCCGAGCGTCCGCGTCGCCGTCGCGCCGCCGATCAGATCGGCGTCGAGCGAGGTGAGCGCCGAAAGGCGCGGCCCGTAGTCCGCCCCGCCGAGCGCCGTGATCGCCCGGGCGAGAAACCGCAGTCGGATTTCCTCCTCGGCCGCCGCATGGGACGACGCCGAAAGGCTCGCGAAGCCGGCCGGATGGACCGTGACCGCCGTCGCGACGAACGCGTCGACGCTCCGCTCCAGCGCCCGCGACGCCCGCGCCATCGCCGCCGCCGTCGCCGTCAACCGTTCGCGATCGAGCCCCAGTTCGGCGAGGACGGGCATCGCCCGTCGCCATCGCGCCCGCTCGAATCGGACGTCCCCGTTCGACGGATCCTCGATCCAGGTCGCGCCGCAGGCGCGCAGCGTCGCCACCAGCCGCGCCTTCGGCCAAGCGAGGAACGGCCGGAACAGCGCCACGCCGTCCGCCTCCCGCCACGCGGCCATCGCCGCGAGCCCGAGGACGCCGCTGCCGCGCGCCAGTCGGAGGAGAAAGGTCTCGGCCTGATCGTCGGCGTGATGGGCGAGGAGGAGGGTGTCGAGATCGAGATCGCGCATCGCCTCGCGCATGAGGCGCCGTCGCGCGTCCCGCGCCGCCGCCTGGAGATTGCCGCTCGGCTTGTCGCCCTCCCAGGCGAGGATGCGATGCTCGAGCCCGCGCGCCGCGGCGACCTCGCCGACGAAGGCCGCCTCGCGCGCCGCTTCCGGCCGCAGTCGATGATCGACGCTCAGCGCCACCGCGCGCGGCAATCGCGCGTCGAGGTCGCGGGCGTCGGCCCACAGATGGAGCAGAGAAAGAGAATCGGCGCCGCCGGAGACAGCGAGCGCCACGCCGCGCCGTCCCAGCGTCGGGCGAAACGCGTCGAGCGCTTCGGCCGGCGAGACGGGGAGGTCGTCAGCACTTGCCACGGGCCTTCTCGGCCGCCGCGCGATCCCGCACGGCCTTCGAGGCCTTCGGATATTTGGCGAGCAGTTCGTCCCAGGAAGCGCAGGCCGCCTTCTTCTCGCCGAGACCGGAGAGCGACATGCCGAGCTTCAGCAGGCTGTCGGCCGCCTTCGGTCCATCGGGAAACTGGGTGTAGCTCTTCAGGAACGCGTCCGCCGCCTCCTTGTAGCGGGCCCGCGCGTAGAAGGTCTCGCCGAGCCAGAACTGCGCCGCGCCGACCCGCTTGTCGGTCGGATGGTTGGCCATGAAGGTCTTGAAGCTCTGTTCGGCGAGATCGTATTCGCCGTTCAGGATGTAGCCGTAGGCGGCGTCGTATTCGTCGCGCGGATTGGTCGTCGGCGGCGTCGAGGCATAGCGCGGATCGACGCCGGGCACCGGCTGCGTCTCGGTTCCCATCGCGCCGCGCGGGCTCGTGCCCGGCGCGCCCAGTTCGAGCGGCCCGGCCGAGCCGATCAGCCCGCCGATCGGATCAGCCCCGCTCGGCAGCTGCCCGAGGTTGGTCGGCCCCGCCCCGCGGGTCGGAGCCGGCGGCGGAGCGCTCGGCGCGGCGGCCGGAGCCGCCGCCACGACCGCCGGCGGCGCGCCGGCGTCCGGCGCCTCCGACTTCTTCTGCGGCGGCTTGGCGGCCCCGCGCTGCGCGCCGTTCTCGAGCTCCTGCAGCCGGAACTCGTAGTCCTTCTGCTGCCGGGCGAGCAGATCCTGCAACTGCCGGATCTGGAAGGAGAGCTGCTCGATCTGCCCGTTGAGGCCGCGCATCTGCCCTTCGAGTTGATTGACCCGCACCGACAGATCGGCCACCTGACCGTCGTTGTTGCCGCCGCCGCCGCCGAAGAAGCCCTGCGCCGCGGCCGAACCGGCCGACGCCAGCCCCAGGCCGAGCACGGCTGCCGTCGCGATCAGCAGACGGCGGAGGGTCTCGAATGAAATGGGTGTCCGTTGCGCCATGGACGACGACGCTCCTTCCCCTTGATCGCGGACCGCGCCGATCGCGTCCGACCGCCGACCGATCTAACATGAGCCGACCGGTTCGGCCAAAATTTGTCGAAGGATCGATCTTCGCGCCGCTCGAACGAAGACGGCGGCTCCGGACCCGGAACCGCCGCCTCGAACTCTCTCCCGGCGTCGACGACGCCGGTCGATCACATCGCGCCGCCGAGCACCGTCACCGCGCGGCGGTTCTGGTTCCAGCAGTTCTCCTGATCGCACACCGCGACCGGACGTTCCTTGCCGTAGGAGATGGTCTTCAGGCGGGTCGAGGGAACGCCGCGCGCCATCAGATAGTCGCGGGTCGCGGTGGCGCGACGAGCGCCGAGCGCGATGTTGTATTCGCGGGTGCCGCGCTCGTCGGCATGGCCTTCGATCGTCACGGCGTAGCGCGGATAGCGCCCCAGCCACGCCGCCTGCCGGTCGAGCGTGCCGCGCGCTTCCGGCGTGAGGTCGGAGCTGTCGACGGTGAAGAACACGCGGTCGCCGACGTTGACCACGAAATCCTGCTGCGAGCCCGGCGTCGCCGCGCCGCCGGCGCCCATGCCGCCCGCGCCGTCGCCGGCGTTGTCCTGCTGGCTGGCGCAGGCCGCCAACGTCAGGGTGGTGGCGACGACCGCCGCGAACTTGAAGCCGCGCGCGAGCGCAATGCTCTTGAACATGCGAGGAACTCCTTGGGAAAGCCCCGATTGACCGTTCGGTATCCTTAACGGCGGACGGTTAAACCGGAGTTCAGGAAGATGGTGAACGTTTCGTTGACGTGATCGACGACGCGAACACGTCGCAAATTCGACGAAGACGACTTCACCGCCCGTCCGTGGCGGAAAGGTGTCGTCGGAACGGCGACGGCGCGACCGGTTCGACGATCGCGCCGCTGTTGCCGAAAAACATCACTTCTGCAACGGCGACCAGGCCGGATCGGAAGCGCCGGCCGGCGTCTTGACCTGGGTCAGCACGTGGCCGGTGACGTCGGCGAGCCACAGCTGCGCGTTGCCGCCCTCTTCCTTGAAGAACATCACGTAGCGGCCGTTCGGCGCGAAGGTCGGACCTTCCGCGTGGAACCCTTCGGTCAGGATCCGCTCGCCCGAACCGTCCGGCTTCATCACGCCGATCTTGAACGAACCTCCGTCCTGCTTGGTGAAGGCGATGAACGGATTGTCCGGATCGGGCGACCACACCGGCGTGGCGTAACGACCCGAGCCGAAGGAGATGCGCTTGGCGCCGCCGCCGCCGGCCGACATCACGTAGAGTTGCTGGGTGCCGCCGCGATCCGATTCGAAGACGATCTGCGACCCGTCCGGCGAGAACGAAGGATGGGTGTCGATCGCCGCTCCTTGCGTCAGCTGCCGCATGCCGCGGCCGCCGAGATCCATCGCGAAGATGTTGGCGTTCGCCTCCTTCTGCATCGAGAAGACCAGCGTCGCGCCATCCGGCGAAAACCGCGGCGAGAACGTCATGTTCGGAAAGTCGCCGACCAGCTGGCGCGCGCCCGAGGCGACGTTGAGGATGAACACCTTCGGCTCGCCCGCCCCATAGGCCATGTAGGCGATCTGCTGCGACGACGGAGAGAAGCGCGGCGTCAGCACCAGTTCCTGACCACGGGTCAGATAGCGCACGTTGGCGCCGTCCCAGTCCATGATCGCGAGTTTCTTGACCCGATTCGAACGCGGCCCGGATTCGTCGACGAAGACGACGCGGCTGTCGAAGAAGCCCTTGAAGCCGGTCAGGTTCGAATAGGCCGCGTCGGCGACGATGTGGGCGAGGCGGCGCAGATTGTCGGCCGAGGTGCCGACCTGGGTGCCGACCAGCTGCGAGCCGCCGAAGACGTCCCACACCCGGACCTGGGCCACCACCTGGCCGCCCTGGCGCTGCACCGTGCCGGCGATCAGCGCCTGCGCGCCGATGCCCTTCCAGTTGTTGAAGTTCGGCGTCTGGTCCGCACCGACCGTCCGCTCCAGATAGGAGCCGGGATCGAGCACGTTGAAATAACCCGACAGCCGCATGTCGCTCGCCACGATCTCGGAGATCTGCTGGGCGAGCGCCGGATCGCCGGAGAACTGCGGCACCGCGATCGGCATCGGCTGGAAGGCGGCCCCCGGCGTCACGGTGATGCGCAGCTGCGCCTCGGCCGGCGTCGCCGCCGCCATCAGCGAACCGGCGACGGCCGCCGCCGCCAACGCCACGACCGCCAGGCCGCGCCGCCATGCTCCCTGCGTCGACCGACGGCGGGCGCTCTCTCGCGTCGTCGCGGGCGTCGTCTCCATCACAGTCGTCGTCATCGTCGTCCTCGTCGTCTCGGGCGGGACCGCGCCTCGCGGATCCTCGCGCACGAACATCACAGATCCTTGGGGTCGAAGGTCGCTTCCACCTTCTGCCAGGCGGAATACTTGTCGGAAGGCAGTTTGTAGGGGCCGCACTGCATCAGCGCGCGCTTCGCCGAAGCGGCGAGCGACACCCCGAGCGGATGCGCCGGCGCCTGGATCAGATCGGGCTGGCCGGCGAGCGACCCGTCGGCGTTGAGAGAGAAGCGCAGGATCACCTTGAGCCCGGCCTCGGCCGCGCCGATCGGCGGGTTCCAACACTTCTTGATCTGGCCGATCAGCCCGTCGGTCTCCGCCTGCGTCATCCGGACCGTCGAGATCTTGCCGGTGGTCGAGCCGAGGCTCGCCGTCTTCTGCTCACGGCCCTGCGCGGACCCGGTCTGGTTCTTGTTGAGCACGTCTGAGATCTGCGACGAGAAGGCCTTCGACTGCGACGCGGCGGCCGTCTTGGCGGCCGCATCGGCCTTGGCCTTCGCTTCCGCGTCGGCTTTCGCCTTGGCGTCCGCCTTCGCCTTGGCGTCCGCGGCGGCCTTGGCGTCGGCGGCGGCCTTGTCGGCCTTCGCCTTGGCGTCGGCCTTGGCCTTCGCGTCGGCCGCTTCCTTTGCGGCCTTCGCGTCGGCGGCCTTCTTGTCGTCGAGCTTCTTCTGCTCTTCGATCAGCTTGTCGAGCGCCTTGGTGTCCTTCGCCGGCTCCTTGGGCTTCGGCGGCGCGCCCTCGCCGACGTCCTTGGCCTTCTCCGCTTCCTTCGGCAGATCGGGCTTGGGCTCCGGCGGCTTCGGCTTCGGCTCGGCCGCCTTGACCGGCTCGGGCTTCGTCTCCGCCTTCGGCGCGGGCTTGGGCTCCGGCGCCTTGACCGGCTCGGTCTTCGGCAGCTCGGCGACCTTCTGCGGCTCGGGTTCGGGCTTCGGCCGCGCCTCCGGCACCGGCGGCGGCGGCTCCTCCTGCGCGTCGGTTCCCGCCCGCGCGCCCTCGGCCTCCTTCGCCGATTTGGCGACGTCCTTCGGAACGATCTCGTCCTTGGGCTTGGCGGTCTTGGCCCCGAGCCGAAGGTTGGCCACTTCGGCGATCGGCACGAACTCGATCGGCATCGCCTCCACCGCCGGCTGTTCCTCACGCTTCTCGAAGCCCGGGAATCCGAACAGGATCCAGGCGATCAGAAGTCCGTGCAGGATGGCGGAGGACGGCAGACCCGGACGCATGGGCCCCTCACCTCGACGCGGTTTCAGGAAGCGAGACGAGGCCGATCTTCTTGTAGCCGGCGTCGTTGAGACGCCCCATCACCTTGAGGATCGAACCGTAGTCGGTCGACTTGTCGCCGCGCACCAGGATGCGCTCGTCGACGCCGTTCTTGGCGATCGCCTGCAGCTTCGGCACGAGTTCGTCGATCTTGAACTCGGCGTCCTGGATGAAGATGCGGCCCTGGCCGTCGAGCGACACGGTGATCGGCTGGGTCTGCCCCTCCATCGCCTTGGCGCGGGTCTCCGGCAGATCGACCGGCACGCCGACCGTCATCATCGGCGCCGCCACCATGAAGATGATCAGGAGCACCAGCATGACGTCGATGAACGGCGTCATGTTCATTTCGCTCATTACCCCGGCGCGGCCGCGCCGACGCCCGCGGCGTCCGCTCGCCCCGCCCGATCCACCGACCGCCATGCCCATCGCCGTCTCCTCAGGCCGCCTGCCGTTCGTCGATCTGACGCGACAGGATCGCCGAGAACTCGTCGGCGAAGGTCTCCAGCCGGCCGCCGAGCGCGCCGGCGTCCGAGGAGAGCTTGTTGTAGGCGATGACCGCCGGGATCGCCGCGACGAGGCCGATCGCGGTGGCGAACAGCGCCTCCGCGATGCCCGGCGCGACCACCGCCAGCGAGGTGTTCTTCGAGGCGGCGATGCCCTGGAACGCCGTCATGATGCCCCACACCGTGCCGAACAGGCCGATGAACGGGCTCGACGAGCCGATCGTGGCGAGCACCAGGAGGTTCGACTGATAGCGCTCGACCTCGCGGTTTATGGTCACGTCCATCACCTTGTCGATGCGCTGCTGCAGCGAGCCGATCGCCGGGCGTCCGCCCTCGTGGGAGCGCTTCCATTCGCGCATCGCGGCGACGAACAGCGCGGGCATGCCGTGGTTGGCGCGCGCCGCCAGCGTCCGATAGAGATCCTCGAGGCTCTGCCCCGACCAGAAGATCTGTTCGAAATTGTCCATCTGGCGTCGCGCCTTCATGAACAACACGATCTTGTCGACGATGATCGCCCAGCACCACACCGAGGCGGAGAACAGGCCGAGCATCACGAGTTTCACGACGATGTGCGCGCTCCAGAACATCGAGAGCAGCGTGGCGTCGGAATGCGGACCGGCCAGCGCGGCCTGAGCGATTTCGGGGTTCATGCGTGCGTGCACCTTTTCGGCCGAAAACGGCGCGGGCGGGAACGAAAGACGCGCCGCGAGACGAAACACGAGACGCTTCGCGCCGAGGCTCGGCGCGTCGTCGCGCGCTCGGGCGGCGTCGAAGCCCTTCGTGATCTCGGGTTCGCGTTCCTTCTGCCCGGCGAATGTGACCAAACGAGGACCCGGAGAGATCCTCGCCCATTCGAACAAGCCATTGGTAGGGTTAAGGAACCGTTACCCTTGCTGCGCTGCGGGGGCGGCCGCCTGCTCGGGATGGCCGAACAGCTCGCGCAGGTCGGTCGGCACCCGGTGCGCCCGCCCGTCGCGCCCGATGCAGACCGCGGTGACGAGCGCCGTCGCGATCGTCTCTTCGCCGCGCTTCAACTCCTGCTCCATGACGATGCGCGCCCCACCGATCTCGCGGGTGCGGGTGGTCACCTCGAACAGGTCGTCGAGCTTGCCGGCGCGGAGATACTCGATCTCCATCTTGCGCACGGCGAAGACGATGCCGCGCTCTTCGCGCAGGTTCGACTGGTTCACGTCGAGCGCGCGCAGATATTCGGTGCGCCCGCGTTCGAAGAAGCGGACGTGGGAGGCGTGATAGACGATGCCGGCGGCGTCGGTGTCCTCGTAATAGACCCGGACGGTGATGGTGTCCTCGAACAGATCGGGTCCCTTCGTCGTCCCGTGCGCTTCGGTCTTCGACATGTCGTTCCCCTCGATCGATCGCCGCTCCGGCGTGCCGTTTCAGGAATAGGGGACATCCCGCACTGCATCAACCCATGCCGCGACAGCTCTGCCGGCCGCTCTCGGCGACCACCGTCGGTGAGAGATCGATCGAAGAAGTCGCCGATCTCGTCCGCAACGCGGTGCTGTAGACCCGATCCGAGCCTCGCGATCGCCGCTGCGAGAGCGAGCCCCCGCGCGGCGAAAGTCACGAAACGGCCATGCGCGAGGCTCCTCCGCGAGGTCACTCCTCGTCGAGCCCGAGCCCCAGTTGCTCGGCCCGCCCGGCCGGCGCCTCCATCCCGATATGCCGGAACGCGGCTTGCGTCAGCATCCGCCCCCGCGGCGTGCGCTGCACGAAGCCCTGTTGGATCAGATAGGGCTCGACGATCTCCTCGATCGCGTCGCGCGGTTCCGACAGCGCCGCCGCGATCGTCTCGATGCCCACCGGTCCACCGCCGAACGACACCGCGATGACGTCGAGATAGCGCCGATCGAGTTGATCGAGCCCCATGCGGTCGACCTCGAGGCGCACCAGCGCCCGATCGGCGATCTCCCGATCGATCGCGTCCTTGCCGGCGACGATCGCGAAGTCGCGCACCCGTCTGAGCAGCCGCCCGGCGATGCGCGGCGTGCCGCGCGAGCGCCGCGCGATCTCGTTCGCCCCTTCCTCGGTCATGGCGAGGCCCATCAGCCGCGCGCCGCGCTTCACGATGAACTCGAGCTCGGCGACGGTGTAGAAGTTGAGCCGGATCGGAATGCCGAACCGGTCGCGCAAGGGGGTCGTCAGAAGCCCGAGCCGCGTCGTCGCCGCGACCAGGGTGAACTTGGCCAGATCGATCTTCACCGACCGCGCCGCCGGCCCCTCGCCGATGATCAGGTCGAGCTGATAGTCCTCCATCGCCGGATAGAGGATCTCCTCGACCGCCGGATTGAGCCGATGGATCTCGTCGATGAAGAGCACGTCGCGCTCTTCGAGATTGGTCAGGAGCGCCGCGAGATCGCCGGCCTTGGCGATCACCGGCCCCGAGGTCGAACGAAAGTTGACCCCGAGCTCGCGCGCCACGATCTGGGCGAGCGTCGTCTTGCCGAGCCCCGGCGGCCCGACGAAGAGCACGTGGTCGAGCGCGTCGCGCCGCTGCTTCGCCGCCTCGATGAAGACGGAGAGATTTTCCCGCGCCGCCTGTTGCCCGACGAAGTCGCCGAGCGCCTGCGGCCGGAGCGTCGCGTCGACGTCCTCTTCGCGCTTCTCGCCGGAGACCAGTCGCTTGGGTGTCGTCATCGAATCGCGCTTCCAACGTGAGGCCGTCGCTCTTCCCTAGCACGTGGCGTTCACGAGCACGAAGAGGGAACGAGACGGCGCGGAGACGACGTCGACTTCGAACCGACCGCCGGCCCGCCCCTCGCCGCGTGAGCGCGTCCGTTTCCCGCGGGTGTCGGCGAGAAAGTCCGTGCTAGACTGCCGGCCTCGCCGTTTTTCGGGAGTACCGACATGACGACCCGCCCGTCCCTCGCTTTCGGCGTCTCGCTCCTCTTCCTCGCCACCGCGGCCGTTCCTGCGACGGCGCAGTCCGAACTCGCAACGCCCTCGCTCTCCTGCGTCGGCCCGCTCGCCGCCGACAGCTCCCACGCCAAGGTCGTCGCCGCCTTCGGCAAGGAGAACGTCGTCTGGACGCAGGTCGACGGCGCCGAGGGCGAGAAGATCGGCGCGACCGTGCTCTTCCCGAAGGATCCGAAGCGCCGCATCGAGCTCTTCTGGAACGACGACAAGAAGCGCTCCGGTCTCTCCTCCGCCCGTCCCGGCCCCAAGAACCTCGCCGCCGCGCCGAACGGAGTGCGTCCCGGCATGACCGTCGCCGAGGTCGAGAAGCTCAACGGCAAGCCGTTCCTGCTCTCCGGCTTCGGCTGGGACTACGGCGGCTCGGTCACCGACTGGAAGGGCGGCGCGCTCGACAAGCCCGCCCCCGGCGGCTGCATCGTGTCGGTCCGCTTCGCCCTGCCGGAGAGCGCCGACGCGGTCGCCGCCAAGGTCGCCGGCGATCAGGAGTTCTCGTCGAACGACAAGAACATCCGCGCCGCCCGCCCGAGCGTCGAGAGCGTCGCCCTCGGCTGGCCGCAGCCCTGACCGGCCGCGATGTCGCGCGCCGCTCGCCTGCTCGATCTGATCCAGGCCCTGCGCGGTCGCCGCACCCCGGTGACCGGCGCGGCGCTCGCCGCCGAACTCGGCGTCTCTCTCCGGACCCTCTACCGCGACGTCGAAACCCTGCGGGCGCAAGGCGCCGACATCGAGGGCGAGGCCGGCGTCGGCTACGTCCTTTCCTCCGGCTTCCTGCTGCCGCCGTTGATGTTCCGCGACGAGGAGTTGGAGGCGTTGGCGCTCGGCTCGCGCTGGGTCGCCGAACACGGCGATCCGACGCTCGCCGCCGCCGCTCGCGACCTCCTCGCCAAGATCGCCGCCGTGCTGCCCGCCGACCGCCGCGCCGGCCTCGAGGAGACCGGCCTCCTGGTGCCGAAACGACGTCGAGCCTCCGCCGGCGTCGGCCTCGATCTCCTTCGCCGCGCGCTGCGCGAGGAACGCAAGATCACGCTCAGCTACCGCGACGCCGCCGGCAGCGACAGCGAGCGCACCGTCTGGCCGGTCGCCCTCGGCTTCTTCGAGGAGACCCGCGTCCTCGCCGCCTGGTGCGAGACCCGCGCCGCCTTCCGCCATTTCCGCGTCGATCGGATGATCGCCGCGACGCTGGAGGAGGCGAAGACGCCGCGTCGCCGCCGCACGCTCCTCGCCGAATGGCGACGCGCCGAAGGCATCCGTCCGACCTCGTGATCGAGCGCGCTCGTTGCGCTACTGACATCGATCGTCAGCAGCATGCGTCATGATCTCCTCGTCGCCCCCCAACGAGGACACGATCCCATGACGACCCCGAACCTCATCCTCCTCTACGTCTCCGACGTCCGGCGCTCGCTCGGCTTCTGGACCGACCTCCTCGCCGTCGATGCGGTGGAGACCTCCGACACCTTCGCCATGCTGCCCCTCGCCCAGGGCATGATGCTCGGCCTGTGGGGCGTCGCCGGCGTCGCTCCGACGACCGCCACGCTCGGCGGCGGCGGCGAGATCTGCATCGCCGTCGGCTCCGCGGCGGAGGTCGACGCGACCCACGTCGCCTGGACCGCCGCCGGCCGCGCCATCCTCCAGCCGCCGACGGTCATGGACTTCGGCCGCACCTTCACCGCCGCCGATCCCGACGGCCATCGCATTCGCGTGTTCGCCCCGACCGGCGCGTGACGTCGCCATCGAACCGAGAAACGTCGCACGACCGAAACATGGACGTGCGATGTTTCTTCCTCGAACGACATCGACGCGAAGGGATCAGCCATGACCGATCGCACCCGCCGCAGCCTGCTGGCCCTGCTGCTCGCCGCCCTCGGCCTCGCCGGCGCGCGTCGCCCGGCCGCCGCGGCGGCTCTCGAGCCGCGCGATTGCCCGACCCGGGATTGCGGTTGGGTCTACGATCCGACGATCGGCGATCCCGAGCACGCGGTTCCCCCCGGCGTCGCCTTCGAGGATCTGCCGGAAGATTGGATCTGTCCCAACTGCGGCCGGATCAAGGACCTCTGGTGAGACGCCGGCGGGACCGGCTCGAACCTCCCGGCTCGAATCTCGCCCTCCCGAAAGACGCGCATCTCGGATAGACTGGCCGCCATGCGCCGACCTCCAAGCGTCGGCCGAGGGAGGTGGTCGTGGCCCGGGATTTCGCCCTCGCCTTCTTCACGCTGCTGATCCTCGGTCCCGCCACGGCGAGCGAGAAGCCGTCGTTCGATTGCGCCACCGCCGCGACGGCGCGCGAACTCGCCGTCTGCGCCCTGCCGAGCCTCGCCGGCGCCGATCGCGCCCTGGCCGCCGCCTGGCGAGCCGCCCGCGCCCGGCTCGCCCCCACCGACGCCGAAGCCCTGCGCGCCGACCAACGCGCCTTCGTCGCCCGCATCGACCAGGGGTTCGACGCCTGGCTCTGGGGCAAACAGGAGACGCCCGACCTCGCCGGCCGCCGCGCCGCGGCGCGCAAGGTCGTCGACGGCTCGGAACCGGCGGAAGCGTTGCGCGAACAGATGGCCCTGCGCACGCTGTTGCTCGACGCGATCGATCCGCGCCCGGGCGGCTTCGTCGGGCTCTTCGTCGATCAGGAGGGCTTCGTCGACATCGGCCCCGCCGCCGACGGCCGTCACCCCGTCGCCCTGTCGATCGGCACTTACGGCTGGCCCAAGTATCACTGCGACTTCGACGCGAGTTTCCGCCCGATCGGCGGCCGTCTCGTCGCCGAGGAGGTCGCGAACCCCGAAGCCGATCGGCGTGTCACCCACGTCGAACTCGCCCTCGACGGCGCGCGCCTGCGCATCACGGAGGAAACGTCCGAGACGAGCGCCGACCCCGACGTCGGCCGCGCCTGCCCGCGCATCTCCCCGCTCGTCGCGCCCTTCTTCCGCGTCGATGCGAAGAAGCTGCCCGCCGACATCCGCGCCCGCATGCGCCGCGCCGACATGTGACGCCGTCCACCGGCCGACCCCCGCCCCTCAGCCGAGCGCCAGTTCCTTCAGCCCCAGACGGATCAGCTTCTCGGTGGTGGCGTCCTCGCCGGCCGCCTTCGCCGCCGCCGCCACCGCCGCGCTCGCCTGGAGCTGCGGATAACCGAGATTGACCAGCGCCGAGACCGCGTCGGCCAGCGGCTTCGGCGCGGTCTTCTCGGCGAGCCCGCCGGCCAGCGACACCAGCGCCGGATCGACCGAGGCGAAGGCCGGCGTCTTGTCCTTGAGCTCCTGCGCGATGCGCTCGGCGAGACGCTTGCCGACCCCGTTCGCCCGACACAGCGCGGTCAGATCCTTGAGCGCGATCGCCGAGGCGAGTTCGGCCGGCCTCAGCGCCGAGAGGAGCGCCAACGCCACCTTGGCCCCGACCCCCTGCACGGTGGTCAGCAGCCGGAACCACTCCCGCTCGTCGGCGTCGGCGAAGCCGTAGAGCCGGATCATGTCCTCGCGCACGATCGTCTCGATCGAAAGCGTCGTCGCCTCGCCCGGCCGCGGCAGGTTCTGCAGCGTCCGCGACGAGCAGAAGCAGACGTAGCCGACGCCGTTCACGTCGAGGATGACGAAGTCGTCGCCGTATTCGTCGACGATGCCCCTGAGTTTTCCGATCATGTGAGCTTGCCGATCATCCCGTTTTCCTCACGCCCCGGCGATCCGAAGCGCCCGCGCCAGTGTCTGGCGATGATGCGCGTGACAGATGGCGATGGCGAGCGCGTCGGCCGCGTCCGGCCCCTTCCATGTGGCCTTGGGCAGCAGGATCCTGACCATGTGCTGGATCTGCTCCTTGTCGGCGTGGCCGGCCCCGACGATCGCCTTCTTGACCGCGTTCGGCGCATATTCGGCGACCGAGAGCCCGGCCTTGGCCGGCGCCAGCAGCGCCACGCCGCGCGCCTGACCGAGCTTCAGCGTCGCCGTCGGATTGGTGTTGACGAAGGTGTGCTCGACCGCCGCCTCGTCCGGGCCGTGCGCCGCGATCACCGCCTCGAGCCCGTCGTAGAGTTCGACGAGCCGTCCGGCGAGCTCGTCGCCGGCCGTCGAGGTGATCGTGCCGCAGGCGACGAAGGAGAGGCGGTTGCCGACGACGTCGATCACCCCCCAGCCGGTGCGCTGGAGGCCGGGATCGACGCCGATGATTCGAACGGGCGAGCTCATGCGCGAACGCTACATGTTCGCGCTTCGTTTCGCAAAGGCCGGCGTGCGCCTCAGCCCTTCTTGCGCAGGTCGGGATAGAGCCAGGGCGCCATCAGACGGACCAGGAACGGCATCACCACCCAGGTCATCGCCACCGTGACCAGGAAGGTGACGACCAGGATGCCGACCACCGACGGAAACCCGGCGAAGAGCGGCGACACCGTCTTCGACAGGAGGAACACCAACGGAAAGATGCCCATCCAGGTGACCAGCGCCATCTTGGGACGCGGCGGCGGCTTGCGCGTCGGCGCCTCCGGCAGCGCGAACCACCCCTCGAGCCCGGAGAGGCTGTGGACGGCGCCTTCGCCCTCGCTGATCTCGCCGAGCTTCGCCACCAGCGCGGCCCGCTCCTCGCTCGCCGTCCAGGCGTCGAGATGCGGCTGGTCGTCGAAGGCGAACAGCGTCTGACGGAGCGGGCTCGCATCGCCCTCGGGTCGCAGCACGTAGCCGCCGAGATGGCCGGGAAACCGCGACGCCGCCTCGATCAGCGCCGCCGCCAGCGCCTCGAAGTCGTCCTCGCGCCCGGACTGGACCCGCCGGGTGATCAGGACGGTGACCGATCCCGCCCCGCTTCGCTTCGTCGATGACATTTCGGATCCCTCGTTGCCGCCGCATCATAGGGCGATCACGCTCCGCCGGGCGTCGAAACATGGGTTTCGCAACCCGATTTGGGCGCGCTCGTCGGTCGACGAAAACGAAGAGGCCCGCGCTTTCGACGGCGCAGGCCTCTTCGTTTCGAGAAGATCGATGGGCTCACATCGCGGCGAGCTTGGCCATCACCTCGTCCGAGATGTCGAAGTTGGTGTAGACGTTCTGCACGTCGTCGTCGTCTTCGAGCATGCCGATCAGCTTCATCAGCGTCGTCGCCTTCTCCTCGTCGACCGGAACGGTGTTCTGCGGCCGCCAGTTCGGCTTGATCGACTCCGCCTGACCGAGCGCCGTCTCGAGCGCCTTGGACACCTCCGAGAGCCCCTCGAAGGTGGTCAGGATGGTGTGGCTCTCCTCGTCGGAGATCACGTCGTCGGCGCCCGCCTCGATCGCGGCCTCGAGCACCGCGTCGGCGCTGCCGGCCGCGGCCGGATAGACGATTTCGCCGACCCGGTCGAAGGAGAACGACACCGAACCGGTCTCGCCCAGCGCCCCGCCGAACTTGGTGAAGGCGGCGCGGACGTTGCCGCCGGTGCGGTTGCGGTTGTCGGTCAGCGTCTCGACGATGACCGCCGTGCCGCCCGGCCCGTAGCCCTCGTAACGCACCATCTCGTAGGTCTCGGCGTCGGAGCCGGAGGCCTTCTTGATCGCGCGCTCGATGTTGTCCTTCGGCATGTTCTCGGCGCGGGCGTTGAGGATGGCGAGACGCAACTTGGCGTTCATCCCCGGATCGCCGCCGCCGTCCTTGGCCGCCACGGTGATTTCGCGGGCGAGCTTGGAGAAGAGCTTCGAGCGGACTTTGTCCTGCTTGCCCTTCCGATGCATGATGTTCTTGAACTGTGAATGGCCGGCCATGGTCGTCGTCTCGTCGGTCGCGATCTGTCGGCAGGCGAAACGGCTCTGACGGCCGCCTTGTCCCACGCGATCATGTTCGAAGTCGGCCGCTTATAGTGCGCCCGGGCGCGAAAATCCAGGCCGCCGCAGAACCTGCCGAAAAACGCGCCTTTCGACGAATTCCAAGGCATTCGATTACCGAAATTCACCGATCGCTAAGAACTCTGCGTCATTCATGCTCCCTAAGGGAATCTCCCGATCAAAAACCCCACTCCTGAAGACCTCGCATCGCCGAGGCGGAGGAACCCCACGTATGTTCGGCCTGTTCGGCAAGTCCTCGACCGCCCCCCTCGTCGAAACCCGTGAAGAAGGTCTCGACAAGGCCGCTCTCGTCGCCATGCTCGACCAGATGCCGGTCAACGTTCTTCTCGCCGATCCGACGAACGGCGACATCGTCTACGCCAATCGGACCTCGATCGAGACGCTGAAGACGATCCGCCACGAGCTGCCCGCCGGCCTCGATCCGGAGAAGCTGGTCGGCCGTTCGATGGACATCTTTCACAAGAATCCGGCGCATCAGCGCCGCATCGTCGCCGATCCGAAGAACCTGCCCTGGCTCGCCAAGATCCGCGTCGGCCGCGAGCGGCTCGACCTGCGCGCCAACGCGATCTACGCGAGCGACGGCTCCTATCTCGGCTGCATGGTGACCTGGTCGGTGGTCACCGCCCTCGCCGACGCGATCGACCACTTCGAGACCAAGGTGGGCGCGGCGATCGAAACCGTCGCCGGCGCCGTCGCCGGCCTGAACGGCCACGCCGAAGGCATGACCCGCATCGCCGAAGGCACCTCCGAGGAGGCCGCCCGCTCCGCCGACGCCGCCGGCGCCGCCGGCGCCAACGTCGAGAGCGTCGCGGCCGCCGTCCACGAACTCGACAGCTCGATCGCCGAGATCTCGCGTCAGGCTTCGATCTCCGCCGACGTCGCCCGCGGCGGCGTCGTCCATGCCGGCGTCGCCCGCGACAAGGTGCAGCGCCTGACCGAAGCGTCCGAGAAGATCGGCCACGTCGTCGGTCTGATCCAGGACATCGCCGCCCAGACCAACCTCCTCGCCCTCAACGCCACCATCGAGGCGGCGCGCGCCGGCGACGCCGGCCGCGGCTTCGCCGTCGTCGCCTCCGAGGTGAAGAACCTCGCCGGCCAGACCACCAAGGCGACCGAGGAGATCACCGGCCAGATCCAGACCATTCAGCAGGCGACCCGCGAGGCGGTCGACAGCATGGCCGAGATCTCCGGCACCATCGACCGAATGAACGAGGTGGCCAGCGGCATCTCCGCCGCCGTCGAGGAGCAGTCGGCGACCACCGCCGAGATCGCCCGTTCCGTCGCCGACGCCGCCTCCGGCACCCGCATGGTCGCCGAGACCATGGGCCAGCTCGAGCGCACCGCCCAGGAGACCGGCGTCTCCGCCCGCGCCATGTCGGAGGGCGTCCGCTCCACCGCCAGCGAATCCGAGACGATGCGCACCGAGGTGCAGCGCTTCCTCGGCATCATCAAGAAGGTCTGACGAGCCCGTCTCGCCGCCGCACGACGACCACGACGCCGCCTCCGGGCGGCGTCTCTGTTTCTCGGGAAGGACGGCTCATACCGAGATCACGAAGTTTCGACCTGTTCGAAACTTCGTGAGCGAAGGCGAGCCCGAACGGGCGTCGGCCGGTCGGGCCGTAACGCTCATGAAATTCGGACGAGTCCGAATTTCATGAGCCGAGTGTCAGAAGCGCGGCAGCGCCTGCGACAGGCGCCCGCCGAGGCGGATCGGCTCGGCGCGGGTGGCGAGCCCGGTCGCCTCGTCGATCTCGACGACGAGGCCGCAGATCGTCGCCTCGCCCGCCGCCGGCTCGAACCGGGCCCGGCCGATCTTGGTGGTGAAGCGGTTGATCGGCTCGTCCTTCTCCATGCCGATCACGCTGTCGTAGTCGCCGCACATGCCGGCGTCCGACTGGAAGGCGGTGCCGCCGGAAAGGATCTGCCAATCCGCCGTCGGCACATGGGTGTGCGTGCCGATCACCAGGGAGACGCGGCCGTCGAAGTGATGCGCCATCGCCTGCTTCTCGCTGGTCGCCTCCGCATGCACGTCGAGGATGATCGCATCGGCCTGCTCGGCCAGCGGACAGGCGGCGATCTCGCGCTCGGCGACGGCGAAGGGATCGTCGAGCGGATCCATGTAGATCCGCCCCATCACCGAGACGACCAGCACCCGCGCCCCGTTCTTCGCCACGTAGAGATTGGCCCCCTTGCCCGGCGTGCCCTTGGGATAGTTGGCCGGTCGGAGCAACCGCGGCTGCCGTTCGATGAACACCAGCGCCTCGCGTTGATCCCAGGAGTGATTGCCGAGCGTCAGCGCGTCGGCGCCGGCGTCGATCAGATCCTGCGCGATCTCTTCGGTGATGCCGAAGCCGCCGGCGGCGTTCTCCGCGTTGACCACCACGAAGTCGAGGCCGAGATCGTCGACGAGGCCCGGCAGCCGCTCCACCACCGCCTTCCGGCCCGCTCGCCCCACCACGTCGCCGAGGAACATCAGTCGCATCTGTCGAGTGTCTCCTCAGGTCGCCAGCGGGACGATCGCCCCGGCCTCGGTCAGGATCAGATCGAGCGGACGGTCGTGCGGCTCGGAGGGAACGCGCGCGACCTCTTGGGCCGCAAAGGCCAACCCGACCTTGAGCAGCGGCCGGATCGCCTCGAGCCGTTCGATCGCCCGATCGTAATGGCCCTTGCCGTAGCCGATCCGCTCGCCGCGCCGGTCGAAGGCGGAGAGCGGCAGCAGCACCACGTCCGGATCGACCGCCTCGGCCTCCGCCGACGGCTCCGACAGGCCGAAGCCGGCGGCGACCAGCGCCTCACCCTCCCGCCACAGCCGGAAAGTCAGCGTCTCGCCGTCCGCGCCGACCGCCGGCAGCGCCGTGAGCGCGCCGCAGGCGACGAGCCGACGCATCAGCGGGCGCGGATCGATCTCGCTGCGGATCGGGAAATAGCCGGCGACCACGGTCCCGGCCGGCAGGATCGGCAACGCGTCGGTCGCCGCGATCGCTCGCGCCGCCGCCTCGCGGTGCGCCGGCGTCGTCGCATCGCGCGCCGCCAGCGCCCGCCGACGCAGATCGGCCTTCGAAGGGGAGGAAGAGTGATCCGAGGTCGTCGCGGTCATCGCCGTGCCGGTGCGGTGGCCGATGCCACGAGGAGGGAGATACGTGACGAAGCCACCTCGACCGATGGAGAAATCGATCCCGGGAAACCTACAACGTAGGTGGGCGCCGTTTTGGGGAAGCCCACGAGCCTCCCCAGGGACAGCTCCCGTTCGGATCGATAAGGCCCCGGGGATACAGACTCCTGTCGCATCGCGCAGCCTCGCCGTCGGCCAATATAGGGCGCGCCGCATCGCCATGCCAGTGCGCCGCCGAACTCGTCCACGGCCTCAATTTTCTTCGACGGCCTCGCGCCCGCGCCGGCCCAGCGCCTCGGCGACCGAGCCGATCCGGCGCGCCGCCTCGTCGATGCGACGGGCGATCTCGATCTCGACCTCGTCGCGCCGTTCGATCACCGCCGCGCGGGCTTCGCGAAGGGAGCGGTTCTCCGCCTCGAGGCTCTTCAGCCGGCGCTGCGTCTCGGCGAGGTCGTCCATCACCGTCACCGCCGCCATCACCGTCAGCCGTTGGTCGCCGATCTCGCCGAAGGAGCCGCGCAGACCGTGGATGATCTCGTCGAGCCGCTGCGCGAGGCCCTGGAGATGCGCCTCCTGACCGTCCTCGCAGGCCATCCGGTAGACCCGCCCGTTGATGGTCACGTTGACCTGCGCCATCATCCCTCACCCGCCGTGCGCGTCGAGAACCGACCGGATCGACTCCATCGCCGCGACCAGGCGGCGCGAAACCTCGCGATTGGTCTCTTCGAGCAGATTGGCGCGAGCCTTTTCCTGATCGAGGGTCTGGCCGAGCTGCGACCGATCTTCGGCGAGCCGTGAGATCTCGTCCTCGAGCTCCATCTCCGACCGTTCCGAGCGGAACCGCCGTTCCGTCGCCGCCTCGAGCCCCTCGAGCGCCGCCGTCAGCCGACCGAGCGCCGCCTCGACGGCCGGTGCCTGAACCATCTGCCCCTCCTCGCGACGTCGCGCCCGCCGCCCGAGCCCGACCGCGGACGACACATCGACGCTCCTCGTCGCGAGCCGCGCGACCACCCCGGATCGATTCGTCGAAGCTTCCTCGACGGCGGAATTTAGGCCCGCCCGCGAGCTCGGGTCAATCGGACGGGCGTCGAGCGGGCGCCTTCGCGCGACGCCTCGAGGCTCCCCCGCGCAATGCGCCGGATTGACACCCCGAACCGCCCTGCTATCAGTGCCCCGACCTCATTTTTCGGGGGCGGTCACGGCCGGCGCGTCTCGGGACGCGCGACCACTCTCGGAGGCGAAAGAAATTTTCCTGTCGCCCGTTCCGTGTCCGACGGATGGCGGGAGGAAGGGTGCAACGCCTTCGCCGAGCGGCCTTTTCGAAGCTCGATCTCGGAAAGTCGGGGACCACCCGGAGCCACTGTGACCGCCGTTCGGCTCCGCCGCACGGCCGAAGGATCAATCGAGAGGAGAACTTCCATGGCTGTCCGCGTCGCCATCAACGGCTTCGGCCGCATCGGCCGCAACGTCCTGCGCGCCATCGTCGAATCCGGCCGTACCGACATCGAGGTCGTCGCCCTCAACGATCTCGGCCCGGTCGAGACCAACGCCCATCTGGTGCGTTACGATTCGGTCCATGGCCGCTTCCCCGGCACCGTGACCGTCTCCGGCGACACCATCGACGTCGGGACCGGCCCGATCAAGGTCACCGCCATCAAGGATCCGACCCAGCTGCCGTGGGGCGAGCTCGGCATCGACGTCGCCATGGAGTGCACCGGCATCTTCACCGCCCGCGACAAGGCGGCGATGCATCTGACCGCCGGCGCCAAGCGCGTCCTGGTCTCGGCCCCGGCCGACGGCGCCGACCTCACCGTGGTCTACGGCGTCAATCACGACAAGCTGACCAAGGATCACCTCGTCGTCTCCAACGCCTCCTGCACGACCAACTGCCTCGCGCCCTTCGCCAAGGTCCTCCACGAGGCCATCGGCATCGAGAAGGGCATGATGACGACGATCCACTCCTATACCGGCGACCAGCCGACGCTGGACACCATGCACAAGGACCTCTACCGCGCCCGCGCGGCGGCCCTCAGCATGATCCCGACCTCGACCGGCGCCGCCAAGGCCGTCGGCCTCGTCCTGCCGGAGCTCAACGGCAAGCTCGACGGCTTCGCCATGCGCGTGCCGACCCCGAACGTCTCGGTCGTCGACCTGAAGTTCATCGCCAAGCGCGCGACCACCAAGGACGAGATCAACGCCGCGATCCGCGCCGCCGCCGACGGCGCGCTGAAGGGCATCCTCGGTTACACCGACGACAAGAACGTCTCCTCCGATTTCAACCACGACCCGCACTCGTCGGTGTTCCACACCGACCAGACCAAGGTCATGGACGGCACCCTGGTCTCGGTGCTCTCCTGGTACGACAACGAGTGGGGCTTCTCCAACCGCATGTCGGACACCGCCGTCGCCATGGCGAAGCTGATCTGATCCTCGGATCGAAGAAGGGCCGGTCTCGACCGGCCCTTTTTTTCTCGTGAAGCCAACAATCGGGGAGAGAGATCATGAGCGCCTTCAAGACCCTCGACGACGCCGACGTGAAGGGCAAGCGCGTCCTCGTCCGTGTCGACCTCAACGTGCCGATGGAAGACGGACACGTCACCGACGACACCCGCATCCGCGCCGTGCTGCCGACCATCACCGAGATCGCCGACAAGGGCGGCAAGGTGATCCTGCTCGCCCACTTCGGTCGTCCGAAGGAAGGCCCCGAGGCGAAGTACTCGCTCGAGCAGGTCGTGCCCGCCCTCGCCTCCCGCCTCGGCATGCCCGTCGCCTTCGCCGCCGACAGCATCGGCCCGGTCGCCGAGGAGGCGATCGCGAAGATGGCCGACGGCGACGTCCTCCTGCTCGAGAACACCCGCTTCTACAAGGGCGAGGAGAAGAACGACCCCGAGCACGTGAAGAAGCTCGCCGCGCTCGGCGACCTCTACGTCAACGACGCCTTCGCCACCGCCCACCGGGCCCATGCGACGACGGAAGGGCTCGCCCATCTGCTGCCGGCCTACGCCGGCCGTTGCATGCAGACCGAGCTCGACGCGCTGACCAAGGCGCTCGAGGCCCCCGAGCGTCCCGTCGCGGCCGTCGTCGGCGGCGCCAAGGTGTCCTCCAAGCTCGAGCTGCTCGGCAATCTGGTCAAGAAGGTCGACTACCTGATCATCGGCGGCGGCATGGCCAACACCTTCCTCGCCGCGGGAGGGCTCGAGGTCGGCAAGTCGCTGTGCGAACACGACCTCGCCCCGACCGCCCGTGAGATCGTCGAGAAGGCCAAGGCCGCCGGCTGCGCCGTCGTCCTGCCGGTCGACGGCGTCGCCGCCAAGGAGTTCAAGGCCGGCGCGGCGAACCGCGTCGTCAAGAACGGCGGCATCGCCGCCGACGAGATGGTGCTCGACGCCGGACCGGATTCGGTCGCCGCCGTCATCGCGCTGCTCGGCGAGATCAAGACGTTGGTCTGGAACGGCCCGTTCGGCGCCTTCGAGATCGAGCCCTTCGACGCGGCGACCAACGCGGTCGCCCGTCGCGCCGGCGAGCTCGCCGCCGAAGGCAAGATCACGGCGGTCGCCGGCGGCGGCGACACCGTCGCGGCGCTGAACCACGCCGGCGCGGCCGACGACTTCACCTACATCTCGACCGCCGGCGGCGCCTTCCTCGAGTGGCTCGAGGGCAAGGCGCTCCCCGGCGTCGAGTGCCTGCGCAAGGCCTGATCGCTCGACCCGATCGAACCGACGGCCCGGGAGCCCGCTCCCGGGCCGTCGTCGTCTCCCGAGACGAAGCGCCCCTTGCCTCGCTCGCGCCGAAATCCCATAGGAAGAGGCGAACGGCGCGGCCCCTCCGCCCGCGCCCGCTTCTCGCGAAGGAACGCCCTTTGGCCCGTCTCGTCCTCGTCACCCCCTCGACCGTCGATCTCGCGACTTTCCCCGCGACGCTCGAGGCCGCCGTTTCGGCCGGCGACGTCGCCTCGCTGATCGTCGCCCTCGACGGCGGTTCGGAGATGACGCGTCAGCGCCTCGCCGAGATTCTCACCCCGATCGCGCAAGCCCACGACGTCGCCGTCATGGTCCGCAACGACAGCCGCGCCGCCGGCCGCTCCCGCGCCGACGGCGTCCATGTCGACACCGGCCCCGCCGATCTCGAGAACGCGCTCGAGACCTTCCATCCGAACGGCATCGTCGGCGTCGGCGGGCTCGCCACCCGCCACGAGGCGATGGAGGCCGGCGATACGGCGGTCGACTACGTCTTCTTCGGCGATCTCGACCACCCCGAGACGGACGAGGCCGCGCCGCGCGCCCTCGAACTCGCCGCCTGGTGGACGCCGTTGTTCGAGCCGCCGGTGGTGCTCCTCGCCGGCGCGACCCTCGCCTCCTGCGACGCCGCCGCCGCCACCGGCGCGGAGTTCGTCGCGCTGCGCCATGCGATCTGGTCCGATCCGCGCGGCCCCGCCGAGGCGGTGCGCGAGGCCGTCCGCCGTCTCGCCGACGCCGCTCCGGCGGAGAACTGAGGTCTGCGCCCCGTGTCCGACCGCCGCGCCTTTCGTCTCCCGCTCGCCGTTCTCGTCGGCCTCGTCGTGTTCGCCACCGCCGCGCACGCCCCCGCCGCGCACGCCAAGCCGACCCCGGCGAAGAAACCGACGACGCACGAGAAACCCGCCGCCGAGCCGAAGCTCCCCGCCGGCGTCTTCGCGCCGCAGACGACGCCTTTCGCGACCGGCGAGGGCGCCTTCTCGTTGCCCGGCGCGACGCTCACCCCGGCCCCGGCCGACGACGCGGCCGACGCCGACCCGGTCTACGCCGCCTATCAGCGCGGCCTCTGGCTGAAGGCGATGGCGTTCGCCATCCCCCGCGCCGAACGGGGCGACGCCGCCGCCATGACGATGATCGGCGTGCTCTACGAAGGCGGGCTCGGCGTGTCGACCGACCTCGCCAAGGCGGCGAAATGGTACGGGCTGGCCGCCGACGCAGGCGACCGCGAAGCGATGGCGGCGCTCGGGCAGATGATCGTCTCCGGCCGCGCCGGCGACAAGGACATGGCCCGCGCCTGGAAACTCTTCGAAGCCGCCGCCGAGAAGGATCAGCCGATCGCGCTCTACAACGGCGCGATGATGTTGTTCGACGGAACCGTCGCCCCGCACGACCCGGACAAGGCGGTCGCTTGGCTGAAGCGCGCCGCCGAGCTCGGGAACATCGAGGCGCAATACGCCTACGCCACTCTCCTTGCCGATCCCGACAATCCCGGCCACGACCCGCTGACCGCGGCGCGCTGGATGCGCGAGGCGGCGATGAGCGGCTTCGAGGCCGCCGAGATCGAATTCGCCCTGATGTTGATCAACGGCCGCGGCGTCGCCAAGTCGCCGGAGAACGCCTTCGTCTGGTTCAAGCGCTCCGCGCTGCGCGGCAACGCCATCGGCCAGGACCGCCTCGCCCGGATGTATGCGCTCGGCATCGGCGTCGCGCCCGATCCGGTGACGGCGCTCGCCTGGCACCTCCTGGCGAACCGACAGGGCCTGCCCGACATCTGGCTCGAGACCCGGCTCGCCGGCCTCTCGCCCGACCAGCGCGCCCGCGCCGAGCGCGAGGCCGACCGCATCGTCGCGCGCATGTCCGGCGTGACCCTCGACGAACCCGACGCCTCGGCGACCCCCACCGGCGCCGCGCCGGCGCCCTCCTCTGCCGAAGCGGCCGCGAAACCGCGGCCCTGATCGGCCTTTTTCCTTGAATCCGACGGCGTTTCGTGGTGACGAGAGGCCGTCTCAAGAAACCCATGGGAACATCGATGGCACGCTCGGCACTCCTCAACGTCATGGTCGACGCCGTCCGCAAGGCGGCCCGTTCGCTCGTGCGCGACTTCGGCGAGGTCGAGAACCTGCAGGTCTCCCACAAGGGCCCGGCCGACTTCGTCTCCGCCGCCGACCGCAAGGCCGAACAGATCCTGCGCGACGAGCTCGCCCGCGTCCGTCCCGGCTACGGCTTCCTGATGGAGGAATCCGGCGTCGTCGAAGGGACCGATCCGACCCACACCTGGATCATCGACCCGCTCGACGGCACCACCAACTTCCTGCACGGCATCCCGCAGTTCGCCATCTCGCTCGCCCTGAAGCGCAACGATCAGATCGTCGCCGGCGTGATCTACAATCCGGTCCTCGACGAGCTCTACGTCGCCGAACGCGGCGCCGGCGCCTTCATGAACGATCGCCGCCTGCGCGTCGCCGCCCGCCGTGACCTCAACGAATGCGTCATCGGCACCGGCATCCCCTTCCTCGGCCACGGCGACCACGCCCGCTTCATCGGCGAAATGACCACCGTGATGCGCGAAGTCGCCGGCATCCGCCGCTGCGGCGCCGCCGCGCTCGATCTCGCCTGGGTCGCCTCCGGCCGCCTCGACGGCTTCTGGGAGCGCGCCCTCAATCCGTGGGACATGGCGGCCGGCATCCTCCTGGTGCGCGAGGCCGGCGGCTTCGTCTGCGACATGGACGGCCGCGACCGCATGCTGGAGACCGGCTCGGTGCTGTGCGGCAACGAGAACATCCACAAGCGCCTCGCCAAACTGCTCGGCGTCGGCTGACGCGGAGCGGCGGCGCGCCGCCCGAGCCGGAGGCGACGCATCGCATGACGCCGTCATGACGGCGACGCAGGACGCATGCTTGTCTCCGGCGACGCCTGCCGTCATGGTGGCGGCGAGAAGGGAGAACCGAGGAATGGCGCGAGATCCGGCCCACGAACGTCTGTCGAGCCCGCTGGTCTTTCTCCTGCGCATGTTGATCTTCCTGGTGATCGCCGGTTTCGTCGGGGTGATCCTGCAGAAGCAGGCGATCAACGCCTTCCACGCCAATCCCGCGCTGAACGGCTTCATCCTGTTCGTCGCCGCCCTCGGCATTCTCCTGGCGCTGCGCCAGGTGCTGCGCCTCCTGCCCGAGGTGCGCTGGGTCAACGCCTTCCGCCGCGCCGACGTCGACACCTCGACGATGACCCGGCCGAAGCTGCTCGGCCCGATGGCGGCGCTGATTGGCGATCGCGGCGCTTCGGGCCTCACCCCGTCGGTGACCCGCTCGATCCTCGATTCAATCGGCATGCGTCTCGACGAGACCCGCGAGATCACCCGCTACATCGCCGCGACCCTGGTCTTCCTCGGCCTGCTCGGCACCTTCACCGGCCTCTCCGAGACCGTCTCGGCGGTCGGCGACACGCTGAAGACGATGAACGCCGGGGCGTCCGATCTCGCCGTCGTCTTCGACGATCTCAAGGCCGGCCTCGCCAAGCCGCTCGCCGGCATGGGCATCGCGTTCTCGTCCTCGCTGTTCGGCCTCGCCGGCTCGCTGGTGATCGGCTTCCTCGACCTTCAGGCCGGCGCGGCGCAGAACCGCTTCTACAACGAGCTCGAGGACTGGCTCGCCGCCGAGACCGACGTCGACTTCGCCGAAGGCGGCGTCGGCGGCGGCGAGGACCTGCGTCGCTCGATCGAGCGCCTCGCCCGCGCCTCCGAAGGCGGCGGCGGCCGCAACACCGCCTCCGCGCTGGTCGAACTCTCCGTTTCGCTGCGGGATCTGGTCGGCCACATCCGCGGCGAACAGGAACAGATGCGCGCCCTGCTCGAACGGCAGAACGCCGAGGCCGCCGCCACCCGCGACGCGCTCGAACGCATCGCCGGCGCCATCGGCGCATCGGAGAGAACCGCCATCGGCGCGTCCGAGCGCAGCGCCGTCGGCGTGCGAGGCTCCGAGCCCGAGGGGAGGTGACGATGCGCCTCGCCCGTCGCCGCCGCGAAGGTCCGATCGACTACTGGCCCGGCTTCGTCGACGCATTGTCGACGCTGGTCCTCGTCGTCATCTTCCTGCTCTCGGTGTTCATGCTCGCGCAGTTCTACCTGTCGAAGGAGATCACCGGCAAGGACAGCGCCCTGATCCGCCTGCAGAAGCAGATCGAACAGCTGACCGAGCTGCTCGCCCTGGAGCGCGGCGGCAAGGCCGAACTCGACGGCGAGACCTCGCGCCTGCGCGCCGGCCTCGTCGACGTCACCGTCGAGCGCGACCGCCTCGCCGCCCGCCTCTCGGCGCTGGAGAAGGGCGCGTCCGCCGGCTCCGCCGCCGCCGCCTCGACCTCCGCCGCCCTCGACGCCGAGAAGCGCCTCTCGGCCGAAGCCCTCGCCCAGGTCGACCTGCTCAACCAGCAGATCGCCGCGCTGCGCCGCCAGATCGCCGCCCTCGAACAGGCGCTCGACGCCTCCGAGAGCCGCGACAAGGAGAGCCAGACCAAGATCGCCGATCTCGGCAAGCGGCTGAACGTGGCGCTCGCCCAGCGCGTCCAGGAGCTGCAACGCTATCGCTCCGACTTCTTCGGCCGGCTGCGCGAAATCCTCGGCAACCGCCCCGACATCCGCGTCGTCGGCGACCGCTTCGTCTTCCAGTCCGAGGTGCTGTTCCCGGTCGGCTCCGACGGCATGGACGACCAGGGCCGCGCCGCCATCGACCGACTGGCGAGCGCGGTGCGCGACCTCGAACGCGAGATCCCGCCGGACGTCACCTGGACGCTCCGCATCGACGGCCACACCGACGATCGCCCGATCGCCGGAGGCCGTTTCGCCTCCAACTGGGAGCTCTCCGCCGCCCGCGCCATCGCCGTGGTGCGCCGCCTCGTCGAGGACGGCGTCTCGCCGAAACATCTGATGGCCGCCGGCTTCGGCGAATTCCAGCCGCTCGACGACGCCAAGTCGGAAGAGGCCTATGCTCGCAATCGCCGGATCGAGATTCGTCTGACCGACCGGTGACGCTGCCGGAGCCGCCCATGCCCGCCGACGCCCTCGCGCCGCCGATCCGTTTCCCCCCCGGCGTCGCCGGCAAACGCCGCAAGCCCTGGCTGAAGCGCCGCAGGATCCTGCGCCGAACCCTGCGCGGGATCTTCGCGTGGGATCACGCCTACCTCCCCGAAGTCGTCGACCTCTGGGTCGCCTCCTGGGCGCGGACCATGCCGACGATCGACTTCGAGGCCCGCCGCCCCTGGTTGGTCGAGCGCCTGCGCGAGCATCTTTCCGCCGGCGTCCATGTCGCCGTCGCCATCGCCGAGACCGGCGACGTCGTCGGCTTCGTGACGATCGATCCGGCGACCGGCTGGCTCGACCAGATCGCCGTCCACCCGGACGTATGGGGCGCCGGCGTCGCCGAGGCTCTCCTCGCCGAGGCCCGCCGCGTCTCGCCCGCCCGCGTCGGCCTCGACGTCAACGCCGACAACGCCCGCGCCGTGGCCTTCTACGAGAAACAGGGCTTCGCCCGCATCGGCGAGGGCGCCAATCCGCGCTCCGGCCTACCGACGCTGGTGCTCGAATGGCGGCCGACGGCCTCCTGAGCAGACCAACGAAACGAAGAAGCGCCGCGACGGGGCGAACCCGTCCGGCGCTTTCGTCGTCGTCGTGGAGCGGTCGATCAGGCGCAGCGCTTGAACAGGTCGTCCAGCGCCTGCAGGCGGCTGTTCATCGACTCGTTCATCGCATGGGCGACCGGGATCGCCGCGATGCCGATGCGCTTGCCGGTGACCAGCGCGACCGAGATCTCACCGCCCTGACCGTCGACCGCCACCGACTTGACCGACGGCAGATCGGACACCATGGCGGCGATGAGGTCGGTCATCTCGTGCACCGAGAGACGGGCCTTGCCGAGAAGTTCGTTCGGATTGACACGTTGGCCGGCGTTCATGGGAAGTACCTTCGAGTGCTCTCCGGACCTTCCCCTCGAAGATCCGCCAGATTGTATTAAAATCGTAGCTGACGAGTATTTCCCGCCCCTTAAGGAGACAGGACGGACGAACACTCGTCCATGACGACACGAAGACTTGGTGAATCCTTCGTTGGCGACCGTCGGCCGGTTCGCCTGGAAAGATCCGCCGCGCCTCGGCGCCGCCTCGCTTCATCTCAGCCGCTCGTGACTTTTTTGCGGCCACGATGGTGCAATGCAAAATAATCGATTTGCGGCCCGACTTCCAGCCGGAACGTCCCCGAACGACACGCCCTGCGCAGCTTCGCGGGCGCGAAGCGTCCCGTTTCGGGTCGCCGCCGCAGCGCCGCCGCGCGATTTCATCCTCGATTAAGGTTTCCGGCCGATGATCGATCCGTCCGGTCCTCCGGACGGCGAGTGGTGGGCCCACTCGGCTCGTTGCCTCCCAGAACAGACTTGCGGGAGAGCCGCCTGACGCGGCTCTCCTTTTTCTCGGGATACGGCGGCGCCGCACGAGTGGGATCGCCCTCTCGGCCGGACGTCGGCGCGTGTTAACCTCGTCGCGCGAAAATGCCGAGGATCATCTCCCTCGACGCCCCGATCGGCACGCCGGGTGCTTCCCGTTCGTGATACCGGCAATGGGTTCGAGGGCGGGATGCCCTCGCCAGAGGAGAAGGCGATGAACCGAGACGTTCCCTCCGATGCGAATGCTCACGGCGGCGAGACCGTGGACTTCGCCGCGCGTTTCGCCGGTTCGGAAACGTTCCGCACGCTGTTCCGCGAAGGCATGGATCTGGTCGAGGAGACCGCGTCTTATCTCGACGGCCCCGGGCGCGCCGAGAGCCGCGGCCTGTCCCGCGCCGCCTCGCTGATCTACGCCACCGAGTCGATGCGCCTGACCACCCGTCTGATGCAGCTCGCCTCCTGGCTCCTCCTGCAGCGCGCCGTCAACGAAGGCGAGATGACCCAGGAGCAGGCCGGCCTGGAAAAGACCAAGGTCCGTATCGAGGATCGCTCCGGCGAACGCGACGGCCCGGGTTGGGACGAGGTCCCGGTCACCCTGCGCGATCTGGTCGACCGCTCCCGCCGCCTCCAGGACCGCATCCGCCGCCTCGACGACGCCATCTACGCCGACGAGGAGGAGAAGGAGAAGAAGGCCCGCGAGAGCGCGCCCAATCCGGTCGCCGACCAGCTCGGCCTCCTCGCCCACGCCTTCGGCCGCTCCGACTGAGCGGCCGCGCCGGCCATCGAGCCCCTCGCCGCGCCCCCCAAACGAAAACCCCGGCCTCTCGGCCGGGGTTTCGTCGTTTCCGGAACTCGTCCGAAGGCTCGATCAGAGACCGAAGCCCTTGAACTTGTCCTTGAACTTGGAGATGCGGCCGCCGCGGTCGAGCAGCTGCTGCGACCCGCCGGTCCACGCCGGATGCGAGGTCGGATCGATGTCGAGGTTCAGCGTGTCGCCTTCCTTGCCGAAGGTCGAACGGGTGAAGTACTCGGTGCCGTTGGTCATCACCACCTTGATGGTGTGATAGTCGGGATGGATGCCCTGCTTCATGGTGCCTCAGCGTCCCTGTCTCGTGACGGCTCCGCCGGGGCGTCGGCGCGACGCGGGAGCGATCACATGATCGTGTTCACGGTTTCGGCGACGAAGACGAGGCCGCGTCGGCGTCTGCCCACGCGGCCGTCTCGTCGGATCGGGCGTTCCTATAACTCCATCGACGCCGGCGAACAAGAGCCGCGAAGCCCGCGCCGCACGCTTTTCCCCCCGCCTCGCCCCCGCCCGGACGCCGCACTTCTCGCGCGCCGGGGCTTGATCCCTCGCTTCGAAGAGTTCAAGGAAGGCGCCACCCGACGCCCCGGCCGAGAGCGGCGTCCCGACGAAGAGGACCTTCGGAAGTGGCGAGAAAGAAGACCCCCACCGACGCCGCCGGCGAAACGAGCAAGCGCCGTTCGGTCCGCCCCCTGAAGACCCTCCTGCCCTATCTCGCCCGCCATCGCGGCCACGTCGCCGCCGCCTTCGCCGCGCTGATCGCCGCCGCCGGCGTCACCCTGGCGCTGCCGCTCGCCGTCCGGCGGATGATCGACCACGGCTTCTCCGCCGCCGACAGCGCCTTCATCGACCGCTATTTCGCGGTGCTGGTGGTGCTCGCCGCAGCCTTGGCGCTGGCCTCGGCCAGCCGCTACTACCTCGTCACCTGGCTCGGCGAGCGCATCGTCTCGGATCTGCGCCGCGAGGTCTTCGCCCACGTCACGCGTCTGTCGGCCGACTTCTACGACCGTTCGCTCTCCGGCGAGATCGTCTCCCGGCTGACGGCGGACGCCACCCAGATCAAGGCCGCCGTCGGCGCCTCCGCCTCGATCGCGCTGAGGAACTTCTTCCTCTTCGTCGGCGCGGTGGCGATGATGGTGGTGACCAGTCCGCGCCTCTCGGCGCTGGTGTTGATCGCCATTCCCTTCATCGTGCTGCCGCTCGTCGCCTTCGGCCGCAAGGTCCGCGCCCGCTCCCGCATGGCTCAGGACACGCTCGCCGCCGCCGCCGCCTTCGCCTCCGAGAGCATCGGCGCGATCCGCACGCTGCAGGCCTTCACCAACGAGAAGAGCGCCGTCGCCCATTTCGCCTCGGCGATCGAGCGCGCCTTCGAGGCCGCCCGCTCCTCGACCAAGGCCCGCGCCGCGCTCACCGCCGTCGCCATCTTCATGGTCTTCGGCTCGGTCGTCGCGGTGCTGTGGATCGGCGCGCGCGACGTCCTCGACGGCCGCCTCACCCCCGGCGCCCTGTCGCAGTTCGTGCTCTATTCGGTCTTCGCCGCCGGCGCGCTCGGCGAACTCTCCCAGGTCTGGGGCGAGATCGCCCAGGCCTCCGGCGCCGCCGAACGGCTCGCCGAACTTCTCGCCGAGAAGCCGACCATCGCCGCCCCGGCCGCGCCGATCGCCCTGCCCACCCCGCCGCGCGGCGAGATCCGCTTCGACTCGGTGCGCTTCGGCTATCCGAGCGCGCCGGACCGCATCGTCCTCGACCGGGTCGACCTCGCGGTCGTCCCCGGCGAGAAGGTCGCCCTGGTCGGCCCCTCCGGCGCCGGCAAGTCGACCCTCTTCCATCTCCTGCTGCGCTATTACGATCCCGCCGCCGGCGCGGTGACGATCGACGGCGTCGACGTGAAGGCGACCGATCCGACCGCCGCCCGCGACCGCATCGCCGTCGTGCCGCAGGACACCGTGATCTTCGCCGACACGATCATGGAGAACATCCGCTACGGCCGCCGCGACGCCACCGACGAAGAGGTGATCGCCGCCGCCCGCACCGCCCTGGTCGAAGAATTCGTCGCCAAGCTGCCGGACGGCTGGGCGACCCAGGTCGGCGAGCGCGGCGTCATGCTCTCCGGCGGTCAGCGCCAGCGCCTCGCCATCGCCCGCGCGGTCTTGCGCGCCGCGCCGATCCTTCTGCTCGACGAGGCGACCAGCGCCCTCGACGCCGAGAGCGAGGCCCTCGTCCACACCGCCCTCGAGCGGCTGATGGTCGGCCGCACCACCCTCGTCATCGCCCATCGGCTGGCGACCGTGCTCGCCTGCGACCGCATCCTGGTGCTCGACGGCGGCCGCATCGTCGAAGAGGGAACCCACGAGACGCTGGTGGCGCAGGACGGCATCTACGCCCGCCTCGCCCGCCTGCAGTTCCAGGGCGGCGCGGGAACTGCGACCGACGCCTGAGGACGACGCGCGAACGCCGCCCGAAGGGATCCCCTCGGACGGCGTCTCGTTTTCGCGGCCCGTCGAAACCCGCTTTTTGTCAGTATTTCAGATAGATGCCGCTCGCCGCGTTCGACCCGCTCGTCGTCGTGATCGACTTGTCGGACGACGACAGCGACCAGTTGACGGTGTTCATGATCAGCGTGTTGAGCACCATCGTCAGCTTGTTGGACGTGACGCTGGCGCCGGAATTGAGCGTCAGGTTGCGGCTCGGCAACCAGATCAGCCCGGTCATGGTCGCCCCGTTCGTCGCATTCATCGTGAACCACGACTGCGACAGGTTCTGCGCCTCGTACCACAGCAGATTGGCGTAGGCGCCGGTCGTCGGCGCCGCCAGATTCATCGACGTCGTGCCGTTGAACTGGATGTAGGACGTGTCGGCGAAATAGAACGTCACGCCGGTCCCCGTCATGGTTCCGCCGTTGAAGTTCCAATTGCCCGACTTGATCACGTAGACGCCGGGATTGAGCGTCAGATTGGTCGTGCCGTTGAAGTTGATGCCGTAGCAATAGACCCCCGGCGACAAGGTCACCGATCCACCGTTGTAGTTGAGGCCCGAATAGGTGCAGCTCGACGACGCCGGCGTCGGCAACGTGCCGGCGAAGGGATCGGAGACGGTCGTGCAGCTCTTCGTCAACGAGGCGTGGGTGCCGCCGTTGTCGATGACGTTCGATCCGGCGACGCAGGTCTTCTGGGTGGTGAAGACGGTGCCCGAGTTGAACGTCGCCGCCGGATTGCCGGTCGACTTGACGTGGACCTCGCAGTTCGGCGCGTTGAGATTGGCGCCGCTGTTGAGCAGCAGACCCGGCGACGCCGTCGTCGAATTGAGCAGAATGCAGACCTTGTTGCCGGAGACCGGCTTCACCGCCGTCGCGGTGACCTGCAGGGTCAGGGCGTCGATCGAGAAGAGCCCGGCGAAGGAGGTCGCCAGCGTGCCGGTCGCCGTGCCCTGATAGTTGCCGTCGGCGTCGGCGGCGAAGCTGCGCGAGGCGACGGTGACCGACTTCGATACGGCCGCGTCGAAGGTGTTCGCCGAAATGGTCGTCCAGGACGATGTTCCGTTCTTCGCCCCGGCGATGACGGCGGCGTCCATCGCCGCCTGCAACTGACCGCGCGCGGCGGATGCTCGTGCGAAGTCGACGGCGATGCCGAGCCCCATGGCGATCGGCACCGAGGCGATCGCGACGATCGTGCTGATCTGCCCGGCCCGACAACGCGCCAACGCCGCAAACGTGGCGAAGAGTCGGTAAAACGGCGACTTAGACAATCCCGACATTTCCATTCCCCGGATGATCCGAAGAAGGATAATGAACGAGAGGATTGAATACGAACTTACTGATGGACGCTGCCTCGCCCATGGCCTGCATCACGGTTTATGCAAGGTTCACGCGATCCACGACGGCACGCTCTCCCAACCGATCTGCTCCTCGATCGGCACGCGCCGCCGCACCACCGCCCAACGCCCCGAATCCACCAGGATTTCCGAGACGAGAGCGCGGCCGTTGTAGGTTCCCGACATGGTCGCGCCATAGGCCCCGGCGGTGGCGAGCAACACCAGATCGCCGGCCGCGAGCGTCGGCAGATGACGCCGCTTGGCGAAGGTGTCGGAGCTCTCGCAGATCGGTCCGACCACGTCGTAGAGCGAATATTCGACATCCGATTTCGGCAACCGGACCGGAACGATGTCGTGATGACTGTCGTACATCGCCGGACGCATCAGATCGTTCATGCCGGCGTCGACCACCGCGAAGCGCAGGTCGGCCCCTTCCTTGACGAACTCGACCCGCGTCGCCAGCACGCCGGCGTCCGCCACGATCGACCGTCCCGGCTCGACCGCGAGCGCGCAGCCGAGGTCGCCGACCGTCGTGCGGATCGTCTCGGCGATCTCCGCCGGGCTCGGCGCGAGCTCGTTCTGATAGGCGATGCCGAAGCCGCCGCCGAGGTCGAGCCGCTCGATCGCATGGCCGCGCTCGCGCAGGGACAACACCAGCTTCCGCATCCGCCCGTAGGCCTCGGCGAAGGGCTTCACCGACAGGATCTGCGAGCCGATGTGGACGGCGAGACCGACGAGCCGCAGGTTGGTCATCGCCTTCAGCTCGTTGTCGAGCCGGCCGAGCCGATCCGCGTCGACGCCGAATTTGTTGTCGCGTCTGCCCGTCGTGATCTTGGCGTGCGTGTCGGCGTCGACGTCCGGATTGACCCGCAGCGCCACGTCGGCGACGAGCCCGAGCTCCCCGGCGATCCGATCGATCCGCCACAGCTCCTCGTAGGATTCGGCGTTGAGCTGATGCACGCCGGTCTTCAACGCCTGGGCGATCTCCGCGTCGGTCTTGCCGACGCCGGAGAAGACGACCTTGGAAGCCGGAATGCCGGCGGCGAGCGCCCGGGCGAGTTCGCCGCCCGAGACGATGTCGGCGCCCGCCCCTTCCGCCGCCAGGATCGACACGACGGCGCGGTTGGCGCAGGCCTTCATCGCATAGTGGATCGAGACGCCGAGCGGCGTCAGCGCGTCGGCGAGCGAGCGCCAGTTCTCGCGCAGCCGCTCGGCCGAATAGAGATAGAACGGCGTGCCGACCTTGGCCGCGATTGTCGAGACCTTCACCCCTTCGAGCGCCAATTCGCCCTCGATCGAGGACCAGCAGGACGGCGGCAGACGGCGGAGGAGATCGACGGTCATCAGGTGGCTTCCGAAGAGACGGGCGGAGGAAGGCCGCGACGTAGCATGTTTCGCCGATCTCGAGGAGCCCACACGCCGCCGAGCCGCCGCCCCGCCGTTGCTCGAGCGTCGAGCAGAACGCGAGAACTTCGAGCAGACACACGCGGCCCGTGTCATGCTATCGTGACGAACGTTGCGTAAGGACTGCGCGCCGGACCCGATCCGGCGAACCATTGCTCGACAGACCTTTTCAGAAGAAGACCCGGCGAGAGCGATCTCGCCGGGTCTTTTTTCGATCTCGGGGCCGGAACCGCCTCACCGCGTCAGCGGCTTGTACTTGATCCGATGCGGCTCGACGGCGGCCGCGCCGAGACGGCGCACCTTGTCGGCCTCGTAGTCCTGGAAGTTGCCCTCGAACCATTCGACGTGGCTGTCGCCCTCGAAGGCGAGGATATGGGTGGCGAGACGGTCGAGGAACCAGCGATCGTGGCTGATCACCACGGCGCAGCCGGCGTAGTCCTCGAGCGCCTCTTCGAGCGCGCGCAGCGTGTCGACGTCGAGGTCGTTGGTCGGCTCGTCGAGGAGCAGCACGTTCGCTCCCGACTTCAGCATCTTGGCCAGATGCACGCGGTTGCGTTCGCCGCCGGAGAGCATCCCGACCTTCTTCTGCTGGTCGCCGCCCTTGAAGTTGAAGGTCGAGCAATAGGCGCGGCTGTTGATCTCGCGCTTGCCCAGATAGATCACGTCGTTGCCGCCGGAGATCTCCTCCCAGACGGTCTTGTTGGGATCGAGCGCGTCGCGCGACTGGTCGACGTAGCCGAGCTTGACGCTCTCGCCGATCTTGATCGAGCCGGCGTCCGCCGTCTCCGCGCCGGTCAGCATGCGGAACAGCGTCGTCTTGCCCGCGCCGTTCGGCCCGATCACGCCGACGATGCCGCCCGGCGGCAGCTTGAAGGTCAGATCGTCGATCAGCAGCCGATCGCCGAAGCCCTTCGACAGGCCCTCGAAGTCGACGACGTTGTTGCCGAGCCGCTCGGCCACCGGAATGATGATCTCGGCCTGCCCGACCTGCTTGTTCGCCGCGCGCTCGACCAGTTCCTCGTAGCGCTGGATACGCGCCTTGGACTTGGCCTGACGCGCCTTAGGCGAGGCGGCGATCCATTCGGACTCGCGCGCCAGCGCCCGCTGGCGCGCCGCGTCCTCACGGCCCTCCTGCTCCATGCGCTTCTGCTTCTGACCGAGCCACGAGGAATAGTTGCCCTCGTAGGGGATGCCGCGGCCGCGATCGAGTTCGAGGATCCACGACGTGACGTTGTCGAGGAAGTAGCGATCGTGGGTGATGATCAAAACCGCGCCCTTGTAGTCGCGCAGGTGACTTTCCAGCCACTGCACCGACTCGGCGTCGAGATGGTTGGTCGGCTCGTCGAGGAGCAAGAGGTCGGGGTGCGAGAGCAGCAGGCGGCACAGCGCCACGCGACGCCGCTCGCCGCCGGAGAGCTTGGTGACGTCGGCGTCCGGGGCCGGGCACCTGAGCGCGTCCATCGCCATCTCGACCTGGCTGTCGAGATCCCACAGGTTCTGCGCGTCGATCTGATCCTGGAGCTTGGTCATCTCCTCCATCAGCTCGTCGGAATAGTCTTCGGCGAGCTGCATCGAGATTTCGTTGAACCGGTCGATCAGCGCCTTCTTCGGCGCGACGCCGTCCATCACGTTCTCCAGCACCGACTTCGCCGGATCGAGCTTCGGCTCCTGCTCGAGGTAGCCGACGGTCGCGCCCTTGGCGACCCAGGCCTCGCCGGTGAACTCCTTGTCGATCCCCGCCATGATCTTGAGGAGCGTCGACTTGCCGGCGCCGTTGACGCCGAGCACGCCGATCTTGGCGTCGGGGAAGAACTGGAGATGGATGTTCTCCAGAACCTTCTTGCCGCCGGGATAGGCCTTGGTCAGGCCGTGCATGTAATAGATGTATTCGTAGGACGCCATCGGGCTCGCTGCCTCGCGAAAAAGGGGGGCGGGTCGTCGCCGAGACCCGTTGAGATCGGTGCGCGGTCGAGCGTCGCTCGCCCGGCGCGGTCGCGCCCTATGTAGCGGTCGTACGCCCCCCCGGCAATGGCCGCGCAGAGCCGCCATGCGCATGCCGGCCGCCCCGGCCGCAGACCCGCCCCAAAGTTCTGCGAGCCCTTCCGGGGACCGCGCCTCGGCGGTCACGCCACCCGAGATCTTCGGCGTCGCCGACGGCTCGCTCCCGTCCGTGCTTTACGGACGGTCGCCGAGTTGTTTACGTTTTGCCGACAAACTCGTTTCACCCAAGCTTGCCGCGCCGGAGGACCCCCGTCCCATGTGCCGCATTCTCGCCTATGCCGGTCGTCCGATCCTGCTCGAGGATCTCGTCTGCCGCCCCGAGCATTCGCTCGTCCATCAGGCGCTCTCCGCCCACGAGGGCAAGACGCCGACCAACGGCGACGGCTTCGGCATCGGCTGGTACGGCGAACGCGACATTCCCGGCTGCTATCGCGAGACCCTGCCGGCCTGGTCCGACGAGAATCTGCGCTCGATCTGCGCCCAGGTCCGCTCGCCCCTCTTCTTCGCCCACGTCCGCGCCTCGACCGAGGCCGCGGTCGCCCGCGTCAACTGCCATCCCTTCGTCCACGGCAAGTGGATGTTCATGCACAACGGCCAGATCGGCGGCCACAAGAAGATCCGCCGCGGCGTCGAGGCGCTGATCGACGATGCGCTCTACGAGAAGCGGGTCGGCTCGACCGATTCGGAGGCCTTCTTCCTCGCCGCCTTCGCGCAGGGGTTGGAGCACGATCCGGTCGGCGCGATCGCCCGCACCATCCACCGCGTCCTCGACCTGCAGAAGGCCGCCGACGTCGTCGAGGCCTTCCGCTTCGCCGCCTGCCTGACCGATGGCGAACGGCTGTGGGCCTTCCGCTGGTCGTCCGATCCGTTCCCGCCGACCCTCTATCTCTCCGAGCGCGACGGCGGCGTCATCGTCGTCTCCGAACCGATCGACGAGGGCTGCGACGAGTGGATCTCGGTGCCGAAATGCGGCTACGTCACGCTGCGGAGCGGCGAGAAACCCGAATTCGGCTCGCTCGATCGCGTCATCTGCGACTGCGACTGCGACCGCGCCGCCGCGAGATCTTGATCCGGCTCAACACTTTCCTCATCCTTGCGGACTAACCTGTGAGCGAGAAGATTCGACGTTCGCGGCGGGGCGTCGAGATCTTTCGCGATCAGGGGACGAGGAACGCCACGATGATTGAGATCGACACCTTCGACGCCGGCTCCGCCGAAACCACGCCGGCGCCCGCCACGCCCACGACCCCGCCGAAGAGAACCCGCCGCGCCGCCGCGCCCGCCCCGAAGCCCGCCGCGCCGGTCGAGGCCGCGCCGCCCCCGGCGGAAGCGCCCGTGGCGGAAATCGCGATGGCGCCGCTCTCTCCTCCGCTTGGCGCCGCCGCGCCGGACCACGTCTCGACCGACATCGCCGATCGGCCGTTGCCGCCCAAGAAGGAGAAGAAGGACGGCGGCGAGACCCGCCACCGCCTCGCCGAGTTGCGCCACGACCCGGCGGCGATCGCCCAGTTCTTCGAAAGCGGCGAATACCCTTACGCCACCAAGATGCGGACCCGGAGCTACGAGGCGCACAAGCTCGAGCTGCAGCGCGAGCTCCTGAAGCTCCAGCGCTGGGTCGAGGAGACCGGCGAGCGCGTCGTCATGCTGTTCGAGGGCCGCGACGCCGCCGGCAAGGGCGGCACCATCAAGCGCTTCACCGAACATCTGAACCCGCGCACCGCCCGCGTCGTCGCCCTGCAGAAGCCGACCGAACGCGAACGCACCCAGTGGTACTTCCAGCGCTACATCGCCCATCTGCCCGCCGCCGGCGAGATCGTGATGTTCGACCGCTCCTGGTACAACCGCGCCGGCGTCGAACGCGTCATGGGCTTCTGCACGCCCAATGAATATCTCGAATTCATGCGTCAGGCGCCCGAGTTCGAGCGCATGCTCGCCCGCTCCGGCATCCGCCTGTTCAAATATTGGTTCTCGGTCACCCGCGAGGAGCAGCGTCGCCGCTTCAACTCGCGCGAGACCGATCCCCTGAAGCAGTGGAAGCTGTCGCCGATCGACCGCGCCTCGCTCGACAAGTGGGACGACTACACCGAGGCCAAGGAGGCGATGTTCTTCTACACCGACACCGCCGACGCGCCCTGGACCATCGTCAAGTCGAACGATAAGATGCGCGCCCGGTTGAACTGCATGCAGCACTTCCTGGAGACGATCCCTTATCCCAACAAGGATCGTTCGATCGTCACCGGCCCCGATCCGCTGATCGTCGGCTCGACCGAACACGTGCTCGGCCGCGACGCCTCGCTGTTCGGCAAGACCATGCACCCCGATCTGAAGCGCGGTCGCTGAGCGTCCACTCTTCGTCACGTTCCCCTGCCAAGGTCGGCCCCGTCGCGCGCACCCCGCGTCGGGGCCGCGCCGTTCCAACCCCTCGAGGTTCCATGACCGCCGTCGCAAACGTCGTCTTCGACATCGGCAACGTTCTCATCCGCTGGGATCCCAAACTGCTCTATTCGCGGTTCTTTCCCGAGCCGGCGATGCGCGATTGGTTCCTCTCGGAGATCTGCTCGACCTCCTGGAACCTGGAAATGGATCGCGGCCTCCCCTTCGCGCAAGGCGTCGCCGAGCGCGTCGCGCGCCATCCCGAATGGGCCGAGCCGATTCGCGCCTGGGACGAGCGCTGGCACGAAATGGTGCCCGGCGCCATCGACGGCACAGTCGCCATCCTGGAGAGCCTGCGCGAAGCCGGCGTCCCGACCTTCTCGATCACCAACTTCTCCACCGAGAAGTTCGCCGAGTGTCTGGCCCGCTTCCCGTTCCTGACCGGCTTTCGCGACACCGTCGTCTCCGCCCACGAGAAGCTGGTCAAGCCGGATCCGGCGATCTACCGCCTCTTCGTCGAGCGCAACGACCTCGATCCGGCGACCTGCCTCTTCGTCGACGACGTGCCCGAGAACGTGCTCGGCGCCCGCTCGATCGGCATGAAGGCCGTCGTCTTCACCTCGCCGAGCCGCTTCGCCGCCGATCTCGTCGCCCACGGCGTCACCGCGGCCGAAGTCGCCCGTCGCGCGTGACGCCTTTCCTCGCCGCGCCGGCTGGTCCACTGTGACCTTCGGCGAGGCAGAGGAGTCGGTATGGCCGGGGCGGCGATCGACCTGACGGAAATGAAGGATCTCCTGGTGGTGCTCGGCACCGCCGGGGTCGTCGTGCCTCTGATGCATCGCCTCAAGGTCGGCTCGGTGCTCGGCTTCCTCCTCGCCGGCGCGGTGCTCGGGCCGCACGGCCTCGCCCGTTTCGGCGACGCCTTCCCGCCGCTCGACTGGATCACCATCGACAAACGCAGCGAAATCGCCGGCATCGCCGATTTCGGCGTCGTCTTCCTGCTCTTCGTCATCGGGCTGGAACTGTCCTTCGCCCGCCTCTCGGCGCTGAAACGCCTGGTCTTCGGCCTCGGCGGCTTCCAGGTCGTCGTCTCCGCCCTGGTGATCGGCGCGGCGGCTCTGCAACTCGGCCAACCCCCCGCCGCCGCGCTGGTGCTCGGCGCCTGTCTCGCGCTGTCCTCGACCGCCGTCGTCATCGAGGTGCTCGCGGAACAGAAACGCCTGCCGACCGTCACCGGCCGCACCGCCTTCGCCGTGCTGCTCTTTCAGGATCTCGCGGTCGTCCCGATCCTGTTCATGGTCGAGCAGCTCGGCGGCGCCGACACCGGTCGCTCGGTCTGGCTCGGCCTCGGCGTCGCGCTGGCGCAAGGCGCCGGCGTGGTCGTCGTCATCGCCATCCTCGGCCGACTGGCTTTGCGCCCGCTGTTCCGCCTCGTCGTCGAAACGAAGTCGGTGGAGCTCTTCATGGCGACGATCCTCTTCGTCGCCGTCGGCACCGGGGTGGCGACCGCGCTCGCCGGCCTCTCCATGGCGCTCGGCGCCTTCGTCGCCGGCCTGCTCCTCGCCGAGACCGAATATCGCCGCGCCATCGAGACGATGATCGAGCCCTTCAAGGGCCTGCTGCTCGGCGTCTTCTTCTTCTCGGTCGGCATGAGCATCGACCTCGACTTCGTCGCCCGCCATCCCTTCGCCATTCTGGCCGGGGCGATCGCCCTCGTGGCGATCAAGGCGCTGATCACCGGCCTCGGCGCCCGCGTCTTCGGCATCGACCGGGCGCACGCGCTGAAGACCGGCCTGCTGATCGGCCCGGGCGGCGAATTCGCCTTCATCGTCGTCGGCCTCGCCGGCGCGCTGAAGCTGATCGACGCCGACACCGCCACCTTCGTCGTCGCCGTCGTCGGCCTGACCATGGCGGCGATCCCCTTCTTCGACCTCGCCGGCCGCCGCGTCTCTCAAGAAATCGTCCGCCGCTCGCCGCCCGAAGATCCGGCGTTGTCGATCGCCCCGCCCGAGGACCACGCCGCCCGCGCCCTGGTGGTCGGCTTCGGCCGCGTCGGCCATCTCGTCGCCGATCTGCTCGACGAGCACCGCATCTCCTGGATCGCCGCCGATCTCGATCCGGCGAACGTCGCCGACGGCCGCCGCTCCGGCCGCCCGGTCTACTTCGGCGACGTCACCGACCCTCGCTTTCTGCGCGCCTGCGGCGTCGCCGAGGCGCAAGCGGTGATCGTCACCGTCGACGCCCCCGCCGCCGTCGACGCGATCGTCGAGGCGGTCCGCGCCGAGCGCCCCGCCGTGCCGCTGGTCGCCCGCGCCCGCGACGCGACCCACGCCCGCAAGCTCTACAAGAAGGGCGTCACCGACGCCGTGCCGGAGACCATCGAGGCGAGCCTGCAACTCTCCGAAGCCGCGCTGGTCGGCCTCGGCGTCGCCATGGGCCCGATCATCGCCTCGATCCACGAGAAGCGCGACGTCTTCCGCAAGGAGCTCTCCGACGCCGCCGAAGCCTCGCCCCAGGCCTCCGAACACGCCCGCAAACCAACCTTGCGCGGCCGCAGGCGGGATCCCGCCTGAGCAGCCGCGGTCGCGATCCCATCACGGATCGGTAGGAGCTCCTACGCAAGGCTCCCGAAGGCGAAGGTCCTACTTAAATTTCCAACATTCTTCGTGTTAGAAATTTCTTGCCGAATTGGGAGTGAGCTTCGTCATGCCGACCGTTCTCGTCGCCGGCGCCGCCGTGCAGGATTTCATCTATCGCTTCGACGCCGCCCCCGCGCGCGGCACCAAGGGCCGCGCCAAGGACTTCATCTCGATCGGCGGCGGCTCCGGCGCCAACGCCGCGGTCGCGGTGGTCCGCCTCGGCGGCAAAGGGCAGGTGCTCGCCCCGCTCGGCGACGATCTGATCGGCGAGATGATCACCCGCGGCCTGGAGAAGGAAGGCGTCGACACCTCCAAGATGCTGCGCATCGCCGGCCGCGAATCGCCGGTCTGTTCCTCGATCGTCGACGGCGACGGCGAGCGCACCATCCTGACCTGGCATCCGCCGCATGTCGCCCCGCCCGAGATCGACGACGCCGGCGCTCTCGTCGCCGACGTCGACGCGCTCCTCACCGACGACCGCTATCCCTCGATCGCCGTGCCGCTGCTCGAGGCCGCCAAGGCGCGCGGCATTCCCGGCGTCCTCGACGGCGACCGCGCCGAGGGCGACGCGCCGCAGATGATCAAGGCCGCCTCGCACGTCGTCTTCGGCACGCCCGGCCTGCGCGGCACGTCGGGCATCTCCGACCCGACCAAGGGTCTCCTCGCCATGCGCAAGGTCACCGACGCCTTCCTCGCCGTGACGCTCGGCTCCGGCGGCGTGCTCTGGCTCGACGGCGACCGCGTCCGCCGGCTCCAGTCCTTCCCGGTCCACGCCGTCGACACGCTCGGCGCCGGCGACACCTTCCATGGCTCCTTCACCCTGGCGCTCGCCGAAAAGATGCCGGAGCCGGAAGCCCTCCGCTTCGCCTCCGCCGTCGCGGCGATCAAGTGCTCGCGCTTCGGCGGCCGCGCCGGCGTGCCGACCCGCGCCGAGGTCGAAGAGTTCCTCGCCGCCCATCCGGCGTGAACGACGCATCGCGAGACATGCGAACGGGGGCCCTCGGCCCCCGTCTTCGTTTCGATCGCCCCTCTCGGGATCACTTCGCCAGCGCGATGCCGCCCCACACGATCGCCACCGCGACCGCCAGACAGACGATCGCCGCGACGATCGATCCGGGCGTCGCCTTCGCCGCGTCGACGTAGTCGCCGGGCGGCTTGCGCCCCGTCACCATCGCCGGGATCAGCGGATCCTTCTTGACGACGGCGTGGAAGCCGACCGCCGCGACATGCAGCAGCACGGCGAGCTCGAGCAGCTTGAAGCCGATCGAATGGATACGATGGGCGAGATGCACCGCCGCGTCGGAGAGCTTCGCGGCGAACGGCCCGTCGATGAGCATCCGGTCCGGATAATCGGCGTTGAAGAGCCCGGAGATCCCCATCACCGCGGCGAGGCCGATCAGCGCCACGACCATCCAGGCGCCGAGCGGATTGTGGCCGAGATAGTGCCCCTCGCGCCCCTTCAGGAGATCGAGCCCGTAGCGGAACGACGCCGCCGGCGAGCGCAGAAACTGCGAGAACCGCGCCGTCGAACCGCCGACCACGCCCCACAGCAGGCGGAAGACCACCAGCGCCAGCACGATCTTGCCGTTCACGACGTGCCAGGAGGTCATCGCCAGCTCGTCGGAAACCCAAGCCGACGCCACCGCCGCCACCAATCCCCATTTGAACAGGCGGGTCGGCCCGTCCCAGGCGAGCACCTTGTCGAGGCGGGCGGCGGCGACGGCGTCGGTCATGGCGATCTCACTTCTTGATGCGGTAGTCGTCGTGGCAGGCCTTGCAGTTGCCGAGCACCTTGCCGATGTTGGCCTTGAACGAGGCCTCGTCGGCGATCGCGGCGGAGGCCGTCTCGGCGTCGCTCTTCAGCTTGGCGAACAGGCCGTCGAACTTGGCCTTCTCTTCCCAGATCTTCGGCGAGGCTTCGGTCTTGCCGGTCTTGGAATCGTCCGGGAACAGCGCCGGCAGCTTGGCCGAACCGTTCGCATAGGTCGCCAGCGCGGTCTTGACCTTGGCGAGATCGAACGGCGCTTCGCCCTTCAGCATGCCGGCGACCGGACGGGTGTCGTCGCCGAACCCCTTGAGAATGGACTGACGCTCCTCGATCGCCGAGGCGGCGTGGGCGACCCCGACGCCGATCGCGGCGACGAGACCGAGGGCGGCGACGGACTTCGAGAACTTCATGAGAAACCACCTTCTCTTCGACGCCGCCGGGAGGGGCTGGCGACGCCTTCCGGGAATGCTGCATCGCACACGAAGAGGCGGCTCGCCAATGAACTCTGCGTGAGACTACGCATACGCGTCACCAGGCCGCAGGCGTCGCCGGCGCTCCCCGCGCGGCCCGTCCCTCACCCCTTCTGGTAGTCCTTGACGTCGGTGAACTTCAGCATCTCCCAGCGATCCTCCTCGTATTTGAGCGCGAAGGTCGAGGTGGCGAGATGCACCGGGTCGCCGTCGAGGTCGGTGCAATTGGCGGAGGTGTCGCGGCGCGAGAACTCGTCGATCTTGCCCGGCTCGGCGGAGGTCACCCAGCGCGCCACCGAGAAGCGCGTCGTCTCGAACGAGATCTCCAGCCCGTATTCGGCGGCGAGCCGCTCCTTCAGGACGTCGAGCTGCAGGTTGCCGACCACGCCGACGATCGGCTGCGAGCCGTCGCGCGGCTGGAACACCTGCACGACGCCCTCCTCCGCCATCTGCTGGAGCGCCTCTTTGAGCTTCTTCGCCTTCATCGCGTCGCCGACGCGCACCCGGCGCAGGATCTCCGGCGCGAAGGACGGCACCCCGCGGAAGACCAGATCCTCACCTTCCGTCAGCGTGTCGCCGATGCGGAGCGTGCCGTGGTTGGGCAGGCCGACGATGTCGCCGGCGAAGGCCTCGTCGGCGACAGTGCGGTCCTGGGCGAAGAAGAACTGCGGCGCGGTCAGACCGATGGTCTTGCCGGTCCGGACCAGCTTCGCCCGCATGCCGCGCTTCAGCTCGCCCGAACAGACCCGCATGAAGGCGATGCGGTCGCGATGGTTCGGATCCATGTTCGCCTGGATCTTGAAGACGAAGCCGGTCATCTTGGCCTCGTTCGCCTCGACGACCCGGCTCGCCGCATGCTGCTCGCGGGGCGGCGGCGCGAAGCGGCCGAGCGCGTCGATCAGATCCTGCACGCCCATGTCTCTGAGCGCCGAGCCGAAATAGACCGGCGTCAGATGCCCTTCGAGGAACGACTGCTGGACATAGGGCTTCGCCGCCCCTTGCGCCAACTCGACCTCGTCCTTGAACAACGCGAAGTCGCCCGGCGGCAGCAGCGCCTGGATCCGCGGATCGTCCGGCCCGGAGACCGCGATCGGCTCCTCGGCGTCCTTGAGACGGATGGTGTTCGTGTCGAGATCATAGGTGCCGGCGAAGGCGCGCCCACGGCCGATCGGCCAGGACTTCGGCGTCGTGTCGAGGGCGAGCGAGTTCTCGACGTCGTCGAGCAGCTCGAACGGATCCATCGTGTCGCGGTCGCACTTGTTGACGAAGGTGACGATCGGAATGTCGCGCAGGCGGCACACCTCGACCAGCTTCAGCGTCCGCGCCTCGACGCCCTTGGCCGCGTCGAGCACCATCACGGCGGCGTCGACGGCGGTGAGCGTCCGATAGGTGTCCTCCGAGAAGTCTTCGTGGCCGGGTGTGTCGAGCAGATTGAACACCCAGTCGCGGTATTCGAAGGTCATGACCGAGGTCATGACCGAGATGCCGCGTTCCTTTTCGATGCCCATCCAGTCCGAGCGCGTGTTGCGCCGGTCGCCCTTGGCCTTGACCTGACCGGCGAGCTGGATCGCGCCGCCGAAGAGCAGCAGCTTTTCGGTCAGCGTCGTCTTGCCGGCGTCCGGATGCGAGATGATCGCGAAGGTGCGGCGACGGGAGACGGGATCGGCGGACGTCGCGTGCGGAACGTGGGAGGACATGGGGGATCTCGGGGGACGGTCGCGCCGGGCGCGAGGAAAGACATGCCCGCCGGTGTGCCGAGGATGGCGGCGGGTGTCAACCTTCGGCGGCGGGAGACGTCTCCCGAGGCGGCTCGATCTTGCTGACCCAAAACATGAAGGGCCATGGATCGTCTCCCTCGCCACGCCGGATGGTACTGTCCGGCGCAATCAGCCAAGCCACGGCGGGGAGAGGAGCGTCGGCGGGCCAATCGGAGCCGCGAAGGTTCAACTGCATCAGCGATGTAGGCCAAGCCGTCGGCCACCGTTCGACATGACGAAGATTCGACGCATCGAGACTCCCGAGGAATTCGAACGATTCCAACACGGACAGATCGGTCACGTCCGTGCCCGAGATGGCGAGATGCGTCAACCCCATCGCTCCCGACACAGGAGACAGATCGGCCACGCTGGTGCGCGAAATGTCGAGATCCGCCAACTCCGTCGCCCCCGACAATGGGGAAAGATCAACCACGCCCGTGCCCGAGACGTTGAGCGACTGCAACCCCGTCGCCTTCGACACTGGGGAAAGATCGCTCACGCCCGTGTCCGAGACGTTGAGCAACTGCAATCCCGTCGCCTTCGACACTGGGGAAAGATCGCTCACGCCCGTGCCCGAGACATCGAGCGACTGCAACCCCGTCGCCCTCGACAATGGGGAAAGATCGCTCACACCCGTGTCCGAAAGGAAGAGCGACTGCAATCCCGTCGCGCCCGACACGGGGGAAAGATCGCTTACGCCCGTGGCCGAAAGGAAGAGCGACTGCAACCCCGTCGCGCCCGACACGGGGGAGAGATCGCTCACGCCCGTGCCCGAAACGTTGAGCAACTGCAACCCCGTCGCACCCGACACGGGGGAAAGATCGCTCACGCCCGTGCCCGAGAGAATGAGCTTTTTCAACCTCGTCGCACCCGACAGCAGCGACAGATCGACCACGCTCGTGCGTGAGGCGTCCAAGTATTCCAACCACGTCGCACTCGACGCAGGAGACAGATCGACCACGCCCGTGCCCGCGACTTCCAGATGCCGCAACCCCGTCGCACCTGACACTGGGGACAAATCGCTTACGCCTGTCCCCCAGAGATCGAGTTTCCTCAATGCGAAGAGAGGCCTCAGAGGCGACAGATCCACGAATTCGCTCTTGAAGGCGAAGTTCAGCTCCCGCACCCACGGCGCCCAACTCGCCGGAGGCGCCTCGCCACGCAGGATCATCTCCTTCACGATCTGGATGTCGAACCCCGCCGGCGGTTCGCCGGGATCGCGCAGCGCCTTCGGCTCGACCCCCGTCAGAGCCTGCGTCATCCGCTCGACGTAACGCCGCAGCTCCGGCGTCGCCTCGGCGAATTCGGCAATCACCCGGTCGTGCCGCGAGAGATAGTCGAAGGCGGCGAGGATCGTCTCCAGATTGGCGTCGCCCGCGAAGCGTTCGCGCACCGTCGCCTCGTCGCGACGGCCGGTCGGCTGCGCCCGCACCAGAGGATCGAGCACGCCGAAGAAGGCGGTCACCGCATGGATCGCCGTCCGGAGCCCGGCTTCGATCTCGTCGATCCGTTCGGTGCCCTCGACGAGCGGCTCCGCCACCTTGCCCACGAAGGCGCGGGTCTCCGGCTCCAACAGCCCCTTCTGCCGTGTCATCGGCTCGAGCATGGCGGCGGCAGAACGCTCGGCCTCCGCCGCCGGCCGGGTGGCGCTGCGATGCGCCGCCACCCGGGCGGTGAGATCCCGCCCCTCCCGGGTTCCCATGATCAGCGCCACATGGGCGCGATGCAGCCGGTTCAACTCCCCGGTGACGTCGCGCAGCCGGCGCTCGTCGAGAACCTCGAGCATCTCCTCGCGCGACACCGTCTCGATCCGTTCGCACACGCGGGCCCCGAGCGACCACAGCCGATCGAGCGGCACCTCCGCGAACGGGCGGCGAACCACCTCGGCATAGGTCTCGACCGCCCTGACCAGCTTCGGATCGGCGTTGCGCAGCCGATCGAGCACGTCCGCGAGTTCGCCGAGCGCATCGAGAACGTCGTCGTGATGCCCGCACAGGGCCGGATCGTCGCGTTCGGCTTCGCTCGGCGTCTTGCCGACGATGGCGAAGCCCGCCGGCGTCGGCGTCATCGCCGGGCCCGGTCCGGGATCGGGACGCGGCGGGAGCGCGTTGAGAAAATCGATGATCGGCGTCTTCAACTGCACGCTCGCCTGATGGAACCCCTCATTGCGGGGGCTCCACTTCTCGATCGGACGCAACGCCGGCCGCCGCAGCGTCTTGGGAACCGCCTGCGTCGCGCCGAACTCGTCCTCCCAATGGCTCGCCCGGGCGATCACCGGCAGGACCAACGCGCCCCGGCTCTTCGCCGCCGCGCGGATCGCCGGCAGCTCCGTCGTCATGATGTAGCCGTCGGGCCTCAGGAAGGCGTTGGTGACGAAACAGACGAAGACGTCGGAACCGTCGAGCGCCGCCCGGATGCGGGCGTCCCACGCCTGTCCGGCCTGCAGTTCGGTGTCCCACCACAGCGTCAGGCTGTCGATGCGCGTGATCACCGGCTCCAGCGCTTCGACAAAGCGTTGGAGCAGATCGTGATCGGCATGGGCGTAGGACAGGAAGATCTGCGGCATGGCCGCGAAGCTCGCACGAGTCGCTCGACCTCGCAATCCCGACGCGCATCGACGAAAGACACGCGCACGCCCGCGCCCTCGGTCCCGAACGACGCGGACACCTATGCCCCTCGGGGGCCTCGCCTCAGTCGATCGACGCCAGCGCCTTCGACGCCGCGCCCTTCTTCACCGCCTCCTGCACCTTCTCGAAGGCGCGGACCTCGATCTGGCGGACGCGTTCGCGGGAGATGCCGAATTCGGTCGAGAGGTCTTCCAGGGTGATCGGGTCCTCGGCGAGGCGGCGCGCCTCGAAGATCCGCCGTTCGCGCTCGTTGAGCACGCCGAGCGCGTCGGCGAGCAGCGCCTTGCGGCCGTCCAGCTCCTGACGTTCGGCGAGCACCGTCTCCTGGTCTTCCGAATGGTCGACCAGCCAGTCCTGCCACTCCGCGCCCTCTTCGTCGGCCCGGACCGGCGCGTTCAGCGACGCGTCGCCGCCGAGCCGCCGGTTCATCGAGACGACGTCGTCTTCGGTGACGCCGAGCTTGGTGGCGATGTGCTTGACCTGATCGGGGCGCAGATCGCCGTCGTCGAGCGCCTGGATCTGGCTCTTGACGCGACGCAGATTGAAGAACAGGCGCTTCTGATTGGCGGTGGTGCCCATCTTCACGAGCGACCACGAGCGCAGGATGTATTCCTGGATCGCCGCCTTGATCCACCACATGGCGTAGGTGGCGAGGCGGAAGCCCTTCTCCGGCTCGAAGCGCTTGACCGCCTGCATCAGGCCGACGTTGCCTTCCGAGATCACTTCCGAGATCGGCAGGCCGTAGCCGCGATAGCCCATCGCGATCTTGGCGACGAGCCTCAGATGCGAGGTCACGAGCTTTTCCGCCGCGGTCGGGTCCTGATGCTCGCGCCAACGCTTGGCGAGCATGTACTCCTCCTGCGGCTGCAGCATCGGAAAGCGGCGGATCTCGTCGAGATAGCGCGTCAGTCCGCCTTCGAGCGAGGCGAGCGCGGGAAGCGAAGCCTGGGCCATGGAAAGCGCCCTTTCGTCTCTTCGGGGAAAACCCCTCGCGAACCCCCGACCATCGGCGGGTCCGCCCATGCCGACGCCCCATCCTCGGGCCCGTCGGAGAAAGGATCATACGGCAAGACCCGGCGAAATTGCGACCGCATTCGCCATCACGTCCGCTCGAGCGCGTCGCGAGGTCTCAGTCGAGCCCGCGCAAGGCCTCCGCCAGCCGCTCCAGATCCTCCGGCCAGTCCTCCTCGAAGCGCATCACCTTGCGCTTGTTGGCCGGATGGGCGAAGGCGAGGAGCCGCGCATGCAGCGCCTGCCGCCCGAGCGCCCTGAGCGCGTCGGCCGCCTCCGGCGACAGTTTCTCGAGCTTCTCGAGCTTGGTGCGGAAGCCCGACCCGTAGAGATCGTCGCCGAGCAGCGGGTGGCCGATCTCGGCCATGTGGACGCGGATCTGATGAGTGCGGCCGGTCTCCAGCACGCATTCGACCAGGCTCGCCACCGGCCCGGCCGACGCCTCGCGCACCTTCGCCCCCGGCCGCGGCGCGCCGAAGGTCTCCAGCACCTTGAAATGGGTGATCGCCTCGCGCCCGCCGGTCTTCACCGCCGCCATCGCCTGCCGGTTCTTCGGATCGCGGCCGATCTGGGTGGTGATCGTGCCTTCCGCATATTTCGGAACGCCCCAGACGATCGCGTGATAGGCGCGCTCCAGCGGCCCGGTGCGGCCGTGGTCGGCGAACTGCGCGGCGAGCGACTTGTGCGCCCGGTCGGTCTTGGCGACCACCATCAGCCCCGACGTGTCCTTGTCGAGCCGATGCACGATGCCCGGCCGCTCGACCCCGCCGATGCCGGAGAGCGACCCCTTGCAGTGATGCAGCAGCGCATTGACCAGCGTGCCGGACCCGTTGCCCGCGCCGGGATGGACGACGAGCCCGGCCGGCTTCATCAGGACGACGACCTCGTCGTCCTCGAAGACCACGTCGAGCGGGATGTCCTCCGCTTGCGGAGCGGCGGCGACCGGGGCCGGCAGATCGACGACGATCCGGGCGCCCGCGTTGATCTTGCGCGAGGCGTCGGTTACGGTCGCGCCGCCGAGCGTCACCCGCCCCTCCCCGATCAGGGCCTTCAGCCTCGACCGGGAGAGACCGGGAATGCGCCGCGCCAGCGCCGCGTCGAGCCGTTCGGCCGAGGCCTCCGCCTCGACGTCGATGGTGATCGCGCCGGCGTCCGGCGCCGCCTCGGCGCCGGGATCGTCCGCCTCGAGATCGTCGCCGAGATCGTCGGCGTCGGTCGCCGGCGGGGGCTCGGTGAGGCTTTCCGCCCACTCCGCCGCCTTGCGGTCCATCCGCTCCCGCTTCGTCTCTCTGACCATCGATGAGAACCCCAATCCCGATGACGAACCCGAACTTCGCCGAAGACGATGAAAAGCCCCTCGACGCCGCCCAGCTGCGCCTCCAGGCCAAGCTGAAGAAGCTGCTCCTGGGCTCGACCCTGGTGATGGTTCTGGGCTTCGTCGCCGTCTTCGCCGCGATCTTCTATCGCGTGACGCGCTCGGAAGTGAAGCCCGCCGCGAGCGAACATCCGATCGTCGCCGAACTGCCGCTGCCCGAAGGCGCCCATGTCGCCGCCACCCGCCTCGACGGCGACCGCCTGACGATCACCATGGAGAGCCCCAAGGGCGCAACCATCCTGATCCTCGACGTCGCCACCATGAAGGCGATCCGGCGGCTGGAGCTGACCGCCGGCAAGTGAGCCGGCCCGACCCTCGCCCGACCATCATCGGCACGCCGTCGAGCCGCCCGCCCCGGTGAACCGTCGCACTGCCGACATGATCGCCCGACAAGAGGAGACCCTTCCCCTGAGAGGTCTTCCATGTCGCCCACCTTCACTCACGACGATCTCGCCGATCTCGCCGCCATCCTGATCGAAGCGGCGGCGAGCGAGATCCTGCCGCGCTTCCGCCATCTCGACGCCGGCGACGTCACGACCAAATCGGGCCCACAGGATCTCGTCACCGTCGCCGACCGCGCCGCCGAACGACGCATCGCCCGCGCCGTGGCGGAGCGCTTCCCCGACGCGCTCTTCGTCGGCGAGGAATCCTGCGCCGAGGATCCGCGCCTCCTCGACCGGCTCGCGGACGCCCGGTTCGCGATCGTCGTCGACCCGATCGACGGCACCTTCAACTTCGCCTCCGGCCTGCCGCTCTTCGGCGTCATGGCGGCGGTCGTCGTCGACGGCGAGACGGTCGCCGGCGTCATCCTCGATCCGATCTGCGGCGATTGGGCCGGCGCGGTGAAGGGCGAGGGTGCGCGCCTCGTCTTCCCCGACGGTCGCCCGGACCGCCCGCTCGCCGTCGCCGCCCCCGCCGATCTCGCCGACATGCACGGCCCCATTTCCTGGCCCTATCTGCCGGCCGGCGAACGTGAAGCGGTCTGCGCGCGGCTGCCCAGGCTGTGGGGCGCCTATTCCTATCGCTGCGCGGCGCACGAATACCGCCTGCTCGCCACCGGCGCCGCCCATGTCGCGCTCTACGGCAAGCTGATGCCCTGGGATCATCTCGCCGGCGCGCTGATCCACGCCGAGGCCGGCGGCTTCTCCGCCAAGCTCGACGGTTCGCCTTATCGCCCGAGCGACCTCGAGGGCGGCCTGTTGCTCGCCCCCGACGAGCCGACCTGGCGACGCCTCCGCGCGGCTCTTTTCGAAGGCTGAGCGCCGCCCCGAACGGAACGAGGCCCGGTCGATCGACCGGGCCTCATTCCTTTTTCCCATCCCCTTCGGAATCCGATCACACGCCGATGCCGCGCTCGCGGATCGCCGCTTCGATCTCGTCGAGCACCGAGGCGTCGTCGATCGTCGCCGGCATGTTCCAGTCCTGCTGATCGGCGATCTTCTGCATCGTGCCGCGCAGGATCTTGCCCGAACGGGTCTTCGGCAGACGATCGACCGTAATCGCCACCTTGAACGCCGCCACCGCGCCGATCTTGGCGCGCACCAGCGCCACCAGCTCCTTCTCGAGCTCCTCCGGCGACTTGGTGACGCCGGCCTTGAGCACCACGAAGCCGCAGGGCATCTGCCCCTTCATCTCGTCATGGACGCCGATGACGGCGCATTCGGCGACGTCCGGGTGGCTGGCCAGAACCTCCTCCATGCCGCCGGTCGACAGGCGATGGCCGGCGACGTTGATGATGTCGTCGGTGCGCGCCATGATGAAGAGGTAGCCGTCCTCGTCCATGTAGCCGGCATCGCCGGTCTTGTAGTAGCCGGGGAAGTCCACGAGGTAGCTGTCGACGAAGCGCTGATCGGCGTTCCACAGCGTCGGCAGGCAGGAGGGCGGCAGCGGCAGCTTGATGACGATCGAGCCCATCTCGCCCGGCTTCATCTGATGCATCCCGTCGTCGACGATCTGCACGTCGTAGCCCGGCATCGGCACCGTCGGCGAACCGTACTTGACCGGCAGGAGGCCGAGCCCGACCGGATTGCCGGCGATCGCCCAACCCGTCTCGGTCTGCCACCAGTGGTCGATCACCGGAACCTTGGTCATGTCCTCGGCCCACTTCACCGTGTCCGGATCGGCGCGCTCGCCGGCCAGGAACAGGGTGCGCAGCGAGGAGATGTCGTATTTCTTCAGGTACTCGCCGTTCGGGTCTTCCTTCTTGATCGCCCGGAAGGCGGTCGGCGCGGTGAAGAAGCCGGCGACCTTGTATTCCTCGATCACCCGCCAGAAGGTGCCGGGATCGGGCGTGCCGACCGGCTTGCCCTCGAAGACGATGGTGGTCGCGCCGTAGAGCAGCGTCGCGTAGCAGATGTAGGAATGGCCGACGACCCAACCGACGTCCGAAGCCGCCCAGAACACTTCGCCCGGCTCGATGCCGTAGTGGTTCTTCATCGTCCAATGCAGCGCCACGGCATGGCCGCCGTTGTCGCGCACCACGCCCTTCGGGCTCCCGGTCGTGCCGGAGGTGTAGAGAATGTAGAGCGGATCGGTCGCCAGAACCGAGACGCAGGGCACGTCGCGGCCCTTGTTCTTGCGAACGAGCTCGCCGAGGTCGTAGTCCCGGCCGGGGAAGAGGTCGGCGGGGACCTGCGGCCGCTGGGTGACGAACACCGCTTCCGGCTTGTGGGTGGAGAGCCCGATCGCCTCGTCGAGCAGCGGCTTGTAGGGCAGCACCTTCTTGCCCTCGATGCCGCACGACGCGGTGATGATCGCCTTCGGCTTGGCGTCGTCGATGCGTGTGGAGAGCTCGCGCGGCGCGAAGCCGCCGAACACCACCGAATGGATCGCGCCGAGACGGGCGACGGCGAGCATCGCCACCAGCGCCTCCGGGATCATCGGCATGTAGACGATGACGCGGTCGCCCTTGACGACGCCGACGTCGGCGAGCGCGGCGGCGGTCGCCTGCACCCGCTCGAGCAGCTCGGCGTAGGAGATCTTCGCCTTCACGCCCGTCACCGGGCTGTCGTAGATGATCGCGGTCTGCTCGGCGCGGCCGTTCTTCACGTGACGATCGACGGCGTTCCAGCAGGTGTTCATCTCGGCGCCGGCGAACCAACGGCCATAGGGCCCCGACGACGGATCGAACACCTTGTCCCAGGGCTTCGTCCAATCGATGTCCTTGGCGGCGTCCGCCCAGAAGGCCTCGGGATCGGCTTTCCAGCCCTGATAGACTTGCGGATAACGGCTCGACATCGACATCTCCTCCCGCTCCCGGTCCCGCCTCTGGGGGCGGAAAGATCGGATCCCGAACGCTTTCACACCCCACCTTCGGGCTCGCAATGCTACGTTCGACTACGCCTGCGGCCGGGACGCGCCTTGCGCTGAATCAATCTCGAATTTCTCGATGATATTCGATATTTGATCCACCCGATCGCTGGTCTGCCGCCGCCCCTGCCCCTCGAGAACGCCCCATGCCCGACGCCGCCTTTCTCCTCGCCGCCCTGCCGGCCGCCATGCTCGTCGGCCTGTCCAAGGGCGGACTGCCGATCGTCGGCATGCTCGGCGTGCCGGTGCTGGCGCTGGTCGTCTCGCCGGTCCAGGCGGCCGGTCTCTTGCTGCCGATCTTCGTCGTCTCCGACTGGTTCGGCCTGTGGGCCTACCGTCGCGAATTCTCGACGCGCAACATCGTCATTCTCGTGCCCGGCGCGATCGTCGGCATCGCGCTCGGTTGGGCGACGGCGGCGCGCGTGCCGGAGGACTGGGTGACGCTGCTGGTCGGACTGATCGGCCTCGCCTTCGTCGCCGATCGCGCCCTGAAGGCCGGGCGCGAGATCCCGCCGCGCCCCGCCGACGTGCCGCGCGGCCTGTTCTGGGGGATGATCGCCGGCTTCACCAGCTTCGTCTCCCATTCCGGCGCGCCGCCCTATCAGATGTACGCGCTGCCGCAGCGGATGCCGAAGATGGTCTACGCCGGCACCTCGACGATCTTCTTCACCATCGTCAATGCGGTGAAGCTGCTGCCCTACTGGGCCCTCGGCCAGCTCTCCCTCGCCAATCTCGAAGCCGTGGCGATCCTGATCCCGGCCGCGATCGCCGCGACCTTCGCCGGCGTCCGCCTGACCCGCGTGATGCCGGAACGACTGTTCTATCGCCTGGTGCTCTCGGCCTTGGCGATCGTCTCGATCAAACTCGTCGTCGACGCCGGCCGCGCCCTGTGGGCCGCCTGAGCGAAGAGCCGACGCGGCGGCGCCAGCGGCGACGATCCGCTCGCCCGCCCTTCGGCGACGATCCAGCCGACCGCCCGGACCAACGCCGTTTCGACTTTCCCCTGCCGCGCCATGTCGTTCAGGATCTCCATGATCTGCGGCGGCCTCATCGCCTCCTTGTAGGGCCGCGGCTCCGACAACGCCGCATAGACGTCGCAGATGGTCAGAACCCGCGTCAGATCCGAAATCTCGGCGCCGACCAGCCCGTGCGGATAGCCCGATCCGTCGAGCGCCTCGTGGTGATGCAAGACCGCGTCGAGAAAATCCGGATCGGGGCGTCGGCAGGCGCCGGCGAGGAACCACCATCCCCATTCGGAATGGCGTTTGACGAGCTCGTACTCCTCCGCCGTCAGCCGCGCCGGCTTGTCCAGCACGTCGATCGGCACCCGCACCTTGCCGACGTCGTGGGCGAGCGCGGCGCAGGCCAGGCGTTCGACATCGGCCCGGGCCATGCCGAGCTCAGTTCCGAACCCGACGGCGACGCCGGTGACCAGCAGACTGTGGCGGTAGGTGCCGCCGTGATGGCGACGCACCGTGTCCATCCAGGCTTCGAACCCGATCTCGGCGATGGCATGGGTCACCTCCACGCCCGACGCCTCCAGTCGGTGCGGATCCCAGTCGTCGCCGGCGACGCAGGCCGAAAAGAGTTCGGCCAACGTCTCCTCCGCCACCAGGATCGATTGCGCGCCCGGCGCGTCCATCGGCGTCCGACCGCGGCCGAATCCGGCCTCGGCCCGTCCCGCCCAGATCGCCGCCAGCGCCCGCTCGGCCACCTCTTCCGGAACGAGCGGCCGCACCAACAACCCCGTCGCGCCGAAGACGCCGGCCTGGATCCGCTCGGCCCGCGCCGTCCGGTCGACCACGATCAGGCGGGGATGCTCGCCGCGCTGCGGCAACAGCCCCCGGAGGCGCCGGAGCGTCCTCTCGCACGACAGATCGACGTCGACGATCGTGGCCGCCTCGGCGAGGCCGGCGAAGCCGTGATCGTTCGAAAGCGCCACCGTTTCGACCGACAGTCGGCGTTTCAACGCCGCCACGACCGACGCCACGTCGGCATCGTCGTCGTGGAGAAGCCTCACGAAGTCCGCCATCCGATGCTCCGCCGTTCGATCGTTCTCTTGAAATCGACGGACACGCAGTGGAAACAGATACAATTGCGTTGTCGCAAAGATTGTGGCGTTGCGCCGTAAACAAACCGTTATTTGGTGACGCGATGTAACTTCGCGCCATACGAGCACGCATCCTCGCCGAAATGAAAACGCCGCGGGGGCGAGCCGCGGCGTCGATCAGCGTATCGAGCGGTGGAAACCGTCAGTGAAGGGTCTCGCCGTCCCGCAGGCGGCTGATCTCGTCCTTCAATTGCAGCTTGCGGCGTTTCATCTCGGCGATGGCGAGCGAGTCGCTGCTGGGGTGAGTGGCGGCCTCCTTGATCTTGGTCTCCAGAGCAGCGTGCCGGCGTTCGAGTTCCGCAAGGTGCGATTCGATGGACATTTCGCGTGCCTCCCTCGTTGGGACCTACGTCTTCAGCATGTCACAAACAGCGAAACGCGCAATGCCGGAGCCCCGATTCCGAAAGCCGGCAAATGTCCGTAAGGTCGACGTTTTCTCAATGCTGCATTGCACATTCAACGAAAGTTGATTCGATCCGCGCCGTCTCGCGCCCGATCGCGTCTCCGACCGGGACGAGTCCCAATTTCCGTCGCGATGATCTATTCTGGGGTCGGAGCGGGTTCGCCTCTCCGCCGCGATTCCTGCGTCGACGCCCCCCCGTCGACCAACCAGTGTGAAGCCGGTCGCCCATGACGGAAGACGAAGAGAGCGCCACCCGAGCCGAACTCGTTCATCTGCGCCAGGAGCACCGGGATCTCGACTTCGCGATCGCCGCGCTGGTCGACAGCGGTCGCGGCGACCACCTCACCATTCAGCGATTGAAGAAGAAGAAGCTGGCGATCAGGGATCGGATCAACCGCCTCGAGGATCGTCTCGTCCCCGACATCATCGCCTGAGCCGCGCGGTCCGAAAGGGACCTTCGTCGACTTGCCGCTCTCCGCCGCTTCGCCTATGGGAGCGCTTTTTACGGAAGCGAACACGAAAGAGAGATCGATGGCCTCGTCCACCCCTCCGGTCGCCATCATCATGGGCAGCCAATCCGACTGGGAGACCATGCGCCACGCCGCCGAGACCCTCGACGCGCTCTGCGTGCCGCACGAGGCCCGCATCGTCTCGGCCCATCGCACCCCGGAACGGCTCTACGACTTCGCCCGTTCGGCGCGCGAAACGGGCTACAAGGTGATCATCGCCGGCGCCGGCGGCGCCGCGCACCTGCCCGGCATGACCGCTTCGATGACCTCGCTGCCGGTCTTCGGCGTGCCGGTCGAGAGCAAGGCGCTGAAGGGCAAGGACAGCCTCCTGTCGATCGTGCAGATGCCGGCCGGCGTGCCCGTCGGCACGCTGGCGATCGGCAAGGCCGGCGCGGTCAACGCCGCCCTGCTCGCCGCCGCCGTCCTCGCCCTGCAGGACCCCGACCTCGCCGACCGCCTCGACGCCTGGCGTCGGCGTCAGACCGAGGCGGTCGCCGAACGGCCGGTCGACCATGTCTGATTCCCTCGTCCCCCCCCTCCCGCCCCCGGTCCGCACCGTCGGCATCCTCGGCGGCGGCCAGCTCGGCCGCATGATGGCGTTGGCCGGCGCCCGCCTCGGCCTGAAGAGCGTGATCTACTGCCCCGACGTCGACAGCCCCGCCTTCGACGTCGCCGCCGACCACGTCTGCGCGCCTTACGACGACGAGGCGGCGCTCGCGGACTTCGCGGCACGCGTCGACGTCGTCACCTATGAGTTCGAAAACGTGCCGGCCGCCACCGCCGCCTTTCTCGACGCCCGCGTCCCCGTCCGGCCCGGAACTCGGTCGTTGGCTGTCTCCCAGGACCGCCTGTCGGAGAAGACCTTCCTCGCCGAGCTCGGCGTGCCGACCGCCCCCTTCCGCGCCGTCGACAGCCTCGCCGACCTCGAGAGCGCGATCGCCGAGATCGGCTTCCCGGCGGTCTTGAAGACCCGCCGCTTCGGCTACGACGGCAAGGGCCAGGTCAAGATCACCGACCCCGACGACCTCGCCCACGCCTTCGAAGCGATGAAGGGCGCGCCCGCCATCCTGGAGGGTTGGGTGCCCTTCCGCCGCGAGATCTCGGTCCTGACCGCCCGCGGCCTCGACGGCCGCGCCGTCACCTTCGACGTGCCCGAAAACGAGCACGCCCGTCACATCCTCAAATACTCCCGCGTTCCGGCCGACCTGAAGCCGGAGACGGCCGCCCGCGCCGTCGCCGTCGGCGAGGCGGTGGCCGCCGCCCTCGACCACGTCGGCGTCGTCGCGGTCGAACTGTTCCTGGTCGAGACGGCGCAAGGCGAGCGGCTGGTCGCCAATGAGATCGCGCCGCGCGTCCACAACTCCGGCCACTGGACCGAGAGCGCCTGCCTCGTCTCCCAGTTCGAGGCGCACATGCGCGCCGTCGCCGGCCTGCCGCTCGGCGCGCCGACGCGCCACTCCGACGTCGTCATGGAGAACCTGATCGGCGACGAGGCGCGCGACCCCGAACGCTTCCTCGCCGAGGACGGCGCCAGCCTGCACCTCTATGGCAAGGCGGAAATCCGGCCCGGCCGCAAGATGGGCCACGTCAACCGCATCCGCCCGCGCGCCGACCGCGGCTGAGGGCGACGACGGGGCGTTTTTCCCCATCCGCCGACGTTTCGGAGAGTGGACATCCTCGAACGATTCTGCTACTCGTCCGCCACTTCGCGAGGGTCGTCTCCGACGGCGCTCGCCCGCGCCCTTCAGAAGACGACGACGCCTTCGGTCGGTTTTTCCGAACGAGCCGGTCTTTTCCGATACGGCGCGGTCACGTCAACGACTGTACAAGATGGGATCGAACGCGTGCAGGTTCTCGTTCGCGACAACAACGTCGACCAGGCTCTCAAGGCGCTCAAGAAGAAGATGCAGCGCGAGGGTATCTTCCGCGAGATGAAGCTCCGCGGCCACTACGAGAAGCCCTCCGAGAAGAAGGCTCGCGAGAAGGCCGAGGCCGTTCGCCGCGCCCGCAAGCTCGCCCGCAAGCGCGCCCAGCGCGAAGGCCTGCTGCCCGGCAAGCCGGCCGTCAAGCGCTGATCCACGTCCGACGCGAAGTCGTTCACGACTCACGGAACCGTGACGCGGAGGCCCGCGTGACGGTTCTTCGCGTTTCGACTACGATCTCTCGCCGTCGCGATGCGCCTCCGCGCCGCTCGCGCCTTTCCTTCCCGCTCTCGGTTCGGGAGACGCCCACCATGACGTCGCCTTCGCTCCGCCGCCCCGCCCTCTCGGCCGTCGTCGGCTTCGCGCTCCTCGCGCTCGCCGGCTGCAACGGCTCCGACGGTTTCGGTTCGAGCGGCGCGCTCCTCGGCGACGGCGGCTCCGGCGCGGCCGCCAACATCTCTTCGCTCTCCGAGGTGATCCGCGCCAACCCGAACGACCCAAACGCCTACAATCTGCGCGGCACCGCCTACGCCCGCTCCGGCGACACCCGCGCCGCGCTCGCCGATTTCGACGCCGCGCTGAAGATCGACCCCGGCTTCTATCGCGCCTGGGCCAACAAGGGCCTCGCCCTGCGTCAGGCCGGCCAGCTCGACGCCTCGCGCGCCGCCTATGACCGCGCGCTGGCGATCAAACCGGACTATTCCGCCGCCCTGCTCGGCCGCGGCAACGTCTATCGCCACATGAATCAGCCGCAGATGGCGATCGCCGACTTCAACGAGGCGATTCGCGTCGATCCGCGCAGCGCCGGCGCCTATCACGACCGCGCGCTCACCAAACAGAACCTCGGCGATCGCGCCGGCGCCATGGCCGATTATTCCTCGGCGATCGAACGCGACGCCTCCGCGCCCGAGCCGTTCAACGCCCGCGGCCTGCTCAAGGCCGCCGACGGCGACCTGCGCGGCGCACTCAACGACTTCAACGGCGCGCTCAACAACGACCTCAACTACGGCGAGGCCTGGATCAACCGCGGCGTCGTCGAAGAGCAGCTCGGCGATCGTCAGGACGCCCTCGCCTCCTGCCAGCGTGGTCTGTCGTTGGTGCCGAAGTCGCCGATCGGCCAGGCCTGCGTCCAGCGCCTCGTGCGCCACGGCTGAGACGCCCCTCGCCCCCGCGACGACATCGTTGTTTCTGCGATGCTTCCGTGCGAAAACTCTTCCGCTCGGGGTTGAGTGCCACGGCCTGCGTGTCACAATCCGAACGCTTTGACGCTCCACATTCGGACCGTTGCGAATTTTCGTTGAACCAGAGAGGGGATCCCGATGTTGAAGATCGTTGCTCCGATCGCGCTGGCGCTGGCGCTGGCCGCCTGCTCGACCACGTCCCAGACGGATCGCACCCTCGGCGGCGCGGCCATCGGCGCCGGCACCGGCGCCCTGATCGGCGCGGCCACCGGCGGCGGCAGCAGCGCGGTGCTGACCGGCGCCGCCATCGGCGGCATGGGCGGCGCGGTGATCGGCGCGGCCACCACGCCGAAGAACTGCTGGGCTCGCGACAGCTACGGCCGCCGCTACCGCGTCGCCTGCCCGTGAGGCGAACATCGGGCGGTGTCCGACGACATCGCCCGCCGACCCGAAACATGAAGAGAGCCCCGGATCGTCCGATCCGGGGCTCTCTTCTTTTCGTCCTCGGCTCTCGCGAGCGGCGGAAGGCCGCCCGCGAGAGCCTCCGGTTCAGATGTTCTTGGAGACCTCTTCCAGCATCTTCTTGGCGTCGCCGAAGAGCATGCGGTTGTTCTCCTTGTAGAACAGCGGATTGTCGATGCCGGCGTAGCCCGAGGCCATCGACCGCTTCATCACGATCGTCGTCTTGGCCTTCCACACTTCGAGCACCGGCATGCCGGCGATCGGGCTCGCCGGATCCTCCTGCGCCGCCGGATTGACGATGTCGTTGGCGCCGATGACGATCGCGACGTCGGTCGAGGGGAAGTCCTCGTTGATCTCGTCCATCTCGAAGACGATGTCGTAGGGGACCTTGGCCTCGGCCAGGAGCACGTTCATGTGGCCCGGCATGCGGCCCGCCACCGGATGGATGGCGAAACGCACCTCGACGCCCTTTTCACGCAGCTTGCCGGTGATCTCGTTCACCGTGTGCTGCGCCTGCGCCACCGCCATGCCGTAGCCCGGCACGATGATCACGCTCTTGGAGTCCTTCAGGAGCTCCGCCGTCTCCTCCGCCGAGATCGCGGTCACTTCGCCCTGCGGCTGGCCGTCGGCCGAAGCCGCCACCGTGCCGCCGCCGGATCCGAAGCCGCCGGCGATCACCGCGATGAAGTTGCGGTTCATCGCCCGGCACATGATGTAGGAGAGGATCGCGCCCGACGAGCCGACCAGCGCGCCGGTGACGATCAACAGGTCGTTCGACAGCATGAAGCCGGTCGCCGCCGCCGCCCAGCCGGAGTAGCTGTTCAGCATCGACACCACGACGGGCATGTCCGCGCCGCCGATCGCCATCACCATGTGAACGCCGAAGGCGAGCGCGATCACCGTCATCACGAAGAGGGCGAAGCCGGCGGCGAGGCCAGAGTGGGCCCCGACGAAGACCCAGCCGAACACGATCACCGCGATCAGGCCGGCGAGGTTGATCCAGTGGCGGCCGGGCAGCAGCACCGGCTTGCCGCCGATCTTGCCCGACAGCTTGCCGAAGGCGATGATCGAACCGGAGAAGGTCACCGCGCCGATCAGGATGCCGACGTAGATCTCGATCTCGTGGATCGACTTTTCCGCCGGCGTCGCGAAATGCGCGGTCGGATCGATGAAGCTGGCCAGACCGATGGTGCAGGCCGCGAGGCCGACCAGGCTGTGCATCAACGCCACCAGTTCCGGCATCTGCGTCATCTGCACCTTCTTGGCGGCGTAGAGACCGACGGTCCCGCCGATGCCGAGCGCGATGACGATGAACAGGACGCCGAGATTGGTGACGCCCGGTCCGAACACCGTGGCGAGCACGGCGAGCCCCATGCCGATGATGCCGAACCAATTGCCGCGTCGCGCCGATTCCGGATGCGACAGGCCGCCCAGCGACAGGATGAAGAGAATGGTCGCTCCGATGTAGGAGACGGTCACAAGTCCGAGAGACATCGTTCGCTTCTCCTCACTTACGGAACATCGCCAGCATCCGCCGGGTCACGGCGAAGCCGCCGAACATGTTCACCGCCGTCAGCATGACGCCGATGAAGGCGATCAGGCCGATGAGGATGCTCGGACGTCCGGGGGGGGCGATCTGGATCAGCGCGCCGATGCAGATGATCGAGGAGATCGCGTTGGTGACGCTCATCAGCGGCGTGTGCAGCGACGGCGTCACGTTCCACACCACCATGTAGCCGACGAAGCAGGCCAGCACGAACACCGTGAAGTGGCCGAGGAACACCGTCGGCGCGCTCGCGCCGATCAGCGCCAGCGCCAGCGCGCCGACGCCGAAGACGATGCCGAGCGACTTCAGGTCCATCGGCTCGCCCGAGCCGTGGCCGTGGCCGGAGGACTTCTTCTCCACGACCGCGGCGGCCGGCTTCGGCGGCGGCGGGGCGGGCAGCTTCAGCGGCGGCGCCGGCCAGGTGATCGCGCCGTCTTTGACGACGGTGAGGCCGCGGATCGCGTCGTCGTCCATGTCGACGACCGCCTTGCCATCCTTCGCCTTGCACAGCTCTTCGGTGAGGCGGAGCAGGTTGGTCGCGTAGAGCGTCGAGGCCTGCTTGGCCAGCCGGCTCGCCATGTCGGTGTAGCCGACGATGGTCACGCCGTGACGCACCACCGCTTCGCCGGGCACCGTCAGTTCGCAGTTGCCGCCCTGTTCGCCGGCGAGGTCGATGATCACCGAGCCCGGCTTCATCGACTGCACCATCTCGGCCGAGATCAGCTTCGGCGCCGGCTTGCCCGGGATGAGCGCCGTCGTGATGACGATGTCGGCGTTCTTCACTTCCGTGGCGTACATCTGGCGCTGCGCCGCCTGGAAGCCCTCGGACATCACCTTGGCGTAGCCGCCGCCGCCCGAGCCCTCTTCCTCGTAGTCGACCTTGACGAACTCGCCGCCGAGCGACTTGACCTGATCGGCCACTTCGGCGCGGGTGTCGTTGGCGCGCACGATCGCGCCGAGATTGGCCGCCGTGCCGATCGCCGCGAGACCGGCGACGCCGGCGCCGGCGATGAACACCTTGGCCGGCGGGATCTTGCCGGCGGCGGTGATCTGACCGGCGAAATACCGGCCGAAGGCGTTGGCCGCTTCGATCACCGCACGATAGCCGGTGATGCCGGCCATCGAGGTCAGCGCGTCCATCTTCTGGGCGCGCGACAGCTGGCGCGGCAGACAGTCCATGGCGAGCACGGTGACGCCGCGCGCCTTCAG
>JAJTBO010000017.1 GCA_021286855.1 Hyphomicrobiales bacterium | reverse complement strand
GACCGGCGGCTTCTCCTTCGCCGAGAGCGAGTTCAACCGCGCCACCCAGGCGTGGCGGCAGCCGGGCTCGTCGTTCAAGCCCTTCGTCTACGCCGCGGCGCTCGACAACGGCTACACGCCGTCGTCGCTGGTGCTCGACGGGCCGATCGAGATCGATCCGGGCGGCGGCCAGCCGATCTGGCGGCCGGAGAACTATTCGCAGAAGTTCTATGGTCCTTCGACGCTGCGCGTCGGCATCGAACAGTCGCGCAACACGATGACGGTGCGGTTGGCCAAGGACATGGGCATGCCGCTGGTGGTCGAATACGCCAAGCGTTTCGGCATCTACGAGGATCTCGGCGCCTATCTGCCGATGTCGCTGGGCGCCGGCGAGACGACGGTGCTGCGCCTGACCGCGGCCTACGCCACCATCGCCAACGGCGGCCGCAAGGTGACGGCGAGCTTCATCGACCGCATCCAGGACCGCTGGGGCAAGACCGTATTCAAGCACGACGAGCGCATCTGCGAGGCCTGCGACGCGCCGAAATGGGCCAACCAGCCCGAGCCGCAGTTGATCGACGACCGCGAGCAGGTGCTCGATCCGATGACCGCCTATCAGATCACCTCGATCATGGAAGGAGTGGTCCAGCGCGGCACCGCGACGGCGCTCGCCGATCTGAAGCGGCCGATCGCCGGCAAGACGGGCACCACCAACGACGAAAAGGACGTCTGGTTCGTCGGCTTCACGCCGGACCTCGTCACCGGCGTCTATCTCGGCTACGACAAGCCGCGCGGCCTCGGCCGCGGCCAGTCGGGCGGCCATACCGCCGCGCCGGTGGTGCGCGACTTCTTCGCCACCGCGCTCGAGGGCAAGCCGCCGGTGCCGTTCCGGGTGCCGCCGGGGATCCGTTTCGTGGCGGTCGACCACCACACCGGCATGCGCGCCTCGCCCGGTCAGGCCGGCGTGATCATGGAGGCGTTCAAACCGGGCACCGCGCCGCCGGACACCTATTCGGTGATCGGCTACGACGCCGACGAATTCGGCAAGGCGCAGAAGGTGACGCCCGAGCAGGAACGCGGACTGCAACAGGGCGGGCTCTACTGAGCGCGTCCGAACGGGACATTCGAAGCGCCGGCGTTCCTCGGGGACGCCGGCGTTCGTGCGTCCGACGCTCGATCTGTCGTCGGCCCGGTCAGTCGTTGCGACGATCGCCGATCCGCACGCGGGAGAGGCCGAGGCCGGCGCGCTCCACCCGGATCTGCACGGGAATGCGCTCGTGCAGCGCCGCGACGTGGGAGATCACGCCGACCTTGCGGCCCTCGCTCTGCAGGCTCTCCAGCGCGTCGATGGCTACGTCGAGCGTGGCGGCGTCGAGCGAGCCGAAGCCCTCGTCGATGAACAGCGTGTCGACGAAGGAGCGGCGGCCCTCGAGGCCGGAGAGCGACAGGGCCAGGGCGAGCGAGGCGAGGAAGCGTTCGCCGCCGGACAGCGACCGGGTCGAACGGGTCTCCTCGCCGAGGTCGCGATCGACGATGGCGAGGCCCAGTCCTTCGGAGCGGATCAGGCGATAGCGCGGCGCCAGCGTCGCGAGATGGCGGTCGGCGAGGGCGGCGAGGCGGTCGAGGGTGACGCCTTGCGCGAAGCGGCGGAAGCGGCCGCCGTCCGCCGCGCCGATCGCGGCGGAGACGGCGGCGTCGACGGCGGCGTCGGCCTCGGCGCGGGCGATCTCCGTCTCCAGGTCGTCGGCGCGGCGGCGGGCCTCGTCGTCGGCGGCGAGCGCGCCGGCGAGCGCGCCGAGTTCGCGGTTGAGGGCGTCGCGGGCGGCCCGGTCGGCGTCGAGCGCGGCGGCGACCTCGGCGCGCGGCGCGAGGACGGCGGCTTCGGCGCGGACGGCGGCGAGATCGGCGGCGCGGGCGGCCGCTTCCGCGGCGGCGCGGGTGGCGGCGTCGGCGAGGCGGGCGAGCCGGGCGGCGAGAGCGTCGCGCTCGGCGTCGGGCACGGCGAGGAGAGCGGCGGCGCGATCCCAAGCGAGATCGGCGGCGGCCAACGCGCGCTCGCAGGCGGTGGCGGTGCGGCTGGTCTCGGCTTCGGCGTCGAGGAGGCGGGCGCGGCGCTCGCGCACCTGCACCATCGCCGCCTCGTGTTCGCGCTCGGCCTCGGCGAGGGCGGCGACGGCGGCGTCGCGGGCCTCGGCGGAGGCGACGCGCTCGGCCTCGACGCCGGCGCGATGGCGCTCGGTCGCCAGGCCGCCGAGCAGGGGCGCGCGCTCGCCGGCGAGCGCTTCGCTCTCGGAGCGGCGGTCGGCGAGCGTCGTGGCGTCGCGGACGCGTCGTTGCTCGGCGTGCGCGAGGGCGTCGCGGCGGCTGCGCTCGTCGGCCTCGAGGGCATGTTCTTCTTGCTGCAGGGCGGCGGCCTCGGCGTCGGCGGCGCGGCGGGCGACAACGGTCGCACTGAGCGTCTCGGCGATCGCCTCGCCGTCGCGATCGAGTTCGTCGGGGCCGATCGACAGGGGCGCGAGGACGTCGGCGAGGCGGCCGTCGAGATCCTCGCGGCGAGTTTCGGCGGCGCGCAGCCGCTCCTCGGCGACGGCGCGACGGCGATCGGCCTCGGCGCGGGCGTCGGCGAGCGCGCCGCGTTCGGCCTCGGCGGCGCGGCGGGCCTCGGCGAGGCGATCGAGCGTTTCGCGGGCGGCGTCGATCTCGCCGCGAAGACGGCCGGCTTCGGCGAGGCGTTCGCCGAGCGGGCGGCGCGCTTCGGCGAGGGCGGCGGGGGCGGCGGCGAAACGGGCCGTCGCGTCGTCGCCGAGACCGTCCCAGGCGAGGCCGAGCGGTGGGGCGAGGGCGGCGCAGTCGGCGTCGGCCGCGGCGAGGGCGCCTTCGGCGGCGGAGCGGCGGGCGGCGGCGTCGGCGCGGGCGGGGCGAGCGGCGTCGAGGCGGGCGGGCGCGGCGGCGGCGGCGCGGTCGAGCGCGGCGATCTCGGCGGCGGCGGCGGCGGCGCGGGCCTCCAGCGCGGCGCGCTCGGCGCGCAGATCGGCGAGGGCGGCGCGGATCGAGGGATCGGCGAGGCTCGGATGAGCGGTCGCGCCGCAGACCGGGCAGGGCGCGCCGTCGACGAGGCGGGCGCGCAGGGCTTCGGCGTCCCGGGTCTCGACGGCGTCGGCGAGACGGGCGGCGGCGGCGCCTTCGGCGAGGCGGCGGGCGAGGTCGTCGCGTTCGAGAAGGAGCGGCGCGCGGGCGGCGGCGTGGCGGTCGAGATCGGCCTCGGCGCCGGCGGCCTCGCCGGCGGCGCGGCTCTCGGCCTGGCGGACGGCGGCGATCTCGCGCAGCAGCGGCGCGATCTCGCCGACGCGGCCGGCGAGGCCGGCGAGAGCGGCTTCGCGGGCGCGGGCCTCTTCCTCGCGGAGGGCGAGGAGTCGGTCGCGGGCGGCGGCGAGGGTCGCTTCGGCGGCGTCGCGGGCGGCGCGGTCGCCGGCTTCGAGGGCGTCGAGCGTGGCGAGGCGGTCGGCGGCGGCGGTTCGTTCGGCCTCGGCCGCCGTGATCGCGGCGCTCGCGGCGGCGGCGGCTTCGGCGAGGCGAAGGCGTTCGGCGAGCCGTTCGGCGGTCTCCTCCCAGCGTTCGGCGAGGGGCGCGAGTTCGGGATGGCGATCGCGCTCGGCGGCGAAGCGGGCGAGGTCGACGACGACCTCGGCGCGACGGCGGACGACGGCGTCGAGGTCGCGCGCGCAGGCGGCAACGGCGGCCTCGGCTTCGCGGGCCGGGCCTTCGGCCTCGACGATGCGGCGCTTGGCGTCGGCGAGACGGACGTCGAGCCGCGCCGCCTCGTCCCAGATCGGCTTCAGCGCGGCGATCCGCGCGTCGACGCCGGAAAGGTCGGCCTCTGCGGCGTCGCGGGCCCGTCCGGCGTCGCGATAGCGCGGCGTGGCGACGGCGAGCCGGGTCTCGGCCGCGCCGAGCGCCTCGACCGCTTCCGCCTCGGCGCGGTGGGCGGCCTTCTGGGCGTCGACGACGGGTCGCAGGGCGCGGACGCGATCGATTGCGGCGAGACGGTCTCGCTCGGGGGCGGCGTCGCCGAGGGCGGCGACCGCGGCCCCGGCGCTCGCCTCGGCGCGGGCGGCGGCTTCGAGCGCGCGGGTCAGTCGGTCGTGGACGGCGTCGGCGGCGACGGCGGCGTCGAGGCGGGCGTTGGTCTGGGCGAGATCGACCTCGATGGCGGCGCGGCGGGCCTCCCTCTCGGCCCGGGCCTCGGGCGCGAGCAGGCCGAGGGCGTCGCGGCGTTCGCGCAGGCGCTCGACCGCCTCGCGCGCCGCCTTGTCCCGCGCGAAGGCGGCGACGGAGAGGCGGGCGTAGATCTCGGTGCCGGTGATCTTCTCGAGCAGGTCGGCGCGTTTCTTCTCGTCGGCCTGGAGGAAGGCGTCGAATTCGCCCTGGGCGAGGACGACGGTGCGGCGGAACTGGTCGAAGGTGAGGTCGGTCAGCTCCGTGACGCGGGAGGTCACCGTGGTGGTGCGGTCGGCCAGGGTCTCGATCGGCGCGCCGTCGGGGCCGAGTCGGACCAGGAGGCGCTGAGCGTTCTGGAGACGTCCGCCAGGGCGGCCGCGGGCGCGGTTGACCTCCCAGCGGGCGCGATAGGCCGCGCCGTCGACGCCGAGGAAGTCGACCTCGGCATAGGCGGTCGCCGCGCCGCGGCGAAGGATGTTGCGGGCGTCCTTGGCCTTGACGGTCTGGTCGGCGACGTCGGGCAGATCCTGGTCGGCGCCGTCGGCGATGCGCGGAAATTCGCCGTAGAGGGCGAGACAGAGGGCGTCGAGCAGCGTCGACTTGCCGGCGCCGGTCTCGCCGGTGATGGCGAAGAGGCCGGTCCCGGCGAGCGGTTCGGCGGCGAGACCGATCTCGAAGGGATCGGCGAGGCTGGCGAGGTTCGCGCCGCGGACGGCGAGGATGCGCATCGATCAGCCCTCCGTATGACGAACGGTTTCGAGGAGATCGGCGAAGGCGTCGCAATGACGGGCGTCGGGGGCGAGGCCGTGCGCCTCGGCGAAGGCGCGGGCGAAGAGCTCCTCCGGCGCGATGTCGGCGAGATCGAGGACGGGCGGCGGCTCGGCGACCGCGTCGGGAAGCGCCGGCCGCTCGACGACGTGGCCGACGAGGCGGACCGGATGGGCGCTCGCGATTCGGTCGAGGTCGGCCTTGAGGCCGGGGGCGGGCGCGTCGAGCCGGATCGCCGCCTGGACGAAGGGACGGCGCTCGAGCGGCGTCGTCGGATCGACGCCGAGGGCGGCGAGGGCGGCGTCGAATTCGGAGAGCGCCATCGCGCCGCGCGCCGGCAGACGGCGGAACTCGACCGGCCGGGGCAGCGAGACGTGTTCGATCCGGGTTCCCGTCGCGTCGATCTCGACGAGGCCGACGCCGTGGTCGTAGTCGCGTTCGGTCGCCGAGAGGGGGAACAGCGATCCGGAATAGCGCACCGTCGGCCGGCCGACCGCCTGCGGGCGATGCAGATGGCCGAGCGCGACATAGGCGAGATCGGCGGGGAAGAGTTCGGGCGGCAGAGCGTGTTCGCCGCCGACCAGGATGCGGCGCTCGGCGCCCTCCGATTCGAGGCCGCCGGCGACGGCGAGATGGCCGGTGACGACGAGGGGCGCGTCGCCGATCCGGGCGCGGGCGGCGGCGATCGCCTCCTCGTGGAAGGCGGCGACGGCGCGGGCCACCGGCGAGCCGGGCTCCTCGGCGCGGCGGTCGATCGGCGGCAGGCTGGCCGGGCCGAGATAGGGCAGAGCGAGGACGTGGACGTCGGGACCGCCGTCGCGGGCGGCGAGGCGGATCAGATGACGGTCGAGATCGAAGCGGCCGTCGCGGCGGCGCACGCGTCCGACGACGTGGACGCCGAGTTCGGCGAGGAGCGGGCGCGGCGCTTCGATGCGGCCGGCGGGATCGTGATTGCCGGCGAGGACGATCACGGCGACGTGGGGAAGGCGACGGCGCAGCTCGACCAGCGTGCGGAAGAACAGCGCTTCCGCCTTTTCGCTCGGGTTCTGGGTGTCGAAGACGTCGCCGACGACGAGGAGAGCGTCGATCGCCCGCGCCTCGGCGAGATCGAGCAGGGCGGCGAGCGCCGTCTCGTGTTCCACCTCCCGCGACCAGCCCATCAGGCTCTGGCCGAGGTGCCAATCGGCGGTGTGGAGCAGGCGGATCACGGGCGACCTTCCGAAGTGACGAGTCGAAGGAGCCTACTCTGTCCGACGCGAGACCGCACGTTTCGTGACGAAGCGGCGACGAATCGTCAGACTTCGACGGATCGATTCGGGAAGAGGGCGGCGGCGTCATCGAGACGACGTCGACGACGTGGCATTCGCATACCTTTCCCGGGTCCGGAGGACGACGCCGATGGCCTTCTTGAAGCTCGCGTTCTCGCCGCGCTACGTCGCCCTCACGGTGGCGATCCTGGCGACGGCGTTGCTCTTCGGCCTGCTTCTCGCCCATCCGGCGCGACCGTGGTTGATCGGCCTGCCGCTCGCCGGCTTCGCCGCGTTGTCGGCGCTCGGCGTCTGGGACGTCGTCCAGACGAAACACGCGGTGCTGCGCAACTATCCGATCTCGGCGCATCTGCGCTTCCTGCTCGAAGAGATGCGGCCTGAGATGCGGCAGTATTTCTTCGAAGACGAGAAGAACGGCATGCCGTTCTCGCGCGACAAGCGCGCCGTCGTCTATCAGCGCGCCAAGGGGCAGCTCGACAAGCGGCCGTTCGGCACCCAGTACGACGTCTATGCCGAGGGCTACGAGTGGATCCGCCATTCGCTCGCCCCGACCAGGGTCGATCCGGCGGGGCTCCGGATCGCGATCGGCGGACCGGACTGCCGCGCGCCCTACGACGCCTCGGTGTTCAACATCTCGGCGATGAGCTTCGGCGCGCTCTCCGCCAACGCCATCCGGGCGCTGAACGGCGGCGCGCGCGACGGGCGCTTCTATCACGACACCGGCGAGGGCGGCGTCTCGCCGCATCACCGCGAGAACGGCGGCGATCTCGTCTGGGAGATCGGATCGGGCTATTTCGGCGCGCGTGACGCGGACGGGCGGTTCTCCCCGGAGCGTTTCGCCGAGACCGCCGCCGATCCGCAGATCAAGATGATCGAGGTGAAGCTCAGCCAGGGCGCCAAGCCCGGCCACGGCGGCGTGTTGCCGGCGGCGAAGGTGACGCCGGAGATCGCGGCGATCCGCGGCGTGGCGCTCGGGCGGGACTGCGTCTCGCCGGCCGGGCACTCCGCCTTTTCGACGCCGATCGGACTGCTCGAGTTCGTCGCGGGCCTGCGCGAGCGCGCCGGCGGCAAACCGGTCGGGTTCAAGCTCTGCGTCGGCCATCCGTGGGAATTCCTCGGCATCGTCAAGGCGATGGTCGAGACGCAGATCCTGCCGGACTTCATCGTCGTCGACGGCAAGGAGGGCGGCACCGGGGCCGCGCCGCTCGAATTCATGGACCATCTCGGCATGCCGCTCCGGGACGGGCTCGACTTCGTCCACAACGCGCTGGTCGGGGCGGGTCTGCGCGGCGCGATCCGGATCGGCGCGTCGGGCAAGATCGTCTCGGCCTTCGACATCGCCCGCGCCATGGCGCTCGGCGCGGACTGGTGCAATTCGGCGCGCGGCTTCATGTTCGCGGTCGGCTGCATCCAGTCGCAGAGCTGCCACACCGACCGTTGCCCGGTCGGCGTCGCCACCCAGGATCCGATCCGCGGCCGCGCCCTCGACGTCGCCGACAAGCGGCGGCGGGTCGCCAACTTCCACGCCTCGACGCTGCATGCGCTCGCCGAGCTGACCGGCGCGGCGGGGCTCGACCATCCCAACCGCTTCGCGCCGGCGCATTTCTCGCGGCGGGTGTCGGCGCACGAGGCGCTCGGCTTCGACGAGCTCTATCCGCCGCTCGCCCCCGGCGAGCTCCTCGCCGGCAGCGACGACCGGCGTTTCCGCGACGCCTGGGCGCAGGCGCGGGCCGACGCCTTCCATCTGTGAGCGGGGCTCCGATCCGGGCGCGGCTCTCCTCCAGGTCGCAGTTTACCAATGATCAATCATGACGTTGCGATCGCGGCTCGTGTCTCCTAGGTTTCCGGTGCGTCGAGTTCGACGGGGCGGATCGAGCCTCGGGAGGCGAAACATGAACGTCATTCGATTGGAACGTCGTGAGGAACCTCGTCGCCGGGCCCTGTTGCGGGCCAGCGTGGTCTTCGGCGGCGGGTGGCGGTCGATGGACTGTCAGGTGCGCGATCTCTCCGCGCGCGGCGCCCGGCTGCGCTTTCCCGCCCCGGTGCTGCTGCCGCCGATGTTCGAGCTGCGGCTGCTCGAGCGCGGCGACCGCAAGGCGGCGCAGAAGGTCTGGGTGCGCGAAGGCGAGATGGGCGTGATCTTCGACTGAGCGGCTTGGCGCGAGGGTCGCCGATGTGCCAAGGAACGGGCGTCCGATCGGGTCGATCGGGCGCTCTCTTCGTTTTCGGCGCGATCCATGACGCTTCGACGCTTCTTCTTCGACCACAACGCCGGCGCGCCGGCGCTGCCCGCCGCCCTGGACGCGGCGATGGAGGCGGCGCGGGCCGGCGGCAACGCCTCGTCGGTCCATGCCGAGGGACGCGCCGCGCGGGCGCGGATCGAGGCGGCGCGGCGGGCGGTGGCGACGCTCGCCGGGGCCGATCCGCGCGGCGTCGTCTTCACCTCCGGCGCGACGGAGGCGAACGTCACGGCGCTGACCCCGGCGATGCGGATCGGCGGACGCGAAATTCGGCTCGATCGGTTGCTGATCGGGGCGACCGAGCACCCGTCGGTGATCGCCGGCGGGCGCTTTTCGGCGGATCGGATCGAGCGGATCGGCGTCGACGGCGAGGGGCTGATCGATCTTTCGGCGCTCGAGACGCGGCTCGCCGCGCTGGCGGGCGCAGGCGAGCGGGCGCTGGTGTCGGCGCAACTCGCCAATTCCGAGACCGGAGTGATCCAGCCGATCGCCGAGATCGCGCGGCTGGCGCGCCGTTTCGACGCGATCGTCCATTGCGACGCCGTGCAGGGAGCGGGGCGGCTCAGGCTCGACGATCCGGCGCTCGACGTCGATCTGATGTCGCTGTCGGCGCACAAGATCGGCGGTCTGCCGGGATGCGGCGCGCTGATTTCTCGGAATTTCGAAGTGGTTCCAGCGTCGCTGTTGCCGGGAGGCGGACAGGAGTCGAACCGTCGGGCCGGCACGCAGAACGTGCCGGGGATCGTCGCCTTCGGAGCGGCGGCGGCCGAGGCCGGGCGGCGGCTACGTGAAATTCCTGATCTCGAACGTCGACGGGGCTGGTTCGAAGAGCAGTTGCTTTCTATATCTTCCAATGTGAAAGTTCTGGGAGGCGGCGCGCCGCGGTTGGCCAACACCTCGATGGTGGCGGTTCGGGGCGCGCGGGCGGAGACGATGGTGATCGCCTTCGATCTCGAAGGCGTCGCCGTTTCGGCCGGATCGGCCTGTTCTTCCGGCAAGGTCGGCGCGAGCCACGTGGTCGAGGCCATGGGCGTTTCGGCCGACTTCGCAGGGGGAGCGATCCGCTTCTCCTTCGGGGTCGACGCCACGGCCGAAGAGCTTTCGGCGGTGGCGGAGATCGCGAAGCGCATCTTCGGCCGTCTGGCGCGCGGCTGATCCGTCGGCGTTCGTCTTTCCGGGACGGCGCGGGTGGGCGATACTGGAATTCCGGATTCTCGAACCCGCGGGCCTTGACCCCGCGCTGCGAAGAGAGAACGACATGGCTGCAGTGAAGGAAACGGTCGACCAGGTCCGGGCGATCGACGTCGACCAGTACAAATACGGTTTCGAAACCGAGATCGAGTCCGAACTCGCCCCGAAGGGCCTGGACGAGGACACGATCCGTTTCATTTCGGCGAAGAAAAACGAGCCCGAGTGGATGCTCGACTGGCGGCTCGACGCCTACCGGCGTTGGCTGACCATGGAGGAGCCGAGCTGGGCGCGGGTCTCCTATCCGAAGATCGACTTCCAGGATCTCTACTACTACGCCGCGCCGAAGACGACGCCGGCGCCGAAGAGCCTGGACGAGGTCGACCCCGAACTCCTGAGGACCTACGAGAAGCTCGGCATCCCGCTCAAGGAGCAGGCCGTGCTGGCCGGCGTCGAAGGGGCGAAGATCGCCGTCGACGCGGTCTTCGATTCGGTCTCGGTGGTGACGACCTTCCGTGAGGAATTGTCGAAGCACGGCATCATCTTCTGCTCGATCTCCGAAGCGATGCGTGAGCATCCCGAGCTGGTGAAGAAGTATCTCGGGACGGTGGTTCCGGTCACCGACAACTATTACGCGACGCTCAATTCGGCGGTGTTTTCGGACGGCTCCTTCGTGTGGATCCCGGAAGGGGTTCGCTGTCCGATGGAGCTGTCGACCTATTTCCGGATCAACGAGAAGAAGACCGGCCAGTTCGAGCGCACGCTGATCATCGCCGAGAAGGGCTCCTACGTGAGCTACCTCGAGGGCTGCACCGCGCCGCAGCGCGACGAGAACCAGCTGCATGCGGCGGTCGTCGAACTCGTCGCGATGGAGGACGCCGAGATCAAGTACTCGACCGTCCAGAACTGGTATCCGGGCGACAAGGACGGGCGCGGCGGCATCTACAACTTCGTCACCAAGCGCGGCGATTGCCGGGGCGCGCGGTCGAAGATCTCGTGGACCCAGGTCGAGACCGGCTCGGCGATCACCTGGAAGTACCCGAGCTGCATCCTGCGCGGCGACGATTCGAAGGGCGAGTTCTACTCGATCGCGGTGTCGAACGGCCATCAGCAGGTCGATTCGGGCACCAAGATGATCCATCTGGGCAAGAACACCTCGTCGCGGATCATCTCCAAGGGCATTTCGGCCGGCAAGTCGCAGAACACCTATCGCGGCCAGGTCAAGGTCAACCGCAAGGCGGACGGAGCGCGCTCCTTCACCAACTGCGACAGCCTGCTGATCGGCCACGACTGCGGCGCGCACACCGTGCCCTATCTCGAGAGCGCCAATCCACGCGCCAAGGTCGAGCACGAAGCGACGACGTCGAAGATCTCCGACGATCAGCTGTTCTACTGCATCTCGCGCGGACTGCCGACGGAAGAGGCGGTGGCCCTGATCGTCAACGGCTTCGTGCGCGATGTCCTCCAGCAACTCCCGATGGAGTTCGCGGTCGAGGCGCAGAAGCTGATCGGCGTCAGCCTCGAGGGGTCGGTCGGCTGATCGGCGGCTCTTCGGATCCAGATTTTCCAGGCGCTCCGCGCCACGCCCCGAGGGGACGTACAATGCTCGAAATCAAGAACCTCCATGCCGAGATCGAAGCGGACGGCCGCGAGATCCTGCGCGGGCTCGATCTGACCGTGAAGGCCGGCGAGGTCCACGCCATCATGGGGCCGAACGGCGCCGGCAAGTCGACGCTCTCCCATGTGCTGGCCGGCAAGCCGGGCTACAAGGTGACGGACGGCTCGGCGACGCTCGACGGCGTCGACATCCTCGACATGGACCCGGCGATGCGCGCGGCGACGGGCGTCTTCCTCGCCTTCCAGTATCCGGTCGAGATCCCCGGCGTCGGCAACATGACGTTCCTGAAGGCGGCGCTCAATTCGCAGCGCAAGGCGCGGGGCGAGGGCGAGATCTCGACGCCCGACTTCATGCGGCTCGTCCGCACGGAAGCCGGCAAGCTCAAGATCACCCAGGACATGCTGAAGCGCCCGGTCAACGTCGGCTTTTCCGGCGGCGAGAAGAAGCGCAACGAAATCCTGCAGATGGCGATCCTGCAGCCGAAGCTGTGCATCCTCGACGAGACCGATTCGGGCCTCGACATCGACGCGTTGAAGGTGGTGTCGGAAGGCGTCAACGCGCTGCGTTCGCCCGATCGCGCCTTCGTCGTGATCACGCATTATCAGCGCCTGCTCGACCACATCCGGCCGGACGTGGTGCACGTCCTCTCCAAGGGGCGGATCGTCAAGACCGGCGGGCCGGAGCTGGCGCTCGAGCTCGAGGCGAAGGGCTATGCCGACTTCGTCGACGAAGCCGCCTGAGGAGGACGCGATGGAGATCCTCGCTCCCACCGAGCGCCGCCGCACGCGCGCCGAAACGGACCTCGAGACGGCGTTCTCGAGCTTCGTGGAAACCTATTCGGGCGACGTGGTCGATCGGGCCGGCGCCTTCGCGCGGTTTTCGACCGCCGGCCTGCCGCATCGCCGCGTCGAGGCCTATCACTTCACCGACCTGCGTTCGATGTTGGCGAGCGCGCCGGTTCCGGCCGCGCCGACCAGCCGCTCGGCTGGCGGGGCGGATCTCTTCGTCGGCCTCGGAGCGGCGCGCGCCGTCTTCGTCGACGGGTTCTTCCGGGCCGATCTCTCCGACCTTTCCGGGCTCGGCGACGGCGTCGCGGTGACGACGATCGCGGCCGGGCTCGCCGCGAACGACCCGGCGCTGGCGGCGCTCGGCGGGCGGGTTTCGGCCGATCCGGCGGTCGAGCGCGATCCCCTGGTGGCGCTCGCTTCGGCCTTCTACGGCGACGGGCTGATCGTCCGGGTCGCGGCCGGCGCGGTCGCGGCGCGGCCGCTGGAGATCCGGCATCTCTCTTCCGGCGCCTCGGTTTCCGCCTTCGTCCGCCATGCGGTCGTGGTGGGCGAGGGGGCGTCGATCGAGGTGATCGAGAGCCACGAGAGCCCGGACGGGGTCGAGATCCACGCCCATACGCTCACCGAGCTGACGCTCGCCGCGGGCGCGAAGGCGGTCTGGCTCGATCGCCAGCGCGAGGGCGATCAGGCGGCGCGGTTCTCGACGCTGGCGGTCGATCTCGGCAAGCGGGCGGCGTTCGATCATTCGGTCGTGACGCTCGGCGCGAAGCTCGCCCGCACGCAGATCTTCGCTCGTCTCGGCGAAGCGGCGGATCTTTCGACGCGCGGCGCGACGCTGGTCAAGGGGAGGAGCCACGCCGACGCGACGCTGGTCGTCACCCACGCGGAGCCGCATGCGGTCAGCCGCGAGCTCTACAAGTCGGCGGTCGACGGCGAGGCGGTGAGCGTCTTCCAGGGCCGCATCGTCGTGGAGAAGAAGGCGCAGGGCACCGACGGGCGGATGGGCGCGCATGCCGTGCTCTTGTCCGATCGCGCCGAGGCCAAGGCCAAGCCGGAACTGGAGATCTTCGCCGACGACGTCGCCTGCGCGCATGGCGCGACGGTCGCCGAGATCGACGAAACCCTGAAGTTCTACCTGATGAGCCGCGGCATTCCGGCGGCCGAGACCGACAAGCTGCTGATCCGCGCCTTCCTCGGCGAGGTGACCGACGCGATCGGCTCGGAAGGCGCGCGCGAAGCGATCGAGGCGGAGATCGACGGCTGGATCGACGCGCGAGGAGATCGGACATGAACGCGCCCGCGCTCGCTCCTTACGACGTCGAAAAGATCCGCGCGGATTTTCCGATCCTGGCGACGACCGTCTACGGCAAGCCGTTGGTCTATCTCGACAACGGCGCTTCGGCGCAGAAGCCTCGAGCCGTCATCGACGAGATGGTCGACGTGATGACGAAGCGCTACGCCAACGTCCATCGCGGCCTTCACTATCTCGCCAACGCCGCCACCGAGGCCTACGAGGGGGCGCGCGAGATCGTGCGCGGCTTCCTCAACGCGCCGTCGACCGACGAGATCGTCTTCACCAAGTCGACGACGGAGGCGATCAATCTGGTCGCCGCCTCGCTCGGGCTCGGGCTCGAGGCCGGCGACGAGGTGGTGATCTCGATCCTCGAGCATCACGCCAACATCGTGCCCTGGCATTTCCTGCGCGAGCGCAAGGGCGTCGTGCTGAAATGGGCGCCGATCGCCGAGGACGGCTCGTTCCTCCTCGACGAATTCGAAAAGCTCTTGACGCCGAAGACCAAGATCGTCGCGATCACGCAGATGTCGAACGTGACGGGAACGGTGGTGCCGGTCGCCGAAGTCTGCCGGATGGCGCGCGAACGCGGCATCCTCACGCTCGTCGACGGCTCCCAGGCGGCGGTCCACATGCCGGTCGACGTCCAGGCGATCGGCTGCGACTTCTACTGCATCACCGGGCACAAGCTCTATGGGCCGACCGGCATCGGCGCGCTCTACGGGCGGCGCGAACTGCTCGAGAAGATGCCGCCGTTCCTCGGCGGCGGCGAGATGATCCGCGAGGTGAGCGAGGACAACGTCACCTACGGCGAGCCGCCGCATCGCTTCGAGGCGGGCACGCCGCCGATCGTCGAGGCGGCCGGGCTCGGCGCTGCGCTGACCTACATGCAGTCGATCGGCCGCGAGCGCATCGCCGCGCACGAAGCCGACCTCTGCGCCTACGCCATGCAGCGGCTCGGCGAGCTCAATTCGATCCGTGTCTTCGGCACGGCGCCGGGCAAGGGTGCGATCGTCTCCTTCGAGGTCGAGGGCGCGCACGCCCACGACGTGGCGACGATCCTCGATCGCTACGGCATCGCGGTCCGGGCCGGCACACACTGCGCGCAACCGCTCCTGAAGCGGTTCGGGGTCACGTCGACCTGCCGCGCGTCCTTCGCGCTCTACAATCGCCGCGACGAGGTCGACCGTCTGGTCGATGGTCTCGTCAAGGCGCGCGCCTTCTTCGCCTGAGGGAGATGTCCCATGGAAGTCACGGCCCCGGATTTTTCCCAAGGCCCCGCCCAGGTCGCCACCTCGGGCGGATCGGCGATCCCGCCGGAGGAGCTGGCGCGGCTGACGCAGGACATCGTCGCGGCGCTGAAGACCGTCTACGACCCCGAGATCCCGGCCGACATCTACGAGCTCGGCCTGATCTATCGGGTCGACATCGACGACGACCGCAATGTATCCGTCGACATGACGCTGACCGCGCCGGGTTGCCCGGTCGCCGGCGAGATGCCGGACTGGGTGCAGAACGCCATTCGCGCCGTGGTCGGCATCAACGAGGTCACCGTCAACATGGTGTTCGATCCGCCGTGGACGCAGGAGCGCATGTCGGACGAAGCGCGCATCGCGCTCGACATGTACTGAGGAGGGGATGACATGAGTCTCTTCGGCGACATGCCGGTTGTGAAGCTGACGCCGGCGGCGGTCGAGCGGGTGCGCTCGATCATCGCCCATTCCGCGACGCCGCTCGCCGGGCTGCGGCTCGGGCTCGAGAAGGGCGGCTGCGCCGGCATGACCTATCGGTTCGAGATGGTCGAGACGCCGGATCCGAAGGACGACGTGGTCGAGATCGACGACGTTCGGGTCTTCGTCGAGCCGAGCGCGACGCTCTATCTGCTCGGCACGACGGTCGACTTCAAGACCGACAAGATGGCCTCGACCTTCGTGTTCGAGAACCCGAACCAGATCTCGGCCTGCGGCTGCGGCGAATCGGTGTCGATCGAACCGGCGAAGGCGTGATGGATCTCTTCGATCGCCTGCGCGCCGCCCGGCTCGACGCTTGGCGGGCCTATGTGGCGCATACGTTCGTTGACGGGCTCGGCGACGGATCGTTGCCGCGGGCGGCCTTCGACGCCTATCTGGTCCAGGACTGGCTGTTCCTGATCCAGTTCGCGCGGGCCTATGCGCTCGCCGTCTTCAAGGGGCGCGATCTCACCGAGATGCGCGCCTCCTTCGAGGGGCTGAAGGCGATCCTCGACGTCGAGATGGATCTGCACGTGCGACTCTGCGGGAGCCGCGGGATCCCGCTCACGGTGCTGGAGACGACGCCGGAGCACCGGGCCACGACGGCCTATACCCGTTACGTGCTCGATACGGGCCTACGCGGCGATCTCCTCGACCTGCACGTGGCGCTCGCGCCCTGCATCGTCGGCTATGCCGAGATCGCGGCGGATCTGGCGACGCGACCGGGCGCGCTCGAACCGGCCAACCCCTACGCCGCCTGGATCGCCGAATATTCCGGAGCGGGCTATGCGGACGTGGCGCGGGCGGCGCGGGCGCAGCTGGACCAGTTGGCGGCGCGGTCGATGACCGAGGCGCGGTTTTCCGACCTCTGCGAGATCTTCGCCCAGGCGAGCCTGCTCGAAGCGGACTTCTGGTCGATGGGGCTCGAAGCCGGCGGGTGATCCGCAGGAGCGCGGATTTCGTGCGGCTTCCGACCTCGTCTAGACTTCGGCAAAGCCCGAGGCGAATGTCGCGGCGGACGTCACGCAAAGCCTTCGAATGCGGAAAGCCAAAAGATGTTCGCCGACTACGTCGATCAGACGATCGCGCTCGTCGTCTTCACCCTGATTTCCTCGATGACGCCGGGGCCGAACAACCTGATGTTGCTCGCCTCGGGCGTGAACTTCGGGTTCCGGCGCACGATCCCGCACATCGCCGGCGTCGTCGTCGGGTTTCCGGCGATGACGGCGCTGGTGGCGCTCGGGCTCGGGGGAATGTTCCGCGCTGCGCCCTGGCTGCACGACGCGATCGAGGTGGTCGGCGTCGCCTATCTCCTGTGGCTCGCCGCAAAGATCGCGTTCCAACCGGTGTCGCGCGGCGTCGAGGTGCGGACGAAGGGCGCGGCCGCGAAACCGTTCGGCTTCTTTCAGGCGGCGGCCTTTCAATGGGTCAACGCCAAGGGGTGGGTGACGGCGATCTCGGCGGTGTCGGTCTATGTGCCGGACGGTTTCGGCGCGATCGGCGGCGCGGCGTTTCTGGTCGCCGTCTTCCTGCCGATCTCGATCGCCTCGACCTGCGCCTGGACCGGCCTCGGCGCGAGCATCGCGCATCTGCTGCACGAGCCGACGCGTCTGCGCCTGTTCAATCTCACCATGGCCGCGTCGCTGGTCGCCTCGCTGTGGCCGGCCTTCGTCGATCTGGCGCGGCTCGCTCGGGAGATCACTTCGTGACCGACGTCGAATTCTATCGCGATCTGTGCCGGCCGCTCGGGCACGTCACCTCGAAGCGGATGTTCGGCGGGCTGTGTCTTTGGCACGAGGGGCTCGCCTTCGCCCTGGTGATCGGCGAGCAGCTGTTCTTCAAGGTCGACGGCGAGAATGGTCCGGCCTTCGACGCGCGCGATCTGCCGCGCTTCTCCTACACGACCAAGACCGGACGGACGACGGTGATGTCCTATGCGCGGGCGCCGGAGGAGGTGTTCGACGATCCCGACGTCTTCGCCGAGTGGGCGCGCGGCGCGATCGGGGCGTCGCGGCGGGCGGCGGCGGAAAAGGCGAAGCCGAAGGCGCGGCGGACGAGGACGAGCGCGCCGGCGTGAGGCCAAACGCGCGGTTGCCCTCGGCTCGGTTTCGGTCGATAACGCGGGAGACCGACGGGAAACGCGGGCGATCCGCCTTCCCATCCGACCACGGAACCAGGACCGATCCTTCATGACCGCTCTCGACCCGGAAAACACCCTCGTCATCGAAACCACCCAGGGCAAGGTGGTGATCGCCATGCGCCCGGACCTCGCGCCGAACCATGTCGCGCACATCAAGAAGCTGGCGCGCGAGGGCTTCTATGACGGGATCGTCTTCCACCGCGTCATCGAGGGCTTCATGGCCCAGACCGGCTGCCCGCTCGGCCGCGGCACCGGCGGTTCGAAGTACCCGGACCTCAAGGCGGAGTTCAACGCCGAGCCGCACGTGCGCGGCACCGCCTCGATGGCGCGGGCGATGAACCCGAACTCGGCCAACTCGCAGTTCTTCATCTGCTTCGACGACGCCCGCTTCCTCGACCGCCAGTACACCGTGTGGGGCAAGGTCGTCGAAGGCATGGAGAACGTCGACAAGATCAAGCGCGGCGAGCCGGTCCAGAACCCCGACAAGATGATCTCGATGAAGGTCATGGCCGACATCGAGGGCTGAGCCTTCGAAGCGATGCGAATTCGACGGCCGGGGCGAGAGCTCCGGCCGTCTTCGTTTGGAAAGACTGGCGTCGTGGCGCGGTCGCGACTAAGAGAGCCCACATGCGCGTCGACCTCTTCGATTTCGAGCTTCCGCCCGACAACATCGCCCTGCGCCCCGCGACCCCGCGCGAGAGCGCGCGGCTGCTCGTGGTGCGGCCGGGAGGGGAACCGGAGTTCGTCGACGCGACCGTCGGCGATCTGCCGGCCTTTCTCGCGCCGGGCGACGCGCTCGTCTTCAACGACACGCGGGTGATCCCGGCCGAGTTGCACGGCGTCCGCATCCGGGGCGAGGCGCGCACGGCCGTCGCCTTCAATCTGATCGAACGGACGGCGGCGAACCTCTGGCGCGCCTTCGCGCGGCCGGGCAAGCGGCTGAAGGTCGGCGATCGGGTGATCTTCGGCGAGGCGGGCCGCGTCTGCGCCCTCGGGGAGGTCTGGGGAACCGTCACGGCGAAGGGAGAGGACGGGATCGTCGACGTCGCCTTCGATCTCTCCGGTCCCGATCTCGATCGGGCGATCCACGCGGTCGGGTCGATGCCGCTGCCGCCCTACATCGGCGCGAAGCGGGCCGCCGACGCGCAGGACGCGACCGACTACCAGACGATCTTCGCCCGCGAGGAGGGCGCGGTCGCCGCGCCGACCGCCGGGCTGCACTTCACCGAGGCGATGTTCGCCCGGCTCGACGCGCTCGGGGTGGAGCGCCACTTCGTGACGCTGCACGTCGGGGCCGGCACCTTTCTCCCCGTCAAGGCCGACGACACCGCCGACCACGTCATGCACTTCGAGAGCGGCGTGCTGACGGGCGAGACGGCGGAGCGGCTCAACGCGGTCCGGGCGCGCGGCGGGCGGATCGTCGCGGTCGGCACGACCTCGCTCAGGATCCTGGAGAGCGCCTGCGACGAAGCCGGACGGCTTTCCGCCTTTTCCGGCGCGACGAACATCTTCATCACGCCGGGGCGCAAGGTCCGCTCGATCGATGCGCTGATGACCAACTTCCACCTGCCGCGCTCGACGCTGTTCATGCTGGTCTCGGCCTTTTCCGGCCTCGATCGGATGAAGCGGGCCTATGCCCATGCGATCGCCGGCGGCTATCGCTTCTATTCCTACGGCGACGCCTCGCTGCTCTTTCCGGACGCCCCATGACCGACACGCTCGACGACACGCCCGACTTCGGCTTCCGTCTGCTCGCCACCGACGGCGCGGCGCGACGCGGCGTCGTGACCACCGCGCACGGCGAGATCCGCACGCCGGCCTTCATGCCGGTCGGCACCCAGGCGACCGTCAAATGCATGTATCCCGAACAGGTGAGGGCGCTCGGGGCCGACGTCCTCCTCGGCAACACCTATCATCTGATGCTGCGCCCGGGCGCGGAGCGGGTGGCGCGGCTCGGCGGCCTGCATCGCTTCATGAACTGGCCGCATCCGATCCTGACCGATTCCGGCGGCTTCCAGGTGATGTCGCTCGCCCAGCTGCGCAAGATCACCGAGAAGGGCGTCACCTTCTCCAGCCACATCGACGGCGCCAAATACGAGCTGACGCCGGAGCGCTCGATCGAGATCCAGGGGCTGCTCGGCTCGAACATCCAGATGCAGCTCGACGAATGCGTCAAGCTGCCGACGACGCGGGACGACATGAACCGCGCCATGGAGCTTTCCCTGCGTTGGGCGGAGCGGTCGAAGGCGGCGTTCTTCGGCAAGCGCGGCCACGGGATCTTCGGCATCGTCCAGGGCGGCGACGATCTCGAGCTTCGCGAACGCTCGGCGAAGGGTCTCGTCGACGTCGGCTTCCACGGCTATGCGCTCGGCGGGCTCGCGGTCGGCGAGCCGCAGGAGGTGATGCTCCGGGTGATCGCGGCGACCGCGCCGCTGCTGCCCGCCGATCGGCCGCGCTACCTGATGGGGGTCGGCACGCCGCACGACATCGTCGAAGCGGTCGAGCGCGGCGTCGACATGTTCGACTGCGTGATGCCGACCCGGGCGGGGCGGCACGGCCAGATCTTCACGGCGCGCGGCCGGGTGAACCTCAAGAACGCGCGACACGCCGACGACCCCCGGCCGATCGACGAGACGAGCCCGGAGCCGGCGGCGCGGGAGTGGTCGCGGGCCTATCTGCACCATCTCGTCCGCACCGGCGAGGCGCTCGGCTCGATGCTGCTGACCCGGATCAACCTCGCCTATTACCAGACCCTGATGCAGGGCGCGCGCGACGCGATCGAGGCCGGCCGCTACGCCGATTGGAAGGCGGAGACGATGGAAGGCTGGGCGCGGGGCGACATCGAGGCGCTCTGAGCCTCCAAACGAAAGCGGCCCGCCGACGAGGCGGGCCGTTTCTCGTTCGAGGGTGGACGCCTCAGGCGACCAGGAACTTCGCCGCGATCTTCTCCGCGTCGCCGTGGCCCTTGGGGGCCTCGGCGTAGGAGCCGCGGTCGCCCTTGAAGAACACGCCGGTCGCCATCTCGCCGCCGCCGAGGATCGCCGCGGTCGCCGCGGCGCGATCGGCGGTCGCCTGGACCGCGTTGCGTTCGATCGACTTCTTCCACTCCATCTCTTCCGGGCGGAAGGTGATGCAGGGGGAGAGCACCTCGAGGAACGAGAAGCCGGGGTGGCGGACCGCCTCGACGATCAGGTTCGCCAGCGGCTTGACGTCGAGGGCGAAGCCGCGGGCGACGAAGTTGGCGCCGGCCGCGAGCGCGATGGCGAGCGGCGAGAACGGCTTGACGCCGGTGCCGCCGGGGGCGGCGTCGCTGTCCCAATCGGCCTCGGTGGTCGGCGACGGCTGGCCTTTGGTCATGCCGTAGACCCGATTGTCCATGACGATGTAGGTCAGGTTCACGTTGCGCCGGCAGGCGTGCAGGAAGTGGTTGCCGCCGATCGAATAGCCGTCGCCGTCGCCGCCGACCGTGATCACCTCGAGATCGGGCCGGGCGAGCTTCAGGCCGGTCGCCACCGGCAGCGCGCGGCCGTGCACGCCGTGGAAGCCGTAGGCGGTCGTATAGGCGGGAAGCCGCGACGAGCAGCCGATGCCGGAGACCACGACGACCTCGTGCGGCGGCCGGCCGAGTTCGGCCAGCGCCCGCTGCAGGGCCTGCAGCACGCCGAAGTCGCCGCAGCCCGAGCACCAGATCGGCTCGACCGACGACTTGAAGTCCTTCAGGGTGAGTGCCTGCTGCGGGCAGGCGTGGGGAGCTTCGTGGACGGTCATTCGGCGGCCTCGGCGAGCGCGGTTTCGAGTTGGGCGACGATTTCGGCGGGACGGAACGGGGCGGGGCCCGGCCGGGCGAAGCTCTCGGCGAAGGTGGGCAGGGCCTTCTCGCCGAGCAGATGCCTGTAGAGCTGGCCCGAGGCGTTCTGCTCGACCACGACGACGCGCCGCGCACCGGCGAGCGCGGCGGCGAACGGTCCCTTCCTGAGCGGCGAGATCAGCCGCAGCGCCACGACCTTGGTCGGCTGGCCGGCGGCGGTCAGCCGACGCGCCGCCTCCTTGGCCGGTCCGACCGTCGAGCCGAAGGCGACCAGCGCGGTCGTGGCGTCGGCCGGGCCGAAGGTCTCGGCCCAACCGTCGCCCCAGTCGAAGAGCTCCAGCTTGCGCAGGCGCTTGTTCAGCTGCGCGACGTGATCGACCGCGGCGTTGGAGGGGTGGCCGCTCTCCTTGTGCGACAGGCCGTCGGCGACCCACTGGGTGCCGGGACGGCCGGGCGCCGGCATCGGCGAGACGCCGCTGTCGGTGAGGGCGTAGCGGCGGAAGTCGACGCCTTCGGCGAAGGGCTCGGTCAGGCGGCGCAGCTTGGCCGGCCGATTTTCCGGAATGTCGATGATCGTCTGGGTCTGGCCGATCGACTGGTCGGAGAGCAGCATCACCGGCGTCTGCAGCGCCTCGGCGACGTTGACCGCCCATTCGGTGGTCGAGGCGCAGTCGGCGATCGACATCGGCGCCAGCACGACGCGCGGCGCGTCGCCGGGCGTGCCGCGCAGCGCGATGTCGAGATCGCCCTGATCGGACTTGGTCGGAACGCCGGTCGACGGGCCCACGCGCATCACGTCGACCACCACCATCGGCAGTTCGGCGGCGACCGCCAGACCCAGCGTCTCGACCTTGAGGGCGAGGCCGGGACCGGAGGTGATGGTCATCGTCGGCACGCCGGCGAAGGACGCGCCGCAGCACATGTTGATCGCGGCGATCTCGTCCTCGGCGAGGACGACGCGGCCGCCGTGCTCCTGCATCTCGACCGCCAGCCACTCGGTGATCTCGGTCGCCGGGGTGATCGGATAGGCGGCGACGAATTCGATGCCGCCGCGCAGCGCGCCGAGGCCGACCGCGTCGTTGCCGGAGCACATCCAGCGCGTCTTCTTCTCGCCCATCGGCAGCGCGAAGGAGAGGCCGAGCGCGTTCAGCGCCTCTTCGCCGACCCGGGCGGCGGCGAGCGAGGCGGCGACCGCCTTCTCGCCCTTGCCGCCGATCTGGGCGCGCACCGCGGCCTCGATCGCGTCATCGTCGAGGCCGGCGAGGGTCGCGGCGACGCCGAAGCCGACCATGTTGACGCGGCCGCCTTCGACCGAATGGGCGAGCGCGGTGAACGGCATCTCGACGATGCGCGCGCCGGTCGCGGCGATCACCGGCGGCACGGCGCCGGCCTTCGGATCGGAGAAGACGAGGCTGTCGCCGTCGAGCGGGATCTCGGGGGCGAAACGGTCAATGTTTTCCCAGTCGAGAGCGATGAGGGCGTCGAAACGGTCCGGCTGAGCCTCGATCGGCTCGGGGCCGATCTCGATCAAGGCCGCCGCTTCGCCGCCGCGCACCTGTGCGCCGGAGAGCTTGGTCATCAGCCCGTAATGGCCGTCGCGCGCGGCGGTCGCGAGCAGCGTGCTCCCGGCGGTGATGGCGCCCGTCCCGCCGCTGCCGGCGATGACGATGGCCACCGACTTTCTCGTGGTCGACATCGAGACGTTCCTCTCCGGCCTTTCGTAGGCCATGTTCCTCGAATCAAGGGGCTGATGATACCGCGCAGCGGCGCGCGGCACGTCTCTCGCACGAGCTTCCCCCTCGGTTCTTTGACATGAAGCAAGTGCGGAGCGACATATTACACATTTCTCATGCAACTTCGATCGAAGGGCCCTGGAATGTGACGGAAATGGTTCACATTCGGGTGTTTCCGGCGCGTCCGGTTCACGGCTCGTCAACCAGTTCGGACGATCGCAGGGCGGCGCGGCTCGACGCGGTGCGGTGATTAACGGAATCTCGACGCGAAGAAGGAATTTTCATGGCGGTTCATCGCGGCCGACGCCGCGCCGGAATGCGCCCTTCGGCCATTTCACGAGACAGCGAAGTGGAGTTCTCTCCCGTGATCGAGACCAGCGCCGCCCTCCGTCTTCTCGCCGCCTCCGCGCTCCTCGGCGCCGCCGTGTCGCTCGGCGGCTGCTCGGGCGCGACGTCGAGCTTCGAGTCCGACTACGTCTCGCCGATCGCCGCCACGCCGGCGCCGCCGCCGCCGACCCCGGTTGCCGCCGGGGCGCCCGCGCCGGCCCGCCGCATGCCGCTGTTGCCGCCGGTGCCGGGCGAGGAGGGTTCGAACGGCCTGCCGCCGATTACCGTCGCCGCGCTGCTGCCTCCGGGCATGTGAACGCGCCACGGCTCGACCGAGCCGCCGCCGTCGTGTTAGGTCGGGCGGCCCGCCACCGGCACGACGAGGTTCCCCCACCGTGATCGACCGCCGTTTCCTTCGCGAGACGATCGCGCCGCGCCTGCGTGCGGCCGCGTCGCGTCTCGTCGCCGGCGTCCGCCGTCTCGTCGCTCGTCCCGCCCGTGGGCCTCGTCTGGAGGGGCCGGCGATCGAGCGGCCGAGCGTCGTGTTGGCGGTCGGCCTCGTCGTCGCGCTGGCCGCGGTCCGCCTGCTCGATCCGTGGATGCGGCTGAAGCCGGCGATCGTCGACGGCTCCACCGCCGATCGCCTGCTCACCGCGCTCACCTCGTTCGGTGAGGGCGTCGAGATCCTGGTCGGCTCCGGCGTGCTGGTATTGATGCTCGCCGCGATCGATCCGGCGGGACTGTCGCGGCGCGCCCGCGCTCGTCTCGCCGAGGTCGGAAGCGCCTTCGGTTTCGTCTTCGCCTCGGTCGCCGGTTCCGGCCTCCTTGCTTCCCTGATCAAGAACCTGTTCGGCCGGGCGCGTCCGGAGCAGTTGGTCGGCGACGGCGTGTTCCAGATCCATTCGGCGGTCTTCGTCTCGAAATGGGCGGCCTTTCCCTCCGGCCACGCCACAACGGCGGGCGCGAGCGCGGCGGTGCTGGCGCTGTTCTTCCCGCGCTGGCGCGGGCCGATCTTCGCCGCCGGCGCGGCGATCGCGCTGACCCGGATCGGGCTCGGCGCGCATTTTCCCTCCGACGTCGCCGCCGGGTTCGCCCTCGGCGTCGCCTTCACGATGTGGCTGGCGCAAGGACTGGCGGCGCGGCGGTCGGTCTTCGCCCGCGATGGGAACGGCCGATTGATCCCCCGGGCGGCGGCGTCGCCGGCGGGGTGGTTCGACCTCCTCGCCGACTGGCTCGCCGCCCGTCGATCGCCTCAGGCGTGAGCCGCGATCCGATCGAGCCCCTGCGCCAGATCGGCGATGAGATCATCCGTGTCCTCGAGGCCGATCTGCAGACGGACGAGCGGTCCTTCCGCCGACCAGGGCGTCGCGGTGCGGATCGCCTGCGGTTCGGCCAGGATCGCGAGGCTCTCGTAGCCGCCCCAGGAATAGCCGAGCCCGAACAGGTCGAGCCCGTCGAGGAAGGCCGCCGACGCCTCGAAGGAGCACGCCTTCAGGACGAAGGAGAAGAGCCCCGACGCGCCGGTGAAGTCGCGCTTCCAGATCGCGTGGTCGGGATGCGACGGCAGCGCCGGATGGAGCACCCGCGCCACTTCCGGCCGGGTCTCCAGCCAGCGGGCGATCGCCAGCGCGCTCCTCTGATGCTGCGCCAGCCGGACCGCCATGGTGCGGGCGCCACGCAGTGCCAGATACATGTCGTCCGGGCCGGTGAACATGCCGAGATCACCGTGCGTCGTCTTCACCTTGGCCCAGGCGCGCGGCCCGCAGGCGAGGGTGCCGATCAGCGCGTCGGAATGTCCGACGACGTATTTCGTCGCCGCCATGATCGACACGTCGACGCCGTGGTCGAGCGGCCGGTAGAAGAGGGGGGTCGCCCAGGTGTTGTCCATCAACACGATCGGCCGCGCTCCGCCGAGGCCGTCGAGCGCCCGGGTGATCGCGGTCACGTCCGGCATCTCGAAGGTGAGCGAGGCCGGGCTCTCCAGGAACACCGCGCGGGTGGTCGGCCGAACGAGGTCGACGATTCCAGCGCCGATCCGGGTGTCGAAATAGGTGGTCTCGACGCCGAAGCGTTTCAGCAGTCCGTCGCAGGCGTTGCGGGTCGGCCCATAGACGCCGTCCATCACCAGCACATGGTCGCCGCTCGCCAGCACCGACATCAGGCCGATCGCGCAGGCGGAGGCGCCCGACGGCGTCAACACCACGCCCTCCGCGCCCTCCAGATCGGCGATCAGGCCCTCCAGGGATTCGGACGTCGGCGTGCCGCGTCGGCCGTAGGTGTAGCGCGCCGGCTTCTCCGCCTTGCCCTTCATCTGGGCGACGCTCTCGAACAACACGGTCGAGGCGTGGATCACCGGCGGATTGACGAACGGGCTGCCTTCGACCCGGCCGGCGTGGGCGAGGCGGGTCGCCGGCGCGGTCGACGATGCTTTCGAAGTGTCGGTCATGCGAGATCCATTTTTCTCGGAACGGAGACGTGGCGCATTTTTTTGCACTGCGACAAGGATTTGGGCGGAATCTTCCCCTTGACCGGCCGGCGGCTTCGGTCTGTGATGGCCGCCGTGATCGATCGCGGTGTTGCACTCTAGTTCAAGAGGTTGCGGACCGCGAGACCGGGGGGGAGCGATCTCGGGGGTTCCTGGATGGCTCGTGTCTCGTCGATTGCGCCCACAATCCTGAGCGGCGCGACGGGCGGTAGGTCCGCGTGACCGACAACGACTGAGGCGGTACCATGACGAACAAGTTGATGGCGGCGACCTTCGGCGTCGCGTTGGCGGCTTCCGCGACCGGCGCTCTCGCCGGAACGCTCGACGACGTGAAGGCCAAGGGTTTCCTCCAGTGCGGCGTGAACACCGGTCTGGCGGGCTTCTCGATCTCCGACAGCAAGGGCGAGTGGAAGGGCCTCGACAGCGACTTCTGCCGCGCCGTGGCCGCCGCGATCTTCGGCGATCCGAGCAAGGTCAAGTACACGCCCCTGTCCGCCAAGGAGCGCTTCACCGCGCTGCAGTCGGGTGAGATCGACCTGCTCTCGCGCAACACCACCTGGACGATGTCGCGCGACACCAAGATGGGCAAGTTCGCCGGCGTGATGTACTACGACGGCCAGGGCTTCATGGTCCGCAAGTCGCTCGGCATCACCTCCGCCAAGCAGCTCAACGGCGCCACCGTCTGCACCCAGACCGGCACCACCACCGAGCTCAACCTCGCCGACTGGTTCCGCGCCAACAAGCTCGAGTACAAGCTCGTCTCCTTCGAGAAGGACGTCGAGGTCGTCAAGACCTACGACACCGGCGGCTGCGACGTGCTCACCACCGACGCCTCCGGCCTCTATGCCGAGCGTCTGAAGCTGGTCAATCCGGACGAGCACATGGTTCTGCCGGAGGTCATCTCCAAGGAGCCGCTCGGCCCGATGGTGCGCTCCGGCGACGACGCCTGGTTCAACGTCGTGAAGTGGACCTACTTCGCGCTCGTCCAGGCCGAGGAGCTCGGCGTCGACTCGAAGAACGTCGACGAGATGCTGGCCAAGTCGGACAACCCGGAAGTCAAGCGTCTGCTCGGCAAGGACGGCTCCTTCGGCGCCGACATCGGCCTGACCAACGCCTGGGCCTTCAACATCGTCAAGGCCGTGGGCAACTACGGCGAGGTCTTCGAGCGCAACGTCGGCGTCAACACGCCGCTGAAGATCTCGCGCGGCCTCAACGCGCTGTGGACCAAGGGCGGTCTGCAGTACGCCCCGCCGATCCGCTGATCCGATGCGACGCCTCCGCCCGTTCGGGCGGGGGCGTCGACCTCTCTTCGAGACGACCTCTCGATCGCCGTCGGCGGTCGTGAACGAGAAGGGCGCAGCATGGCGGTTGGGGACGAGAAGCGTGTCGGACACTTGGCGGACAGTCCTCCGGGCGTCGTCTGGTACAACGATCCGAAGTGGCGCAGCCTGATCTTCCAGGCGTTGACGTTGCTGGCGGTCGTGGCCCTGGCCTGGAGCGTGGTGCACAACACGGCGGTCAACCTCGAACGTCGCCACATCGCGCAGGGTTTCGACTTCCTGTCGACGACGGCCGGCTTCGACATCAACCAGACCCCGATCGCCTATCCGAAGGACGCCAGCTACGGGCGCGCGATCCTGGTCGGCGTGGTCAACACCGTCATCGTCGCGGTGCTCGGCGTCATCGTCGCCACCATCCTCGGCTTCCTGATCGGCATCGGCCGGCTGTCGCACAACGCCGTCGTCTCCGCGATCTCCACCGCCTATGTCGAGACGCTGCGCAACATCCCGGTGCTGCTGCAGATCTTCTTCTGGTATTTCGCGGTGCTCGGCCTCGCGCCGCATCCACGCAATTCGATGCAACCGATCCCGGGCTGGGTCTTCGTCAACAATCGCGGCATCTATCTGCCGGAGTTCCGTTTCGGCGGGCATTCCGGGCTCGGCCTTCTCGTCGGGCTGATCGTCGCGCTCGTCGCGATCTGGTTGATCGACCGGTGGGCGCGACGTCGGCAACGCGAGACCGGCCTTCAGTTTCCGCTCGGCCGCACGGCGCTCGGCCTGATCGTGGCGCTTCCCTTCCTCGGCTTCGCCCTCGGCGGCTTCGATCTGACGCTGATCCCGGCCAAGAAGTCGACCTTCAACCTGACCGGCGGCATCGAGCTGATCCCGTCGCTGATCGCGCTGACCCTGGCGTTGTCGACCTACACCGCGAGCTTCATCGCCGAAGTGGTCCGCGCCGGCATCCTGGCGGTGGCGCACGGGCAGACCGAAGCGGCGCGCTCGCTCGGGCTGACCAACGGCCAGACCCTGCGCCTCGTCGTCGTGCCGCAGGCGATGCGGGTGATCGTGCCGCCGCTGACCAATCAGTATCTCAACCTGACCAAGAACTCTTCGCTCGCCGTGGCGATCGGCTATCCCGATCTCGTCTCCACCGGCGGCATCGTGCTCAACCAGTCCGGACAGGCGATCGAGGTGATCGCCATCTGGATGGCGATCTACCTGGGGACGTCGGTGCTGACCTCTCTCGTCATGAACGCCTACAACCGCCGCATGGCGATCGTGGAGAGGTGAGATGAGCGCGATCGACACGTCTTCCGTCTTCGTTCGGGCCGAAATGGCCGAGGCGCGCGCGGCGCCGATCTCCACCACCGGCCTGGTCGGTTGGGTGCGCACGCGCCTGTTCGGCTCGGTCTTCGACGGGTTGCTGACGCTCCTCGGCATGGCCATCGCCGCTTCGGTGATCTGGTCGATCTTCGACTTCGCCGTGGTTCGCGCGGTGTGGACCGGAGAGGACGGCGGCGTTTGCCGCACCCCGACCGCCGGCGCCTGCTGGCCCTATGTGACGGCCTATTGGAAGCAGTTCCTGTTCGGGCGCTATCCGGCCGAGGAACGGTGGCGGGCGATCCTCGTCTTCGCCGTGTTCTTCGGCCTGCTGGCGCCGTTGGCGCTGCCGAAGATCCCGTTCAAACGACTGAACGCGCTTCTGTTCTTCGTCGGCATGCCGATCTTCGCCTATGTCATGCTGTGCGGCGGCTGGTTCGGCCTCGAGCCGGTCGAGACCACCATGTGGGGCGGCCTCCTGGTCACTCTGGTGGTGGCGGTGACCGGCATCGTCTGCTCGCTGCCGCTCGGTATCCTGTTGGCGCTCGGCCGACGTTCGAAGATGCCGATCGTGCGCACGCTGTCGGTGGTCTTCATCGAATTCTGGCGCGGCGTGCCGATGATCACCGTGCTGTTCATGGCGGCCAACATGCTGCCGCTGTTCATGCCGGACAACGTCGACGTCGACAAACTGCTGCGCGCGCTGATCGGCGTCACCATCTTCACCGCCGCCTATCTCGCCGAGACGGTGCGCGGCGGCCTGCAGGCGATTCCGAAGGGTCAGTACGAGGGCGCCATGGCGCTCGGCCTCGGCTATTGGCAGACGATGGGTCTGATCATCATGCCGCAGGCGCTGAAGCTGGTGATCCCCGGCATCGTCAACTCCTTCATCTCGTTGTTCAAAGACACGACGCTGGTGTTGATCGTCTCGATCTTCGACCTGCTCGGCATGATCCAGTCGTCGCGCTCCGATCCGGTCTGGGCGGCGCCGTCGACGGGCACCACCGGCTATCTCGTCGCCGCGGCGACCTTCTGGATCTTCTGCTTCGGCATGAGCCGTTATTCGATGTGGCTCGAGCGCCGGCTCGCCACCGGTCACAAACGTTGAGTTTCGAGGACGAACGCATGACCCCAGCCGACGCGACCACGCTCGCTCCGACCACCTCCGCGGCCGACGCCGGCCTCGCCGTCGAGATGCTCGGCGTCAACAAGTGGTACGGCGACTTCCACGTCCTCAAGGACGTCGACCTGCGCGTGAAGAAGGGCGAAAAGATCGTCATCTGCGGCCCGTCGGGTTCGGGCAAGTCGACGATGATCCGCTGCATCAACCGGCTCGAGGAGCATCAGGCCGGCCGCATCGTCGTCGACGGCATCGAGCTGACCGAGGATCTGAAGCGCATCGACGAGGTCCGTCGCGACGTCGGCATGGTCTTCCAGCACTTCAACCTGTTTCCGCATCTGACCATTCTCGAGAACTGCACGCTGGCGCCGATCTGGGTGAAGAAGATGCCCAAGAAGGACGCCGAAGAGGTGGCGATGCAGTTCCTCAAGCGCGTCCGCATTCCCGAGCAGGCGCGCAAGTACCCCGGCCAGCTCTCCGGCGGCCAGCAACAGCGCGTCGCGATCGCCCGCTCGCTGTGCATGAATCCGAAGATCATGCTGTTCGACGAGCCGACCTCGGCGCTCGATCCGGAGATGGTCAAGGAGGTGCTCGACACCATGGTCGAGCTCGCCAACGAGGGCATGACCATGCTCTGCGTCACCCACGAGATGGGCTTCGCCCGTCAGGTCGCCGACCGGGTGATCTTCATGGACGCCGGCCAGATCATCGAGATGAACGAGCCGAACGCCTTCTTCGCCGACCCGAAGCACGAGCGCACCAAGCTGTTCCTCAGTCAGATCCTGCACTGATCGGCGACGAGGGGCGCAATCGACGCGGCCCTGGAAACGGCGGTGAGGAAAGGGTCACCGTGCCAGCACCATCGCGATGCGACGGTGGGCATCGAGCCCTTTCGCCACCTCGACCTCCAGCGCTGCCTTCAGATGCTCCGGGCAGGCGTCGTCGGCCTCGATCGGTCGAAAGCCGAGCTTGGCGTAGAAGGCGGCGTTGAAGGGCGCGAGCCGGTCGGTGGTCAACGTCGTCCCGAGGAGTTCGCGTGCGAGCCCCTCGCCGATGAATGCTTCCATCAATCGACGTCCGACGCCGCGACGCTGCCAGTCGGGACGGACGTCGACTTCGCCGACGTGCAGCCAACCTCCGGTTTCGTAACCGCCGCCATAGCCGATCGGGTCGCGGGTTTCGTGGTAGTAGGCCGCGAACAACAATCCAGCGTCGAGATATCGTTGCAACTCGGCGTCGCTGCTGGCCGCCGCCGGTCCCGCGACCGCGCCGGCGGCGCGCAGGGTTTCGAACGCGGCGAGTTCGATCCGACGGAGTGCGTCGAAGTCTTTCCGACCGGCAGGAACGACGACGATCAAGGGCGGCTCCTTCGCAAGGTTCGGCGTCGACGCGGCTCAGACGCCGCGTCGGCCGAGATCGGCGGCGGCGGCGAGCCATGCCGCGCGCCGGTCGGGCGTCGACGACCGGACCGGGCCGAACAGCGTGAAACGCACGGGCGAGAAGCCGCAGAAGCCGAGCACCTGCCGCTTCAGCCGTTTCACCAGCGGCTGCCCCCAGACCCAGCGCAGGAACCACGGCGGCGTGTCCATCGTCACGATGACGCGGGCCGATCGGCCGGCAAGCAGGCCGTCCCACATCGGTCCGCCGTCGCGCCAGCGGTAGGCGAAGCCTTCGCCGAGCGCCTCGACGAAGAACGCTTCGAGCGCCGACGGCAGGCCGCCCCACCACATCGGCGCGACGATCGTCCAGTGACGGCAGTCGGTGAGCGCCGCGCGCGCCTCGCTCACCCAGTCCGGCGTCGGCGCGCGTCCGTCGGGCGCCGACGCGCCCAACGGCAGATCGGCGATCGCGATTTCGCGAACCGAACGCCCTGCCGTCCGCGCCGCCTCGGCGTAGCGCGCGGCAAGCGCGGCGCAGAAGGACGAACGCCCCGGATGGCCGTTCAGAACCAGGATCTCGGCCATGATCGAACCTCCCTCGGGGGAGAGCCGATGATACGCCGCGCCGCCACGTCTAGCGACCCGGACGTCCGGCTCATCCGGCGCGTCGAGCGTTCCCATACCTCGTCGGAATCGAAAAGGGCGTCCCGAAGGACGCCCTTGCCGAAGGTTCGATCGAGGCGGGCGATCAGCCGCGCTTGGCGACCGGAACGTAGTCGCGCATCGGGGCGCCGGTGTAGAGCTGACGCGGACGGCCGATCTTCTGATGCGGGTCCTCGATCATCTCCTTCCACTGGGCGATCCAGCCGACGGTGCGGGCGAGCGCGAACAGCACGGTGAACATCGAGGTCGGGAAGCCCATCGCCTTCAGGGTGATGCCCGAATAGAAGTCGATGTTCGGGTAGAGCTTCTTCTCGATGAAGTACTCGTCGTGCAGCGCGATCCGCTCCAGTTCGACGGCGACGTCGAGCAGCGGATCGTCCTTGATGCCGAGCGCGCCGAGCACCTCGTGGCAGGTCTTCTGCATGATCTTGGCGCGCGGATCGTAGTTCTTGTAGACCCGGTGGCCGAAGCCCATCAGACGGAACGGATCGTTCTTGTCCTTGGCGCGGCGGACGTATTCCGGGATGCGATCGACGGTGCCGATCTCCTGCAGCATCTGCAGCGCCGCTTCGTTGGCGCCGCCGTGCGCCGGGCCCCACAGGCAGGCGATGCCGGCCGCGATGCAGGCGAAGGGATTGGCGCCGGAGGAGCCGGCCAGACGCACGGTCGAGGTCGAGGCGTTCTGCTCGTGATCGGCGTGCAGGATGAAGATGTGGTCGAGGGCCTTCGACAGGACCGGATTGACCTTGTACTCCTCGCACGGGATCGAGAAGCACATCTTCAGGAAATTCGACGTGTAGTCGAGCGTGTTGTCCGGGTACACGAACGGCTGACCGATCGAGTACTTGTAGGCCATCGCCGCGATGGTCGGCATCTTGGAGATCATGCGGATCGACGCGACCATGCGCTGGTGCGGATCCGAGATGTCGAGGGAGTCGTGATAGAAGGCCGCGAGCGCGCCGACCGTGCCGACCATGACCGCCATCGGGTGGGCGTCACGGCGGTAGCCGGTGAAGAACTTCATCATCTGCTCGTGCACCATCGTGTGACGATAGACACGGCCCTGGAAGTCGTCGAACTGGGTCTTGGTCGGCAGGTCGCCGTAGAGCAGCAGATAGCAGGTCTCGAGGAACGAGCCCTGTTCGGCGAGCTGGTCGATCGGGTAGCCGCGATGCAGGAGAATGCCGGCGTCGCCGTCGATGTAGGTGATCTTGGACTCGCACGAGGCGGTGGAGGTGAAGCCCGGGTCGTAGGTGAAGGCACCCGTCTGACCATAGAGCTTCGTGATGTCGATGACGTCGGGACCGATCGTGCCGGAGCGCACCGACATCGAAATGGTCTTGTCGCCCAAGGCGAGAGTAGCGGACTTGTCGCTCATGCAGGTACCCCCGAACGCGGAAGATCGACCCAATGGCACGTGACTTTCCAACCGGTTCAGTCGAAGCGGCGGAAGGGGCGAGACGATTTGTCTCGGTCCGTGCGTCCGGGAAGGAGCCGTAGCCCATTCGAGCCGGGCCGACAAGCACTTCCTATTGATGAGGCAACCGCGATTCCGCCCAAAGAAAAGTCAATCCAAGGCCTTGGCGGGCATCGGCAAAGCGTCGCGACGCGGCCGGTCGGCCGACGTCGCGGAGGCGCGATTCGCCCGAATCGGGCGAAGATGTGGCGTCGGGGTCAGCCCCCGATGCGATCGGCGAGGCGCGCCAGCGTCTCGTCGCGGCCGATGACCGCCAGCACGTCGAAGATGCCCGGCGAGGTGGTGCGGCCGGTCAGCGCCGCCCGCAGGGGCTGCGCCGCCTTGCCGAGCTTGAGCCCCGCCTCTTCGGCATAGGCGCGGACCACGGCTTCGGTCGTCTCCGCCGACCAGGCGTCGAGCGAGGCGAGCCGCGGCGCGAGCGCGGCGAGCACGCCGAGCCCGGCCGCGTCGAGCAGGGCCTGCGCCTTCTCCTCCATCGGCAGGGGGCGGGCGGCGTGGACGAAGCGGCAGCCGTCGAGCAGTTCGACCAGCGTCTTGGCGCGTTCCTTGAGGCCCGGCACGGCGGCGCGCAGCTGGGCGCGCAGCCGATCGTCGAGCTTTTCGGCGAGCGCGCGCCCCTCGTCGGTGTGCGGCAGGAAGTCGAGGAAGGCGGCGAAGAGCGCGTCGTCGTCCATCGCCCGCATCCACTGACCGTTGAGGTTCTCGAGCTTGGCGAAGTCGAATCGCGCAGCGCCCTTGTTGACGTCGGCGACGTCGAACCACTCGACCGCCTGCGCCATCGAGAAGAACTCGTCGTCGCCGTGGCTCCAGCCGAGGCGGGCGAGATAGTTCTTCAGCGCCTCGGGCAGATAGCCCAGCGCGCGATAGGCGTCGACGCCGAGCGCGCCGTGCCGCTTGGAGAGCTTGGCGCCGTCGGCGCCGTGAATCAGCGGGATGTGCGCCCAGGCCGGCACGGTCCAGTCCATCGAACGATAGATGTGCGTCTGGCGCGCCGCATTGGTCAGGTGATCGTCGCCGCGGATGACGTGGGTGACGCCCATGTCGTGATCGTCGACGACGACCGCCAGCATGTAGGTCGGGGTGCCGTCGGAGCGCAGCAGGATGAAGTCGTCGAGCACGTCGTTGCGGAAGGTGACGCGGCCCTGGACGAGATCGTCGACCACCGTCTCGCCGGTCTGCGGCGTCTTCAGGCGCAGGACGTAAGGCGCGCCGGCGGGCGCTTCTGCCGGATCGCGGTCGCGCCAGCGGCCGTCGTAGCGCGGCGGACGGCCTTCCTTCATCGCGGTCTCGCGCATCTCCTCGAGTTCGGCCTGGGTGGCGAAGCACTTGTAGGCCGCGCCGCGGGCGAGCAGCTCGTGCGCCACCTCGGCGTGGCGGCTGGCGCGGACGAACTGGAACAGCGGCTCGCCTTCGCCTTCCAGGCCGAGCCAGCGCAGGCCGTCGAGGATGGCGTCGATCGCCGCGTCGGTCGAGCGTTCCCGGTCCGTGTCCTCGATCCGCAGCAGCATCTTGCCGCCGGTGTGCCGCGCCCACAGCCAATTGAACAGGGCGGTGCGGGCGCCGCCGATGTGCAGGTAGCCGGTGGGGGAGGGGGCGAATCGCGTGACGACGGTCTCGGCCATGGATCTGGTTCCGATCGGACTTTCGGGAGGGGGGCGTCGCTCGGACGGGGCGATGGCGACGAACGGCGGTTCGTGTAGCATGATGCGGGCGGAAAGCGAACGGGGTCGGCCACGCGATGTCGAAGGAGACGGCGGATTTCTCCGATCTCCGCCTCGAACCGGCGGTCGAGGCGGCGCGGCGCGATCTCCCCGCCGTTCCTCCGGCCGTATCGTCGATGCGTCTCGCCGAGATCGCCCGCCGCCTCGTCGACGGTGCGAACGACGATCTCGAAGGCGGCGCCGGGCCGCCGCTGCTCGCCGCCGTCTTCGCCGGCGGCGTCTCGGCGTGGTTCTCGCTGCCGCACGAGCCGTGGCCGCCGGCGCTCTACGCCGCGGCGCTCGCGGCGCTGGCCTTCGCGATCGTCCGGCGACGGCGAGGGGCGCGGGCGCTCGTCGCGATCGTCGTCGCGACCGTCCTCCTCGGCGCGGCCGTGGCGGCGCTCGGGGCCCATCTCGTCGCCGCGCCTCGGCTCGACCGCGAGCGCACCGTCGCGGTGGAGGGGCGCGTCAACGACCTCGACGCGACCGCCAAGGGCGGCGTGCGGATGGGCGTCGCGGTGGCGCGGATGGAGGGCAAGGGCCTGCCGGCCGAAGCGATCCCCACCCAGATCGCCGCGACCCTGCCCGCCGGCCGGTCCGCCCCGGCGGTCGGCGACGCGATCGCCTTCAAGGCGCGGTTGAAGCCGCCGGAAGGGCCGGTCCTGCCGGATGGCTACGACTTCGCGCGCCGCGCCTGGTTCGACGGCCGCGGCGCTTCGGGCTACGTGCTCGGCCGCGCCCATCCGATCGACCTCGGGCCGCCCTCGCTCCTCGACCGGGCGCTCGCGCCGGTCGGCGCGCTGCGCCACGCCGTCGCCGACCGGGTCCGCGCGGCGCTGCCCGGCGGGACCGGGGCGATCGGCGCGGCGCTGATGGTCGGCGAGCAGCGCGCCATCCCCGAGGCGACGGCCGAGCCGCTGCGCGCCTCCGGCCTCACCCACATCGTATCGATCTCCGGTCTGCACATGAGCCTCGTCGCCGGCGGCGTCATGGCGGCGCTGCGCCTGCTCTTCGTCGCGATCCCCGGCTTCGGGCTGCATCGCTCGGCGAAGAAATGGGTGGCGGTCGCGGCGCTCCTCGCCGCGACGATCTATCTGCTGCTCTCCGGCCTGCAGGTGGCGGCGGTCCGCTCCCATCTGATGTTGAGCGTCGCGCTGATCGCGGTGCTGGTCGATCGCCCGGCGATCACCATGCACACGGTCGCGGTGGCGGCGATGGCGATCCTCCTGGTCGATCCGGAAGCGGCGATGGAGCCGAGCTTCCGGATGTCGTTCCTGGCGGTGATCGCGCTCGTCGCCTCCTGGGATCTCTGGCAGTTGCGCGTCGCCGCCCGTCCGCCGCCGCGCAAGGACGAGGGGCCGCTCGCCCACGGCCTCGTCGCCGCGTGGCGTCACGCCGAAGGGCTCGCCTTCTCCTCGCTCGTCGCCGGGCTCGCCACCGCGCCGGTGATCGTCGGCGTGTTCTATCGCGGCGCGCCCTATTCGATCCTCGCCAACATGATCGTGCTGCCGGTGGTCGGGCTCCTGGTGATGCCGGCGGCGGTCGTCGCCGCGCTCGCCATGCCCTTCGGCCTCGACGATCTGCCGCTCGCCGCGATGGGGCTCGGCATCGACTTCATGGTCGCCGTCGGCCGCTGGACCTCGGCGCTGCCCGGCGGCGCCGGCCTCGTCGGCGCGCCGCACCCGCTCGCCATGCCGTTCGGCGTCGTCGCGGTGTTGTGGTTGTCGTTGTGGCGGTCGCGGATCCGTCTCTTCGGCCTCGTCCCGGCGGTCCTCTCGATCGTCCTCGCGGTGCTCGGACCGCGCCCCGACGTGCTCGTCGGCCGGCACGGCTCGCCGGTCGCGGTGCGGGGCGACGATGGACGTCTGCACGTTCTCGCCGACCGCAACGATCGCTTCGACGTGGCGATCTGGCTCGCCGCCGACGCCGACGGGCGATCGCCGACCGACGCCGGGCTCGCGAGCGGATGGCGTTGCGATCGTCTCGGCTGCGCCTATCGCCGCGACGGCGACGAAAGGCGCGGCATCGCGCCGCTCGCCGTCGCCGTCGTCCGCGATCTCGCGGGCTTCGCCGAGGATTGCGCGACGGCCGACGTGATCGTCTCGCGGCTCGCCGCGCCGCCGGCCTGCGCCGAGACCGCGACCGTCGTCGATCGTCCGCGTCAGGCGGCGACCGGCGCGACGGCGTTGACGATCCGCGCGCCCGTCGCTCCGCCCTCCGAGAGCGCCGCCGCCGGAGCCGAGGCGGCGGTCGAGCGCCTTCGCCCCGGACCTCGCTTCGATCCGGTCGATCCGACCCGCGACGACGAACCCGCCGGCGTCGAACCGAGGGGCGCCGATGGCTCCGACGCCGCCGTCGCGATTTTTCAGCCGCGCGCCGCCGGGTCGTCTTCGGCGTCGAGCGCCGGAGGAGGCGAGGTCGCCGGATCGGCATCTCGGCCGCGCATCGCCGCATCGGCGTCGGGGCGCACGGCCCTCGGTTCCTCGAACGGCGACCCTGGCGACGTCGGAAGATCGTCGTCGCCGAACACGTTCTCCGCGGCGCCTTCCGCCGACGTTCGGAGCGTCGCGCCGGGAGATCCCGCCGTCGCGCGCGCCGCGCCGAACCCGCCGCCGCCGATCCTGCCGCGCGTTCGCCGTCTGGACTTCATCGAAACCGCGAGCCTGCCGCCCGGTCGTCGGTCCTGGTCGCCCGCCGACCCGCTCGCCGCCAAACTCGCCGCGGAGGCCGGACCCGTCGTTCTCGATCCGGTCGATCCGGCAGAGCCCGATGCGTCGGACGGAGCCGACGACCCGGCCGAACCCGGTCCGCCGGTCGCACCGCCGAACCGCGCCGGGAGCGTGCGTCGGCCGGCGCTCCTCGACGTCGGATCCGGAGCGTCCGCTCGTTAGCGTCGGATCAGGAGAGCCGGATCAGTAGCGCCGGATCAGACCGACGAGCCGTCCCTGCACCTTGACCCGGTCCGGACCGAAGATCCGGGTCTCATAGGCCGGATTGGCCGCCTCCAGGGCGATCGACGCGCCGCGCTTGCGGAGGCGCTTCAAGGTCGCCTCCTCCTCGTCGACGAGAGCGACGACGATGTCGCCCGAGTCGGCGCTTTCGGAGCGTTTGATCAGCACCGTGTCGCCGTCGAGGATGCCGGCGTCGATCATCGAATCGCCGCGCACCTCGAGCGCGAAATGCTCGCCGCCGCCGATCAGATCGAAGGGGACGGGAATGGCGTGGGTATAGGTCTGGATCGCCGAGATCGGCGTGCCGGCGGCGATCCGGCCCATCACGGGGATCGAGACCACTTCGGCCATGGCGTCCTCCGCGCCGCCGGCGGCGGCGGTCGGGCGCGGCTTGCCGAGGTCGCCCTGGATCACCGACGGAGTGAAGCCCTTCGACGGAGCGCCGGCGCGGGTCGGACTGGCGAGGCCAGGGGCGACCGAATCCGGCAGGCGGACCACTTCGAGCGCGCGCGCCCGATTGGGAAGCCGGCGAATGAACCCGCGCTCCTCGAGCGCGGTGATCAACCGGTGGATGCCGGACTTCGACCTGAGGTCGAGCGCGTCCTTCATTTCGTCGAAGGACGGCGGCACGCCGTCTTCCTTCAGACGTTCGTGAATGAACATCAGAAGTTCGAACTGCTTGCGCGTCAACATGACCCCGACCCCCGACGGCCGCGACGTCTGGTCGTCCGGCCGATTGAACGTGTTGCATTCGATTCGTCCCGAGCCCGCGGACAGCCGCGCCGATCTCGAGCCGACGAAATACCCTCACGTCGAACGCCTGATCGCGACCTTCGACCGCGACTCGTCGACGTGTACAAACCACGAACCAAAAACTACGCGTTCTGTGGATGTTCCGCAAGGGGGAAACGAGAACGTTCCGCCCGTCAGACGAGCGGCAACACCGTGACGAGGTCGCCGGCGGAAGCCTGCGGCGCGAAGGGCGGCCTGAGGATCAAGACATTCGCCGTCGAGAACCGGGTCAACAGGGAGGAATCCTGGCTGTCGGCGGGCATCGCGGCGAGACGTCCGTCGGCGCCGGCGACGAGGCGGCCGCGCAGATAGTCGCGGCGCTGGTCGTTCGGCGGCAGGGCGGCGGCGAGCGGCGCCACGGTGGCGGCGGCGACCGGTTCGGCGAGACCGGCGAGGGCGCGGACCAGCGGCATCACGTAGACGACGCCGCAGACCAGCGAAGCGGCCGGATTGCCGGGCAGGCCGAGCACGCGGGTCGCGCCGCGCCGGCCGTGCATCAACGGTTTGCCGGGCCGCATCGCGATCTTCCAGAAGGCGAATTCGACGCCCTCCGCGCCGAGCGCCCGATGGACGACGTCGTGATCGCCGACGGACGCCCCGCCGAGCGTCACCAGCGCGTCGACGTCGGCCTCGAACCCGGCGCGCACCGCGGCGCGGGTCGCCTCCAGGTCGTCCGGCGCGATGCCGAGGTCGATCGCCTCGCCGCCGGCGGCGGCGATCTGGGCGGCCAGCGCATAGCCGTTCGAGGCGACGATCTGATCGCCCCGCAGCGTCTCACCGGGGCGGACCAGTTCGTCGCCGGTGGCGAGATAGGCGATGCGCGGGCGTCGCCGGACCGGCACCGTGGCGTGGTTCATCGAGGCGACGAGGCCGAGATTGGTCCAGCCGAGCCGAGTTCCGGCCGTCAGCCCGACCTCGCCCTCGTGGAAGTCGACGCCGGCGGCGCGGACGTGGCGGCCCGCTCGGACCGCCGCCCCGAGGACGACCGTGTCGCCGTCGCGCGTCGCGCTCTCCTGCATCTCGACGGCATCGGCGCCGGCCGGCATCGGCGCGCCGGTGAAGATGCGGACCGCCTCGCCGCGTCCGAGCGCGCCTTCGAAGGCGTGGCCGGCGGCGGCTTCGCCGACGATGCGCAGCCGCGCGCCCGGCTCTTTCGCGTCCTCGGCGGCGAGCGCCCAGCCGTCCATGGCGGCGGCGGCGAAGGGCGGCTGGGTGCGTTTCGCCGGGAGATCCTCGGCGAGGACGCGGCCGTCGGCCTGCGCCAACGGCACTCGTTCGATCCCGACCGGGCGGACGCCCTCGAGCACGCTGGCGATCGCCTCTTCGACCGGGGTCAGGGCCATGTCGTCACTCCGCCTTCCATTCGCCCGACTTGCCGCCGGACTTCTCGAGAAGCCGCACCGCGCCGATCGTCATGCCGCGATCGACCGCCTTGGCCATGTCGTAGATGGTGAGACAGGCGACCGACACGGCGGTCAGGGCCTCCATCTCGACGCCGGTCTGACCGGTGACGCGGGCGAGCGCGACGACGCGCAGGCCGGGAAGGGTAGCGTCCGGCTCGATGTCGACCGTGACCTTGGTCAAGAGCAGCGGATGGCAGAGCGGGATCAGTTCGTGCGTCTTCTTCGCCGCCATGATGCCGGCGATGCGGGCGGTGGCGAGCACGTCGCCCTTCTTCGCCTGGCCCGAGAGGATCAGTTCGAGCGTCTCCGGCTTCATCGTCACCGCGCCTTCGGCGACCGCGGTGCGCGTCGTCGCGGCCTTGTCGCCGACGTCGACCATGTGGGCCGCGCCGGAGGCGTCGATGTGGGTCAGCTTCGGAGCGTCGGGCATGGGGCTTCTTCCCGAAACGAGGTCAGGCGCGGGCGAGGAGCGTCCGCGTCGCGGCGGCGACGTCGGCCTGCCGCATCAGGCTCTCGCCGACCAGGAAGGTCGAAATGCCGACCCGCTCCAGTCGCGCGCAGTCGTCGCTGGTGAAGACGCCGCTTTCGCCGACGAGCAGGCGATCGTCGGGGATCATCGCGGCCAGCCGTTCGGAGGTGGCGAGCGACACTTCGAATGTCTTCAGATTGCGGTTGTTGACGCCGATCATCGGCGAGGCGAGGCGCAAGGCCCGTTCCGTCTCGGCCTCGTCGTGGACCTCGACCAGCACGTCCATGCCGAGGGCGAAGGCGGCGTCTTCGAGCGCCTTCGCCTCGTCGTCGTCGAGCGAGGCCATGATGATCAGGATGCAGTCCGCGCCCCAGGCGCGCGCCTCCAGGACCTGATAGGGCTCGAACAGGAAGTCCTTGCGCAGCGCGGGCAGCGACACGGCGGCGCGCGCGGCGGTGAGGAACTCGGGCGCGCCCTGGAACGACGGCGCGTCGGTCAAGACCGAGAGACAGGCGGCTCCGCCGGCCTCGTAGGCTTCCGCCAGCGACGGCGGATCGAAGTCGGCGCGGATCAGGCCCTTCGACGGGCTCGCCTTCTTGATCTCGGCGATGAGGCCGCGCAGGCCCGCCGCCTTCTTCGCCCGGAGCGCGGCGAGGAAACCGCGCGGGGCCTCGACATCGGCGATGCGGGCGCGCAGTTCGGCTTCCGAGACCTTCGCCTTGGCGGCGGCGATCTCTTCGCGCTTGTAGATCTCGATGCGCTTGAGAATGTCGGACATCGGCGCTCAGGCGTTGGAGACGAGGATCAGGGCGTCGAGACGGGCGCGGGCCGAACCGTCGTCGATCGCCTGGGCGGAGCGTCGGACGCCTTCGGCGAGCGTCGTCGCCTTGCCCGCGACCACCAGCGCGGCGCCGGCATTCATCAGCACGATGTCGCGATAGGCGCCGTCGCGGCCCTCGAGCAGGGCGCGCAGGGCGCTCGCATTGTGGGCGGCGTCGCCGCCCTTCAGCGCCTCGCCGGGGTGGCGCGGCAGGCCGACGCTCTCCGGCGTGACGACGAAGGTGGCGATCCTGCCGTCCTTCAGTTCGGCGACGTGGGTCTCGCCGGTCACGGTGATCTCGTCGAGCCCGTCGGAGCCGTTGACCACCCAGGCGGCCTGCGCGCCGAGCGCGGCGAGCGCCTGGGCGATCGGTTCGACCCAGGCGCGGGCGAAGACGCCGGTCATCTGGCGCTTGACGCCGGCCGGATTGGACAGCGGTCCGAGCAGGTTGAAGGCGGTGCGGGTGCCGAGTTCGACGCGGGCCGGGCCGACGTGCTTCATCGCGGCATGATGGGCCGGCGCGAACATGAAGCCGACGCCGGTCTCGCGGATGCATTCGGCGATCTTCTCCGGCGCGACGTCGATCTTGACGCCGAGCGCCATCAGGACGTCGGCCGCGCCCGACTTCGAGGAGAGCGCCCGGTTGCCGTGCTTGGCGACCGGCACGCCGCAGGCGGCGGTGACGAAGGCCGACGCGGTCGAGACGTTCCACGAGCCCGAGCCGTCGCCGCCGGTGCCGACGATGTCGATCGCCTCGGCCGGTGCTTCGACCCGGAGCATCTTCTCGCGCATCACCTCGACCGCGCCGGCGATCTCCTCGACGCTCTCGCCGCGCACGCGCAGCGCCATCAGGAAGCCGCCGATCTGCGCCGGGGTCGCCGCGCCCGACATCATCACGTCGAAGGCGGTGCGGGCTTCGGCGCGGGAGAGCGAGGCGCCGGTGGCGACCTTGGCGATGAGGGCCTTCAAGTCGGTCATGGGGAACTCCGGGAATGTCAGGCGGCGCGGCGGTCGCGGCGACGATCGTTGAAGTCGCGGGCGATCTCCAGGAAGTTGCGGACGAGATTGGCGCCGTTCTCCGAGGCGATCGACTCGGGGTGGAACTGCACGCCGTGGACGGGATCGACGGCGTGCATCATCCCCATGATCAGCCCGTCGTCGGAGGAGGCGACCGGGAGGAGGCAATCCGGCAGGCTCGACCGTTCGACCACCAGCGAATGGTAGCGGGCGCCGGTGAAGTCGTCGTTGAGGCCGCGGAAGACGCCGCGGCCGTCGTGATGGATGACGCTGGTCTTGCCGTGCATCAGATGCGGCGCGCGGATCACCTTGCCGCCGTAGGCCTGGCCGATCGCCTGATGGCCGAGGCAGACGCCGAAGATCGGCATGCGCGATCCGAGCCGCTCGATCGTCTCGAGGCAGATGCCGGCTTCGGTCGGCGTGCAGGGGCCGGGCGACAGGATGACGCCCTCCGGATCGAGCGCGGCGATCTCGTCGACGGTCATCTTGTCGTTGCGCACCACCTTCAGCTCGACGCCCTGCGACCCGATCAGGTGGACGAGGTTCCAGGTGAAGCTGTCGTAGTTGTCGACGACGAGAAACATGGGAAACGACCCTTCCGCGAACGTGCCGTCACAGATAGCGGGGCGGAACCGCTTTGTCACGCCGATGCGGCGAGGAGGAGGGACGTGTCGGGGGTGTGTAGGAAAATAATCCTATCATTGAGTTTCGTGCGATGGTTGTGCGATCGTGTTTCTCAGGGAGTGATCGCCATGCCGTCTTCGCCGTCTCTCTTTCCCACACCGGCCGCGCTCCGGGCCGAGCGGGCCGCCCGCCGCCTCGACGCCTCTGCGTATCGTCTCGCCGAGGCGCTTCGCCGGGCCGCGGCGCTCGAAGCCCGGGTGTGGAACCCCGACCAACCCCGCGTTCCCGCCGGCCGCACGGGCGGCGGACGATGGACCGACGGTCTCGTCGCCGACGTCGGCGACACGCTCGACGAGACGCCGACGCGGCCGCAGCGCATCCGCCTCGCCGACGGCTCCGGCGAGCCCTCGCCCGAGTTCCGCGCCGAGCTGCAGCGGCGGATCGACGCCGCCGACGAGCGTCTGGCCAACGCCTACGCGCGAGCCTCTTCCGGCCTCGAGATCTCGCACGCCGAGATCGATCGAGCGCGTCTGACGATCGCCGAGAAGGCGGTGGAGGCGGTCGGGTCGACGGACTGGGCGCAGAGCGTCGCCAAGGACAACTACCCGGCGGGCTCCAACAAGTGCAATCTGTTCGTCTACGATGTGCTGAAGAGCGTCGAGGCCGATCCGCCGCTGGCCAATGGCGGTGTTCTCTACAATTGGTTCGGGGCGGGCGCTCCCAGGTATCCGGTCCTGGCGGGACAATGGGCCGATCCGGGATTTCGCGTGGAAGGATGGGACATCGTCGAAGGCTCGCCGGCGATTGGCGATCTCGTTGCCGTGCAACGGCGAGGCGAGAGTTATGCTGGGCATGTGGCCGTATTCGTCGGTTTTGAATTTGGCGAGCCGAGGACTGTGAGCGCTTTTGATGACATGATCGTCTTTAATGATTGGCCTTACGGAAATAAAAATAGATTGATATGGATCAGAAGATATCGGGGAATGCGAGCACCATGAAGTATAATCCTCTTTGGATGGTGGCGCATATCGCCGTTCGGATCGGCATGGCGGTGATTTTGACCATCGCGTTGTCGGTCGCGCTTCTCTTCGCATATGACGAAGCCTCGGTGCGCTGGCCGCATGACGTCGACGTGGCGAAATTGTGGGCGCGCACGATCCTCCGGATCGGTCCGGCGGAAGGGCGGTGGATCGACGCGCTGTCGATGACCGGCACCGAAGGGGTTTTGAAATTCGAGTTGGCGATCGGCCTGGATCCGAACGCTCGGTCCGCCGACGATCACATCCTGGAAGGCCATACGCCCTTCACCGTCACGTTGGCCGGGCTGCACGGGGAATCCGTGCGACCTTCCATGATCGAGGTCGTTCTCGACGGTGGCGGAGATCCGAATCGACAGGATCGACGAGGGGATCTGCCGATCGTTCTGGCCGGAAGGTACGGTGGTCCCGGGCAGCTACGTGTTCTACTCGCGCACGGCGCCCTGCCGAACGCCGTCGACGGTCACGGCGAGACCGTCATGGACGGCCTCGCCCAACAATCCCATATCGCCGACTCGAGCGTGCGCGTGCTTCGCGAAGCGTCCGGGTCTCAGGAGGATCTGGCGATCCGTCGAGCCAGGGCCGACTCGAGTGAGCGGAAGCGGCACGCCGAGGAATCCGAATCCATGACCCTTCTTCTCGATCATGGGCTCGACCCTTGCGCGGGCGTCCGCCCTCGCCCCGACGTGGCGAGGATGCCTCTCGCCGTATGGCTCGCGCGTCGACGCCTTCCCGACCTCGCCGATCGGGCGGCGACGGCCTGCGCGGCGAAGACGGCCCGCTGATCCCTGTCGTCCCGAACGCCGGGCCGGCGTCGCTTCCGCCTCCGCCGAAATGCGATCGGGGACTTCCGGGACGCGCGAAACCGTCGCGACGTGTAGGAAAGACGCGACGTCTCGGCCGGGAGCGGCGACATGCGTTTTTCGGTGCGCCACGAAACTCTCTATCGCTATTCCGCGCCGGTCCGGCTCGGCCGGCATCGCCTGCGCCTCACGCCGCGCGGCGACGGCGCGACGGTCCTCGAGCGCCGCCTGATCGTCGAACCCGAACCGATCGAGATCGTCGAGGCGCGGGACGCCTTCGGCAATTCCGTCACGACGCTCGAATTCGCCGGCGAGACCGATGTCTTCCGGATCGACAGCGGCTTCGTCCTCGACACCGTCGCGCCGCCGTCTTGGACCGGCGACGAGGCGGTCTTTTCGAACGGGCTCGTTTCGAACGGGGGAGGGGAGGTCGTCGGGCCGCCTGTCGACGCCTCGGTCCGCGCCTTCGCGGGCGAGATCGCGGCGAAGGCCGATGGCCGCGTCGGGCCGTTCCTCCGGCTCCTCAACCGCACTCTGTTCGAGCGCACGCGCCATCACATCCGCGGCGGCGGCTCCGCCCAGCCGCCGGAGGTGACGCTGGCGAGCGCCGCGGGAGCCTGTCGCGACACGGCGGTGCTGTTCATCGCGGCGGCGCGCAGCCTCGGGTTTTCCGCCCGCTTCGTCAGCGGCTATCAGGCCCGCGCCGAGACCGCCGACGGGGCGCGCCATCTCCATGCCTGGCCGGAGGTGTGGATCGACGGCGTCGGCTGGCGCGGCTTCGACCCGACCCACGGGCTCGACGTCGAGGACGGCCACGTCGCGCTCGCCGCCGCTCCGGATCAGGCCGGAACCATGCCGATCGAAGGCGGCTTCTGGGGCGACGGCGTGACGTCGACGCTCACGTGGCGCGTCGAAATCGACGCGACGGAGTGAGCGCCGCGACGTCGGCCGCTCACTGGCCCCGTTCGGCCCCGTGGGCGAAGCGCACGGCTTCCTCGGCCGCGCGGAACAAGGCCTTGGCCTTGTTGACGCATTCGGCCTGTTCGGAGGCGGGGACGCTGTCGGCGACGATGCCGGCGCCGGCCTGGACGTACATCTTGCCGTCCTTGACGATCGCGGTGCGGAGCGCGATGCAGGTGTCCATCGCGCCGTCGGCCGAGAAATAGCCGACGCAACCGGCGTAGAGGCCGCGCTTCTCCTTCTCGAGCTCGTCGATGATCTCCATGGCGCGCACCTTCGGCGCGCCCGAGACGGTGCCGGCCGGGAAGCCGGCGGCGAGGGCGTCGAGCGCGTCGTGCGAGGCGTCGAGCCGGCCGACCACGTTCGAGACGATGTGCATCACCTGAGAATAGTACTCGAGGAAGAACTTGTCGGTGACCGTCACGGTGCCGATCTCGGCGACCCGGCCGACGTCGTTGCGGCCGAGGTCGAGCAGCATCAGGTGCTCGGAGAGCTCCTTCGGATCGGCCAGCAGGTCGCTCGCGTTGGCCTTGTCCTCGCTCGGGGTCTTTCCGCGGGGCCGCGTTCCGGCGATCGGGCGGATGGTGACCTCGCCGTCGCGCACCCGCACCAGAATCTCCGGCGACGAGCCGGCGACCGAGAAGTCGCCGAAGTCGAGGAAATAGAGGAAGGGCGCGGGATTGACCCGGCGCAGCGCCCGATAGAGCGCGAAGGGAGGAAGCGCGAAGGGGGCCTCGAAGCGCTGCGACAACACCACCTGGAAGATGTCGCCCGCCTTGATGTATTCCTTCGAGCGCTCGACCATGGCGCCATATTCGTCGGCCGTGGTGTTGGAGACCATCGGCACGTCGAGCGCGAGGTCGCCGACCTCGTAGGCCGCCTTGTCGATCGGCCGGTCGAGCGCGTCGACGGTCGCGGTGATCCGCTCGACGGCGCGGGCGTGGGCCTGCGCGGCCGTGACGCCGGCCTCCGGATGGACGCGGGTGACGACCCAGATCTCGTCCTTGACCGCGTCGAAGACGAGTTCGATGCGCGGCCGGACCAGGATCGCGTCGGGCAGGCCGAGCACGTCCGGGTTCGGTTCGCCGATCTCCTCCATCTGGCGGACCATGTCGTAGCCGAGATAGCCGAACATGCCCGCCGAGGTCGGCGGGAGCCCCTCGGGCAACGGGAACTCGTTTTCGTGGACGAGGGCGCGGATCGTGTCGAGCGAGCGTCCGGCGACCGGCTCGAAGGCGGCGCGATCGACGGCGAAGCGTCGGTTGATCTCACCCGCCTCGCCACGCGCCCGGAAGACGAGATCGGGATCGAAGGCGATCATCGAATAACGGCCGCGCACGGCCCCGCCCTCGACCGACTCGAGCAGGATGCAGTGATCGCGCGTCGCGGCGATCTTCATATAGGCGGAGACCGGGGTCTCCAGATCGCCGACCAGCGTCGTCCAGACGACCGTCGGGCTCCCCGCGTCGTAGAGGCGGGAAAAGTCTTCGAGCGACGGTTCGATGCGCATGGGTCTTCCTCAGTCGCGGGCCTTGCCGGTGACGCGGTCGATCACGGCGCGATTGGCGGTGACGCCGATGTCCTTGGTGGCGAGGCCGAGCCAGGTCTCGAGCAGCGAGTTGCGGACCGAACCGCCGAGCTGCGCCGCCGCCGCCTTGGCCTCCTCGCTCTCGGCGAAGAAGGCCGGCGGCGTCACGTCCTCGACCTTCAGGAGCACGGTGTCGCCGGCGTCCGAGGCGGCGGTCGTGACGAAGCCCTCGGGGCCCGTGAAGGCCGCCGTCACCGCCGCGGCGGGGAGACCTTCGGCCTTCTCGCCGCGCTTGAAGGCGTCGGAGGTCTTCACGTCGAGCCCGGCCGACTTGGCGACCTCGTCGAAGTCCTCGCCCTTGCCGAGGCGTTCGGTCAGCGCCTTGGCCTTTTCGGCGAGCCGCTTGGCGGTCTCTTCCGCCTTCCAGGCGGCGAGAGCGCGGTCGTGGACCTGGGCGAGCGTCTGATCGTGCGCCGGGTCGATGGCGGTCACGGCGTACCACATGAAGCCCTTGCCGCCGAGGTCGATCGGATCGTTCTCGACGCCGACGTCGCTCTCGTAGGCGCCTTTGACGAGATCGTCGTATTTGGCGATGTCGGCAGGCTTCGAGCCGTCTGCGAGGCGGCCTTCGCGATCGATCGCGGTGAGCTCGGTGAGCTTCATCGACAGCCGCTTGGCGATTTCGTCGAGCTTGGCGCCGCCGGCGAGGGCGTCTTCGATCTGGTCGTGACGGGACAGGAGATCGCCTTCGGCGCGCTTGGCCGCGATCTCCTTCTTCAGCTCGGGCGCGACCTCGGCGAAGCTCTTCGTCGCGCCGGGCGCGATCTCGGCGAGCTTCAGCAGCGCCTTGCCGAACCGGCCGTCGACGATCGGCGAGACGTCGCCGACCGCGGGGAGGGCGAAGGCGGCCTCGGCGATCTTCGGGTCGACGAAGGCGGATTTGGCCATCAGGCCGAGGTCGATGTCGGCGGCCTTCTGTCCGAGGTCCTCGGCGACCGCCTCGAAGCTCTTGCCGGCCTTCAGGTCGTCGAGCGCCTTGGCGCCGGCCGCCGTGTCGACGATCGAGATCTGCAGCACGCGGCGTTGCTCGGGCACGACGAAGGCGGACTTGCGGGCGTCGTACTCGGCCTTGGCGTCGTCGTCGGTGACGTCGCCGGGCCGCGCGATCGCCGCCGGATCGAGGATCAGCGCGGCGACGGTGCGCCGCTCCGGCGCGCGGAAGGCGCGAGCGCGCTCGGCGAAGAATTTCTGGAGATCGGCTTCGTCCGGCGCGCCGAGATCGCCGAGGCTCGCCCCGGTCAGGATCGCCCAGCGGACCTTGCGGGTCTCGTTGCGATATTGCTCGAGCGCCTCGACCATCGCCTTCGGCGCGGGCTGGCCGCCGGAGAGGCCGTCGAGCAGCTGCGCGCGGATCATGTCGGTGCGCCGGCGCATCACGTACATGTCCTCGTTCCAGCCGTTCGAACGCAGCAGCTCGACGAAGCGGTTGCGGTCGAAGGCGCCGTTCGGCCCCTTGAACGAATCGTCCTTGAGGATCGCTTCGCGGATCGTCTCGTCCGGGATCGCCAGGCCCTGCAGCCGCGCCGCCTCGACGATGGTGGCGTCGGTGACGATCTTCGACAGGATCTGCTGCGACGTGCCGGTCTTCAGCGCCTCCTCCTTGTTGAAGGGGCGGCCGATCCGGCGGGAGATCTGGCTCAGCTCGCGCTGATAGTCCTGATCGAGGGCGATCACCCCGATCTCGTGCGCGCCGACGTGATAGGCGGTGTTCGATCCGAACCCGCGGAAGACGTCGGCGATGCCCCAGACGCCGAACGAGACGATGAGCAGGCCGAGGAGCAGCTTGGAGATCCAGGTGGAGGCGCCGCGGCGCAGAACGTCGAGCATGGGGGGCGAAGGTCCCGTGAATGCGTGTTCGAACCGCCGGGACCACCCCCGGCGCGGGCGGCGCGGATCATAGGAACGGACCTCGGCCGAGGCAAGGTGCGATCGGCGACGTCCGGTCCGGGGGCCGTCCTCCGTAACAACCCCACCCGGCGAAGGGCGACGCGACGCCCCGTTTACGGCGCTTCCCCGGAAATGCTACCGCTTGCCGCGAAACCGCGCCCGCAAGACGGGCGCTCGCCACCGCCGAGATCAGAGGAGAACGCCATGAAGCCGCTCGTCGCCGGAAACTGGAAGATGAACGGGCTCGCCGCCTCGGTCGCCGAATTCGAAGCGATGATCGCCGGCTACGGCGCCGATCTCGCGGCGAAGGTCGAGCTGGCGATCTGCCCGCCCGCCACTCTGGTGGCGAAGCTCGCGAGCGTCGGCGGCCCGATCCCGGTCGGCGGTCAGGATTGTCACGCCAAAGTCTCCGGCGCGCACACCGGCGACGTCGCCGCGGAGATGCTGAAGGACGCCGGCGCGACCTACGTCATCGTCGGCCACTCCGAACGCCGCACCGACCACGGCGAGACCAACGAGATCGTCAAGGCGAAGGCGGAAGCCGCCCGCCGCGCCGGCCTCGTCGCCATCGTCTGCGTCGGCGAGACCGAAGCGCAGCGCAAGGCCGGCGAGACGCTCGACGTGGTCGGGTCGCAGGTCGCCGGCTCGCTGCCCGAGGGCATGACCGGCGAGACGCTGGTCGTCGCCTACGAGCCGGTCTGGGCGATCGGCACCGGCCTCGTGCCGACCCTCGACGACGTGAAGGAAGTCCACGACTTCATCCGCGCCAAGCTCGTCGGCCTCTACGGCGCGGAAGGCGAGAAGGTCCGCATCCAGTATGGCGGCTCGGTCAAGCCGTCGAACGCCAAGGAGCTGCTCTCGGTCTCCAACGTGAATGGCGCGCTGGTTGGCGGCGCCTCGCTGAAGGCGGCCGACTTCCTGGCGATCGCCGCCGCCTATCTCTGAGAGAGCGGACCTCGAATCCGACGAAGGCCGCGATGTCCCCGACGGGGCGTCGCGGCCTTCGTCGTCTCAGGGGCTCGCCTCGCCGCCGCGCGCCGCGAGTTCGGCGGCGAGACGCGCGCATTCGGCTTCGAGGCGTCGGATCTCGGCCGCGGCGGCCTCGCCGTCGACCAGCATCGGGATGTGGCGACGGCAGTTGCGGTCCCATGCGTCGATCTCGAACAGGATCACCCGCTCGACGGGGCCCGCATGCGCGCCCGTGTCGACCCGGGCGAAGAGCGTCGGATCGTCCTCCGCCACCCGCGCCCGGCCCCAGAGCTTCACCCGGGTGCGCGTCGCCCATTCCATCAGAAAGATCGAGGCGTAGGGGTTCTCCGAGAGATTGCCGACGGTGACGTATTGGCGATTGCCGCCGTAGTCGGCGAAGGCGAGCGTCTTCTCGTCGAGGGGGGCGAGAAAGCCCGGCGGGCCGCCACGGTGCTGCACGTGCGGTCGGCCCGCCGCGCTCGCCGTGGCGAAGAAGAAGCTCGTCGTGCGCGCGAGCAGGTCCGCGAGCGGCGGCGTCACCTCGTTCGGCCAGGGGCGAACGAGATCGCGCGCCTCGTGATCGCGGCGCGAGCCGCGGCGGGTCTGTTCGGCCTTGACCGCGGCGGAGAAGGCGACGTCGGACGGGGTCTCGATCACGGGGTCGCTCCTGCCGTCGCTGGCTGACCGGGCATCGGCAGGAAGCCGGGAAGCGCCGCCACCCGATCGAGCCAGGCGCGCACCGCCGGGTAGGGATCGAGCGCCACGCCGCCCTGGTGCGCCACCGCGACATAGGGCTGGCAGGCGACGTCGGCGAGGGTCGGCCGGTCGAGCGCCAGCCAGGCGCGCGTCGCGAGATGCGCCTCCATCAGTGCGAGGATCCGCCCGGCCTGCGCCCGCGCCCGATCGATGTCGAAGTCGCGGCCGAACAACATCCGGCTGCGCGCGTCGGCCGGTCCGCGGGCGATTTCGTTCTCGGCGACGAACAGCCATTCGAGCACCCGCGCCTCGCCGACCGCGTCGCGCGGCAGCCAGTCGTCGCGCTCGTGGCGGCGGGCGAGATAGACGAGGATCGTCTGGCTGTCGCGCAGGGTCACCTCGCCGTCGACGAGGATCGGCAACTGCCCGAAGGGGTTGAGGTCCGACAGCGGCGGGCGGCGCTGTTCGCCGCCGGCGAGATCGACGGGCGCGACCTCCAGATCGACCCCGACGAGCGAGCAGAACAGCTTGATCTTGTGACAGTTGCCCGACAGGGCGAAGTCGAAGAGTTTCGGCGTCATGGCGGTCCTCCGCGGTTGGGCGTCGGAGCGAGGGTAGCGGTCCGGCGCTCTTGCGAAAGTCGCGAAGATCGGCAGTGATCCTTGCCGAAATCGGGAGGACGCCATGGACCGTCTGCGCGCCTATGAGGTCTTCGTCGCGATCGCCGGGGCCGACAGCCTGTCGGCGGCGGCGCGTCGCCTGAAGCTGCCGCTGACCACGGTGAGCCGGACGCTGGCGGCGCTCGAGGCGCGCTACGGCGTCACGCTGGTCACCCGCACCTCACGGCACATGGCGTTGACCGACGCCGGCCGCCGCCTCGCCGAGACCGCGCGTCGCCTCCTCGAGGACGTCGCCGATCTCGACCGCGCGTTTACGGGCGGGCGCGGCGAACTCTCCGGCGAACTCGTCGTCACCGCCCCGGTGGTGTTCGGCCGCCGTCATGTCCTGCCGAGCCTCGCCGGCTTCATGACCGCGCATCCCGAGCTTTCGGTGCGGTTGATCCTCACCGACCGTTCGATCGATCTGGCCGAGGAGGGCGTCGATCTCGCGGTGCGAATCGGGCCGCTGCCGGATTCGACGCTCCTCGCCCGGCGCGTCGGCCGGCTCGAGCGGGTCGTCTGCGCCGCGCCTGCGCATCTCGATCGATACGGCTGCCCGGCGCGTCCGGAGGAGCTTGTCGCCCACCCGGCCGTCGTCTTCGAAGCGCCGCGGACACGATCGCAGTGGGAGTTTCGCTCGCGCCGGCATGGCCGCGCGACGATCGAGATGCGGCCGCGCATGGTGGTCAACACCGCCGACGCCGCGGTCGACGCCGCCGCCGCCGGGCTCGGGGTCACCCGCATCCTCTCCTATCAGGCCGCGCCGGCGCTGGCGGACGGGCGTCTCGTCCGCATTCTCGACGACCATGACGACGTCGAGGTGCCGATCCATCTCGTCCAGCGCTCGGTCCGCCATCCCAAGGCGGCGTTGCGCGCCGCGCTCGAGCATCTCGCCCGCGATCTGCGCGTCGCCTTTCCCTCGTCCGCCCAAAACCGATCGAGCGGCGTTTCGAAGGAAACGCCGTTCGACGAAGACGGGAAGGGGAGGGAGGCGATCGATCAGCCGCGCTTGGCGTCGACCGAGAAGGCGCCGGCGCCGGTGAAGACGAAGGCGAGGAAGACGAAGGAGTAGAGGATCGCCAGCTCGCCCTGGTTCAGGACCGGGAAGAAGCCCATCGGCGCATGCGCCATGAAATAGGCCACCGCCATGAAGCCGCTGAGCATGAAGGCGACGGGGCGGGTGCAGAGGCCGACGATGAACAGGATCGAGCCGACCGTCTCCAGGATCGCGGCCAGCCCCATCAGCGAGAAGATCTGACCGGACAGTAGGTTCATCCCGTCGAACATGGCGACGTGCGGGACATGGAAGAGCTTGGCCAGACCGTGCTGCAGGAACAGGAGGCCGGTCATGACGCGCAGCGCGGCGAGCGCCTTGGGGGCATGGGGATCGAGAGAAGCGGCGAGGGACATGGGGAAACTCCGAAGGTCTGGATCGAGGCCGCCGGGCGAGCCTCGTCGCCGGCGATGTGTCTCGACTGTGCCTGTTGCGAGAGCTTCGCACGAGCCGTCGTCTCGGCGACGCATCGTCTCCATTCATCGAACGATCTGGACGACGAGGCCGTCTTCGTTCGTAGATCGTCATCCGCCCTTTGCGGCAGAGCGGCGCGGCGATCACTGGCGTCGGCCGACGCGATCGTGTAAGACGCTCCGCGAAATGTGCGTCGGGCGACCGGCGCGTCGAAGGTTGCCTGAGCCACGACGCCGGGTTCGCCCCCGCGTCGTTCGGCCCGTTGGAAGAGAATCGGTCGGATCGATGGAAACCGTCATCATCGTGATTCATCTGATGCTGGTGCTGGCGCTGGTCGGCGTCGTGCTCCTGCAGAAGTCGGAAGGCGGCGCGCTCGGCATGGGCGGCGGCGGCGGCGGCCTGATGGGCGCGCGCGGCACCGCCAACGTGCTGACCCGCACCACGGCGATCCTCGGGGCCGGCTTCTTCGCCACCTCGCTGATCCTGGCGATCCTCGCCGGCCGTCAGGTCGAGCGGCCGTCGTCGATCCTCGACGGCGCGACCCCGGCCTCGCAGTCCGCGCCCGGCGCTCCGGCCGCGCCCGCGGTTCCGCCGAGCTCCGGCAACGGCGTCCTCGACCAGCTGCAGCAGATGCAGAAGGCCCGGACTCCGGCCGCTCCCGCGACGCCGGCCGCGCCCCAGCCCGCCGGTCAGTGACCGTCGCGCCTTCGGGCGCGAGTTTACCCGGGACCGGGGCGCGGGCGACGCACTCCGGTCCCTTCTTCGTTGGAAGGGTCGTGACGCCTTTCCGTGGACATCGTCATCGCCCGCGCGTTTCGCACTCGCGAATCGGGGGGGCTCCGAGGTAGGGTCGAATCCCATGGCGCGGTACGTCTTCATCACCGGCGGCGTGGTGTCTTCGCTCGGCAAGGGGCTTGCGTCGGCGGCCCTCGGAGCGCTCCTACAGGCACGTGGCTACAAGGTTCGGCTCCGGAAGCTGGACCCCTATCTCAACGTCGATCCGGGGACGATGTCTCCGTATCAGCACGGCGAGTGTTTCGTGACCGACGACGGGGCGGAAACCGACCTCGATCTCGGCCACTACGAGCGCTTCACCGGTCGTCCCGCCAACAAGCAGGACAACATCACCACCGGCAAGATCTACCAGGACATCATCACCAAGGAGCGCCGCGGCGACTATCTCGGCGGCACCGTCCAGGTGATCCCGCACGTCACCGACGCGATCAAGGAGTTCGTCGTCACCGGCAACGAGGGCTACGACTTCGTCCTCATCGAGGTCGGCGGCACCGTCGGCGACATCGAGGGCCTGCCGTTCTTCGAGGCGATCCGCCAGCTCGGCAACGACCTGCCGCGCCATCACGCGGTCTACGTCCACCTGACGCTGATGCCCTACATCCCCAGCGCGGGCGAATTGAAGACCAAGCCGACCCAGCATTCGGTCAAGGAGCTGCGGTCGATCGGCATCGCCCCGGACATCCTCCTGGTGCGCGCCGACCGGGCGATCCCGGAGAACGAGCGGCGCAAGCTGTCGCTGTTCTGCAACGTGCGGCCCGGCGCGGTGATCCAGGCGCTCGACGTCAAGTCGATCTACGACGTGCCGATGGCCTATCACGACGAGGGCTTCGACACCGAGGTGCTCGCCGCCTTCGGCATCGACGTCGCGCCCGAGCCCGACATGCGCCGCTGGCGCGAGATCTCCGACCGAATCCACAATCCGGAAGGCGAGGTGACGATCGCCGTCGTCGGCAAGTACACCGAGCTCAAGGACGCCTACAAGTCGCTGATCGAGGCGCTGACCCACGGCGGCATCGCCAACCGGGTCAAGGTGAACCTCGACTGGGTCGACGCCGAGATCTTCGAAAAGGAAGATCCCGCCCCCTATCTCGAGCACGTCCACGGCATCCTGGTGCCCGGCGGCTTCGGCAAGCGCGGCACCGAAGGAAAGATCCGCGCCGCCTCCTGGGCGCGGCGGTCGAACGTGCCCTATTTCGGCATCTGCTTCGGCATGCAGATGGCGGTGATCGAGGCGGCCCGCAACATGGCCGGGATCGAGGGCGCCAATTCGACCGAATTCGGTCCCTGCGACGCGCCGGTGGTCGGCCTGCTGACCGAATGGGTCAAGGGCAACGAGTTGCACACCCGCGCCGAAGGCGGCGATCTCGGCGGCACCATGCGCCTCGGCGCCTACGAGGCGCGGCTCGAGGCCGGCTCCAAGATCGCCGAGATCTACGGCAGGACCGAGATCTCCGAGCGTCATCGGCATCGCTACGAGGTCAACGTCGCCTATCGCGACGCGCTCGAGGCCGCCGGCCTGCACTTCGCGGGCATGTCGCCGAACGGCGTGCTGCCGGAGACGGTGGAGATCGCCGATCATCCCTGGTTCATCGGCGTGCAGTATCACCCCGAGCTGAAGAGCCGGCCGTTCGAGCCGCATCCGCTGTTCACCTCGTTCATCGCCGCGGCGAAGGAACAGAGCCGCCTCGTGTGAGCCGAGGCCCTGGGAGGATCCCGATGGACTGGACGCCGCTGACCGACAGCCTTTCCGGCCTTCCACACTTCCTGATCTGGGTCGGCCTCGCCGTCGGCCTGATCGCCACCTACGCCGCCGTCTACATGCTGGCGACCGCGCACGACGAGTTGGCGCTGATCCGGGCGAACAACGTCGCCGCGGCGCTCGCCTTCGCCGGTTCGCTCGTCGGCTACACCCTGCCGCTCGCCGTCGCCGCCCAGCATTCGGCAACGCTGCTGGTCTTCATGGTCTGGGGCGGCGTGGCGATCGTCGTGCAGGTGGCGATCTATTGGTTCTTCCGCCTGTTGATGATCTCCGACGTCTCGGCCCGCATCGAGCGCGGCGAGGTGGCGTCCGGCGTCCTGCTCGGCGCGGCCTCGCTGGTCGGCGGGATCGTCGACGCCGCCGCCATGGCGCTGTGAGCGACCCGGCGCATCTCCTCGGGGTTCCGATGACCGACACTCTCCATGCTCCGCTCCGCGCCGGCCGCGGCCTCGACCATGTCGTCGCGGCGGTGCGCGATCTCGACGCCGCGTCGGACGCCTGGGAGCGGCTCGGCTTCGTCGTGACGCCGCGCGCGCGTCATCCCTGGGGCACCGAAAACCGTCTCGTCCAACTCGACGGCGCCTTCGTCGAGATCCTCGGCGTCGGCGAGGGCGCGGCGATCCCGGAGCCGACCGAGACGGCCTTCTCCTTCGGCGCCTGGAACCGCGACTTCCTGGCGCGCCGAGGCGACGGCCTGTCGATGCTGGTGCTGGAGAGCCGGGACGCGGCCGCCGACCGCGCCGCCTTCGCCGCGGCGGGCCTCGGCGTCTACGACCCCTTCGGCTTCGAACGGATCGCGGTGTCGCCGGAGGGCGAGGCGCGTCCGGTCGGTTTCGATCTGACGTTCACGAGCTTCACCGGCGAGGGCGAAGAGGGCGAGCCCGACATGGGCTTCTTCACCTGCCGGCAGCGCTTTCCGGAAAACTTCTGGCGGGCCGAATACCAGACCCATCCCAACACTGCGAAGCGGCTCGACGCGGTCGTCCTGGTCGCGCCGGATCCGGCCGATTTCCACGAGGGCCTTTCCGCCTTCGCCGGGGTGCGCGACATCCATGCGACCAGCGCCGGCCTCGTCGTGCCGACGCCGCGCGGCGCGATCGAAGTGATGTCGCCGGCCGCCTTCCGCTGGCGCTACGGCGAGGCGAGCCTGCGCGAGACGCCGACGCGGCTGACCTTCGCCGGACTGCGGTTCGGCTGCGAGAGGCTCGGCGAGGCGGCGGCGCAACTGCTGGCCGGCGGCTTCACCGTCGCCGATCGCGCCGGCGCCTTCGTCGTCGCCGACGTCCACGGCGCGACGATCGCCTTCGAGGCGGCGTCTTAAGCCGTCGTCAGTCGGTCGATCAGATCGAGCGCGGTCTCGACGGCGGCGAGCCGCACCTCGTCGCGGCCGAGGTCGCCGAACCGCACTTCCTGCGTCAACGGCGTATCGCCGCGTCGCGCCGCGGCGAAATGGACGAGGCCGACCGGCTTTTCGGGGCTGCCGCCGCCCGGTCCGGCGATGCCGGTGATCGCCACCGTGACGTCGGCGCGGGATCGGGCGAGCGCCCCCATCGCCATCGCCGAAGCCACTTCCCTCGAGACCGCTCCGACCCGCGCCAGAAGCCGAGGGTCGACCGCGAGCATCTCGATCTTGGCGTCGTTCGAATAGGTGACGAAGCCGCGGTCGACCACCGCCGAAGAGCCGGGAACGCTGGTCAAGAGCGCGGCGACGAGCCCGCCGGTGCAGGACTCGGCGGTGGCGATCATCACCCGTCGGGCGATCGCCCGTTCGATGATCGCGAGCGCGCGCCCGCGCAACGGCGTCAGATCGAGCATCGGCAACCTCCCGCACACGACACCGAATCGAGCATATTCCGCCAAGGAATATACTTTTGAAATTTCAGTCGAGCGACCAGTCGATCAATCGGAGGGGGGCAGACGAATCGTCGCAGCCGCCAGGACCGCAATGCCCTCGCGACGACCGACGAAGCCGAGCTTCTCGTTGGTCGTCGCCTTGACCCCCACCCGATCGATCGCGACCTCGCAGATCTCCGCGAGGCGTCGCCGCATCGCCTCGCGATGCGGCCCGATCTTCGGCGCTTCCGCGACGATGGTGACGTCGACGTGGGCGAGCATGCCGCCCCTCGCCGCCAGTCTCGCGAGCGCATCCCGGAGAAATAGGGCGCTGTCGGCGCCGCGCCAGCGGGAATCGGACGGGGGAAAATGCGCGCCGATGTCGCCGTCGCCGAGCGCCCCGAGGATCGCGTCGGTGAGGGCGTGCAACGCCACGTCGGCGTCGGAATGGCCGTCGAGGCGGGCGGCATGGGGGATCTTCACGCCGCACAGCGTCACGTGGTCGCCGGGGGCGAAGGCGTGGACGTCGTAGCCCTGGCCGACGCGCACGTCCGGCAGGGCGGCGAAGCGATCGAGCGTCATGCGGGCCTCCGCGGCGAGGAAGTCGTCGTTGGTGGTGAGTTTGAGATTGGCCGGATCGCCCTCGACGACGCGGACCGTCAGCCCGGCCCATTCGGCGACCGCGGCGTCGTCGGTGAAGTCGTCGCGTCCTTCCGCCGCCGCCCGGGCATGGGCGGCGCGGATCGCCGCGAACCGAAAGCCTTGCGGCGTCTGCGCCGCCCAGACGCCGTCGCGCGGGACCGTTTCGACGATGCGGCCGTCCGCATCGGCGCGCTTCAGCGTGTCGACCACGCGGACCGCCGCGAGAGCGCCTTCGGCCTCGTCGAGCGCGGCGACGGCGCGCTCGATCACGTCGCGCGAGACGAAGGGACGGGCCGCGTCGTGGATCAGCACCCGCGCCGGCGCGGCGGCGGCGGCGAGCGCCTCGAGCCCGGCCCTGACCGACGCCTGGCGGCTCGCCCCGCCGAGGACCGACGGCAGCAAGCGCGCCTCGTCGGCGAAAGGGGCGACGGCGGCGTCGTAGAGCGCGCGGTGATCGGGGTGGATCGCCACCACCACGCGCCCAATCGCCGGATCGGCGAGAAAGGCGGCGATCGTCCGCTCGAGCACCGGTCGGCCGGCGAGCCGGCGATATTGTTTCGGCGCATCCTCGCCGTTGGCGGCGCGCAGGCCTCGGCCCGCGGCGACGATGACGACGGCGGTGGAACGATCGGACACCGGCGACCTCCTCGAAGACCGCCGGAGCGGCGGTCGTACCGGTCGGTCGAGCCGGCCGTTCGGGTCTGGTTAGCATCGGGATGCCCGCAAATACACCATGTCGAGCAGATCGCAGGCGAATTCCCTGGAGAAATTTCGTGCGGACGCTTGCTCTGGCCCGATTTTCTGCCATCTATGTGACCAATGGACGAGTTTGCCCAACGAATGAGCATCGAGACGCCTCCCTTCCTCGCCGTCGCTCCCGCCGCCCGCCTCGGCGGGGGGGTGCTGCGTGGCCGTCTCGGCGCGTCGCCGGTGTTCCTCGCGCCGATGTCCGGCGTCACCGATCTGCCCTTCCGACGGATCGCGGCGCGGCTTGGCTGCGACGTGGTGGTGACCGAGATGGTCGCCTCGGGCGAACTGACCACCGGCGGCGTCGACGCCACGGTGCGGTTGGCCGGCGAGGGGCTCGGTCTGCACGTCGTGCAGATCGCCGGGCGCGAGCCGGAGCCGACCGCCCGCGCCGCGGCGATGGCGGTCGACGCCGGCGCCGACGTGATCGACCTCAACATGGGGTGTCCGGCCAAGCGCGTGTGCAACGGCCTATCGGGTTCGGCGCTGATGCGCGATCTCGATCTGGCGGTCGCCATCGTCGTGGCGGTGCGCGCGGCTATCCCCGATTCGGTTCCCCTGACGCTGAAGATGCGGCTCGGCTGGTCGCGCGAGACGATGAACGCGCCTGAGCTGGCGCGTCGCGCCGTCGCCGAAGGCGTCGAGCTCGTCACCGTCCACGGCCGCACCCGCGATCAGTTCTACGACGGCGCCGCCGATTGGGCGGCGATCCGGCCGGTGCGCGAGGCGGTCGACGTGCCCCTCGTCGTCAACGGCGACATCGACGGCGTCGCGACGTCGCGCGCCGCCATGGCGGCCTGCGACGCCGACGCGCCGATGATCGGCCGCGCCGCTTGCGGCAGGCCGTGGCTGCCCGGCGACGTCGGCCGGGCGCTCCGCGGCGCGGCGGCGATCGAACCGCCGAGGGGGACGGCGCTGGCCGAGCTCGTCGTCGAACATCACGAGGCGATGCTCGCCCACCATGGGATCCGCGTCGGCACGATGGCGGCGCGCAAGCATCTCGCCTGGTATCTCGACGCGGCGATCGCCGACGACGGCCTCGTCGTCGACGAGGCGGCGCGTCGTTCGCTTCTGACCACGTCCGATCCGCATCGGGTCGCCGAACTCGTCCGTCGGATCTTTTCGGACGAAGCCGAAAGGCGAGCCGCATGAGCCCCACCTCCGCACGCCCGACCGCCGCAACGTCCGCAGACGCGACGCCGCTGTCGGTTCTGAACGCGTTGCCGCATCCCGTCGTCGCCATCGACGAACAGGGCCGCATCGTCACGGCGAACGACGCCGCCGAGCACTTCTTCCAGGCGAGCGCGCCGTTCATGCGGCGGCACTTGCTCTCCTACTTCATTCCCTTCGGCTCGCCGGTGCTCGATCTGATCGCGCAGGTGCGCGACCGTCAGGCGCCGGTCAGCGAATATCGCGTCGACGTCGAGAGCCCGCGCCTGCCCGGCGACAAGGTCGTCGACGTCTACGCCGCGCCGATGACCGAGCGGCCGGAGTTGGTCGTGGTGATGTTCCAGGAACGCTCGATGGCCGACAAGATCGACCGTCAGCTGACCCATCGCGGCGCGGCGCGCACCGTCTCCGGCCTCGCCGCCATGCTGGCGCACGAGATCAAGAATCCGCTCTCCGGCATTCGCGGCGCGGCGCAACTGCTCGAACAGTCGGTCTCCGACGAGGATCGGACGCTGACCCGGCTGATCTGCGACGAGGCCGACCGCATCGTAAAGCTGGTCGATCGGATGGAGGTGTTCTCCGACGAGCGGCCGGTCGAGCGCGAGGCGGTCAACATCCACACCGTCCTCGACCACGTGAAGCGGCTCGCCCAGTCGGGCTTCGCCCGCTCGATCCGCATCGTCGAGGAATACGACCCGTCGCTTCCCCCCGTGCTCGCCAATCGCGATCAGCTCGTCCAGGTGTTCCTGAACCTGATCAAGAACGCATCGGAAGCGATCGGCGAGGCCAGCGACGGCGAGATCGTGCTGACCACCGCCTATCGGCCGGGCGTGCGCCTGTCGGTGCCCGGCTCCAAGGACAAGGTGACGCTGCCGCTCGAGTTCTGCGTCAAGGACAACGGACCGGGCGTGCCCTCGGACCTGATCGAGCACCTGTTCGACCCCTTCGTGACCACCAAGACCAACGGATCCGGCCTCGGCTTGGCGCTCGTCGCCAAGATCGTCCGCGATCACGGCGGCGTGGTCGAATGCGAAAGCCAACCCCGCAGGACCGTCTTCCGCATCCTGATGCCCGCCTTCACGCGGGCGCGGAGCGACAAGATGTCCTTCGGCTCCTGATCAACCGGCGAGGAAAAGAGACCATGCCATCGGGCAACATCCTGGTCGCCGACGACGACGCCGCCATCCGCACCGTGCTCAATCAGGCGCTGTCGCGCGCCGGCTACGAAGTACGCCTGACCTCGAACGCCGCCACGCTCTGGCGCTGGGTGGCGCAAGGGGAGGGCGATCTCGTCATCACCGACGTCGTGATGCCGGACGAGAACGCCTTCGACCTCCTGCCGCGCATCAAGAAGATGCGGCCGGATCTGCCGGTCGTGGTGATGAGCGCCCAGAACACCTTCATGACGGCGATTCGCGCCTCGGAGAAGGGGGCCTACGAATATCTGCCCAAGCCCTTCGATCTGAAGGAGCTGATCGGCATCGTCGGACGCGCGCTCTCCGAACCGAAGAACCGGCGCCTGCCCGAACGCGGCGACGGCGACGGCGAGGCGATCCCGTTGGTCGGCCGTTCGCCGGCGATGCAGGACATCTACCGCGTCCTCGCCCGCCTGATGCAGACCGACCTCACCGTGATGATCACCGGGGAGAGCGGCACCGGCAAGGAACTGGTCGCCCGCGCCCTGCACGACTACGGCAAGCGCCGCACCGGTCCCTTCGTCGCCATCAACATGGCGGCGATCCCGCGCGACCTGATCGAGAGCGAGCTCTTCGGCCACGAGAAGGGCGCCTTCACCGGCGCCGCCAACCGCGCCTCCGGCCGGTTCGAACAGGCCGAGGGCGGCACGCTCTTCCTCGACGAGATCGGCGACATGCCGATGGACGCCCAGACCCGTCTGCTGCGCGTCCTTCAGCAGGGCGAATACACCACCGTGGGCGGCCGCACGCCGATCAAGACCGACGTGCGCATCGTCGCGGCGACCAACAAGGATCTGCGGCAGCTGATCAATCAGGGCCTGTTCCGCGAGGACCTCTATTTCCGCCTCAACGTCGTGCCGATCCGTCTTCCTCCCTTGCGGGAACGTTCGGAAGACATCGCCGATCTCGTCCGCCACTTCTTCGCCATCGCCGAGAAGGAGGGCCTGCCGGCCAAGCAGATCGAAACGGCGGCGCTGGAGCGGCTGCGGCGCTATCGCTGGCCGGGCAACGTGCGCGAGCTCGAGAACCTGATCCGCCGCCTCGCCGCGCTCTATCCGCAGGACGTGATCACGGCCTCCGTCATCGAGACCGAACTCGCCCAGCCGACCCCGGCCCCGACTTCGGAGGAGAAGCCGGGCGAAGAGGGCATCTCGGCGGCGGTCGAGCGTCATCTCTCGACCTATTTCGCCTCGTTCGGCGACAACCTGCCGCCGCCCGGCCTCTATCACCGCATCCTGCGGGAGGTGGAATATCCGCTGATTTCGGCGGCCCTCGCCGCGACCCGCGGCAACCAGATCAAGGCGGCCGAGTTGCTCGGCGTCAACCGCAACACGCTCCGGAAGAAGATCCGCGACCTCGACGTCCAGGTGATCCGTTCGTCGCGCTGAGGGGAGGGGCGGATGTCCTGGTCGAGCTTCGCCCCCGCCGTCCTCGCCGGCGTCGTCTATGTGGTGACGCCGGGTCCGGCGACGCTGGCCGTGCTTTCGATCACCGCCGCGCACGGCCGCAGACGCGGCCTCGCCTTCTTCCTCGGCCACGGGGTCGGCGACGCGCTGTGGTCGGCGTTGGCGCTCGCCGCCCTGCTCGGCGCGAGCCGGCTCGGGCCGGAGCTCTTCCGTGGGCTCGGCCTCCTCTGCGGCCTCTACCTGATCTGGCTGGGCGGTCGGGCGATCTTTTCGCGCGCCTCAGCCGACGGTCCGCGCGTCGGGTCGCAACGGCCGATCCGCACCGGGGTCGTCTTCGGGCTGACCAATCCGAAGGCCTATCCCTTCGCGCTCGCCATGTACGGCGCGCTCTCGGTCGGCGTCGGCCCGGCGCTCGACCTCACGAGCGCGGTCGGGCTGTTCCTGGCCACGTCGCTCGGCATGGCGATCGGCGCGGGCGTCACCCTGGCCTGGAGCGGGCTGCCGGCGGTCGGACGCCTGTTCCTGCGGTTTCGCGGCGGCGTGACGCGCGCCGTCGGCGTGCTCTTCGTCGTCTTCGGACTGCGCACGGTCGCCGAAGCGGTGTCGCCGCGCGGCTGATCTGTTGTCTCATGGCAACACTGCCGCAATTCGGCAACATTCAGGTCCGATGAGAGAGCTGCGCCGATTCCCGGATCGGCGGCGGCGGGGGCGCGCGTGGACCAACAGACGATCCTGACCATTCCCAAGACGGCGACGGTGCAGATCGGCGATCGCACCAAGGCTCTGCGCCGCTTCGGCATGGTGCTGACCGTGATCGCGCTGATCACGGTGATGGCCTCCTTCGCCATCCTGACCGGCATGACGCGGATCGTGCCGACCACCTCGATCGTCTTCCTGACCCTGGTCGTCAACGGCGTGTTGATGGCCCTGCTGCTCGTGCTGATCGGCGTCGAACTGGTCGGCCTGTGGCGCGCCTGGGCCGCCGGCCGCGCCGCGGCGCGGCTGCATCTGAGGGTGATCGGCGCCTTTTCGGCGGTCGCCGCCGCGCCGGCGCTGGTCATCGCGCTGCTCGCCTCGGTGACGCTCGATCGCGGCCTCGATCGCTGGTTCGAGGACCGCACGCGCGTCATCGTCGACAGCGCCGCCCTGGTCGGCGACGCCTATCTCGCCGAACATTCCCGCGCCATCCGCGCCGACGCGCTCGCCATGGCGACCGACATCGGGCGCGCCAAGGAGCTCTACGAGTCCGAGCCGGACCGGTTCGACGGGCTGATGCAGGCGCAGTGCCGCCTGCGCGGCCTGCCCGCCGCCTTCATCCTGCAGAAGGACGGGGCGGTGATGACGCGGACCCTCATCGTCAACGACTGGCCGGAACTCCAGATGCCGCCGCCGGAGGCCTTCCCGCGCGCCGAGGCCGGCGAACCGGTGGTGCTGACCCCCGGCCAGACCAATCAGGTCGGCGTCATCATCAAGCTGGACGGCTGGGATGACCTCTATCTCTACGCCACGCGGCCGCTCGATCCCAATGTGCTCGGCCCGCTGCGGCAGGCGAAGGAGGCGGTGCGCGACTATCACGATCTCGACCAGAGCCGGTTCGGGGCGCAGCTCGCCTTCGCGCTGATCTTCGTCGGCGTGTCGCTGATCTTCCTGATCGCCGCGATCTGGATCGGCATCGGTTTCGCCAACCGTCTGGTCTCACCGATCCGCCGCCTGATCCTCGCCGCCGACTACGTGTCGAAGGGCCATCTCGCCGTGCAGGTGCCGGTTCGTCGCAAGGAGGGCGATCTCGCCCACCTCGCCGAGACCTTCAACACCATGACCGGCGAGTTGCGCGGCCAGCGCGCCGAACTGATCGCCGCCAAGGATCAGATCGACAGCCGCCGCCGCTTCACCGAGACGGTGCTCTCCGGCGTCACCGCGGGCGTCCTCGGCGTCGACGGCGAGGGCCGGGTGACGCTGGTCAACCGCTCCGCCGAGCAGTTGCTCGCCTCACGCGAGGAGGACCTGCTCGGCCATCGTCTCTACGAGGTCATGCCGGAGGTCGCGACGATCCTGGAGACGGCGCTCCAGGAACCCGACACGCGGATGCATCAGGGCCAGATCTCGCTCCTGCGGGCCGGCCGCGAGCAGACCGTCAACGTCCGCATCACCTCGGAAGTGACCGATCAGAGCGGCCGCGGCCATGTCGTCACGCTCGACGACATCACCGATCTCCTCGCCGCCCAGCGCTCGTCGGCCTGGGCCGACGTCGCCCGCCGCATCGCCCACGAGATCAAGAACCCGCTGACCCCGATCCAGCTCTCCGCCGAACGTCTGCGCCGCCGTTACGGCAAGCGCGTCGAGGCCGACGACGAGGTCTTCGACCGCTGCATCGACACGATCATCCGGCAGGTCGGCGACATCGAGCGGATGGTCAACGAGTTTTCCTCCTTCGCCCGCATGCCGAAGCCGCAGCTCGTCCGCGCCGACCTCGTCGAGGCGCTGCGCGAGGCGGTGTTCCTGCGCTCGGTCGCCGCCCCCGACGTCGACTTCGTCACCGACCTGCCGGACGAGCCGATCTGGGGCCAGTACGATCACCGCCTGCTGCTCCAGGCCTTCTCGAACCTGGTCAAGAACGCCTGCGAAGCGATCGAAGCGGTGCCGACCGACCGGCTCGGACGCGGCCTCGTCGAGGCGACGATCCGAACGGAGGGCGAGGGCGTCGTCGTCGAGGTGATCGACAACGGCATCGGACTGCCGTCCGAGAACCGCCATCGTCTGCTCGAACCCTATGTGACGACGCGCGAGAAGGGCACCGGCCTCGGCCTCGCCATCGTCCGCAAGATCCTCGAGGACCATGGCGGCCGCATCGAACTGGTCGATGCGCCGGCGGTGGCCTCGGGCGGGCGCGGCGCGATGGTGCGCCTGCACCTGCCGGCGGAGCCGGCCTCGGCCGAGGCGTCGCGCACCACCACCCGCATCTCCCACGCTTCCGACCCGACCCACGAAAACGAAGTGACCGACCATGGCGTCTGACATTCTGATCGTCGACGACGAGCGCGACATTCGCGAGCTGATCGCGGGGATTCTCGAGGACGAGGGTCACTCCACTCGGCTGGCCGCCAATTCCGACGAGTGCCTCGCGGCGATCGAGAAGCGACGCCCGAGCCTCGTCTTTCTCGACATCTGGATGCAGCAGAGCCGCCTCGACGGCCTTGCCCTGCTCGATGTGATCAAGCGTCAGCATCCCGATCTGCCGGTCGTCATCATCTCCGGTCACGGCAACGTCGAGACCGCCGTATCGGCGATCAAACGCGGCGCCTACGACTACATCGAAAAGCCGTTCAAGGCCGATCGGCTGATCCTCGTCGCCGAACGCGCGCTCGAGGCGTCGAGCCTGAAGCGCGAGGTCAAGGAGCTGCGCGAACGTTCCGCCGACACCGGCGAGATGCTCGGCGGCTCGACCACCCTCCATCAGCTGCGCCAGCAGATCGAACGGATCGCGCCGACCAACAGCCGCGTGCTGATCACCGGTCCCTCGGGATCGGGCAAGGAGCTCGCCGCCCGCCTGCTGCACCAGAGCTCGGCGCGCGCCAAGGGCCCGTTCGTGGTGCTCAACGCCGCCGCGATCACGCCGGAGCGGATGGAGATCGAGCTCTTCGGCACCGAACAGGACGGCGGCTCGAACCGCAAGATCGGCGCGCTCGAGGAGGCGCACGGCGGCACGCTCTATCTCGACGAAGTCGCGGACATGCCGCGGGAGACCCAGTCGAAGATCCTGCGCGTCCTGGTCGAGCAGAGCTTCACCCGGGTCGGCGGCTCGGTGAAGGTGCAGGTCGACGTCCGCGTCGTCTCCTCCACCGCCCGCGATCTGCCGCGCGAGATCCAGGACGGCCGCTTCCGCGAAGATCTCTTCCATCGGCTCGCCGTGGTGCCGATCCGGGTGCCGTCGCTCGCCGAGCGCCGCGACGACATCCCGATGCTGGTGCAGAACTTCATGGAGCAGATCGCCCGCGCCTCCGGCCTGCCGATCCGCCGCATCGGCGAGGACGCGATGGCGGTGCTGCAGGCGCACGATTGGCCCGGCAACATCCGGCAGCTCAGGAACAACGTCGAACGGTTGATGATCCTGACCCGCGGCGACGACGACGCGGTGATCACCGCCGACCTCCTGCCGGCGGAGATCGGGGCCATGCTTCCGGCGCTGCCCACCTCCACGGGTGGCGAGCATCTCATGAGCTTGCCCCTGCGCGACGCACGCGAGATCTTCGAGAGAGAATATCTCATGGCGCAGATCAACCGCTTCGGCGGCAACATCTCCCGCACCGCCGAATTCGTCGGCATGGAGCGGTCGGCGCTGCACCGCAAACTGAAGACGTTGGGCGTCGGCTGAACGCCGGCGTCGCCGAAAGGAACGAACGCATGACCCGCATCGCCTATGTGAACGGCCGCTATCTTCCCCACGAATCGGCCGCCGTGAGCATCGACGACCGCGGCTTCCTGTTCGCCGACGCGGTCTACGAGGTCTGCGAGATCCGCGACGGCGAGATCGTCGACGCCACGCTCCATCTCGACCGGCTGGAGCGCTCGCTGCGCGAACTCGCGATCCGCATGCCGATGAGCCGGGCGGCGCTGATGGTGGTGCTGCGGCGGACGAGCACGCGAAATCGCGTGAAGAACGGAAGCGTCTATCTCCAGGTCTCGCGCGGCCAGGCGCATCGCGATCACGTCTTTCCGGATCCGTCTGTGCCGCCGACCGTCGTCGTCACCGCCAAGCCGCACGACCGCGCCAAGGCGGAAGCCGCGGCCGAGAAGGGTTGTGCGGTGATCACCATGCCCGACAATCGTTGGGAACGGGTCGACATCAAGTCGGTCGGCCTCCTGCCGAACTGCCTCGCCAAGGAGGCCGCCAAGCAGGCCGGCGCCAAGGAGGCGTGGTTCGTCGACGCGGAGGGTTTCGTCACCGAGGGCGCCTCGACCAACGCCTGGATCGTCACTCGCGACGGCCGTATCGTCACTCGGCCGGCCGAATTCGGCATCTTGCGCGGCGTCACCCGCACGGTGCTGCTGAAGGTCGCGGAACGGCTTGGCCTCGTCGTCGAGGAGCGCGCCTTCACCGTCGACGAGGCGAAGGCCGCCAAGGAGGCCTTCATCACCGCCGCCACCACGTTGGTGATGCCGGTCGTGTCGATCGACGGGGCGAGCGTCGGCAACGGCCATCCCGGCGAGACGGCGCTGGCGCTGCGCCGCGCCTTCCACGCAGCGACCGAACGCACGCCGCTGTGAGCATGGCTTCGCGGCGAGCGTTGCATGCGGGGCACAGCCGGTCTCCGAATTTCGATAATGCGTAAAACTTGGTCATGCTGCACTGCAAAAAAGATTGCCGCATCCGCTAGGACGCGCCTATCATGACGATCAGACCCGAGGCATCCCTACGGCATGGGGATGAAGAAACCGGCCCGAAGACGTGACCGGAGCCTCGCAACAGCAAGAACAGAGGTCGTAAACATGGCGGACCGCGCTCCCAATCTCCAGGACACGTTCCTCAACTACGTTCGCAAGAACAAGACTCCGGTCACCATCTTCCTGATCAACGGCGTGAAGTTGCAGGGTGTCGTCACCTGGTTCGACAACTTCTGTGTTCTGCTTCGCCGTGATGGGCATTCGCAGCTGGTCTACAAGCATGCGATCTCCACGGTGATGCCGGGCGGACCGGTGCAGCTGTTCGAGCCCACCGACGAGGCTTGATCCCGTCGGCCGCGAGTGAGATCTTCGCCGATCTCACTTTCGACCGACCGGCGAGGCGACCACCCCCTTGATCGACATCGACGACGAAGTCTCTCCGGACGATCCGGAGCGTCGCAACGCACGGGCCCTGAAGGGCGTCTCGCGCGAGAAGCCGCCGACCCGCACTCTGGTCGTCGTGCCCTGGCGCGCCGAGCGGCCGACGCGCGGAGAAGGGGCTGACGCGCCCGCCGCCACGCGGTCGCTCGACGCGCGTCGCGAAGAGGCGATCGGATTGGCGCGCGCGATCGAACTCGCCGTCGTCGCCGACTTTCCCGTCAAGCTGCGCGAGGCGCGGCCTTCGACGCTGATCGGCGAAGGCAAGCTCGCCGAGGCCAGGGCGGTGATCGAGGCGGAGGAGATCGAGCTGGTCGTCGTCGACCATCCGCTGACGCCGATTCAACAGCGCAATCTCGAGAAGGAATGGAAGGCCAAGGTGCTCGACCGCACCGGCCTGATTCTCGAGATCTTCGGCGAGCGCGCCCACACCAAGGAGGGTCGCCTCCAGGTCGAGCTCGCGCATCTCACCTATCAGAAGAGCCGGCTGGTCCGTTCCTGGACCCACCTCGAGCGTCAGCGCGGCGGCTTCGGCTTCCTCGGCGGTCCCGGCGAAACCCAGATCGAGGCCGACCGGCGCATGTTGCAGGAGCGCATCGCCAAGCTCGAGCGCGAGTTGGAGCAGGTCGCCCGCACCCGCGCGCTGCATCGCAAGAACCGCAAGAAGGTGCCGCACCCGATCGTCGCCCTGGTCGGCTACACCAACGCCGGCAAGTCGACCCTGTTCAATCGTCTGACCGAGGCGGACGTCTTCGCCAAGGATCTGCTGTTCGCGACGCTCGATCCGACGCTGCGCAAGGTGCGCCTGCCGCATGGCGGCGACGTCATCCTGTCCGACACCGTCGGGTTCGTCTCGGATCTGCCGACGACGCTGGTCGCCGCCTTCCGCGCCACGCTCGAAGAGGTGATCGAAGCCGATCTGGTCCTCCATGTCCGCGACATCAGCCACGAGGACAGCGCCGCCCAGGCCCAGGACGTCGAGGACGTGTTGGCGCAGCTCGGCATCGATCCGAAGGACCGTCATCGCCTGATCGAGGTGTGGAACAAGATCGACCGGCTCGATCCCGATCATCGCGCCAAGCTGCTCGAGGAGGGCGAACGGCCGTCCCTCGACGCGCCGACGGCGCTGCCGATCTCGGCCGTCACCGGCGACGGGGTCGCCGCGCTGCTCGCCCTGATCGAGGATCGGTTGAACCGCGATCGCGCCGTCTTCCGCGTGGAAATCCCGGCCTGGGACGGCGAACTCGTCGCTTGGCTGCATCGCCATGCGGAAGTGATCGAACGGCAGGACCGCGAAGAGGTGGTGTCGTTGCGGCTGCGCGTGCCCGACCAGACGCTCGACCATTTCCGCGCCCGCGCCGGCCGGTTCATCCGCGAAGTGCGCGGCCGCGCCGTCGCCTCGCCCGAAGTCGAGGCCGAAGAGGTCGAGACGCCGGGTGGTTACGACCCGCTGGCGTAGAGGCGGGCGGTCGTCTCGGCCAAGGTTCGCGAAGCGCCCTGGCGCGGATCGAACTCGATGGCGACGCCCGATCCCGACTGCCGCACCACGCGTCCGCGGGTTCGCCCGAGGAGGACCACCTCGCCGATCGGCGGGCGGATCTCGGCGGACACCGCCGCGCCCGAGGTCGAGACGTCGAGGATGCGGCAGCGCACGGCCGCGCCGTCGGCCAACACCAGCGTCGACCAGGGCCTCACCGGCGCGATCCGCTCGGCGCGGCGATCCTCCGGCAGCCCCAGCAGGGCGCGATTGACGATCCAGGTCAGGCGGTCGGCGAGCTTGTCGCGTCGCGCCGGGCTCGCCTCGAAATTGATCGCGAAACCGCCGGAAAAGCGTCTGACGACGCGCCCCTCGAGCCGGCCGATCTCGTCGACATAGGCGACGACCCGTTCGCGCGGCTGGCCGAGCGCCGGCGCCTCCAGGGCCGCTCCGCCGGGCGACATGTCGGTCACCCGACAGGCGATCTCGCGGCGATCTTCGAACAGGCATCGCGCCGGCAAGGACACGGCGACGCGCGCGTGGCGGCGTGCGTCCTGTCCATCGTGTGCGAGTTTCGCTTCGCCGTGCGCGCCGCGTCCCATGCCTCGTCTCCGGTTCCCGACAAACCCGAGCCGAGTCTTCGCGCGACGAGGTTGACGAAGCGTTGACGAATTCGGTTCACGACCGAAAAAATCGTTGTTTCACAAAGGTTTCCGTCGGTAGAATACTACCTCTGGAGGTCGTTTTCGAGCGCCGCGTCGGCGACCAGCGCGTCGAGCGCGCGAAGCCGAGCGATCTCTTCCTCCATTCGTTCGGCGAGGTTCTCGCAGAAGGCTCGGCAGGCGGCGGCGGCGGACACGCTCTCTTCACGGCCGTTCTCGTCGAAGAAGCGCTCGAGCTCCCGCGTCGTCGCGCCGAGCCGCGAGAGCGCCAGCATCACCGACAGCGTGCGGATGTCGGACGGTCCATAGACCCAGCCGCGTCCGAGCCGCTTCGGGGTCGCGAGGCCTGCCGCGCGCAGCTCGCGGATCCGGCGGGCGTCGACGCGCAGTTGCCCGGCGAGCGCCGTCTCCGAGCGGAAGGTCGCGGGCGTCACCACCACGCCGGGCAGCAGTCGGGCGAAGACGTCGACGAGATCGGCGCGCGGCTTCGGCGTGGCCCGCGCCTCGGTCGGCTTGGCCGGCGGACGGCGAGTGAGGAGCGGGGCGGACGTCCGGAATTCGGGCATGAGACCTCCCGCACGCCGCCCGAAGGCGCGGCGCGTCGTCGTCGATCGAGGGGGTGAGGCCCGCCCGGTAGACCCGGGCGGGGAAGGGGCGTGCGCTCAGAGGTGGGCGAGATCGACCGCCAACACCGCTTCGCTGCCGTCGCGGATCGCCGCCCAACGGGCGTCGACGTCGGTCAGGGTCTGGCCGAAATAGGCCCGCGCGGTGGCGACGCGCGCCGCGTACCAGCCGTCGTGATCCGCGCCGGCGGCGATCTTGGCCTCGGCCGCCAATGCGGCGCGGCCGAGCGTCAGGCCGCCGCAGAGCGCGCCGAACTGCATCAGGAACGGCACCGAGGCGGCGAAGGGCAGCCGGGCGTCGCGGCTCTGCGCCGCGGCGATCCAGGCGACCGTCGCCCGCGTCGAGGCGATCGCGTGATCGAGCGCCGTGCCGAGATCGGCGAGCGAGGCGACGCCGGAGAGCGCCTTGGCCACCGCCGCCTGTTCATCGAGCCAGACGCCGACGGCCGCGCCGCCGTCGCGCAACACCGAGCGGCCGACCAGCGCGTTCGACTGGATCGCCGTGGTGCCTTCGTAGATCGTGGTGATGCGGCTGTCGCGATAGTGCTGGGCCGCGCCGGTCTCCTCGATGAAGCCCATGCCGCCGTGCACCTGCACGCCGAGAGAGGCGACGTCGACGCCGGTCTCGGTCGACCAGCCCTTGGCGACCGGGGTCAGCAGATCGACCTCGAACTGCGCCTTCTTGCGGACGTCGGCGTCCGGATGGGCGTGGGCGAGGTCATGCGCCGCGGCGACCTGATAGAGCAGGCCGCGCATCGCCTCGATCCGGCTCTTGGTGGAGACCAGGATGCGGGCGACGTCCGGGTGATGGACGATCGGCGGCACGGTCGCCTCGCGCCAACCGACCGGCTTGCCCTGGATGCGGTCGCGGGCGTAGCCGACCGCCTGCTGATGCGCCCGCTCGGCGATGGCGAGACCCTGCAGGCCGACGTTGAGCCGGGCGTGGTTCATCATCGTGAACATGTATTCGAGGCCGCGGTTCGGCTCGCCGATCAACTCGCCGAGCGCGCCGCCCTTCTCGCCGAAGACGAGGACCGCCGTCGGCGAACCGTGGATGCCGAGCTTGTGCTCGATCGAGGCGCAGGCGACGTCGTTGCGTTCGCCGAGCGATCCGTCCTCGCCGATCATGACCTTCGGCACGACGAAGAGCGAGATGCCCTTGACCCCGGGAGGCGCGTCGGGAAGGCGGGCGAGGACCAGATGGACGATGTTCTCGGTCAGATCCTGTTCGCCGTAGGTGATGAAGATCTTCTGGCCGGAGATCCGGTAGAGATCGCCTTCCGGCACCGCCTTGGAGCGCACCGCGGCGAGATCCGAACCGGCCTGCGGCTCGGTCAGGTTCATGGTGCCGGTCCAGACGCCGGTGACCATGTTCGGCAGATACTTGGCCTTCTGCGCCTCGGAGCCGAACAGCTCGATCGCATGGACCGCGCCCTGCGTCAGCATCGGGCAGAGCGCGAAGGCCATGTTGGCCGACTGCCACATCTCCTGAACGGCGAGGTTGAGGACCTGCGGCAGGCCCATGCCGCCCCATTCGGCCGGGAAGGGCAGGCCGTTCCAACCGCCGTCGACGAGGGCGGTCCAGGCGTCCTTCCAGCCTTCGGAGGTGGTGACGTCGCCGTCGTTCCACTTCGCGCCGGCGGTGTCGCCGACCCGGTTGAGCGGCGCGATCACGTCGCCGGCGATCTTGCCGGCCTCCTCGAGGATCGAGCCGACGAGATCGGCGGTGGCTTCCTCGTAGCCCGGCAGCTGCGCGATTTCGGGAAGTCCGACCACCTCGTCGAGAACGAAACGGATGTCGCGGATGGGAGCGGCGTAGCCAGACATGTGAGGTCTCCTGCGAGAAGAAAGAGGCGCCGGTTTCCGGACCGGCGCCCGATCGACCATCGACGCGAGGGCGAAGAGATTCGGGCTCCGTGCCCTCGCCGCGATCGATCTGAGAGTTTGAGGCGCCGCCGAGCGATCGTCTCGCCCGGCGGAAGGGGATCAGAGCTCCTTGGCCTGGCTGCGCAGCATGAACTTCTGGATCTTGCCGGTCGAGGTCTTGGGCAGCGCGCCGAAGACGAAGGTCTTCGGGATCTTGAAGCCGGCGAGATGCTGGCGGCAGAAGCCGACGAGATCGGCCTCGGTCGTCTCCACGCCGTCCTTCAGCATGATGAAGGCGCAAGGGGTTTCGCCCCACTTCTCGTCGGGACGGGCGACGACCGCCGCCTCCATCACGTCCGGGTGCTTGTAGAGCACGTCCTCGACCTCGATCGAGGAGATGTTCTCGCCGCCGGAGA
>JAJTBO010000016.1 GCA_021286855.1 Hyphomicrobiales bacterium | reverse complement strand
ACAGCTGGCGCGGCAGACAGTCCATGGCGAGCACGGTGACGCCGCGCGCCTTCAGGCTCTCCATCAGCTCCGGGTTCTGCGCCGGCCAGATGAAGGAGATGAGGGTCGTCCCTTCCTTCAACTGCGTGACTTCGTCCGCCGAGGGCGCGCGGACCTTGAACACGACGTCGGCGCCGGCGTAGAGCGCCGCGGCGCCGTCGACCAGCGTCGCGCCGGCCGCTTCGTAGTGAGCGTCGGGAATGTCGGCGGCCTCACCGGCGCCACGCTCCACGCTCACCGCGAAACCGAGCTTGATCAGCTTCTCCACGACCTCCGGAACCGTCGCGACGCGACGTTCTCCCGGGAAGGTCTCTCTGGGTATTCCGATGTTCGAGGTCATTGTGAACCCATCCGTTGTCTTGTTCGATCTCGGACTTCACATCACGTCTGCGAACCGTCTGCCCCCGCCGACGATCCGATCGCGCCACGGTCGATGGGCGCCGTCGCCCCCGATTTCGCGCGACGCCGGGTCGAGCGAAAGCGAATGGCGCGGCGCCGCCGCCGAAGTTTCTCATTCTGGGGACGAAGCCCGGCGATGCCGGCGGAGAAGCGCCCGATCGCCTCTGCGACCGAGGCTCGATCGACGCATCGATCGATCCGATGTGAGGCGTGGCCGCCGGCTCGAGGTCACGAGCCGACGCGGAAGGTGACGCCGTCGCGCCCGACCCGACGTCGCCGTCGAGGCGGCCGCGCGTTTCGTCCGAACCCGAATGAAGGTCTGCCGATCCCGATCCCCCATGCTCCTCGCGGGCCGTCTCCTCGATCGTCTCGCCGGCGCGATGGGCGATCTGATCGATTCAATGGCGTACCAGGAAAACCCCCATCAGACACAGAACGACCACCACCGTCCCCGTTCCCCATTTCACCAGGGACAGGAAACCGCGATAGGTGCGCTCGTGAGCGGCGAGATCGTTCGTCGTCGATGAAGCCATGAGTGCCTCCTGGGATGTCCTCGTGCGATCCTCTCGCGGGACCGTCGAAACCCATCAAAGCGGCACTCCGGCTTCGATGCAACGACGTTTCGTCACACCACCCGGTCGGACACCTCACATGAGACTTTTCTCATGCTTCTTCAGATATTTTCATCGCCGGCCCGCGCTCTGTCACTGCCCCGAAGGAAGTAATTCGCACCTGCGAAGCGCGGCAGATTGCCGCTCGTGGAGCCGGGCCCGTTCGAAGTCCTCGATCGCCGTTTCGAACAGACGATGGAAGTTCAATTCGGCGTCGAGATGGATGAAGACGCCGCCGAGCCCGAGCGCGGCGCGGTCCATGAACACGAATTCGCGCGGCGGCCGGACCGGTCCGTGCGTGCGCAGGGCCTCGGAGACCGCCATCGCCTGCTCACGTCCGAATTCGATCGGCGACACCCCTTCCGCGATCCGCCGGGTGCGGTCGGTGAGCAGCGGCCCGTAGAGAAAACGCGCCCAGATGTCGAGCGTGTCGATCAGCTCGTTGGAGAGGTTCTCGAACCCCCAGGCCTCGTAGGCCGCCACCACCCGATCGCGATCGTCGTGGAGGAGGCCGCGATAGTGCTCGACCACCGCCTCGACGAATCGCGCCGGGAAGATCCGGACGCAGCCGAAGTCGAGCAGATTGACCCCGCCGACCTCGCCCGCCTCCTCGAAGGCGGCGTAGTTGCCCAGATGCGGATCGCCGTGGATCACGCCGAACCGGCAGAACGGATGCCACCACGCGCGGAACATCGCCGCCGAGATCCGATTGCGGGTTTCCTGATCGTGCTCCTTGAAGGCGAGCAGCGGCTTGCCGTCGAGCCAGGTCATCGACAGGAGCCGCGCCGTCGAGAGCTCCTCGACCGGTTCGGGAATGCGCACCGTCGGATCGGGCTCGTGGATCGCGCCGTAGAGCCGCATGTGCTTGCGCTCGCGTTCGTAGTCGAGCTCCTCGCGGATCCGTTCGCCGATCTCCTGGGCGATCTCGGTCGTGTCGATCTGCGGCCGCAGGCGCCGCATCAGCGCGAAGATCGCCGAGAGCTGGGTGAGATCGGCTTCGACCGCGCTGGCCATGTCGGGATATTGCAGCTTCACCGCCAGCCGCCGCCCGTCCGGGCCGACCGCTCGATGAACTTGGCCGAGCGAGGCGGCGTGCGCCGGCTCGTGCTCGAAGGAGACGAAACGGCCCGCCCAATCGGGCCCGAGCTCGGCGGTCATCCGCCGCTTGACGAAGGCCCAGCCCATCGCCGGCGCATGCGCCTGCAGCCGCTGCAACTCCTCCGCCCACTCGGTCGGGATCGCGTCGGGGATGGTGGAGAGAAACTGCGCCACCTTCATCAAGGGCCCCTTGAGGCCGCCGAGCGCGTCGGCGATCAGTTTCCCCTCGCGCGCCGGATCGCCACCGCCGAGGAGGCGTCCGCCGGCGATCCGCGCCGCCGCCGAGCCTACGTCGACGCCGATCCGCGCATGGCGCAGGACACGGCCGGTCAGGGAATTGCGTTCGTCGTCGCGCGGCATGGGCTGGCTCCCGTGGGTCGCCCCTTCATATGGGGCGGGAGGCGACGAGCGCCAGGAGGGGCGTTCCCGCTCTCAGTTCGGCCAGCGGTCTCGGATCCAGCGCGCGAAGCTCTCTTCGGAGACGACCCCTGCGGCCAGATCGAGGACGATCCGCGTCGCTTCCGTCTGCGGCGGCGCGAACCGGACGCCGTTCTTGCGCAGAAACAGCATCATGGCGACGAAGGCGGCGCGTTTGCCGCCGTCGACGAAGGGTTGATTGCGCGCGATGCCGAAGGCATGCGCCGCTGCGAGCATGGCGAGGTCGCCGCCTTCGTAAGCCCACTTGTTCCGCGCCCGACCGAGCGCCGATTCCAGCGCGCCGCGATCTCGAATGCCGGACGGACCGCCGAATCGCGCGATCTGCCGCTCGTGCAGCGCGACCACTTCCTCGATCGTCAGCCAGACGGGATCGAAGGCCGCGCCCGCCTCTTCGGCGAAGCCGGCGAAGGTCGAGGTCATTTCGCCAGTTCCCGGAGCGTGTCTCGATATTCGTCCATGATCTCGTCGACCAGCATCATCGAACGCTCGAAGTCCGGATCATAAGGCGACAGGCGCACCCCGCCCGCGCCATCAGGCGTCGCGTGAAGCGCATCGCCGGGCTTCAAGCCGAGTTTGGCGATGAGCTCCTTCGGCAGGATCAGCCCGGTCGAATTGCCGATCTTCTTGACCTCGAGCTTCATGGGACGCCCTCGCGTTATACGAAACGTATAACGCGAAAACAGAGCCGCCGCCACGCCGATCCGAATTCAACGTCGGGCGAGATCGATCCGCAGACCGTGCTCCAGAAACGACTCCGTAACCTCGCCTGCGACCCTCTCCGTCACGACGACCGCGCCGCCGCGTCGATAGAACGCGAAAGCCCGCACATTCCCCGCGACGACCCACAGCCCGAGGCTCGCCGCGCCCTTGGCCCGAGCTTCCTCGACCGCCGCCGTCATCAGTCGGCGACCGACGCCGGCGCCATGATGCCGATCGAGCACGTAGAGAACGTCGAGCTCCCATTCCGCGAAGTCGCCGACCGTTCGTGCCGATCCGGCCTGAACCATGCCGACGATTTCGCCGTCGAACCGCCGCGCCACGCGCACGAAGCGGCCGCCATCGACCGCGTCGAGCCGCATTCGCCACTGCGTCACGCGCCGCTCGAGCGTCATCCCGGCAAGGAGCGTCGCCGGAACCAACCCGCGATAGGTGGTCTCCCAACTCGCCACATGCACGGCGGCGATCGCCTCGGCGTCGGCGGCATCGGCCGGGGTGATCTCGATCTCGGTCATGTCGCCCCCGGGTGTCGCCCGCCACACCGCTTCCCGGCCCCTCGCGGGACGCGAGGGGCGTTCGGCGCTCGCGACGCTCCACTGAAGGGTCGCGTCGTCTCCACGCGTTCCGCGTAGAGACGACCGCGCCTCACCCCTCCATCGCCTCCAGCTCGTCGATCAGCCCCTCGATCACCGAGAGCCCGATCGACCAGAAGCCCGGATCGGTCGCGTCCAATCCGAACGGCGCGAGCAGTTCGGTGTGGTGCTTGGTGCCGCCGGCCGAGAGCAGCGCGAAATACTTCTCCGCGAAGCCGTCCGGGTTCTTCTGGTAGGCGCCGTAGAGCGAGTTCACCAGACAGTCGCCGAAGGCGTAGGCGTAGACGTAGAACGGCGAATGGATGAAGTGCGAGATGTAGACCCAAAAGGTCTCGTAGCCCTCCGCCAGCCGGATCGACGGGCCGAGGCTCTCGCCCTGCACCTCCATCCAGAAGCGGCAGATGTCGTCCGAGGTCAGTTCGCCCTCGCGCCGGGCCGCATGGACCTTGCGCTCGAAGGTGTAGAAGGCGATCTGGCGCACCACCGTGTTGATCATGTCCTCGACCTTCGAGGCCAGCATGGCGCGCTTCTCTTCCTTTGTCTTGGCATCGGCGAGCAGCGCCCGGAAGGTCAGCATCTCGCCGAAGACCGAGGCCGTCTCGGCGAGCGTCAGCGGCGTCGGCGCCATCAAGGCCCCGTTCGGCGCGGCCAGCACCTGATGCACGCCGTGGCCGAGCTCATGGGCGAGCGTCATCACGTCGCGCACCTTGCCCATGTAGTTGACCAGCAGATAGGGATGCGCCGAAGGCACCGTCGGATGGGCGAAGGCTCCCGGCGCCTTGCCCGGCCGGGTCGGCGCGTCGATCCACGGATTGTCGAAGAAGCGCTTGCCGAGCGCCGAAAGCTCCGGCGAGAACCGCCCATAGGCCGAGAGCACGGTCGAGACCGCCTCGTCCCAGGGAATCGCGCGGGCCGGCGCGGTGGCGAGCGGCGCGTTGCGGTCCCAATGCTCGAGCTGTTCCTTGCCGAGCCACTTGGCCTTCAGCGCGTAATAGCGATGCGACAGCTTCGGGAAGGCGGCCCGCGCCGCCTCCACCAGCGCCGCGACCACCTCCGGTTCGACCCGGTTGGAGAGATGCCGCGCGTCGGCGAAGTCCGCGAACTTGTGCCAAGTGTCGGAGATCTCCTTGTCCTTGGCGAGCGTGTTCATGATCAGCGTGAAGACGCGCAGGTTCGCCTTGAAACCGACCGCCAGCGCTTCCGCCGCCGCCCGACGCTTCGCCTCGTCGCCGTCCTGCAGGCGGGCGAGCGTCGGTTCCAACGTCAGCTCCTCGTCGCCGATCCGGAAACGCAGGCCGGCGACCGTCTCGTCGAAGAGCCGCGTCCAGGCCGCCGCGCCGGTCACGTATTTTTCGTGGAAGAGCCGTTCGATCTCGTCGGAGAGCTGGTGCGGCTTTTCCTTCCGGATGTCCTCGAGCCACGGCTTCCAGTGCGCGAGGCCCGCGTCCTTCGCGATCAGCGCGTCGACGGCCGCGTCCTCGACGCGGTTGAGCTCGAGTTCGAAGAACAGGAGATGCGTCGTCGCCTTGGTCAGCCCGTCCTGGACGTCGCCGTAGAACTTCGCCCGCTCCGGATCCGTCGTGTCGCCCGAATAGACGAGGCCGGCGTAGGAGGCGAGCCGACCGAGCAGATCCTGGATCGCCTCATAGTCCTTCATCAGGCCGGCGAGCGTCGCCGCGTCGCCGGTCGAAGCGATCCCTTCGAGCCGCCCCTTGGCGCGCGCCTCGAAGGCGCGGCAGAGCTCGAGCCCACGCTTGAGATCCGCCTTCACCTCCGGCGCGTCCATCGCCGGATAGAGGTCGCGCAGATCCCATTCCGGCAGGCGGCCGAAGGGACCGTCGACGCCGCCCTGGGACGCGGTGTCGAACGAGACGGCGGGACGGAACACGGTCATGAGGCGAAATCCTTTTCGAGGCGACGGACGCCGGGCGACGAGCCCGCGCCGTCCGGACGTCTCCTCCATATCGGGTTCGATCCGCCTTCTTCAACCGACCCGTCGGAAAGCGGGGACGACGGCGAGGCGTTAACCACTGGTCAACCTCCCGCCGCCAGGATCGACCCGATTCGAGACGAACGCGTTAATTCGTGAAATCCGAGAGGACCATGGCCGAGCGCATCCTGATCTGCGACGACGATCCCGTGCAACGCCGGCTGCTCGAGGAGGCTGTGCGCCGCTTCGGGCATGTCGCCATCGTCGTGGAGAGCGGCGTCGACGCCGTCGCCCGCCTGACCGGTCCCGAAGGCCGCTCCTTCGCCCTGTTGATCCTCGATCTGGTCATGCCCGATCTCGACGGCATGGGCGTGCTGTTGAAGCTGCGCGAAGCCGGCGTGTCGCTGCCCGTCATCGTCCAGACCAGCCACGGCGGCATCGACACGGTCGTCTCGGCGATGCGCGCCGGCGCCTTCGACTTCGTCGTCAAACCGGTCTCTCCCGAACGCCTCCAGGTCTCGATCCAGAACGGCCTGAAGTTCGGCGCGCTCGAGGACGAGGTCGCCCGCGCCCGTCGCACCGCGACCGGCACGCTGACCTTCGAGGATCTCGCCACCGCCTCGCCGTCGATGGAGCGCGTCATCCGTCTCGGCCGCCGCGCCTCCGCCTCCAACATCCCGATCCTGATCGAAGGCGAGAGCGGCGTCGGCAAGGAACTGATCGCTCGCGCCATTCAGGGCTCGTCCGACCGCCGCGCCAAGCCCTTCGTCACGGTCAACTGCGGCGCCATCGCCGAGAACCTCGTCGAATCGATCCTGTTCGGCCACGAGAAGGGCGCCTTCACCGGCGCGGTCGACAAACATGTCGGCAAGTTCCAGGAAGCGCACGGCGGCACCCTCTTCCTCGACGAGGTCGGCGAACTGCCGCCCGAGGTCCAGGTCAAGCTCCTGCGCGCCATCCAGGAAGGCGAGATCGATCCGGTCGGATCGAGGAAGCCGGTGAAGGTCGACTTCCGCCTGATCTCGGCGACCAACCGCTCGCTCCTCGACATGACCAAGGAAGGCCGTTTCCGCGAGGACCTCTATTATCGGCTGAACGTCTTCCCCATCTGGATCCCGCCCTTGCGCGATCGCCGCGAGGACATCCCCGAACTGGTCAAGACCTTCGTCGCCCGCTTCGCGGCGGAAGAAGGCCGGCGTCGCCTGATCGGCGTCGCGCCGGAGGCGATGGCCCTGCTCGAGGCCTATGACTGGCCCGGCAACATCCGCCAGCTCGAGAACGCCGTCTTCCGCGCCGTCGTCCTTTCCGACGAGGCCTGGTTGACCGTCGACGAATTCCCCCAGATCGCCGCGCAGGTCGAGCGCGCCCCGGTGTTGCCGCGGCACCACAGGCTGATCGCGATCGAAGGCCGCGCCGTCGCCGAGACCTCCCCCTATATCGGGTTACCGCAGGTCGTCGCCGCCCCTTCCTCGGGCGAACCCGCGATGACCGGATGGTCGCCGAGCGCCGCCGGCCTGACCGCCGGCTCCGGGCCTACGCCCTTCGGATTCTTGCGTTCTCTCGACGCCGACGGCCATGTCCGCGACCTCGCCGCGATCGAGGAGGAGATGATCCGGGTGGCCATCGACCATTACGGCGGACGCATGACGGAAGTGGCGCGCCGCCTCGGAATCGGCCGATCCACCCTCTATCGTAAGCTCAAGGAATATGGTTTGGAGGAAGGTGCCGGAATCGAAGCGGCGGAATGAGGCTTTTCGCCTCGCTCGCCGTCGATCTCCGCTCCGTCCCCTACCGCGTCGAGTGCCGCCCCCCAGACGAGACGTTTCGGGAGAAGATCGCAGATGAAGTTCTCCGGCTGGTCCTCGCTGCTCCTCGCCGCCCTGCTGTCGACGACCGCGGTCGAGCTCGTCCGCGCCGAAGACGCCGGCAATCCGGTGATGGTCGACGCCTTCCTGCGCCGCACGGTCGCAGCCGCGCCGGCCGACGTCGAAGACACCGGCTCGATCGCTCCGGCGACCGCGCCGCGCCGGGCGACGTTGCGCTCCCTCGCCGCACCGGCCGACGACACGCTGACCGCCCTCTCGCCGAAGACCGAGGACGCGCCGAGCCCGCAGATCGCACGCGCCGACCACGACGCGATCGCCCGCATCGACGCTGCGGCGAGCGCCCTGCCGGTCCCCGATCCGGTCGACGCCGGCGCTCCGAACCTCGACGCGACCCCGCCCGCGCCGCAGCCGGCGGCGACCGCCGCCGCGCCGGCCGAACCCGCCGTTTCCACGCCCGCCGATCCGACCTCGGCGATCGACGCGGTCGCCGCGACGATCCCGCTTCCCGAGCCGATCGGCGCGGAGCCTCCCGCCGCCGCTTCGGCCGCGACGCCGCTGCCCGAGACCGGCGCGACCGCCGCCGTCGAGACGAACGCTCCGACGCCGGAGCCCACCGCCACCGGCACGGCCCCGACGCCGCCGCTCGCCGAGACCGCCGCGCCGCAGCCCGCCGCGACGCCGTCCGCGGCCGCCGCGGCTGCGCCCGCCCCCTCTCCGGCTTCCGCCGCCACCCCCTCGCCGGAGGCCATCGCCGCCTCGCTCGAGGCGCAGCGCGTCGCCGAAGCGATGGAGAAGGCCGCCGTCGTCGAAGCCGGCCGCGCCGGTCCGAGCGTCGATCGCGCCGAGCGCGCCGCGCTGGTCGAGTTCTATCGCGCCCGCGACTGGCGTCCGTTCTTCGTCGACGCCAAGGATCTGAGCCGCGAAGGCCGCGCCCTCGCCGGCGTCCTCGCCGACGCCGCCCGCGACGGCCTCGACCCGGCCGACTACGCGCTGCCGACCACCCGGCTCGAAACGCCGGAAGCCCGCGCCGCCGCCGAATACATGGTCGGCGAGACCGCGCTGCGCTACGCCCGTCAACTCGCCTCGGGCCGGTTCGATCCCTCGCGTCTGTCCGATCTCGTCACGCCGCGTCCGCCGCGTCCCGATCCGGCGGCCGTCCTGAAGGGCTTCGCCGAAGGCGGTGATCTCGCCGCCGCGCTCGCCCATTGGGCTCCGCCGCACGAAGGCTATCGCCGCCTGAAGGCCGAGCTCGCCCGGTTGCGCGACGAAGCGGAGACCCCGGTCGTGCGCCTGCCCGACGGCCCGCTCCTCGCCCCCGGTCAGAAGGACGGCCGCGTCGCGCTCCTGCGCGAGCGCCTCGGCGTCCTCGCCGTCGCCACCGACGCCGATCCCGAGACCTACGATCCCGCCCTCGCCGAAGCGGTGAAGGCCTTCCAGCGCCAGCGCGGCATCTCGCCGAGCGGCAAGGTCGGCCGCTCCACCGTCGCCGCCCTCAACGAGGAGGCGCGCGGCGCTGCCGACCGCATCGCCGACGTGACCGTCAACATGGAGCGCTGGCGCTGGCTGCCGCGCGACCTCGGCGAGCTGCACGTCTTCGTCAACATCCCCGACTTCCACCTCGACGTCGTCAAGAATGGCCGGTCGATCCACCACGCCCGCGTCATCACCGGACGTCCGGAGAACCAGACCCCGATCTTCTCCGAGACGATGGAATACGTGGTGGTCAATCCCTACTGGAACGTCCCCTATTCCATCGTGAAGAAGGAGATGATGGCGAAGCTCCAGGAAGGACGCCTCGGCGGCTCGTTCGAAGTGGAGGTCGGCGACCAGCGCGTCGATCCCGCGACCGTCGACTGGACCCAGGTCTCGCCGGGTCGGGTGTCGATCCGTCAGCGTCCCGGCGACGGCAACGCGCTCGGCAACATCAAGTTCATGTTCCCGAATCAGCACTCCGTCTACATCCACGACACCTCGTCGCGCAGCCTGTTCGCCCGCGACTACCGCGCCTTGTCGCACGGCTGCGTCCGCGTCCACGAACCCTTTTCCTTCGCCGACGCGGTGCTGTCGGAAGAGCCCGACGGCCTGAACGGCGCGCGGCTGAAGAAGCAGATCGGCGGCTCCGAGCGCCAGATCAACCTTCAGCGCCACATCCCCGTGCACATCGGCTACTTCACCGAGTTCGTCGACGACGACGGCCACCTCCAGAGCCGTCGTGACGTCTACGGCCACGACGCCAAGATGCGCCGCATCCTCGGTCTGTGACCCGGAGCCCGGTTCGATCGGGCCGACCCGGCCCAGGCGAAAGAACCGGCGCACCGAAGAGGGCTGAGCGGGAGGTGGCGACGAATCGTCGCCACCTGCCTCGACCGTTGCCCTGAAATCACACGCCAACGCTCGTTGCGACCTCGGAGCCGCACTGAATGCGACATCTCGCCGCATGTCGGAACACTGCGGAAGGTGAACACATTCCTTCGCCGCGCCCGGCAGGGTAAAAGATTCATTAACCGTTCCCGGCCGAAGATGTCCTTTGCGAAAGGATCGCCTCGATGCGGACACGATGTACGCTTTCATCGACGGTCGATCCGTGGGACGAGGCCTTCGGGTTTCCTGGGGTTCGGATAGATGGTTGAACGCCGCGACGTGGCGAGACTTCTCGCCGGGACGTTTCTCCTGGCCGCGACGGCCGGCATGGCGCAGGCCGAGACGCGCGCCCTCAGCCTCTACAACACCCATACTCAGGAACGCGCCACCGTCGTGTTCAAGCGCGACGGCTCCTACGATTCCGCCGGTCTTCAGGAGCTGAACCGGCTGTTGCGCGACTGGCGACGCAACGAAGTCACCCGCATGGATCCCATGCTGTTCGACCTCGTCTGGGACGTCTATCGCCGGGTCGGCTCGCATCAGCCGATCCACATCGTTTCCGGCTACCGCTCGCCGGCCACCAACAACGCCCTGCGCAACCGCTCGCGCGGCGTCGCCAAGTTCTCCCAGCACATGCTGGGCAAGGCGATGGACTTCTACCTGCCCGACGTGCCGCTCTCGACGCTGCGCGAGACCGGCATGAAGCTGCAGATGGGCGGCGTCGGCTTCTATCCGACCTCCGGCTCGCCCTTCGTCCACATGGACACCGGCTCGGTCCGCGCCTGGCCGCGGATGACCCGCGAACAGCTCGCCCGTCTCTTCCCCGACGGCAAGACCGCGCATCTGCCGGCCGACGGCAGCCCCCTGCCCGGCTATCAGGAGGCCCTCGCCGAGGTTCAGTCGCGCAAGGAGCGCGGCGGCGGCCCGGTCGAGAGCTCGTCCTCCGGCGGCGGTCTGCTCGCCGCCCTGTTCGGCGGCGGCTCGTCGTCATCCTCTTCCTACAACCACGCCGCCGCCCCCGGCGACGACGAGGAGGAGGCTCCCGCCCCGGCGCCGCGCCGGGCCCAGGAACTGCGCCAGGGACCGCTGCCTCCCGGATCCGACCCCAAGGTTCTCGCCCGCAAGGGCGAGCCGCCGCCCGGCGTCGACCAGACCCGTCTCGCCGCCGCGCCGCCGCCCGCCCCGGTGCCGCTGCCGCCGGTGCAGACCGCCACCGCCGGCGGATCGCTGGTGCCGCTGCCGGTCGCCGCGCCGAGCGCCGGCCCGACCCGCCCGACCACCGTCGCCTCGGTCGAGCCGATGCCCTCTCGCTACGGCCCGAGCGCCGGCGGCCTGCCGCCCGGCTGGGTCCAGGGTCCGAGCGGCCGTCCGGTCGCCGAGGCCGAGAGGCCGCAGCAGATCGCCTTCACCCCCGGTCTCAAGCCGATGGCCGCGCCGCTACCGGCCGACCGCCCCGGCCGCGCCCCGACCGAGATGCTGGCGCTCGCCGCGCTTCCCGCCGAAGCCTCGGGCTTCGTCCTGCCGAAACCGCGTCCGCGCGGCGCGGCGCATCTCGCGGAAGCCGCCATCCCGGGCGACGCCCACGCCGCGCTCTCCGCCTTCACCGGCGAGACCGACGCCGAGGTCGCCCTCGGCTACGCCTCCGCCGCTCCGCGCGCGGCCCAACCCGTCGCCGAGCCCGGACCGACGATGCGTCTCGCCTCGCTCGCCCCGACGCAGAACCCGACCGCGCCGCGCGCGCCCGAGAGCCGCTTCTCGGCGAACGCGCCCTTCGGCGGCAAGGCCGACCGCATCGCCGCCGCGCCGCGCAAAGGCCGCAGCGACCGGGTCGGCGTCGACCGGCTGTTCGATGCGGCGATCGAGATCGAGGACGACGGCCAGAGCCTGCGCCATCCCGATCAGACCGCCCTCGATCCGCTGTTCGAGAAGCCGCGCATGACGGTGGCGACCGGCTTCGTCACCGCCGCCCTCGACGCCGAGCTCGGCGCGCACGCCTTCACCGGTCCGGCGGTGATCTCGCTGCCCGTGATCCTGACCAAGTGATCCCGACCGGGTGATCTCGCCCCGTCGCGGCGGGCCCTGAGACGACGAAGGCGCCCCGAGGGGCGCCTTTCGCGTTCGCTCCGACGGGAAAGCCGCGTTCAGCTCTCGACCCGGCCGTAGCCCATGCCGAGCGCCTGCATGTAGAGATCGAGCATCGCCTCCATCTCCTCGCGCTCCGACTTGTCCTGCTTGCGGATGCGAATCACCTGCCGCAGGATCTTGACGTCGAAGCCGTTGCCCTTGGCCTCGGCGTAGACGTCCTTGATGTCGTCGGAGATGGTCTGCTTTTCCTCTTCGAGCCGTTCGATCCGCTCGACGAAGGACTTGAGCTGATCGGCGGCGACGCCGGCGGGATCGGACATGGCGGTCTCCTGGACATGCGCCGGCGCGATCTCGTCCGCGCCGGGAGAATGGGAAAGAGCGGCGGATGAAGCCCCAAACCGCCGCCCCGGTCAAGGCCGCGGCTCAGCCTTCCCCGGCCACCGGACCGGTGCGCGATCCGTAGCGCCGCGGCTCGGCGAGATCGGCTCGCCGCAACGCCTCCTCCAGGATCGGATGCAGCCGCTCGACCCAGACCGCGATCCCCTCGGCGTCGGCGATCAGGTCCTGACGCACCTCGAGAATCGCGTGGGCGAGGCCGCGCCGCGTGCCGTGCCGATACATCGTGTCGCCGCACAGCGCCCCGTCGTAGGGCTCGTTGTCGCCGACGACCAGACCCGGATCGATCCGCAGCCGGTCGAGCAGGAACGACGCCAGCCGCGGGTCGGCGTCCCACAGCACGCCGCAGTGCCACGGCCGCGGCCGCCCGCGCCACACCGGCGTGAAGGAATGCACGGAAAACAGGATCGGCGCGCGCCCGGCGGCGAAGGCGGCGTCGATCGTCCGTCCGATCGCCGCGTCGTAGGGCCGCCAGAACCGCGCGATCCGCGCCTCCCGGCCGGCTTCGTCGAGCCGCGCGTTGCCCGGCACGATCGCGCCGTCGGAGAGCCGCATCACCAGGGTCGGATCGTCGTCGCCGCGGTTGGGATCGATCACCAGCCGCGAGAACCGCGACAGGACCGCGGGCGCGCCGAGCCGCGCCGCGAGCGCCCGCGCCAGGGCCTCGACGCCGATGTCGAAGGCGATGTGCCGCTCGAACTCCGCCGCCGGCAGGCCGAGGCCGGCGAGATCCGCCGGCACCCGGTTGGAGGCGTGGTCGGCGACGATCACCAGACCCCGGCCGCCGTCGCCCGGCAGGATTTCATAGGCGTCCGCATCGAAGGAGGGTTCGGGCGTGAAATTCGGGCGACTGTCGTGCATGCGCGGCGTGGACCTCTCTCGAACGATCGACTAGGAGACGGTAGGCCGACCGCGTCGAGCTGACCAGAGCGTCCCCTCTCCTCTTGCCCGCGAGAGCGTCGATGTCCACCGCGCCCGATCGTCGAGCCGACCGTTCCGCCGCCGCGCTCGCCGTCGTGGCGTTGGTCGCCTCCGCCTGCGCCATGGGGATTTCGCCGGTCTTCGTGCGCGAGGCCGGCGTCGGGCCCTTCACCTCGGCCTTCTACCGGGTGTTCCTGGCGCTGCCGCTGCTCTGGGTCTGGGCTCGGATCGAAGCCGGCCGGCCGGATACGCCGCCCGATCCCGGCTTCACGCGCGGCCAGCTCCTCGCCGGCCTGTTCTTCACCCTCGATCTGTTCTTCTGGCACCTCGCCTGCCTGAAGACGACCATCGCCAACGCCACCCTGCTCGCCACCATGGCCCCGGTCTGGGTGATGCTCCTGTCGATGGTGATCGGCGAGAAGGTGACGAGACCGATGATCGCCGGGCTTCTCCTCTGCGTCGTCGGCGGATCGACGCTGGTCGGCTCCAGCTGGCGCTTCGCGCCCGATCGCCTCCTCGGCGATCTCTACGGCGTCGCCACCTCGGTCGGCTTCGGCCTCTATTTCCTCGCCGTGCGGGTCGCCCGCCGCGACGCCGCGCCCGGACTGATTCTCTGGCGCTCCTCGCTCGTCACCTCGGCCTGCCTCGGCCTGATCGCGCTCGCGCTCGAGAACGCATGGCTGCCGGCGAGCCTGGGCGGCGTCGCCGCGCTTATCGCCATGGCTTCGATCAGCCACGTCGGCGGACAGGGCCTGCTCGCCTATGCGCTCGGCCACCTCTCCGCGGCCTTTTCCTCGCTCGTCATCTTCCTGGAAGCGCTCGCCGCCGCCCTTTTCGGCTGGATCTTCTTCGGCGAGACGCTCGGCCCCTTCCAGCTCGTCGGCGGTCTCGCCATCCTCGCCGGCATCTGGGTGGCGCGCCCCCGCAAACCCGCCTGACGCTCGGGAACTCGTTGCCGTGGTTGACATCTCGGGAGCGTTGCGTTGACAGTTGCGCCGACTTCGGCGATCCACGAAGGCGACATGCAGACGAGACCGGCTCCCTCCCTCGCGACGACCGCTGCCCGCGCGCTCCGCCTCGGCCGGACCCTGCCGCTCGTCGCCGTTCTCCTCGTCGTCTCCGGCTCCGCCTTCGCCGATCTGCGCGTCTGCAACAAGACCGGCAGCCGCGTCGGCATCGCCGTCGGCTACAAGGACGAAGAAGCCTGGAAGACCGAGGGCTGGTGGAACATCGCCGGCAATTCCTGCGAGACGCTGCTCGCCGGCCCGCTCGTGTCGCGCTTCTATTACCTCTACGCCGTAGACTACGACCACGGCGGCGAGTGGAGCGGTCGCTCGTTCATGTGCACTCAGGAAAAGACGTTCACGGTCAAGGGGATCGACGACTGCCTGAAGCGCGGCTTCGAGCGCACCGGCTTCTTCGAGATCGACACCGGCGAACAACGCACCTGGACGGTGCAGTTGACCGAGCCGGGCCGCGCCGCGCCCGGATCGCAGTGACCCGCCCGAGGCGCAAGAATTTGCGTCATTCGCCGTTTTTGCATCTGTGCAGGGGCTTCGACGGGGGCTAAGAACGGCGCATCGAAGAGCGGGGCGACCTCATGAAGCGCGACAGACGAGTGAAGATTCTGGCGACCCTCGGGCCGGCTTCCTCCGATCCGAGCGTCATCGAGAAGCTGTTCCGCGCCGGCGCCGATGTATTCCGCATCAACATGAGCCACACCGGCCACGACAGGCTCGCCACCCTCGTCGCCGACATCCGCGCCGTGGAGACCCGCGTCGGCCGGCCGATCGGCATTCTCGCCGATCTCCAGGGCCCGAAGCTGCGCCTCGGCGCCTTCGCCGCCGGCCCGGTCGATCTCACCCCCGATCAGTTCTTCGTCCTCGACGCCGATCCCGCCCCCGGCGACGCCCGTCGCGTCCACCTGCCCCATCCCGAGATCCTGGCGGCGGTCGAAGTCGGCCACCACCTGCTCGTCGACGACGGCAAGGTCAAGCTGCGCTGCGTCGAGAAGAAGGGATCGTCGCTGATCTGCTCGGTCGTCGTCGCCGGTCGCGTCTCCGACCGCAAGGGCGTCTCGCTGCCCGACACCGACCTGCCGATCGGCGCCCTGACCGAGAAGGACCGCTCCGACCTCGACGCCGCGCTCGCCCAGGACGTCGACTGGATCGCGCTCTCCTTCGTCCAGCGCCCCGAGGATCTCGCCGAGGTGCGCAAGATCGCCAAGGGCCGCGCCGGCATCATGGCCAAGATCGAGAAGCCGCAGGCGATCGAGCGCCTCGCCGAGATCATCGAGCTCTCCGACGCGATCATGGTGGCGCGCGGCGACCTCGGCGTCGAGATGCCGCTCGAGCGCGTTCCCTCGCTGCAGAAGCAGATCAATCGCGCCTGCCGCCGCGCCGGCAAGCCGGTGGTCGTGGCGACCCAGATGCTGGAGAGCATGATCAACGCGCCGGTGCCGACCCGCGCCGAGGTCTCCGACGTCGCCATCGCGGTCTATGAAGGCTCCGACGCCATCATGCTCTCCGCCGAGAGCGCCGCCGGCAAGTACCCGGTCGAAGCGGTGGCGATGATGAACTCGATCGCCGATGCGACCGAGTCCGATCCGACCTGGCGCGGCATCATCGCCTCGCAGCGTCCGGAGGCGGAAGCCACCGGCGCCGGCGCGATCACCGCCGCCGCCCGCCAGATCGGCGAGACGCTGAACGTCGCCGCCATCGTCTGTCTGACCCAGTCCGGCTCGACCGGCCTGCGCGCCGCCCGGGAACGGCCCTTCACCCGCGTCGTCGCCCTCACCGCCTCGCCGGCCATGGCCCGCCGCCTCGCCCTCGTCTGGGGCGTCCACTGCGTCGTCGCCGAGGACGCCCGCAACGTCGACGACATGGTCGACCGCGCCTGCCGCGTCGCCTATGGCGAAGGCTGGGCCCGCCCCGGACAGCGCGTCATCGTCGTCGGCGGCGTGCCCTTCGGCACCCCCGGCTCGACCAACATGCTGCGCATCGCCTTCGTCGGCGCCGACGGCTCCGGCGCGCTCTGATCTCAGGCCGCCGCCGGCGGTTCGGGACGGCTCCACAGGAACGTCGACACCCCCGCGAAGACGACCGCCTGGATCGCCAGAATCCAGAAGGCGAGATCGATCGCCCAGCCGAAAGCCAGCGTGGCGATCATCACGCCGGCGGAAGCTCGCTTCGCCGACCGCGACACCGCGCCGCCCTCGCGCCAGTCGCGCACCAACGGTCCGAACCGGGCATGGTCGAGCAGCCATCGTTCGGCGCGCGGCGAAGACCGCGCGAACGCCCAGGCCGCGACCAGCAGAAAAGGCGTCGTCGGCAACAACGGCAACACCGCGCCGGCGATCGCCAGGACCACCGCCACGCCGCCGATCGCCGCATGAACGCCCCGCGCGATCACAGCGGCTGTCCCTCGACCTCGACCGACAACGCCTCGACCGCGTCGGCGAGCCCCGGAAACTGCGGATCGGCCGCCGCCGCCCGGCGCAGCAGCGCCAACGCCGCCGCCTTGTCGCCGGCCGCCTCGCGCAACCGCGCGAGCAGCGCCAGCGTCGTCGCGTCGCTCGGATCGAGCCGCGCCGCCGCCGCCAGATCGGCCGCCGCGGCCGCCTGCGCGCCCCGCGCCAGATGAATCGCGCCCCTGAGGTGACGCACGCCCGCCCATTCCGGCGCGATCACGATCGCCGCATCGAGCAGATCGAGCGCCAGGCCGTCGTCGCCGGCGAGCCGCGCCGCCGCCGCTCGCGATACGAGCAGGCTCGCCGTCGCGCTGTCCGAACGCATCCGAAGTCGAATCAGACGTCGCCGGATCGCCGCCGCCGCTTCCGGCGTCTCCGCCCGCGCCAGCGCGCCGACGAGACCGCGAAGCTCCGATCCGTCCTCCGTCGTGTTCGGCGCGGGCGTCTCCGCGGTCGCGGGAGCGCCGCCGATCAGACCGGCCGCCATCATCGCCGCCGCGAGCGCCCGGCGCGCCGGAGCGACCGAGCCGCGCCGTGCGAAGGGGGCCGGAGAACATATCTCGACGAGAGCGCGCAGAAACGAAACGAGCCGCATGACGAGAGTTTGCCTCTCTTCATGCGGCTCGTCGAGATCGAACGTGCGCGGGCTCGAGGCCCCGCCGACGAGACTCAGCCCTGACGCGCCTTGAAGCGCGGGTTGGTCTTGTTGATGATGTAGACGCGACCCTTGCGGCGCACCAGACGGTTGTCGCGGTGACGGGTGCGGAGCGACTTCAGCGAGTTCTTGATCTTCATCGTCTGGTACCGGTGGTTGCTCGTGGCGCGATCGAATTCGACCGCCGCCGCGATGCCGTTGCGCCGAAAGGTCTGACGACGACCCCCCTGCGCCGACGGCGAGGAACATGCGCAACGAGCGCGGTCGCCCGCGCTCGCTCGTCGAATTCGGGCCGGACCATAGGGATGCGGCCGCGCTCTGTCAATCGCCGGCTCACAGGAAACGCCTTGTTCTCCCACCGGATCGTCGCCCGCCGCACGTCCCGGCGCGGCCGCCTCGCCGCCCTCGGCCGACGCCTTCCTGCTGCGCCTCGACCCACCGGAAAGGTTGACGCCGATCGCTTCTCCGGCTCGCCTCGTTTTCCTATTTACCGAATGATAACCATGTAATTTTCCCGAAAAAGACCAGAAAACAAGGAGATGCACAGCCGCTCGTGCGTATTAATGAATTCAACGTCAATTCAACTGTCTGTTCACCATTCGAATTCACTGATTTTTTCCTCTAAAATTCGAAGGAAATTTTTGCCGACTGCCTTTGCGTCAGGAACGCGGTAGACGTGGAGCGGGAAAGTACGAAGTGGATTTGCCGATGCCGCCCTTCACGACTCTGTTGACCTGGTCGATCGCGACGCTGGCCGTCGTCCTCCTCGCCACCGCTCCGGTCGGCGTCGAGGCGCAGCTCGCCTGCGGGCTGGCCGTCGTGGGCGCGATGGTCGTCCTGCGCCGGACCGCTCAGACGCCGCTGCGCCGCCAGATCTATCTGGCGCTCGGCACCATGGTGGTGCTGCGCTACGTCTGGTGGCGCACCACCGAGACCATCCCGTCGCTGTCCGACCCGGTCGGCTTCGGCTTCGGCGTGACGCTGTGGGCGGCGGAGATGTTCTGCGTCGCCATGTTGTTCGTCTCGCTGTTCGTGGTCGCCTCGCCGGTCCGCCGCGCCCCGGCGCGTCGTCTCGCGCCCGAAGGCTGTCCGAGCGTCGACGTCTACGTGCCGAGCTACAACGAATCGGCCGATCTCGTCGCCGCCACGCTCGCCGCCGCCACCACCATGGACTGGCCGGCCGACAAGCTGAACGTGTACCTGCTCGACGACGGCGGCACCCTTCAGAAGCGCAATCAGGCCGACCCGGTCGCCGCCGCCGCGGCCGAGGCCCGCCACGTCGAGATGAAGGAGCTCGCCGAACGCCTCGGCGCGCATTACCTCACCCGCGAGCGCAACGAACACGCCAAGGCCGGCAACCTCAACGCCGCGCTGGCCCACACCACCGGCGACCTGATCGCCGTCTTCGACGCCGACCACGCCCCGACCCACGACTTCCTGCAGGAGACCGTCGGCCACTTCGCCGACGATCCGCGCCTGTTCCTGGTGCAGACCCCGCACTTCTTCCTGAACCCCGATCCGATCGAGAAGAACCTCTCGACCTGGGCCCGCATGCCCTCCGAGAACGAGATGTTCTATTCGGTGATCCAGCGCGGCCTCGACCGTTGGGACGCCACCTTCTTCTGCGGCTCGGCCGCCGTTCTTCGCCGCGCCGCGGTCGAAGAAGCCGGCGGTTTCTCCGGCGTCACCATCACCGAAGATTGCGAGACCGCCCTCGACCTCCACTCGCGCGGTTGGCATTCCCGCTTCGTCGACAAGCCGATGATCGCCGGCCTGCAGCCCGAGACGCTCGCCACCTTCATCGGCCAGCGCTCGCGCTGGTGCCGCGGCATGATCCAGATCCTGCTGCTCAAGAACCCGCTGATGAAGCGCGGCCTCTCGCTCGCTCAGCGCATCGCCTACGCCTCGAGCGCGCTGTTCTGGCTGTTCCCGCTGCCGCGTCTCGCCTTCATCGTCGCGCCGCTGCTCTACATCTTCTTCGGCGTCAAGCTCTACGTCGCCAACGTGCACGAGTTCGTGGCCTACACGATCTCCTACATGGCCGTGAACATGCTGATGCAGAACTATCTCTACGGCCGCGTGCGCTGGCCCTGGATCAGCGAGCTCTACGAATACGTCCAGATGCCCTATCTCGCCTCGGCGATCTTCTCGGTGATCCGCAATCCCCGCAAGCCGACCTTCAACGTCACCGCCAAGGGCCTGACCACCGAGAGCGCCCAACTCTCCGAACTGGCGCCGCGCTACTTCGCGATCTTCGCCGTGCTGGCGATCGCCTCCGTCGTCGCCTTCCAGCGCTTCTTCGCCGAGCCCGAGGCCAACGATCTGATGTTGGTGGTCGGGATGTGGAACACGCTGAACCTGATCATCGCCGGCGTCGCCCTCGGCGTCGTCGCCGAACGGCCGGAACGGCGTCGCGCCCAGCGTCTCGACGTCACCCGCAAGGCCGACCTGCTGGTCGGCGCGGAGACCGTGCCGGTGGTGATCGAGGACGTGTCGATCGGCGGCGTGCGCCTGCGCCCGCTCGGCGCGACGCTCTCCGGCCCGCGCATGACCGGGGTCCACGCGACCCTGCTCGTCGGCGGCCGCGGCGCCGAACCGCCGGTGCAGATCCAGGTGGCGATCCGGCGCGTCGCGTCCGACGAGAACGGTCAGTTCATCGGCATGCAGTTCGAGAAGCTGACCAGCCGCGGCTACCTCGCCGTCGCCGACCTGATGTACGGCCGCGCCGAGGTCCTCGACCGCTTCCGCGAGCGGCGTCGCAACGGCCGCAGCCTCGTCGCCGGCACGCTGCAGATCGCCGTCTGGGCGGTGTCGCAGACCGGTCGCGCCCTCAAGGTCGCCACCGCCGAACGCGCCCGTCCGATCGAGACCGTTCCCGTCGCCGCCGAGGAGATCCGCCCCATCGCGGTGCCCGTGCCGGTCGAAACCACCCGCTTCGCCTGACGGCGTTCCTCCGGAGCTGACGAAATGGCGACCAAGACCCGACTGCCGCCCCCCCGCCTCGCGCTCGCCGCAGCGTGCCTCGCCTGGACGACCGCGGCGTCCCTCGCCGCCCAACCGGTGGTCCTCGTCCCGACCGGCGCCGCGCCCGCCGCCGAGGCGAGCGAATCGGCGCCGCGCCGCATCGCGGCCGACCGCGCCGTCCGGCCGAGCGACAACGTCGCCATCGCCGCCGCCGAGACCGGTGTGTTGCGCCGTCTTCCCTCGCTCGGTCGCTCGACCAAGCTCGCCGGCGAGCACGACGAGATCCTCTGGCCGATCTACCTGACCGCCGCCGAGGCCGCCGCCCGGCCGCGCCTGCGTCTGACCCACGTCGCCGCCGTCTCGGTGATGCCGGAGGCCTCCCGCCTCACCGTCTCCGTCGACGATCGGCCGGTCGGCTCCTTCCCGGTTTCCGCCAACGGCGCCGCCCGCACTGTCGAAGTGACCCTGCCGACCGGCGCGCTGCACGCCGGCTGGAACGCGCTTCGCGTCGTCGCCGAACAGCGTCACCGCGTCGAATGTTCGACCGCCTCGACCTACGAATTGTGGACCGAGATCGACCGCGCCCATTCCGGCCTCGTCTTCGCCGACGGCTTCGCGCCGGAGCGGCGCAGCCTCGCCGATCTCGCCGACGTCTCGCCCGACGAGACCGGCCGCGTCCGTCTGCGCCTCGTCGTCGGCCAGGATCCCGACCCCGCCCGCCTCGACCGACTGCTGCGCCTCGCCCAGGCGATCGCCATCGCCGGCGGCTGGCTCGACCCGGTCGTCTCGATCCGCAAGACGCCCGGAACCGGTCCCGGCGTCGACGTGCTGATCGGGGCCGAGGCCCGCGGCGCGCTGCCCGCCACCGCCGAACTGCCGAGCGACGTCGTCGCCCTGCTCGACGATCCCGATCCGAGCCGCCTCGTCCTCGCCGTCCCGGAAGACGCCGCCACCCTCGATCGGGTGATCGGTCAGATCGCCCAGGCCGGCCGCGAGCTCGAAGGCTCCGAAGCCGGCCGGCTCGCCCGCCGCACGATCGGCGGCCGCGTCGTCGAAGGCGGCGAGATCAGCAGCTTCGCCGATCTCGGCGCGACCTCGACCGAGTTCACCGGCCGCCTGTTCCGAACCGCCGTCGACCTGCGCCTGCCCGCCGACTTCTACCCCGCCGACTACGCCAAGGTGGCGTTGAACCTCGCCGGAGGCCACGCGCCGGGCCTCGATCGCAAGAGCCGCCTGACCATCCGCGTCAACGGCCGCCAGATCGCCGGCGCGCCGCTCTCCGCCCACGCCGGCGAGATCTTCGCAGACCGCCTGATCGAACTGCCGCTCTCCGCCTTCCGGCCCGGCCGCAACCGGCTGGAGATCGAGGCTTCGGTGCCCCATCCCGACGACCAGGCCTGCGACGCCGCCGTCCAGATCGACGCCGGCAAGCGCTTCCTGTTCGTCGACCAGAGCCGCCTGACCTTCCCGACCTTCGCCCGCGCCGCGCGCCTGCCCGACCTCGCCGCCTCCGCGGCCGGCGTCTTCGCCGCGCTCGACCCGGCCACCCGGCCGAAGATCTGGGCGCCGCGCCCCGATCCGGAGACCCTGGCGGCGATCGCCACTCTGACCACCCGCATCGCCGTCGCCGACGGCCGTCTCGGCGCGCCCGAGATCGCCTTCCGCAACCCGCCGACCGATGCGCCCTCGGCCTGGGTGATCGGCGCCTTCTCCGACCTGCCGGCGACCGTCTCCGGCGCCGTCGGGGTCGAGCCGGTCGCCGTACACGACGCCTGGCGTCGACGCCCCGCCGCCTTCGAACGCGTCTCCGACGTCGGCGGCCCGATCGATCCGGTCGCCCGCCGCGCCGCGGCGCTGCGTCTCGCCGCGCTCGAACCCAGCCTCGACCCGATCGTCACCGGAACGCTCCAGTTCCGTCCGCTCGCCGAACCCGGCCGCAAGGACCTCGTCGACGAATGGCGACGCTCGATCGAGAGCCCCTGGTCGCCCGCCGCTTTCCTGCGCGGCGCCGAGACCCGTCTGCGGCGCTCGTTCGAACCGGTCCTCGGCGCCGAGGCCCCGCTGCCCCGGTTCGCGCCGCGCGCCACCACCGGCGTCGTCTTCGCCCAGGCCCTGTCGCCGAACGGCGGCGTCTGGACCCTGACCACCGCCGCCACCGCCGCGGCGCTCGCCGAAGGCGTCGAAGCCCTGACCGAAGGCGATCGCTGGGCCTCGCTCTCCGGCGACGTCGTCGCCTGGGACAAGGCCTCCGACGAAATCGAGACCGGCGCGACCAAGCCGCGCGGTTTCTTCATGACGGCGAGCCCGACCCCCGGCAACCTGCGCCTGATCGCCGCCGGCTGGATCGGCGAACACCCCATCGTCTTCGCCCTGATGGCGCTCGCCGCGACCGGCCTGCTCGGCTTCGCCACCGCCCGCCTGTTGCCCCATGTCGGAGTGCGCGCGTGACCGTCCGACGCTTCGGCCCCCTCTTGCGTCTCGGCCTCGCGGCGATCTTCGTCGCGACGCTCGGCGTCGGCCTGCTCGGCCTGCCCGAGGGCGAGCCGACCGACGCCGTCGCCGCGCCGAGCGGGGTCGTCGCCCCGCTCGCCGGCCGACTGACCGTGCCGGGCCTGTGGACCGCCTATGCCGCCCGCTTCGTCACGCCCGAGGGCCGCGTCGTCGACGACGTCAACGGCGGCGTCAGCCATTCCGAGAGCCAGGGCTACGGCATGCTCCTGGCGCTGGCCGCCGACGATCGCGACGCCTTCCGCCGGATCTGGACCTGGACCCGCGCCAATCTCTTCCTGCGCCCCGACGGCCTCGCCTCCTGGCGCTGGCAACCCGGCCCCGCCCCCAACGTCCGGGATCCCAACAACGCCAGCGACGGCGACGTGCTGATCGCCTGGGCGCTGCTCCAGGCCGGCGACGCCTGGTCCGACCCCGCGTTCGCCGCCGCCGGTCGCCGCCTCGCCCGCGCCGTCTGGGACCGCAACGTCGTCAAGACCGCCTGGGGCCCGACGCTGCTGCCGGCCGTCGCCGGCTTCCGCGCCGGCGACCGCCGCGACGGTCCGGTGATCAATCCCTCCTATTGGATCTTCCCGGCCTTCGCCGACTTCGACCGGCTCGTGCCCGATCGCGACTGGAGCGGCCTCGCCGCCGCCGGCGCGAAGATCCTCGCGAGCGGCCGCGGCGCGACCGGCCTGCCGGCCGAATGGCTTTCGCTGGCCGGCCACGATCCGGTCCCCGCCGACGGCTTCCCCGCCGTCTTCGGCTACAACGCGGTGCGCGTGCCGCTCTATCTCGCCTGGACCGCCGGCGTGAAACGCGAGGCGCTCGCGCCCTTCATGACGCGCTGGTCGAAGGAGGGCGCCGACGCCCCCGCCATGGCCGTCGTCGACCTCGCCGGCGGCCGCGACCTCGAATCCTTCGCCGACCCCGGCTATCGCGCCGTCGCCGCGCTCGTCGCCTGCGCCCTCGAAGGGACCCGCATCCCGGACGCTCTGCGCACCGCGGACGTCGACCACTACTATCCCGCGACCCTGCGCGCCCTGGCGCTGATCGCGGTCGAGATGAGGCACCCGACATGCTGGTGATCGCCCGCCGTCTGCCCCTCGCGCTCGCGCTCCTCGGCTCGATCGCCGCGCCGAGCCTCGCCTCTCGGGCCGCCGAAGCGCCCGCCGTCGCCCCCTCCCCGGCGGCGATCGAGACCGTTCCGGCCGCGCCGGAGACCGTCGCGCCGGCCGCGCCCGCCGCCGAGGTCCGCGTCGACGAGAGCGCCCTGCGCTACTACGCCTCGCAGCGCGCCACCACCCGCGTCGAGGCCGAGATCCGCCGTCTGCGCGCCCTCTACCCCGGTTGGGAGCCACCGGCCGACCTCTATCGCCCCGGCGCCTCCGACGAACAGGCCCTGTGGGATCTCTACGGCAAGGACCAGATCGACCGCCTCAAGCTGGAGATCGAACGCCGCACCGCCCGCCAGCCCGGTTGGCGGCCGTCGCAGGATCTCGTCGACAAGCTGCGCCGCAAGGAGCTCCGCCTCGCCCTGGTCAAGGCCTCCGACGCCGGCGACTGGAACGAAACGCAGAAGATCGCCGAACGCGAGCCGCTGTTGCTCGGCGACGGCGATCTCGACGTGACCTGGCGCGTCGCCGAGGCCGCCGCCCACACCGGCGCGCACGACCGCGCGCTCGAGCTCTATCATGCCGCCCTCGCCGGCGCGAAGAGCCGCGACGAGCGTCTCGGCGCCGTCCGCAAGGCCGTCGCCGCCCTCGGCGCGAAGGACGCCGTCTCGCTGCTCTCCGAAGAAAAGATCGGCCCCGACGGCAAAGGCGAATTCGAGCCTCTTCGCCTCGATCTGGCCCGCGCCGCGCTCGGCGACTGGCTCAAGACCGAAGCCGCCGGCGCGCCGCCCGCCGCCGATCTCGAGCGCGTCGTTCGCGCCGCAGGCCTCCCCGACGCCGCCGCCGACGACGCCCTCCTGCTCGGCTGGGTCGACCACCGCCGCAAGGATTTCGCCGCCGCCGAACGTTGGTTCGACCTCGCCGGAATGCGCGGCGGCGGCGCCAAGGCCGTTCTCGGCGGGGTCGTCGCCCGCGTCGCGCACGGCCGTCGCGACGAGGCGGCGACGCTCGCCATGACCGCCCTCGACGACGCCGAGGTCGCCTCGCAGTTCCTCGATCTCGTCGCTTCGGATCTGACCCGTCCGAAGCCGCCGGCGATCGCCGCCGACCGTCTCGCCCGCTTCGCCGAGCTGACCGAAAAGCTCGAATCCGGCGACGCCGCCCAGGCGCTCGGTTGGTACGCCCACGGCGCGCGTCAGTATCACGCCGCCGCCGCCTGGTTCGCCAAGGCGATGGCGTGGCGGCCCTCGGTCAAGTCGGCCGAAGGCCACCTGCTCGCCCTGAAGGCGTTGCACGAGAAGACCGAATTCGCCCGCCTCGACGCCGACTATCGCGGCCGTTTCCCCGACCTGCCGGCGCTGCGCTTCGACGATCCCGCCCGTCGCGCCGCCGCCGCCGCGCCGCGCGCCAAGGCCTGTCCGGCCCGTCTCGCCGAAGGCCTCGGTCCCGCGCGAGAGGCCTCGCAGGCGCTCGCGCTCGGCTGGTGCCTGATGGAGGCGAAGCGCGCGGAAGAAGCCGCCGTCGCCTTCGAAGCGGCGCGCCGCGGCGACGGCCGCGCCGCCGCCGAGGCCGCCTATGGTCAGGCGCTCGCCCATCTGCGCTCCGGCCGCACCGCCGACGCCGCCCGCGTCGCCGCCTCCGGCGGCCTCGCTCCGGCCCGTCGCGACGAGATCGGCCGCATCGTCCTCGCCCAGCAGGCGATCGCCCATTTCGATCACGAGGATTGGCGCTCGACCCTCGACACGCTCGACCGCCGCCGCGCCCACGCCGCCGAACCGCGCGATCTGATGGCGATGCGCGGTTGGTCGCTCTATCACCTCGGCCGCCTGAACGAGGCGCACGACGTCTTCGTGCTCCTCGACGGCCAGCTCTCGACCCGCGAGAGCCGGGCCGGATTGGCCGCCACCAGCCCCCTCGCCTATCGGAGATAGCCGACATGCGCCGCTCCGCCGTCCTGCCTCTCCTCGCTGCGACCGCGCTCGCCGCCGTCCTCGCCGGCTGCTCGTCGATCTCCGACCCGGCGACGCTCGCCGGCGGGGCCTCCGCCACGCTCGGCGTCGCCCAGCCGGCCGACCGCGCTCTCGCGACCCTGCCGGCCGAAGCCGGCGCGGTCGTCTCGGTGGTCGAGCGTCGCGGCCCCGACGAGGTCGTGAAACAGACCGTCACTCTCGCCGGCGACGCCGCCCGCGTCGGTGACAACCGCATCGAGATCACCGCGCGCGAACGCCGCGGCGCGTCCTCCCGGATCGACGCCGAGACCATCGAGGCGGAGATGGCCGAGGCCCTGCCCGGCGTCGCCATGTCCGTGTCGCCGCGCGTCGTCGCCGGTCCGAACGGCCCGATCGGCGTCGCCACCGGCTCGTCCGGCGACGTCGCCTGCCTCTACGCCTGGTCGACCGCCGAAGCGCGTCCGCGCGTCGCCTCCTCCACCCGCGTGCTCGGCCTCGAGGTGAGCGCCGTGACGTCGAACGAGCTTTCGGTGCGCGTCCGCCTGTGCCGCAAGGGCGTCGGCGAAGAGCGCCTCGCCGCCCTCGCCGAGGGCCTGCGTCTGAGGACAGATCTCGCAGCGACGTCGTCCTCGACGGCTGCGCCGATCGCCGGCGCCGATGCGCTCGCCAGCGCCGGCTATCCCTCGGCGGCCGCCCCGATCGCGACCGCTCCCGCCACGCCGCGCCGCGTCGTCGAAACGGCGAAACCGCGAACCGCGCCTCGCAAGATCGCCGCCGTCGCGCCGACGAGCGACCCGAAACCGGAGGCTCCCGCCACCGTCGCCGCCCCGATCCCCCTGCCGTCGGGCGGCTGAACGACCGGCGCTGTCCGGATGAGGACGCCGCATCCGACCCATGCGGCGTCCTCTCGTCGTTTCCGCCGCGCGTTCGCCCGGTCGGCGTCGCGATCTGGTCTTCGAAAATTCGAGGGAGTGTCGCAGCGTCAGGCGGCTTCCGCCTCGCCGGCCGGTTCGACCGGCGTCGGGGTCGCCGCGCCCTTGGCCCGGCGTTCCCGCCACCAGTCTCTCAGACGGCGGAACGCGGTCCGCGAGCGCAGGTAGAGGCAGCCCTTCCAGGTCAGGCCGGCGCGAAGCGCGTAGAGCTTCTCGTTGTCGACGCCGAAGTCGAGCTTGTAGGGCTCGTCGCCGATGGTGAAGTCGTAGACCGTCACCCCTTGCGCGCACATCAGCGCGATCGAGCTCTCGATCGCCAGGAGGCCGGGCGACCAGTTCTTGAAGGCGCCGTCGTGCGCCACCGCCAACAGTTGGAAGGTGCCTTCGGTGAGCGTGCCGAAACAGCCGGCGATGATCCGCCCGTCGAGGGTCAATCGCCCGACGCGCGCGATGTCGGTATGGCCGCACAGCGCCCGATAGAAGGCGTCGACGCGTCGCATCTCTTCCGGTTGGTTCTTCTCGCCGAAGCGCTCGCCCCGCCATCCGAGGATCAGATCGAGCGTCGGCAGCGCGTCGACGCCGCCGAGAAGGGCGAACTCGAGCCGGCCCTTGTTCTGCAACTTGCGCCGCTTCTTGGCGAGCGATCGACGATGGCTCGGATCGAAACGGGCGGCCCGCAACGCCTCGAAGTCGCCGTCTTGCGGCAACGGCAGCGGGTGGCGGGTGAAGCGCGACGTGACGACGCCGTCGACCTCGAGCAACGGATTGCCGATCGAACCGACGATCGACGGCACCTTTTCGAGCTCGATCACGTCGGCGCGCGGTAGCGCCCCGAGCAGGTCGGACCACAGATGGCGCATGTCGTCGGCGCTGGGCGCGAAGCTCTTGGAGAGCACCGGGGCGTTGTAGTCCGAGACGCCGCCGTCCCAGGCCTCGAGCCGCACGATGCCGCCGCGGCTCTCGACCCGGAGCGGCAGCACGAAGACCGGCTCGCCGGTCTCCGCGTTCTCGATCGACGCGGCGAAGACCCGCGCCTCGGCCGGCTGGGCGAAGGCGCCGAACCACGTCTCGAGCCATTGCGCCCGCTGGAACGGCGACCGCTCCAGATCGGCGCGATCGACGCCGACCAGCCGCGCGATGTCCTGCGGGTCCTCGCTGACCGACACCCGCCAATTCGAATTCGCCATGTCCCGCCGATCTCGCAAGCTCCACTCTCGATCGGAGCATGACTCGATTTCGCTGAGAAAGCGTGAAATTTTCCGTCTCACACGCAAGGATCGGGCGTCCGCCCGCCGATCGCCCGGGTGACCCTGTCGGCCGCCGCCCGCACCAGCGGTCCGAGCCGCTCCAACCGTTCGCGATCGAGGCGCTGCGTCGGCCCCGAGATCGACAACGCCGCCACCGCTTCTCCGGCCTCGTCCCGGATCGCCGCCGCGATGCAGCGCATGCCGGCGCTGCGCTCCTCGTCGTCGATGGCGAAACCCCGCGCCCGGATCTCGGCGAGCGCGGCGACGAGGCCCTCGGACGTCACGATCGTCTGCGCCGTGTAGCGCTCGAGCGTCCGCCCCTTCAGCCAGCGCGCCACCCGATCGGCGGGCTGCGCTGCGAGCAGCGCCTTGCCGATGCCGGAGGCGTGCGCGGCGCGCCGTTCGCCGGCTCGGAAGAAGGCGCGGATCGGCTCGCGGCTCTCCACCTGCGCCACGAACACCGCGTCGCCGCCCTCGAACAGGCCGAGATTGGCGGTCTCGCCGGTCTCCTCCATCAGGTCGCGCATCACCGGCAGCGCCGCCGTCGTCGGCTTCACCCGCCTCTGAAACGCCTGACCGACCCGAAACGCCTCGACCCCGATCGCCCAGGTCCGATCCCCTTCGTCCGCCTCCACCCAGCCGTGCGCGGCCAACGTCGCCAGCAGCCGATGCACGGTCGAGACCGGCAGGCCGGAGCGCTCCGCCGCCCCGGTCAGGGTCGTGCCGTCCGCCTCGGCGAGAACCGCGCAGAGCTTCAGCGCCCGATCGAGCGCCTGCACCGCGCCGACGCTCTCCGCCGACGGCCGTCCCGTCCCCCTCGGTCGTCCCCGCACCGCCATCCGTCCCTCCCGTCGATCCGGCGCGATGGCCTTGGAAATCGATATTCCCATTGTGATGAAACATCTTAGAGGTCGTCCACCAGAAAATGAAAAATATTTCCAGAAAAATTGACCCAGCCCGCCGCCTTCGTCATTCTCACCGTCATGCCCGTACGTCGCGCGCGCCGCGCCGCCCCCCGAGAGGTTCCGCCATGGCTCATGTCCGCATCGAAGATTTCTCCGTCGACGAACGGCTCGTCGCCTTCGTCGAACGCGAGGCTCTGCCGGAGACCGGCCTCGCCGCCGGCGCGTTCTGGTCCGGCCTCCTCGGCCTGCTGCGCGACCTCGCCCCTCGGAACGCCGCGCTTCTGGCGACCCGCGATGCGCTCCAGACGAAGATCGACGGCTGGCATCGCGCCCGGCGCGGCCGTCCGCACGACGCCGGCGCCTATCGCGCCTTTCTCGAGGAGATCGGATATCTCGTCGCCGCGCCGGCGCCCCGGCCGATCGTCAGCGAGAACGTCGACGTCGAGATCGCGCTCCTTTCCGGCCCGCAGTTGGTCGTGCCGATCGACAACGCGCGCTACGCGCTGAACGCCGCCAACGCCCGCTGGGGCAGCCTCTACGACGCGCTCTACGGAACCGACGCCCTCGGCGACGCGCCCAAGGCCGGCGGCTGGGATCCCCTCCGCGCCACCCGCGTCGTCGCCGCCGCCAAGGCCCATCTCGACCGGATCGCCCCGCTCGCCGCCGGCGGCTGGGCCGACGTCGTCGGCCTCGCGATCGAAGGCGGCGCGCTGCGCCTGTCGCTTTCCGACGACCGCGAGACCGACCTCGCCGACCCGAACGCCTTCGCCGGTTTCCGCGGCGAACACGAACGGCCGACCGCCGTTCTCCTGAAGCACCACGGCCTCCACGCCGAAATCCTCTTCGATCGCTCGACCCCGGTCGGCGCGATCGATCCCGCCGGCGTCGCCGACGTCGTGCTGGAGGCGGCGCTCTCCACCATCATGGACATGGAGGACTCGGTCGCCGCCGTCGACGTCGAGGACAAGATCCGCGTCTGGCGCAACTGGCTCGGCCTGATGAACGGCACGCTCGAGGACGTCTTCCAGAAGGGCGGCCACACCGTCACCCGGCGTCTGAACCCCGACCGCGTCTGGGGCCGTCCCGACGGCGGCACCTTCACGCTGCCCGGCCGTTCGCTGATGCTCGCCCGCAACGTCGGGCATCACATGACGACCGACATGATCCTCGACGCGAGCGGCCGCGAGGTCCCCGAGACCATGATCGATCTCGCCCTGACCGCGGTGATCGCCCGCCACGATCTCTACGGGTCGGGCGCGACGAAGAACTCCCGCGCCGGCTCGGTCTACGTCGTCAAGCCGAAGCTGCACGGCCCCGCCGAGGTGGCCTTCGTCGACGAGCTCTTCGCCCGCGCCGAAGACTTGGCGATGCTGCCGCGCGACACTCTGAAGATCGGCATCATGGACGAGGAGCGCCGCACCTCCGCCAATCTCGCCGCCTCGATCGACGCCGCCCGCCGCCGCGTCTTCTTCATCAACACCGGCTTCCTCGACCGCACCGGCGACGAGATCCACACCGCGATGGAAGCCGGTCCGGTGGTGCGCAAGAACGCCATGAAGGGCGAGCCCTGGATCACGGCTTATGAGAACGCCAACGTCGACGTCGGTCTGGCGATGGGCCTTCCCGGCCGCGCCCAGATCGGCAAGGGCATGTGGGCCGCCCCCGACCGGATGGCCGACATGATCACTCAGAAGATCGCCCATCCGATGTCGGGCGCTTCGACCGCCTGGGTGCCCTCGCCGACCGCCGCGACCCTGCACGCGCTGCACTATCACGAGGTCGACGTCGCCGCCCGCCGCGCCGAGATCGCCGGCCGGACGCCCGCCGCGCTCGACGCGCTGCTGACCCTGCCTTTGGCGAAGTCGAACTTCTCGCCGGACGAGGTCCGCGAGGAGATCGACAACAACTGCCAGGGCATCCTCGGTTACGTCGTGCGCTGGATCGATCTCGGCGTCGGCTGCTCCAAGGTGCCGGACATCCACGACGTCGGCCTGATGGAGGATCGCGCGACGCTCCGCATCTCTTCCCAGCACCTCGCCAACTGGCTGCACCACGGCGTGGTGACGCAGAACCAGGTGGAGGAGGCGCTGCGCCGCATGGCCGTCGTCGTCGATCGTCAGAACGCCGGCGACCCGGCCTATCGCCCGATGGCCCCGGCCTTCGACGGCCCCGCCTTCCGCGCCGCCCACGCCCTGATCTTCGAAGGTCGCGGCCAACCGAACGGCTACACCGAATTCGTGCTGACCAAGTTCCGTCGCGAGGCCAAGGCGCGGGGGTGAGGCCGAGGACGGCCGCGTCGTCGCCCCCTTCTACCGCGAGGGAACCTTTGCGCAATTCGCTGGAGCAGAGTTCGACGCCGTGCGTGATGCTTCGAGACGGCGTCCTTCGGACGCCTCCTCAGCATGAGGCGTTTGTTTTTACGGCAGAAATTTCCAACGCCTCATCCTGAGGAGCGCCGTAGGCGCGTCTCGAAGGAACGCGCACGGAAGTCGAGCCGAGCGCCTGCGGAATGATGCAGAAGTCCCGCGAGGGGAGCAGGAAGAACTCGAGCATCCACACTCCACCCTCTCGACGCCGCCCGCGTCTCGAGCCATTGATCGACAAAACGACGCCGAACTCGGGGAGGAGCCCGGATGTCGCTCACCATGCCCGCACCGGAACCGGAAATTCTCGCCGCCCGCGACGACCTGATCGCGCGCCTGCGCGAGATCGTGAAGCCTGCGAACGTCGTCCACCTCGATCGCGAGCTCGCCCCCTGGGAATGCGACGCGCTGACCATGTACCGCCAGAAGCCGCTGGTCGTGGTCCTCCCCGAGACGGTCGCCGAAGTCGCCGCGGTGATGCGGCTCGCCGCCGAGTTGAACGTCAAGGTCGTGCCGCGCGGGGCGGGCACCTCGCTCTCCGGCGGATCGCTGCCCTTGGCCGACGGCATCCTTCTCGCCATGGGCAAGTTCAACCGCATCCTCGAGGTCGACTTCGAGAACCGGGTGGCGCGCGTCCAGCCCGGCGTCACCAATCTGGCGATCACCAACGCCGTCGCCCATCGCGGCTTCTATTACGCCCCCGATCCCTCCTCGCAGATCGCCTGCTCGATCGGCGGCAACGTCGCCGAGAACGCCGGCGGCGTGCATTGCCTGAAATACGGCCTGACCACCAACAACGTTCTCGGCGTCGAGATGGTCCTGATCGGCGGCGAGGTGGTGCGGCTCGGCGGCAAGCATCTCGATTCGGAAGGCTACGACCTCATCGGCCTGGTCACCGGCTCCGAAGGCCTGCTCGGCGTGATCACCGAAGTCACCGTGCGCATCCTGCAGAAGCCGGAGACGGCGCGCGGCGTCCTTCTCGGCTTCGATGACGTCAAGGCCGGGGCCGACTGCGTCGCCGCGATCATCGCCGCCGGCATCATCCCCGGCGGCATGGAGATGATGGACAAGGCCGCGATCGCCGCGGCGGAAGCCTTCCGCCCCTGCGGCTATCCGAGCGACGCCGAGGGCCTCGTCATCGTCGAACTCGACGGCACGGCGGCCGAAGTCGACCATCTCGTCGGGGAGGTGGCGAAGATCGCCGAGGCGAACGGCGCGACTTCGGTCCGCGTCTCGACCTCCGAGGCCGAACGGCTCGGCTTCTGGTTCGGCCGCAAGAACGCCTTCCCGGCGGTCGGCGCGATCGGCCCCGACTATCTCTGCATGGACGGCACCATCCCGCGCGGCCGCCTCGCCGACGTGCTGACCCGGATGGACGAACTCGCCGCGAAACACGGCCTGCGCGTCGCCAACGTCTTCCACGCCGGCGACGGCAATCTCCATCCGCTGATCCTCTACGACGCCGCCATCCCCGGCGACACCGAGAAGGCCGAGGCCTTCGGCGCCGACATCCTCCGCCTCTGCGTCGAGGTCGGCGGGGTTCTCACCGGCGAGCACGGCGTCGGCGTCGAGAAGCGCGACCTGATGGGCGAGATGTTCGACGAAGTCGACCTCGGCCAGCAGGAGCGCGTCAAATGCGCCTTCGACGCCAACGGCCGGCTCAACCCCGGCAAGGTCTTCCCGACGCTGCATCGCTGCGCCGAAATGGGCTTCATGCACGTTCGATCGGGTGACCTGCCCTTCCCCGAGATCCCGAGGTTCTGATGGCCGACCACCTCGCTCCCCGCGACGAGGCCGACCTCGTCGAGATCGTCCGCGACGCCCGCGCGAAACGGACCCGCCTCGCCGTCGAAGGCCGCGGCACGCGCGCCGCTCTCGGACGCCCGATCGAGACGGAGGCGACCCTGTCGCTCGCCGGGCTCACCGGCGTCACCCTCTACGAGCCGGCCGAGCTGGTGATGACGGCGCTGCCCGGCACGCCGCTCTCCGAGATCCGCGCGCGGCTCGCCGAAAACGGTCAGGAGCTCGCCTTCGATCCGATCGAACACGCAGCTCTCTTCGGCCACGAACCGGGATCGACGACCATCGCCGCCGCCTTCGCGATCAACGCCTCCGGCCCGCGTCGTCCCAAGATCGGCGCGGCCCGCGATCATCTTCTCGGCTTCCGCGCCGTCAACGGCCTCGGCGAGAGCTTCAAGTCGGGCGGCCGGGTGATGAAGAACGTCACCGGCTTCGACCTGTCGAAACTCGTCTGCGGCTCCTTCGGCACGCTCGCCGTGCTCTCCGAAGTGACCTTCAAGGTGATGCCGCGCGCCGCGACCACCGAGACCCTCGCCGTCCTCGGGCTTCCCGACGACGACGCCGGCCGCCTGATGCGCGAGGCGTCCGGTCTGCCCCAGGAAGTCGACGCCGCCGCCCATTTGCCGGCGAGCGTCGCCGGCCCCTTCGCGGGCACGTCGACGACGCTGATCCGCCTCGACGGTCCGCCGGTATCGGTGGCGAGCCGCGAGGCCGACCTCGTCGCCCGCTGGCGCGATCGTGGCGAGATCGAGATCCTCGGCGAGGACGCTTCGCGGCGGCTGTGGGACGACCTGCGCGAGGCCCGCCCGATCGTCGCGGCCGAAGGCCCGATCTGGCGGCTGTCGCTCGCCCCGAGCGACGGCCCGCGCGTCGTCGCCGCGATCCGCGCCGCCGATCTGCCGCTCGAGGCCTGGGTCTACGACTGGGCCGGCGGCCTCGTCTGGCTCGCCTTCGCGGGCCGCGCCGGCCCGCTCGCCGCCCGCCTGCGCGCGATCGTGGCGGAGGCGGGCGGCCACGCCACGCTGATCCGCGCCGACGAAGACGAGCGCCGCGCCGAAGCGCCGTTCCACCCGCAACCCGCGCCGCTCGCCGCCCTCGCCGCCCGCGTCGCCCGCGCCTTCGATCCCGACGGCATCCTCTCGCCCGGCCGCATGACGGCGATCCCGACGAAGGAGGCGTGAAGCGATGCAGACCAATTTCCTGCCTCATCTCCTCGCCGATCCGGACGTCGCGCTCGCCGAGAAGATCCTGCGCAAATGCGTCCACTGCGGATTCTGCACCGCCACCTGCCCGACCTTTCTCGAACTCGGCGACGAGCGCGACAGCCCGCGCGGAAGAATCTATCTGATCAAGGAGATGCTGGAGACCGGCCGCCCAGCCGACGCCGAGACGGTGACCCATCTCGATCGCTGCCTGACCTGCCTCGCCTGCATGACGACCTGCCCTTCGGGTGTAGACTACATGCATCTCGTCGATCACGCGCGAGCGCATGTCGCGAAGACCTACGAGCGTCCGCTCGCCGATCGACTGTTCCGCCGGATGCTCCGCTTGGTCATTCCGAACCCGTCGATCTTCCGTCTCGCGCTGATCGGCGCCAACCTCGCCCGGCCCTTCGCCCGATGGCTGCCGGCGAAGTTCGCCGGCCTCTTCGCCCTCGCCCCGAAGCGTCTGCCGCCGCCGTCCTGGGTCGACGCCGCCCAGACCATCCCTGCGAAGGGCGCGCGCCGCCGCCGCGTCGCCCTGCTCTCCGGCTGCGCCCAGACCGCCCTCGACACGGCGATCAACGAGGCGACGGTGCGCCTCCTGACCCGCCTGGGCGTCGAGGTCGTGGTGGCCGAGGGCATGGGCTGCTGCGGCGCGCTCGAACATCACATGGGCGAGACAGACGCCGCCCACGCCCGCGCCGCGAAGAACATCCGCGCCTGGACCCGCGAGATCGACGGCGGCGGCCTCGACGCGATCGTCGTCAACACCTCCGGCTGCGGCACCACGGTCAAAGACTACGGCCACATGTTCCGCAACGACGCGCGTCTCGCCGAAGACGCCGCCCGCGTCTCCGGCCTCGCCCGCGACGTCTCCGAGCTCCTCGCCGACCTCGACCTCGCCGCGGCGCTCGTCGCCCGGCCGCGCCTGCGCGTCGCCTATCACTCCGCCTGCTCGATGCAGCACGGCCAGAAGATCACCACCCTGCCGATGGAGCTTCTGGCGAAGGCCGGCTTCGAGGTGGTTCCGATCCCCGAGAGCCACGTCTGCTGCGGCTCGGCCGGCACCTACAACATCCTCCAGCCGGATCTGGCGACGCGGCTGCGCGACCGCAAGGTCGCCAATATCGCCACCGTCGCGCCGGACGTGATCGCCGCCGGCAACGTCGGCTGCATGGTCCAGATCGGCACGGGAACGCCGACGCCGATCGTCCACACCGTCGAACTTCTGGATTGGGCGACCGGCGGTCCGATCCCCGACGGCCTCGAAGCCCTCACCGCCTCGGAGAACGCCTCAGCATGACCGATCTCACCCTCGCCCAGGCCCAGGCCATCGCCACCCAGTCCCTCGCCGTCGCCCGCGAGCGCGGCTTCAAGCCGATGGCGGTCGTCGTCCTCGACGCGCGCGGCTCGCTCAAGGCGGCGGCCAGCGAAGACGGATGCCCGATCGTCCGCTGGAAGGTCGCCTTCGGCAAGGCCAACGTCTGCGTGAACTTCGGCGCCGGCGGCCGTCGGGTCGATTCGATCGCCCGCGAGCGGCCGCACTTCTTCGCCGGCCTCGAATCGGTGATCGGCGACGGCGGCGCGGTGCCGGTGCCCGGCGGCGTTCTGATCCGCGACGCGGACGGCCGCCTCCTCGGCGGCTGCGGCATGTCCGGCGACACCTCCGACAACGACGAGGCCGCTCTCGTCGCGGCGATCACCGCGGCCGGCCTCGTCGCCGATTGCGGCTGAGGCGCGAGAAGGTTCAGTCGGTCCGAGGTCCGATCGGACCGGCAGCCTCCACACGGATCAGCCGAGGCGGAGTCCGTGCGCGATGCTTCGAGACGGGCGCCCCGAGGCGCCCTCCTCAGCATGAGGCGTATGTGTTTGTTTCGAAAATGAAAAGCGCCTCATGCTGAGGAGCGGGCCTCGGCCCGCGTCTCGAAGCATCGCGCACCGCCCCCCGACCGACGACCACGCCCCCGCGAAACTCACCCGAGCTCCGCCAGCCGCGCGAGGTCGAACCGCCGCACCTCTTCGAGCAGTTCGAGGAACCCCGTCACCGCGTGATCGATCGCCGCACGGCCCTTCTCGGCCGTCGCCCCGCGCGGATCGCCGACCGCGCCGGAGGGATGGAGATCCTGCGCCGCCCAGCCGAAGGCGTGCGGCCCATAGGCCCTGAGATGCCGGAACTCCCGCTCCAGCTCGCCCTGGAGCGAGGGAAACTCCGCGAAGGCCTCGCGCCGAACCGTCTCGGGCCTGAGCGCCAGCACCATCGAAGTCTCGACGTCGCCGGCGTGGATGCCGAGTCGCCGTTCGTCCGCGTCGAACGCGCCCTCCGGCCGCCCGAACCGCGACCACGACGTCGCCACCGCCAACAGGCCGTGCTTCATCCGCAGCTCGCGACAGACCAGATCCATGATCGGCACGTTGCCGCCGTGCGCGTTGACGATCACCAGCTTCCGCACCCCCGCCCGCGCCACCGAGGCGCCGATCTCGAGCCAGACCTTCGCGACGGTTTCCCAGGAAAGCGTCAGCGTGCCCGGCGAAGTTTCGTGCTCCGCCGACCACGCCACCACCTGGGTCGGCAGGAACACCGCCGGCAGATCCGCCGGCAACCGCTCGACCGTCGCCGCGACATGGCCGTCGGCGATGATCGTGTCGGTGCCGAGCGGCAGGTGCGGCCCATGCTGCTCGATCGCCGCGATCGGCAACACCGCGATCCACTCCGCCACACCGGGCGAAGCGAAGTCGGTGGCGACGAGATCGGACCAATAGGGACGGCGCGTCATCGGTTCCGCCTTCAGAAGAGCTCGAGGAAGGCCTTCGCCGCCTCGCCGTGTTCATACCGGAGTTTCGCCACGTCGACGCCGACCGGCATCCCGTCGACGACGCGCCACTCGCCCGCGACCATCACCCGATCGGCCCGATGCGCCCCGCACAGGACCAGCGCGGCGAGCGGATCGCCCGCCCCGGAGAAACGCAGCTCGTCGAGGGTGAACATCGCCAGGTCCGCCTGTTTGCCGACCGCGATCGCGCCGATGTCGTCGCGCCCGAGACAGCGCGCCGAGCCTTGCGTCGCCCAGCGCAGCACGTCGAGATGCGACAGCGTCGCGTCGTAGCGGAGCCGCCCGAGCATCAGCGCGTGGCGCACGCCCTCCATCAGGTTCGAATTGTCGTTCGACGCCGAGCCGTCGACGCCGAGCCCGACCGGGCAGCCGGCCGCCTCCAACTCCCGCGTCCGGCACAGACCCGAGGCCAGCACCGCGTTCGAGGTCGGGCAATGGCAGATCCCGACCCCGTGCCGACCGAGACGCGCCACTTCGCCGTCGTCGAAATGGATGCCGTGCGCCAGCCACGTCCGATCGCTCATCCAGCCGACCTCTTCGAGATAGTCGACCGGCCGGCAGGAAAATTTCGAGAGGCAGTAGTCGTTCTCGTCGTTCGTCTCGCCGAGATGGGTGTGGAGCCGACAGTCGTGCTTCGCGGCGAGCTCCGCCGTCGCCTTCATCAGCGAGCGCGTCACCGAGAAGGGTGAGCAGGGCGCCAGCGCGATCCGCATCATCGCCCCCTCGGACCGGTCGTGGTGCTTCGAGAGTACCCGCTCGCTGTCGAGGAGGATCGTCTCCTCGTCCTGCACGGCTTCTTTCGGCGGCAACCCGCCGTCCTCGACCGACAGGTTCATCGAACCGCGCGTCACCGTCATGCGAAGGCCGAGCGCGCGCGCCTCCTCGACCTCGATGTCGACGGCCGTCTCGAGCCCCTTCGGGAAGATGTAGTGATGATCGGCCGCCGTGGTGCAGCCGGACATCAGCAGTTCGGTCCCGGCGAGCCGCACGGCGAGGCGGAACGCCTCCGGCGTGAGCCCCTTCGTCCAGATCGGATAGAGCGCCTGCAGCCAGGGGAAGAGTTCCTTGTTGATCGCCTTCGGATGCGCCCGCGTCATCGTCTGGTAGACGTGGTGATGGGTGTTGACGAGGCCGGGGATGACCACGTGACGCGACGCGTCGAAGGTCGCGTCGACCGGCGCGGCCGGGCGCGCCCCCGTCGCCACCGTCTCGACGATGCGCCCGCCCTCGACGACGACGCCGCCCGCCGCCCCCTCCGCCAGGATCGCCAGCGGATCCTTCAACCACGTTCGCATGATCCCTCCGATCGCTCGGGCCCATCCTAGTCGCGCCGGCCCGGACCGCAACGCCCGCCGCCGAACGTCGCATCGTCCGTCGTCTCCCCCTTCCCGGCACCGGTCCTCGCGCGCTATTCCTCCTCGATCGCCCACGCCGACCAGATCGCCCGATGACGCCCCTTCTCCGCCTCGACCACGTCGCCAAGCGCTTCCCCGGCGAACCGCCGGTGCTCGACGACGTCTCGCTGACGGTCGCGGCGGGCGAGATCGTCGTCCTCCTCGGCCCCTCCGGCTGCGGCAAGTCGACGGCGCTGCGGCTGGCCGCCGGCCTCGAGGCCGCCGACGCCGGGCGGATCGAACGCCCGGCCGCCGACCTCGGCCTCGTCTTCCAGGACGCCACCCTGATGCCCTGGGCCAACGCCCTCGACAACGTCGCCCTACCGCTGCGCCTCGAGAAGACGCCGAAGCCGCAAGCCCGCGCCCGCGCCGCCGCGGCGCTGGCCGGCGTCGGTCTCGCCGGGTCGGAGGCCAAACGGCCGCGCGAGCTCTCCGGCGGCATGCGCATGCGCGTCGCCGTCGCCCGCGCGCTGGTCGGCGACCCGGCGCTGCTCCTGATGGACGAGCCCTTCGCCGCCCTCGACGAGATCACCCGCTTTCGGCTCGGCGACGACCTCCTCAGGCTGCGCGACCTTCGCCGACTCGGCGTTCTCTTCGTCACCCATTCGATCTTCGAAGCCGTCTCGCTCGCCGACCGCATCCTGGTGATGAGCGTCGCGCCCGGCCGTATCGTCGCCGAGATCGCGGTCACGCCCGACGCCGCCCGCGGCGCCGCCTTTCGCGCCGGTCCCGTCTTCGCCGAGACGGCGGCGGAGGTCTCGCGGGCGCTCGCCGCCGCCAGCGGGGGCGATTTCCTCGACGCTCCCCCCGTTTCCGGCTAAACTGTTCCTCAGTCGTCGTAAAATCGATACACGGAACCGCTAGGGAACGGACATGAGCTTCCAACATCGCAAGTCCGTCACCCACCGTCTCGCCATGGCCGCCAAGGCGCACCGCGCCCGTTCCGGCACCCATCTGGCGCGCATCGGTCTGCACCCCGGTCAGGAGTCGGTCCTCAAGGCGCTCGCCGAGGAAGACGGCCGCACCATGAGCAACCTCGCCCAGGTGCTCGGCGTCCAACCGCCGACGGTGACCAAGATGATCTCGCGCATGTCGGCGCAGGGGCTCTTGAAGCGTGTCGCCTCGCAGTCCGACGGCCGCCTCGCCCGCGTCCATCTGACCGACGAGGGCCGCGCCCGCATCGACGAGATCGATCGGATCTGGACGCGGCTCGAGCGCGAGGCCCTCGCCGGCTTCGACGACAAGGACCGCAAGCGCCTGCGCAAGCTCCTGCGCGCCGTCGAGCGCAACCTGACCCTGCCGATCGACGGTCTCGCCGAATCGCCCGCCGCCGAGGACGTCGACGACGATCCGGAGGATTGATCCTCCCGCCGGCGCTCCCTTCGTCACGCCTTCGCCGCAATCGCCCCGCACCGCTGCGGACACGAGGGTCCGCGCGTCGGTCGACGGAACCGACGATGCGGAGACGAGCGTGAGCGACGGGGCGAAGAGCCGACCATTGCCGATCGAGGACGGTCGCCGTCGGCTCGTCGGCGTCGCCCTGATGTGTCTCGCCGTCGCCTGTTTCACCGGCATCGACACCTCCGCCAAGTGGCTCGGGCTGACGCACGGCCTGCATCCCCTCGAAATTTCGTTCTTCCGCTATCTGGTCGCCTTCCTCGTCGCCGCGGCGGTGTTCTGGCCGAGCCGCGCGCCGCAGGCCTGGCGAGTCCACCGCCCCTGGCTGCAGGGCCTGCGCGGCCTCTGCCTGCTCGGCTCGACCGCCTTCAACTTCGTCGCGCTGCGCCATCTGCAGCTCGCCGAGACCATGTCGATCGCCTTTTCCGCGCCGCTGATCATCGCCGCCCTGTCCGGGCCGGTGCTCGGCGAACGCGTAGGCCTCGCCCGTTGGGGCGCGATCGGCTTCGGCTTCCTCGGCGTCCTGGTGATCGCCCGACCGACCGCCGGCGGGTGGCAGCCCGCGATGCTCGCCGCCTTCGCCAACGTCGCCTGCTACGCGGTCTACGCCGTCGTCACCCGCCGTCTCGCCGGCGTCGAATCCTCCGCCTCCATGCTGATCGTCTCGACCGGTCTGCCGATCCTGATCCTCGCGCCGACGCTGCCCTTTGTGTGGAGCGCGCCGACCGGCGTCTCGGTCTGGCTGGTCGTGGCGATCATGGGGGCCTGCGGCGCGATCGGCCATCTCCTGCTCATCCACGCCTTCGCTCGCGCTCCCGCCGCCGTCGTCGCGCCCTTCGGCTACACCCAGATCGTCTGGATGGCGCTCGCCGGCCTGATCGTCTTCGGCGACCTGCCCGGCCGAGCGACGCTTCTCGGCGGCGCCATCGTGATCTCGAGCGGCCTCCTCCTATTGGCGTACGAACGTCGCTCCCACCTCGCCCGCCGACGCTGAGCGGCTTCCCGCCGCGCGCATGCGCCGCGCCGGACGAGTTGTTGCGATCCTTTCGAGATTCCGGCAAAAACGGACGACCGCACGTGAGGGACGTCGCGGTCGACGACCACCGCCTCTCCCTCGCAAGAGACCCCGATGGACACCCCTGGCGCCACGCCGAAACGTCGTCTCACCCTGGCGATGATCGCCGAACGACTGGACCTTTCGACCGCGACGGTGTCCCTCGCCCTGCGCAACTCCACGCTCGTCGCCGAGGAGACACGCAAGCGCGTCCACGCCCTCGCCGAGGAGCTCGGCTACATCTACAACCGCTCGGCGGCGAGCCTGAGGACGGCGCGCACCAACATCGTCGGGCTCGTCGTTCACGACATCCTCAACCCCTATTTCGCCGAACTGGTCGCCGCCGTGGAGACCGAGCTCGGCCGCCGCGGCCAGACCGTCATCCTGTGCAATCACGGCGACGATCTCGTCCGCCAGCGCCACTTCCTGGAGACGCTGCTGCAGTACCGCGCCGACGGCGTGATCCTGTGTCCGGCCGCCGGTTCGAAGCCGCAGGAGGTCACCCGCATCGTCGACGCCGGCCTGCCGACGGTGCTGATCGCCCGCGAACTGCCCGATCTGCCGGACGTGCCGGTCATCCGCGGCGACGATCGCGTCGGCATCCGCTCCGCCGTCGAGCATCTGATCGGCCTCGGCCACACCCGCATCGCGCTGGTCGGCGGCCATCAGGGCACCTCCTCGGCCGCCTCGGAACGCCGCGCCGGCTACGAGGACGCGCTGCGCGCCGCCGGTCTGCCGGTCGATCCGGCGCTGGAGTTTTCGGCCGAGAGCTCGCGCCGCGCCGGCCGCGACGTCTGCGAGGCGGTGCTCGCCGCCCGGCCGACCGCCATCGTCTGCTTCAACGATCTCCTCGCCCTCGGCATGATGATGGAGCTGAAGCGGCGCGGCGTCGATCCCGGCCGCGACATCTCGCTGACCGGCTACGACGACATCGACGAGGCCTCGGTCTGGTCGCCGGGCCTGACCACCGTGTGGAACGGCCAGCAGGAGGTCGGCCGCCTCGCCGCCGACACGCTGCTCGACGTCGTCGCCGGCCATCGGCCGAGCGAGACCCGCATGCTGGTCCGCCCCGAGCTGCGCCTGCGCGAAACCACCTGCCCGCCGGTCGGTTGATCCGCCGGCCGCCGTCACGTCGCCCCTCTGAATACCAAACCGGCGCGCCCCTTCGGGCGCGCCGGCCTCGTTTGGTGATCTGCGTCGCGCTCAGGCGCCCTTCACCTGGCGGGTGATCGCCGCGACCAAGCCGGCGTCCAGTCCGAGCCGAGCGGCGAGCGCCTCGAGATAGGCCTTCTCCGACATCTGATCGGGATCGATGGCGAGCAGCGACGCGGCGTAGAGATGCGCCGCCTCCTGCGGATTGGTCGCCAGCGACGCCACCCGGTCGAGATCGAGCGGCGCGGCGAGTTCGGTGTCGAGGAAGGCCTTGGCCGCCGCCTCGACCGGCCCGACCTTGGCGAGGATCGCGGCGCGCTCGGCCTCGTCGACGTGGCCGTCGGCCTTGGCCGCCTGGATCATCGCCACGATCGTCGCCGCCGCCAGCTTCTGCTGCGCCTCGGCCGTCGCCGCCGGCTCGGCCGCGATCGGAGCCTCCGGCGCGGCCGCCGTCGCCCCGCCCGCCTGATAGGACTGATAGGCCTTCCAGGCGAGACCGCCGAGCGCCGCCAGCGACCCGAGCTTCACCGCCGTCCCCCCGACCTTGCGGCCGGTCTCGGTGCCGACCAGGAGGCCGAGCAGGCCGCCGGCGAGCGCGCCGACGGCGAGCCCCTGGCCCTGGTTCTCGACCAGCCCCTTGGCCTGCGCCATCCGCTCCTCGCCGACCAGCCCCGTCGCCGTGCTCTCCAGCGACGAGAGGCTCTCGCCGAGGAGCGCCTTGCCCTTGGCGAGGGTCTCCGCGCCGACCAATCCTTCCACGGCCTTGCCGCCCTGATCGATGTAGCTCTGCGCCGTCGCCGCCGTCTGCGGGCCCAACATCTGTTCCAGGAGCTTCATGGCGTCGAACATCTCTCGTCCTCCGATCGACCGGCCGCGGAGCGGCGCGCGACGTCTCCGACGAGACGCCTTCGCCTCATCTGAGCATGCGGATGTGACGATGCAAGGGCGCTTGCCGTTGGGGAAGGGACGGCGTGGCGATCGCCTCAGCAGGCCGCGCCGAGATTGGCCGCCTCGCGGGCCAGCCGCTCGATCCGCGCCCAGTCGCCGCCGGCGATCGCATCGGCCGGCGCCACCCAGGAGCCGCCGACGCACACCACGTTCGGCAGCGCCAGCCAGCGCGACGCCTTGTCCGGCCCGATTCCGCCGGTCGGGCAGAACTTCAACCGCGGCAGCGGCGAATGAAGCGACTTCAGATGATCGACGCCGCCGATCGATTCGGCCGGAAAGAACTTCAGCCGCTCGTAGCCGCGCTCCATCGCCGCCATCGCCTCCGACGCCGTCGCCACCCCCGGCAACAGCGGAACCGGCGCGCGTTCGGCCGCCTCGAGCAGCTTCGGCGAGGCTCCCGGCGACACCAGGAACTGCGCCCCCGCCTCGACTGCCGCCGCCATCGCCACGCCGTCGAGCACCGTGCCGGCCCCGACGATCGCCCCGTCGAGGGTCGCGAGCGCCCGGATGCAGTCGTAGGCCCGCGTCGTCCGAAGCGTCACCTCGAGCGCCGGCAGCCCGCCCGCCACCAGGGCGCGGCCGACCCCGAGCGCCGTCTCCGGATCGTCGAGAATCAACACCGGGATCACCGGCGCGCGGGTCATCACGTGATCGAGGAGGGCGACGTTCTGGCTCATGCGACTTTGGTAGCGCCGAACTCGGGCGAAGGAAAGCCCTGCGTCGGACCCTCGAAACACGAAGGGCGCCCTCGGGCGCCCTTCGAAGCGATCGATGCGAGCCGATCTCACCATGTCTTCTGCGGATGCAGCTTGAACAGCCACGTCTCGGTCAGGGCGACGTCGCCGTCACGCAGATAGGCGCGGATGTCGACCGGATCGCCCCCTTCCGCCTTGATGTCGAACTGCAGCCGCCAGGCGTCGTTCCACGAGGTCGTCTCCAGGAAGATCGAGGAGATCTCGCCGCGCGACGGCGTGATCACCGCCTCGGGCTTGCGATCCTTCGGGAAGGCGCCGAGCGGCCCGCCGGCGAACTCGACCACCATCCGCTTGATCTCCGGCGGATTGGCGCGGGTGTAGGGGAAGCCGCCGCGCCCGATGCCGGTTCGGATCGGTCGCGCCAGATTGTTCGGCGGGCTCGGTTCGTCCGCCCCCCAATACATCCGATAGCGGAAGTCGAGGCTCTGCCCCGCCTTGACCGGCTCCTTCGGCACCCAGAAGCAGCCGATGTTGTCGAAGTCTTCGTGATCGGTCGGGAACTCGACCAGATGGAAGGCGCCCTGCCCCCAACCGCCGACCGGCTCGATCCACAGGCTCGGCCGCCGCTCGTAGTTGAGGTAGCGGTCGCGATAGTTCTTCGGATCGCGGTCGCGCTGCATCAGGCCGAAGCCGCGCGGATTGTCGTCGACGAAGGCCGAGGTCGACGGCGCCGGCGGATTGACCAGCGGCCGCCAGATCCGTTCGCCCGCGCCCGTCCACATCGCCAGCCCGTCCGAATCGTGCGCGCCCTCGCGCCATTCGAGCTGGTAGCTCTTGTCGTAGTTGGAGAACCAGTACATCGACGTCATCGGCGAGATGCCGAGCTTGGCGATGTCCTTGCGGGTGAAGAGATTGCACTCGACGTCGACGATCACGCCTTCGCTGCGCCGGATCGTGAACTTGTAGGCGCCGGTGATCGACGGCCCGTCGAGCAGCGCATAGACCACGACCGGCTGCGTCTCGGCGCTCGCCGGCTGCAGGTAGAACTCGGTGAAGTCCGGAAACTCCTCCGGCAGCGGGCTCGCCGTGTCGATCGCCACGCCGCGCGCCGACAGGCCGTATTCGCCGAGCGAGCCGATCGCCCGGAAATAGGACGCGCCGAGGAAGGCGCACCAGTCCTTCTTCTGCCAATCCGGGCGCGACTTCGCCTCGCGGATCTGGAAGCCGGCGAAGCCGGTGTCCTCGGGCAGCTTGGCGGCCGGGCTGTCGTCCGGCATGTCGAAATATTCGGGCTCGTAGAGCACCTCGGCCGCCTTGTCGCCCTCGACCGCATGCATCTTGATGGTCTTGGGGAAGTACTTGCCGACCGGGAAGAAGGTGATCGGATAGACGCCCTTCTCGTCGCCGAAGAGGGCGTGGTCGGGCCGGAACTTGATCTTGCCGTGCTGCTCGTAGCCGATCTGATCGACGATCTCCGGCGCCGGCTTGCGCGGCGCGAGATAGGCCTTGCCCGCGGCGTCGCGCGCCCGCGCCACCAGCGAGGCGAAGGAGAAGGGCTTGGCCTGCCCGAACTTCACTTGCGCGGCCGCCGCCGGAGACGCCCCGAGCATCGAGGCGACGGAAGCGGCGAGCGCGGCGGAAAGGACGTCACGACGAGAAAGATCGACGCTCATGGATGGTCCTGGGGATCCCTGGAGAAGTCCGGAAACGGGCGAGGAGCGGGAACGAGACGGCGCGCCCGACCCTCTTCTAATGCGCCGCAAGATCCACGGCAATCCGGCGGAATCGCGGCGGACGCATGCGACATGCGCCGGCTCAGAGCTTCGCCTTCCACCGCGTCAGCGTGAGCGCGTTGGTCACCACCGTGACCGAACTCATCGCCATCGCCGCGCCGGCCAGCGCCGGGGTGAGATGACCGGTGGCGGCGAGCGGCACGCCGATCACGTTGTAGAAGAACGCCCAGAACAGGTTCTGCCGGATCTTGCCCCAGGTCGCCCGCGCGATCTCGAGCGCCGCCGGCACCAGCCGCGGATCGGCCCGCATCAGGGTGATCCCGGCCGTCTCCATCGCCACGTCGGCCCCCGAGCCCATGGCGATGCCGACGTCGGCCGCCGCCAGCGCCGGCGCGTCGTTGACCCCGTCGCCGACCATCGCCACGACGTGCGAGGAGCGACGCAGCATCTCGACCACCTCGACCTTGCCCTCCGGCAGCACCTGCGCGCGCACCACGTCGACGCCGACCGCCTGCGCCACGGCCTGCGCCGGCGCCTTGGCGTCGCCGGTGACGAGTTGGGTCGAGATCCGCTCCTCCTTCAGCGCCGCCACCGCGGCCGTCGCCGTTTCCCGCGCCGGATCGGCCAGCGCGACGAGGCCGAGCGCCTCGCGTTCGCGCGCCACCACCACGACCGTCTTGATCTCCTGCTCGAGCCGCCGCGCCTCGCAGTCGAAGAGACGCAGGTCGACCCCCGCCTCCTCCATCATCCGGCGATTGCCGATCGCCAGCGCCCGCCCCTCGATCGTGCCCGAGACGCCCCGGCCGACGTCGGCGCGGAAGTCGGACGCCGGCGCGGCGAGCGCCAGCCCGCGCGCCTCCGCCGCCGCCACGAAGGCGCGGGCGAGCGGATGCTCGCTCGTCGCCTGCAGCGAGGCGGCGAGCCTCAACATTTCGTCGCCCGACCCGCCGAGGGTGAAGACGTCGGTCACCGCCGGCTTGCCCTCGGTCAGCGTGCCGGTCTTGTCGAAGATCACGCAGTCGACCGCATGCGCCCGTTCGAGCGCCTCGATGTCGCGGATCAGGATGCCGGCCCGGGCCGCCGCCCCGGTGCCGGCGACCAGCGCCGTCGGCGTGGCGAGGCCGAGCGCGCAGGGGCAGGCGATGACCAGCACCGCCACCGCCGGAATGAGCGACCCCTCGAAGTCGTGCCCGGCGAGCCACCACGCCGCGAAGGTGACGATCGCGATCGCCACGATCACCGGCACGAACACCGCCGCCACCCGGTCGACCAGCTTCTGCACCGGCGCCTTGGCGATCTGCGCCTGTTCGACGAGATGCGCGATGCGGGCGATCGTGGTGTCCTCGCCGATCGCCGTCACCGTCACGGTGAGCGCGCCCGAGCCGTTGATCGTGCCCGCCGTCACCTTGGCCCCGACCGCCTTGGCGACCGGCATGCTCTCGCCGGTGATCAGGCTCTCGTCGAGCTCCGACGCGCCGTCGGAGATCGCCCCGTCCGCCGCCACCCGTTCGCCCGGCTTGACCAGGATGCGGTCGCCGCGCCTCAGGAGATCGACCGAGACCATCTCCTGCCCGCCGTCGGCGGAGAGCCGCGTCGCGACGTCGGGGCGCAACTGCATGAGTTTGGCCACCGCCGCGCTCGCCGAGCGCTTGGCCCGCGCCTCCAGCATCTTGCCGAGCAGAATCAGGGTCAGCACCGTCGCCGAGCCCTCGAAATAGAGATGCGGGCCGGCGGCCTCGCCGTGCGCGATCATCGCCCAGACCGAGAAGGCCCAGGCGGCCGTCGTGCCGAGCGCCACCAGCACGTCCATGTTGGCCGAGCGGCCCCTCAACGCCTTCCAGGCGCCGACGTAGAACCGCGCCCCGGCGAAGAACTGCACCGGCGTGGCGAGCGCCAGCTGCAGCCACGGCGTCAGCCAATGGGCGTGCGCGCCCCAGAGCATCGGAACCATCGCGACGAGGAACGGCGCGGTCAGCGCCAGCGCGAACAGGAACAGCCGAAGCGTCTTCGCCTCCTCCTTGGCGCGGTCCGCCGCCGCCGCCTCGAGCGCCGCCCGCCGCGCCGCCACCGCGGTGTCGCGCAGCCGCGCGCCGAAGCCGGCCCGCTCGATCGTCTCGATGATCGCCGCGCCCTCGACCCCGGGCGCGACCACTTCGGCCGTCTCCAGCGCCAGATTGACCGTCGCCTTCTCGACCCCCGGCAAGCGGCCGAGCACCTTCTCGATTCGCGCCGAACAGGCGGCGCAGGTCATGCCGGTGACGTCGAGGACGAAGGGCTCCGTCGACGTCGAAGGCGTCTTCGCAAGTTCGGGAGAAAGGCTCGGAGATACGTTCATGGCGACCGACTGTGCCCCTTTCCCACGCCGCGGTCGAGAGGGCGTCGCGGACGACGCGCCTCGCGATTTTCACATCCGTGTCAGCGCGGATGACGTTGATCTCGCCAGCACAGCGCGCCTAAGGTCGCCCGAGGGCGAAGAAATGTCGCACGTCGCGAGGGAAGCGCCCCGCCAGAGGAGACCCCAGCATGCCCGCATCCCGTGAGGAGCGCCCGGTCGGTCCGCTCGTGGAGGGGTGGAGCGAACGCGCCCGTCCCGCCCGCGCCACCATCGCCGGCGCCTACGGCCGTCTCGAACCGCTCGACGCGACGAAGCACGGCGACGATCTGTGGGCCGCGGTCGCCGGCCACGATTCGGTCTGGACCTATCTCGGTTACGGCCCCTTCTCCGGTCGCGACGCCTTCGTCGCCTGGCTGCGCGGCCGTGAGGAACTCACCGACCCGCTGTCCTACGCCGTCGTCGACGCCGCCTCCGGCAAGGCGCTCGGCGTCCTCACCCTGATGGAGATCCGCCCCGCCGCCGGCGTCGTCGAGATCGGCCACATCTTCTTCGCCCCGGTGCTGCAGAAGACCCGCGCCGCGACGGAAGCGATCTTCCTCGCCATGCGCCACGCCTTCGACGACCTCGGCTATCGCCGCTTCGAATGGAAGTGCGACGCGCTCAACGCGCCCTCGCGCGCCGCCGCGATCCGCTTCGGCTTCACCTACGAGGGCATCTTCCGCCAGCACATGGTGATCAAGGGCCGCAACCGCGACACCGCCTGGTATTCGATCGTCGACGGCGAATGGCCGGGGGTGAAGGCCGGCTTCGCGGCTTGGCTCGCGCCGACGAACTTCGACGCCGAAGGCCGCCAGAAGGCCGGCCTCGTCGACCTGCGCCCGAAGGCCGTCCACGCCCACTGAAGCTTCGCGCGCCGCCCTCACCGAGCGGCGGCGCGCGCCTTCACCGCCTCGCCGAAGGCGGCGAAGATCTTGGCCGACGGCCCGTCCGAGCGCACCCAATACTCGGGATGCCACTGCACGCCGACCGCGAAGGCCTTGGCGTCGGCGACCCGGACCGCCTCGATCGTGCCGTCCGGCGCCGTCGCCTCGACGACGAGGCGGTCGGCTAGGCGAGCGAGCCCCTGGCGGTGCAGGGAATTGACGTCGATCGTCTCGGTTCCCAGGATCTTGCCGATGCAGCCCTCGCGGACGACGTGGACGGGGTGACGAATCGCGAAGCGATCGTCCCAGTCCGGCGTGTCGGGGGCTCGATGGTCCATCCGCCCCTCGAAGGTCTGGATCTCCGTGTGCAGCGATCCGCCGAGCGCCACGTTGAGCTCCTGATAGCCGCGGCAGATGGCCAGAAGCGGCACGCCGAGCGCGAGCGCCCGCCGAACCAGCGGCAGCGTCGTCGCGTCGCGCGCCGTGTCGAACGGCTCGTGATCGATCGTCGCCTCTTCGCCGTAGAGGCTCGGATGGACGTTCGACTTCGAGCCGGTCAGCAAAACCCCGTCCATCCGTTCGAGGATCGCGTCGAGATCGAGCGCCGAGCCGAGCGCCGGCAACAGCACCGGCATCGCCCCGGCGCCGGCCACGACGCCCTCGATGTAGGGCGCCGGCGTCATGTGCCAGGTGAGCCCCTCGATGACGCGAAGATCGGCGGAGAGAAGGACGAGCGGACGAACGGTCATGGCGCCTCGCGAGATGCGGAAAACGTGACGCGCGCCCCCTCGAGCGAGCGTTCGGCAGATATGCCACGCTCGGCTTCGAATGACGAGGGGAGCGACGAAAACGCATGGCTCCCGAGCATCGACGCTCGACCCGAGCGATCACGCTGTCTATGAAGAGCCTCCCGCTCGTCTCTCGTAAGGTCGGGGACCCGATGTTGAAGCTCGCCGCCGCGATCGACCGTCTCAACGACGTCGTCGGTCGCTTCGTCTCCTGGGGCGTTCTCGCCCTGGTCGTCCTCCAGTTCGCCGTGGTGATCCTGCGCTACGTCTTCGGCGTCGGCTTCGTCTGGGTGCAGGAGACGATCACCTACGTCTACGCCTCGGTCTTCATGTGCGCGGCCGGCTATACGCTGCTGCGCGACGGCCATGTCCGCGTCGACATCTGGTTCCGCGAGGCGAGCGCCCGCGCCCGCGCCGTCGTCGACCTCCTCGGGGCGCTGGTCTTCCTGTGGCCGGTGACCGGGCTCCTGATCTGGGTCGCCTGGCCCTACGTGTCGCGGTCCTTCCTCATTCTCGAAGGCTCGCGCGAACCCGGCGGACTGCCGCTCCTCTACCTGCTCAAGGCCGAGATCCTGATCTTCGCCGCGGTCTTGGCGCTCCAGGGGCTTGCCCGGGCGATCCGCGCCGTCGCGATCCTCGTCCGCGGCGAGCATCATGCCGAGGGAGCCGCGCGATGACCCTTTCCGAATGGCTCGACGTCGGCATGTTCGCCGTCGCCTGCGTGGTGCTCCTCGCCGGCTATCCCGTCGCCTTCACGCTGTCCGGCACGGCGATCGCCTTCGCCGTCCTCGGCTGGGCGCTGCATCTCTTCGACCCGACCTTCCTCTCCGCCCTGCCGCAGCGCATCTTCGGCATCATGACCAATCCGGTCCTGATCTCGGTGCCGCTGTTCGTCTTCATGGGCGTGATGCTGGAGCGCTCCAAGGTCGCCGAACTGCTGCTCGAGACGATGGGCCGCCTGTTCGGCCGCATTCCCGGCGGCCTCGGCATCTCGGTGACGCTGGTCGGCGCGCTGCTCGCCGCCTCGACCGGCATCGTCGGCGCCACCGTCGTGACGATGGGCCTCCTGTCGCTGCCGACCATGCTGCGCTGGGGCTACGACCCGAAGCTCGCCGCCGGCTCGATCGCCGCCGCCGGCACGCTCGGCCAGATCATTCCGCCGTCGCTGGTGCTGGTCGTGCTCGGCGACGTGCTCGCCAACGCCTATCAGACCGCCCAGACCTCGATGGGCAACTTCGCCCCCGAGACGGTCTCGGTCTCCGACCTCTTCGCCGGCGCGCTGATCCCCGGCCTCGTTCTGTCCGGGCTCTACATCGTCTATCAGGTGATCGTCGCGATCGTGAACCCGAAGAGCTCGCCGCCGGCCCCCGCAGGCCTCGGCAAGGTGACGATGCGCGAGATCGGCGGCGCCTTGATCCCGCCGGTGGCGCTGGTGCTCTGCGTGCTCGGTTCGATCCTGTTCGGCATCGCCACCCCGACGGAAGCGGCCTCGGTCGGCGCGGCCGGCACGCTGCTCCTCGGCGCGCAGCGGCGCATGCCGCGTCTCGCCCCGGTCTTCTTCGGCACCTGGGCGGCGCTCGGCCTTCTGCTCCTGATGGCCTCGACCATCGACATGCGGCTCGGCCGCTCCGACACCACCGCCTTCGAACAGGTCGGCATCGTCGTGGCGACGCTCGCCTCGATCGCGCTCGCCGCCGGCCTCCTGGTCGCGATCCGCGTCAACTTCCGCGAGGGCGTTCTGACGCCGGTGGTGCGCACCACCACCGAGATCACCACCATGGTCTTCACCATCGTGGTCGGCGCGACCTTCTTCTCCCTCGTCTTCCGCGGCCTCGGCGGCGAGGCGATGGTGGCGCGCCATCTCGAAGCCCTGCCCGGCGGTTCGGCCCAGGCGATCATCGTGGTGATGGTCGCCATGTTCCTGCTCGGCTTCTTCGTCGACTATCTGGAGATCGCCTACATCGTCGTGCCGATCGCCGCGCCGATCCTCTTGAAGATGCCGATGCCCGACGGCTCGCCGATGAGCCCGGTCTGGCTCGGCGTGCTGATGAGCGTCAATCTGCAGACCTCGTTCATGCACCCGCCCTTCGGCGCGGCGCTGTTCTTCCTGCGCGGCGTCGCCCCGCCCGAGGTCAAGACCTCGCACATCTACCTCGGCGCCATCCCCTTCGTCGGGATCCAGATCGTCATGCTCTGGGTCTTGTGGGAGTGGCCGAGCCTCGCCACCTGGCTGCCGCGCCTGCTCTACGCCTCGCAATGAGGCCGAGCGCGGCGCGTCCGCCGGACGGCCGTCACCGGGCGAGCAACCGCGGCCCGACCGAATCGAACACCGCGCAAGTCAGCCGCCCGGTCAGATAGGCGCCGGTGTCGAGATTGATCCGGTTCGGCAGGAATTCCGGCTGCATCGTCGGCGTGTGGCCGTGCACGATCACGGCGCCGTGGTCCCGCTCGTCCGACAGGAAGACGTCGCGCACCCACTGCAGATCGTCCGGCTCCTGCTCGTCGAGCGCCACCCCCGGCCGGACGCCGGCATGGGTGAAATAGTATTCGCCGGCGACGAAACAGTCGGAAAGTCCGGCGAGAAAGGCGACATGGGCCGGCGGCACCGCCGCCTTCGCCGCCGCGACCCAACGCTCCCGCGGCGCATGGGCGAGACCGCGCACGTCGACGCCATAGGAGAGCAGCGTCTCGAGTCCGCCGACCTGCCGCCATTCCTCCGGATCGATCTCCCCGGCGAGAAAATCCTCGAACATCACCTCGTGATTGCCGCGGATCGCCACCAGTCGAACGCGCTCGCTCCGCTTCAGCAACCGCTCGATCACCCCGGCCGAATCGGGACCGCGATCGACGAAGTCGCCGAGATAGACCTCGGTGGCGCGATCGGTCGTCGTCGCCATGTCCGCGTCGATCGCCGCATGCAGGCGATCGAGCAGATCGGTGCGTCCGTGGATGTCGCCGATCGAATAGATCCGCTCGCCCTGGGGCAGGCGCGGATACTCCGTCCGCTGCGCGACCGCGGCCTTCCGCTTTCCGAACATGCCGAATCCGCCTCTTGCCCGCCGCTCTCGTTCCTCTCAGATAATCGTCTACGGCGATTGCGTCATCGGTTGGACGAAGAATCTGCTCGGATGGTTTCCGATCCGTCGACCGGGGCGACGACCCCCAACCTGCGGGCGAGTTCCGGCGAAGGCGGCTGGATCGGACCGGCGACGACGTTGACGCCTTCCTGCTGCGTCGCGTTCGGAGCGAGCTCCTCCAGCGTCGGCGGACGACGAGTCGGCGGACCGCCGGCGCGTTTCGGCGTCTCGCGAACCGACGGTCGAGCGATCGGGCGCGGCGGAGGCGGATCGTCGCGCGTCGCCGTCGCGCCGTCCGTCGTCGCCGGCGGTTCGACGGCGGTCCCGATCGCGGCCGTCGGTGGAATGGGCGCCTCGCGTGGCCGCGCCCCGGCGAAGGGAACGTCGTGTTCGTCCTCCGCCGTCGGATCGGCTTCCGCTTCGACATAGGGGCCGGCCCAGACGCCGCGCCGAGCGGTTCGCGCCGCCTCCAGCGCCGCGAAGAGCCGTCGATCGTCCGGCTCCGTCGGCAGCGCGAAGCCCTTCCGCACCAGGCCTTCGGCGAGATCGCCCGCCGCAGTGCGGCAATCGGCGACGAAGCGGTGAGCGGTCCGCGAGGCGACCTCGAAGCGCGGCAGACAGGTCACCTCGCGCCCCGCGAGGGCGTTCTGCAGCGCGGCGCGCGCCATCAGACCGCAGGCGAAGCGAAACTGCGCCTGATCGAAGCAGACCTCGTCGCGGCCGATCGGTCGGATCCGAGCGAGGCGAATGCGGTATTCGGCCGTGTCGAAGACCGCAGAGTTCACCGTCTCGTAGGGCGGCGAAAACGTGATCGGCGCGACGAAGCCTCGCATGTCCTCGCGCACCGGATCGAAGGGCGAAAAGTCGCTCGCCGCCAGGGCGGAGAGCCGACGCGCCGCCGTCTGTCGCTGCGCCGAGCCCGGGCTCGATTCTGTCCTGGTCGGCGACGGCGTCGGCGTCGCGACCACGCCCGGGCGCGACAGCGACGCGCGGGCGAGCAGATATCCGCCGACCCCGCCGGCGAAAAGGGCGATCCCGACGCCGGCCCCGACCAGGATCCGCCGACCGGCTTCGCGCCGATCGCCTCTCGTCGGCGTTTCCACCCGTTCGTTCCGTTCGGGGATCACCTCGTCGACCTCCGTCGATCGACCGATCTCGGCCGTCCTCTGCCGAGCGCGAGCCCCGGCCCGCCCCGTTCGAAGAACATGCCATCCCCATCGGACCGGATCAACTTCGCCGCGCGCCTCCCGCCCTGTCGGCGCCCGCGCGGGTTCCGTCGAGAAACACCGCGATGCAGGTCCTCAGACGCCGCCGGCGCGTCTCCGCCGGCTCCGCTTCGCCGAACGGCGGCGGCGGCCGCGCCGCGCCGAACATCATGTCCATCAGGATCTGCGCCAGCGCCTCGGCGTCGTCGACGACCATGTCCCCGGCCGCCGCCCGCTCCTCCAGCCACTCCGCCAGATCGGCCCGCGACTTCGCCACGCCGTGGCGCAGGATCGCCTCGCCGAGTTCGGGATGCACAGCCGATTCGCGAAACGCCATGGCGAGCAGCGCATGCCGCTCTCGATCCGCCGCCTCGTCGATGTCGACCCGGAAGATCGCCGCCAACGCGTCGTCGAGCGACGCATGCTCCCGCGCGCTCGGCAGCGCCAACATCGAATGGCGATGCGCCTCCACCACCGCGGCGAACAACTCCGCCTTGCCCGAAAAGAACCGATAGAGCGTCTGCTTGGAGACGCGCGCCCGGCTCGCCGCCTCGCCCATGGTGGCCCGCCCATAGCCGCGTTCGAGGAACAGCCGCCGACCGACGTCGACGATCTGCGCGCGTTGCGCCGCGTCGGAGGCCACTTTCGGCCGCCCGCGTGGCCGCGTCGTCGCTCGCGCGCCCGCTTCGGTCTCCATCGCTTCCCTCCCCTCGACGGCCCGTCGTTTCGGCGCGGCGGTTGACAGAGACGGCGGACGCACGAAATAAGGTACGAGAGCGTACCATAAAGCGCGGCGGCGTCCGCTCCGCCGCGGCGAAAGCCGATGATCACGATCGAGTTATCGGAAACGCGCAGGAAAAGAAACGGCGCGGCGCGCCCGACCGGAGGTCGACGTCCGCACGATCGTCGGAAGGTCGAGCCGCCTCCCGTCGTCCCCGTCCCTTCCACCGGACGAGACCGATCGGGCGCGCCCGACGTCCACCGACCGAGGAGCCCTTACGCATGAAGCTCTCGGGGCGTCTCACGACAGCCGCCGTTGTCGTCGCGACGATCGTCGCCGGCGGCTGGTGGTGGACGACGCGCAAGACCGCCGATCCGCTCGCCGACATCCTCACCGCCAAGGTGGAGACCGGCGACATCCGCCAGACCGTGCAGGCGACCGGCACTCTCAGGCCGGTGCGGCTCGTCGCCGTAGGCGCGCAGGTGTCGGGCCGCATCACCTCGATGAAGGTGGCGATCGGCGACCGCGTCAAGGCCGGCGACCTCGTCGCCACCATCGACAGCGTGCCGCAGGAAAACGACCTGAAGACCGCCCGGGCCGCGCTCGACGACGTCCGCGCCCAGAAGCGGCAGAAGGAGGCGAGCCTCGTCTATGCGCTCGCCGTGCTGGAGCGCGAGACCACCACCTACGCCAAACAGGCCTCCTCGAAGGATTCCTTCGAGAGCGCCAGGGCGACGGTGGAGACCACCCGCGCCCAGATCGACTCGCTCACCGCCCAGATCGCCCAGGCCGAGGTCAAGGTCGCCTCCGCCGAGGTCGACCTCGGCTACACCCGCATCGTCGCGCCGATCGACGGAACGGTGCTGCTCGTCGTCGCTCAGGAGGGCCAGACCGTCAACGCCGTCCAATCCGCCCCGACCATCGTGGTGGTCGGCCGGATCGACCGGATGACGGTGCGCGCCGAGATCTCGGAGGCCGACGCGCCCAAGGTGGCGATCGGCCAGAAGGTCTCCTTCTCGATCCTCGGCGCGCTCGACCGCCGCTGGCGGGCCGAACTCGCCGCGCTCGATCCCGCCCCCGACAGCCTGCGCTCCGACAGCGCCATCTCGACCTCGACGACCTCGTCGTCGTCTTCCTCGTCGTCCTCCGCCAGCTCCTCGGCGATCTACTATTACGGCCGCTTCGACGTGCCCAACGACGACGGCGTTCTGCGCACCTACATGACGGCGCAGGTCGAGGTCGTCCTCGGCGAGGCGCACGACGTCCTCACCGTGCCGACCGCGGCGCTCTCGCCGGCCGGGCCGAAGGGCGAGCGCACCGTCGACGTCGTCGGTTCCGGCGGCGCGATCTCCCGCCGTCCCGTCGCCGTCGGCCTCGACGACAAGGTCCGCTGCGAGATCCGCTCCGGCCTCGCCGCCGGCGAGACGGTGGTCGTCGGCCGTCGCTCGACCGAGGCCAAGACCTCCTCGATGCCGCCGCCGCCGGGAGGCCTGTGACATGGCCGAAGACGCGGCCGCGGCGGAGCCGTTGATCGTGCTGAGAGGCGTCCGGCGCGAATATCCCGCCGGAGAGGGAACCGTCGCCGTCCTGGCCGACGTCGATCTCGACGTCGAGGCCGGCGAGTTCCTGGCGATCATGGGCGCGTCCGGCTCCGGCAAATCGACGCTGATGAACATCCTCGGCTGTCTCGACCGGCCGACCGCCGGCGACTATCGCTTCGCCGGCCGCGCCACCGCCGACCTCGACCCCGACGATCTCGCCGAACTGCGCCGCGAGCATTTCGGCTTCATCTTCCAGCGCTATCACCTGCTCTCCGAACTCACCGCCCTCGGCAACGCCGAGATCCCGGCGATCTACGCCGGCCTGCCCTCCGGCGCGCGCCGCGATCGCGCCCGCGCGCTCCTCGAACGGCTCGGCATGGGCGATCGCCTCGGCCACCGCCCCGGCCAACTCTCCGGCGGCCAGCAGCAACGCGTCTCGATCGCCCGCGCCCTGATGAACGGCGCCGACGTGGTGCTGGCCGACGAGCCGACCGGCGCGCTCGACCGCCGCTCCGGCGAGGAGGTGCTGAAGATCCTCGACGAGTTGAACGCCGAGGGTCACACCGTCATCCTGGTCACCCACGATCACGACGTCGCGCGGCGGGCGCGCCGGATCGTCGAGATCTCCGACGGCCGGATCGTCTCCGATCGACCGAACGAGGCGCCCCGCGAGGAGACCGTGTCGAGCGATCACGCCGCCGGGCGCACGCCGCCGCCGGCGGCTTCCGTCTGGCGGGCGGCGATCGGACGCTTCGAGGAATCCTTCCGCATGGCGGTGCTCGCCATGCTGTCGCATCGCCTGCGCACCTTCCTGACCATGCTCGGCATCGTCATCGGCATCGCCTCGGTGGTCGCCATGGTGGCGCTCGGCGAGGGCTCGCGCCAGAAGGTGCTCTCCAACATCTCGAGCCTCGGCACCAACACGCTGGAGATCTTCCCCGGCAAGGACTTCGGCGACATGCGCTCGGGCAAGATCAAGACCCTGGTCCTCTCCGACGCCGAGGCGCTCGCCCGCCAGAGCTTCGCCGCCGGCGCGACCCCGACGGTCTCGACCACCACCACCCTGCGCTTCGGCTCGATCGAGGCGAGCGCCCAGGTCAACGGCGTCGGCGTCGACTATTTCTCGGTCAAGGGCGTCAAGCTCGCCTCCGGCCGCTTCTTCGACGCCGGCGCGGCGCGGACGATGTCGCAGGAGATCGTCATCGACGAGAACGTCGCCAAGACGCTGTTCGCCGACACCACCGTCGATCCGGTCGGCCAGGTGATCCTGGTCGGCAAGGTGCCCTGCACGGTGATCGGGGTGAGCCGCAAGCAGCAGGGCTTCGGCCCGAGCGGCAACCTCACCGCCTTCCTCGCCTACACGACGGTGCAGGTGCGCTTCCTCGGCGACACCTCGCTGCGTTCGGTGCTGTTGCGCGTCGCCGACGACGTCGACACCTCGCTCGCCGAAGAGGCGACTGCCGCCTTTCTCCTCCGCCGCCACGGAACCAAGGACTTCTTCGTCCTCAACACCGACGACATCCGCCAGACCATCACCTCGACGACCCAGACCCTGACCCTGCTGATCGCCGCGATCGCGGTGATCTCGCTGGTCGTCGGCGGCATCGGCGTGATGAACATCATGCTGGTGTCGGTCTCGGAACGGGTCAAGGAGATCGGCGTGCGCATGGCGGTGGGGGCGCGACGCTCCGACATCATGCAGCAGTTCCTGACCGAGGCGGTGCTGGTCTGCCTGATCGGCGGCGTGCTCGGCGTCGGCGTCGCCTTCGCCGCCGGGCTCGCCTTCGCCGCCTTCGGCTCGACCTTCGTCTTCGTCTATTCGGCGACGACCATCCTCGCCGCCTTCGCCTGCTCCACCCTGATCGGCGTCGTCTTCGGCTGGCTGCCCGCCCACGGCGCGGCGCTGCTCGACCCGGTCGCCGCCCTCGCCCGCGACTGACGCGGGACGGGCCCCGAGCCGGCGACATCGAAGCGGAACTTTCCCTCGCTGCCTCCGTTACCTCTGCGACGCCTCGCCCCAGGCCGGCCGCGGAGCCGGGGAGACTTTCAAAAAGCTCGCCGATTCAGAAACTTGTTCGGAATTTGCGAGAGCCGCCCCGAGGCCTCGACACGAAGACGTGACGATGAATCGCGCGCACCGTCATTCACTCATTGAAAATATATGTTTATTCTTATATTCGTTTTCAAAGTTTGGGCGCCCCTCGCCGCGCAACCGCCTCCGACCGGCCCCGCCACGCCCCCGATGAGAGGACGACGACCGAGATGATCGATCCGACATTCGTGGAATTGTCGCGTTGGCAGTTCGCCGCGACGGCGCTCTACCATTTTCTGTTCGTACCCCTGACCCTCGGGATTTCCTGGCTCCTGGTCATCATGGAGACCGTCTACGTGATGACGGGCAAGGAAATCTACAAGGACATGACCAAGTTCTGGGGCAAGTTGTTCGGCATCAACTTCGCCATCGGCGTGACGACCGGCCTCACCATGGAATTCGAGTTCGGGACAAACTGGTCCTATTACTCGCACTACGTCGGCGACGTGTTCGGCGCGCCGCTGGCGATCGAAGGCCTGATGGCCTTCTTCCTCGAATCGACCTTCATCGGCCTGTTCTTCCTGGGCTGGGACAAACTGTCGAAGCGCAAGCACCTCGCCGTGACCTTCTTCACCGCCCTCGGCTCGAACCTGTCGGCGCTGTGGATCCTGGTGGCCAACGGCTGGATGCAGAACCCGGTCGGCTCGGTCTTCTCGCCCGAGACCATGCGCATGGAGATGACCTCCTTCGCCGAGGTCTTCCTCAATCCCGTCGCCCAGGTGAAGTTCGTCCACACCGTCGCCGCCGGTTACGTCACGGCCTCGGTCTTCGTGATGAGCATCTCCGCCTGGTACATCCTCAAAGGTCGCGACCTCGCCTTCGCCCGGCGCTCCTTCGCGGTCGCGGTCGGCTTCGGCCTCGCCGCCTCGCTGTCGGTGATCGTGCTCGGCGACGAGAGCGGCTACGAGCTCGGCGACGTCCAGAAGGTCAAGCTCGCCGCCATCGAGGCCGAGTGGAAGACCGAACCCGCCCCCGCGTCCTTCACGCTCTTCGGCTTCCCGAGCCAGGACGGCAAGGAGACCGCGGCGGCGGTGAAGATCCCCTGGGCGCTCGGCCTCATCGCCACCCGCTCGCTCGACAAGCCGGTGACCGGCCTGATCGATCTCGAGAAGAAGCACGAGGAGCGGATCCGCTCGGGCGCGATCGCCTATGGCGCGCTCTCCAAGATCCGCGCCGGCGACGCCTCGCCCGAGACCCGCGCCACCTTCGACGCCCATGTCAAAGACCTCGGCTACGGCCTGCTCCTGAAGCAGTTCGTCGAGGATCCCACCACCGCGACCGAAGACCAGATCAAACAGGCCGCCGCCTCGACCATCCCGACCGTGTGGCCGCTGTTCTGGGCCTTCCGCCTGATGGTCGCGCTCGGCTTCCTGATGCTCTTCACCTTCGCCGCCGGCTTCTGGCTGAACGCCACCAAACGCCTGGAACAGAACCGCTGGCTCCTCTGGCTCGCCGTCCTGATCCTGCCGGCGCCGTGGCTCTCCTGCGAGTTCGGCTGGTTCGTCGCCGAATTCGGCCGTCAGCCCTGGGCGATCGGCGAGGTCCTGCCGACCTTCCTGGCCACCTCGAGCCTGACCTCCGGCGATCTGATCTTCTCGCTCGCCGGCTTCCTGACCTTCTACACTGCGCTCCTGGTGATCGAGCTCTTCCTGATGATCAAGTTCGCCCGCCTGGGCCCGAGCTCGCTCGGCCTCGGCCGCTACCACTTCGAGCGCGGCGCCCCCGCCGCCGTTCCGGCCGAATGAGCGGGAGGACATCGAGATGCTCGACTATGAAACTCTGAAATTCGTCTGGTGGATCCTGGTCGGCGCCCTGCTGATCGGCTTCGCCGTCACCGACGGCATGGACATGGGGGTGGGAACCCTCCTGCCCTTCGTCGGCAAGACCGACGTCGAACGGCGCATCGCCATCAACACCGTCGGCCCGCACTGGGACGGCAACCAGGTCTGGTTCATCACCGCCGGCGGCGCGATCTTCGCCGCTTGGCCGGCGGTCTACGCCGCCGCCTTCTCCGGCTTCTACATGGCGATGCTGCTGGTGCTCTTCGCCCTGTTCTTCCGACCGGTCGGCTTCGACTACCGCTCGAAGATCGCGAACCCGACTTGGCGGGCGGCCTGGGATTGGGGCCTGTTCGTCGGCGGCGCGGTGCCGGCGCTGATCTTCGGCGTCGCCTTCGGCAACCTCCTGCAGGGCGTGCCGTTCCGGCTCGACGAACTGCTGCGCGCCCATTACCAGGGCTCGCTCCTGACCGCTCTCCTGCCGCTGCTCAACCCGTTCGCGCTTCTGGCCGGCGTGATCAGCCTCCTGATGCTGACCGTCCACGGCGGCGTCTGGCTGCAGCTTCGGGCCGACACCAGCGTCGCCGAACGGGCGCGGGCCGCGATCCTGACCCTCGCCCCGATCGTGACCATCGCCTTCGCCCTCGCCGGCCTCTGGCTGTGGGTCGGCGTCGACGGCTATCGCATCGTCTCCGAGCCGCCGCACGGGGCTCTGCCCAACCCGCTCGCCAAGGAGGTGGTGCGCGCGCCGGGCGCCTGGCTCGACGTCTATGCGCGTCTGCCGATCGCCGTCGTCGTGCCGCTCCTCGGCCTCGCCGGTCCGCTCGTCACCGCGCTCCTGGCGAAGGCCCGTCGCCCCGGCCTCGCCTTCGTCTCGAGCGCGCTCGGCATGGTCGGCGTCATCGGCTCGGCCGGGCTCTCGATGTTCCCCTTCGTGATGCCGTCGAGCCTCGATCCCAAGTCGAGCCTGACGGTGTGGGACGCGCCGTCGAGCCATCTCACCCTGACGGTGATGTTCTGGGCGGTGGTGATCTTCCTGCCGATCGTCTTGGCCTACACCGTGTGGTGCTACGCCAACATGTGGGGCCGGGTGACCGCCGACGAAATCGAAACCCGCGCCCATTCGGCCTACTGAGCGAGGAGAACGGCTCATGTGGTACTTCGCCTGGATCCTCGGCGTCACCGCCGCCGCCGCCATCGGGGTCGTCAACGTCATGTGGTACGAGTTCCAGGACGAACTCGACCGCAACGGCGGCGCCGGCGAGCCTCGCTGAGGTCCGCCCGCCCCGCGGCCGTCGGCGTGGACGGCCGCGAGCCCCCGAACCGGCGCGCGATCCGCGATCGAACTCGCGGACCGCGCGCCGGTCTTCTTCACGAAGATCGTCTTCTTCATGAAGATCGCCGCTTCGCGAGGGCCATCTTCTTCACGAGGAAACGCGACTTGCCCGCCGCCTCGCCCCGCTCCCTGGCGTTGCTCGCCACGCTCGCGCCCGTCGCCGGCCGCGCCGGACGCCTCGCCGGTCTGGCCGGCGCGGCCGTCGGCCTCTCTTCGGTGGCGAGCGCCGCCGCGCTCGCCGGGCTGGTCGATGCGATCGTCTTCCCCGGCCCAGCGCCGAAGCCCCTCGCGCCGGGTCTCGCTCTCCTCGCCGGCCTCGCCGTCGCGCGCGCGCTGGCGTCGTGGACCTCGGAGCGCGCCGGCTTCGCCGCCGCCGCCGCCGTCCGCCGCCATCTCTTCGCCCGCCTCCTCGCTCGGTTCTCGGCGCTCGGTCCGGTCCGGCTCGCCGACCGGAGGCTCGGCGAGCTGGCCGCGGTTCCCACCGAGGCCGTCGACGCGGTCGCCCCTCTCTGGCGGGGGTGGAACCCGGCGATGGCCCGCGCCGTCGCCGCGCCGCTCGCCGCCTTCGCCCTGGTCCTGCCCGCCGACCGGATCGCCGCGGCGATTCTCGCCGCCGCCCTGCCGCTGCTGATCTGGTTCTCGATCCTCGCCGGCAAGGGCGCGGAAGAGGCCAGCGGCCGGCAATGGGCGAGCCTCGCCCGCCTCGGCGGCCATCTCCTCGACCAGATCCGCGGCCTACCCGAATTGAAGCTCGCCGGCACCGCCGACCGTGCCCTCGCCTCGGTGAAGGCGGCGGCGGAGAGCTATGGCCGCGAGACCATGTCCGTGCTGCGCCTCGCCTTCCTCTCGGCGCTGGTGCTCGAATTCGTCGCCACCGGCGCCATCGCCGGCGTCGCCGTGGCGGTCGGCTTTCGCCTGCTCTGGGGCGAGATGGATTTTGCGACCGGCTTCCTGGTGCTCGTGCTCGCGCCGGAGTTCTTCGCCCCCCTGCGCGACATCGGCGTGCGCCGCCACGGCCGCATCGAAGCCCTCGCCGCGCTCGACCGCATCGCCGACGTCCTCGACGGCGACGTTTCGACCGCCCCGCCCGGCGTCGCGCCCGCCCCGACCGCCGCCCCGGCGATCCGCTTCGAGGGCGTCCGCCTCGTCCACGCCGACGGCCGCGTCGCCCTCGATCGGCTGGATCTCGATGTCGCCGCCGGCGAAAAGATCGCCCTGATCGGCCCTTCGGGGGCCGGCAAGAGCACCGTCCTCGCCCTTCTCGCCGGCTTCCTCGAGCCGACCGAGGGCCGCATCCTGATCGACGGGCGCCCGCTCGCCGAGATCGACCGACGCGCCTGGCGTCGCGCCCTCGTCCACCTGCCCCAGACGCCGGCCTTCTTCGAAGGCTCGATCGCCGACAACGTCGTGATGGACCGCCCCGCCCCGGAAGGCGACGCCGCCGCCGCGCTCGCCCGCGCGCTCCGCTCCGCCGGGATCGACGATGTGGTGGCGCGCCTGCCCCGAGGTGCGGCGACGCCGCTCGCCGAAGCCGGCCGCAGCCTCTCCGGCGGCGAGGCCCGCCGCATCGCGCTCGCCCGCGCCTTCTGGGCCGCCGGCCCCCTCGTCCTCGTCGACGAGCCGACCGCCCATCTCGACGCGGCGAGCGAGGCGCGCATCCTCGACGCGCTCGCCGACCTCGCCGTCGGCCGCACCATGGTCGTCGTCGCCCATCGGCCGGCGACCCTCGCCGGCGTCGACCGGGTGGTCGTGTTGGAAGCCGGCCGCCTCGCCCGCATCGCCTCGCCCGCGACGATCCTCGCCGAGCGCCGCGCGCCAGAGGAGGCCGCCGATGCGTGATCTCCTGCGCCTCTTCCGCCTGTGGCGGCCGGCCTGGCCCTGGCTCCTCGCCGCGCTCGCCGTCGCGCTCGTCACGACGCTCGCCGATCTCGCGCTGATGGCGACCGCCGGCTGGTTCGTCACGGCGATGGCCGCCGCCGGCCTCGCCGCCCAGACGATGAACTACTTCACCCCGTCTGCGATCATCCGCGCCGCCGCGATCCTGCGCACCGGCGGTCGCTGGCTCGACCGCGTCCTCGGCCACGAGGCGACCTTCCGCCTGCTCGCCCTGACCCGCGTCGATCTCTTTCGCCGCCTCGCCGAGATCGCCCCCGCCGGTCTCGACGACCTGCGCTACGGAGAAGTCGCGGCGCGGCTGAAGCTCGATGTCGACCGGCTCGAACTGGTCTTCCTGCGCCTCGTCGCCCCGCTCGTCGTCGCCGTCGCGGTCGGCGGCGTGACCGTCGCGGCGATCGCCCGCTGCGGCGATGGACGGATCGCCGTGATCGTCGCGGCCCTCTTCGGCCTCGGCGGTCTCGCCGCGCCGTTCCTGGCGAGGCCCGCGACCCGCCTCGCCGGCGCCCGCGAGGTCGCCGCCGCGACCGTCCTGCGCCGCGGCGTCGGCGAACATCTCGAAGGCCTCGCCGCGCTGATCGTCACCGGCGACGACGAACGCCGCGCCGCCGCGCTCGCCGCCCGGCTCGACGCCCGCATCGCCGACGAGACCCGTGTCGCGAACGGCGAAGCGCTCGGCCGCATCGCCCAGTCGCTTTCGCGCGACGCCGCCCTGATCGCCCTCCTCGCCGGCGGCGCGGCGGCGGTCGCGGCCGGCCGCATCGCGACCGCCGACTTCACCGCGCTGACGCTGCTGCTTCTCGCCGGTTTCGAGGCGGTCGGTCCGATCCCGGCCGCCGCCGCCGGTCTCGCCGCCACCTCGGCGGCGCTGCGACGGCTGTTCGATCTGGTCGATCGCCCGCCGCTCGTCCGCGATCCCGCGACGCCGGCTCCCCTGCCCCGGCGCTTCGATCTCGTCTGCGACGCGGCCCGCTTCACCCATGCCGGCCGCGACCGGCCGACCTTCGACGGCTTCGATTTCACCCTCGCCGAGGGTGAGCGCCGCCGCATCGACTGGCCGAGCGGCGCGGGGAAATCGACCCTCGCCGACCTCCTCGTGCGCGCCCGCGACCCCGATGCCGGCGAGATCCGCCTCGGCGGCGTGCCGATCACCGCCCTCGCGCTCGCCGACCTCAGGGCCGCGATCGCCGTCGCGCCGCAGCGCCCGCATGTCTTCGCCGCCTCGATCGCCGAGAATCTCCGCGCTTTCGCGCCCTGGGCGTCCGAAGACGATCTTCGTCGCGCGCTCACGCTCGCCGGGCTCGGCCCGACCGTGGCGGCCCTGCCCGACGGTCTCGCCACCTTCGTCGGCGAAGGCGGGGCGCGGCTTTCCGGCGGCGAGGCGCGGCGGCTCGCCGTCGCCCGCATCTTCCTGCGCGACGACGCCCACATCCTGGTTCTCGACGAACCGACCGAAGGTCTCGACGAGCCGACCGCCGCCGCCCTGCTGGCGCAACTCGAAGAGGCCGCGGCGAACCGCAGCCTCCTGATCTTCTCCCATCGCGCCGAAACGCCGAAGGTGGCGGTGGAGATCCGAACGGAATGGACGAGCCCGAGCGCCGTAGGGCGCGTCACGACGCCCGACGCGCCGATCGAGCGTATCCTGCTCGCCCCGCATCTGGTCGTCCGCGGCACGACCTGAGGCGCGCGACGACGCGCGTCGTCGCTCTTCGCCGGCGGCGACGCCCCGAGGCCGGAGCGTCGTCGACCCCTTCGTCAGTAGCGATCCGGCACGTAGAGCTCGGACGGCAGCACGCTGCGTTCGTAATCCGGATTGAACACCCGCTCCGGCAGAGCGATCGCCTCGTGCGGCACTTCCTCGTAGGGAACCAGCGACAAGAGATGCGCGATGCAGTTCAGGCGCGCCCGCTTCTTGTCGTTGCCCTCGACGATGTGCCACGGCGCTTCCGGGATGTTGGTCCGTTCCAACATCTCTTCCTTGGCCTTGGTGTAGAGCTCCCAACGCACCCGCGACTGCAGGTCCATCGGCGACAACTTCCACTGCTTGATCGGATCGTGGATCCGCATCAGGAAGCGCAGCTGCTGCTCCTCGTCGGTGATCGAGAACCAGTATTTCACCAGGATGATGCCCGAACGCACCAACATGCGTTCGAACTCCGGCACGTCGCGGAAGAAATCCTCGACCTGGCCGTCGTCGGCGAAGCCCATGACGCGCTCGACGCCGGCGCGATTGTACCAGGAGCGGTCGAACAGGACGATTTCGCCCGCCGCCGGCAGATGCGGCACGTAGCGCTGGAAATACCACTGCGCCTTCTCGCGGTCGGACGGCGCCGGCAGCGCCACGACGCGGCAGGTGCGCGGGTTCACCCGCTGGGTGATGCGCTTGATCACGCCGCCCTTGCCGGCCGCGTCGCGCCCCTCGAACAGCACGACGACCTTGAGCCCCTTGTGGGCGACCCAGTCCTGCATCTTGACCAGTTCGGCCTGGAGCCGGAGCAATTCGTCGAAATAGGTCCGGCGATCGAGCTTTTCCGCCTTGTGCCGCGCCAGCAGCGCCCGCAACTCCGGAGGAATGCGACGATCGTCGATCTCCTGCTCGAATTCCTCGTCGAAGTCGTCCTCCAACTCGATTTCGAGCCAGGAGCGCCGCCCCAGATCCGTGTCTTCGCCGTCCATGATCCACCTCTTCGATCGCGACATTCGAAGATGCGATTGTCACAGTCCGATGACGGCACGTCGGCGCTCCCGCGCCGAACGCACCCGATCGTCGTCGATCGTCCGAAACGAGCGACGCCCATACGGACACCGGCCCGAAAGACGAAAAAATCCGCCGAAGCGGATTTTTCACGGTGTCTCGGAGGTGAATGGTGGGCGTGACAGGGATCGAACCTGTGACCCCTACGATGTCAACGTAGTGCTCTCCCGCTGAGCTACACGCCCGAACCAATCGGCGCCGCATCATCGGGATCGATGCGGCGAGGGGGTCTATAACGGGGTTTCCGTCCGCCCGCAAGCCTCGTCTGACGCCTGTGGGAAAGTTCGTCGGAACGACGCTTCGACCTCAGGCGGCCAGCAGCTTCTCCACTTCGCGCACCAGATCGCGCAGGTGGAACGGCTTCGACAGGATCTTCGCCTCCTTCGGCGCCTGGCTGTCGGGATTGAGCGCCACCGCGGCGAAGCCGGTGATGAACATCACCTTGAGGTCGGGATCGAGCTGGGTCGCCCGGCGCGCCAGTTCGATGCCGTCCATCTCCGGCATCACGATGTCGGTCAGGAGCAGCGTGAACGGCTCCTCGCGCAGGCGTTCGTAGGCCGAGCGGCCGTTGTCGTAGGAAACCACGTCGTAGCCGGCGTTGACCAGCGCCTTGGCCAGGAAACGGCGCATGTCGTTGTCGTCTTCCGCCAGAATGATCCGCGCCATCGGGTCCATGTTCGTCACGTCCAGTCCTCTCGATCGAGCCGCTCCATGAGACCCCCACGAGGTAAACATCAGGTGAAACGGGCCCCCGCCATGCGAAGATCGCGCCGGCCCGCGGACGCCATTGTGGACAGGAGCGAGGCCCGAATGCAAACTCGCCGGCGAACGACTGCGTTGCGGGCGGCGCGGCGAGCGACGAGAGGAGAGGCGTTGAAGATCGTACGGGATTTCGTCGACCACCCCCCGTTCGAGCTCCATGCGCCCGATCGTCCGCTCGCGCCGATCCTGATCGATTCGCCGCATTCCGGTTCGGCCTATCCGGAGGACTTCCTGCGCGAGACCCGGCTCGACCGACGCACCGTCCGCCGTTCCGAGGACGCTCACGTCGACGCGCTCTGCGCCGGCGCCGTCGGGCGCGGGTTGACGCTGCTGCGCGCCCATTTCCCCCGCGCCTATCTCGACGCCAACCGCGAAGCGCTGGAGCTCGACCCGAAGATGTTCGCCGGCCGCCTGCCCGCCGGCGCCAACACCACCTCGCCGCGGGTGACGAGTGGGCTCGGCACCATCCCGCGTCTGGTCTCCGACCGCGACGAGATCTATGGCGGCCCGATCCCGATCGAAGACGGCCTCGCCCGCATCGACCGGCTGTGGCGTCCCTACCACGCCACCCTCGCGGCGACCCTCGATCGCCTGCACGGCCGCTTCGGCGCGGCGATCCTGATCGACTGCCACTCGATGCCGGCGCTGCCGAAACCGGCGGTCGGCGACCCGCGCGCCGAGATCGTGCTCGGCGACCGCAACGGCACGAGCTGCGATACGCGCCTCACCGATCTCGTCTCCGCCCTGTTCCGCGAAGCCGGCTACCGCGTCGCCCGCAACAAGCCCTACGCCGGCGGCTACATCACCGAGCACTACGGCTGGCCGGCGCGCGGCGTCCACGCTCTGCAGATCGAGATGGCGCGCGCGCTCTACATGAACGAGACGACGATGCAGCCCACCGCCGGCTTCCGCCGCCTCGCCGCCGACCTCGACCGGATCTTCGTCGAACTGGCGCGCGAATGGCGATCGCTCGTCACCCCGGACGCGCTCGCCGCCGAGTGAGAGGCCTTTCGCCATACCAGTTGCGACGCAACGTAAAAAAACGGGCCGCGCGCGAAAGGCGGCGGCCCGAAAGTGGTATCAGGGAGGAAACGCCCGAGAAGGGCCCACGGTCGGGTTGCGAGCAACGGACCGTGATGGACTCAATCTATTTTGCATCGCAAAATTCGTCAAGAGACTTTTTGCACTGCACCTTAAACTTTCGTCTTAATGGGGCGAGCCCTCCCGTCCGCCCCTCGCCGATCCGGGGGCTTGCCTCCTGGCCCGCGACGGCGCATCCCTGACCGCGTCGACCGCAGCCCATCGGAGCCGCTCATGGCAGACCTCCCCGTTTCCGCCGACCTCGTCGCCTTTCTCGATCGGCTCGCCGACGCCGCCTCCGCCGCGATCCGACCGCATTTCCGATCTCGGCTGGCGGTCGAGAACAAACTCGCCGGCCTCGCCTTCGATCCGGTCACCGTCGCCGACCGCGCCGCCGAGGCGGCGATGCGGGAGCTGATCGGCGCACATCATCCCGATCACGGCATTCTCGGCGAGGAATACGGCTCCGAACGTCTCGACGCCGAACACGTCTGGGTGCTCGATCCGATCGACGGGACGCGCTCCTTCATTACCGGCCTGCCGGTCTGGGGCACCCTGATCGGCCTGAAGCGGGGCGGACGACCAGCGCTCGGCATGATGGCGCAGCCCTTCACCGGCGAACGCTACGCCGGCGACGGGAGCCGCGCCTGGTATCGCGGACCGGAGGGCGACCGCCCGCTGACGGCGCGCGCCTGCGCGCGGATCGAAGATGCGGTGCTGTTCACCACCACTCCGGCCCTGTTCGACGCCGAGGAGCGCCCGGCCTACGACCGGGTCGAATCACGGGTTCGCTTGGCCCGTTACGGGGTCGACTGCTACGCCTACTGCATGGTCGCCGCCGGTTTCGCCGACGTCGTGATCGAGGCCGGGCTGCAACCCTACGACATCGTCGCCCTCATTCCGGTGATCGAGGGCGCCGGCGGCGTCGTCACCTCCTGGACCGGCGGCGCCGCCGCCGACGGCGGCCGCGTCGTCGCCTCCGGCGATCCCTGCCTGCACGACGAGGTCCTGCGCCTGCTCGCCGTCGCCTGACCCGGCCGCGACTTCGGTCTCGGCCGAGAGGTCCTCCGGCTCGACCGGTTCGGCGAGAACGACCGCCGCCGCCGCTGCGACGGCGACCAGGGCGGCGTCCACGCTCGCCCCGCTCTCGGCCGCGGGAGCGACCGCGTCGGTCCCGGTCGGCGCGACGGCTGGTTCGTCGGCCTCCTTCGCGGACGCGTCGAGCTCCACCGGCGGCGGCGCGCCCTCGCCCGGCACGAAGGCGTCGAAGGCCGCCCAGAACTGCTCCCGATAGCGGTCGCGTTCGTTCAACAGCTCGTGCCGCGCGCCCGGCACCATGATCAGCTCGCTCGCCCGGGTCCGCGCGACGAACCGTTCGATCGCCGCATTGGAGACGACGGCGTCCTCGCCGCAGCCGAAGACCAGGGTCGGCGCCCGCCAGGCGTCGAGCGTGTCGGCCTCGAAGGCGCGGTCCTGCGCGTCGAAGGCGGCGGCGAGCCAGCCGATCGACGGCGAGCCGATCGCGATGTCGGGACGGCGCCACGACTGATCCGCGCCGCGGGCGAGGCGACGGGGATCCGAGGTCAGCCGGTTCTTCGAAAACGGCGTGGTCAGGATCGCGGTGGCGCCGCCGCCCGGCACGAAGTCGCGACCGAGGCCGATCGCCCTGAGCGCGCGGGCGAGCGCGCGGATGATCCCCGGCCGCGCCCCGAAGTCGCCGAGGCCGAGGAACGGCGCGGTCATCACCACCCGGCGGACGACGCCGGCCAGCCGATCGGCGTTGGCGACGGCGACGAGCCCGCCGGTCGAATGGGCGAGCAGGTAGACCGGACCCGGCAGCGGCGCGACGATCTCGCGCAGGATCACGTCGAGGTCGAAGTCGTAGGAGCGGAAGTCGCGCACGTGGCCCTTGCGCGGATGTCCGGCGAGACGCTCCGAGCCGCCCTGCCCGCGCCAGTCGAAGGCGACGACGTGAAAGCCGCGCACCTGCAGGTCGCGCACCGTCTCGAACCAGCGTTCGATGAATTCGGCGCGACCCTGGAGAATCAGCACGACGCCCTTCGACGACCGCCCGGCCGGCGCGAAACGCGCCCAGCGCAGCCTCCGTCCGTCGGCGGCCGCGATCGTTCCGGCTTCCGCGCGCGGCGGGATCGGATTGTCGGGGTGATCGTCGAGTTCGGCCAGCGCCGGCATCGGTGTCGCGTCTCCCGCTTCGCCTCTTCCGAAACGGTCCGCCCGTGGGGGCGACCTCCTCCGACATAGCGCGCGCGCGCTCCCCCCACAACCGAACCCGCGCCGCCACGCCCTCTCCCGAAAATTTCGCCGAACCGGCTCTTGAAAGCATTCGATCGGCTTCCCAGATCCTTGGAGCGGACGCCGGAAGGGTCCGCAATAGACTTCGCGCCGCGCGACGACGCCGAATGAGGACCTTGGTGTTCTCGGGTCGCCGGGTGGAAAGTTCGTGAAGTCTCGTCAATGTCGCTCGACTTCAAGGAGGACATCCCATGCGCGTCGACTTCTCTCCCCTCTATCGTTCCACCGTGGGCTTCGATCGTCTCTTCTCGCTGATGGATTCGCTCGGCGCGAACGAAACCGCTCAGCCGACCTATCCGCCCTACAACATCGAGCGCACCGCCGAGAACGCCTATCGCATCACCATGGCGGTGGCCGGCTTCGGCGAGAGCGAGCTCACCCTCGAGGTGAAGGAGAACGTCCTCACCGTGAAGGGCGAGAAGGCCGGGACCGAAGGGGCCGGCGAATTCCTCTACCGCGGCATCGCCGCCCGCAGCTTCGAGCGTCGCTTCCAGCTCGCCGATCACGTGATCGTGCAGGGCGCGCGGCTCGAGAACGGGCTGCTGCACATCGAACTCATCCGGGAGATCCCCGAGACCCTGAAGTCGCGTCGCATCCCGATCGCCCACCCCGCCGACGGCGGGGCGCTCGAGGCCTCCCCCGCCTCGGCGAAGATCGAGAGCGCGCCGACGGTCGCCGCCGCCTGACGGCGACCCCGGCCGGCTCCGCCCTCCCCCCGCGGAGCCCGCCGGCGATCCCCGATCGCCCCCCGATCGGTTTTCCGACGCCTCGCCGCCCCCCCCGTGCGGCGGGGCGTCGCCGTCTCTGCGGGACCGTTTGTGTCGACGCCGCCGACGCGCTAGACCTTCGCCGGTCCGAACGTCGCCGTGTCCGCACCGACGGCCCTCACGGAGCGCAGAGCCTTGATCCGTCACATCGTCTTCTTCTCGGTTCCGAACACGGACGATCTCGACGCCGTCGAAGCGGGCCTGCGGCTGCTCGAAGCCAATCCGCACGCCCTGCGGCTGGAGGTTCGCCGCAATCTGAAGCGCGATTTCTGGTCTCGGGAGGTCGACCTCGTCGTCTACGGCGAGTTCGCCGACGAGGCGGCCCTCGCCGCCTACAAGGCGCATCCGAGCTACGAGGCCTCGATCGGCGCGGTGAAGCCGCGACGCGAACTCCGTATCGCCGCCGACTTCGTCGTCGACTGATCACACGAGCGCTGCGATGCCCGCCACGTCCTCGGGACGGGTGGCGAAGCTCGTCACGAACCGCCACAGCTTCTCGCCGTCGCGCGGCGCGTCCTCGCCGGCGAGCGCCGCCGTCGACCAATCGTAGAAATGCGCCCCGCCGGCCCGCAGCCGCGCGGCCGTCGCCTCGCTCATGAAGGCGAAGACCTCGTTCGCCTCCGGCTCCCAGGCGAGCCGCACGTCCGGCGCGGCGGTCAGCGCCCAGGCGAGATCCTCGGCCATGGCGTTGGCGTGGGCCGCGAGCCGCAGCCACAGACCATCGGCGAGCCAGGCTTCGAACTGCGCCGAGATCAAGCGATGTTTCGAGACGAGCTGCGCGCCGCGTTTGCGCAGGTAGGCGAGCTTGTCCCTGAGCGAGGGATCGAAGGCGACGATCGCCTCGGCCATCAGACAGCCGCCCTTGGTGCCGCCGAAGGACATCACGTCGACGCCCGCCTTCCAGGTCGCCTCCGCCGGCGTGCAGCCGAGCCGGGCGAGCGCGTTGGCGAACCGTGCGCCGTCGAGATGCAGCGCCAGGCCGTGCGCCTTCGCCACCTCCGCGATCGCCCGCGTCTCCTGCGACGTCCAGACCAGACCGTATTCGTTCGGCGAACTGATCGAGAGCGCCGAAAGTTCGCCCTGATGCAGACCGCGCGGCGCGTCCGCGAGCCGACGGGCGAGATCCTCGGGCGCGAACTTGCCCCGCCGCGCCGGCCAACGCAGCAGCCGCGCGCCGGTGAAGAACTCCGGCGCGCCGCATTCGTCGGCCGCCACGTGCGCCTCCTCGTGCGCCACCACCGCCCCCCAGGGCGGCGCAAGCGCTGCGAGCGACAACGCGTTGGCGGCGGTGCCGGTGGCGACCAGGAGGACGGCGACGTCGCGCTCGAAGAGATCCGAGAAGCGCCGTTCCAGGCGTTTCGTGACCTCGTCCGCGCCATAGGCCGGCGCAGGACCGGCGCGGCCGGCGTCGAGGAGGGCGGCGAGCACCGGCTCGCAGGCGCCGGCCCAATTGTCGGAAGAAAAGATCATGGCGCGGACCATCGCACCCGCCGTCGGCGACGGCAAGCGCCTCAGGCGTATTGCGCGAGGCCGCGGCCGAACGACCAGTTTTCCCGCCGAACCTCGACGAGGTTGATGAAGACGTCGTCCGCCCCCACGCCGGCGCGGCCGAAGTTGTCGGTGATCGCGGCGTAGAGCGCCCGCTTCTGATCGAGCGTGCGGCCGTCGTTGCAGGTGATCTGCACGATCACCAGATCGTCGCTCCGCTCCATGCCCATATAGGTCGCGCCATAGGCGAAGCCGCTCTCGGCATGCCGATCGACCAGGACGAACCGGTCGTCCTCCGGCACGGCGAAGGTGGCGCGCAGAGCGTCGTAGACCCCATCCGCGAGGAGGCGCGTCTCCTCCGCGGTCCGGTTTCTCAAGGTGGCGATGCGAACGAGCGGCATGGACGATCTCCGTCGGTGGTGCGATGCCGGAGAGCCTCGCCGAAGCCCTCGGCGAGGGCCAACGAATTTCCGCGATTTCTGTGATCCGCTCCGCGAATGACCGCGACTGCCCGAAATTTGGCCGCCCCCTGCGACCGGATGCGGCAGACGACGCAGATTGGAAGGGTTGCGAGAAGGGCGGATTTCTGCCATCTTCCGCTCGAAGGAAATAGGTCAGTCTTATTGACCTATTTTTCGAAGACCTACGGAAAATGGCTGAAAACAGCGTTTTTCGCAGGTCACGACGACGGAGGCCCTTCGCCTCTCGCGATCTCGACCGGGCGTCCACCCGTCTACGGCCCGAGGTTTGCGAACGAAGTCCTCCCGAAAGCCCGGCTCGCGTCGGCTCCCCCTCCTCGTTCGGGAGGACGGAGCGCGGCGACGGGCCGACCCTTGTCGCCGGCGTCGCGAGGACGCCGCCCAAAGCGAGGATGGATCCCATGGAACGGATCTCGTCGGAAGAAACCCGGGGCTCGACCGCCCACGCCGTCTCGACCGTGGAACCGGTCGCGACCACGGCGAACGCGCTGCCGCCGGCGCAGGGCATGTTCGACCCGGCCGAGACCCGTGACGCCTGCGGCGTCGGCTTCGTCGCCGACATCAAGGGCCGCAAGTCCCATGCGA
>JAJTBO010000015.1 GCA_021286855.1 Hyphomicrobiales bacterium | reverse complement strand
GGCGTTCTCCGGCGGCAGCAGCGAGAACTGGGCGCCGGTGGCCGGCGACAGGCCGACGACGCGGCCCTCGATATGGCGGCCGGGCAGCCCGTCGACGGAAAGGACGGCGCGGGCGCCGGGGCGGATCTCGCCGACCTGGGTCTCCTTGTAGTTCGCCTCGACATAAACCTTGTCGAGGGGGACCAGGGCGAGCAGACGGGCGCCGGGCTGGACGTAGGCGCCGACCTGCACCGCCTTGTTGCCGACGACGCCGTCGAAGGGAGCGCGAACCTCGGTGAAGGTCAGATCGCGACGGGCCTTGTCGAGAGCGACGGCGAGTTCGTCACGAAGAGAGGCCGCCTCGCGGCGTTGACCCTCGACGACGGCGAGGCCGGCGCGGGCGTTCTCGACGCCGGCTTCGGCGACGTCGACGTTGGCGGCGGTGCGGTCACGGGCGGCGAGCGCCTGATCGAGCGCCTGGCGGGTGCCGGCGTTGGTCTTGACCAGCGCCTGCGCGCGGTCGAAGTCGGCCTCGGTGCGGGCGACGTCGGCGCGGGCGGCGGCGAGAGTGGCCTGGGCCTGATCGATCGCCGCCTTGGCCGCGACGATCTGGGCGTCGATGCGGGAGAGCGTCGCGTCCTGGGTCGCGAGCTTCGCTTCGGCCGCCTTCTGCGCCAGTTGCGCGTCGCCCGGATCGATCACGGCGAGGACGTCGCCTTCCTTCACCTTCTGGAGATCGCCGACCCGCACTTCGGTGACGAAACCGGAGGCGCGCGGCGCGATCGTCACGGTCTCGGCCTTCACATAGGCGTCGTCGGTCGAGACCATGAAGCGACCCTCGGTGAACCAGCCCCAGCCCTTCCAGCCGGCGAAGCCGATCGCCAGGAGCGCGACGGCGGTGAGAGCCAGACGCTTGCGGGTCGCGCCGCTGCGGGTCGCCGCATGGCGCGGCGGCTCGCTGCGCGCGGGAGCGCCGGTCGGGACGGCGGCCGCGGCGACGGCGGGTTCGAAGGACGGTGACGCGCCGCCGGCGCTCGAAGTGGTTTCGCTGCGAGCCATGCTCTCTCTCGTTCGTAGCGGATTGCCTCGCCCGCCCTCCTCCGACGGGCGCCGTCGGGGGGAGGGCGGCGGGTCGGAGGAGGCGGACGATCGAACCGAACGGTTCGGTCATTACAGATTGACATACCGCGCCCGGGAGCCTAGATCAAGATCGAACCGAACGGTTCGGTCAATTTTTTCTCTCGACGCGACGCTCGCGACCGCCGACATGGTTAAGCGTGCGGTCTCGTTCGAGAGAGGGACGGCCGCGTCGGTCGACGCCGCGCGGACGAGCGTGCGAATCGCGTTACTCTCGGCCCTCGTTGCGGACGCCATCGGAAACGGACATGACGAACACCGCCTCTCACGCCCCCTCCCCGGCCGGCCCCGCGCCGTTCCAGGGCCATTCCGACGAGAAGGCGCGGCAGATCCTCGACGGCGCGCGATCGATCTTCCTGCGCGACGGCTTCGACGGCGCCTCGATGAACGACATCGCCAAGACCGCCGGCGTCTCCAAGGGCACGCTCTACGTCTATTTCCAATCGAAGGACCAGCTGTTCGCCGCCCTGATCCGGCACGAGAAGCAGCAGCAGGCCGAACAGATGTGCCATTGGCTCGACGGCAAGGTGAGCGGCGACGCGCGCGCCGTCCTGACCGCGCTCGGCCGCCAGCTCGTCGCCAAGCTGACCAAGCCCTACAACGTCGCGCAGGTGCGCACGGTGATGGCGGTCGCGCCGAAGTTTCCCGAGATCGGCCGCGCCTTCTGGGAGACCGGCCCGCACTACGGCAAACATCGGCTCGCCGCCGTGCTCGATCAGTTGGTCGAGACCGGCGAACTGCGGATCGCCGACACGCGGACGGCGGCGACGCTGTTCATCCAGATGTGCCAGGGCGACGCCACCAAGAAGCTGATGCTGTGCGTCGTCGACACGGTGACCACCGAAGAGATCGAAGACATGGTCGGCGCGGCGGTCGACCTCTTCCTCGCCGCCTACGCGCCGCGCCGCTGAGCCTCCTTCCGAAACGACGAGAGGCGTCCGATCGCTCGGACGCCTCTTCGCTCCGGCCGAGGAGCGAACCCCGGCGCGCGCGGGCGAAGGCGCGCGCCGAGGTCGATGGTCTGCGCGTCACGCCTCGATCTTCGGCTTGAGGACGCGGAGCATCAGCGCCGAGACGACGGTGCCGGCGATCATGGCGACGAGATAGCCGCCGAGGTGGCTCACCGCGTTGGGGATCGGCAGGACGAAGACGCCGCCGTGCGGGACCTTGAGCTCGGCGCCGACGCCCATGGAGATCATGCCGGCGATCGCCGAGCCGACCATCAGCGAGGGGATGACGCGGAACGGATCGCGGGCCGCGAAGGGGATCGCGCCTTCGGTGATGAAGGAGATGCCGAGCACGAAGGCGGCGTTGCCGGCCTCGCGTTCGTCGGCCGAGAAGCGGTCGGCGAAGAGCTTGGTGGCGAGCGCGAGCGCCAGCGGCGGGGTCATGCCGGCGACCATGGCGGCGGCCATCGGGCCGTAGACGGCATTGTCGGCGGAGGCGATCAGGCCGGTGGAGAAGGCGTAGGCCGCCTTGTTGACCGGGCCGCCCATGTCGAAGGCCATCATCGCGCCGATGATCGCGCCGAGGACGACGGCGTTGGCGGTCTGCATCCCCTTGAGCCAGCCGGTCAGCGCGGCGAGCGCGGCGGCGACCGGTTCGCCGATGACGTAGATCATCAGAAGGCCGACGATGGTCGAGCCGAGCAGCGGCAGGATCAGGACCGGCTTCAATCCTTCCAGATTGCGGCCGAGTTTGATGTTCTCGTTGAGGAACTTGACGGTGTAGCCGGCGAGGAAGCCGGCGGCGATGCCGCCGAGGAAGCCCGCGCCGATCGTGCCGGCGAGCATGCCGCCGATCGCGCCGGGGGCGATGCCGGGCCGGTCGGCGATCGAATAGGCGATGAAGCCGGCGAGGATCGGCACCATCAGGGCGAAGCCGGACTTGGCGCCGATCAGGAACAGAGCCTGACCGAGGGTGCCCTTGTGGGCGTCGTCGTAGACGTAGATGCCGCCCAGCGCGAAGGCGATGGCGATGAGCAGGCCGCCGGCGACGACGAAGGGCAGCATGTAGGAGACGCCGGTCATCAGGTGCTTGTAGGGACCGGTGCGCTCGGCCGAGCGCGCCGCCTTCTCGGCGGCAACTTGGGTCGCGAGATCGGCGGAGACCGCCGGGCGATGCACCTGCGCTTCGACGAAGGCCTTGGCGATCAACGCCTTGCCGTCGTTGATCGCGGCCTTGGTCGAGGCCGAATGGAGCGGCTTGCCGACGAAGCGGGCGAGGTCGACGTTGGTGTCGGCGGCGATGATGACGAGGTCCGCCTCGGCGATCTCGGCCGCCGTCAGGGCGTTCTGCGCGCCGACCGAGCCCTGGGTCTCGACACGGACGGCATGGCCGAGCGCCTTGCCGGCGTTCTCGATGCCTTCGGCGGCCATGAAGGTGTGGGCGATGCCGGTCGGGCAGGAGGTCACGGCGACGATCTTCTTCGGCGTCGCGACCGGCGTCGCGGCCGGCGCGGCGAGGAGGCCGGCGAAGGCGGCGGCGGGTCCGGCGAGCGCGGCGTCGAGCGTCGTCTTCGCCGAAGGTTTGCCGGCGAAACGCGCTTCGCCGAGATCGCCATCGCCGATGAAGAGGACGCCCTCGGCGGCCGCGACCGCGTCCGCGGCGAGCGGCGTGGCGGCGACGCCGCCGGTGCGGCTCTCGACCTCGAGCGACGCGCCGAGGCCGGCGGCGGCCTTGCGCAGCGCTTCCGCCGCGAGCAGGGCCTGAGTGCCACGGCCATCGGCCGCGACGACTGCGACGAGTTTCTTCATACCTTCCTCCCGACGGGGTCCATCCCCGTTCGTGTGACGAGACGTTTTCGACGATCAGGCGAGCCGACGGATCTCCACCCGTCCGGCGAGGTCTTCGACGGTCGCGCGCGGTCCCAGATGCGGACCGATGCGATCGAGCTTGGCGGTCGCGAAGGCGACCGCGAGACGGGCGAGACGCTCGAGCGGAGCGTCTTCGACGAGGCCGGCGACGAGACCGGCGACCATCGCGTCGCCGGCGCCGACGGTGGAGAGCACCGTCTTGGCCGGCAGACGCGCCGCGATCGCGGTCTCGGCGTCGACGAAGAGCGCGCCGTCCGCGCCGAGGGAGACGACGACGAGGCGCACGCCACGGGCGAGGAGGGCGCGGGCGGCGGCGGCGAGGTCGGCCTCGGTCGGCAAGGCCCGGCCGACCAACCCCTCGAGTTCGGCGCGGTTCGGCTTGACCGCGTGCGGCAAGGCCGGCGCGTCGGAGGCCAGGGCGGCGGCGAGCGGCGCGCCGGAGGTGTCGAGCACCACGCGGGCGCCGGCGGCGGCGAGATCGGCGGCGAGGCCGGCCCAGGCGTCGGCCGGCAGGCTCTCGGGCAACGAACCGGCGAGGACCGCGACATCGCCGACGGCGAGGTCGGCCAGGGCGCGACGGCGCGTCGCCTCGACGAGCACGCGATCGACGGTGAGGCCCGGCAAGTTCACGTCGGTGGTGACGCCGCGCCGGCTCTCGACGATCTTGACGTTCGTCCGCGTCTCTCCGGGCGCGCGAATGAAGGCGTCGGCGATCCCCTTGGCGCGGAAGAATTCGACGAAGCCGTCGTCGTTGAAGCGGCCGAGGACGCCGGTGGCGGTGACCTTCACGGCCCAGTCGGCGAGGCAGCCGGCGACGTTGACGCCCTTGCCGCCGACGTTCGACTGGGCGGCCGTGGCCTTCTGCACGTCGCCGATCCGCAGCGTGTCGACGGTGACGGTCAGATCGATCGCCGGGTTGAGGGTGAGGGTGACGACGGCGGTCATGCGCGACCTCCTTCGAGGGCGCGGACCCGATCGGGCCCGTCGCAGGCGAGCGCTTCCTCGGCGAGCGCCCGCAGATCGGCGATGGTCGCGCCACGCAGCCGCGCCTTGACGGCGGGCACGTCGCGCGGCGTCATCGACAGTTCGTCGACGCCGAGCCCGGCGAGGATCGCCGCGCCGAAGGGATCGCCGGCGATGCCGCCGCAGACCCCGACCCAACGGCTGTGCAGCGCGGCGCCCTCGACGGTGCGCTTCACCAGCCGCAACACCGCCGGATGGAGCGCGTCGGCCTCCGCCGCCAGATCGGGATGCTGGCGGTCCATGGCCAGCGTGTACTGGGTCAGATCGTTGGTGCCGATCGAGAAGAAGTCGACGTGCGGGGCGAGGAGATCGGCCATGACGGCGGCGGCGGGCACCTCGACCATGATGCCGATCGGAACCTCGGGCGCGGCGAGGCCGGCGCGGATGCGCTCGGCCGCGGCGCGGAAGGCGACGATCTCGGCGAGCGAGGTCACCATCGGCAGCATGATCGACAGGCGGCCGCCGGCCTTCACCGTGCGGTAGAGGGCGCGCAGCTGCGGCTCGAGCAGATCGGGCCGGCGCAGCAGCAGGCGCAGGCCGCGCACGCCGAGGAAGGGGTTCTGCTCGGTCGGCAGACGGAGATGGGCGACCTGCTTGTCGCCGCCGATGTCGAGGACGCGGACGATCAGCGGCCGGCCGTCGAGCGCCTTCGTCATCTCGCCGTAGATCGCCGCCTGTTCGTCTTCGTCCGGGCTCGCCGAGCGTTCAAGGAACAGGAACTCGGTGCGCATCAGGCCGACGCCTTCCGCGCCGAGATCGAGGGCGAGGGCGACCTGATCGGGGGTGTTGGCGTTGGCGCCGATCTCGATGCGACGGCCGTCGCGGGTCGTCGCCGGCAGCGCGCGGGCTTCGGCCTCTCGGTCGCGGCGGGCGCGGTCTTCGGCCAGACGCGCGGCGAGCGCAGCGCGCGAGGCGTCGTCCGGACCGATCCACAGGCGGCCGCCGTCGCCGTCGATCGCCACCTCGACGCCGTCCTCGAGATCGAGCAGCGCCGCGCCGCCGGCGACCATCGCCGGAACGCCGAGGGTGCGGGCGAGGATCGCGGTGTGCGAGGTCGGACCGCCGAGCGCGGTGGCGAGACCGACGACGCGGGTCGGATCGAGGCCGGCGGTGTCGGAGGGGGTGAGATCCTCGGCGACGAGGATGCAGGGGCCTTCGGGCAGGCGCAGCCCCTCGGTCGCCGTCTCCGGCGCGAGCCGGGCGAGGACGCGGCGACCGACGTCGCGCAAGTCGGCGGCGCGGGCGGCGAGCAACGGATTGCCGAGGGCGGCGAGGCTGCAGGCGGTGCGTTCGACCGCCTCGTGCCACGACCAGGCCGGGCCGTGGCCCTCGACCATGAACTGACAGGCCTGGGTGACGAGATCGGTGTCGGCGAGGAACTCGGCCTGCGCCTCGAAGATCTTCGCCTCGGCGGCGCCGAGCCGACGGCCGGTGTCGTCGGCGAGGACCTTGAGCTGCTGCTTCGTCTCGACGATGGCGGCGTCGAGCGCCGCGCCGCCCTCGACGAGCGGCACGGGAACGTCGGGCACGCGAACCTCGGCCGGACGCAGGACATGGACGCGACCGAGCGCCAGGCCGGGCGAAGCGGCGAGGCCGGGGATCGACGGCAGAGCCGTCGGCGGAACCCAGGCGTTCGGCGCGGCCGCCTTCGCCGCCGCCTTGGCGGCGTCGGCCTTCTCCTGCGCGGCGAGGCCGAGGATCGCCTCCTTCAGCCGGGCGAGACCGTCGACGGCCTCGGCCCCTTCCGCAGAGACGGCGACGGTCTCGCCGGCGAGGAGCCCGAGCTGGAGCAGCGAGACGAGATTCTTCGGATCGCCGACGCGCTCGCCGACGCGGATGCGCAGGCGCGCCGGGGTGCGGCGGGCGACGTCGACCCAATGGGCGGCCGGGCGGGCGTGCAGACCGTTCGGATAGTCGCAGACCCAGTCGAAGCGCTCGGCGAAGTCGATCGCCGGCGCGCCGGCCGGGGCGGCGACGGGGGCGTCGTCGGCGAGCGCGGCGAGGATCGCGGCCGGATCGGTCGCCTCGACCAGCGCGGCGAGCGCCGGCTCGTCCTGGATCAGCCGGGTCAGACGGCGCAGCACGGCGATGTGGGCGTCGGACTGGGCGGCGATGGCGACGACGAGGCGGACGGTCTGGCCGTCGTTCCAGGTGACGCCGGCCGGGATCTGCAGGACGGCGAGGCCGGTGGCGCGGACCATGCCGCGATCCTCGATCATGCCGTGGGGAATGGCGACGCCGTGGCCGAGATAGGTGTTCGCCACCGTCTCCCGGCGCATCATGCTGTCGACATAGGCCGGATCGATGCGGCCGGCGGCGGCGAGCAGCTGGCCGGCCTCGGCGATGGCGGCGGCCTTGGTGGCCGGCGCGGCGGCGAGGCGGATCAATTCGGGCGCGAGAAGCGAGCCGGACGTGGTCATGGATGCACCCTTCCTCCCGGTTTTGTCGAGATTGAGTGAAATCGTTTTCAGTGCATTCGTCAATCCCCATCTCGTTGCATTTTCCATATTTTTCTGAAAGAATGCCTACCGCATCGCACAATCGTTCGGGGTGTTTTCACCCTCGTATTTGGGATCGTTTTCAAGATGTCGGTCGGAATCAAGGACGTGGCGAAGGCGGCGGGCGTCTCGGCGGCGACCGTCTCTCGGGCGCTCGGAAACGGCCCGGTCAGCGCCGATCTGCGCGACAAGGTGGAGGCGGCGATCCGCGCCACCGGCTATCGGCCGAATCTCTCGGCGCGGCGGCTCCGGTCGCAGCATTCGCGCACCATCGGGCTGATCGTCTCGGACATCCGCAACCCGTTCTTCACCACCCTCTCCCGAGCGGTGGAGGATGCGGCCTATCGCGCCGACATGCGGGTGGTGCTGTGCAACACCGACGAGAATCCGGACCGCGAGGCGATGTACCTGCGTCTGATGCAGGAGGAGCGGATCACCGGTCTGATCTACGCGCCGACGCGGGCGACCAGCGCCCGGCTCGGCGAGGTCGACTTCGACTTCCCCGTGGTGCTGGTCGACCGGGCCGGGCCGAACGGAGCGCACGACGCGGTGGTGATCGACAACGTCGGCGCGGCCGGCACGTTGGTCGGCCATCTCGCCGACCAGGGCCACGCCCGCATCTTCGGCCTGTTCGGCAACACGTCTTCGACCGCGATCGAACGCCACGACGGCTATCGCGCGGCGATGTTGGGGCGCGGGCTCGACCCCGACGCCCGCTTCGTCGCGCCGAACGCCGACGCCGCCGCCGCCGCGCTCGCCGAACGGCTGGCGACCGGCGACCGGCCGGACGCCGTCGTCGTCTCGAACGGGCTGATGCTGCTCGGGGCCTATCGGGCGCTGAAGGCGGGCGGCCTCGAGACGCCGCGCGATCTGGCGCTGGCCGGTTTCGACAACGAGACCTGGACGGAGCTGGTCGGGCCGGGGCTGACGGTGATCGAACAGCCGGTCGCCGACATCGGCCGCACCGCGATGGACCTGCTGTTCGAGCGGCTGCGGTCGCCCGACATGGCGTCGCGCAAGGTGGTGTTGTCGGGCCGGCTGATCGCACGGGGCTCGTCGACATCAGCGGCGTGACGAAAAGACGTCGAACGTTCGCCGCGCCGCATCCCCCGACATCGTCGTCAACTTCGCGACGCGGGCGCGCGAAACTGCGCGCGGCGGCGCGCGCCCAACGAACAGTCGTTGCGAAGGGGGCCGAAGAGACGCAGCCACCACCGTCCGATCGACCGCATGATTCGCGACAACGTCGTACGGCGATGGATCAGAAAGCAGGTCCTCGGCTGGAGCAGATCGAGATCGACGGCGATCGATCCATAATCGGGAAGAAAACGATCCTCCAACGAAAATCTCTCCCACCACGGCGCGAGCGCGAGTTCCTCGCGTCGGCCGAAGGGATTGGCGATCGTCACCACGCCCCGCATCTCATCGAGGCCAATGAGCACCCCATAATGAAGGCAGGGCTCGCCTTCGCTCAACTCGTTCGACGTCGCGAAGAGAACGACGACGGGCCGATCTTTCGCCAATGAACGAATGACGCGTCGCTCGGACACCATGCCGCTCAATTCCGATTCCAGACGCAGAGGCGCGAGGTATTCGTCGAGGGCGGCGTCGATGCCCCAATGCAGCGTCCCCGTCGGCAGCGTGAGGCATCGCTCCGCAACCTCCGCCTCGCTGACGTCCAGGGAATAGTAGGACAACACCATACGGACCGCCGCCGGACCGCATGTATGGTCGGTCTCCTGCCGGAACAGCGGAAAGGCGCCGATCTCACGGGCGAAGGGCGGCCTTTGAAAAGGGACCGACGGTGTCGACATCTGCGTCTTTCTCTCGAACCCGAGGGGAGGCGAGGAACGAGCGTCGATCGATGCGGCCCTCAATCGAGCGAGCCGGCGGAGACCCGCCGGCCGCGTCGACCGGAACCTCAGCCGGCGAGGTCCTCGTGCGAGATCACCTCGCCGTTTTCGTCGAGCCGGTAGACGATCGGCGCGCCGGTGGCGAGCTCCCGCTTCAGGATCTCCTCGGGGGTGAGCTTCTCGAGCTTCATGACGAGGGCGCGCAGCGAGTTGCCGTGGGCGGCGACGATGATCCGCTTGCCGGCCTTCAGGTCGGGCAGGATGTGGGCCTCCCAATAGGGCAGCACGCGGGCGGCGGTGTCCTTGAGGCTCTCGCCGCCGGGCGGCGGCACGTCGTAGGAGCGACGCCAGACGTGGACCTGCTCGTCGCCCCACTTCTGACGAGCCTCGTCCTTGTTGAGGCCGGAGAGATCGCCGTAGTCGCGCTCGTTGAGCGCCTGATCGCGGGTGATCGGGAGATCGGTCTGGCCGAGCTCGCCGAGGATCAGATCGAGGGTGCGCTGGGCGCGGGTCAGCGCCGAGGTGTAGGCGACGTCGAAGACGAGGCCCTTGGCCTTGAGCTTGCGGCCGGCGTTCTTCGCCTCCTCGACGCCCTTCTCGGTGAGGTTCGGATCCTTCCAGCCGGTGAAGAGGTTGAGCTTGTTCCACTCGCTCTCGCCGTGCCGGCAGAGCACCAGAAGACGATCCATCACAATCACTCCCTTCAAGATCAGGTGCGCGGGGCGATGCCGAGGACGTCGGCCATCGAATAGAGGCCGGGCTTGCGGCTCATGCCCCAGAGCGCCGCGCGGACGGCGCCGCGGGCGAAGATCGAACGGTCCTCGGCGCGGTGGGTGAGCTCGATGCGCTCGTGCGGGCCGGCCAGGATGACGGTGTGCTCGCCGACCACGGTGCCGCCGCGCAGGGTGGCGAAGCCGATGTCGCCGAGGCCGCGCGGACCGGTGTGGCCGTCGCGCGAGCGCACCGAATGTTCGGAAAGCTCGATGCGACGCCCCTCCGCCGCGGCCTGACCGAGCAGCAGCGCGGTGCCGGACGGCGCGTCGACCTTCATGCGGTGATGCATCTCGACGACTTCGACGTCGTATTCGGGGCCGAGCGCGCGGGCCGCCTCGCGCACCAGCTGGGCGAGGAGATTGACGCCGAGGCTCATGTTGCCGGACTTGACCAACACGGCGTGGCGGGCGGCGGCGGCGAGCTTCGCCTCGTCGGCCGGCGTGCAGCCGGTGGTGCCGATGACGTGGACGATCCGCGCCTGGGCGGCGAGTTCGGCGAATTGCACGGTCGCGGTCGGCGCGGTGAAGTCGAGCACGCCGTCGGCATGGGCGAAGGCGGCGAGCGCGTCGTCGGAGAGCATCACGCCGAGACGATCGATGCCGGCGAGCTCGCCGGCGTCGCGGCCGAGATCGGGCGAGCCGGGCCGTTCGATCGCGGCGACCAGCGCCGCGCCGTCGGTTTCGCTCACCGCCCGGATCAGAGCCCGGCCCATGCGGCCGGAGGCCCCGACCACCACGAGACGCATGTCCGCCATCGCTCGCCCCATGTCTCGAGGCTCGGCGCCCCACGCGCCGTCCTCGGTTCCGAGCCTCCGGCTACATCACCCTCCCGCCCCGCGCAAGGGCGACGAGGGTCGATCCGTCACGCTGCGGACGCGGGACCGCCGACGCACGAAGGGCCGCGGTCGCCCGCGGACCTCGTTCGATCCGGTTCTTTCCGCCGCGACGCTCACGCGTCGAGCAGGCGCTTCAGCATCTCGATCTCGTCGGCGAAACCGCGGTCGGCGGTGGCCATTTCCTCGATCTTGCGCACGGCGTGGAGCACCGTGGTGTGGTCGCGGTTGCCGAAGCGGCGACCGATCTCCGGCAGCGAGCGCGGGGTCAGGGCCTTGGCCAGATACATGGCGATCTGGCGCGGCCGCACCACTGTGCGGGTGCGGCGGGCCGACAGGAGGTCGGCCTTGGTCACGTTGAAGTGCTTGGAGACGACCCGCTGGATGTCCTCGATCTTGACCTTCTTCGGCTCGCGGGCGCGCAGGAGGTCGCGCAGCGCCGCCTCCGCCATCTCGAGGTCGATTCGGGAGCCGGTGAGCTGGTTGTGGGCGACGAGGCGGTTGACCGCGCCGTCGAGATCACGACCGGAGGAGACGACGTTCTCGGCGACCCAGTCGATCACCGCGGCGGAGATCTCGAGGGTCGGGTCGGTCTTCTTCGCCGCTTCGACGCGACGGGCGACGATGCGGCGGCGCAGGTCGACGTCGGGCGCGCCGATCTCGACCAGCAGGCCGCCGGCGAGGCGCGAGCGGACGCGCTCGTCGAGCGTCTCGAGGTCGGCGGCGGGACGATCGGCGGCGATCACCACCTGGCGGGCGCCGTCGATCAGCGAGTTCAGCGTGTGGCAGAACTCCTGCTGGACCTGCTTGCCCTGCAGGAACTGCATGTCGTCGATGAGCAGCAGATCGATGCCGCGCAGCGCCTCCTTGAAGGCGATCGCCGACTGGGCCATCAGCGCCTGGACGAAGCGGTACATGAAGTGCTCGGCGGTCAGGTAGAGCACCTTGCGGCCTTCGGCGCGGGCGGCCTGCGCCACCGCCTGCAGGAGATGGGTCTTGCCGAGGCCGACCGCGGCGTGAAGGTAGAGCGGATTGAAGGCGACCGGCTCGCCGGGGCGGACGTCGGCGACGCGGCGGGCGGCGGCGAGCGCCAGCGAATTGGAACGACCCTCGACGAAGGTCTCGAAGGTGTGGCGGGCGTCGAGCGGGCTGCCGGCGAGCTCGTCGTCGAGACGGGCCGCGGCCGCGGCCGGACGCGCCGCTGCGCCGCGCGGCTCGGGGTTGGCGGCGACGAGGACCGGCTGCGGCCGACGGACTTCGCCGACGCCGGCGGCCGGACGGAAGGCGGAGCGGACCGAGAACTCGATCTGCGCGATCGCGCCGAAGCTCTCCCGGAACAGCGCGAGCAGGCGGTCGCGGTAGCGGCTCTGCAGCCAGTTCTTGAGGAAGCGGGTCGGCACGGAGAGATGCACCGCGTCGCCGACCAGGGACTCGAACTCGACGCGAGCGAACCAACTGGTGAAGACGTCTTCGCCCAATTCGACTCGCAGGCGCGCCTTGATGCGCTCCCACTCGTCGCGAACGTCGGGGTCCTTCGTCACCGCGCGCGCCTCCATGTCATCGGCCTCTCGTTCCTTCGCGTCCGGTCCGCCCGACCGGCGCTTCGCCTCTATTTCACCCCCGATCCGCCCATGATCGAGAGACGTCTTCTCGTCCTCCGAACGGCGTCCGGAGGAGGGTCTTCGAACGGGTCGCCGCCGACCCGCGTCAGTCGATCAGGATTGGGTCCAGGGAAGTCCGTCGAACTTCCAACCCGACACGCGGCCGCGATGGCCGGAGGCGTCGAGCGCGCCCTCGAAGCCGGGGCCGATGTTGAAACATCGGGTCCAACCGGCCTCGGTCATGGCGATCGCCGCGCTGCGCGAGCGAGCGCCGGAGCGGCAGAGGAAATAGATCGGCGTGTCGGGGCCGAAGCCGGCCTTGACGAGCGCTCCGTCCAACACCTCGACGAAGTCGGGATTGACCGCCATCGACGGGAAGATCTGCCACTCGAGGGTGATCGGGGCCTTGTTCAGTTCGGCCAGCGACGGCAGGCCCACGAAGGACCACTCCGCCCGCGTGCGAACGTCGACGAGAACGGCGCGGCCGTCCGAAGACAGCGACGCCCAGGCCTCCGCGGGGGCCACGTCGCCAGCGTAGCGCCCCGGTTCCGGGTTCGACATGACAAATCCCCCAAGGCGCAGGCGATGCCCACGCCACCCCAAGACTTCGTGTTCGTTCTGGTGTTTCGATTTCCGCCGGCCAAGAGCCATCCGCCGCAGACATCGAATTCGACGAGATGATTTCCGATCGCAATCTCTATTTCGTTATCCCGATATCTTTCGCGACTTCTGATGGTTCTGAAAGATACTGCGAACTACGAATATTACGTTTCGTTCGTCTCTCGAAAGCGGCGGCTCGGCCGTCGCTGGATCAATATGTACACAGGCTCCCCGAGGGACGCAACGGCCGAAAATGCTCCGGGCCGTCCGTGAACGCATGCAGCCCGCACCCCGATTCCCGACTCGGCGAGCCAAGTCCTTTCGACTCCATGAGGTTCGTGGCCGCGGCGCGAAGGCCCGACGCTCCGACGATTTTTCTGCGACGTTGCGTCATTGCGAGCCGCCCGAACCGAGTGCGGCGAAGGTTTGCCGGCGACATTTTACGACCAATGCCCATCCATTTGATTCAAATGGAGAATTCTTGTCAGGCGGTAAACACGTAAATGCCGTTTCGGAAGAACGCTCACCGTAATTTTACGGATAGATTTTTCAGCCGTTTCGAGCCTCGGCGCAGACGAAAAAACCCGAGCTCCGAGGGAGCTCGGGTCTTCCGACAGGGAACCGTCGATCGCCGCTCAGGCGCCCATCACCTTCACGCGGTGGGCGAGGCGGGAGATCTTGCGGGAGGCGGTGTTGCGGTGGACGACGCCCTTGGTGGCGGCGCGCTGCAGCTCCGGCTGGGCGGCCTTGAGCGCGGCGGCGGCGGCGGTCTGGTCGCCCGAGGCGATCGCCTCTTCGACCTTGCGCAGGTAGGTGCGGACACGCGAACGACGGGACTTGTTGACCGCGGTGCGGCGCGCGATCTTGCGAGCCGCCTTCTTGGCGGACGGCGTATTGGCCATGGACGAGCCTCTCCTGGATCTCGACTGCGCTCGACCTCGGAACGTCGACCGCTTCCGCCCCCCTCGGGCGACGGAAGAAATCGGACGGGGCCGATACGAATGGAACGATCGGGCGGCGGAACGAGCCGCCACCGAGTGGGGCGAGCTTATAGCCGCAGCGCCCGGACCCGTCAACGGCCCGGACGCACCCGATCGCGCCCGATTTCGCGCCCTCAGCGGTTCTCGAAGACCGCCTTGCGCTTCTCGGCGAAGGCGGCCATGCCTTCCTTCTGGTCGTGAGTGGCGAACATCGACTGGAAGATGCGGCGCTCGAAACGCAGGCCTTCGGCGAGCGAGGTCTCGAAGGAGCGCTCGATGCTCTCCTTGGTCATCATCACCGCGTTCAGCGAATAGCCGGCGATCTCCTCGGCGATCGCCACCACCGCCTCGACGAAGCCCTCGGCCGGCAGAATGCGGGCGACGAGGCCGCAGCGCTCGGCTTCAACCGCGTCCATCATCCGGCCGGTCAGGCAGAGATCCATCGCCTTGGCCTTGCCGAGGGCGCGGGTCAGGCGTTGGGTGCCGCCGGCGCCGGGCATGACGCCGAGCTTGATCTCGGGCTGGCCGAACTTCGCCGTCTCGGCGGCGACGATCATGCAGCACATCATGGCGAGCTCGCAGCCGCCGCCCAGCGCGAAGCCGGCGACGCCGGCGATCACCGGCTTGCGGGCGCGGGCGACCCGGTCCCAGGGGGTGATGAAGTCGTCGAGATAGGTCGAGGGATAGGTGAGCGGCTGCATCTCCTTGATGTCAGCGCCGGCGGCGAAGGCCTTCTCGGAGCCGGTGATCACCACCGCGCCGACGCTTCCGTCGGCCTCGAAGGCGTCGAGCGCGACGCTCACCTCGGCCATCAGCGCGATGTTGAGGGCGTTGAGCGCCTTGGGACGGTTCAAGGTGATCAGGCCGACGCGGCCGCGAGTCTCCACCAGGATATTTTCGAACGCCATGTCGGGGGTCCTTTCCCTCGTCGAAGCCGCGGCCGACGGCGCGGCGTTTCCGCCGCGGTTGGTTGCGTCGCGGCATCTCCGCCGCAAGGGCTATCGGAAGGCGCCGCCGCAATCAACGGCGAAGCGCGCGGCCCCGCTTCGCGCCGGCCGCCTGACAGCGCGGGCAGAAGAAGGTCGATCGACCGGATTGGACGATCCGCTCGACGACGCCGTCGCAGGTCGGGCGCGGACAGGGATCGCCCTCGCGGTCGTAGACGGCGAAGGCGTGCTGGAAATAGCCGAGCTCGCCGTTCGCCTGGCGATGATCGCGCAGCGAGGAGCCGCCGGCCTCGATCGCTTCCGTCAGCACGGTGCGGATCGCCTCGGCGAGGGCGACGAGCTTCGCCGTCGGCCGGCCCGCCGCGGTGACGCCCGCGCCGGCGGCGACGCGCGGATCGAGCCCGGCCCGCCACAGCGCCTCGCAGACGTAGATGTTGCCGAGGCCGGCGATCAGACCCTGGTCGAGCAGGGCGCTCTTCCACGGCGTCGTACGATCGCGGAAGAGGCGGGCGAGGAGATCGGCGTCGAGCTCGTTGCCGAGCGGTTCGACGCCGAGGCCGGCGAGCGCGGCATGCTCGGCGAGGTCGGCGCGGGCGACGAGGTCCATCGATCCGAAGCGACGCGGGTCGTTGTAGGTGACGGTGGCGCGGCCGGGAAGATGCGGTCCTTCGAGGTGAAAGACGACGTGGTCGTGGTCGGCGGCGCGGTCGCGGCCGTGATGGAAGTGGCCTGGCGTCCCCTCCCCGCCCTCGGCGCGGATGCGGAACGAGCCGGACATGCCGAGATGGGCGATCAGCACCTCGCCGGTCGAGAGGTCGGCGAGGAGGTACTTCGCGCGTCGCGACAGCGCGGTCACGGTCGCGCCTTCGAGGCGTTCGACGAAGCGCTCGGGAAAGGGGCGACGCAGATCGGGGCGGCGCTGCTCGACCCGGACGATCGACGCGCCTTCCATCACCGGCGCGAGGCCGCGCCGGACCGTCTCGACCTCGGGCAGTTCGGGCATGGAAGGCCTCGCTGGTCCGGCCGGATCACTTGTCGCAGACGACCGGCACCAGCCGATCGCCGAGGCGGGCGACGGCGGCGGCGCTGGTCATCGCGTCGTTCGAGCCGGCTGCTTCGATGCCGCCGCCGGCCTTGCCGACGAAGGCGGCGAGCGCCGTGGCCGGCACGATCGGGTAGATCGCCGCCGGAAGGACGCCGGCGAAGGCGCGGGTCTCGTCCGGCGGGCTCGCCACCAGACCGACCAGACGGCCGGCGGCGTCGAGCACCGGGGCGGAGAGGCCACCGACCGGCAGAGGCGCGCGCACCCCGCCGACGGTCGCCTCGCCGGAGACGACCGTCGCGCCGGCGGCGGCGCGCACCACCACCGTCTCCGGAGAGCCGGGGGCGGGCGCGGCGGCGGCGAGCGAGATCGGCGGCACGGTCGCGGTGTCGGCCCAGGCGAGCAACGCCAGCGCCTTCGTATCGTCGAGGCCGGCCATGGTCGCCGGCCGGCCGTTCACCCCGAGAGCGCGGCAGCCGTCGACCGCCGCCGCGGCGACCACCGCGCGGCCGGGCGCGACGAGCAGACCGGTGGCGGCGAGCCGCGGGTTCGGCGTCGGATTGGCCGGCTTCGAGGTCTCGACCGCGGCGGGCGGCGTGGCGTCGCCGGGTTTCGGGGCGGGCAGCGTCTCCACCGGCTTCGCGCCGGGTTGCGCGACGAAGGATCCGGCGGAGGCGATGACGACGCGGTCCATGGTTTGAGCGACCGCCGGATCGGTGTAGACGATGAAGCCGCGCACGCCGTCGCCGGCGCGCTCGAAGCGCTGATAGCCGCGCTTCGCGCCGACCGTGTCGGCGACGACGAACCAGTCGGCGCGCAGCACGGCGTAGCCGACCTTGTGGCCCGGCCCTTCGGCCTTCAACCGCTCATAGAGGGCGGCGAGATCCTGATTCGGCACCGCATAGGTGCGATATTCGATGCGGCCGTCCCTGGAGGCCCAACGGCTCCCCCCCTCCGCCTTCGCCGGCTTGCCGAGGAGCTTCAACGGCAGACCGAGGCGGACGCCGGTCGCCGGGTCGTCGACGAGGCCGAAGCCGACCGCCTCGCGCGCGATCTTCGCGGTCTTGGCGAGCAACGTCAGGGCTTCCGGCGTCGGCGCGCCGTCGGCGGCGAACTTCGCGCGTTGCTGGAAGGCGCGGAGCGCTTCGAAGGTCATGCGGCCGAAGGCGCCGTCGATCGCGCCCGTGTAATCGCCGGACCAGACGAGATCGGACTGGATCGCCTTGCGCTCGTCGTCGGGCCGCGCCTCCCAGGCGACGCGGGCCGCCTCCAGGTCGGCGGCCGGGGAAGCCGGCCCGGCCGGCTTCGCGGCGGCGGAGCCGTGCGGCAGATTGAAGGAATTCTGCGCCTCGGCGATCCCGCCGGCGGCCAGCCAGAACGACATCGCCGAAACGGCGAGCCACCGTCGATCCATCGGTCGCGCCATGGTCTCGTTTCTCCCGTCGTCTCGACCTTCGGGCGGCGGGATCTTCTCAGAGGCGCGCCGCCGCGTCGAGAGGGCTGCGAGATTACGACGTTCGTCACGGTCGCGTCGCACGTTTCCGGGCTTCGTCGTTCCTCGGGCGGTGCTATGATCGCGCCGCCTGAGCCGAGCGCCGCCGAGCGGCGCGTTCGCGGACACGAGCAGGTCCGTCGGGACGACGAGGTCCGGAGCGGACGAGGAGGAGACGAGATGCGTCACGTCCTGCGTTGCCTGGTGGGCGCCGCCGCCCTGATCGCGGCCACGCTTCCCGCCCTCGCCGAGAAGACCTTCACCCACGAGGGACTGGCCAGCGACGCCATCCGGCTGGAGACGGCGCTGAAGACGCGGGCCGCCCGACCCGGCGACGTCGCCCAGTTGAAGAAGGAAGCCGACGCGGCCTTCGCGGCGAAGAACTTCGCCGCGCTCGACGAGATCGCCGGACGTCTGGTGGTGCTGGCGCCGCGCGACTGGACCGCCTGGGGCCGGCTGTCGCTGGCGCTCTCCGGCCTCACGCCGGCCGACTGGCAGGCGAAATACAATGCGCGGCGCGACGCGCACGCCGCCGCCTATCAGGCCTATCGGCTGGCGCCGGGGCCGCGCGAAGAGGCGGCCTCGCTGACCCAGCTCGCCAACAGCTACGTCGCCGACGAACCGCGCACCGCGATCGAGGTGATCCGGCGGGCGGTGAAGATCTCGCAGATCCCGGAAGCGGTCGCCCTCTACGACCGGCTCAGGCCGCAGTACGGCTTCAAGGTCGACGAGTACAAGGTCGACAACGACGCCGCCTCCCCGCGCGTCTGCTTCACCTTCACCGAGGATCTGAAGATCGGCGGCAAGGTCGACTACGGTCCCTTCGTCGCGGTCTCCGGTCTCGCCAATCCGGCGGTCTCGGTGGAGGCGCGGCAGCTCTGCGTCGACGGGCTCGAACACGGCAAGCGCTACGGCGTGGTGCTGCGCGCCGGCCTCCCCTCGACCGTCGGCGAGAACATCGAGAAGGCGATCGACTACGACATCTACGTGCGCGACCGCTCGCCGCAGGTGCGGTTCACCGGGCGCAACTACGTGCTGCCGTCGACGGGCCAGGAAGGCCTGCCGGTCGTCTCCGTCAACACGCCCTCGGTCGACGTGGCGATCCACCGGATCGGCGACCGCTCGCTCGGCGCGACGATCCGCGAGGAGACCTTCCTCGGCGCGCTCGACGGCTATCAGACCCGCAAGCTCACCGAGGAGAAGGGCCGGCTGGTGTGGACCGGCAGGCTCGCGGTGAAGTCGGACCTCAACAAGGACGTGGTCACGGCCTTCCCGATCGCCGAGGCGGTCGGCAAGATGGAGCCGGGCGTCTACGTGATGACGGCGAAGCTGCCGGGGCCGAAGGCGGTCGATTCGGAAGGCGACGAGGCGGAAGCCTGGGAGAGCCGCGCGACGCAATGGTTCGTCGTCTCCGATCTCGGCCTCACCGCCTTCTCCGGCGACGAGGGGCTGGTGGTCCTCGCCCGCTCGCTCGGCACGGCCAAGCCGGTCGCGGGGCTGAAGATCCGGCTGATCGCCAAGAACAACGACGTGCTCGCCACCGCCTCGACCGACGCCGAGGGACGGGCGAGTTTCGACGCCGGTCTGGCGCGTGGCTCGGGCGGCCTCTCGCCCGGCCTCGTCGTCGCCGAGGACGGCGAGGGCGACTACGGCTTCCTCGATCTCGCCCGAGAGCCGTTCGATCTGACCGATCGCGGCGTCAAGGGCCGTCTGCCGCCGAAGGGGCTCGACGCCTTCGTGTCGACCGAGCGCGGCGTCTATCGCACCGGCGAGACGGTGAACGTCACCACGCTCCTGCGCGACACCCGCGGCAAGGCGGTTTCGAACCTGCCGCTGACCCTCGTCGTGCAACGGCCGGACGGCGTCGAATATCGCCGCGCCTCGGTCGCCGACCAGGGCGACGGCGGTCGGGCGTGGTCGCTGCCGCTCCTCACCGGCCTGCAGACCGGGACGTGGCGCATTCGGGTCCTGGCCGATCCGAAGCGGCCGCCGATCGGCGAGACGACCTTCCTCGTCGCCGATTACGTGCCCGAGCGCATCGACGTGACGCTGAAGCCCGAGAAGCCGCGGCTGGCGGCGGGCGAGCCGGCGGTCGTCGGGGTCCGGGCCGATCATCTCTACGGCGCGCCCGGCGCGGATCTCGAGATCCGCGGCGACGTCGCCGTCGAACTCGCGGCCTCGGCCACCGTGCCGGGGCTCGAGGGCTACACCGTCGGTCTCGACGACGAGAGCTTCGAGACCGTCACCCAGGAACTCGAGGAGGCCGGGTCCACCGACGAGAAGGGCGAGGCGCGGCTCACCGTGCCGATCCCGCCGACCACCGTGACGCGACCGATCCAGGCGAAGATCGACGTCGCCGTCTCGGAGGCCGGCGGGCGCGCCGTCGAGCGCGTCGTGACCATCCCGATCCTGCCGGCCGGGCCGGTGATCGGCGTCAAGCCGCGCTTCGCGGCGGGCGCGCTCGCCGCCGGATCGCAGGCCGAGTTCGACCTCGTCTCGGCGACGCCGGAGGGCGTCAGGCGCGAGGTCAAGGGACTGAAGTGGGAGCTGCTCGCGGAAGACCGCCGCTGGCAGTGGTTCAACAGCGAGGGACGCTGGCAGTCTCAGGTGATCAAGACGCATCGGCGCGTCGCCGACGGCTCGATCGATCTTTCCACCGGCGATCCGACGCGGCTCTCCGTGCCGGTCGACTGGGGCGCCTATCGCCTCGAGCTCAGAGGCGAGGACGGCGCGCACACCTCGCTCGGCTTCTCGGTCGGTTGGGCCGGGGCCGACAAGGCGGACAGCCCCGACGTGCTCGACGTGGCGCTCGACAAGACCGCCTACGGCGCGGGCGAGACGCTCTCGGCGCATCTCAAACCCCGCTTCGCCGGGTCCGCGACGGTGGCGATCGTCACCGACAAGGTCGAGGCGCTGAAGGTGGTCGAGGTCGACCCCGCCGGCGCGACGGTGACCTTCCCGGTCGACGCCGCTTGGGGCGCGGGCGCCCACGTGGTGGCGATCGCGCATCGGCCGATGGACACCAAGGCGCGGCGGATGCCCGGTCGGGCGATCGGCGTCGCTTGGTTCGCGGTGGCGCCGCAGGCGCACGTCCTCGGCGTCGAGATCGGCGGCGAGGCGATGATCCGGCCGCGCGGCAAACTCACCGTGCCGATCACGTTGACCGGGACGGAAGGCAAGGCGGCGCATGTCGTCGTCGCCGCGGTCGACGTCGGCATCCTCAATCTGACGCATTTCGAGACGCCGAACCCCGACCGCTGGTACTTCGGCCAGAAGCAGCTGCCGGTCGACCTGCGCGATCTCTATGGTTTCCTGATCGACGGGATGCAGGGGACGCGCGGCGAGATCAAGGTCGGCGGCGACGGCGGGGCGGGCGATCTGACCGCGCCGCCGCGCGAGGCTCCCTTCGCGCGCTATTCCGGCGTGATCGAGGTCGGCCCCGACGGCAAGGCCGTCGTCGAATTCGACGTGCCGGCGTTCAACGGCGCGGTCCGGGTGATGGCGATGGCGTGGACGGCGGAGAAGGCCGGCCACGCCGATCGCGAGACGATCGTGCGCGACGCCGTGGTGATCCAGCCGACCGCGCCGCGCTTCCTGGCGCTCGGCGATCGTTCGAGCCTGCATTTCGCTCTCGACAACGTCGAGGGTCAGCCCGGCGACTACAAGGTCGAACTCGATCTGCGCGGCTCGCTGATCGTGCCGGCGGAGAACCTCGCCACCACGGTGAAACTGCCGGCCAAGGGCCGGGCCGCCTTCTCGGTTCCGGTGACGGCGGCGGGGATCGGTCCGGCGTCGGTGGCGCTCAGGCTGACCGGGCCGGGCATCGACGCGACGCAGACCGCGTCGTTCCCGATCGAACCGCCGACCAGCGAGATCTTCCGGCGCAGCGTCCGGCAATTGCCGGCCGACGGCTCGGTCGAGATCTCGCAGGCGCTGATCGCCGACTTCCTGCCGGGCACCGGCGCGGTGTCGGTCTCGATCTCGCCGTGGAGCGCGCTCGACGTGCCGGCGTTGCTGGCGGCGCTCGATCGCTATCCCTACGGCTGTTCGGAACAGTTGGTCAGCCGCGCGCTGCCGCTGCTCTATGTCGACAAACTGGCGACCTCCGCGGCGCTGGCCCTCGACGAAGACGCCAAGACGCGGATCGACGGGGCGATCGACCGGCTCTTGTCGAGGCAATTGTCGACCGGCGGCTTCGGCCTGTGGAGCGCCGCGGGCGCCGACGACGACGTCTGGCTCGACGCCTATGTGACGGACTTCCTCACCCGGGCGCGGGAGGCGGGCCGGGCGGTGCCGCAGAAGGCCTTCGACCTCGCCCTCGATCGGTTGAAGAACTACGTCTCGCAAACCAACGAGCCGGGTGTGAAGGACGCGCCGGATCTCGCCTACGCCCTCTACGTGCTCGCCCGCAACGGCCGGCCGGTGATGGGCGACCTGCGCTATCTCTCCGACCAGAAGCTCGAGCTCTTCGCCACCGCCTCGGCGCGTTCGCAACTCGCCGCGGGTCTGGCCCTGCTCGGCGACGCGACGCGCGCCGAGCCGCTGTTCAAGGCGGCGACGGCGAAGCTCACGGGAGCCGAGACGGCGCGGGTGTGGCGGGCCGACTACGGCTCGTCGCTCCGCGACGGGGCGATGACGCTGGCGCTGATGGCGGAGAGCCGGCGGCCGCCGTCGGAATGGGCCGACGTCGCCGCGGCGATCGAACGGTTGCGCGACGCGCGTCCGCAGACCTCGACGCAGGAACAGGCGTGGTCGGTGTTGGCCGCCTCGGCCGTCGCCGATCAGGCGAAGGGGCAGAAGGTGACCGTCGCCGACGGCTCGAACAGCGAAGAGGCGACGGGGCCGTTCTTCCGCACCTTCCGCGCCGACGCGCTGGCGACCAAGACCTTCCGCCTCACCGCCGCGACGACCGGCGAAGCCAAAGTGCCGACCCGGGTGGTGATCACCACCTCCGGCCATCCGTCGACCCCGGAAGGAGCCGCCTCGAACGGCTATCAGGTGACGCGGACGCTCTTCACGCCGGATGGCCGCAAGGCGGATCTCTCCAAGATCCGCCAGACCGACCGGCTCGTCGTGGTGCTGGAAGTGACCGAGCCGAAGGCGGAGAACGCCCGCATCGTCGTTACCGATCGTCTCCCGGCCGGTTTCGAGATCGCCGATCCGAAGCTGGTGGCGAGCGGCGACAGCGAGGCCTTCGGCTGGCTGAAGGAGGCGCCGGAGGCGCGGACGACGGAGTTCCGCGACGATCGGTTCGTCGCCGCCTTCGACCGCGCCCCCGATCAGCAGGCGGTGTTCCAGGTCGCCTATGCGGTCCGGGTGGTGACGCCGGGACGCTACGTCTGGCCGCCGGCTGTGGTCGAGGACATGTATCGCCCCGAGCGCTACGGCCGCACCGCCTTCGGCACGATCGACGTCGCGCCGCGCAAGTGAGGCGAGGAAGGGACGCGGTGACCGACGAGGCGTCCAGATGACGGGAGAGCGCGATCGCCGCCTCGCCGCCGGGCTCTTCGCGGCAGCGGGGCTCCTCGCCGCCGTCGGGTGGGGCGCGTCGGCGCTCGACGGCGCGCTCGATCGGTTGCCGCGGCTCGATCCCCGGCTCGCCGAGGTGCGCTCGACCGTGGTGCTCGACCGCGAGGGGCGGTTGCTGAGGCCGTTCCTCACCGAGGAGGGGCGCTGGCGGCTGCCGATCGGCGTCGACGACGTCGATCCGCGCTTCTTCGATCTGCTCTTCGCCTACGAGGATCGACGCTTCTTCGCGCACGGCGGCGTCGACGCGCGCGCCGTGGCGCGGGCGATCGGACAGGCGGCGCGACGCGGCCGGGTGATCTCGGGGGCCTCGACGCTGACCATGCAGGTGGCGCGGCTGCTCGAGCCGCGCGAGACGCGCAATCTCGCCGCCAAGAGCACGCAGGTCCTGCGCGCGCTCGACCTCGAACGGCGCTTCTCGAAGCGACGGATCCTCGAGCTATATCTCGGGCTCGCGCCCTACGGCGGCAATCTCGAAGGCCTGCGCGCCGCCGCCCTCGCCTGGTTCGGCAAGGAGCCGAAGCGGCTGTCGCTCGGCGAGACGGCGCTCCTGGTGGCGCTGCCGCAGTCGCCGGAGACGCGCCGGCCGGACCGCTTTCCGCAGGCGGCGCGGCGGGCCCGCGACCGGGTGCTCGATCGGGCGCTCGCCGCGGGGATCGCCTCCGCCGCCGACGTGGCGCGGGCCCGGAGCGAGCCGATCCCGACCGAACGGCGGCCGTTTCCGAACTTCGCGCCGCATCTCTGCGAAGACCTCGTCGCCGAGCGGCCGGAGGAGCGGATCATCGTCGCCACCATCGACCGCTCTCGGCAGGCGGCGCTCGAACGTCTCCTCGCCGAGCGCGCCGAGACCTGGCCGACCGACCGGTCGGCGGCGATCGTGCTCCTCGACGTGGCGACCGGCGAATTGCTCGCCTCGGTCGGCGGGCCCGACTATTTCTCGATCCCGCGCGCCGGCTCGGTCGATCTGACGCGGGCGGTGCGCTCGCCCGGGTCGGCGCTGAAGCCCTTCATCTACGCCCGCGCCTTCGAGGACGGCGTCGCCCATCCCGAGACCATGCTCGAGGATCGCCCGGCCCGCTGGGGCGCCTGGGCGCCGGAGAATTTCGAACAGGGCTGGGCCGGGCTGGTGACGGCGCGCCACGCGCTGCAACAGTCCCTGAACATGCCGGCCGTGCAACTGCTCGAAGCGATCGGTCCGCAGGCCCTGGTGTCGCGTCTGCGTTCGGCCGGGGCCGATCTGATCCTCGCCGACGCGACGCCGACCGGGCTCGCGGTCGGCCTCGGCGGGCTCGGCATCCGGCTCGACGATCTGACCCGGCTCTACGCCGGCCTCGCGCGCGGCGGGACGACCGTGCCGATCGTCCGACGGCTCGACGAGCGGCGGCTCGCGCCGGAGCGGCGACGGCTGACCGATCCGGTGGCGGCGTGGTACGTCGCCGACATCCTTCGCGGCGCGCCGGCCCCGCCGAACGCGCCGCAGGGCCGCCTCGCCTTCAAGACCGGCACCTCCTGGGGCTTCCGCGACGCCTGGGCGATCGGCTTCGACCGGCGCTTCGCCCTCGGCGTCTGGGTCGGACGGCCGGACGGGCGGCCGTCTCCGGGGCTCGTCGGCCGACTGGTCGCCGCGCCGTTGCTGTTCGACGCCTGGCAGCGGCTCGGCATCGAACCGGAGGGGATCCCGAAGCCGCGCGGCGTGTTGCAGGCGACCTCGGCGAGCCTGCCGCCGCCGCTCCGCCATCTGCGCCGCGACGTGCCCAAGACGCTGGCGGCGGCGGCGCGGCCGCGGCTCGAGATCACCTTCCCGCCGGACGGAGCGCGGCTCGATCTCGGCCTTGCGAGCGGCGTCGAGACGGCCGATCCGCTGTCGCTCGAGGCGCACGGCGGCGTGCCGCCGCTGACCTGGCTGGTCGACGGGCGGCCGGTCGCCACCGCCGACGGCCGTCGCCGCAGCCTGTGGCGGCCGACGGGACGCGGCTTCTCGCGGCTTTCCGTGATCGATGCGACCGGGGCGAGCGCCAGCGTCGAGGTCCGGCTCGAGTGAGGCCTCAGGTCTCGGGCCGTTTCAGGCCGAGGGCGCGCTCGCGCAGGACGATGGCGACGCCGGAGCCGATGATGATCGCGGAGCCGACGAGCACCGCCGAGGTCGGCCATTCGCCGAAGACCCACCAACCGGTGCCGATCGCCCAGAGCATCGAGGTATATTCGAGCGGAGCGATCACCGAGGCGTCGGCGTGGCGATAGCCGAGGGTGAGGAAGATCTGGCCGACGCCGCCGAAGATGCCGGTCATGATCAGGAGCGCCAGATCGCCGAGGCTCGGCATCACCCACCACGGCGCGGTGAGCAGCGCCACCATCGCCGAGCCGATCGAGAAATAGACGACGATGGCGCCGGTGCGTTCGGTCGAGGTGAGGTTGCGGACCTGGATCTGGGCGAAGGCCATGAAGAAGGCGGAGGCGAAGCACATCGCCGCGCCGGTGGCCGCGCCGCCGTCGAGGACGTGGTCGACGTCGCCGAGATGCGGCGACAGCACGACGAGCACGCCGAGAAAGCCGACCGCCACCGCCGACCAGCGATGCCAACGCACCGTCTCGCCGAGCAACAGCGCGGCGAGCGCCACGGTCAGGAGCGGCGCGGCGTAGGTGATGGCGAGGCTGTCGGCGAGACTGACCCGCTGGACGCCGGAGAACCACAGCACCATGGCGGTGACGCCGACCACCGAGCGGATCAGATGGCCGCCCGGCCGCGCCGTCTTCAACCCCTCGCGCAGCTCGCCCTGCCAGGCGACCATGGCGACGACCGGCAGGAGCGCGAAGGCGGAGCGGAAGAAGACCACCTCGCCGGAGGGAATGCGATCGGCGAGCAGCTTCACCCCGACCAGCATGACGGCGAAGGAGAGCGTCGAGGCGACCTTGAAGAGTGGGCCGAGGAGAGCGGACACGGGGTTCGGAATTCCTGGCGAGGGCGGGTCCGAGGCCCGCCCGGCGGGATCGGCGAGACGAACGGGTCGGGCGGCGTTCGCGGACGACGGCGTCGTCGAACCGCGGCGGAGGTCTGCTTCTACACGTCCTCGGTCCGGCGTGCGACGTCCGGCGACGCCGCTCGGCCCTGCGCCGCGTGGAGGCAAACCGCGCCGACGCCTTCGACGCCGTCCCCCTGGCGCGGCTCACGCGGAGAACCGCTCGCGAAGACCCGTGGAAAAAACATCGTCGACCATGACGTCGGCGCTTGCAAGCCCGGGCGGAACCGTTTAGAGAACGCCTCCGACGCGGGGGCCACGCCTCCGGTACGTCGAGGCAGGCGCCCGTAGCTCAGCTGGATAGAGCACCAGACTACGAATCTGGGGGTCAGAGGTTCGAATCCTTTCGGGCGCGCCACTCCTGAACAAAAGAGAGAACTGCGGGCGGATCTTCGCCCGGCGACTCGGCTGCGCATCTGGCGAGCACCGCCTTCGATCCGTTGATCCGGATTTCTCCTTCATTCCCCGTCACTTCACCGATCACCTGCCGTGCATAGACCTGCCGTAGCTCGGCCGAGCCGTGCTGAAGCTTGTCGCGAAGCAGCAGCCCGAGACGCTCGACCTTCTCCTGCGTGATCGTCGGCTCGTCCGACGCCATGCACCGCGACAGATCCGCGACCTCGCGCGCGAGTTCGTCGCGGCGGAACTTCAGCCCGACCAATTTCTCCCGGAGATTCGGGTCTTCGGCCTCCATGGGCCCCTTCTCGACGAGGTCGAGGAGACGGGCGATGCCGGCGATCGTCTCGGCGTGGGCCTGCTTCAGATCCTGGAGGCGTCTTCCGTCCTCGTCCTCGCGCCGCGCGGCATTGGTGAGCCACCGATCGAGGATCGCCTTCAGATGATCGGGAGCGAGGACGCTGCGGAGCACCTCGCCGACGACGATCTCGTCGAGCCGATCCATCGGCATGCGGAAGCCGTCACAGGCGAAAGCGCCCTCCTTGAGCTTGCGGGAACAGCAATAGTAGCGATAGCGCCAGCTCTTGCGGTGTTCTGGATCAGCGCCGCACCACATGCCCGCAACGCGCGATGCCGGCGAGCAGTGTCGGCCGTTGACGACGCGCGCCTCCTCGTCCTCGACGACGAGGATCTTCTTGTCCTCGTTGCCACGCCGCTCCTTCACCTCGACCCGATAGCCGAAGGGCGGCGGCGCGCCGTTCCAGAAGCCCTGTCGCGCGTTCTCGCACATCGAGCGATGGACGTGCTTGGCCGTCTCGCGGCTCTGGTGCTCGTCGAAGACGTTCAGGATCTTGCGGATGAACTCGCCGCTCGCGTCCTGCCCGACGTCCTGGGTGATCGAGACGAGTTGCTCGCCGACCTTGGCGAGTTGGCGGACGTAGAGTTCGGAACGAAGGGTGTCACGACTGAAGGGGGACAGCGAATGGACGACATCGGATTGCGACGAAGTCCAAATTCCCCGCCAATGAGTTCTCCTGAAGGGTGATCGATTGGCTCGGCGGGATCGTGCCCCACGCGCGATCGACGAAACCGCACGCCCTCGATCAGTGGCTGATCATCCAAGGACGCGCCGTCGGGAAGGATTTGGCGCCGTCGGCGCGAAACACCGTCGCGCGTTGTTTGGCCCCCGGCTTGCAGCACGAGCAGTTGGCCGGATGGAGCCGGCGGGCCCGCTCCGACTTCGACGAAATCGGTTCGTTCGACGCCCGCTCGTTGGTGGCGAGCGCGGTGCGCCGGCCGGCGTCCATGGTGAACAAATGCGGCATCGACAGGAAGGCGCGCGGCGACGGCGTCGCGCAGACCGGGCAGGCGCAGGGGGCGGCGGACTCCGCCATCGGCCGCATCTCGCGGAACGGACCGCAGCTCTCGCATTCGTAGTCGTAGATCGGCATCGAAATGTCTCCGGCGGGCTCTGAGCGACAGTGGCGCGCCGCCTCGCGCGAGGGGCGGCGGCCGACGGCCGAGCGCTGCGAACGCCCGGCCGCTGTTCGCCTCAGTCGTAGGCGATCGGCATGTCGACCGAACCGTCGATCATCTTCTGCGGCCCGGCGGCCGTCGGATTGATGTCGAACTCGAAGATGCCGGTCGGCAGCCACAGCGTGGCGCAGGAGTTCGGGATGTCGACGACGCCCGAGAAGTGGCCCTGCACCGGCGCCGAACCGAGGATGGCGTAGGCCTGGGCGCCCGAATAACCGAACTTCTTCATGTATTCGATGGCGTTGAGGCAGGCCTGCCGATAGGCGACGTTGGCGTCGAGATAGTACTGCTTGCCCTCTTCGTCGACCGAGATGCCTTCGAAGATCAGGTAGTCGTCGTACCGCGGCACGATCGGCGACGGCTTGAAGATCGGGTTCTTGACGCCGTACTTGGCCATGCCGCCCTTGAGCAGGTCGACCTTGATGTGCAGCCAGCCGCCGGCCATCTCGATCGCGCCGCAGAAGGTGATCTCGCCATCGCCCTGGCTGAAGTGCAGGTCGCCCATCGAGAGGCCGGCGCCGTCGACGTAGACCGGGAAGAAGATGCGGCTGCCGCGCGACAGATCCTTGATGTCGCAGTTGCCGCCGTGCTCACGCGGCGGAACCGTGCGCGCGCCCTCGGCCGCGGCCTTGGCGGCGGCCTCGCCCTTCAGCTTGCCCATGTGCGCGGTCTTCGGGGCCGGCGGGTTGGCGAGCGGCGGAACCCGCGTCGGATTTGTGGCGATGAGGCCGAGCTCGCGCTCGTTCCACTTCTCGAGCATCGCCCGATCCGGCAGACAGCCGATCAGACCGGGATGGATCAGACCGCCGAAGCGCACGCCCGGAATATGGCGCGATTTGGTGAACATGCCCTCGTATTCCCAGATCGCCTTCTGGGCATGCGGGAAGTGATCGGTCAGGAAGCCGCCGCCGTTGTTCTTCGAAAAGAACCCGTTGAAGCCCCATTCGGCGCCCTTCAGCGTGCCGGCGTCGAGAATGTCGACGACGAGCAGGTCGCCCGGCTCAGCGCCCTTGACGCCGATCGGGCCGGACAGGAAGTGGACGGTCGTCAGATCGACGTCGCGGATGTCTTCGGCGCTGTCGTCGTTCTTGATCGCGCCGCCGGTCCAGTCGTAGGTCTCGACCAGAAAGTCGGCGCCGGGCTCGACCCAGGTGGCGATCGGGATGTCGGGGTGCCAACGATTGTGCACCATCTCGTTTTCATAGGCCGATTGCGAGAGATCGACCTTGATCAAAGTTTCAGGCATGTGACGCTCCTTCCATGACCCGAAGCTTTTCGCTCCGGATACGATCAAACGGAGAGAAGTTTCGTGATCTTCGCCTCGTCGACGGAATCACGGGTGTCTTCGTGGACGATCTCGCCGTTTTCGATCACGAGAACTCGATCGGCGATGTCGAGCGCGAAGCTGAGAACCTGTTCGGAGACGACGATCGACAGACCCTTTTCGTCGCGAATGCGCTTCAACGTGCGGGCCATCTCGCGGATGATCGAAGGCTGGATGCCCTCGGTCGGCTCGTCGAGCAGGAGAACCTTGGGATCCGAGGCGAGCGCCCGTGCGATCGCGAGCTGCTGCTGCTGACCGCCGGAGAGATTGCCGCCGCGCCGCTTCTTCATTTCCAGAAGCACCGGGAACAACTCGTAGATGTCGCCGGGCACCTCCGACTTGCCGGTGACGGTGAGGCCGGTCTCGATGTTCTCCTCGACCGTCATGGTGGAGAAGATCATCCGCCCCTGCGGCACGTAGGCGAGACCGTCGGCGACCCGTTCGTGGCTCTTCTTGGTGGTGACGTCGGTCTCGCCGACGGCGACCGTGCCCGACTTCGTCGGCAGGATGCCCATCAGCGATTTCATCAGCGTGGTCTTGCCCATGCCGTTGCGGCCCATGATGGCGACGATCTCGCCGGGCGCGACATGGAATTCGAGGCCATGCAGGACCTCCGACTGACCATAGGCGACGCGCAGATCGGTGACGTTCAACATGACGCGCCTCCTCAATGTCCGAGATAGACTTCGATGACCTTGGGATCGTTCTGGACACGCTCCATCGACCCCTCCGACAGGACCTTGCCTTGGTGGAGAACCGTGACGCGGTGGGCGATGTCCTCGACGAACTTCATGTCGTGCTCGATCACCAGGACCGACCGATCCTTGATGATCCGATTGAGCAGTTCCGCAGTCTTGACCCGTTCGGTCACCGACATGCCGGCGACCGGCTCGTCGAGCATCAGGAGTTCGGGGTCCTGGATGAGCAGCATCCCGATCTCCAGCCACTGCTTCTGGCCGTGGGAGAGAAACTCGCCGCGTTCGTGCAACCGGTCGGAAAGGAAGATCATCTCGGCGATCTCCTCGATGCGTTCGATCACCTGCGCGTCCCGACGGAAGGTGAGCGCGCCGAAGACGGTGCGTCCCCTCGGATAAGAGATCTCCAGATTCTCGAAGACGGTGAGGTCGTCGTAGATCGACGGGGTCTGGAATTTGCGCCCGACGCCGGCGAGCACGATCTTGTTCTCGGAGAGCCTGGTCAGCTCCTGCCCCTTGAAGCGGATCGAGCCGGACGTCGCCTTGGTGCGGCCGCAGATCAGATCGAGCACCGTGGTCTTGCCGGCGCCGTTCGGACCGATGATGACGCGGATCTCGTTCTTGTCGACGTAGAGCGAGAGATCGTTGACCGCCTTGAACCCGTCGAAGGAGACGGTGAGATTTTCGATCTCGAGCAGGAAGTCCGGGGCCATGCCTTGACCGATCGGCTGTGTGGTCATGCGGCGATCCTCCTCATTCGGCCGGGGAGCCGTTCGCGACGGCGGAGCCGTGCGAGCCGGACTTGGTGAGACGGGCGAACCAGGGGGCGATCCAGGCGCCCCAGATGCCGGCCAGTCCGTTCGGGAAGGCGAGCACGACGGCGATGAAGAGGCCGCCGAGGCCGAGCAGCCACAGCTGCGGGAAGCTCTCGGACAGCGCCGTCTTGGCGGCGTTGACGAGCAGCGTTCCGTAGACCGCGCCGATCAGCGACAACCGACCGCCGACCGCGGTGTAGATCACCATCTCGATCGACGGCACGATGCCGACGAAGGAGGGCGACATGAACCCGACCTGCAGGGTGAACATCGCGCCGCCCACGGCCGCCAACGCCGCCGCCAGACAGAAGACGAAGGTCTTGAAGCTCGCCACCGAATAGCCGGAGAAGCGGACCCGATCCTCCTTGTCGCGCATGGCGACCAGGATGCGTCCGAGCTTGGAGGCGCGGACGAAGTAGCCGAGAACCAGGACGCCCATCAACAGCGCCGCGTTGACGAAATAGAGCACGTACTTGGCGTGGTCGGTGCGAATGTCCCAGCCGAGCAGGGTGCGCAGATCGGTGATGCCGTTGATGCCGCCGGTGAAGCCCTGCTGACCGATGATCAGGATGGTCAGGATGGCGGCGACCGCCTGGGTGATGATGGCGAAGTAGACGCCGCCGACGCGGCGCTTGAACATCGCCGTGCCGATCACGAAGGCGAAGACCGCCGGCACGGCGACGACCGCGATCAGGGTCAACGGCAGCGACTTGAACGGCTGCCAGAACCACGGCAACGAGGTCAGCTGGTTCCAGTCCATGAAGTCGGGGATGCCGGGGGTCGACTGGATCTTGGTGTTCTCGACGCTCGACGCCTCGAGCTTGAGGAACATCGCCATGCAGTAGCCGCCGAGGCCGAAGAAGATGCCCTGGCCGAGCGACAGGATGCCGCCGAAGCCCCAGCACAGCACCAGGCCGATCGCCACGAAGGCATAGGTCAGATACTTGCCGACGAGGTTGAGACGGAAGATGTCGAGCGAGAGCGGCACCACCACCACGATCAGCGCCGCGAGCGCCAGGAGACCGAGGATTTCGGAGCGGGCGAGAAAGCCGTAGCGTTCTTTGGAAAAGACGGACATGGGCATCTCCTCAGCGGCGGATCTTGAGGACGAACAGACCCTGCGGGCGCAGCATCAGGATGCCGACCACGCCGAGCAGCGTGAGGACCTTGGCGATCGACCCGGACAGGAAGAACTCCATGGTCGACTGGGCCTGCGAGATGGTGAAGGCCGAGAGGATGGTGCCGAGCAGGCTCTGGGCGCCGCCGAAGACGACCACCAGGAAGGTGTCGACGATGTAGAGCTGGCCCGCGGTCGGACCGGTCGAGCCGATCATGGTGAAGGCCGAGCCGGCCACCCCGGCGATGCCGCAGCCGATGCCGAAGGTCAGTCGGTCGACCTTCTCGGTGTCGATGCCGACGGCGCCGGCCATGACCCGGTTCTGCACCACGGCGCGCACCTGACGGCCCCAACCCGAACGGAACATCAGGAAGGCCACCACCACGGTGATGACGACGGTCAGGCTCATCACGAAGAGGCCGTTGATCTGCACCTCGATCGTGTCGGTCAGTTGCAGAGAGCCCATCATCCAGCTCGGGAGATCGACGCCGACCTCGCGCGGACCGAACACCGAGCGGTAGACCTGCTGCAGGATCAGCGAGAGGCCCCAGGTCGCCAGCAGCGTGTCGAGCGGGCGCTTGTAGAGATGGCGGATCAACGCCCATTCCACCAACATGCCGAGCGCGCCGGAGGCGACGAAGGCCAGCGCCATCGCCACGAAGAAGTAGATCGGGAACAGCGCCGGAATGTAATTCTGGAAAATTTGCGAGCACATCCACGTCACGTAAGCGCCGAGGATCATGAACTCGCCGTGCGCCATGTTGATGACGCCCATCTGCCCGAAGATGATGGCGAGACCGAGAGCCATCAAAACGAAGACGGAAAAGAGAATGAGGCCTGCGAAGCCCTGCATCACGAAGATGGAGGCGAGATCGCCGAGGGAATAGCCTTCGAACATGGGGTTCTCCTTCGACCCTTCAGACGAGGGGAGCGGGCCTGAGTCGGCGGAAGCCGGCGTGCCGTCGTTCGACCGGGACCGAAGACGACGGAACGCGCGGTTCCCGGCGAAACCGACCGCCCACCCCACCGATGCGCATCCCCATGCCGCTTTCGGGGAGACGCTCGTGCGAGGCGGGCGGCGAGACGGGCGGCGAGGGAGCCCCCGTGCTCGGGTCTCGTCAGGCGATCACTGGTAGCCCTTGGGGAACGGATCCGGCTCGACCAGGTCGGCGGTCTCGTAGATCACGTCGTACTGGCCGTCGGCGCGCGCCTTGCCGACGCGGGTCTTCGACCAGAGGTGATGGTTCTCGTGGATCCGGACGTAGCCTTCCGGCGCGCCCTTGAACTCCACGCCCGGCGAGGCCGCCGCAACCTTGTCGATGTCGAAGGACCCGGCCTTCTCGACGGTGTATTTCCACAGCCACGGGCCGAGATAGGCCGCCTGGGTGACGTCGCCGATCACCGTCTTGTCGCCCCACATCTTGTGGAACGCCTCGACGAAGGCCTTGTTGTTCGGGTTGTCGAGCGACTGGAAGTACTTCATGCAGGCGAAGGCGCCGGCGATGTTCTCGCCGCCGATGCCGTCGATCTCGTCTTCGGTGACCGAGATCGTCAGCAGCGTCTGCTTCGACAGATCGATGCCCGCCGCCTTGAGCTGCTTGTAGAAGGCGACGTTCGAGCCGCCGACGATGATCGCGTAGATCACGTCCGGCTTGACCAGCTTGATCTTGTTGATCACCGAGTTGAACTGGGTGTGGCCGAGCGGGAAGTACTCCTCGCCGACGACCTTGCCGCCGGCGAGATGCCCCTCGATGTGCTTGCGGGCGATCTTGTTGGAGGTGCGCGGCCAGATGTAGTCCGAACCGAGCAGGTAGAAGGTCTTGGCGCCCTTGGTCTTGTTGACCCAGTCCAGACCGGCGATGATCTGCTGCGTCGCCTCCTGACCGGTGTAGATCACGTTCTTCGACTGCTCCAGGCCTTCGTAGAAGGTCGGGTAGTAGAGCATGCCGTTGTACTGCTCGAAGACCGGCAACACCGCCTTGCGCGAGGCCGAAGTCCAGCAGCCGAAGACCGAGGCGCACTTGTCGTTGACGAGCAGCTTCTTGGCCTTTTCGGCGAAGTTCGGCCAGTCGGACGCGCCGTCTTCCTGGATGATCTTGATCTTGCGTCCGAGCACGCCACCCATGGCGTTGATCTGCTCGATGGCGAGCTTCTCGGCCTGCACCGAGCCGGTCTCGGAAATGGCCATGGTGCCGGTCACCGAGTGGAGGATGCCGACCGTCACTTCGGTGTCGGTGACGGCGAGGCCGGTGGTGTTGACGGCTGCCGTGGCCGGAGCCTGGGCGAAGGCCGAACGGGCGGCGAGCCCCATGAAGGGCGCGGCCGCCATGCCCATCAGCAGTCTGCGACGAAGCAGATCGGGGCGATGCGGGTTCGTGGGATCGGTCGACATGATGCCTCCCTCTGGGATGGGGGAACCGGTACGGACCTCTCGTCCGCCGATGGACCGATGCTGGCCTTTCATGACGCATTGCAGCAATGCGTTCTTCGACAGTCGTCGCTACGTCGAACGCCTATGACCATCTGTCCGTCGAATGACGATGAAGGCATTCCTGGCATTACGTCGAATGACGTAATCTCCTTTTTCGAGTATTTCTCGATCTTTCTCGCCAGAAATGCGGCGACCATTTTTTCTGCATCATTCAAAGAGAATTGCACAATCGATGAACACGCGGCGACGCACGCGCCGGAGAGAGCCACATGCTCGGCATCGAAAATGTGACGACTTTTGCAAATCTTTCCATGAGCGGCGAAACCGAGCGCGGTTGGCAGACTTCCTGCATCGTCCTTCGGTCGGGTCGCGCCGCCGTATCCGGCTGCGGCCGCCGGGAGGTTTGGCGTCCGGGGAGAGATGAGTGTGTCGATGCGATGCGACGCGGCGGGGGAAGCGGGGGAAGCCGGCGAAGCCGATGGGCGGCAACGGATCCTCCCGATCCGGCGCGATTACAACCGTTGGGTCGCCGATCAGACGTTGGAGGACTACGCGCTCCGCTTCACCGCCAAGAGCGCGCGTCGCTGGTCGGTGTTTCGCGTCGCCAACACCGCCATCGGCGGCATCTCGTTCCTGGCGCTCGAAGCGATCGGCGGCGCCATCACCCTGACCTACGGCTTCACCAACGCGGTGGCGGCGATCCTCGTCGTGGCCTTGGTGATCTTCATCACGGGCCTGCCGATCAGTCTCTATGCCGCTCGCTACGGGGTCGACATAGATCTGCTCACCCGCGGCGCCGGGTTCGGTTATCTCGGCTCGACCGTCACCTCGCTGATCTACGCGAGTTTCACCTTCATCTTCTTCGCCCTCGAGGCGGCGATCATGGCGAAGGCGCTGCAACTCGGCTTCGGTCTGCCGGAGTGGCTCGGTTTCATCGTCTCTTCTCTGGTGGTCATCCCGCTCGTCACCTACGGCTTCACCTTTCTCAGCCGCTTTCAGCTGTGGACACAGCCGCTGTGGATCGTGTTGCACGTCACCCCGTTCGTGACCATCACCCTCTTCGACACCGGCACGGTGGAGGCGTGGACCGGCCACACCGGCCGGCTCGGCCCGCTCGACGGCTCATTCGACCTCGCGCTCTTCGGGGCGGCCTCCGGCGTGGTCTTCTCGCTCGTCGCCCAGATCGGCGAGCAGGTCGACTTCCTGCGGTTTCTGCCCGTCCGCCGTCCGGGCCGTGAATTGGCGTGGTGGACGGCGCTGATTTCGACCGGACCGGGGTGGATCGTGCTCGGCGCGCTGAAGCTCCTCGCCGGATCCTTCCTCGCCTTTCTCGCCTTCAAGAACGGCGTCGCCCCGCCGGACGCGGCCGAACCGACCCACATGTATCAGGTCGCCTTCGGCTACCTGATGGCCGACCCGCGCGCCGCCCTGATCGTCGCGGTGATCTTCGTGGTGCTGTCGCAACTCAAGATCAACGTCACCAACGCCTATGCCGGATCGATCGCCTGGTCGAACTTCTTCTCCCGCCTCACGCATTCCCATCCCGGACGTGTGGTCTGGGTGGTGTTCAATGTCGCCATCGCGCTGATGCTGATGGAGCTCGGCATCTACAAGAGCCTCGAGCACACCCTCGGCCTCTATTCCCATGTCGCCGTCGCCTGGGTCGGCGCGCTCTTCGCCGATCTGGTCATCGACAAGCCTCTCGGCCTCTCTCCCGCCGGCATCGAGTTCAAGCGGGCTCATCTCTACGACATCAATCCGGTCGGTTTCGGCGGCATGTTGATCGCTTCTGCGGTGTCGATCGCCGCCCATGCCGGCCTGTTCGGCACGACGGCGGCGGCCTTGTCGTGCTTCATCGGCCTCGGCGTGGCGGTGACGGCGACGCCGCTCATCGCCTGGGCGTCGGGCGGACGCTACTACCTTGCGCGCCGCAACTCCGAGCTTGCGCGCCGCAACTCCGAGACGATCACGACCGGGCGGTTTGCCTGCCGGGTCTGCGAACACACCTTCGAAGCGGAGGACATGGCCCACTGCCCGGCCTACGCCGGGCCGATCTGCTCGCTGTGCTGCACTCTCGACGCCCGTTGCAACGATCGTTGCAAGGTGCGGAGCCGGCTTTCCGAACAGTTGCTCGACATCCTCGCCAAGGTGTTGCCGAGCCGAGCCGCCGCCCGGCTCAATTCCAGTCTCGCCCACTATTTCGCGCTGCTGGTCGGCGTGACCATTCTGGCGGGCGGCATTCTCGCCGCGGTCTACTTCCAATCGATCGGCGAAAACCAACCGCCCGAAGCGTTGCTCGGCGGGGCTCTCGCCAAGATCTTTCTCGTCTTTCTGCTCATCGCCGGCGTCGTGAGTTGGCTCTTCGTCCTCGCCCACGAGAGTCGTCGCGTCGCCCAGGAGGAATCCGACCGCCAGACCGGTCTGTTGATGCAGGAGATCGCGGCTCACGAGGAGACCGACCGGGCGCTGCAGGCCGCGAAGGAAGTGGCCGAGGCCGCGAATCTCGCCAAGAGCCGCTATCTCGCCGGCATCAGTCACGAGTTCCGCACGCCGCTCAACGCCATTCTCGGCTACGCTCAACTCATCGACCACGATGCGCTGCCGCCCGCCAATCGGACGAACGCCGTTCGCACCATCCGCCGTTCCGGCGAGCATCTGGCGAGCCTCGTCGAAGGTCTGCTCGACATCGCCCGCATCGAGGCCGGGCGCCTCACCCCGGAGCGCAACGTCTTCTCCTTCCCCGAATTCATCGAACAGATCGTCGCCACGTTCCGCCTTCAGGCCGAAACCCAGGGCATCGCGTTCCGCTGGGACGGTCCGGCCCGACTGCCGGCCTTCGTCCGCGCCGACGAAAAGCGCCTTCGCCAGATTCTGCTCAATCTCCTGTCCAATGCGGTGAAGTTCACCCAGAGGGGCGAAGTGTCGTTCTCGCTGCGCTTCCGCAACGAAGTCGGCGAATTCCTCATCCAGGATACCGGCATCGGGATCGCCGAAGCGGATCTGGAGCGAATATTCATGCCCTTCGAGCGCATCGAAAACCCTTCCGGCCCCTGGCTTCCCGGCACGGGCCTCGGCCTGACCATCACCAAGCTGATGATCGAAGTGATGGGGGGCGAGATCGTGGTGACGAGCCGCGTCGGCGAGGGCAGCCGCTTCGTCGTCCGGCTGCATCTGCCGAGCGCCGTCCCACCGACCGAAGGCGCGCGCGTCGGCCTGTCCATCACCGGCTATCTGGGCGAGCGTGTCACTGTGCTCGTCGTCGACGATCAACCGAGCCACCGCCGGCTCGTCGAGGATCTCCTCCGACCGCTCGGGTTCGAGGTTATCGCCGTACCCGACGGCGCGAGTTGCCTCGAAGTCGCGGCCCGCGTCCACCCTGAGCTGGTGCTGCTCGACATCTCGATGCCCGGCATGAACGGATGGGAGGTGGCGCGACGCCTGCGGGAGCATCTCATGCTGACCGGCGCGATCATCATGGTGTCCGCAGACGCCGCGGAGCAGCCGAGCGCGGACTTGGAGCCCTGCGACCATGACGACTACGTCGTCAAGCCGATCGACCTCGCCGATCTCCTCACCAAGATCGGGCGGGCTTGTGACCTGACCTGGACCCACGCGGGCGCGGACGCCTCGCCATCGGGAATGCGAGCGCCTCTCACCGGGGCAGATGCTCGACCGCCGGCCCCGGTTCGTGTCGCGCCGTCCGCTCGCAGCGATCTCGAGACCCTCGCCGGTCTCGCGCGCATCGGCTACGTCCGAGCGCTCGCCTGCAAGATCGAGGAGATCGCGGCGCAAACGACGATTCCCTCCGATCTCCTCGACCGACTGTCGGCGCTCGCCGCCACGGTCGATCTCGATGCCTTCCTCGCCACCGTGGAGACCGCGCTCGATGAGCTCGCCGCCCCAGAAGACCTCGCGTGACGTCGTCCTCGTCGTCGACGACTCCGCCGAAACGGTGGCGATGCTCGCCGACGCCCTGGAAACCGCCGGCGCCACCGCGCTCGTCGCGCTACGCGGAGAGCGCGCCCTCGCCATCGCCCACCAGATCACGCCGGACATCGTCCTCCTCGACGCGGTCATGCCGGGAATGGACGGGTTCGAGACCTGCCGCGCCTTCAAGTCCGACGAGGCGCTCGCCCACATCCCCGTCATCTTCATGACCGGACTCGCCGACAGCGATCACGTGGTGCAAGGTCTGGAAGCCGGCGGAGTCGACTACGTCACCAAGCCGATCGACCCCAAGGCGTTGCTGGCGCGTATTCGTGTCCACCTCGCCAACGCCCGCCTCACCCAACGCGCCCAGGCGGCGCTGGACACCACCGGACGCCATCTCTTCGCGGTCGACGAATCCGGCCGTCTGCTCTGGTGGACGCCGCAGGGCGGGCGCATTCTCGCGCGCCTGTGCGGCGAACGACCCACGGCCGGCCTGCATCTGTCCGAGGCCGTCTCGACGCTCGTGAGCCGCGTGGCGGCGGGAACTTCGCCGCCGCCGGTCGTCGTCACGCCGGAACGAGAGGTCGGTGGCCCCGTCGAAGTCGCCGTCGTCGGTCGCGTCGGGCAGGGTGAAATCCTGTTGCGTCTCGTCGAAGAGGCGCGTCCGTCGACCGACGGAACGCTGAGGGACCGCCTCCGCGTGTCCGATCGCGAGGCGCAGGTGCTCGACTGGATCGCGCGGGGAAAATCCAACCGCGACATCGGCGACATCCTCGGTCTCAGCCCTCGCACGATCAACAAGCACCTCGAACGCATCTTCAAGAAGATCGGCGTGGAGAACCGCACTTCGGCGGCGGTCATGGTGCTCAAGACGCTGAACGCGGAGAAGGCCGACGACGCGTGACGGCGACCGCTGCGCAGCCGGTGATTCACGTGGCGACCGAATTCGGACCTCGCTTGGTCCGGGATCCGGCCGGGGGCGCCGGCCTCCTTTCGAAGATCGATCGTGGTGAAGGTCGAGAACCGCCGAAGGATACGTCCCGGTTCTCAACTTCACCCGCCGCGGCGCGCCACCTCCTCCCCTCTCCCGAGACGTTTCAAGGGCTTGCCCCCTGGTTTCTGCCACCCGTCATTTCGGGATGGCAGATTCTGATTTCGCTCCGCTTCGGTCATCGCGCGGAAGGCCTGTCGCGTGAGCCGTAATGGCTCCACCTTCGAAGTCGGAGAACGAGCGTCGCACCGCCGTCGGGGCCGATGACGGCGAAGATCTGGCGATCACGGCAAAACCGGTCTGGCGAAACGCGTCGCCGACCTTCCGTGAAGGCCCTGGGTCGATCGGCGAGCGTATGCATCGAATCCCTTCGCATCCAGGTAGCCGCCCAGCCGCATCCTTGCCGAACGCGTTCGGTCATGTTAGTGTTCAATAACTAACTATCGTGGATCGCCATGCGCAAATCGGCCGACATCCGCCGCCGGGAAATCATCGACGCGGTCCTGCGTCTCGCCATGGAGGTCGGTCCCGATCGCCTGACGACCCAGGCGGTCGCCGACGCCGTGGGGATCACCCAGCCGGCGGTCTTTCGGCACTTCGTCAACCGCGAAACCCTGTGGGTCGAGGTGGCGAACGCGGTGGCGGCGCGCATGCGGGCCGCCTGGGACGCGGCCGAGGCCGAGGCGACGTCCCCCACCGTCGCCATCCGTCGTCTGATCGCCGCCCAGGCCGGGCTCGTCGCAGCCGAGCCCTCGATCCTCGCGATCCTCTTTTCGCACGAGCTGCGCGTCGGGAACCCGGCTCTCGCCGCCGTCTTCCGGGATCTGATGGCGGAGCTGACGCAACGGCTCGCCGCCTGTTTCGCCGCCCATCGCGATCGCAGCGAAGTCGCCGCCGGCGACCGTGCGCTCCTGGTTCTCGGTCTCGTACAGAGTTCGGCGCTGCGATGGGCCCTCACGGGGCGCGGTTTCGACCTCGTCGGCGAGACCCTTCGCCTCCTCGACATCCAACTCGAAGGCCTCATCGCAACCGAGGACGCCGCCCCATGACCTGGAAGAAGATCCCGATGGCGCTCCGCATCGCCGCCGTCGTCGTCGTCGCGCTGGTCGCTGCCCGCGTCTATGTCCTCCGCCGGCCGGTCGAGGTCGAGGTCGCGCGCCTCGAGACGGACGTCGACGTCCGCGTCTTCGGGCTCGGCACGCAGGAAGCCCGGATCGCCAGCCGGTTGGGCTTCGAGGCGGCGGGCCAGTTGGTGGCGCTCGCCGCCGATCACGGCGATCGGGTGAAGGCCGGCGCGATCCTCGCCCGGCTCGACGACGGCGAAGCGCGGGCGCGCCTCGACAAGTCCGTCGCCGGCGTCGCCGCCGCGGAAGCGGCGCTGGCCAAGGCCGAGGCCCTCGCCCAACGCGCCGTCGTCGTCGCCGATCAGAAGCGGCGCGTCGACGATCGGCGCAAGTCCCTCGTCGAGCGTCAGGCCGTGTCGATCGAGACGGCGGAGGTCGCCGAACTCGATGCGAAGGTCGCCGCCGCCGACAGCGGCGTCGCGACGCGCGACGTCGAGGTGGCGCGGGTCAATCTCGCCGCCGCCCGGGCGCAGGCGACGCTCGACCGGGTGTTGGTCGATCGCATGCGTCTCGTCGCCCCCTTCGACGGCGTGGTGACCGGGCGACTGCGGGAGCTGGGGGCGGTGGTGAACCCCGGCGAAGCCCTCTTCAGCCTCGTCGACCCCGCTTCGGTGTGGATCCAGGCCTTCGTCGACGAATCGCGCGCCGGCGACCTCGCCGAAGGACAGCCGGCGATCGTTCGTCTGCGCTCCCGCGTCGGCGAGACCTTCCGCGGCCGCGTCGCGCGCGTCGGCCTGGAGAACGACCGCGTCGGCGAGGAACGCCGGGTGTGGGTCGCCTGCCTGTCCTGCCCGCCGGACTTCCATCTCGGCGAACAGGCCGAGGTCGAAGTCACCACCCACCGCATTCCCACCGCGCTCCTCGCCCCCGAGACGGTCCTGCGCATGACCGCCCCCGCCGAAGCGATGGGCTGGGTGGTGGTCGACGGCCGGCTCGCCGAAGCGCGCCTCCGCCTCGGCGCCCATCTGCTCGACGGCCGCGTCGAGATCGTCGACGGCGTCCCCGCCGGCGGCGCGCTCGTCGTCTCGCGCGACGCGGGAGCCTTCCGCGACGGCCGCGGCGCCCACGTCGTCGGCGCGCCGGAGGCGCGGCCATGAACCTCGCGGCGCGCGACATCCGCCATCATCTCGGCCGGTTTCTCCTGACCGCGGTCGGGCTCGGCCTTCTCCTCGGCGTCGTCCTCTCGATGATCGGCATCTATCGCGGACTGGTCGCCGACGCGCTCGGGCTGGTGCGATCGCCCGGCGCCGATCTCTGGGTGGTGGAGACCGGCACGCGCGGCCCCTTCGCGGAGGGCTCGCGCATCCCCGGCGACACGCGCGAGAGCATCGCCCGGCTCGCCGGGGTGACGGAGGCCGGATCGATGTCGTTTCAGGCCTTCGAGGCGACCCATGGCGAGCGCAAGCTCCGCCTCCAGGTGGTCGGATACGAGCCCGGCCGGCTCGGCGGACCGCCGGAGATCGCCTCGGGGCGCGGCGTCTCGCGCGAGCGGTTCGAAATCGTCGCCGACGAGAAGACCGGCCTGCGGCTCGGCGAACGTCTGCCGATGGGAACCGACGTCTTCACCGTGGTCGGCACGACGCGCGGCGCGGTCTCCTCCGGCGGCGATCCGGTCGTCTGGATGTCGTTGAAGGACAGCCAAACGCTGCAGTTCCGCCTCGCCCCGGCGCCCGCCCGCCGAGAGGCCGAACGCGGCGCGGCCGCGACCGCGACCCCGGACACGATCAACGCCGTCGTCGCGCGCGTCTCGCCGAACGTCTCGGCCGAGAGCGTCGCCGAGGCGGCCGAGCGCTGGAAACATCTCTCCGCCATGACCCAGGAGCAACAGGAGACGATCCTGACGCGATCGGTGGTGGAGAAGGCGCGTCAGCAGATCGGGCTCTTCACCACGGTGCTGCTCACCGTCTCGACGGTGATCATCGCGCTGATCATCTACACCATGACCATGGACAAGGTCCGCGAGATCGCCACCCTCAAGCTGATCGGCGCGCCGGACGGCCGGATCGTCGGGCTGATCGTGCAGCAGGCCCTGGCGCTCGGCCTGATCGGCTTTTCGGTCGGCGCGAGCCTGATCGTCTCGGTCAAGGATCACTTCCCGCGCCGCGTCGTCATGCTGCCGGAGGACGCCGCCGGTCTCGCACTGGTGGTGATCGTCGTCTGTCTGGTGGCGAGCGGGCTCGGCGTGCGGCTCGCCCTGCGCGTCGATCCGGCCACGGCGCTGGGAGGCTGAGATGACGGAAACCTCACCCGCCGCCCTCGTGGAATGCCGCGGTCTCGCCAAGCACTACGGCGAGGGCGATACCCGCGTCGACGCCCTGAAGGCGGTCGACCTCGACCTGCGGCCCGGCGAGGTCGTCGGCCTGGTCGGGCCGTCGGGATCCGGCAAGACGACGCTGCTCAACCTCGTCGGCTGCATCGTCGAGCCCTCCGCCGGCGTTCTGCGGCTCGACGGCGAGACCGTGTGGGACGGCAGATGGCTCCGACCCGACCTGCGCTCGCTGCGGCTCGAGAAGATCGGCTTCATCTTCCAGTTCCACAATCTCCTGCCCTTCCTGGACGTCACCGAAAACGTCGCGCTGGTGCTCGACATGGCCGGCGCCTCGAAGGAGGACGCCGCCGCCCGCGCCCAGGAATTGCTCGACTATCTGGAGGTCGGGCATCGCAGGAAGGCGAAGCCGTCGTCTCTGTCGGGGGGCGAGGCGCAACGCGTCGCCATCGCCCGGGCGCTCGCCAACCGGCCCCGCATCATCCTCGCCGACGAACCGACGGCCGCCCTCGACGGCGAGCGCGCCGGCATCGTCATGGATCTCCTGCGCAAGGTCGCGGTGGAGCAATCGGCGACCGTCGTCGTCGTCACCCACGACGAGAAGATCTGGGATCGCTTCGATCGGATCTTCACCCTGCGCGACGGGCGCCTCGTCGGAAGCGACGGCGCGCGCCGCTGACGCGATCGTGTTTCCCACGCCGCCCGCGCCGCCATTGTCTCGCCGCAGGCCCGACGCTACTCTCTCGTCACGGCCCGAGGGTCTTGATGCGATGTCGATGCTGCGCGTGCTGAGAACCGTTCTGGCGTGCCTCCATCTCCTGGTGGGGATCGGCGTCGGCATGACTGCGGGGCCGGCGCTCGGGCATCACGCGCCGACGGCGGCCATGGCGTTCAATTGCGCCGACCACGCCGGCGGCATGACGACGACGCACCACGCGACGAAGCCGCCGTGCGGTCCCGCCGGCAAGCTCGCCGATCATCGCCATTGCCCGAACTGTCCGATCGGCGGCTCCTGCACCGACCTGCCGACCGCGACGACGGTCTCGGCCTCCGGCCTCGTCGCGACGCGTTCGGCGAGCCGGCCCGCCTCCCGCGCCTCGACCGATCCGACCGGACGCAATCCCCTCCCCGATCCGCGGCCTCCACGCGCCGTCGCCTGAACCGACCGCCATCCTCCGGAGCTTCTGGAGAACGGCGACGCGCGCCCTCGCTCTCGAGCGTCGGCGTTTCCTTCGGACGACAATGCGACGTCGCCGCGCGAACAGCGGCCGACCGTCGCGAGGAGGACACGGATGTCCCTCGCCATTTCCCTGTTTCGCAAGTCCATCTTCGCGCTCGGCCTTCTCGGCTCGGCCGCGCTCGCCGAGGCCGGCTCCACCGTCGAGGTCTGGAAGTCGCCGCTGTGCGGCTGCTGCGGCGGCTGGGTCGATCACATGCGCGCCGCCGGCTTCACCGTCGTCGTCCACGACGTGGAGGACGTCGGGCCGATCAAGGTCGCCCACGGCGTCGGCGACGATCTCGCCTCCTGCCACACGGCGATGATCGACGGCCATGTCGTCGAAGGCCACGTCCCGGCGCAGGACGTGCGGCGGCTCCTCGCCGAAGGCTCGGCGGGGATCGGCCTCGCCGCTCCGGGCATGCCCTCCGGCGCGCCCGGCATGGGATCGGACGGCGCTCCCTACGACGTCGTCGCCTTCGACGCCGGCGGAAGCCGCCGGATCTTCGCACGCCATTGAGCCGTCCTTCATCGGACGCAGCGAGCCGGCGGCACGGTCCGCCGGCCACGTTGCGCGGCCATGAGCCGCTCCCCCTTTTTCCGAGCATCCTTCGGAGGCTTCCATGCTGAACCGCCGTACCCTTCTCCGCTCGACCCTCGGCCTCGGCGCCGCCGGCCTCGTCTCGCCCCTGCGCCTGCCCGCCTTCGCGCAAGACGCGACGCCGCTCGCCGCGACGACCCGCACCATCGATGTCGACGGCCGCGCCGCCACCGTCTTCGGACTGCTGCGTCCGGACGGCGGCCACGGGCTGACCCTCGACGCCGGCGGACGTTTCGCCGTGACGCTCGAAAACCGCTGCGGCGAGCCGACGTTGATCCATTGGCACGGGCTCACCCCGCCCTGGGACCAGGACGGCGGCCCCGACACGCCGAAACCGCTTCTCTCGCCTGGCGAGACGCGCGCCTACGACTTTCCCGTCGGCGAAGGCGGCACCTTCTGGATGCACGCCCACACGCTGCAGGAACAACGTCTGCTCGCCGCCCCGCTGATCGTCCGTCGCGCCGTCGACAGGGCCGCCGACGAGCAGGAGGTGGTCGTGTTGCTGCACGACTTCTCCTTCAGCAGCCCCGAGGACCTCCTCGCCGATCTGCGCAAGCCGTCGGCGGATGGCGGACATGCGATGCATGCGATGCCGGGCATGCCGACGGGCGGCGCCATGCCTGGAATGATGAACCTCGGCTCCATGCCGATGGCCGGCCACGACATGAAGGGCATGATGGACCATGGCTCGACGCCGATGGCCGGAATGAAGCACGACATGGGCGGCATGCCCGGTATGGCGATGGATCTCAACGACATCGATTACGACGCCTATCTCGCCAACGACCGCACGCTCTCCGACCCGGAAGTGGTCCGCGTCGAGAAGGGCGGCAAGGTCCGTCTCCGGATCATCGACGCCGCCGCCTCGACCGCCTTCGTGATCGACACCGGCGCGCTCGAAGCCGCTCTGATCGAGGTCGACGGCCAGCCCGTCGTTCCGGTCACGGGGCGGCGTTTCGGCATGACGATGGGTCAGCGCATCGATCTGCGCGTCACCTTGCCGAAGGAGGGCGGCGCCTTCCCGATCCTGGCGCTGCGCGAGGGCGCGGTCGAGCGCACCGGCGTCGTGCTCGCGACGGCCGGGGCCACCGTCGCCAAGGTTGCGGGCGTCGGGTCGACCAAGGCGCCGGCGCTCGATCTGAGGCTCGAACGGTCATTGAGGGCGGTCGCGCCCCTGGCCCCGAAGGCCCCCGACCGCACCCACGTCGTCGATCTGACCGGCGACATGGCCGGCTATTCCTGGGCGATGTCGGCGGAGAGCTTCCCCGTCAAGCGCGGCGAGCGCGTCGAGATCACCCTGCGCAACCACTCGATGATGTCTCATCCCATGCATTTGCACGGACATCATTTTCAGGTCGTGGCGATCGATGGAGAGCGCTTCGCGGGCGCAATGCGCGACACGGTCCTGGCGCCGCCGATGCGGACGGTGACCATCGCCTTCGACGCGCAGAACCTCGGCAAGTGGGCCTTCCACTGCCACCACCTCTACCACATGGCGACCGGCATGATGGCCTTCCTCGCCTACGAAGGCGTCTGACGACGCGGAGCGCTCGGCGAGGCGCGGGGCGGATCCGCGCCTCGCCGATCGTTCGGCTCGGGAAACATGGCGACCGGGGGGAGGTCGAAAACGGCGGCGGCCCCCCGTCCGTCGTCGGTCCGTCAGGCCCAGGCGAGCGTCGCCGCGGCGAGGGCGACGTAACGGCCGAACTTGGCGACGGCGACGAGGACGACGAACGCCGCCAACGGCTCGCGCAGCAGTCCCGCCACGACCGTCAGAGGGTCGCCGACGATCGGCGCCCAACTGAGCAGCAGGGACCATTTGCCCCACCGCCGATACCACGTCTGCGCCTGCGCGAGATCCGCCTCCTTCACCGGAAACCATCGGTGGTGGCGAAACCGCTCGATCCCCCGTCCGAGGAACCAGTTCACGATCGAACCGAGCACGTTGCCGACGCCGGCGCAGAGCACCAGCGCCCACGCCGGTTGGTTTCCCGCGAGAAGCGCGCCGACCAACAGCGCCTCCGACTGCATCGGCAGGATGGTCGCCGCGAGGAAGGCGGCGAGGAAGAGGGCGCCGTAGACGGCGGGATCGATCATTGCGGCTCCGTCGGAGACGAGAAGAGCGCTCGGCGCAAGGATCGCCGGCGAGCCGCCTACGCGGACCGATCCTCCTCACCACAATGACCGTTCGCCGCGTCGCCGACAACGGCTCACGACGGATGACGGCCGGCTCGCGGTTGCGAAACGTCATAGGGAGTGGACGGCCGCCCAGATCTCATCTCCGCGCTCGCGGGCGCGCCATTTTCTTCAGAGATTTGGACAGAGCGACTGCCGGCAGCTCCGCCGGCTTCGCAAATCATCGGCGACCACTTTCGCGCCCGAAAGCTCAGACGACTCGATCGAGAGGTCGAACGAGACCACACCTCTGGACAAGGCGAGTCGACGGCCCTCCACGCTCATCGTTGGCCCGAGGGACGAAAAGCACGCCACGAGAGCGCTCGCATCGACATTGAACGCAACGGCGACCGGTCGCGCAATCCCGACCGACTCCGTCGATCGGCCATTGCTCAACCGGCGCAACAGCGCCAAACTCACCAAAAATGGCAATGGCTTCAGCTGGATGACAGACGGGGCTCACGATAATTTCGCGCGCGTCTCGAGAGATGGGAGCCTACATTGAACAATGAAAAGTTCATTCTTTGTCGCCCGGAGGGCGGTCTCAATGATTGCCTGAACCAAATCGGTTGCATGCTGAGCTATGCGCAACTATCAAAGCGAAAATTGGTCGTAGATACAAATTATAAACATTCCACAAATCTATTTCGTGACTACTTCTCTCACTACTTCACCAATAAATCCCCCGATATGATATTTGCAAACGACAAGCTTCTCTCGGCATTGGGCGCGCTCAGCGTATTTCCTGCAGAACTTCAAGGACATTTGAATACGTATGCTCCGAAGTGGAGCGACAATATAATGAACTATGTGAATGCGGCCACGGACAACAGAATCGGCTTCAATGTTTATAATGACTACCCGCAGGATGTTCTCGTCCACCATCAGTGCGGCGGTGGAGGCGCTTCGATCTTTGCGCTCCGCAACATGACGCTGAATAAATCCATTACAAAAGAGCTGTTGCGAAGGTTGAAGATCATCGGAAAGCCGTTTACGGCGGTCCATATTCGCAACACCGATTATGCAACCTCGATAGCCCCCTATTTCGACATGTTGCGTCGCGAGGTGGAGCCGCCGCTCTTTGTCGCGACCGACAATGCGGATACACTTGCAACCTGCACCAACGAATTCGGCGCTTCCAACGTCATATCTTTTTCCAGGCTTCCCAAAATAGCCGGCGTGCCGATCCATTCGCCCATACAAAAAGAAATTTCCACCTTCGATCGTGTCGCCGATGCGATCGTGGACGTTCTGTGCCTTTCTTTCGCACGCAAGTTCATCCCGATTCCGATCGACGCCGGACACCAACGCGTGACCTTTTCCGGCTTTTCGATGCTGGCGTACGGGTTGAGAAAAAACCCGGAAGTCTTGCGCGACTTGGTGGGAGAGAGGGCATATCAAGGTTGCCTCGATGCGTGTGCCCATTGAGCGGGTCGAAAAAGGCCACGACGACCCGGCTCGCGGAGCGGCGACCGCCCGCGTCCGCGGATCTCCCATCCTTCGATGAGATCGGGAATCCCCCGCCGGCAGGTCTCCTGGCCCTCTCGCCGGATCACGGGATGCGGCGGTTCGACGCGCGCCACATCCGACGGGGTCGTACGCGCCGTGAGCCTCCGACAGGAACGGCCGAACCGGACCGGGGCTCGCCCGGCGGATCGGCGCGAAATCCGGCTCTTCGCCGCCCGCCGCGCTTCAGGCGCGTTCGGTCGAACCGGCCACGGCTCGCAGAGACCGACCGTCGCAGCCGTCTTCGGAGAGACCGAGGTGCGCGAGCGCCGTCGGGGCGATGTCGATGATCGACGTGGGTTCGCTCACGACCGCGCCGGCCGAAAAGCCGCCGCCGGTGGCGATCAGGGTCGGCCGGCTCTCCCAGGGGCCGCGGCCGCCGTGCGTGCCGCAGCCGCGACGCCGTTCGTCCTCATCCTCTTCGGCCTCCTCGTCTTCGGAGAAGCGCACGGCCATGGCGGTGAAGCCGGGCACGCCGTAGGCGTTGACGCCGTCGAGCTTGGCCATTTCGACGGCGAGAAGCGCCGGATTGGGGCTCTGGCCGAGGGGGGCGAGGTCCTCGCCGCGCCAGACGGAGCCGACCCAGGGCTGCTCGGCGAGCCAGGCGGCGACCTCGGCGCGGCGGTCGAGCGCGGAGGGGGCGAAATAGACGAAGGCGGCGGAGCCCTGCGGCGCGACGACGATGTCGCCGCCGTCGAGCGTGCGCTTGAACCCGGCCTGGAACAGCCGACGTTCGACCGGCACCACTTCGCTCACCGCCTCGTGGCCGTGATCGGACCCGATCATGAAGAGCACGTCGGAGCCGGCGTCGCGCAGACGATCGACCGCTCCCGCGACCTTGCCGACCAGCTCGTCGACCAGGGCCATGGCGGCGAGATGGCGCGGGCCGCCGAGCGGCGCCGCGTGCATCGACTTGTCGGGCTCGGAGAGCCACAGCGTCGCCGTGGTCGGGCGGCGGGCGAGCAGTTCTTCGACGAAGCGGGCGGCCGCGACGCGATCGCCCTCGGCGCCGGCCGGGGCGGCGAGGCGTTCGCCGGTGTCGACGCGGCCGGGCTCGTGGCAGAGCGTGCGATGGAAGAGCGCGCCGTGACCTTCCGCGTCGTGGAAATAGGCGGTGCCGGGCGAGGCGTTGGAGACGTGCAGCGCCGCGCCGCCGGCCCGCGCCACGCGTTCGGCGAGCGCCGGACGGGCGAGCCATCGGCCGAAATGAGCGCGGTGGGCGGCGTGATATTCCGGCTTGCCGACGTCATGGAAGACGAGTCCGTCGCCCTCCGGCAGCGCCGTGCAGTTGCCGGAGAGCCCGTGCGACGCCGGCCGGCAGCCGGTGGCGATCGAGGCGGAGGAGGCGCGCGTCACCGAGGGGAAGATGCCGGCGTGGGCGTCGAACCAGACGCCTTCGCGCCGGAGCCGCATCAGCGTCGGCGTCGTCGCATCGGTCACGAAGTCGGGGCGCATTCCGTCGCAGATCACGGTGACGACCATCGGGCGGGACATGGACGGACCTTTCGGGCAGGAGATCAACGCAGGGTCGGGTCGAGGCGATCGCGCAGCCAGTCGCCGAGGATCGACACGGCGAGGGTGGTCAGCACGATGGTCGCCGAAGGCGACAACATGATCCAGGGGGCGCGGGTCAGATAGTCGCGTCCGTAGCCGACCATGTTGCCGAGGCTGGTCATCGGCGGCTGCACGCCGAGGCCGAGGAAGGAGAGCCCGGATTCCATCAGGATCACTTCCGGAAAGACCAGGGTCATCGAGACGATCAGCGTCGAGGCGATGTTCGGCAGGATGTGGCGGCCATAGATCCGAGAGGGCGACGCGCCGAGCTGACGGACCGCCCCGGCGTAGCCCTGCGAGCCGGCCGAAATCGCCAGGCCGCGGGCGATCCGCGCGTACCGCTCCCAACCGTAGAGGCCCATCAGGCCGATCAGCAGCGGCAGCGAATTGCCGAAGAAGGCGAGCACCGACAGGGCCATGATGAGAAACGGCATCGACGCCTGGAAGTCGGCCAGCATCAGCACGACCTGCTCGACGAGTCCGCGGAAATGCGCCGCGAGGAAGCCGAGCGTGGTGCCGATCAGGGCGGAGATCAGCGTCGCGCCGAAGGCGATCAGGAGCGAGATGCGGATCGAGGCGACGAGGCGGGAGAGCACGTCGCGGCCGAGTTCGTCGGTGCCGAGGAGATGGGTCGGCTCGCCCGGCGCGGCGAGACGGTGTTTGAGATCCAGCGCGGTGAAGCCGTGCGGCGCGATCCCGTCGGCGAAGACGGCGATCACGATCATCGCGATCACCCAGACGAGCGCCAGCGCGATCGCCGGCGGCAGTTTCGGCAGGGCGAAGCCGAAGCGACGCGTCGGCGCGGTGGCGAGATCGGCCATGGTCAGTGTCCTGCGCCGCGCGCGCCCGTGGCGAGGCGCGGATCGAGAAGCCCATAGAGGAGATCGACGACGAAGTTCGAGGCGACCATCGTCGCGGCGACGAGCAGCAGGATGCACTGGACGACGGCGAGGTCGCGGTTCGACACCGCCACCACCAGGAGCCGCCCGACCCCCGGCCAGGAAAAGACGCTCTCCACCACCACCGCGCCGGCGATCAGCGTGCCGACCATGAAGCCGACGATGGTCACGGTCGGGATCGCGGCGTTGGGCAGCGCATGATCGCGGATCGCCCGCGCCCAGGGCAGGCCCTTGGCCGAGGCCGTGCGCATGTAGGGCTGGCCGAGCACCTCGAGCATCGCCGAGCGGGTGAAGCGGGCGAGCACCGCCGCGCCGCCGACCCCCATGGTGACGATCGGCAGGATCGCGTGCGTCCACGTGTCCTGACCGCCCGACGGCAGCCAGCCGAGTTTCACCGAGAAGACCAGAACCAGGACGAGGCCGAGCACGAAGCTCGGCACGGTGAAGCCGGCGACCGCCAGCGACATCACGGCCCGATCGACCAGCGTGCCGCGATGCAGGCTCGCCCAGACGCCGGCGGGAATGCCGATGCCGATCTTCAACGCCAGCGCCGGCAGGGTCAGCGCCAGAGTGGCCGGAATGCGTTCCGCGACGAGTTCGATCGCCGGGCGGCCGTCGCGCATCGAGCGGCCGAGCTCGCCGCGGAAGATCGCGGCGACATAGTCGAGGTATTGCACGAAGATCGGCTCGTCGAGGCCCCACGACTTGCGGAAGGCGGCGATCACCTCGGGCGGCGCCTCGGGCCCGAGGATGACCAGCGCCGGATCGGCCGACATGCGGAGCACGACGAAGGCGAAGGTGACGACCAGCGCCACGGTGAGGGCGCCGCGCAGCGCCCGCAGAGCGAACCAACGCGCCATCACGCCGCCTCTCGGTTCGGCGTCGCGTCGGCGGCGACGAGCAGGCAGGCGGCGCGGCGGCCGGCGCCGACGTCGACGAGACGCGGCGTCTCGACCCGACAGCGCGCCTCGGCCACCGGACAGCGCGGATGGAAGGCGCAGCCGGTCGGGCGATCGGCCGGGTTCGGCGGATCGCCGCCGAGCACGATCCGATCGACGAGACGCCGGCCGGGAGTCGGGGCGGCGGAGACCAGGGCGCGCGTATAGGGATGGACCGGCGTGGCGAAGAGATCGTCGGCCGACCCCTCCTCGACGATCCGGCCGAGATACATCACCACCACGCGCCGGCTGATCTGGCGCACGACGCGCAGATCGTGGCTGACGAACAGCATGGCGAGGCCGAATTCGGCCTGGAGGTCGACGAGCAGATTGACCACCTGCGCCTGGATCGACACGTCGAGCGCCGAGATCGGCTCGTCGCAGACCAGGAAGTCCGGCGTGGTGGCGAGCGCCCGGGCGAGCACCGCGCGTTGGCGTTGGCCGCCGGACAGTTCGTGCGGATAGCGTCGGCCGTGATCGACGCCGAGCCCGACCCGATCGAGGAGGTCGCCGACCCGGTCGAGCCGGGAGAGGCGATCACCGACGCCGTGGATGTCGAGCGGTTCGCGGATCTGCTCGGCGATCGGCAGACGGCGATCGAGCGCGCCGAGCGGATCCTGAAAGATCATCTGCATGCGGGCGCGCAGCCGCCGCCACTCCGCCGTGCCGCCCTTCGGCATCGGCGCGCCGTCGAAGACGACGCCGCCGCGATCGGTCGGCTCGAGCCCGAGCACCAGCCGGCCGGTGGTCGATTTTCCCGACCCCGATTCGCCGACGATGCCGAGCGTCTCGCCGCGGCCGAGCGCGAAGGAGACGCCGTCGACGGCGGCGACTTCGACGGGGCGACCGAACAGGCCGCGACGGGCGTGATAGGCGCGGGCGACGTCGTCGACCCGAACGAGCGGTTCGCTCATGACGCCGCGGTCTCCTTCCTGGCGAGGGACGAGGCCGCGCCGGCGCTCTCCTCGCGGCGATGGACGGCGAGGACGCAGGCCATGCGACGTCCCGGTTCGATCGTCTCGACCGACGGCTGGGCGACGGCGCAGCGCCGATCGGAATGCAGGCAGCGCGGCGCGAAGGCGCAGCCGGGCGGCGGCGCCTTGGGATCGGGCACCGTGCCGGCGATCGACACCAGCCGGCGGCGCGATCCGTCGAGCGGCGGCAGCGCGCCGATCAGACCGCGGGTATAGGGATGGGCCGGATCGGCGAAGAGACGATCGGAAGGCCCCTCCTCGACGATGCGGCCGGCGTACATCACCGCGACGCGGTCGCAGGTCTGCGACACCACGCCGAGATCGTGGCTGATCAGGACCAGCGCCATGCCGGTCTCGCGCCGCACCAGGTCGAGCAGATCGAGGATCTGCGCCTGGATGGTGACGTCGAGCGCCGTCGTCGGCTCGTCGGCGACGAGCAGATCGGGCCGGCCGGCGAGCGCCATGGCGATCATGATGCGCTGGTTCTGACCGCCGGAGAATTCGTGTGGATAGGCGGAGAGCCGCCGTTCGGCGTCGGGAATGCCGACGAGATCGAGGAGCCGCTTCGCCTCCGCGCCGATCGCCCGGCCGGAGAGACCGCGATGCAGGGCCAGCGCCTCGCCGATCTGGCGGCGGATGGTCAGGACCGGATTGAGGGCCGAGGCCGGGTCCTGGAAGATCATCGCGATACGGCCGCCGCGCACCGCGTCGAGCCGCCTCTCGGAGGCGGCGAGGAGATCCTCGCCGTCGAGCAGGACGCGCCCCTCGACCCGCGCCTTGGTCGGCAGGAGGCCGAGCGCGGCGAGCCAAGTCACCGATTTTCCCGATCCCGATTCGCCGACGAGGCCGAGCGTGCCGCCGCGGGCGAGCTCGACGTCGACGCCGTGCAGGACGCGGACGCCGTCGAAGGCGACCGTCAGCCCTTCGAGGCGGACGAGGGAGGAGGCGGACGCCATGTCTCGGTCGATCTCCGATCGCGGACGGGAGGGCGCGGCGCGGGAAGGCTCTCCCCGCGCCGCAAGGGGATCACATCGCGAAGTTGCCGGAGCGGAAGTCCATGGCGAAGGCCGGCGAGGCCTTCCACCGGATCGACTTCGGCTTGGCCGTGAACGTCGCGTTCTGGTGCAGCACCGTGTAGGCGGGATCTTCGCGCTCGCAGATCTCGAGCATGCGACGGAACGCCTTCTTGCGGGTCTCGTGATCGGTCGAGGTCTCCATCACCTCGGCCATCTTGTTGGCCTCGTCGTTCGTCCACTCGCCGATCTGCTGCTGCTGGCCGTTGGGGCCGTGCTGATTGACGATCGAGGAGACCGGATCGTTGAAGGGCGCGGAGTTCGACCAGTCGCGGACGGCGCGGGTCGGGGTGCGCTCCATGATCTGGGTCCAGTTCTCCTTGCTCTCGATCTCGACGTTGAGACCGACCGCCTTCCACATCTCGACCAGGATCTGCGCGGTGGCGACCTGGTTGGTGTAGTAGTTGTTGAGCAGCCGGTAGGGGATCGGATCGCCCTTGTAGCCGGCCTGCTTGACCAGATCGGCGGCGAGCGCCGGATCGAACTTCGGCACGTCCCAATCGGCGATGAACATGTCGTCGTAATAGGGCCACTGCAGGCCCTTCGGCACCACCGTGCGGCCGGCCCACAGGCTGTCGACGATCGCCTGACGGTCGATCGCATGGGTCATGGCGCGGCGCACCCGCGGATCGACCAGTTGGGGATGATGCTTGTCGAAGACGGTCAGGCGATGGTTCAGGATGGTGCCGCCCTGGACCTCGAAGCCGGCGTTCTTCTCGATGCCGACGATCTGATCCGGCGGGATGTCGCAGGCGAACTGATACTGGCCGGAGATGAGGCCGTTGACGCGGCTCGCCACTTCCGGAACCTCGACGAAGCGGATGCGCTTCAGCGGCGGGCGGCCGCCCCAGTATTCGTCGTGCGCCTCGAGGATCAGGGAGGTGTCGGGCTTGAACTCGACCACCTTGTAGGGACCGGTGGTGACCGGCTTGCGCGCCCAATCGAGATAGCTGGCGCTCTCTTCCCAGCCCTTGCGGCTCATGATCTCGGAGCCGTAGCGCGACAGACGTCCCTCGAGGGTGACGTCGGGCGTGGCGTTGACGAAGCGCACGGTGTATTTGCCGGTCGCCTCGACGCGGATCAGGTCCGGCCAGGCGCGGCGCGCGGCGGCGGGAACCTCGACCGGCAGCTCCTTGCCCGGGCGCGGCATCGGGATGTTCTCGAAGGCCTTGAGCGTGGAGCGGTTCTTCGCCTCGGTGTTGGCGAACATGCGCTCGCGCGAGAAGGTGAAGACGACGTCCTCGGCGGTCAGCTCGGAACCGTCGTGGAACTTCACGCCGGGACGCAGCTCGAGTTCGACGGTCTGGGCGTCGATGCGCTTCCACGAGGTGGCGAGCAGCGGGATCTGCTTCAGCCCGCCGAGCCAGTCGCGGCCGATCAGACCTTCCCACAGATGCGAGAAGAAGATCCGTTCGCCGACGTTCGACTGTTCGCGCAGCACGTCGAGCGTGTTCGAATTGGTGATCTTCTGCACCGCGATGGTGATCGACGGGCGATTGTCGCCCTGCGCGATCGCGAAACGCGGCAGGATCAGCGACGAGGCGGCGGCGACGCCGGTGCGAAGCGCAGAACGGCGGGAGAGCGAATACATGCGACGACCTCCACATGGACGGGCGGCGCCCGATCTTCCGTGCGCGAAAACACGACGATCGAGGCGGGAGGCGCCTGGATAAGCCGGGCACGCGACCGATGGATGACGTTCTTCCTGCGATTTCATGACGAACACGTTCGTCGTCGCGTCATATTTCGGCCGAAGCCGTCTCAGCCGACGGTCTTCTTCTTTCGGGGGCGGACGCAGCCGGGGACGCGCCGTCGCCCTTTCGACGCGGGCCGCATCCGTAAGAGTTCGCAACTGTCGCCTGCCCGACAGACGCCGTGGGTCTCGACTGCCATCGCTTCCCGTGGGATGGTCGGCGACCGCGCGCCGGCCCCTCGTCGCCGCTCGCGACAAGCGGACGAAGACGCCGCGTTCGAATTTCGGAGGGAGGACATGGACGAGGCCGTCGTTTCGACCTTCGGATTCGGTCTTTCCGACCCGGCGCTGGCCAATCTCCTTCAGATCGTCGGTCTCAGCCTGCGCGTGACGCTCACCGCCCTGGCGTTGGCGGCCGTGATCGGACTGCCGCTCGGCGCGCTGATCGGCATCTCCCGGTTTCCCGGCCGCAAGGCGGTGATCATCGTCGTCAACGCGCTGATGGGCCTGCCGCCGGTGGTCGTCGGACTGGTCGTCTATCTGACGCTGTCGCGGTCGGGACCGCTCGGCGCGCTCGGCCTCCTCTTCACTCCGGCGGCGATGGTCGTCGCCCAGACGATCCTGATCGTCCCGATCGTCGTCGCCCTGTCCCGCCAGACGATCGAGGATCTGTGGGGCGAACTCGGCGAACATCTGCGCTCGCTCGGACTGACCGACGTGGCGGCGGTGCCGACGTTGCTGTGGGAGGGGCGCTTCGCGCTCGCCACGGCGCTGCTCGCCGGGTTCGGACGCGCCTCGGCGGAGGTCGGCTCGGTGATCATCGTCGGCGGCAACATCGCCGGCTTCACCCGCACCATGACGACGACGATCACGCTGGAGACGTCGAAGGGCGATCTGCCGCTGGCGCTGGCGCTCGGCGGCATACTGATCTGCCTGACGATCGCGCTCAACGCCGGCGCCTTCGCGATTTCGCGCGTCGGCGCTCGGCATGCGGGGTGAAGAGATGCGAGCCGAAGCGACGATCCTGCCGCTCGAACTCGACCGGCTGCGCTTCGAAGCCGACGGTCGGAGGCTGATCGACGACGTCGACCTCGTCGTCGCGCGCGGCGGACCGACGGTGCTGCTCGGCCCGAACGGCGCGGGCAAGTCGCTCCTGCTGCGGCTCGCCCACGGCCTCGTCGCGCCGACCTCGGGCGAGGTTCGCTGGGCGATCGGCGGGGGCGAGACGGCGGGGCGCAAGCGCCACGCCATGGTCTTTCAGAAACCGGTGATGCTGCGCCGATCGGTGCACGACAACCTCATCCACGCGCTCGCGGCGGCGGGGTTCTGCCGGTCGGATCGCGCCGCGCGCGCCGACGAGGCGCTGGCGCGGTTCGGGCTCAGAGATCATGCCGGGCGCGCCGCGCGCCTGCTGTCGGGCGGCGAGCAGCAGCGGCTCGCGGTGGCGCGGGCCTGGTCGCTCGACCCGGAAGTGCTGTTTCTCGACGAACCGACGGCGCATCTCGACCCTTCCGCGACGCGGGCGATCGAAACGATGATCACGACGCTCAGGGCGGAAGGCCGCACCCTGGTGATGGCGACCCACGATCTCGCGCAGGCCCGCCGCCTCGCCGCGCGGGTCGTCTTCGTTCTCGGCGGCCGCGTCGTCGAGGACGCGCCGGCCGAGGTCTTCTTCGACAACCCGGCGACGGAGGCCGCCCGCGCCTTTCTCGCCGGGGAATTGGTCTGGTGAAGAAAAGCGAACTTCAGAGGAGAAACCCGATGCCGCAGATCTTCAGACGCACGTTCATCGCCGGTCTGGCGACGCTCGCCCTCGGCGGCATGGCGACGGCGCAGACCGCCGCGCCGACCGACACGTCGATCGTCGTCGCCTCGACGACCTCGACGCAGGACTCCGGCCTGTTCGACCATCTCCTGCCGATCTTCACAGCGAAGACCGGCATCGCGGTCAAGGTGGTGGCGCAGGGCACCGGTCAAGCGCTCGACACCGGCCGGCGCGGCGACGCCGACGTCGTCTTCGTCCACGCCAAGGCGGCGGAGGAAAAATTTCTCGGCGAGGGATTTTCCAAGGTGCGCAAGCCGGTGATGTACAACGACTTCGTCCTGATCGGTCCGAAGGCCGACCCGGCCGGCGTGGCCGGAACCAAGGACATCGCCGCCGCGCTCGGAGCGATCGTCGCCAAGAAGGCGCCGTTCGTCTCGCGCGGCGACCGCTCCGGCACCCACATGGCGGAACTGGCGTTGTGGAAGACCGCCGGCGTCGATCTCGAGAAGGCGCGCGGCGAGTGGTATCGCGAGATCGGCCAGGGCATGGGCGCGGCGCTCAACACCGCCTCGGCGATGAACGCCTATGTGCTCGCCGATCGCGGCACCTGGCTCAACTTCAAGAACCGCGGCGACCTGCGCATCTCCGTCGAAGGCGACAAGCGGCTGTTCAACCAGTACGGCGTGATGGTGGTGAACCCGGACAAGTTCCCGCACGTCAAGGCGAAAGAGGCGCAGATCTTCGTCGACTGGCTGACCGGGCCGGACGGCCAGAAGGCGATCGCCGACTACAAGATCGGCGGCGAACAGCTGTTCTTCCCCAACGCCGACCAGCCCGGCGCTTGACGATCCGCGACACGCGGCCTCCGATGCGTGGGACCCGACCGGTTCCGCGCATCGCCCTTTTCATGGAGACACCGACCGATGGCCCAGCTGAGCGACGACGCCTTCGCCTTCGGCGGCGACCTGATGCGCATCGAGGAAGCGCTCGCGCAGGTCGCCGCTCGGGTGCCGCCGATCGAGGAGATCGAACGGGCGGCGATCACACGGGCCGACGGCCGCGTCCTCGCCCGGGCGCTGCGGGCTCCGATCGCCCTGCCCGCCTTCGACAACTCCGCCGTCGACGGCTATGCGGTCGCCTTCGCGACGCTCGCGGAGACGGGGCCGACGGCGCTCCCGGTCGTCGGGCGGATCGCCGCCGGCCACGGGGCGGACCACACGGCGGAGAGCGGCGCGGCGGTGCGCATCTTCACCGGCGCGCCGATGCCGGCCGGCTGCGACACCGTCTTCATGCAGGAGGACGTGACGCTCCTCGACGACGGCCGCGTCTCGCTGCCGCCCGGCCTGAAGCGGGGCGCCAACACCCGCCCGCGCGGCGAAGACATCGAGGAGGGGGCGGAAGCGCTGCCGGCGGGGCGTCGCCTCGATCCGCGCGACGTGGCGCTCCTCGCGGCGCTCGGCGTCGCCGAGGTCGAGGTGCGGCGACGGCCGCGCGTCGCGGTCTTTTCGACCGGCGACGAGATCCTCGAGCCGGGCGTGGCCCTCCTGCCGGCCCATCTCTACGATTCCAACCGCTTCTCGCTGATGGCGATGCTGACGCGGGCCGGCTGCGAGGTGACCGACCTCGGCATTCTCTCCGACGACGTCGCCGAGACGGCGGCGCGGCTCGACGACGCGGCGCGCGGCCACGATCTGGTGGTGACCTCCGGCGGGGTGTCGACCGGCGAGGAGGACCACGTCAAGGCGGCGCTGGCGCGCAAGGGCGCGCTGCACTTCTGGCGGCTGGCGATCAAACCGGGCCGGCCGGTGGTGATGGGCAGCCTCGGCGGCGCGGCCTTCGTCGGGCTGCCGGGCAATCCGGTCGCCGTCTTCGTCACCTTCGCCCATGTGCTGCGCCCGATCGTCGCCGCGCTGTCGGGCGCCGCCGTGACGCCGCTGCCGCGGCAGACGGCGATCGCCGGCTTCGCCTATCGCAAGAAGGCGGGGCGGCGGGAATATGTCCGCGTCTCCCTGAAGATCGAGGGCGGCCGCGTCGTCGCGGAGAAGTACCCGATCGACGGGGCCGGCGTCCTCACCTCGCTGACCCGGACCGACGGGCTCGTCGAACTCGCCGAGGAGACGACCGAGGTCGCGCCGGGAACGGACGTGCCCTTCCTCGACTATCGCCTGCTGTTCTGATCGACGGCCTCGGCGCGCAGCGCGTCGGCGAGGATCTCGACCGGATGGGCGACCGGTCGGCTCTGCATCTGCTCGAACTGGACGCGGCAGCCGAGGCATTCGGTGACGACGCGATCCGGCGCGACGGCCTCGGTCCGCGCCATCAGGCCGCGCCCCATGGCGAGCGAGGCGTGATGGAAGTTCGTCTTGAAGCCCATGATGCCGCCGAGGCCGCAACAGTCGTCGGCGCGGCCGAGGGTCGTGACGTCGAGCCCGTCGATCTCGGCCAGAAGCTCGGCCCAGGGGCGTCCCATCTCCTGTTCGCGCAAGTGGCAGGGCGGGAAGTGCCCGAGGCGTTCGCCGTCGATCCCCGCAGGGAGCGACCACAGGCCTTGGGCCACGAGATCGCGCAGGTATTCGCCGAGCTCCCAGACGTGCGAGGCGACCTCGATCCGGAGATCGGGATCGAGGTCGGCGAAATAGCCGTCGTCGACGCCTTCGCCGGCATGGGGGCGGACGAGCAGGTGGTTGACCACCCAGGGCGCGGAGAACTCCGCCGCCGCCGAGCCGGTGCGGCCGGTCGGCGCGGCGTCGAAGGCGGCGAGCCGATCGATGGCGCCGGGCACGTCGCCGCCCTCCTCTTCGGCCAGGGCGAGGATCCGCTCCCGGCGCTGCGGCGCGAACCGGGCGCCGCGCGCCAGCACCGTCTTGAAGGCGAAGGAGCAGGTCGGGCAGGCGGAGACGACGTCGTACCCGGCCCGCACGCAGTCGCGCAGGATCGGCAGATTGGTCTTCGCCAGCTTCTCGGTGAAGGGACGATCCCCCTCGAGGTAGGTCGGCATGCCGCAGCACTGTTGATCCGGCGGCACGAAGACCCCGATCCCGGCGGCGCGCAGCACCTCGACCGTCGCCCTCGCCACTTCGGGGAAATAGTGGCGGGCCGTGCAGCCGACGAAATAGGCGACCTTGCGCCCCGGCCCCTCGACCGGCTCGTGCAGCCCTTCACGCGCCGCCCAGGCGTCGAACCCCTCGGCGGGAACCGTCGGCAGGCGGCGCGCCGGGTCGACGCCGACGGCGCGCTTCAGCCAACCGGCGACCGGTTCGGTCCGCATCAGGGCGTTGGCGATCGAGGGCGCCATGCCGCACAGGCGGCCGGTCAGACGGACGTCCTCGATCAACCGTACGCCGAAGGCGAGGCCGTCGCGGGCGACGAAGGCGTCCTTGGCCTCGCGGATCCGGGTCTGGATCGAGGCGCAGGGGCATTGGCCGCAGGAATTGCACAGATCGATCATGTCGAGCCATTCGCGGCCGTCCGGAACGGGCCCGCCGGCCTTCATGCGATCGGCGTAGGTGAAGAGCCGCGGAAAGAACTGGCAGGGCGCCTCGTCGAGCAGATCGCGGCACTGATCGCAATCGGCGCAGAGGGTGAGGACGCCGCGGGCGATGGTCTCGGGGGCTTCTCTCATGGCGCGTCTACGACGTCGGTTTGCAAGATCTCATTTCCCCGCCGCATCGGGCCGCTTCCAGATGCCGAGGCTGAAGCGATGCGGGCCGGGAACGCCGGGCGGAACCACCGCGACCCGATCGCCGGGGCGGATGCGGGCGGCGGCGACCATGATCGCGTGGTGATTGACGAAGAGGCATTCGACCGCCGCGTCGGGGACGTCGAGGCGGCGCAGGAGTTCGTCGCCGTCGATCTCCGCGTCGAGGTCCATACGATGCGGCGAGGCCCATCCGCGCGCGCGGAACAGGCTCGCCAGATCCATGAAGCCGACGACGTCGATGGTTCCTTGTCCGCTCATGAGCCGTCCCCCGGATCGGGCGCGGCGTAGTCGAGCACGTCGAAGCCGACGTCGCGCAGATCGACGCTGAGGAGACGTCGCACCAGGGGCTCGCCGTAGCCGACGACGAGTTTCAGCACCTCGTTGGCGGCGAGCGTGCCGAGGACGCCGGGCACGACGCCGAGGATGCCGACTTCGGCGCAGGTCGGCTGTCGACCCTGCGCCGGACGGCGGACGACGTCTCGGAAACGCGGATTGGGCCGTCCGTCCTCGCCCGTCTTCCAGGGTTCGAGCACGGTCAGCCAACCGTAGAACTCGAGCACGCCGGAGCTGACCAGCGGCGTCCGCGCCCGCTCGCAGGCGTCGGCGAGGACGAAGCGAGCGTCGAGCGTGTCGACCCCGTCGACCACCACGTCCCAGCCGGCGACGATGGCGTCGGCGTTGGCCGCGTCGAGACGGATCGGATGGAGGACCACCGCGATGCCCGGATCGAGCCGGGCGATCGCGTCGCGGGCGCTCTCGACCTTGAGCCGGCCGACGTCCTCGAGGCGGTGGATCACCTGGCGCTGCAGATTGGAGAGCGAGACGCGGTCGTCGTCGACGAGGCCGATCGTGCCGATGCCGGCGGCGGCGAGATAGAGGAGGATCGGCGAGCCGAGCCCGCCCGCCCCGACGACGAGGACGCGGGCGGCGCGGATCTTCTGTTGGCCGGGACCGCCGACGTCACGCAGGACGATGTGGCGGGCCCAACGTTCGAGGTCGGACGGCGCGGCCATGGCCTAGCCTCCGCCGACGAGGGGGAAGATGGCGATCGCCTCTCCCTCGTCGAGCACCCGGTCGACCTCGACGGCGCGTCCCTTGACGAACAGCGTGCCGACGTCGGCCGGATCGATGTCGAGCGAATGCAGCACGTCGAGCACCCGCGTGCCGACGGGCACGTCGCGATCCTCGATCTTGAAACGACCCTGCCGGAAGGTCGCGAACAGTTTGACCGTGATCTTCATGTCCGGTCCTCCGGCAGGGCAAGTCTGCGCATTCACCCTCAGAAGCTCCAGAAGGTCGCGAGCTCCTTGGGGTCCATGTCCCATTTCACCTGATGGGGGGCGATCGGCTCCAGTTCGAAGAACTCCGGCAGGCGATCGCTCTCGTCGCCGAGGCCGGCGGCGAGGTTGAAGGCGTGCTCGGTCTTCAGGACCTGCTTGCCGAGCGCCACCACGTCGTCGCCGGTGAGCGACAGGCCGTAACGGGCGTTGAGCATGCCGACGACCGAGGCGAGGCATTCCGGGATGTCCAGCGCCGGGAAGGCGATGAACAGGCACAGGCCGGTCGAATCGACCGCCGCGGTGGCGATCTGGAGATTGCGGGAGAGATCGACCTGACCGTCGTTCGACAGCGGATCGACCTTGCCGCCGACGTTGAGGATGTTGGTGGCGATGGCGTAGCCGGCGGTGTGGTCGGCGCCCATCGTGGTGGTGGCGTAGGTGACGCCGATGCCCTTGATGGCGCGCGGATCATAGGCCGGGATCGCCTGGTTCTTGACGACCGGGATGCGGGTCAGGCCGAAGGCGCGACCGACCGCGGCGGTGCCGCCGCCGAGCAGACGACCGAGCGAGGTGCCCTTGGCGATGTCCTCGCGCAGCATCTCCAGCATGCGCTTGCCGTCGCCCCAGGGCAGGAGCCCCGCTTCCATCGCGACCGCGAACATCACCGGCACTTCGATCGAGTCGACGCCGATGTCGTCCATGACGTTGTCGATCTCGGCGATGATGTCGAGATCCTTGATGAGGCCGTCGGCGCCGAGCGCCCAGATCGTCTCGTATTCGAAGCCCGAGGTGAGGAACTTGCCGTCCTTGTCGTTGTAGACCTGCGAGCACTGGATCTGACAGCCGACCGAGCAGCCGTGCGTCGGCTCGCCGCCGCGGGCGACGATGTTGTCGTACATCTGTTCGCCGGAGATCTGGTCGTGGTGGTCGCACTGACCGGAAGTGAAGTTCTTGGTCGGCAGGCCGCCGGCTTCGTTGATGATGTTGACGAGGACCGCGGTGCCGTACTTCTTCAGGCCCTGGCCGGAGACCGGATGGTCGTTCAAGGTCTTGGTGAAGGCCTTGTTGGCCACCTTGAACGCCGCCGGATCGGCGATGGCGAGGTTGGCGACGCCTTCGGGGTCGATGGCGATGAACTTGACGCGCTTCGAGCCCATCACCGCGCCGAGGCCGCCGCGGCCGAAGCTGCGCAGCTTGCCGTCGGGGTCCTTCACCGAGATGTCGGAGACCGCCATCAGGTGCTCGCCGGCCGGGCCGAGGGTGATGACGCCGAAGTCCTCGCCGAGGCGGGCGGTCAGGTCCTCGACCACCGCGAAGTTGCCCTTGCCGAGGGTTTCGGTCTCCGGGACGATCTCGACGCCGTCCTTGCGGACGATCAGGCCGTACCAGCCCTCACCCTTCGGCTGACCTTCGAGGATGATCGCCTTGATGCCGAGGCGGGCGATGATGCGGCCGGCCGAACCGCCGGCCGAACATTCCTTGATCCCGCCGGTCAGCGGGCTCTTGGCGCCGCAGGAGAAGCGGCCGGCGTTCGACGCCGCCGTGCCCGACAGGAGGCCCGGCGCGAAGACCAGCTTGTTGTTCGGGCCGAGCGGGTGACAGGTCGGCGGCACTTCGGCCGCGACGATGGTCGAGGTGAGCGCGCGCCCACCGAGACCGGCCCAGGCCTCGGGAACCGTTTCGACCGTCGCCTTCAGGTCGGTCATGTCGATGCGAAAGATCTTGTGCATGGCGAACTCCAGCCGTCTCGACGCCGCCTTCGACGGGATGGTCGTCCGTTCCGGCGTCGCATTCGTTCGACCATCGATGGCCCGGATGAAAGACCCGAACCTCGTTCGATTGGAATTCGCACTCGATCTTATTATGCGAGACGCAGCACAATCGAAGCATCGATCGGCGTCTCGACCTGGCCGTCACTTGGTCCCAAACGGAGACGATTTCTCGATCAGGAGCTTTGCTCGGACGGGTCCTGAAGCAACTCGTCGAAATACGCGACATCGTCCGTCGCAATCTGCGACACTTTTTGCTCGAGGAGGCGCCACCGCGCCACAATGTCACGGCCGAGGTCGGTGAGCTCGGCGCCGCCGGTGCTTCCGGTGGTTCCAACCGCGACCGGACGACCGAAGGCTGTGTTCATGTGGTCGATCAGCTCCCAGCCGCGTCGGTAGCTCATGCCGAGCGCACGCGCGGCGGCCGAGATCGAGCCGTATCGATCGACGCCTTCGAGGAGTTGGATCTTGCCGTGGCCGATTCGCACGTCCGCCGAGACGCGAATCTGCAGTCTGAGCGCAACCATGCCGGGCTCCGTCCGTCTTTCGGCGGAGACTAGCGCCGGCGCGGGTCCGACAGGAGAGGTGGAAACCCGTAGTCCGACCGAACGTGGTCGACGTCGGGTCTCGCGCTCACACCACCGGCGCGCCGAAGCCGAAGGAATAGGGGACCGGGCCGGAGAAGGCGAGGACGTCGCCATGGTCGAGGACGGCGTCGCGGTTGATCGAGCCGCCGCGGTAGAGGCCCGGCGTCACGTCGCGGCCGTTCAGAAGCACCAGGAAGACGTCGGCGACGGGCAGGCGCAGACGATCGACGACGTCGCCGACGGTCGCGCCGGCCGAAAGCTCCAGACGCCGCACCGGGCCGTCTGGGCCGGCGTGACGGGTCAGGCTGTTGAACAGCCGGATCTCGACCGTGATCGAGACGACGCCGGCGTTGTGGCCGATCGTGGCGGCGGGACCGTTCGTGCCGATCGCCTCGTCCATCTCGTCGTCTCCCTCCCTCGGCGAAGGCCGCAAGACTAGCCGACGCCGCGATCGTCGCGCTTGACCCGCGTCAATGGCGATGCGTCGGTCGCGCGCAGGGCCGGGGGAACGCCCGCCGAGAGCGATGGATCGGCGGGACGCTCTGTGCCAGTCTCGCCGGATACGACCCAACGGAGCTGTCGGGGTGAGGATCGCACGAAGATCGCCGAAGGGACCGGCCACGCCGTCGACGCCGTTCGGCGCGACGCTGACCTCGGTCGAACGGCTGCGCGAGCGCCTCCTCGCCGGGCTCGTCCCGGTCGAGGCGCAAGGCCTCGCCCCGAGGGATGGGGTCGGCGCCGTCCTCGCCACCGACGTTGCTTTTCCACGAGACGAACCGGAAGCGCCGATCGCGCTCGCGCGCGGGTTCGCGGTCCGCTCGAGCGAGACGATCGGGGCGTCGCCCTATGCGCCGATCGAGCTCGTCGCCGCGTCGCCGGTCGAGCCCGGCGCGCCGGTCGAACCGCCCTTCGACGCCGTGCTGCGCTTCGACGCCGCGACGCCCTCCCCCGCCGGCGTCCTCGTGCAGACCGCGCTGTCGCCGGGCGCCGACCTGATGCCGCGCGGCTTCTGCGCCATGAGGGATGCGCCGATCGCGGCGGCGGGAACCCGCCTGACACGGATCGCGGCCCTCATCGCCGCGGCCGCCGGGCTCGAGACGATCGCCGTGCGGCGGCCGCATCTCCTCGTCCTCCACGACGGCGAGATCCGCGGCCGCGCCGGCGCGAACGCCCTCTCCGATCTGCTCGGGGCCGGTCTCACCGCGACCTCGATCGACACGTTCGACATCGCCGTTCCGACCGAGGTCGATCTCGTGCTGCTCCTCGGGCGCGGCGATCTCGATCCGTCCGATCCGGCGCTCGCCTTCCTGCGCGAGAGAGGCCGCGTCGACGGCGGCGGGCTGGCGTTGGTCGGATGCGAGGCGGTCGCCTGGGGCGAGATCGCCGGCCGACCGGCGCTCGTCCTGCCGGAACGGCCGGAGGAGGCGCTTGTCGCCGCGCTCGTCCTGATCGAACCGATGATCGCGCGGCTCGCCGGCGAAGCGCCGACCGTCGACCGCGTCGAGGGGCGGCTCGCCCGCAAGATCGTCTCGCAGATCGGCTTCACCGAACTCGCCTTTCTGGCCCGCGACGCGGCGGGGGCGTTCGAACCGCTGGCGACCGGCCGACCGACCTGGACGGCGATCGCGCGGGCCGACGCCTGGATCGACCTCGGTCCGGAGAACGAAGGCCACGGCGAGGCGACGACGATCACCGCGCGGGCGATGCCCTTCGCCCCCCTTCGACCCCATGGAGCGACGGCGTGAAGCAGAACCAGTTCCTCACCATCCTCGGTCGCGACGAGGCGCTTTCCCGTTTCGAAACGGCGCTCGCCGCCGTCCCGGTCGGGATCGAGACCGTGCCGCTCGGCGCGAGCCTCGGCCGGGTCGCCGCGCGGAGCCTGTCGCCGGCGATCGAGGTGCCGCCCTTCGACCGATCGACGATGGACGGCTTCGCGGTGCGCGCCGAGGACGTGGCCGGCGCGACCGAGGCGGCCCCGGTGACGCTGCGCCCGACCGGCGAGACCATCGCCTGCGGCCGACTGCCGGCGGTGACCGTCGAGGCCGGGCGAACCTCGGTGATCGCCACCGGCGGACCGCTGCCGCGCGGGGCCGACGCGGTCGTGCCGGTCGAATGGACCGATCCGACGGAGGCGGGCGACGTCCTCGTGCGGCGGCCGGCCGCCTCCGGGCAGAACGTCGCCTTCGCCGGCTCGGATCTCGGCCGCGGCGAGGTCTTCCTCCGGCGCGGCGCGACGATCGGATCGCGCGAGATCGGCATGATGGCGGCGTCCGGCATCGGCGAGGTTCCGGTCTTCCGGCGGCCGAAGGTGGCGGTGGTCTCGACCGGCGACGAACTCGTCCCGCCCGGCGCGCCGCTGCCGCCGGCCGCGATCTACGACACCAACGGCCCGATCGTCGCGGCGACCGTCGCCGAGAACGGCGGCGAGGCGGTGACGTTCGGCTCGATCCGCGACGACGAGGCGGCGTTGCGCGCCGCGCTCGCCGAGGCGCTTTCGACCTGCGACATGATCGTGCTGTCCGGCGGCACCTCGAAGGGCGCGGGCGACTACACCGCTCGGCTCGTCGGCGAACTCGGCGATCCCGGCGTCGTCGTCCACGGGGTGGCGCTGAAGCCGGGCAAGCCGCTGTGTCTGGCGGTGGCGCAGGGCAAGGCGGTGGTGGTGCTGCCGGGCTTCCCCGCCTCGGCGATGTTCACCTTCCACGAATTCGTCGTGCCGTCGCTGCGCCGGCTGGCCGGGCTTTCGCCGCGCGCCGACGAGAAGGTCGAGGCGACGGTCCCGGTGCGGGTGCCTTCGGACCGCGGCCGCACCGAATTCGTCATGGTGTCGCTCGCCGAAGGCGACGACGGCGCGACGGTGGCGCATCCGGTCTTCAAGGGCTCCGGGTCGATCTCCGCCTTCGCCCAGGCCGACGGCTTCGTCGCGATCGACGCGCTCGCCGATCATTTGCCGGCCGGTGCGAGCGCCGAGGTGACGCTGTTCGATCCCGACACGCGGCTGCCGGATCTGGTGATCGCCGGCTCACATTGCGTCGGGCTCGAGCCGATCGTCGACGCATTGACGGCGCGCGGCTTCCGCGTGCGGATCCTGGCGCTGGGCTCGACGGGCGGGCTCGAGGCGGCGCGGCGCGGCGAATGCGACGTCGCGCCGATGCATCTGATGGACGCGGCGACGGGAGAATGGAATCGGCCGTTCCTCAGCGACGGGCTGGCGTTGCGCGAGGGCTGGCGACGCACGCAGGGCCTCCTCTACCGGCCGGGCGACGTCCGCTTCGAAGGCCGAAGCGTCGAAGAGGCGATCGCCGCCGCGCTCGCGGATCCGTCCGTGGTCATGGTCAACCGCAACCCCGGCGCAGGCACGCGCATCCTGATCGACCGCCTGCTCGGCGGTCGGCGGCCGCCGGGCTGGCACAACCAGCCGCGTTCGCACGGCGCGGTGGCGGTGGCGGTGGCGCGCGGCACGGCCGACTGGGGCCTGGCGATCGAGGCGGCGGCGCGGGCGGAAGGGCTCGCCTTCCTGCCCTACGGCGAGGAGCACTACGACTTCGCGACGCCGCTCGCGCGGGCGGATCGGCCGGCGGTCCGCGCCTTCTTCGATCTCCTCGCCGAGGACGGCGTCAGGTCGGCGCTCGCCGACCTCGGCTTCCGTCCGGCGTGAGGCCGCCTCAGCAGCCGTCGTCGAGCCCGTCCTGCGCGGCGGCGCTCGCCATCAGCGCGGCGAGGGCGTCGACGTGCGGCGCGGCGGCGGCTTCGGTCGCCGCCTGGAGCTCGCGGTAACGCGCCACCACCTCGCGGCCGAGGTCGGTCAATTGCGCGCCGCCGCCGCCGGCGCCGCCGCTCTGGCCGGAGACCAGCGGCTGGCCGAAGGCCTTGTTGAGGTGGTCGGCGAGCTCCCAGGCGCGGCGATAGGTCATGCCGAGCCGTCGCCCGGCCGCCGAGATCGAACCGGTCTCGGCGATCGCCTCGAGCAGGGCCACCTTGCCATGGCCGATGCGGGTCTCGGAATCGAGTTTGAGAAACAGACGAACGGCGATCATGGCGGGCTCCGACCGAAACAGGGGTCGCGGTGCGCCCAGCAGACAAGCATTCCCGCCGCGACGCAAGCGGGACGATCGGCCGGCCGGCCGACCGCTCGACGGGACTCTCTCGGCCGACCGATGGAATATGCAGATTGTAACATTTGCAAAATTCCTCGGTCTCGGTGAATATCTACTCGATTGAAAAACGTCGTTCGAGCGCTTTGTACGTTCGAACATAACGATGTAGGGAGGGAACGACTGCGGCGACGCCGCTTAGTTCCCAAAAACACAACGAATCTACATCCGCGGCTCTCGACCGGCGCGCGGATGAACGATTCGTCGCACGAGGAGGAGGCCGAGATCCATGATGAACTCCCTGCACATCGACGCATCGAAATGCACCGGATGCCTGCAATGTGAGATGGCCTGCTCCTACGAAAACCACGGGGTCTTCGCGACGTCGAAGTCGCGGATCAAGGTCTTCGACTTCCATTCGACCGGCCGCAAGGTGCCCTATACCTGCACCCAGTGCGCCGAGGCCTGGTGCATGCACGCCTGCCCGGTCGGCGCCATCCACGAGGACAAGGCGCTCGGGGCCAAGGTGGTGAACGAGACCACCTGCGTCGGCTGCAAGGTCTGCACGATCGCCTGCCCGTTCGGAACGATCAACTACGTCGCCGACACCGGCAAGGTGCAGAAGTGCGACCTGTGCGCCGGCAAACCGGCCTGCGCCGAGGCCTGTCCGACGGGAGCGATCACCTTCGTCGACGCCAGCTGGACGGGGCTCGACCGCATGCGCGCCTGGGCCGAAAAGCTCGACACCAACGCCCCCACCGCCTGAAGACGACGAGGAGGATCCCATGTCCTGGCAACGCAAGATTCTGCGCGTCGACCTGACCGCCGGCACCGTGACGTCCGAGCCGCTCAACATGGAGTGGGCGATGGAGTATCTCGGCTCGCGCGGGCTCGGCACCAAATATTTCATCGAAGAGGTCGGCGCCGGCGTAGATCCCCTCTCGCCGGCCAACAAGCTGATCTTCGCCACCGGGCCGCTGACCGGCACGATGGCCTCGACCGGAGGTCGTTACACCGTCATCACCAAGGGCGCGCTGACCGGCGCGATCGCCTGCTCGAACTCCGGCGGCTACTGGGGCGCGGAGCTCAAGATGGCCGGTTGGGACATGATCGTCTTCGAAGGCAAGTCGCCGAAGCCGGTCTATCTCCTGGTGCGCGACGGCGAGGTGACGATCGAGGACGCCGCCGAGTTCTGGGGCACCTCGGTCTGGCACACCGAGGAGCATCTCAAGGCCAAGCATCAGGATCCCCTGATGCGCGTCTCGTCGGTCGGCCGATCGGCCGAGAAGGGCTGCCTCTATGCGGCGGTGGTGAACGACCTGCATCGCGCCGCCGGCCGCTCCGGCGTCGGCACCGTGATGGCGTCGAAGAACCTCAAGGCGATCGCGGTGCGCGGCACCGTCGGCGTCGGCAACATTCGTGACCCGAAGGCCTTCTTCGACGCCTCCAAGGCGGCCAAGAAGGTGCTCGCCGACAACGCCGTCACCGGCCAGGGCCTGCCGGCCTACGGCACCCAGGTGTTGATGAACGTGATCAATGAGATCGGCGCGCTGCCGACCCGGAACCACAAGGACGTTCAGTTCGAAGGGGCGCGCGACATCTCGGCCGAAGCCATGGCCGAGAAGCGGCCGACCGACGGCAAGGCCAATCTCGTCACCAATCAGGCCTGCTTCGGCTGCACCATCGCCTGCGGCCGCATCTCCCAGATGGACAAGGGCCACTACACGGTCGAGAACCGGCCGCAGTACTGGGGCGCGTCGGGCGGTCTCGAATACGAGGCGGCCTGGGCGCTCGGCGCGGCCAACGGCGTCAACGACCTCGAGGCGCTCACTTACGCCAACTTCCTCGCCAACGAGGACGGCTTCGATCCGATCTCGTTCGGCGCGACCGTCGGCGCGGTGATGGAGCTCTACGAGATGGGCGTGCTCACCAAGGAGCAGATCGGCATCGAAGCGCCGTTCGGCTCGGCCAAGGCCCTGACCTTCCTCGCCGAGAAGACCGCCACCGGCGAGGGCTTCGGCAAGGAGATGGGCCTCGGCTCGAAGCGGCTGACCGAGAAATACGGCCATCCCGAGCTGTCGATGTCGGTCAAGGGTCAGGAATTCCCGGCCTACGACAGCCGCGGCATCCAGGGCATGGGCCTGACCTACGCCACCTCGAACCGCGGCGCCTGCCATCTGCGGTCCTACACCGTCGCCTCGGAAGTGTTGGGCATTCCGATCAAGACCGATCCGCTGGCGACCGACGGCAAGGCGGGCCTCGTCAAGGCGTTCCAGGACGCGACGGCGGTGTTCGATTCGGCCGGCATCTGCCTCTTCACCTCCTTCGCCTGGAGCCTCGTCGACGTGGCGCCGCAGCTTCAGGCGGCCTGCGAGGGCGACTGGAGCCTGGAGAACCTGAACGTCGTCGGCGAGCGCATCTGGAACATGGAGCGCATGTTCAACAACGCGGCCGGCTTCACCTCGAAGGACGACACGCTGCCGAAGCGCCTGACCACCGAGCCGGCCAAGACCGGTCCGGCCAAGGGTCTGGTCAACGGCCTCGACAAGATGCTGCCCGAATACTACGCCGAGCGCGGCTGGACCCCGGACGGCATTCCGACGCCCGAGACGCGCGCGCGCCTCGGCCTGTGATCCGGCGCGGGACGGCTTCGGGCCGTCCCGCCCCCGACCCGGAACGCCCGCGACAGCCCTTCGGCTCCCGCCTCGGGAGGAGGGTCGCGCCGGCGTCAGTCCCTTCGCGAGACCCCGCCCATGAAGCACGTCATTCTCGGCAACGGGCCGACCGGTGTGGTCGCCGCCGAAACCATCCGCAAGATGCGCCCGCACGACGCGATCGCCGTGGTCGGCGACGAGCACGAGCGGCCCTATTCGCGCATGGCGATCCCCTATCTGTTGGAAGGCAAGATCGCCGAATCCGGCACGCTGCTTCGGCACGACCGCAACCATTGGATCGACAACCGCATCGAACTGGTCGAGGCCCGAGCCTCTTCGATCGATGCCGACGCCAAGTCGGTGACGTTGTCGAACGGCGAGGTCCTGCCCTACGATCGGCTGTTGCTCGCCACCGGCTCGCGGCCCGTTCGGCCGCCGATCCCGGGCATGCATCTGCCGGAAGTGGTCTCCTGCTGGACGCTGCAGGACGCCCGCGCCATCCTCGATCGGCTGAGGCCGGGGGCGAAGGTGTTGCAGATGGGGGCCGGCTTCATCGGCTGCATCATCATGGAGGCGATCGCCAACGCGGTCGGCAAGACCGGCGGGTCGCTCACCGTCGTCGAAATGGGCGATCGGATGGTGCCGCGGATGATGACGCCGAAGGCCTCGGCGCTGATCCGCTCGTGGAGCGAGAAGTCCGGCGTCGAGGTGCTGACCTCGACCAGGGTCACGGCGATCGAGGCCAACGTGCCGCACGCCGGCCTGCTGTCGCTGGTCTACAAGGCGAAGAACACCAAGGAGCGGGTCCAGGTGACCTTCGGCGACGGCTCGACCCGGCTGTTCGACTTCGTCATCTGCGCCACCGGCGTCGCCCCGGCGATCGACTATCTGAGAGGCTCCGGCGTCGAGATCGGCAAACTCGGCGGCATCGTCGTCGACGATCACATGCGGACGACCGCGCCGGACGTCTTCGCGGCCGGCGACTGCACCGAATCGGTCGACTTCTCGACCGGCGAGCTGATGGTCAACGCGATCCAGCCGAACGCCGCCGATCAGGCGCTGGTCGCCGGCGCGAACATGGCCGGCGGCGCGGCGCGCACCCGCGGCGGCCTCCGGATGAACGTGCTGGAGACCTTCGGCCTGATCTCGACCTCCTACGGCCAATGGTGGGGGGCGGAGGGCGGCGACCACGTCGAAGTGGTCGACGAGGCGGCGCATTCCTATATCCGACTGGAGTTCCAGGACGACCGCATCATCGGCGCGACGGTGGTCGGGCGGACCCATCACATCGGGGCGCTGCGCGGCCTGATCCAGACCGGGGCGAAGCTCGGCGCGGACTGGAAGGCGCGGCTGCAGGCCGATCCGAACAAGTTCATGGACGCCTATCTCGCGACCGCTCTGTCGCTGGCCTGAGCGGGGCGAGGCGTCGCTCGAGGAGGCGCGCATGATCCACAGTCTCGCCATCGCCAGGGCTCCGGCCGGCGGCGCGGCCATCGAGGTGACGCTGAAGCTCTTCGCCATGCTGGAGCGCTGGCTGCCGGAGGGCGCGCGCCGCAACGAGATCCGCTTGTCGGTGCCGGCCGGCGCGACGCCGGCCGACATCGTCGTCGCTCTCGGCCTGCCGGAGGCGCTGTGCGCCATCGTCCTGATCGACGGCGCCTTCGTGCCGCCGGATCAACGGGCGCACCGGGCGCTCGCCCCGAACGAGGCCCTGTCGATCTGGCCACCGATCGCGGGCGGCTGAGATGAGGGAAGAGGGGGAGCGTCCAACGGAGCGCGTCTTCGCCTTCGAGATGGCGTTGAGCGAAGCGGAAATGGTCCGTCTGGCCGCCCATCTCGACCCCGATCGGCCGATCAGCCACGACGGCGCGACCGTCGCCGGCCGTTTCGGCTCCGACGCCGCGCCGTGGTCGATGACGCTCGGACGGCCGCGCGAACGCGGCTTCGGGCCGATCCGGTTCGCGATCGCCGACGTCACGCTCTCGATCGCCGGCGACGACGAAGCGACCATCGCCGCCTTCCTCGCCCGCTTTCATCTCGTCTTTCGCAAAGGCGGCGGTTGAGCCGGTCGATCCCACGTCGCGCTGTGACGTTTCGCCCGCGCCGCCGGGAGCACGAGGGCGACGACATCCGTCGGGCGCTCCATCACCTCATCGCAGCCTCGCCCGAGGTTCATGAGAGACCGTGGAGGCGAGAGTGGCCTCGAGAGAGACGCCGCGTCGATAGAGTGAAGCCCCTCGAATGAAGACCAGCGCTGCTCACCGGAACGAGCAGACGACACGAGGACGGCAGGAGACGATCCCCCGCGATCGACGTGTCAGGTCGGCAAACTCGACGACGGTCGCCGGAGCGCCCGTCTCGCCGACGAGGAGGAAGACCGACGAGAGGACGCGCGCGACATGGTTGACGACCAACTCGACATGTATGTGCCGCTCCAGGGCTCGGTCGAGATCGTCTCGACCCTGGGCTTCTTCACGACTTCGACGCTTGCCACTTCCTCACGGACCCACTATCCATCAGGTCGATCGACAACGGGGATGTCCCGGTCGATGTTGAAATAGGGAGGGCGGCGTTGCTCGCCTTGAGC
>JAJTBO010000014.1 GCA_021286855.1 Hyphomicrobiales bacterium | reverse complement strand
GGTCCAAAAGATCGGGGCCGTTCGACGTTCAACCTCCACGCAGAGCAAGACGATCTCCCGCCGACCGTCGGGGGGGGCAGGTGATGGGCGCGCCGGCTTCGAAGACGAACGTGCGAACGCAGACCGGGTCCGCGAGCGGGGAAATCGTCAACCTGGGAGGATGTGCCTATATTGACCGTTCCGGAGCCGAAGCGCGGTCCGTGGTCGGCATCCCTGCTCACGGAATGCGTCGTCGATCGGCGTTCGGAGATCCTTCGACAGAGGTCGCCCCGAACGATCCATGGCTGCTCGCGCTTCGGGCGCGCCGATGAAAGCGACGCCCCACGCCGCGGGGAGGTCCGAAGAGGAGACGAGATGTTCGACGACATGGAACTGGCTCGGTTGCGCGCCAAATACGGCGATCTCTCGAACGGCGCGATCCACGATCCCGAGCGCGCCCGGGTCGCCGCCGCCTTCATCGACGCGAACGGCACGCGCGCCGCGCCGTTCGTCGGCGTCCCGACTTTTCTCGCCGCGCCGCATCACCAGATCACCATGCCGAACGCCGACTTCGGCGATCTGCAGGTGGCGCTCTACGGCATGCCGATGGATCTCGGCGTGACCAACCGCCCCGGCGCCCGCTTCGGGCCGCGCGCGGTGCGCACGATCGAACGGATCGGGCCCTACGAGCATGTCCTGAAGTGCATGCCGACCAAGGATCTGCGCGTCGCCGACATCGGCGACGTGATCTTCCGGTCGCGCTACAGCCTCGAGATGTGCCATGACGACATCGAGACCTATGTGAAGGAGATCGTCGCGGCCGGCGTCGCGCCGCTCGGCGTCGGCGGCGATCATTCGATCACCCTGCCGGTCCTGAAGGCGCTCGGTCGCGACAAACCGGTGGCGCTGATCCATCTCGACGCCCATTGCGACACCGGCGGGCCGTTCGACTATTCGAAGTTCCACCACGGCGGGCCGTTCCGCGAGGCGGTGCTCGAAGGCGTCGTCGATCCGACGAAGACGATCCAGATCGGCATTCGCGGCGCGTCGGAATACATCTGGGAATTCTCCTACGACAGCGGGATGACGGTGATCCATGCCGAGGAGATGCCGCACCTCGGCATTCCGGCGATCATCGCCAAGGCGCGCGAAGTGGTCGGCGACGCCCAGGTCTACGTCTCCTTCGACGTCGACTGTCTCGACGCGGCCTTCGCGCCGGGCACCGGCACGCCGGAGGTCGGCGGTCCGTCGACGCGGGAGATCCTGGAGTTCCTGCGCGGCCTCGCCGGATTGAACATCGTCGGCGGCGACGTCGTCGAAGTGGCGCCGCAATACGACGCCAACACCACGACGGCGCATGCCGCGGCGCAGGTGTTGTTCGAAATCCTGTCGCTGATGGTGTTCTCGCCGTCGATCGGCGGCCGCAAGGTCGGCTGACCGTCAGGCAAGCGGCGCGGCGACGTGATCGAGGCGGACGAGGAGCGCCTCGCCCGGTTGGTCGATCGGCGCGAGTTCGAGCCGGGTCGGTCCGTCGAGATGGATCGCGTCGCCGGCGGCGAGATCGACCTTCGCGTCGGCGGTTGCGACGCGCAGGGCCGACACGGCGACGACGAGGGCATGGTCTCCGTCGAAATCGATCGGCGTCGCCTTGTCGATCGCGCGGCGCGTCACGTCGTGACGCCAATGGGTGCGCGCCGTCATGACGTTGAGATCCTCGATCGCTTCGCCGGGGATGCGGCAGAGGATCGGTTCTTCGCCGCGAAAACGATAGGGCGGGGTGGCGCGATCGAGACGAACGATCCGGTCGCGGAAGCCGAGGTCGATGGTGTCGCCTTCGACGACCGTCAAGGTGCGATCGATCCCGGGGAACAGCGAGAAGGCGCAATGCCGATCGACCCGAGCCCGACTGACCCGCCAGAAGAAGGCGTCGACAGCGGCGCCGGGCGGGTGGACCAGATATTCGCGGGTCGATCCGCGACCGTTCTTCCAGGGTTCGGCGACGAGATCGGCGAGACGCAACACCCGCATGGACGGTCCCTTCCCGGAGGTCGATCGAGAGGTCGATCGGTGCGGCCAGTGTCGCCGCGCCGGACCGGTTCGTAAAGGCGGCGTGTCGCCTCGTCAGGCGAGCAACGTCCGCGCGACGATGTTGCGCTGGATCTCGGAGGAGCCCTCGTAGATGCGCAGGATGCGGACGTCACGGGCCCAGCGCTCGAGTGGGAAATCGCGCGTATAGCCCCATCCGCCGTGAATCTGGAGGGCGGCGTCGGTGACGCGGCCGGCCATTTCCGAGGCGTGCAGCTTGGCCATCGCGGCCTCGAGCGAGAAGCGTTCGCCCTTCGCCCGCTTGCCGGTCGCCGCGTCGGCGAGGCCGCGCGAGGCGGCGAGGTCGACCGCCATGTCGGCGAGTTTCCACTGGATGCCCTGGAACTCGGCGATCGGTCGGCCGTCGACGATGCGGGTCTTCGACCAGTCGAGGGCGGCGCGGAACGCCGCTTCGGCGACGCCGATCGCGCAGGCGGCGATGTCGAGCCGGCCGGCGTCGAGCGTCTTCAGCGCGGTGCGGAAACCTGACCCCGGCGCGCCGAGCCGGTTCTCGTCGGGCACGAGGCAATCCAACGTCACCTCGAAGACGTGGCCGCCCTTGAGACCCATGGTGCGCTCGGCCGCGCCGAAGCCGACGCCGCCGGCCTTCGGGTCGACCAAGAAGGTGGAGATGCCGCGCGCGCCCGCGGCCGGATCGGTCTTGGCGTAGACGACCAGGAAGTCGGCGTGGGCGGCGTTGGAGATGAAGCACTTGACGCCCTTCAGCCGCCATCCCTCGCCTTCGCGGGTGGCGCGGGTCGTCATGTCGGCGGGGTTCGAACCGGCGCCGGGTTCGGTCAGCGCGAAGGCGCCGAGGATCTCGCCGGCGGCGGCGCGCGGCAGCCAATGGCGGCGCTGCTCGGGCGAGCCGCCGTGGACGATCGAATCGGTGGCGAGGTAATGGGCCGTCACCATCGAGGCGGTCGAGCCGCAGGCGCCGGCGACGGTCGCGATCGCCTCGAACAGGGTCCAGGGATCGACGCCGAGACCGCCGTCGTCGACGCCGAGGTTGAGGCCCATCAGGCCCATCTCGGCGAGCGCCGGCAGATGGCAACCGGCGAAGCGGCCGGTCTCGTCGATCTCGGCGGCGGCGGGCGCGAGAACCTCGCGGGCGAAGGCCTCGACGCCGGCGAGAAGGTCGGCGTCGGCATGGGCACGGCTCATCGGGTGGGCTCCGCGGGGCTGGAGGTCCAGGCGGCTTCGGGCGCGTCGAGCAGGGCGTCGTGCTCGCCGAGGCGGGGCGCGGCGGCGGTCAGGCCGCGGCTTGCGCCGTCGAAATGGATCGGCTGTTCGGGCACGCGTTGCGCGGCGGCGCCGGCGCGCTCGGCGGTCTGGGTGATCGGGCGACCGCGCGCTTCGGCCCCGGCGAGGGCCGCGGCGGTGTCGGCGACTTCCGCCGAGGGGACGCCGGCGACGTCGAGCCGTGCGACGGCCTCCGCCGCCGAGAGATCGGCGGCCCAGGCCTCGATCGCGGCGCGTAGGTCGGCTTCGTTGGCGAGACGGTCGGGATCGCTTGAGAAGCGCGGATCGCCGGCGAGTTCGGGGCGGCCGATCGTCTCGCAGAGCGCCGAGAAGAGCTTCTCGTTGAGCACTGCGACGACGAAGGCGCCGCGACCCGCCGCAAAGGCGCCGAAGGGCGCGGAGAGCGGATGGCGGTTGCCGACCCGCATCGGGGCCTCGCCGGTGGTCAGGCACCGGGCGACGACGAGCGGCTGCAGCGCCATCAACGCATCGAACATCGAGACGTCGATCCGGCGACCGCGCCCGGTCGTGGCGCGTTCGGCGAGGGCGGCGGCGATCCCGAGGGCGGCGAAGAGGCCGGAGACGACGTCGGCGATCGATTCGCCGACCAGCGTCGGCTCGCCGTCGGGTTCACCGGTCACGTGCATCAGGCCGGAGAGCGCCTGCACGACGATGTCGTAGGCGGGGCGGCGGGCGTCCGGTCCGGTCTGGCCGAAGCCGGAGATCGAGGCATGGATCAACCTCGGGTTCTCCGCCGAGAGCGCGGTCCAGCCGATGCCGAGCTTGTCGGCGACCCCGGGGCGGAAGTTCTCGACGACCACGTCGGCGGCGCGGGCGAGCGCCACCGAGAGGGCTCTGCCCTCGGCCGTGGCCAGGTCGAGGACGACGCCGCGCTTGCCGCGGTTGACCGCCTCGAAGATCGCCGAGGAGCCGTCCGAAAGGAACGGCCCGACGTGGCGATAGTCGTCGCCGCCGGGGCTCTCGACCTTGATCACGTCCGCGCCGAGATCGGCGAGGAGCGCGGTCGCATAAGGCCCGGAGAGCACGCGGGTGAAGTCGAGGATGCGGACGCCGGCGAGCGGACGTCCGGCGGACGGGCCGGCCTCGTTCATCCCAGGATCCCCGGCAGATCGAGGCCCTTTTCACGCGCCCAGTCGCGGGCGATGTCGTAGCCGGCGTCGGCGTGACGCATCACGCCGGTCGCCGGGTCGTTCCACAGGACGCGGCCGAGCCGGGCGGCGGCGGCCTCGGTGCCGTCGGCGACGATGACCATGCCGGCGTGCTGCGAATAGCCCATCCCGACGCCGCCGCCGTGATGCAGCGACACCCAGGTCGCGCCGGAGGCGCAGTTGAGCAGCGCGTTGAGCAGCGGCCAGTCGGAGACGGCGTCGGAGCCGTCGATCATCGCCTCGGTCTCGCGGTTGGGCGAGGCGACGGAGCCCGAATCGAGGTGATCGCGGCCGATGACGATCGGGGCCTTCAACTCGCCCTTGGCGACCATTTCATTGAAGGCGAGGCCGAGCCGATGGCGATCGCCGAGGCCCACCCAGCAGATGCGGGCCGGCAGGCCCTGGAAATGGATGCGTTCGCGCGCCATGTCGAGCCAGTTGTGCAGGTGCGGATCATCGGGGATCAGCTCCTTGACCTTCTGGTCGGTCCGATAGATGTCCTCGGGATCGCCGGAGAGCGCCGCCCAGCGGAACGGGCCGACGCCGCGGCAGAACAGCGGGCGGATGTAGGCCGGCACGAAGCCGGGGAAGGCGAAGGCGTCCGTGACGCCCTCGTCGAATGCCATCTGGCGGATGTTGTTGCCATAGTCGGTCGTCGGAACGCCCTCGGCGTGCCACTCCAGCATCGCCTTCACATGCACCGCCATCGAGGCGCGGGCGGCCTTGGCGACGCCCTTGGGATCGCTCTCGCGCCGATCGAACCATTCGGCGAGCGTCCAGCCGGCCGGCAGGTAGCCGTTGACGGGATCGTGGGCGGAGGTCTGATCGGTGAGGAAGTCGGGGCGGATGCCGCGCCGGCGCATCTCCGGCAGGATCTCGGCGCAGTTGCCGAGGAGGCCGACCGAGACCGGCTTGCCGTCCTTCGCCGCCTTTTCGACGATCGCCATCGCCTCGTCGATCGTGTCGGCTCGGGTGTCGAGGTAGCCGGTGCGCAGGCGGAAGTCGATGCGGCTCGGCTGGCACTCGACGGCGATGCAGGAGGCCCCGGCCATGGTCGCGGCGAGCGGCTGCGCGCCGCCCATGCCGCCGAGGCCGCCGGTCAGGATCCATTTGCCGGCGAGCGAGCCGCCGAAGTGCTTCCGCCCGGCCTCCACGAAGGTCTCGTAGGTGCCCTGAACGATGCCTTGCGCGCCGATGTAGATCCACGAGCCGGCCGTCATCTGGCCGTACATCATCAAACCCTTGCGATCGAGCTCGTTGAAGTGCTCCCAATTCGCCCAATGCGGCACCAGATTGGAATTGGCGATCAGCACGCGCGGCGCGTCGGCGTGCGTCCTGAAGACGCCGACCGGCTTGCCGGACTGGACCAGCAGCGTCTCGTCGGCCTTCAGCCGGCGCAGGGTCGACACGATGCGGTCGAAGCTCTCCCAGTCGCGCGCGGCGCGGCCGATGCCGCCGTAGACGACGAGCTCGCCCGGCCGTTCGGCGACGTCGGGGTCGAGATTGTTCATCAGCATGCGCAGCGGCGCTTCGGTCAGCCAGCTCTCGGCCGAGATCTCGGGACCGCGCGGCGCGCGCACGATGCGTTCGTTGTCGATGCGGGTCATGAGCAGTGTCCTCGGAAGGTCGAAGAAGTCAACGTTCGGATCGGGCGAAGGCGAGCACGCCCTCGAGAGCGGCGCGCAGCGTCCGTGTGATCGGCGCGGCGAACGCGGGATCGAAGGCGGCCGGCCAATTGCTCGGGGAGATCTCTTCCGGCTCGGGCAGATAGCCGCGGATGGCGAGCTCCATCTGGATCGCATGCACGCCGTCGGTCGGTCGGCCGTAGGCCCGGGTGATCCAGCCGCCCTTGAAACGGCCGTCGACGACGTGGCCGAGGCCGCTCTCGGCACAAGGGCCCTCGATCGCCGCGGTCAACGCCGGATCGCAGGCCGCGCCCGAGTTGGAGCCGATGTTGAATTGCGGCAGGAGGCCGTCGAAGAGGCGGGGGATCGTCGATCGGATCGAATGACAGTCGTAGAGGACGATCTTCGGATGGATCGCCCGCAGCCGCGCGATCTCGCCGGCGAGGGTGGCGTGATAGGGATCGAACCAGTCGAGGCGACGTCGCGCGATCTCATCGGCGCCCGGCTCTTCGCCGGCGCGATAGAGCGGTTCGCCGTCGAAGGTGTCGAGCGGACAGAGCCCGGTCGTCGCCTGGCCCGGATAGAGGGAGGCGCCGGAGGGATCGCGGTTGAGGTCGATCACCGAGCGCGACACGGTGGCGCGCACGATGGTCGCGCCGAGCTCGCGGGCGAAGGCGTAGAGCTTCTCGACGTGCCAATCGGCGTCGCGCCGGGCGAGCCAGGGCGAGACGAAACGATCCTCGAACGCCTCCGGAAGGTCGATGCCGACGTGCGGCATCGACAGGATGAGCGGGGCCTCGCCCCGTTCGACCACGACGCAGTCGGTCGCCGTCATCGCCGCGCCTCCGAGATCGAGGGCAGAGCGAGCGGCGCGACCGCCGCCTCGATCGCGCCGTTGGTGACGAGATCGGCGATCGCGGCGATGTCGGGGGCGAAGAAGCGGTCGTCGGCGAGCGCGGGGACCTTCGCCCGCAGCGCGCCGCGCACGGCTTCGAGCGGCGTCGAGGAGACGAGGGGGGCGAGGAAGTCGCAGCCCTGCGCCGCCGCGAGCAACTCGATCGCCAGCACGTTGGCGACGTTGCGGGCCATGCGATGGAGCCGGTAGGCGCCGTGCGCCGCCATCGAGACGTGGTCTTCCTGGTTGGCCGAAGTCGGGATCGAATCGACGCTGGCCGGATGGGCCATCTGCTTGTTCTCGGAGACGAGCGCGGCGGCGGTCACCTGCGGGATCATGAAGCCGGAGTTGAGGCCGGGGCGCGGCGTCAGGAAGGCCGGCAGGCGCGACAGGACCGGATCGACCAGCATCGAGATGCGCCGCTCGGCGAGCGAGCCGATTTCGCACAGCGCCAGCGCGGTGATGTCGGCGGCGAAGGCGACCGGTTCGGCGTGGAAGTTGCCGCCGGAGATCGCCTCGTGCGCGTCGCCCTCGGGGTCGGCGAAGATCAACGGATTGTCGGTGACGCCGTTCGCCTCGCATTCGAGCGTCGCGGCGACGCCGCGCAGGATGTCGAGCGCTGCGCCCATCACCTGCGGCTGGCAGCGCAGGCAATAGGGGTCCTGGATGCGGTCGTCGCCGGCGACGTGGCTGGCGCGGATCGCCGAGCCGGCCATCAGGGCGCGCAGGGCGGCGGCGGTTTCGATCTGACCGGGCTGGCGGCGCAGGGCGTGGATGCGGGGATCGAAGGGGCCGTCGGAGCCCTTGGCGGCGTCGGTGGTCAAGGCGCCGGCGATCAGGCCGACGCGCAACAGACGTTCGGCGGCGAAGAAGCCGGCGAGCGCGTTGGCGGTCGAGAACTGGGTGCCGTTGAGGAGCGCGAGACCTTCCTTCGGTCCGAGCGTGACGGTCTCGAGCCCGGCGCGTGCGAGCGCCGTCGCCGCGGGAAGACGTTCGCCCTCGAAGAGCGCTTCGCCGACGCCGATCATCGCCGCCGTCATGTGGGAGAGGGGCGCGAGGTCGCCGGACGCGCCGACCGAGCCTTGCGCCGGCACCACCGGCACGACGCCGCGCGCCAGCATCGCTTCGAGGAGGCGCGCCGTCGCCGGGCGGACGCCGGAGGCGCCCTGGCCGAGGTTGGCGAGTTTGAGCGCCATCATCAGGCGGGTGATCGAAGGGGCGAGCGGCTCGCCGACGCCGGAGGCGTGCGAAATCACCAGATTGTGCTGAAGCTTGGCGAGATCCTCGTCGGCGATGCGGACCGAGGCGAGTTTGCCGAAACCGGTGTTGATGCCGTAGACGGGCTCTCCCTTCGCCAGGATCGCGGAAATCGCCGCCGCGCCGGCCTCGATCGCCGGGAAGGCGGCGGGGTCGAGGGCGACCGGCGCGCCGTCGAGGATGGCGGCCCAATCGGCGAGGCGGGCCGCGCCGGGGGTGAGCACAACGGGTTCGATCATCGTCCACCTCGAATGCGGGCGTGAAGGGGCAGGGCGCCGAGCGCCCAGACGAGTTCGGCGGGCCGTTCGATCGACCAGATCGCCAGATCGCAGGCCTTGCCGGCCTCGAGCGCGCCGATCTCGTGGTCGAGCCCGAGCGCGGCGGCGGCATGGCGGGTGACGCCGAGCAGGCATTCGTCGATCGTCAGGCGGAAGCAGGTCGCGGCCATGTTCATGGCGAGCAGCAGCGAGGTCATCGGCGAGGTGCCGGGATTGCAGTCGGTCGAGACCGCCATCGGCACGCCATGGGCGCGGAAGAGGTCGACCGGCGGCAGCTTCGTCTCGCGCAGGAAGTAGAAGGCCCCGGGCAGGAGGGTCGCGACCGTCCCGGCCTTCGCCATGGCGGCGACGCCTGCGGCGTCGGTCCATTCGAGATGATCGGCCGATTGCGCGCCGAAGCGGGCGGCGAGGCCGGCGCCGCCGAGGTTCGACAGCTGATCGGCATGGAGCTTCACCGGCAGGCCGAGCGCGTGCGCCGTTTCGAAGATGCGGGCGACCTGATCGGGCGAGAAAGCCAGCCCCTCGCAGAAGGCGTCGACCGCGTCGATCAGCCGATCCGCAGCGAGCCTCGGCAACATCGCGATCACCGCCTCGACGTGGGCGTCCTTGTCGCCCTTCGCCTCCGGCGGCAGGGCGTGGGCGCCGAGGAAGGTCGTCGTGACGCGGACGTCGCGCTCGCGGCCGAGCCGGCGGGCGGCGGCGAGCGAGCGGCGCTCGGTTTCGAGGTCGAGACCGTAGCCCGACTTGATCTCCACCGTGGTGACGCCGTCGGCGATCAGACGATCGAGCCGGGGGAGGGCGGCGGCGACGAGGTCGTCCTCGCTCGCCGCGCGGGTGGCGGCGACCGTCGCGGCGATGCCGCCGCCGGATGCGGCGATGTCGGCATAGCTCGCCCCGGCGAGGCGGCGTTCGAATTCGCCGGCCCGGTCGCCGGCGAAGACGAGATGGGTGTGGCAGTCGACGAAGCCGGGGGTGATCCAGCGCCCGGAGCAGTCGACGACGGCCGCGGCTTCGCCGGCCGGCAGATCGCCCCGCGCGCCGGCATATGCGATGCGCCCGTCGCGCGCCGCCACGACGCCGTCCTCGACGACGCCGAGCCCCGGCGCGTCGCCCGCCATCGTGGCGAGGCGAGCGTTGGTCCAGATCGTGTCGTATCGCGTCTCGACGTTCATGGGGCGCCTCTCGACCACGCCGGCCGACCGAGGGAGGATGGGCGCGAGGGCGACGCCCGCGGATCCTCCGACTTCGCCGCCAAGGTTGCGAGACGTTCGCAGTCCTGTCAATATGCCTATACATATTTATCGCTGGATGGAGATGTCGCGTGTCGGATCGTCTGTTCCTCGAACGCGCCCTGTTGCCGGAAGGTTGGCGCGACGCCGTTCGGGTCGTCCATGTCGACGGGGCCGTCGCCGACGTCGAGGTCGGCGTGACGCCGACGGCGTCGGACGAGCGAGTATCGGGCGTCGTCGTGCCCGGCGTCGGCAACCTGCACAGCCACGCCTTCCAGCGCGGCTTCGCCGGCCTCACCGAACGGCGCGGCGAGGGAGCAAGCGATCACTTCTGGACCTGGCGGGAGGAGATGTACCGCTTCGCACGGACGATCCTGCCGGAGGATCTCGAGGCGATCGCGGCGTTGGCGCAGGTCGAGATGCTGGAGAGCGGCTTCACCGGCGTCGCCGAGTTCCACTACGTCCACCACCGTCCCGACGGCGGCGGTTTCGACGATCCGGCCGAGATGTCGGCGGCGGTGGTCCGCGCCGCGCTGGCGACCGGGATCGGACTGACGCTTCTGCCGGTCTTCTATGCGCACGGCGGCTTCGGCGGCCGGCCGACGGGGGAGGGGCAACGCCGCTTCGTCACCGATCTCGACGGCTTCTCGCGGCTGGTCGAAGCGGCGGCGGCCCATGTCGCCCGACTGCCCGGCGGGCGGATCGGCGTCGCGCCGCATTCGCTGCGCGCCGTCGCGGCGGAAGAGCTCGTCGAACTCGCCGCCCGCCACGGCGACGGCCCGGTCCACATCCACATCGCCGAACAGACCGCCGAGGTCGAGGACTGTCTCGCCGCCACCGGCCGCCGGCCGGTCGATCGGCTGATGGATCTGGTCGAGGTCGGTCCGAACTGGTGCCTCGTCCACGCCACCCATGTCGATGCGACGGAGGTCGCCCGCATAGCCGCGGCCGGCGCGGTCGTCGGCCTGTGCCCGATCACCGAGGCCGATCTCGGCGACGGGATCTTTCCGGCGGTCGAACATCTGGCGGCCGGCGGGCGGTTCGGCGTCGGCTCCGATTCGAACGTGCTGATCTCGCTGCCGCAGGAGCTGCGCCTGCTCGAACAGTCGCAACGTCTGCGTGATCGCGCCCGCAATCGCCTGGCCCTGCCGCCGCGCTCGACCGGTCGAACGATGTTCGACAGCGCGGCCGAAGGAGGCGCAGGGGCGCTCGGGGGCGGCGGCGGACGCATCGCCGTCGGCGCGCCGGCCGATCTCGTCGCGCTCGACGCCGAGCATCCGGCGCTGGTCGGACGGGTCGGCGACGCGGTCCTCGACGCCTGGATCTTCGCGGCCGCGGGAAACCCGGTGCGCGACGTCTGGGCGCGTGGCCGCCGGGTCGTCGCCGACGGTCGCCACGTCGCGCGGGTCGAGGTCGAGGCGGCCTGGAGAGCGGCGCTCGCGAGGATTGCGAAACGATGAGCGCAACGCTTCAGGTGAATTGCTTATGCCGAAACTTTGTGCAGTGATCGTCGATGCCCATCATGGGGGCTGTTGACATCGGGGTTCTCCCTGATGTGCATTATGTCTAGACAAAGGCGACGGGCCTTGTCGGATCGTCGAAGCGAATCCAGCGGGAGAGCGGACACATGAACAGGCGTGCACTCATCAACTGGTCTCTGGCCCTGGCGACGGGCGTCGTTCTCGGTACGGCGCTGCCGAGCGCGGCCTCGGCCGACGTGCTCGAGACCGTCAAGAAGGCGGGGGTCCTCAAGGTCGGCACCGAGACCGAATTCGCGCCCTTCGACTTCATCGACAAGGGCAAGCACGTCGGCCTCAACGTCGATCTCTTCGAGGAGATCGGCAAGGAGATGGGCGTCAAGATCGAGTGGGTGACGCTGCCGTGGGACGGCGTGCTGCCGGGCCTCGAGACTGGCAAGTTCGACATCGTCGCCGGTCCGGCGACGATCACCAAGAAGCGGCTCGAGCGCTACAAGTTCTCGCCGCCGATCGCCGAGGCGACCGTCGCCATCCTGAAGAAGAAGGGCGACGCCTCGATCATGAAGCCGGAGGACATCGCCGGCAAGCCGACCGGCGCCGGCAAGGCGACGGCGCAGCTCGCTCAGCTGCAGGAGTTCGTCAAGAAGCTGCCCAAGCAGGGCGAAGTGAAGGAATACGTCGGCTTCAACGAAGCCTACGCCGATCTCGCCGCCGGCCGCATCGCGGGCGTCGCCAACTCGCTGCCGAACATCGCCTTCGTCGCCCAGACGAGCCCGGTGTTCGAGGTGGTTCAGCCGACCTTCGGCGTGAAGACCTACTTCGGCTTCCCGGAGAACGCCGCGCCCGAATATGCCTCGCTCAACGACGCGGTCGCCGCCGCCATGGCCAAGATCAAGGCCGACGGGCGCATGGGCAAGATCCAGAAGAAGTGGTTCGGCGTCGAGTTCGACACCCCGGCCGAAGTCAAGGATCCGGCGATCTGAGGTCGTCCCCTTCGAGCGAATGCGCCTCCCGCGGTCGACGCGGGAGGCGTGACGAGCGATCGTCGCGGAGATCCGCCGGCCGGAGATCCGCGTGAGAGGCGGTGCTGCGCCATGTCCTGGGAACTCTTCTGGCTGTTGGTCGAAGCCTCCGGCCTGACCATCCTCTACAGCGCCGTCTCGATCGTCGTCGGCTTCTTCGTGTCGGCGGCGGTGTGCGCCGGCGTGTTGTCGTCGAACCGGCCGATCTCCGCCGCCGCGCGTCTGTTCGTCAGCTTCTTCCGTGGCACGCCGCTGCTGATCCAGCTGTTGCTCATCTACTATCTGCTGCCGCAGATCGGCCTCAACGTGCCGAGCGCGGTCGCGGCCGTGCTCGGCCTGTCGCTGTGCACCGCGGCCTATCAGGCGGAGATCCTGCGCGGCGGCTTCCAGTCGGTGCCGCGCGGTCTGATCGAGGCCGCAGACATGTGCGGTCTCTCGGCCTTCGCCACCTTCCGGCGCATTCGTCTGCCGATCGCGGTGCGGCTGACCCTGCCGGCCCTGACCAGCGAGGCGATCATGATCCTCAAGTCCTCGTCGCTGATCTCGGTGGTCGGCGTCGTGGAGCTGACCACCATGGCCAAGGATCTCGCCTCGTCGACCTATCAGCCTCTGCCGATCTTCGCCGCCGCCGGCTTCGTCTATCTGGTCATCAACCTCGTGGTCGCCGGCTTCGGCCAACTGGCCGAACGGGCGGCGCGGAGGGGCCACGCATGAACGCGCTCTCCTCGATCTTCGGCTATCTGCACGGCGACGACGGCTGGAACATCCTCTCCGGCCTCGCCAACACGATCATCCTGTGGCTGGTCGGCTCGGTCCTCGGCGCGGCGCTCGGCTTCTTCATCGCGGTGGCCCGCCGCTACGGCCCGAAACCGGTCGACTGGTTGCTCAAGGCCCATGTCGAGGTGATCCGCGGCACGCCGTTCCTGGTGCAGGCCTATCTGCTCTATTTCGGCGGCCCCTATCTCTGCCTCGCGCTCGGCGACGGCTCGGTCTGCCTGACGCTCGAGCCCTTCCACGCCGGTCTGCTCGGCCTGACCGTCTATGGCAGCGCCTATTATTCGGAACTGTTCCGGGCCGGGTTCGAGGCGATCCCGCGCGGCCATATCGAAGCGGCGACGACCGTCGGCTTCACTCGGTGGCAGACGCTTCGCCGCATCATCCTGCCCGAGATGACCATGTTGGTCCTGCCGAGCATGGTCAACATGACGATCCTGTTGCTCAAGGAGACGGCGGTTCTCTCGATCATCTCGGTCAAGGAGCTCAAGTTCCAGGTCGACATCATCGGCAACCGCGACTACGCCTTCGTCGAGAGCTTCACCATCCTGGCGCTCGTCTATTGGGCGCTCGTCGAGATCTGCGGCGCGGTCGGACGCGCCGCCGAAGCCCGCCTCTCCAGATATCGGTTCGCCCACTCATGAGCATCGTTTCCGCCATCCGCGTCAGCGGCGTCGTCAAACGCTTCGGATCCACGGCGGTCCTCACCGGCATCGATCTCGACGTGCCGCGCGGCGCGGTGACCTGTCTGCTCGGCCCTTCGGGCTCCGGCAAGTCGACGCTCCTGCGCTGCATCGCCTTCCTCGAGGAGGCGACCGACGGGATCATCGAGATCGACGGTGAGCCGCTCGGTTTCGGCCTGGATCCGGACGGCGTGCGGATGCGCCTGCCCGACGCGAGCCTGCGCAAGGTGCGCTCCAAGATCGGCATGGTCTTCCAGCAGTTCAATCTCTGGCCGCACATGACGGCGCTCGGCAATGTCGCCGAAGCGCTCGTCACCGTGCGCGGCCTCGGCCGCGTCGAAGCCTCCGAAAAGGCGATGGCGCAATTGGAGAAGGTGGGGCTGGCGCAGCGGGCCACCCATTATCCGAGCGAACTGTCCGGCGGCCAGCAGCAACGCGTGGCGATCGCCCGGGCGCTGGCGCTCGAACCGAAGATCATGCTGTTCGACGAACCGACCTCCTCGCTCGACCCGGAGCTGACCGGCGAGGTGCTCAACGTCATGCGCTCGCTCGCCGAGACCGGCATGACCATGCTGGTCGTCACCCACGAGATCGGCTTTGCGGCCTCCGTCGCCTCGAAGATCGTCTTCCTCGATCACGGCAAGCTGCTCGTCGAGGGCGCGCCGGCCGAAGTCTTCGGCAAACCGCGCCATCCCCGCATCGATCAGTTCCTCGACACCTATCTCGACCGCGGCGCGGCCGGGCTTCTGTGAACCGGGAGGGTGGGCGCATGCCGACGGTCTCGCACGCGATCCTTCCCGACGAGGCGACCGTCGCGGCCTACGCGACGGACGGCGCGGTGGCGATCCGCGGGGTCTTCGCGCCCTTCGTCGAGAGCCTGCGAAACGGCGTCGAGGCGTTGATGGCGAACCCGTCGCCGCGTCAGCGTTCCTATCGCCCGAAGGACGGTTCGGCGCTGTTCTTCCAGGATCTGTGCAACTGGCGCGACGTGCCGGAGTTTGCGGACTTCGTCCTGAACTCGCCGGCCGCGGCGGTCGCCGCGAAGCTGATGGGCTCGCCCACGGCGCGCTTCTTCCACGATCACGTGCTGGTCAAGGAGCCGGGGTCGTCGATCGCCACGCCGTGGCACCAGGACATGCCCTATTATTGCGTCTCGGGCGCGCAGAACGTCAGCTTCTGGATGCCGCTCGATCCGGTGCCGCGGGAGACCAGCCTCGAGATCGTCGCCGGTTCGCATCTGTGGGGGCTCGACCATCGGCCGCGTCGGTTCGACGGCTCGATCCTGATCGAGGGCGACGACCGCGTCGACCTTCCCGACATCGAGGCGGAGCGTTCGAAGCACCGCATCCTCGGCTGGGCGCTGGAGCCCGGCGACGCGGTCGCCTTCGCCTTCCGCGCCGTGCACGGCGCCTCCGCCAATCATTCTGCGCTGCGGCGACGCGTCTTCTCCGCTCGATGGGTCGGCGAGGACGCCCGTTTCCTCGATCGCGGCGGCAAAGGCTCGCCGGCGATGTCCCATCTCGACCTGAAGAGCGGCGATCCCCTCGACGGGCCCGATTTTCCGCTGGTCTTCGACGCCGGCGCTCCCACGACGTGAGGTGATCCGATGTTTCTCGAAAACGCCTGGTACGTGGCGGCGCTCGCCGCCGAAGTGACGCGGACGCCGCGGCGGGTGACGATGCTCGGTCGGCACATCGTGTTGTTCCGCCGCGAGGACGGCACGCCGGTGGCGCTCGAGGACGCCTGTCCGCATCGCAAGCTGCCGCTGTCGATGGGCCGCCTCGTCGGCGACGAGATCGAATGCGGCTACCACGGCCTGAAGTTCGACTGCTCGGGGGCTTGCGTCCGGGTGCCGGCGACGCCGAGCGTCGCGGCCAACGTTCGCGTCCGCGCCTATCCGATCGAGGATCGCTACGGTCTCGCCTGGGTGTGGACCGGCGACGTGGCGAAGGCCGATCCGGCGACGATCTTCGACGTGACCGAATGGGGCAATCCGGAGTGGGGCTGCACGCAGCCGGCCTTCATGGAGGTCGACTGCGACTATCGCTACATCACCGACAACCTGCTCGACCCCTCGCACGTCGCCTGGGTCCACGTCACCTCCTTCGGCAACGAGGCCTGCGAGGAGGTTCAGGTGCGGGCTCGGCCGACCGACGCCGGGGTGATCGCCTCGCGGTGGATGTACGACGTCGAAATCGCGCCGTTCTATGCGCCCTTCACCAAGTTCTCGGGGCGCTGCGACCGCGAGCAGCACTACGAGGTGCGCCATCCGAGCCACGCCATCATCAAGGCGATCTTCGTGCCGGCCGGCACGGGCGGGCCGGACAAGCCCTATCACGACGACGTCTTCCTGATGGACAGCTACAACTTCATGACGCCGATCGACGAGAAGCGGACGCGCTATTTCTGGTTCCAGATGCGCAACTTCGCGCCCGGCGACACGGCCGTCGACGAGATGTTCGGCAAGGCCGTGCGCGGCGCGTTCCTGGAGGACAAGGCGATCCTCGAGGCGGTGCAGGTCGGCATGGACGAGATGCACACGGCGAACATCAATCTGCCGCTCGACGGCGGGCCGCTCCGGTTCCGCCGGCGTCTCGCCGAACTGATCGCGGCCGAGAAGGCGGGCGACGCGGTCGCCGCGCAGTGAACCGCGATCGGGGACGCAATCGCGGCTCATATTCGGCTCATGAAATCCGGACTCGTCCGGATTTCATGAGCGTTACGGCCTGGCCGGCCGACGCCCGGTCGGGCTTGCCTTCGCTCACGAAGTTTCGAAAGGGTCGAAACTTCGTGATCTCGGTATCAGGTCTCGTCGGGCCGGAAGCGGGCGACGAGACGCCGCTTCTCGCCCGGGTGGACGAGGCGGGCGCGGGTGATCGGCGTCTGATCGGCGAAGGTGCGCCGCTCGACGACGAGGCAGGCGGCGCCCGGCGTGACGTCGAGCAGGCGGGAGATCTCGGGCGGCGCGCCTTCGGCGGAAATGATGTGCTCGGCCTCGGTCCAGGGCACGTTGGCGACGAGCCAGGTTCCCGGCGGCGCGTCGGCGAAAGGCTCCGCCTCGGCCTCCGGCACGGCGGCGAGATTGATCAGGCGCTCCTCGATCTGCAACGGTTCGCCGTCGCAGAAGTGGCGCACCAGCAGCCAGACGATCGGCGTGCCGGGCGTCGCACCGAGGGCGGCGCCGCGCGGATCGTCGTCGACCCGGGCGCGCTCCAGGATCTCGAAGGCGTGGACCCCGCCCGATCGCGCGACTTCCGCCGCGATGTCCCAGATCTCGAGCACCGGCCGTTCGGGCGGCCGCGCCGCCACGACGGTGCCGAAGCGGCGGCGGCGCGCGACGAGGCCTTCGGCGGCGAGGCTGCGCAGGGCGCGGTGGACGGTCATCCGCGCCGCGCCGTAGCGTTCGATGATCTCGTATTCCTTGGGAATCTTGGCGTCGGGCGGCCACGTGCCGTCGGCGATCGGCCGGATCAGCGCGCGACGGATCTGCTGCCACAGAGGTCCCTGTCCGTCGAGGTCGCCGAGGTCTTCGATCATGACGCTCCCGACGCGTTGGCGCGAACGGCCGAAGATGGCCGGTTCGGCGAATCTAATGCGCCGACGGGCGTAATGTCTATACATTTGCGAAGCGTCGCTCCGAAAGGAGCGGGAGGGTGCGCGCCATGACCGATCTCGCCAGCCGCCTCGAGGGCGTCGTCGGCTCGAAGGGCATCCGCCGCGACGGCGAAGTCGATCTCCTCGATCCGGGTTGGCATCCGGACAATCTTCGCGCCCGCCTCCTGGTCGCGCCGGCCTCGACGGAGGAGGTGGCGGAGGTGGTGCGGATCGTGGCGGAGGCGGGGGCGTCGCTGGTGCCGCAGGGCGGACGCACGGGTCTCGTCGGCGGCGCGCGGACGCGCGAAGACGAAGTCGTGCTGTCGACCCATCGTCTCGACCGGATCCTCCGGCTCGATCCGATCGAACGAGTCGCGGTGGTCGAGGCGGGGGTGACGCTCGAGGCCTTGCAGAGGGCCGCGGCCGAGCACGGATTGGAGCCCGGCATCGATCTCGCCGCGCGAGGCACGGCGACGATCGGCGGCATGGTCTCGACCAACGCCGGCGGCATCCTGGCCTTCCGCAACGGCGTGATGCGCCATCGCGTGCTCGGGCTCGAGGCGATCCTGCCCGACGGCTCGCGCCTCGGCGATCTCACCCGGATCGTCAAGAACACCACCGGCTACGACGTGAAGCAGCTGCTGATCGGCGCGGAGGGGACGCTGGGCTGCGTCACCCGCATCGCGGTGCGGCTCGATCCGACGCCGCGGGCGCGCGTCACGGCGCTCTATGGGCTTCCCTCGACGGCCGCCGCGCTCGATCTGCTGCGCCGCGCCTTCGGCGACGGGCGGCTCGATCTCAGGGCGGCGGAGGTGATGTGGGCCGAGTTCGCCCGCGCCACCGCCGCGGCCAACGGCATCGCCGATCCGGCGATCGATCTCTCCCATCCGGTTCATTTGTTGCTCGAGGCGGGCGGCGCCGAGGAGGCGCCGCTGCAGGCCGCCTTCGAGGATCTCTATACGGGGCACCTGGAGGAAGGGCTCGAGGTCGGCGGCGTGATCGCCCATTCGGAGCGGCAACGCGACGACATCTGGCGGCTGCGAGAGGACACCGGGGCGATCTACCGTCTCTACCCGGCTGCGCCGTCCTACGACGTCTCGGTCCCGGCGACCGAGATCGAGGATTGGCTCGCCCGTTTCGCCGAGGATCTCGAGGGCCACGATCCGGGGCTCGGCTTCTACGCCTTCGGCCATCTCGGCGACGGCAATCTGCACGTCATCCTGAAGCGGGCGGGGCCGCTCGCCGAAGCCGAAGAGGCGGCGATCGACGATCTCGTCTATCGCGATCTCGGCCGTCTCGGCGGCGCCTTTTCGGCCGAACACGGCATCGGTTCGAAGCGCCGCGCCGCCTTTGCGGTTCATGCCGATCCGGGCAAGGCGGCGATGGTGCGGCTCCTCAAGGCGAGCCTCGATCCCGACGGCGTCATGAACCCCGGCAAGATCGTCTGAGCGCTGCGGGACCGGCGAAGCGGCCGAGCGTTCGGCCGATCCGCCGGTCGCCCGATGATCGGCGTTTCTGGCCAAAAAGAGGAGGCCGCACCGACGGCGCGGCCTCCGAGTCGTCTTCCGATCGCAGGAAGAATTTCGTTCGTCGGCTCAATGAATGAGCCAGATGCAGCTGATCGCGACGACGTTGCCGACCAGGAACAAGAGCACCGAGAATCCGATCAGGTCACGCAGCCCGACCTTGGCGATGGCCAGGACCGGCAGCGCCCAGAACGGGCAGACGATGTTCCAGATGCTCTCGCCCCAGGCGACGCCCATCGCGACCTTCCAGGGCTCGACGCCGAGCTTGGCGGCGGCGGGCAGCATGAACGGCGCCTGGACGACCCAGTGGCCGCCGGCCGACGGCACGAAGATCGAGATGACCAGCGAGGACAGGTAGCAGTAGATCTGGAACGTGTCGTAATTCGACATGCCGAGCAGCCAGTCGGAGATCACGAAGACCAGACCCGAACCCTTCATGATGCCCATGATGCCGGCATAGAAGGGGAACTGCAGGATGATGCCGGCGCAGCTCGCCGCGCCCTTGCCGACGGCCTTGGAATAGTCGAGCAGCGAACCGTGCGCGATGATGCCGAGCATCAGGAAGAGCAGGATGAGGATGTTGAGGTTGATGCCCTTGGCCCAGATCTGCTGCGCCAGGAAGACCGCGCCGAACAGGCCGAGCGACCATTTCAGGATGCGGCTCTCGTCGATCCGGTCGGCGAGGGTGGCGAGCGCCTGCGGCGCTTCGGCGGGCTTCTCCTCTTCCGCGAAGAGCGCCGGGTCGACGTAGACCGCGTTCTCCTTCTTCGGGAAGAGCAGAGTGCAGGCGACGGGGATGAAGACCGCCAGCAGGAAGGTGATGGTCAGCGACTGCGCGCCGAAGATCGTCTGCGACAGCGGGATCAGACCGATTTCCTTCTCGAGGAAGTGGCCCTTGGTCGAGATCAGCAACGGGATGGACGCCGAAAGACCACCGTGCGTGATGATGATGCCGGAGAACGAGGCGGTGACGAGCAGGCGGAAGTCGACGTCGGGATGATGCTTGCCGGCTTCCTTGGCGAGCAGCGCGCCGGCGATCAGGCCGAGGCCCCAGTTCAGGTAGTAGAGCACCATCGACGCGAAGGCGATGAACAGCACCGTCTGAACCGGGGTCTTGGGGATCAGAACGATCCTCTTCAGGAAGTTGTGGATCGGCTTCGACACGGCGAGCGCGTAGCCGGTGACCACCACCAGCGCCATCTGCATGGCGAAGGCGAGAATGTCGAAGAAGGCGAGACCCCAGTCGTTGATGATCTTGAGCGGCGGCGTATGCGTGATGCCGAGCGCCATGGCGACCACGGTCAAGGTGATCAGCCAGGCGATGGTGAAGGGATCCGGCAGATACTTCTGCATCAGATTGACGAAGAACATCAGAAGTCGATTGATCATGAAAACCTCCCTGAGGCGTCGGAGGGCGGTCGAACATCGGCCGACCGGCCCTTCGGGTCCCCGTTCGGGCTCAGGCGTAGAAGGACGAAGCCTTCAGCTGATGGACGAGGCGGCGCATGAACTGCCGGCGTTTTTCGGCGACCGTGTCGGGGGGATAGGAGAAGAAGCCCTCCCCGCTCTTCACGCCCAATCGTCCTTCCTTCACCGCAGTCCTCAGGACGGGATTGGCCTCTTTCGAGTTGTCCATATCCTTCAAGAGGTTGTCTCCGACCACGCACCAGATGTCGAGGCCGCCGAAATCGGCCACCTCGAGTTGGCCGGTGGTGGCGTAGCGGAAGGCGGGCCCGAACTTCAGCGCCCGGTCGATGTCGGCCGGTTCGGCGACGCCGCGCTCGATCAGAGAGAAGACCTCGCGGGCGACCCCCTGCTGGATGCGATTGGCGACGAGGCCGGGGACGTCCTTCAGCACCTTCACCGTCTGCTTGCCGATCTTGCGGTAGAGCGCTTCGACCTCGCCGTAGAGTTCGGCCGACATGTTGCCGAAGAACGAGAGCTCGACGATCGGCATCAGATGGCCGGGGTTGTACCAGTGGCAGACCATGAAGCGCGCCTTGCGCTCCGGGGTCAGCGCCTCGGCCATCGCTTCGAGCGGCAGGCTCGACGTGTTGGAGGCGATGATCGCTTCGGGCGCCATCAGGGCGTCGAGGCGGCGCAGGAGATCGTGCTTCAGCTCGATCTTCTCCGGCGCGGCTTCGATGACGTAGTCGCGATCGGCGACCGCCTCGGCGAGGTCGGTCGTCGTGACGATCCGCGCCAACGCCTCGCCGACCGCGGCCGGCGCGACGTAGTCTTCCTCGACGAGAAGGCGGAGTTCGTCGCCGATCAGCACCCGCGCGCGGGCGAGCGCGGCGTCGTCGACGTCGTAGAGCTTCACGTCCAGTCCGGCGAGGGCGAAGGTCTCGGCGATGCCGTGACCCATCGTGCCCGCGCCGATCACACCGATCTTGGCGATCATGACTTCGCCCCCCGCAGCGAGAGGATGACGCGCGCTTCGGTGGGCGTCGCCGGCTCGTTGTTGGCCTCGCGCACGAGACGCGCGGCGCGATGGACGAATTCGGCGTTGTTCTTGGCGAGGCGGCCCTTGGCGTAGAAGACGTTGTCCTCCATGCCGACGCGGACGTGGCCGCCGAGGCCGATGGTGGCGAAGAGGATCGGCAGATGCGCCGAGCCGATGCCGAAGGCCGACCAGATCGCGTCCGGCGGCAGGAGGCTCTTCAGATAGACCAGGTTCTCGACCGTGGCGGCGGTGCCGCCGGGCGCGCCGAGCACGAACTGGAAGTAGCCGGGCGCCTCGATCACGCCCTGCTTCATGTAATAGGCGGCGTTGTAGTACATGCCGGCGTCGAAGATCTCGATCTCCGGGCGGATGCCGTGCTCGACCATGGTGCGGCCGAGGCGCTCGAGGAAGGCGGGGTGATTGACGAACAGGGTGGTGTGACCCCAGTTCATCGTGCCGGCGTCGTAGGAGGCGAGTTCGGGCTCGAGTTCGACGATGTGGGCGATGCGGGTGTCGTCGGTGGCGTTCAGGTCGCCGGAGGTGGTGAGATTGAGGACGATGTCGCAGTTCTTCTCGCGAATGAGCGCGACGGTCTCGGCGAACTTCTCCTTGCTCATGGTGCCGCGGCCGGCGTCGTCGCGCATGTGGAGGTGGGCGATTGCCGCGCCGGCCTGCCAGCACTCGTAGACGTCCTCGGCGATTTCACGCGGCGTCAAGGGAACCGCCGGATTGTGCTCCTTCGTCGGGAAGGCGCCGGTGGTCGCCACGGTGATCATGGTCTTGCTCATGGAGGGGATCCTCTCGTTGGTTTCCTCGAGCCCATGGGAGCAAGCGCCATACCAGCCGCAAAATCGCCGCAAACTGCGTAAATCCACCTCGGCGGCGATGAAAAAATTCATCGAATTTCTGCGAATCTGGATGAAATCGCCGAGGAATTCAGGAAAACTGCGCGATGATGATCGTCATCACTCCGATGATGGCATTCATCGGTTCGGGGCGGACGGCGGCGCGCGCGCCTCTGCAACGACCCGGATCCCGCGTCGCCCGGTCGAGCGGCTATAGTCGAGCGGAAAGAGATCGGCGAAGCCGACCGACCGGAGGGCCCGACATGGGCGTCTCATCCCCACCGTCCCCTGTGAGCGCCGATGGCGACGCCGACGTCGGCGAAGCCGGAATCGTGCGCGAGATCTCGGAGCGCGCGCTGGCGCCGTCGCAGCCTGAGGCGGGCGAGGAGGACGCCGTCGTCCTCGACTTCCAGGAGATCGGCGACCACCTCTACGACGGCGTCTACATCGCCGACGGCCACGGCCGGACGCTCTACGTCAATCGCTCCTATCTCCGAATCACCGGGATCGATCGGTCGGAAGTGATCGGGCGGAACGTCGCCGAGCTGGTCGCCGAGGGGCTCTACACCAACGCCGTCACGCCGGAGGTGCTGCGCAGCGGCAAACAGGTCCATTCGGTCGGCCAGAGCCGTCGCAACGGCGCGCGGATGTTGATCACCGGCAATCCGATCTTCGGGCCGGACGGCGAGATCAAGCTGGTCGCGGTGATCGAGCGCGAGATCACCGACCTCCACCAGATGCAGATCGAGTTGGAGGCGAGCCAGGAGAAGATCCGGGCCGCCGAGGCCGAGGAGAGCCTGGCGCGGCGCGAGGTCGAGCATCTGCGCAATCAGGTGCGATCGGGCGAGCTGATCGGCGCTTCGGCGTCGATCCGCCATGTCCTCGAAACGATCCGGCGGATCGCCGACTTCGACGTGACGGTGCTGGTCGTCGGCGAGACCGGGGTCGGCAAGGAGGTCGTGGCCAACGAGCTGCACGCCGCCAGCCGTCGCGCCGACCGGCCCTTCGTCAAGATCAACTGCGCGGCTTTGCCGGCGAACCTGATCGAGGCGGAGCTGTTCGGCTACGAACGCGGCGCCTTCACCGGGGCGGCGACGCAAGGCCGCATCGGCCTGTTCGAACTCGCCGACAAGGGCACCATCCTGCTCGACGAGATCGGCGACATGCCGCTGGAGCTGCAGAGCAAGCTCCTGCGGGTTCTGCAGGACAAGAAGGTGACGCGGATCGGCGGCAACCGTCCGAAGGCGGTCGACGTGCGCATCATCGCCGCCACCAACTGCGACCTGCGCGGCGCGGTGCGCGACGGCCGGTTCCGCGAAGACCTGTTCTATCGGCTGAACGTGTTGCCGATCGAAATCGCGCCACTGCGGGAGCGGCCCGAGGACATCGCGCTGTTGGCGCGGCGGTTTCTCGAGATCCACAATCGCCGCTGCGGCAAGCAGGTGACGCTCGGCCGCGAGGCCTTCGATCTTCTCGCCGGCTACGGCTGGCCGGGCAACGTGCGCGAATTGCAGAACATCGTCGAACGGCTGGTCCTGGTCTCCGATCCTCAGGCGATCATCGGGCGGAGCCAACTCGCCCCGCTGCTCGATCTCGACGGCGTGCGCGCCGACGACGTCGGGGCGACGCTGAAGACGCGCGTCGAGGACCTCGAGCGGTTTCTCATCGTCGAAGCGCTCGACCGGCACGGTTCGACACGCCGGGCTGCGACGGCGCTGGGGATCGATCAGTCGACCCTGGTGAAGAAGGCGAAACGGCTCGGGCTGCACATCGCGAAATGAGCCGGCGGCGTCTCGACGGGTTCGGGGGAGCGAAGGCCCCGTCTGGCGACGGGGTCTTCGGTTCCGTGCGCCCGATCACTTCGGGAAGATCAGATTGTCCGGCCGCAAGTCCATGAAATAGAAGGTGGTCGGACGCCAGCCGATCGAGCGCTTGACCGCATAGGCCTCGAACGGCTGGTAGAGGATGGTGCCGGGGGCCTCGCCCTCCCATTCGTCGAGCATATGGACGAACAGCGCCTTGCGCTCCGCCGGGTCCGTCGCCGCCTCGAGCGCGCGACCGTATTCGTTGAACTTCGCGGCCGATTCCGGCGCCCAGACCTTGGAGGCCTGGACTTCGCCGCCGGGGCCCCAGGCGATCCACAGGGCGCCGAGCGGGTCGGGCAGACGGGTCGAGTTCGACCAGTTGTAGATCTGAGCGCCCGGGCCGCGCATCTGCGGCGAGCTCTCCACCACCTGCAGATCGGCGTTGATCCCCACCGCCTTCCACATCTCGACCAGCACCTGCGCCGCCTCGAGCGCGTTGGTGTAGTAGTTGGCCTGGGTGCGATAGACGATCTTCTCGCCCTTGTAGCCGGCTTCCTTCAGGAGCGAGCGGGCGAGATCGGGGTCATGGGCGAGCTTGCGGCCCTCGACGTACATGTCGCCGTATTCGGGGTAGTTGTGGCTTCCCGGAACGACGGCCTTGCCGAGCCACAGCGTGTCGACCAGCTTCTGCCGATCGATCGCGGCGGCGAGGGCGCGACGGATGCGCTTGTCGGCGAGCACTGGATCGTGGTTGTCGAAGACCAGGACGTGCGAATTGGCGAGCACCACCGAGCGCACCTCGATGTCGGGATAGCGCCCGACCGTCTCGACCTGATCGGGCGGCACGTTGGTGATGAGGTCGAATTCGCCGGCGACGAGGCCGGCGACGCGGGCGGCGAGTTCCGGCACCGACTTGAAGATCACCTTCTCGGCGGTCGGACGGCCGAGGAAATAGTCGTCGAAGGCGGCGAGCACGGTGGCGTCGTTCTCCGCATGCGAGACGACCTTGTAGGGGCCGGTCGCGATCGGGCGCTTGGAATAGGCCTCGAAGCCCATTTCCTCATAGGCGCGCTTGTTGACGATCCAGGCGCACCAGGAGGCGAGCCGCTGCTCGAGCAGGACGTCGGGCACGCGGGTGAGGAAGCGGACGGTGTAGCGATCGAGCACTTCGCAACCGGCGAGAATGCCGAAATAGGGCCGACCGGCCGGGATCTGCGGCTTCTCGCCCCACAGGCGGCCGTTTCGGAAGGTGTAGGCGACGTCGTCGGCGGTCAGCTCGTCGCCGTTGTGGAACTTCACCCCCTGGCGCAGCGTGACGATCAGTTCGCTCGGGCTCACCCGCTTCCATTCGGTCGCCAGATGCGGCTTCAGCTTGGAGCCGCCGCCGTCCGGCGAACCGAGGAAGTCGCGCCGGATCAGCGTGTCGAAGATCGAATAGGTGACGCGCGTGCCGACGTTGGAGAGTTCGCGCGCCGGTTCGAGGGTGGCGGGCAGATCGGCGACGGCGACAGTGAAGGTCGGGCGGCCGGCGGCGGAGGCCGGCGCGGCGAGACCGGACAGCGCGAGAGGGGCCAGCGCCGTGCCGGCCAGGAAGCGACGGCGATCGAGAGCGAGGTCGAAGGGGATCATGGCTCGTGTCTCCTCGGGAGATCGATGAGGTGAGAAGCTTCGACCCCGACCGCCGCCGGAGCCGTGTCGGCGCGGTCTCACAGACCGGAAGAGGCGTCGGCCGGAGGCCGGCCGTCGCGAAGGCGCAGCGCCAGCGCCGGATCGTCGAGCATGACGGCGTCGACGCCGTCGGCGATCAGGCGGGAGAGATCGTAGGCGGTGATGAAGCCGACCTCGCGCGGGTTCGGCCGGCCGGCCATGATCAGCACGGCCAGACCGCGACGCTTCAGATCGGCGATGGCGGCGGCGGTGGCGTCGTCCTGCCACAGCCGCGCCCAGCGCGCGCCGAGATCGGCGAGCGCCGGCAGCTCCGCCGGCTCGCGCAACAGGCCGACGATCGGCGCGCCCGGCGCGATCTCCCCGATCGCGCGGGCGACGGCGAGCGAGCGCACGCCGAGCGCGGCCCGTCCCGTCGCGAGCTGCGGCGACAGCGGTTCGAGGGCTCGCGCGAGGTCCTTCGGCCGTTCGAGCTTGAGGTCGAGGAGCAGCGCCCGATCGCGGCTCGCGACCCGCTCGATCATCGCCGCGACGGTCGGCAGGTCGGGCTTCAGCCGGACCGCTTCGTCGAAGGCGAGATCGGCGACGGCGCGCGGATCGCCGGAGATGCGGGCGAAGGTCGCGTCGTGCAGCGCCACCGCGACGCCGTCGCGGGTGAGGCGCAGGTCGGTCTCGACGAAGTCCACGCCGAGATCGAGCGTCGCAGTCGCGCCGGCGAGGGTGTTCTCGGGCAGTCCCGCGCCGAGACCGCGATGGGCGCCGACGAGAAGCGGGACGGGCGGTCGGATCCAGGCGGCGGTCACGGGCGTCCTCATCGGGTCGGGTCGACGGTGGGGTCGAGGCGATCGCGCAGCCAATCGCCGAAGAGGCTCATGGCGAGCGTCGTGAAGAAGATGACGAGACCCGGCAGCACCGCGATCCACCACGCGTTGAGGAGATGGAGGCGGCCTTCGCCGAGCATCAGTCCGAGCGAGGTGCCGGGCGGCTGGACGCCGAGCCCGAGGAAGGAGAGCGAGGTCTCGAGCAGGATGGTCTGAGGGAAGTTCAGCGTCGCCTGCACCACCAGAGAGGCGAGGATGTTCGGCAGGAGATGGCGAAACACGACGCGGGAGGACCGCGCGCCGAGCTGTTCGACCGCCCGGACGTAGTCCGTCGCCTGTTCGGAGACGACGAGGCCGCGGGCGAGACGGGCGTAGCGCTCCCAGCCGTCGAGGCTGACCATCACCACGAAGAGCACGATGTCGTTGCCGAAGAAGGCGAGAAAGGTGATCGCGACGAACATCGCCGGCAGCGCCGTCTGCATGTCGGTGAGCGTCATCGCCACCAGATCGACCGGCCCTCGCAGCCGCCCGGCGGCGACGCCGATCATCGTGCCGAAGAAGGCCCCGATCATCGTGCCGAAGAAGGCGATCAGGATCGACGTGCGCACCGCGTAGACGAGGCGGGAGAGCATGTCGCGACCGAGATGGTCGGTGCCGAGCAGATGGCGGAGATCGCCGCCGGCGAGGAAGGCGGGCGGCCGGAACCGCGCCGTCAGATCCTGCGTCGTGTAGTGGGTCGGGGCGATCAGATCGGCGCCGGCGGCCACGACGACCATCGTGACGAGCCACAGGATGCAGACGATCACCACCGGCGACGCCGCGCCGCGCCGCGCCGGGAAAGCCTCCGCGACGCTCATCGGCCGCCCCCCAGGGTACGCGCCAGTTCGACCTTGGGATCGGCGAAGGCATGGAGGACGTCGACCAGGAGGTTGGAGGCGACGATGATCGCGGTGACGGTCAGGATCACCGCCTGCACCACCGGCAGGTCGCGCAGAGTGACCGACTTGACGAGCAGGCGGCCGAGACCCGGCCAGGCGAAGATCGTCTCGGTGACGACCGCGCCGGAGAGCGCCAACCCGACCTCGATGCCGAGGAACATCAGGAGCGGGATCGCCGCATTGGGCAGCGCATGGCGCACGATCACCGCGATCCGGCCGAGCCCCTTGGCGCGGGCGGCGCGGATGAACGGCCTCCCCATCACCTCGAGCGTGGCGGTTCGGGCGAAGCGGGCGACGCGGCCGGTGAGCGGCAGCGCCAGGGTCACCGCCGGCAGAATCAGATGCAGCGGCGTCGAGGCCCCCGACGACGGCAGCATCCGCAGATGCAGCACGAACAGCAGAATGAGCAGGATGCCGAGGAAGAACACCGGCATCGAGTAGCCGAGCACGGCGACGCCCATCAGCGCCCGGTCCGCAAAGGTGTCGTGCCGGAGCGCGGCGGCGACGCCGGCGGTCAAACCGGCGAGGAGGGCGAGGAAGAGCGCCGTCCCACCGAGCAGCAGGGTGCGCGGCAGGGCCTCGACGACGACGTCGAAGGCGGGCGCGTCGTCGGAGAAGGACCGGCCGAAGTCGCCTTCGACGACCCGCGTCAGCCAAGTGGCGTATTGCGCCGGGATCGGTCGGTCGAGCCCCCAGGCGGCGCGGTATTCGGCGCGGACGTCGGGCGGCGTCTCCGGCGGCAGCATCTGTTCGGCCGGATCGCCCGCGGCGCGCAGCGCCACGAAGACGATCGTCACGCAGAGCAGCAGGGTGACCACGGCGCGGATCGCCCGCAGGGCGATGGCGAGAAGGGTCGACGGCATCGGCGGCTCCGGCGTTCGGTCGCGGCGGCGCGGCGACGCCCGCTCCTCGTGGGGGCCGGCGTCGCCTGGGTTCGACCCCCTCTTTGGCGGCTTCATGCATCGCCGCGATGACAACAAACGCAAAATCGCATCCGATCGAGCCGGGCTCGTCGGTCGGAGCGATCACGCGTCGGGGACGCGGGTCAGGCGAGAAAAGCGGCGGCGATCAGGCGGCGGGTATAGTCCTGCGACGGCGCGCGGAAGACGGCGTCGCGGTCGCCGCTCTCGACGACGCGCCCATCCTTCATGACGATCACGGCGTCGGCCATGGCGCGGACCACGGCGAGATCGTGCGAGATGAAGAGATAGGCGAGCCCTTTTTCCGCCTGCATGCGGCGCAGGAGTTCGACGATCGACTTCTGCACGGAGCGATCGAGGGCCGAGGTCGGTTCGTCGAGCACCACCAGTTCGGGCGCCAGGATCATGGCGCGGGCGATGGCGATGCGCTGGCGCTGGCCGCCGGAGAATTCGTGCGGGTAGCGATTGCGGGTGGCCGGATCGAGTTCGACCTCGGCGAGAGCCTCGGCGGCGCGACGGTCCCGGTCGCGGCGGCTGAGGTCGGGACGATGGACGAGAAGCCCCTCGGTGACGATCTCGCCGACGGTGAGGCGCGGCGACAGCGAGCCGAAGGGATCTTGAAAGACCAGTTGCATCGAGGATCGCAGGGGCCGCATCGCCCGCCGATCGAGCGGCGACAGGTCGCGGTCCTCGAAGCGGACGAGGCCGGAGGCCGGCAACAGGCGCAGGAGCGCGCGGCCGAGCGTCGACTTGCCCGACCCCGATTCGCCGACGACGCCGATCGTCTCGCCGCGCCGGAGACGCAACGACACGTGGTCGACCGCGCGGAAGAGCGGCTTCGGCTTCAGAAACGGCGCGGGCAGGGCGAAGTCGACGCAGACGTCCGCCGCCTCGAGCAGCACCGGCGCATCCGCCGCGAGCGGCGGCTTGAGGCCCTGCGGTTCGGCGGCGAGCAGCATCTTGGTGTAGTCGGCCTGCGGCCGTTCGAAGACGTCGTCGACGGTTCCGATTTCGACGATCTCGCCGTCCTTCATCACCGCGACCCGATCGGCGATGCGCCGGACGAGGCCGAGATCATGGGTGATGAAGACGAGGCCCATCCCCATCTCGCGCTTCAGATCCGCCATCAGGGCGAGGATCTCGGCCTGAATCGTCACGTCGAGGGCGGTGGTCGGCTCGTCGGCGATGAGAAGATCCGGCTTCATGGCGAGCGCCATGGCGATCATGACGCGTTGGCGCTGACCGCCGGAAAGCTCGTGTGGGAAGCCGCCGACGCGGCGCGCCGGTTCGGGAATGCGGACGAGTTCGAGCAGTTCGATCGCCCGGGCGTGGGCCGCCTTCTTCGACAGGCCGCCGTGATGGCGCAGCGGCAGGGCGATCTGGTCGCCGATCCGGACCAGGGGGTCGAGCGAGGTCATCGGCTCCTGGAAGATCATGGTGATCCGCGATCCGCGCACCCGATTGAGCGTCGCCGATCCGGCGTCGAGCAGCTCCTCGCCTCGGAAACGGACAGAACCGACGGCGGAGCCGTTGCTCGCCAGGAGACCCATGGTCGCCATCATGGTCTGGCTCTTGCCTGATCCGCTCTCGCCGACGATCGCCAGCGTCTCGCCGGCGCGCACGTCGAGATCGACGCCACGTACGGCGCGGACGACGCCGGTCGGCGTTCGGAAGGAGACTTCGAGCCCACGGACGACCAGGAGCGGCGTTTCGTCTTCGTCGGCCATGTCAGCGATCCTTCGGGTCGAGGGCGTCGCGCAATCCGTCGCCGAGGAAGTTGAGCGCAAAGAGCGTCGAGGTCAGGAACAGGGCCGGGAAGATCAACAGATAGGCGAGGTCGCGGTTGTTGTTGGCGCCTTCGGAGATGAGCACGCCCCAGGAGGTCATCGGCTCCTGAACGCCGAGGCCGAGGAAGGAGAGGAAGCTCTCGAGCAGGATCACCTTGGGGACCAGCAGCGTGACGTAGACGACCACCGGTCCGAGGGTGTTGGGCACGACGTGGCGCCGGATCAGCGCCGCGGTGGTGACGCCGAGCGCTTCGGCCGCCTGGACGTATTCCTGGCGTTTGATCACCAGGGTCTGGCCGCGGACGATGCGCGCCATGTCGAGCCATTCGATCGCGCCGACGGCGACGAACATCAGCACGAAGTTGCGGCCGAAGAACACGACCAGCAGGATGACGAAGAAGATGAACGGCAGCGCGTAGAGGATGTCGACGACGCGCATCATCATCATGTCGACGCGGCCGCCGAGAAAGCCGGCGGTGGCGCCCCAGGAGACGCCGATCATCAGCGCGACGCCGGTCGCCAGAATGCCGATCAGGATCGAGATGCGTCCGCCGATCAGGACGCGGGTGAGGAGATCGCGGCCGTTGCCGTCGGTGCCGAACCAGAAGCGGATCTGGCGGACGTCGGCGCGCAACGTCAGCTTGCGGCCGTCGTCGCTGCGGCCGGCGATGTGGACGCCGGCGAAGCCGTCGGCCCGTTCGTAGTAATCGACGATGCGCGGATCGACCGGCCCCGCGCCGGCGAGGCCGATCTCGACCCGGCCCTGGTCGAGACGGAAGTCCTCGACGCGGGCGCGGAAGCGGCGGGCGATGCGGGTCGCGGTCTCGGCGACCTCCTCGGCGGTCGGACGCGCCTCGAAACTCGGCGCGGCCTTGACGTAGTCGGGATAGACCTTGTCGTAAGGGTGGCCGGTGAAGAACGGGCCGACGAAACAGGCCAGGGTCATCACCGCCAGGAAGATCATCGACGCGACGGCGGCGCGGTTGCCGATGAGGCGCGCCACGGCGTCGTCGAAGAGAGAGCGTCCCTCGCCTTCGCTCATCTCGCTCACTCCATGCGAACGCGTGGATCGAGGAACGAGTAGAGGATGTCCACGATCAGATTGAAGACGATGACGAAGACCGAGATCAGGATCACGGTGCCCATCACCAGCGTGTAGTCGCGCGACAGGGCGCCGTCGACGAAGTAGCGCCCGACGCCGGGGATGCCGAAGATCCGTTCGACGACGACCGAGCCGGTCATCAGATTGGCCGCCGCCGGTCCGAGATAGGAGACGACCGGCAGCAGCGCGCCGCGCAGCGCGTGCAACGTCACCGTGGTGGTCGGCAGGCCGAGGGCGCGCAGGGTGCGGATGTGGTTCGCCCTGAGGGCTTCGATCAAGGAGGCGCGGGTGAGCCGGGCGATCACCGCCATCTGCGGCAGCGCCAGCGTGACGACCGGCAGCACTCGATTGGCGAAGGCGCCGTTGTTCCAGCCGCCGGCCGGCAACCAGGACAGGCCGAGGGCGAAGATCAGCGTCAGAAGCGGGCCGACGACGAAGTTCGGGATGGTCACGCCGATCGTCGCCACGCCCATGACGGCGTGATCGACGCCGTGGTTCTGGCGCAGGGCGGCGACCGTGCCGAGCGAGATCCCGAAGGCGAGGGCGAGCGCCAGGGCCGCCGCGCCGTTCTCCATCGACACCGGCAGCGACACGGCGAACAGTTGCGCGACGGTGAAGTCCTTGAAGAAGAACGACGGCCCGAGATCGCCGTGGGCGAGGTTCTTCAGGAACAGCCAATACTGCATCCACAGCGGCTGATCGAGTTGATAGACCCGCTTCAGGTTCTCGAGGATGCGCGGATCGATGTGGCTTTCGCCGTCGAAGGGTCCGCCGGGGGCGACGCGGATCAGAAAGAACGACACCGTGACGACGATGAAGATCGTCGGCAGCGCCGAGAGAAGGCGTCTCAGAACGAAGGAGATCATGGCGCTGAGGCTCTCGCGATCCGGCGTCGGGAGAGGCCGGCATGGCCCCTCCCGACGATGGGAGCAGGGATCGTCACTCGAGCCAGAGGTAGCGCGAGGGGTGATAGTCGAGCGTGTTCGGCTCCCAGCCCTTCAGACGCTTGGAGACCATCTGCTTCGACATGTAGGTCATCAGCACCAGATAGGGCTCGTCGCGCATCAGGATGGTCTCGGCCTCGTGCAGGGTCGCGGACCGCTTCGCCGCATCGCCTTCGGTGGCGGCGCGGGCCATCAGCGCGTCGTATTCGGGATTCGAATACTGCGAGTAGTTCAGCGACTTGGTGGCGGTCTCGGCGAGGAAGAGGAAGTTCTGCGCGTCGTTGTAGTCGGCGATCCAACCGGCGCGGGCGACGTCGAAGGGCTGATGTTCGCGCAAGAAGGCGTAGTGGGTCTTGACGTCGGTGTTGACCAGAGAGACCTCGACGTTGAGCGGCTTCCACATGTCGGCGAGCGCGACGGAGGTCTTCTTGTGGTTCTCGGAGGTGTTGTAGCGGATCTCGAGCTTCAGCGTCTTGCCGCCGGGGCCGAAGCCGGCCTCCTTCATCAGCCGCATCGCCTCGTCCTCACGGTCGGCCGGCGACTTGTCCTTGGCCGACCACCAGACCGGCGTGCCGTAGGAGCCGGTTCCTTCCGGCACCATCGAATAGCCGGGCAGCATCGTTCCGCCCCAGATCTCCTCGGCGAGGAATTCGCGATCGACCATCAGCGACAGGGCGCGACGCACGCGGACGTCGTCGAAGGGCGGCTTCTTGGTGTTGAACACGAAGTAGTAGGTGCCGAGATAGGGCGCCGGACGGAATTCGTCCTTCATGTTCTGGCGAATGAACTTGATCTGATCGGTCGGCACCTCGTCGTTCATGTCGAGTTCGCCGGCCTGGAAGCGGCGCAGCGCGGCGGAGCGATCTTCGGTCGGCAGATAGACGACCTTGTCGAGCTTGACCTTGGCGGCGTCGTAATGGGCGGGATTGCGGATGATGGTGATGTGATCGTGCGGCACGTTCTCGGTGAGCTTGAACGGGCCGTTGGAGACGAAGTTCTCCGGCTTGATCCAGTCCTTGCCGTATTTCTCGATCGCGCCGCGATAGACCGGGAAGGACGACTGGTGCGCCAGGAGTTCGATGAAGTAGGGCGTCGGGCCCGACAGGGTGAACTTCAACGTGTGGGCGTCGACCGCCTCGACGCCGAGGTCCTCCGGCTTGCCGGTCCCCTTGTTCAGCGCTTCGGCGTTCTTGATGACGAAGAGCATGTTGGCGTATTGCGAGCCGGTCGCCGCGTCCATCATCCGCCGATAGGAATAGACGAAGTCGTCGGCGGTCACCGGTTCGCCGTTCGACCACTTGGCGTTCGACTTCAGCTTGAAGGTCCAGGTCAGGCCGTCGGCGGACGAGGTCCAGCTGTCGGCGACGCCGGGCAGGATCTTGGCGGCGGCGGAGTGGATGACGAGACCCTCGAAGAGGTCGCGCAGGATGTTGCCTTCATAGACCGAGGAGGTCTTCTGCGGATCGAGGGTTTCGGGATCGCCGGAATTGCCGCGGTGGAGGACCATCTCCGCCGAAGCCGTGGTCGCGCCCATGGCGAGCGCCGCCGCCAGAACCAATGCTCGAGTGCCGTGTGAGAAGCGCATGTGCCTGTCCCTCCTCGGAGCAGGAGGGGCGGGCATCGTTCGTGACACGCCCGAGCCCCTCGTCCGAGCGGACCGTATCGGCCGGCCGAACGCTGTCAAGTTGGGGAAACATGCGCTCGCGACGCAGACCCCGATGCACGGCCCGGCGTGGTCGGAGGCGCAGCGCCGACGCTCCGGGAAACGTTCGCCTCCGCAGCGTCCGCTCCGCCTTCTCCGGGAGAGTGCGTATCTGTCGGCCGGCCGACAGCCGCTGCGCTTCGATGGGCATAACGAATGCGCCAGCCCGGAGGCGTGGCCGGTTCGCCGCGCGCGGAACGCACGAAGGTCGCCGGCGCCTTCGACCGGCGCACGATCGGAGGGGAGCACGACGACGATGGACGTCTACGAAGATCTGGTCAGAGAACGCGGCGCGGGCCGGGCCTGCGCGTTGGCGACGATCGTCGCCTTCAAGGGCTCCATCCCGGCGGCGTCCGACGCCAAGATGCTGGTCCACGAGGACGGCTCGATCGTCGGCACGGTCGGCGGCGGCGCGGCGGAGGCTGAGGTGATCGTCGCCGCCCGCGACGTCATCGCCAAGGGCCGGCCGCGGATGGTCTCCTTCTCGCTGCACGACAATCCGAAGCTCGACACCGGCATGGTGTGCGGCGGCAGCCTCGACGTCTATGTCGAGCCGATCCTGCCGACGCCGGTGATGTACGTGTTCGGCGCGGGCCACGTCGGCCTCGTCACCGCCCGGGCGGCGCAGGCCGCGGGTTGGGCGACGGTGATCGTCGACGACCGGCCGGAATTCGCCTCCGCGGAGCGTTTTCCCGACGCGCTGGAGATCATCGCGAAGCCGCTCGGAGAGGCGACGGCGGGGCTCGAACCGAGCGTGCGGTCGGCGATCTTCATCGCCACTCGCAGCCACGAGTTCGACGGCGAAGTCCTGAAGTGGGCGGTCGGCACCAAAGCCGGCTACATCGGCATGATCGGATCGAAACGCAAGGTGCTCACCGTCTACGCCGCGCTGCAGAGCGCCGGCGTGCCGGCGGAAGCCTTCGAGCGGGTCCACGCTCCGGTCGGTCTCGACATCGGCGCGGAGACGCCGGCGGAAATCGCCGTTTCGGTGGTCGCCGAGGCGATCGCCTGGCGTCGCGGCGCCGAGGCGGTCCGCCCGATCATGCGCACCATGCGCGCCCTCGGGCAGACCGCGGCGAGAAAGGAGGCCTGTTGACGCGACGGGCCGGCGACGGGTCGGCCCGGACGGACATCGACCAAGGGAAATCCGGACGTTTTCAAACCACACAGTCTCTACGGCGTGGGCGCGGTCGGCGCCTCACCGCAACGGAGGAGACGAGAGATGAAGCGCATTCCTCTCAGAGTGAACGGAGTCGACCGTTGGATCGTGGCGGAGCAGGACTCCAGCCTCGCCGACGTGTTGCGTGAACAGATGCTGCTGACCGGCTGCAAGGTCTGCTGCGAAGACGGCCAGTGCGGGTCCTGCACCGTGGTCGTCGACGGCAAGCCGATCCGCGCCTGCACTCAGCCGATGTCCAAGGTCCCGGCCAACGCCGAGATCACCACGATCGAAGGCCTCGGCGCGCCCGGCCATCTGCATCCGCTGCAGACCGCCTGGATGGCGCACGGCGGCGCCCAGTGCGGCGTCTGCACGCCCGGCTTCATCATGTCGGCGGCGGTGCTGCTCGAACAGAACGAGAGCCCGACGCGCGAACAGGTTCGCGCTTGGTTCAACCGCAATCGCAACGTCTGCCGCTGCACCGGCTACAAGCCGCTGGTCGACGCGGTGATGGACGCCGCCGCGATGATGCGCGGCGAGAAGACCGCCGAAGACGTGCTGCCGAAGCCGAAAGACGACGGTTCGATCCTCGGCACCAAGGCGGTCCGGCCGTCGGCGCTGGCCAAGGTCACCGGCGCGTGGGACTTCGGCGCGGATCTGGCGCTCCGGATGCCGGAAGGCACGCTGCGTCTGGCGCTGGTCCAGTCGAAGGTCAGCCACGGTCTGATCAAGGGCATCGACACGGCGGAAGCCGAAGCGATGCCGGGCGTCGCCAAGGTCGTCACCTGGAAGGACGTCAAGGGCAAGAACGCCATCACCGGTCTGATCACCTTCCCGACCAACAAGGGCGACGGCTGGGATCGGCCGATCCTGTGCAAGGAGAAGGTGTTCCAGTTCGGCGACGCGATCGCCATCGTCGCCGCCGACACGCAAGCGCACGCCAAGGCTGCGGCCGAGAAGGTCAAGGTCGACATCGAGGTGCTGCCGGCGATGATGTCCGGTTTCGCGGCGCTCGCGCCCGACGCGATCGAGATCCATCCCGGCGTGCCGAACGCCTATTACGAGCAGGGCGTCGCCAAGGGCGCCGACACCAAGCCGTTGATGGCGAGCGCCGCGGCGGTGGTCGACATCACCACCTATTGCTCGCGCCAGCCGCATCTGCATCTCGAGCCGGACTGCGGCGAAGCCTATGTCGACGACGACGGCGTGCTGACGATCCTGTCGAAGTCGATCGGCGTGCATCTGCATCACGCCATGATCTGCCCGGGCCTCGGCGTCGAACCCGACAAGCTCCGGCTGATCCAGAACCCGACCGGCGGCACCTTCGGCTACAAGTTCTCGCCGACCATGGAGGCGCTGCTCGGCGTCGCCGCGCTCGCCACCGGCAAGCCGGTGTCGCTCGTCTACGACCAGTATCAGAACATCACCTACACCGGTAAACGCAGCCCGGCGAACATCAACATCAAGCTGGCCTGCGACAAGGACGGCAAGCTCACCGCGATGGAAACCGACTGGTGGCTCGACCACGGTCCCTATTCCGAGTTCGGCGACCTCGTCACCCTGCGTCAGGCGCAGTTCACCGGCGCCGGCTATCATCTCGAGAACATCCGCGGCAAGGGCCGCACCGTCGCCACCAACCATGCCTGGGGCTCGGCCTTCCGCGCCTACGGCAGCCCGCAGTCCTTCCTCGCCTCCGAGATCGCCATCGACATGTTGGCGGAGAAGATGGGCGAGGATCCCTTCGAGTTCCGCTACAAGAACCTCTACAACGAGAGTTCGACCAGCCCGACCGGGCAGAAGCCGGAAGTGCTGGTGCTGAAGCAGCTCTTCGACATGATCCGGCCGAAGTACTACGAGGCCAAGAAGCGCTGCGAGGCCTACAACGAGGCCAACACCGCGACCAAGCGCGGCGTCGGCGTCTCGCTCGGCATCTACGGCTGCGGCCTCGACGGGCCGGACAGCTCCGAGGCCCGCATCGAGCGGACGCCGAAGGGCTTCGTCGTCTACACCGGTTGGGAAGACCACGGCCAGGGCGCGGACCTCTCCGCCCAGACCATGGCGCACGAGACCCTGCGGACCGCCGGCGTCACGCCGGAGGAGATCACCACGGTGATGGCCGACACCTTCGGCCCGAACGCCGGGCCGGCCGGCGGCAGCCGTTCCAACGTCTTCTGCGGCAACGCCATCCGCGTCGCGGCCGAGATGATGGTCAACGCGATGAAGAAGCCGGACGGCGCCTTCCGGACCTACGACGAGATGGTCGCCGAGAAGATCCCGCTGACCTACGACGGCAAGTGGGTGGCGGCGGCCTGCACCGACTGCTCGCCCGACACCGCCCAGGGCAGCCCATTCCCCGTCTACATGTATGAAGTGTTCCTTCCCGAGGTCGAGGTCGATCTCGAGGACGGCAAGGCCAAGGTGGTGAAGTTCACGACCTCGGTCGACGTCGGCACGATCATCAACAAGGCGACGGTGGACGGTCAGATCTACGGCGGTCTCGCCCAGGGCATCGGTCTGGCGCTCACCGAGGACTTCGAGGATCTGGAGTTGCACACCAACCTGCGCGACTGCGGCATCCCCTATCCGAAGGACGTGCCGGACGACATCGAGATCCTCTATCTCGAGACGCCGCGCCCGCTCGGTCCCTACGGCGCCGCCGGCGTCGGCGAAGCGCCGCTGACCGCGCCGCATCCCGCCATCCTCAACGCGGTCTACGACGCCGTCGGCGTCCGGGTCTTCCGGGTCCCGGCGCTGCCGGAAGTGATCAAGATGGGGCTCGAGGCGAAGGCCGGCGCGGCCGCCGCCAAACAGGGCGAACCGGCCGAATGACGGCTCGCGCCGATCCGCCGCGCACCTGACGCGGCGCAAGGACGAGGCTCGCGGCAGGGTCCATGCTGCGAGCCCGAAGTCCGGGCCGGAGGTTCCCCGACCCGGGGGAGGCGAAGATGGACGGCGAGCAGGTCAAGGCATGGGAAGCCCTCTGCGTCGAGGAGCAGCCGCCGGCCTGCGTCGCCGCCTGTCCGCTGCACGTCGATTTCCGAGGCATGGCCGAGAAGATCGCGGCGGGCGACTTCGTCGGCGCCTTCGCGCTCTATGCGCGGGTCGTCCCGCTGCCCGCCATCCTCGCCCATGTCTGCGACCACCCTTGCGAGACCGCCTGCCGCCGCGCGGAAGCCGGCGGGGCTCTGCGCATCGCGGCGCTCGAACGCGCCTGCGTCGAGGAGGCCTATGCGGTCCTGAAGCGCGCGCCGCAGCGCCTGCGTCGTCCGAAGTCGGTGGCGATCGTCGGGGTCGGTCTCGCCGGCCTCACGGCGGCGCACGATCTCGCGATGAAGGGCCATGCCGTCACGGTGTTCGAAGCCGACGCGACGGCGCTCGAACGATTACGCCACTTCGATCCGGCGATCCTGCCGCCGTCGGCGATCGAAGCCGATCTCGGCGGGCTCGTTTCTCTCGGTGTCGAGATCCGCTGTCGCTCCCGTATCGTCGGCGGCGACGGGCCGCTCGGGCTCGACCGTCTCGCCGAGAACCACGACGCGGTGTTGCTGGCGCCGGGCCGCGGACGCACCCCGGCCTTCGCGCCGACCGTCGCGCTCGGGCCCGACGGACGCGTCGTCGCCGCCGCCGGGAGCGGGGCGACCAGCCATCCGAAGATCTTCGCCGCCCATGTGCGCATGTCCGAGGCCGATCCGGTCGGCGGCGACTTCGCCGATTATTCGCCGATCGGCTCGGCCCACGACGGCCGCCGCGCGGCGAACACGATCGACCGCTTTCTGCAAGGAGCCAGCCTGACGGCGGCGCGCGGCGACGAGGGCGGCCACGCCTCCTGCCTCTATGTCGAGGTTTCGGCGCATCCGCCGGTCGCGCCGATCGATCCCGCCGATCCGGCGCACGGCTACGACCATGCCGAGGCGATCGCAGAAGCCGCGCGCTGCTTCCCCTGCCGCTGCCGGGAATGCGTCAAGGCCTGCGAGTATCTCGCTCGCCATGGCGGCTATCCGAAGCGTTACGTGCGCGAGATCTGGAACAACGACGGCATCGTCATGGGCAACCGCAAGGCCAACCGGATGATCGACGGCTGCACGCTGTGTGGGCTGTGCGCCGAGATCTGTCCGAACGACCTGTCGATGGGCGAGGTCTGCCTCGACGCCCGCCGCTCGATGGTCCGGCGTGGCAAGATGCCGGCCTCGCATCACGATTTCGCGCTGCGCGAGTTCGCCTTCTACCGTTCGGCGGAAGCGACGCTCGCGCGCAACGAACCGGGTTTCGCGGCGAGCGAGGTGGTGTTCTTCCCCGGCTGCCAGCTCGCCGGGTCCGACCCGGACGCGGTGGTCGCGATCTGGTCTCATCTGAGGGCGCGGATCTCCGGCGGCGTCGGGTTGCTGCTCGACTGCTGCGGCGCGCCGGCGCATTGGGCCGGGCGGGTCGACCTCGTCGAGGAGGCGCGCGCCGCCTTCGAAACCGAATGGCGGCGGATGGGCCGGCCGGCGGTGGTGACCGCCTGCGCCTCGTGCCTGAAGATGTTGCGCGAGCTCCACCCGGACGTTCCGGCCGAATCTCTGTGGACGCGGCTCGCCGCGATCGGCCTGCCCGAGGCGCCGCCGGTGGTCTCGCCGCCGCTCTCGATCCACGATCCCTGCACGGCGCGGCACGACCATGCGACGCAGGCCGCGGTCCGCGCGATCGCCGCGGCGCGCGGGCTCGAGGTGCGCGAGCTCGACGGGGCGGATCGGACGACCTGTTGCGGCTACGGCGGCCTCTCGGTCTATGCCGATCCGGAGACCGCCGACCGGATCGTCGAACGACGGATCGGTCAGAGCGAGGACGATTATCTCGCCTGGTGCGCGATGTGCCGCGACACCTTCGCCCGGCACGGCAAGCGCACCGCGCATCTTCTCGACTTCGTCTTTCCGAAGTCGGACGGCGACGACCCGGCCGGGCGGCCCGATCCGGGCCTGTCGGCGCGTCGCGACGCGCGATTGAGGTTGAAGGCGCGCCTGTTGCGGGAGGCATGGGGGGAAACCGTGAGCGACGACGAACCCATCATGGCGATCCAGGTGCCCGAGGACGTGCGTCTCGACATGGAGCGCAAGCTGATCCTCGTCGAGGACGTCACGCGGACGATCGCGGAGGCGGAGGCGAGCGGACGCCGGCTGAAGGATCCGGCGAGCGGCCGTCTGATCGCCGCGCATCGCGCCGGCGAGGTGACCTATTGGGTCGCCTACGAGCCGGAGGGCGACGGCTTCGTGCTTCGCCGCGCCTGGAGCCATCGCATGCGGGTGGAGGCGAAACCATGATCGACGCGCTCGGATCCGCCGCCTCCTCCTCGCTGATCTGTCTTTCCTGCGACGCGCCGCTGGAGCCGGGCAAGATCGAGGCCTCCTATCTCGGCCAGAGCTTCCCGGTCGATCTGCCGCGCTGCCCGAAATGCGGTTTCGTCTACGTCTCGGAAGAGCTCGCCTCGGGCAAGATGCTCAAGGTCGAGCAGGCGTTGGAGGACAAGTGATGGGCCTCGCCGCGACATCGACCGGCGCCTTCGGCAGCGGGCTCGCCTGCGGACCCGACGGTCGGCCGTTGCGGCCGGGCGGTCCGGAATTGACCGAGACGCTGCTCGATCTGGCGCGGTTCGCCCCCGGCGGCCTCGTGGTCGACGTCGGCTGCGGGCAGGGCGGCGGGGTCGCGGCCCTGGCGCGACGAGGCTTCGCCGCGATCGGCGTCGACCGCGATCCGGCGGCCCTGGCGCGGGCGCGGGGGCGGGTGGCCGAGGGGATCTTCTTCCTCGCCGACGCCGGGGCGCTGCCGTTTTCAGCCGGGACGATCGACGGCGTTCTGTCCGAATGCAGCCTCTCGACCCTGCCGGACCGGCGGCGCGCGCTCGGCGAATGGGCGCGCGTGCTGACGCCGGGCGGCCGTCTGGCGCTCTCCGACGTCTATTCGCGGGAAAGCCCGCGCGGGGAGGGGGGCACGCCGTCACCGGTGCGGACCCGCGCCGAGGTCCTCGCGGAGCTGGCGGCGGCCGGCTTCGTCGTCGAGCGCTTCGAGGATCGCTCGGACGTGCTCCAGGCCTGGGTCGCTCGTTTCGTCTTCGAATACGGCTCGCTCGACGCGCTCTCGGGCGGCGCTTGCGGCCTCGACGTCGACGCCCTCGGACGGGCGTCGCCGGGCTATTTCGTGGCGATCGCCGAGCGGCGCATCGCGCTTTCGGAGACGAGACCATGAGCGACGCCGACACCACCTTCCGCATCGCCGAGCTGCTGTTCTCCGGTCTCAAGTGCAGCCACATTCTGATGAAACTGGCGCTGGAGGCGCAGGGGCGCGACGACCCGGATCTGGTCCGCGTCATGTCTGGGCTGGCGCTCGGCATGGGGCAGGGCTTCAATTGCGGCGCTCTGTCCGCCGGCTGTTGCGTGCTCGGTCTCTACGCCGGGCGCGGGAGCGAGGTGGAGGCCGAGGATCCGCGCTTCGCCGCCGCGCTCGACGCCTTCAGCGGGTGGTTCCACGCCTCGGCGAAGCAGCGTTTCGGCGGCATCGACTGCGCCGACATCATGAAGTTCGATCCGGCGCTGAAGGCCGAGCGATGCCCGGCGCTGATCGTCGAGGTCTGGGACAAGCTGAAAGAGGTCCTGACCGAACAGGGCATCGACCCGACCGCAGCGAGGGAGCGCTCCCCATGAGCGGCTCGTCCGACCGATCCGGCGTCGCCGCGGTGGTGCTCGCGGCCGGGCGCTCGACCCGAATGGGGTCGGCGAAGCCGCTGTTGCCGTTCGGCGGGCGGACGGTGGTCGAACACGTCGTGGCGACGCTCGACGCCGCCGGCCTCGGGCCGATCCACGTGGTCGTCGGCCATGGCGGCGATGCGATCGCCCGTGCGCTCGCGGGGACGCGCGCGGTCGTCGTCGACAATCCCGATCACGATCGCGGCATGTATTCGAGCCTTCGCGCCGGCGTCGCCTCGCTGCCGGAGGCGATCGAGGGGACGCTGCTGCTGCCCTGCGACGTGCCGGCGGTGCGCGCGACGACCTTCGCCCGGATCGCGGATACGGGGATCGCGTGCGGCAGGGCCGTCCTTCCGACCTTCCGTGGTGAGCGGGGGCATCCGCCGTTTCTGCCGAAAGCCGTCTTCGCGGAGATCCTGACGGGAGACGGCGAGGGGGGCTTGCGGGCGCTCCTCGCGCGCCGTGCGGGCGAGGCGAGGGAGGTCGCGGTGTTCGATCGCGCCTGCCTCCTCGACATAGACCATCCGGCCGACTACGCGCGGCTCGCCGAAGCGCTGCCGCATCGCGGTGCGCCGGAACCGGAGGAATGCGAGGCGATCCTCGAAGGCCACGCCGTCGCCGATCCGGTGCGGCGTCACTGCCGGGCGGTCGCGGGTCTGGCGGTCGATCTCGCCGAACGGCTCGCCGCCGCCGGCGTCGCGCTCGATCTCGATCTGGTGCGGGCCGGGGCGCTGCTGCACGATGTCGCCAAGGGGCATGCGCATCACGCCGAGATCGGCGCGGCGATGCTGCGCGATCTCGGTTTTCCGGCGGTCGCGGATGTGGTCGCTCGGCACATGCGGATCGACTTCGGCGAAGGCGACCGGATCGACGAGGCGGCGGTCGTCCATCTCGCCGACAAATGCGTCGCCGAGGAGCGCCGGGTGACGCTCGCCGAGCGGTTCGTGGCGGCGGAAGCCAAGTTCCGCGACGATCCGATCGCGCTCGCCGGCGCGCGCCGTCGCCGCGCCACGGCGGAGACGATCCTACGCGAGGTCGAAGCGCGGATCGCCTTCCCCGAGAGCGCGCCTGTCGGTGGCGCGCCGCGAATCGCCTCCCTTCCCGACGAGAGGATCGCCCGATGAGCTGCTGCGAGAGGCGTCTGAAGCTCGCCGACACCGAGAGCGTCTGTCCGGTCTGTCTCGAGACCATCCCGGCCGAGCGTTGGGCGATCGGCGACGAGGTTCGTCTGATCAAGACCTGCCCGGAGCATGGCCGCTTCTCGGTCCCGGTGTGGCGCGGGTTCGCGTCCTACGGGCCCTGGGGCGAGGCGGCGCGGGCCCATTCGCGGACGCCTTCGCCGGCGACGGCGGTCGATCGCGGCTGCCCGCACGACTGCGGGCTCTGTCCCGACCATCGCCAACAGAGCTGCTGCGTTCTCCTCGAGGTCACCTCGCGGTGCGATCTCGCCTGCCCTGTCTGCTTCGCCTCGGCCGATCGGCACGGCCGGGACCTGCCGCTCGACGAGATCGAACGGCGGCTCGACGCGCTGGCGGCGGGCGGCGGGCGGGTCCACGTCCAGCTCTCCGGCGGCGAGCCGACGGTGCGCGACGATCTTCCCGAGATCGTGCGGCTGGTCCGGCGGCGCGGGTTCGACTTCGTCCAGCTCAACACCAACGGCGTCCGGCTGGCGCTCGAGCCCGACTATGTCGCGGCTCTGGCCGCAGCCGGGGTCGACTGCGTCTTCCTGCAGTTCGACGGCGTCGACGACGAGGTCCATCGCCGGCTCCGGGGCGCGAAGCTCGCGCGGCTGAAGGATCTGGCGATCGAGCGGTGCGGCGAGGTCGGGCTCGGGGTGGTGCTGGCGCCGACGATCGCGCCGGGGGTCAACGATGGGCAGATCGGCGCGATCGTCGATCATGCGATCGCGCGGATGCCGACGGTGCGCGCCGTCCACTTCCAGCCGATCTCCTATTTCGGACGTCGCCCTCTCGAGCCGACCGACGCCGACCGCTTCACCCTGCCCGAGGTGATGGCGGCGTTGATCCGGCATTCGAGGGGAACGATCGCGCTCCAGGATTTCCATCCCGGTTCGGCGGAGAACCCCTATTGTTCGTTCAGCGGACGCTTCACGGTCGACGACGTGGGCGGATTGCATCCGACGGGAGCGAAGCCGTCGTGCTGCGGCGTTCCCGACGATCTCGAGCGCCCGGCTCGGGCCGAAGCCGTCGGCGGATGCTGCGGCGATGCGCCCCCCGCCGCGCCGATCGAATGTTGCGGCTCGACCCGGCCTAGCCCCGACGTCGACCGGGCGCGGCGCTACGTCGCCGGTCAGTGGCGGCAGGCGGCGTCGGGCGGCGACGGGGAGGCCGCCGACGCCTTCGATCGGTTCCTCGCAACCCGCGAGCGGACGCTCGGCCTCTCCGGCATGGCGTTTCAGGACGCCTGGACGCTCGATCTCGACCGGCTGCGGCAATGCCACATCCACGTGGTCGAGCCGGACGCGCGGATGATCCCGTTCTGCGCCTTCAATCTGACCGATCGCGACGGGCGATCGCTCTACAGGGCGTCGACGATATCGGCGGAAGCGGTGGCGGGATGAGCGGGCCGCTCGACGATCGGCTGGCGGAGCTCCACGGTCTGCCGCGGGATTTCGGCCGGGCCGACCTCGAGGCCCTGCAATTTGCGCGGTTGAACGCCACGATCGCCCATGCGCGCCGCAACAGTCCGTTCTATCGCGCTCGGCGTGACTGGCCGGAGGGCGAGATCCGCGACCGCCGCGATCTCGCGCGTCTGCCCTTCACCACGGCGGCGGATCTCGCGCGCGCCGATCCGTCGTTCCTCGCGGTCTCGCAGAGCGAAGTCGAGCGCATCGTGACGCTGCCGACCTCCGGCACCGTAGGACCTGCGAAACGGGTGAGCTTCACCGCTGGGGATCGCGAGGCGACGTTCGACTTCTTTCAGCACGGCATGGCGCTGTTCACGCGACCGGGCGACCGCGTCGTCGTCGCCTTTCCGGCCGAGCGGCCCGGCGGGGTCGGCGACGGCTTGGTCGCGGCGCTGACCCGGCTCGGCGCGACGCCGGTGATCGCGCCGAGCGAGGCGTCGCCGGCGGAGCTCGCCGATCTGCTGCGACGTTCGGGGGCGCGGATCGCGGCCGGGCCGCCGGTGCGCCTTCTCGCGGCGGCGCGGGTGTCGGCCGCGGACGGCGGCGCGCCGATCCGGCTCGATGCGGCGTTGGTCAGCTCCGATCATGCGAGCGCGAGCCTGCGGCGCGGTCTCGAACGGGCCTGGGGCTGCGCGGTCCACGACCACTGGGGGATGACCGAGACCGGCTACGGCGGCGCGGTCGAATGCGCGGCGCACGCCGGGCTGCACGTCCGCGAGGCCGATCTCCTCGTCGAGGTGGTGGATCCGGCGACCGGCGCGGCGCTCGGCGTCGGCGAAAGCGGCGAGATCGTCGTCTCTACCCTCGGCCGGCGGGCGATGCCGCTCTTGCGCCTGCGCACCGGCGATCGCGGCCGGCTGATCGACGCGCCATGCGTCTGCGGGTCGCGGCTGATGCGGCTCGACGGGATCGAGGGCCGGTTCGGCGACGCCGCCGTGCTCCCCGGCGGGGTTCGGCTGTCGATGCCGCGGCTCGACGAGCTCTTGTTCGCGCTCGACGGCGTCTGCGATGTCGCGGCGCGGCTGACCGAGGGCGCGCCGTCGACGCTGCGTCTGACGATCGCGGCGACGGCGCGGGCGAAGGGCGAAGCGGCGGCGACGGCGCGGGCCGCGATCGTCGCCGACGCCGGACTCGGCCCTCTCGTCACATCCGGGGCGTTGCGGCTCGACGTCGTCGAGGCCGAGGGCGCGCTCCTGCTCGCTCGCGGCAAGCGGCGGTTGATCCGGGAGGACGCGCGATGCGCCGGGTCTTCCTGATCCGCCACGGCGCGGCGTTCGGCGACGGCGGGCGTCGCTATCTCGGGCGCACCGACCTGCCGATGAGCGCGGCCGGGATCGCCGAGATCGACGCGCTGGCGGCGGCGTTCGCCGATGTGGGCCCCTTCGACGCGATCTGGTGCAGCGACCTCGTTCGGGCGCGGCGCAGCGCCGAGATCCTCGCGGTTCGGCATTCGACGCCGATCCGGGTCGAGCCGCGGCTCCGGGAGATCGACATGGGCGCGTGGGAGGGGCTCGATCATGCCGCGGTCGCCGCCGCCGATCCGGACGCCTGGGCGGCGCGCGGGCGCGACATCCTGGGCTTCCGTGCGCCCGGGGGCGAAAGCTTCGCCGACGTGCGGACGCGCGTCCTCGCGGTCTGGGAGACGATCGAGGAACACTTCGGCGAAGCGTCGATCGCGGTGGTCGGCCATGCCGGCGCGCATCGGCTGCTCGTCTGCCACGTGCTCGGCATGCCGCCGGAGAACCTGTTCCGTCTCGCCAAGACGACCGGCCACGTCGATCTCTTGGAAGGACGTCGCGGCGATTGGCGCTTACGCCTTTTCGACGCCGGTCCGGACGCGGTCGCCGAATGGGGTCGCGACGCCGGTCGGCGGGACGGCGAGCGCGCGGGCGACGAGGCGTCGGCGAGAGGCCCGGGGGCCAGCGTCGAGGGGCGGTGATCGCCCGGGTCGGTCGGCTCGCCTCAGACGAGAACGGCGAGGATCGCGCAGATCAGGCCGACGATGATGGCGACGAAGGTCGTCGGCGACAGGGCGAGGACCCGGTCGTCGGCGGCGGGACGGCGGCGGCCGTCGTCGGCGTCGTCGTTCGTGGTCATGGCGGGCTCCTTTTCGAACCGGCGTCGATCCGTCGCCCGACCTTCGATCGGATCGAGAGGGAGGCGCGGACGAAGAGCTCTCCCCGCCCCCGCGGACCGTTCACATGTCGACGCGGCGGCGCGTCGCGCCGAGGCCGTCGCGGAAGTCGACGAAGACGTCGCGCAAGGCGTCGAGTTGGTCGGGATGGCTCTGGCGCGCTCGGGCGATGGCCTCGCGGACGAGGCCGTCGGAGACGCGATCGTGCCGATGGAAGCTGAGGGTCGTCGGGCGATGCTCGTCGTCGACGATGATCGCGGTGTCCACGCCGACGAGATGGCGGAGTTTTTCGACGAGGGATCGGTCGTTCATGGGAAGGCTCCGAGAAGATGGGGCGACGAGTGGGGCGCGGTCCGCGCCGTCGCGGCGCGGACCGGGGTGGGACGGACTCAGACGTGGCACTGCCGGCGCAGCGCGTCGAAGGCGGCGGAGAAGCCGATCAGGGAATAGGTGTCGACGGTGGCGTTGCCGCGCGCCGAGCGCACCGAGACCGAAACCTCGCGTCCGCTGCGGAACTCGGACAAGACGGTCGGTTCGTCGGCGTCTGCCCTCAGCCAGGCGGCTTCCCCCTGCGGCATCAGGACGAAGCTGCGGTCGTCGACCTCCAGCGAGTGACCGCCCTCGGCCAGACGGTAGCCGAAGCGGATCGACAGCTCGCTGCCGCCGCCCTCGCGGCGCGGCTTGGTGGTGATGAAGAGGTTGCCGGGGTCGCGCTTCAACGAGGCCGGCTCGCGGGTCTCAGGCGAGGCGATGACGAAGCAGACCTGCTGACCGGCCTGGGTCGCGGCGACGGCGCGCCAAGCGCCGGACTGATAGAGGATCTTCTGCTCGGCCAGGGCCGGGCCGGCGGTCGCGGCGAGCGCGACGAGGGCGGAGGCGAGCGCGAAGGACGTACGGCTGTGCATATCGGTATCCCCGAGTTCGATGGGTCGAAAGGAGGGCGAAGGCCCGTCACTCCGAAATCGTTCGGATGCACAGAGCGTGGGTGAATTGAAATCGAATTTCAACGTAAAATTCCCTTAACATCGATGTTAAATATAAACAACATCTCTGTAAACCGTATGTCATCTCTCATTTAACGAATAATTAACAACCGTAAAATAAGTTCATATAGAAATCTATATTTCATTTTTATGTTTTATTCCGTAATTCATGTGGGTTTGTATTCATGTGTATGGCGCGATGAATTTGTCTTCGGCGTCGATCGGGCGCCCCCCGGATGCGACATCCGTCGCGCCAACGGGGCTCGCTTTCTCCGGCCGTCGGGTGCGGCGAGCGGGCGGGGCTCGGATGGCGGCGGGGTTCCGACCCGCGCACGGTGGGAGCGTCGAGGGTCGAACGAAACGACCGGCGACGGCATGCGGCCGACCTGGAGAGGGCCATTGTTTCCTCGAACGTCAGTAAGTTGCGAGGGAGCTTTCAGAGAAAATTGCATCACGAAAATATTCGACTTTACAACGATCGTAAGACTTTCGAGCAAGATCGTCTTGTGTGCGAAGAATTTGGTCTCATCATGGAGAGTTGCTGTAATTTTTGACATATATCCGACGATGAGCTATATCGTCTGACGAGACGTGACATTCCATTCTGCGTTTCGGCCGAAGAAAAATCTTTCCGAGGCGAATTTTCCTTTATCGAAGAGGAGATTGCCGATGAGACGAACCGGGATCGCGGACGGCGCGACGGCGGCCTTCTTCATCGACTTCGACGGAACTCTGGTCGAGATCGCGTCGGCGCCCGACGCGATCGTCACGCCACCGGGGCTGGCGGAGCTGTTGGCGGATCTGACGCGCCGGACCGGCGGCGCGGTGGCCGTGCTCTCCGGCCGGTCTCTGGCGACGATCGACCGGATGCTGACGCCGACGGTTCTCGCCGGGTGCGGTCAGCACGGGCTGGAGCTGCGCCTGCCCGGCGGCGCGTCGGTGGCGCGCGAGGTCGCGGAGATGGAGCCGATCCGCCGCCGCCTCGCCGCGGTGTCGGTCGATTGGCCGGAGGGCGTCACGATCGAGGACAAGGGGTTGTCGATCGCGGTCCACTATCGCGCAGCGCCGCAGGCGGCCGAGCGGGTCGAGGACGCGGTGGGGCGGGCCGTCGCCCAGGCGCCGGGAACGTTTCGCCTGCGACGCGGCAAGATGGTCGTCGAGGCGACTCTCGCCGGCGCTTCGAAGGGCACCGCGCTCAAGCGTCTGATGGTCGAGCCGCCGTTTCTCGGCCGCACTCCGGTGGTGCTCGGCGACGACGTCACCGACGACGACGCCTTCGACGCGGCGCGCGCCTTCGGCGGGACGTCGTTCCAGGTCGGGCCGCGCGAAGGCCATCGCGCCGACTTCGAGATCGACGGGCCGTCCGGCGTGCTCGATCTGCTGCGCGACTTCGCGCAAGGGGTCACCTCATCGGAAAGGACCACGGCATGAAACAGTCGCTCGATCTGGCGGTTCTGGGCAATTGTGAGATCGCCGCGCTGGTCGACAAGGACGCGTCGATCGTGTGGTGCTGCCTGCCGCGCTTCGACGGCGACCCGCTGTTCCACCATCTCGTCGCGGGATCGGCGGCGCAGGACGGGCGGTTTTCGATCGACGTGGTCGATCGGGTCTCCAGCCGACGGCGCTACCTGCCGAACACGGCGATCCTCGAGACCGACGTCGCCTCGAACGACGGCGTGGTGCGGATCACCGACCACGTGCCGCGCTACGAGCACTGGGGCCGGACGCTGCGTCCGGCGATGATCGTCCGACGGATCGAACCGATCGCCGGCCAACCGCAGGTGAGGATCCGGATTCGTCCGCTCGCCGACTGGGGGCGTCGCCGACCGGAGATGACGCGCGGATCCAATCACTTGCGGTGGCTGCTCGACGATCAGGTGGTGCGGCTGACGACTACCGTGCCGGCGGAGTTCATCGCCCGGGAGATCACCTTCGTGCTCGACCGTCCGCACGTCCTGGTGCTCGGGCCGGACGAGGCGATCGCCGAAGAGTTGATGGAGTTCGAGCGCGGCTCGCGCGAGCGCACCCAACGCTACTGGATCGAGTGGACGCGCGGTCTGGCGCTGCCTTTCGAATGGCAGGAGGTGGTGGTGCGTTCGGCGATCACCCTGAAGCTCTGCGCCTATGAGCAGTCGGGCGGCATCGTCGCGGCGCTGACCACCTCGATCCCGGAATTCGGCTCGCCCGGCCGCAATTGGGACTATCGGTTCTGCTGGCTGCGCGACGCCTTCTTCTCGGTGCAGGCGCTCAACCGGCTCGGCGCGACCGCGGTGATGGAGAACTTCATCGGCTGGGTTCGCAACATCGTGGTGAACTCGCCGAGCGGTTATCTGCAACCGTTGTTCGGCCTGAGCTTCGAGACCCGGCTCGACGAGATCGAGGTGAAGGAGCTGCCGGGCTACCGCGACCTCGGTCCGGTGCGGGTCGGCAACGGCGCCTGGACGCAGGTCCAGAACGACAGTTACGGCTCGGTGATCCTGGCGCTCGCCCAGAGCTTCTGGGACACGCGGCTGACCCAGCGCGGCGACGCCCATCTCTTCGCGCTGCTGGAGCCGCTCGGCGAACAGGCCAAGCGCCGCTGGAACGAACCCGACGCCGGCGTCTGGGAATATCGGGGACGTCAGTCGGTCCACACCCATTCGGCGGTGATGTGCTGGGCGGCCTGCGACCGGTTGGCGCTGATCGCCGGGCATCTCGGGCTGACGCAGAAGGCGCACGACTGGCGCGCGTCGGCGGACGCGATCCACGCCGGCATCGTCGCGGAGGCCTGGAACGAGGAGTTGCAGAGCTTCGCCTCGTCCTTCGGCGGGCGCGACGTCGATGCGAGCCTTCTGCTCCTCGCCGACCTCGGCTTCATGAAGCCGACCGATCCGATGGCGCTCGGCACGCTGGCCGAGGTCGAGCGGCGGCTGCGGCACGGCAACCATCTCTACCGCTACGCCACCGAGGACGACTTCGGCGAACCGGAATCGGCCTTCAACATCTGCACCTTGTGGCTCGCCGAGACGCTCGCCCGGGTCGGCCGGGAGGACGAGGCGCGCGAGGTCTTCGCCTCGGTGCTGGCGGTGCGCAACGACGTCGGCCTCTTGTCCGAGGGCGTCGAGCTGGCGACCGGCGAACTGTGGGGGAACTTCCCGCAGACCTATTCGATGGTCGGGCTGATCCGTTGCGCCCGCCGCCTGTCCAAGTCGTGGGAGGATGCGTTTTGAGCCGTCTGATCGTCGTTTCCAATCGTGTTCCCGACCCGCAGGCGGGGCGGACCCGGGCGGGGGGGCTCGCCGTCGCGCTCGAGCAGGCGCTGAAGCTGCGCGGCGGAATCTGGCTCGGCTGGTCCGGCGAGGCGGTCGACGATCCGTCGATCGAACCGAAGATCACCGAAGTCGGCGCAGTCGCCTATGCGCGTCTCGATCTGACCCCGGAGGAGGTCCAGGAATACTACAACGGCTTCTCCAACCGCGTTCTGTGGCCGTTGATGCACACACGGTTGGATCTGACCGAGTTCGCCCGCAACGAACTCGCCGCCTATCTCGCGGTCAACCGGCGCTTCGCCCAGGCGATCGCGGCGCTCTTGCGCGACGACGATCTCGTGTGGATCCACGACTATCACATGATCCCGCTCGCCGCGGAGCTCCGGCGTCTCGGCGTGAAGAACCGGATCGGCTACTTCCACCACATCCCCTGGCCGGCGCCGGACATCCTGACGGCGCTGCCGCGCCACGACGATCTGGTCAAGGCTCTGCTCGAATACGATCTCGTCGGCCTTCAGACGGAGGCCGACGCCGACAATCTGTTCGCCTATCTGACCCGGGAATACGGGTTGCGCTCGAACGGGCGCGGCGTCGTCGGCTGGGACGACCGGTCCTGTCGGGTCGCCCATTTCCCGATCGGCATCGAGACGGAACCCTTCGCCAAGCGGGCGCGGCGCGCCGGCAGGGCCTCCTTCGTCCGCGAGATCACCGAAAGCCTGATGGGCCGGAAGATGATCATCGGCGTCGATCGGCTCGACTATTCGAAGGGCGTGCCGGAGCGCATGGCCGCTTTCGAGAAGCTGATCGAACTCGATCCCGATCTCGTCAACAAGGTCACCTATCTGCAGATCACGCCGCGCAGTCGGTCCGAGGTGCCGGAATACGCGCAGATCGAGCGCGCAGTCTCGGAGACCGCGGGCCGGGTGAACGGCCGGTTCGGCGAAGCCAATTGGACGCCGATCCGTTACGTCAATCGCGCCTACGGCCGCACGGCGCTGGCCGGGCTCTATCGCGCCGCCGACGTCGGTCTGGTGACGCCGTTCCGCGACGGCATGAACCTCGTCGCCAAGGAATACGTCGCCGCGCAGAACCCGGACAATCCAGGAGTCCTCGTGCTGTCTCGATTCGCCGGCGCGGCGGCCGAACTTGAGGGCGCGGTGCTGGTCAATCCCTACGACTGCGAGGGCATGGCGCGGTCGATCGCCAAGGCGCTGAACATGCCGCTCGAGGAGCGTCTGGCGCGGTGGCGGATCAACTGGGAGCGGCTCGTCGACAATTCGATCGACGTCTGGGCCGAAACCTTCCTTGTCGCGCTCGAGGACAGCCAGCTGAGCTTCGCCGGCCGGCTGCTCGGCTTCATGAAGTCGTCCGATCAACGGTTCGGCCACTCGCACCGACGGTGAGCGGCCGGGACGCTCGGGCGTCGGTCAGCCGCGCCCGAGCGCGCGGTACTTCTGCGGGCTGAGCCGGACGATCTTGCGGAACTGGCGCGAGAAGGCGGTCTGATCGGCGTAACCGCAGTCGACGGCGATCTCGCCGATCGGCGCGGCGGTGTTGCGCAGGCGGTCGCGGGCGAGGTCCATCCGCAGGCGGGTGACGTATTGGCCGGCCGACATGCCGAACAGCAGGCGGATGCGCTGGTCGAAGCGGAAGGGCGACAGCCCGGCGCGGGCGGCGAGATCGGCGACGCGCAGCGGCCGGTCGAGGTGGCGGCGGGCGTGATCGAGCGCATCGGAGAGGGCGCGGGTCTCCTCCGGCGTCTCGGTCGCCGGGCGGACGTCGCGCGACATGCCGAAGAGGCCGACGATCTTGCCCGACGCGTCGCGAAGCGGCGTCTTCCAGGTCAGGCACCAGCCTTCGGAACCGTCCGGGTAGAGGTGGAGCTCGAGTACGGCGGCGAGCGAGCGGCCGTGCTCGGCGATGGCGCGATCCTGATCCGCGATGCGGCGGCCGAGTTCGCCGGGGAAGACCTCGTCGCCGGTCCGGCCGATCAGATCGGCCTTGCTCGCGCGGCCGGTCCGTTCGACCAGGGTCTGGTTCACCGCCGTGTAGCGGCCGGCGGCGTCCTTGACGAAATAGACGGTGTCCGGCACCGCGTCGAAGAGATCGTCGGCGGCGAGCACCTCGGCGAGGACGGGGGTGAGGCGGGAAAGTCGGTCCATCCCTCCAGCTAAGCCCGATCGTGCCGATTTCCAAGTCGGGACCGGGCGATCCGCCAAGACGCCGGCGGCGGGATCGGCGAGCATGGATCTCGACGAGGTACTTGCCAAGACGGAGGTCGGATCGCCATGAGGGTCGTCGATTCCCATACCGAGGGCGAGCCGACGCGGCTGGTCGTGGAAGGCGGGCCGGATCTCGGCTCGGGGCCGCTTTCCGAACGCCGGCGGATCTTCGCCGAACGGTTCGACCACGTGCGGCGCTTCTCGCTCAATGAGCCGCGCGGCTTCGAGGCGATCGTCGGGGCGCTGCTCGTCGAACCGGTCGATCCGACCTGCGCCGCCGGGCTGATCTTCTACAACAACGCCGGCACGCTCGGCATGTGCGGGCACGGCACGATCGGGGCGATCGTGACGCTCGCCCACATGGGGCGGATCGGTCCGGGGGCGCATCGGGTCGAGACGCCGGTCGGGGTCGTCACCGCGACGCTCGAGGGGCGCAACACCGTGACGATCGACAACGTTCCGGCCTTCGTCCACGCCCGCGACGTCGCGGTCGAAGTCGAGGGGATCGGTCGCGTCGTCGGCGACGTCGCCTGGGGCGGCAACTGGTTCTTCCTGACCGAGAATGCGCCCTGCGCCCTCGACTACGCCGAAATCCCGCGGCTGACGGCGGCGGCGGGCGCGGTCAAGACGGCGCTGGCGCGGGTCGGGGTCACCGGCGTCGACGGCGCCGAGATCGATCACGTCGAGTTCTTCCAGGCCGGGACGAACGGGGCGGACAGCCGCAACTTCGTGCTCTGCCCGGGCGCCGCCTACGATCGGTCGCCCTGCGGCACCGGCACGTCCGCCAAGCTCGCCTGCCTCGCCGCGCGCGGGACGCTCGCGCCGGGGGCGGCCTGGGTGCAGGAGAGCATCGTCGGCTCGCGCTTCACCGGCGTCTATTCGCTCGACGCGGAGGGGCGGGTTCGGCCGCGGATCACCGGCCGCGCCTTCGTCACGGCGGAGGCGACGCTGCTGCTCGATCCGGCCGACCCCTTCCCGTACGGACTGGGGTGAGGCGATGGCGAAGCGTAAGACGGTTCTGGTGATCGGCGGGGGCGTCGTCGGTCTGTGCGCGGCGCTCTCGCTGCAGGATCGCGGCTTCGACGCGACGCTCGTCGACGACGCGCCGGAGCGGCCGCCGGCGTCGTGGGGCAACGTCGGCCACATCGCCACCGAACAGGTCGCGCCGCTCGCCTCGTGGGCGATGGTGTTCGACATGCCGCGTCGGCTGATGACGGTCGGAGGACCGGTGAGCTTTCCGCCGACGGCGATCGGCACGTGGCTGCCGTTCGGGCTCCGGCTGTTGGCGGCCGCTTCGCCGCGGCGTTTCGACCAGGGAAAGGCGGCGCTCGCCGACCTGCTCGGGCAAGCGCTGCCGGCGTGGCGTCGTCGCGCGGCGCGGGTCGGCGCGCCGGATCTCCTGAAGGAGACCGGGCATCTGGTCGCCTGGGAGAGCGAGGCCGCGGCGGCGCGGGGCCGGCGCGAGATGTCGACCGCGGTCGCCGACGGGGTGACGCGGGGCGAGGCCTCGGCGGCTGATACGGAGGCCTTGAGGCGTGCGGTCGCGCGTCCCCTGGCGGGGGCGATGCGCTATGCGGGGACGGGAAGCGTCTCCGATCCCGGCGCGGCGCTTTCGACGCTGCATCTCGCCTTCGTCGCGGCCGGCGGGCGGGTCGAGCGCGGCGTCGTCGATGCGGCCCGGCTCGGACGGCGCGAGAGCGACCTCGTCGTGATCGCCGCGGGGGCGCGCTCCGGCGCGTTGATGCGGGCGCTCGGCCATCCGACGCCGATCGTCGCCGAACGCGGTTATCACATCCAATCGGCGGCGGCGGCGCGCGACTGGCCGGAGGAGCTGCCGCCGGTGGTGTTCGAGGAACGGGCGCTGGTCGTCTCGCGCTTCGCCTCGGGGCTCCGGGCCACGAGCTTCGTCGAGTTCACCCGGCACGACGCGCCGCCCGACCCGCGCAAGTGGGCGCGGCTCCATGCCCACATGGCGGCGCTCGGCGCGGCCTTCGGCGCGGACACGACGACGTGGCACGGGTCGCGGCCGACGCTGCCGGACTATCTGCCGGCGATCGGGGTGAGTTCGAAGGATCCGCGGGTGATCTACGCCTTCGGCCACCAGCACCTCGGGCTGACGCTCGGGCCGCTCAGCGGGGAGATCGTCGCCGATCTCGCCACGGGCGAGCGGCCGGCGGTGGATCTCTCCCCCTTCGCGGTGGAGCGCTTCGCCTGACGCATCTCCGGCCGTCGCGCGCGCCGGCCATCCCTTCATGAGCTTCCGAGACGGGAGCGGACTTTCGAGGAGGTTCCATGACGACGACGATCTTCACCGGTTGCATTCCGGCTCTGATGACCCCGTGCAAGGCCGACCGTTCGCCCGACTTCGACGCCCTGGTGGCGAAGGGGCGCGAGTTGATCGACGCCGGCATGTCGGCGGTGGTCTATTGCGGCTCGATGGGCGACTGGCCGCTCCTGACCGACGCGCAACGGATGGAGGGCGTCGGCCGGCTGGTCGAGGCCGGTCTGCCGGTGATCGTCGGCACCGGCGCGATCAACACCGCGACGGCGGTCGCGCATGCCGCTCACGCTGAGAAAGTGGGTGCGAAGGGGCTGATGGTGATCCCGCGGGTGTTGTCGCGCGGTCCCTCGATCGCGGCGCAGCGGGCGCATTTCGAGGCGATCCTGGCCGCCGCGCCGAGCCTGCCGGCGGTGATCTACAACAGCCCCTACTACGGCTTCGCCACCCGCGCCGACCTGTTCTTCGAGCTGCGCGCGGCGCATCCGAATCTGGTCGGCTTCAAGGAATTCGGCGGCCCCGCCGATCTGCGCTACGCGGCGGAGAACATCACCAGCCGCGACGACGAAGTGTCGTTGATGGTCGGCGTCGACACCGCCGTGTTCCATGGCTACGTCAACTGCGGCGCCACCGGGGCGATCACCGGCATCGGCAACGTGTTGCCGAAGGAGGTGCTCCATCTCGTCGCGCTGTGCCGGGCGGCGGCGAAGGGCGACGTCGAAGCGCGGGTCCGGGCGCGGGAGCTCGAAGAGGCGCTGGCGGTGCTCTCCTCGTTCGACGAGGGGCCGGATCTGGTGTTGTTCTTCAAATACATGATGGAGCTGAAGGGCGACGGCGCCTATGTGCTGAACTTCAATCCGACCGACGCGCTGTCGGCGAGCCAACGCGGCTATGTCGAGGCGCAGCTCGCCCTCTTCGACGCCTGGTACGCGACGTGGTCGAAGCTGCCCGGCGCCGTCCAGGCCCACCGGATCTGATCGCTCGCTCCCCTGTTCTCGACGGCCCGGCGGCATGGCGCGACGGACGATCTGTCGCGCCGCGCCGCCGGGCCGCGATTTGACGAGAGGAAAGCCGGGCGTCTACGTTCGGTCCAGGGTCGCGACCCTGCGGCCTTTCCCGGTACGACAAGGAGACACGCGATGATGGCGAAGAGCACACTCACCCGGATGGCCGCGGCCGCGCTGGGCCTCGCCGGCCTCCTCGGCGCGACCCTCGCCGACGCGCAACAGTTGTCGTTCTTCCGCATCGGCACCGGCGGCACCGCCGGCACCTATTTCCCGATCGGCGGCCTTCTGTCGAACGCCATCTCCAATCCGCCGGGCTCGCGTGAGTGCGACAAGGGCGGGTCGTGCGGCGTGCCCGGCCTGATCGCGACGGCGGTCGCCTCGAACGGTTCGGTCGCCAACATCAACGGCATCGTCTCGGGCGCGCTGGAGAGCGGCCTGTCGCAGTCCGACGTCGCCTATTGGGCCTGGTCGGGCACCGGCGTGTGGGAAGGCAAGCCGAAGGTCGAAGAGCTGCGCGCCATCGCCAACCTCTATCCGGAGACGATCCATCTGGTCGCCCGCAAGGGGTCCGGCATCAAGACGCCGGCCGATCTCAAGGGCAAGAAGGTGTCGCTCGACGAGCCGGGCTCCGGCACGCTGATCGACGCGCGCATCGTGCTCGCCGCCTACGGGCTTTCGGAAAAGGACATCAAGGCCGAGTATCTGAAGCCGAACGCCTCCGGCGACCGGCTGCGCGACGGGGCGCTCGACGCCTTCTTCTTCGTCGGCGGCTATCCGACCGGCGCGATCTCCGAACTGGCCACCTCTTCGGGCATCGAACTGGTGCCGATCGCCGGACCGGAGGCCAAGAAGATCCTCGCCGACTACAAGTTCTTCGGTCCCGACAAGGTCCCGGCCGGCACGTACAAGGACGTCGAGGCGGTCGACACGATCTCGGTCAACGCGCTGTGGGTGACCTCGGCGAAGCTGCCCGAGGAGCAGATCTACGGCGTCACCAAGGCGATCTGGAACGACAACTCGCGCAAGCTGCTCGACGCCGGCCATGCCAAGGGCAAGCTGATCCGCAAGGAGACGGCGCTCGACGGCGTCGGCATCCCGCTGCATCCGGGCGCGGAGAAGTTCTATCGCGAAGCCGGTCTCCTGAAGTGAGGTCGTCGACGGCGGGCGTGATCGCGCCCGCCGTCTCGTCTTCGCGAACCGTCGGCGGCGGGCCGCCGACCTCATCCCCATCGATCGGAGTTCCCCCATGTCCCAGTTCGAGCTCGACGAAGCGAAGGCCCGGGACCTCGAGGAGAAGTTCGATCCCGAAATTCAGTTTCGGCCGCTCGTTCCGCTCGCGGGATTCCTGGTCGGCGCGGCGCTGATCGCGCTGTCGCTCTTTCACTATTGGACCGCCGGCTTCGGCCTCCTGCCGGAACTGATCCATCGCGGCGTCCATCTCTCCTTCGTGCTCGGCCTCGTCTTCCTGGTGTTCCCGGCCTTCCAGATGAACGAGGCGGCGCGGTCGAGTTGGCTGCGGCCGCTCGGCATTCCGCTCCTCGACTGGGGCTTCTTCGCGCTCGCCATCGTCGCGGTGCTGCACGTGCCGCTGATTCCGCTCGACGATCTCGCCTTTCGGGTCGGCAATCCGACCCGCGAGGATGTGATCTTCGGGGCCGCGCTGGTCCTCCTGCTGCTCGAGGCGACGCGGCGCACCGTCGGCTGGCCGCTGCCGGTGATCGCGATCGCCTTCATGGCCTACGCCCTCTACGGCCGCTCGATGCCGGGGATCCTGGTGCATCCGGGCGCGACTCCGGCGCAGCTGATCAATCACCTCTATCTGACGACGCAGGGCATCTACGGCGTGGCGCTCGGCGTGGTGGCGACCTACGTCTTCCACTTCGTGCTGTTCGGCGTCTTCGCCACCCGGATCGGCCTCGGCCAGCTCTTCCTCGACTGCGCCGCCTGGATCGCCGGGCGCTACGCCGGCGGGCCGGCCAAGGTGTCGATCTTCGGTTCGGCGCTGTTCGGGATGATCTCGGGCTCGTCGGTCGCCAACGCCGTCACGGTCGGCTCCCTGACCATCCCGATGATGGTCCGGCTCGGCTATCAGAAGCACTTCGCGGCGGCGGTCGAATCGACCGCCTCGACCGGCGGCCAGATCACCCCGCCGATCATGGGCGCGGCCGCCTTCCTGATGATCGAGTTCCTCGATCTGCCCTATACGACGATCATCATCGCCGCGATCGTGCCGGCCTTCATGCATTTCCTCGGCGTGTTCATGCAGGTGCACTTCGAGGCGAAACGCGACGGGCTGCGCGGGCTCGAGCCGCACGAGCTGCCGGATCTCAAGGCCGCCTTCGCGCGCGACTGGCCGACGGTCATTCCGCTGATCGGGCTCCTCTACATGCTCTTTTCGGGGCGCACGCCCTATCTCGCCGCCTTCACCGGGATCACGCTCGCCGTGCTCGTCGGGCTGCTCAATCCGAAACGTCGGATGAAGCCGATCGAGATCCTGGAGGGCCTGCGCGACGGCGCGAAATACGCGCTCGCCGTCGGCGTCGCCTCGGCCACCGTCGGCATCGTCGTCGGCGTCGTGACGCTGACCGGGGTCGGCTTCAAGATCTCCTTCATCGTCACCTCGACCGCGATGGATCTGGCGAGCCACGTGACGGCGTGGTTGCCGGTCTGGGTGATGTCGGTGAAGGCGCTGACGCTGCTCTTCACGCTGGTCCTGACCGCCTTCGTCTGCATCCTGATGGGCTGCGGCATCCCGACGACGGCGACCTACATCATCATGGTGACGGTCGCGGCGCCCACCCTCGGCCTGCTCGGGGTCGAGCCGATCGTCGCGCATTTCTTCGTCTTCTATTTCGGCGTGCTCGCCGACATCACGCCGCCGGTGGCGATCGCCGCCTACGCCGCCGCCGGCATGGCCGGGGCGGATCCGTTCCGCACCGGCAACACGGCGTTCCGCCTGGCGCTCGGCAAGGCGCTGGTGCCGTTCGTCTTCGTGTTCTCGCCGTCGCTCCTCCTGGTGGTGAAGACCTTCTCGTGGAGCGAGCTGTTCGTGGCGACGGCCGGCTGCGTCACCGGCATCGTCTTCCTCTCGGCCGCCTTCTCGAAATATCTCCTGACCCACATGCGGGGATGGGAGCGGGCGGCGCTGGCGGTCTCCTCGTTGTTGCTGATCGCGCCGGAGGCGTGGTCGTCGCTCGTCGGCCTCGTCGTCGCGGTTCCGGTGTTCGTCGCCCAATGGGGCCGCCGCGAGCGGCCGCTCCTCGCCGCCTGAGGTTTCGTCGCGCGAACTGTCGCTCGCGCGTCGCGTTCGTTCGGCTTATCGTTTCCGGATCGTCTCTGCGGATGAAATCGCGGGGATGCGGAAAATCGACGGCTCGATTGAACCTCGAGAGAGCCGGCCGCGACCAATCCTCGACCGGCCGGCGTGGGCGCGAGACATGACGACGACTTCGGACGAAGATCTTCTCCGTCGGATCGCCGCCGGCGACCAACTGGCGATGCGGGTGCTGTTCGCGCGGCACCGGCTCGCGGTGCACCGGTTCGTGTTGCGGGTGGTCCGCGACGAGGCGGTGGCGGAGGATGCGGTGAGCGAAACCTTTCTCGACGTCTGGCGGCAGGCCGGCGACTTCGAGGGGCGGTCGAAAGTGACGACCTGGCTCCTGTCGATCGCTCGGTTCAAGGCCTTCTCGGCGCTGAGACGCCGGCGCGACGCCGGGCTCGACGAAGAGTGGGCGGCGGAGATCCCGGACGAGGCGGACACGCCCGAGGTGGTCTCGCAGAAGCTCGACAAGAGCGCGGCGATCCGCCTCTCGATGGAGAAGCTCTCGGCCGAGCATCGCGAGGTGCTCGACCTCGTCTACTACCACGAGGCCTCGGTGGACGAGGTCGCGAGAATCGTCGGCATTCCGGAGGGGACGGTGAAGACCCGCCTCTTCCACGCCCGTAAGAAACTCGCCGAGCTGCTCGTCGCAGCCGGCATCGATCGAGGTTGGCCATGACCACGAGCCGTGCGAACGAAGCCCGCAGCGAGATCGAGGATCTCCTGCCCTGGTACGCCAACGGCCGCCTCGCGCCGGCCGATCGCCGTCGCGTCGAGGCCGCTCTGACGGCCGATGGCGAACTCGCGCGGCGGCTGGAGCTGGTGCGCGAGGAGATGGCGGAGACGATCTTCGCCAACGAGCAGGTCACGCCGTCCTCGTCGCGCGCCTTCGAGGCGCTGATGGCGGGGATCGCCGCCGAACCGAAACGGGCGTCGGCGATCGCGATCGCGAAGCGGAGCCTCGTGGAGCGGATCGGCGAGGCGATCGCCGCGCTGGCGCCGCGCCGGCTCGCCTACGCCACGGCGGCGGCGCTGGCGCTCGTCGTCGTGCAGGCGGCGGTGATCGGCGGCGTCGTCGGCGAAGGCTCGGGCGGCGGGTTCCAGACCGCGTCGCAGGGCGAGCCGGCGGCGAGCGGACCGACGGTGCTCGTCGCCTTCGCGCCCGACCTCCGGATGGCGGATCTGACGGCCTTTCTGAAGCGGCACGGCGCGAGCCTCGCCGAGGGGCCGAAGGCGAACGGCTTCTTCCGGCTGCGGCTCGCCGAGGGGACGGACGCGGCGGCGGTCGCCGAGCGGATGAAGAGCGAGACGAAGATCGTGAGTTTCGTCCAGGCCTCGCCCTGAGCGGGCGGGCCCGCGGCGAACCGGAGGAGGACCGGCGATGAGGGCGATCGCAGAGGACATTCGGGTGACGAGCCGGCCGCGCCGGCGCTGGGCGCGCGCCGCGCTGGCGGTGGCGCTCGCCGTCACGGTTCCGGCGACGGAGGTTTCCGCTCAGACCGCCTATCGCGGGCAGACGCCGTCCGGCGACGTCTATCGGCCGACGCGGCGTGGCGGCGGCGGCGTCGGCGTGGGGACGGCGATCGGGATCGGCGTCGGCCTCGGCCTGTTGATCGGTCAGGGAATGGCGCGATCGCGCGCCGAGGAGGATGCGCCGCCGCCGCGTCGCCGTCGGACCGTCGAACCCGACGAGGATGCGCCGATTAAGCCTCGGACCCGCAGCGGGGACGCGCCGCCGAAGAAGCGCACGCCGGTGGCGACGGCCGCGCCGACGCCCGCCATCACCGTGCCGCCGCCCTCCGAGACGAGGTTCATGCCCGGCGAGATCCTGGTCGAGCTGCGCGAGGGCGGCTCGATCGAGGCGATCGCGCGCCGCCGCGATCTCGCCGTCGTCGACAGCCGGCCGATCCGGTTGATCGACACGACGTTGTATCGGCTGCGGACCCGCGGCAATCAGTCGGTCGCGGCGACGTTGCGCCGTCTGCAGCGCGAGCGGACGATCGCGCACGCCGAGCCGAACTGGGTCTACACGTTGCAGGAGGAGGGCGTTCCCGCGGCCTCCGGCGAGGCCGTCCCGCCGACGCCGAACGCGGTCCCGGCGACGCCGAGCGAAACGGCGACGCCCGTCGCGACGTCTCCGGCCGTCGAAGAGGCCGCGCCGGCGAGCGCGACGGCGGCGGCGGCGACGACGCCCGTCGCCGAAGCCGCGCCGCTGCCCGGCCAATGGGGCGGCGAGCGGATCCATCTCGGCGCGGCGCATGCGCGGGCGTCGGGGCGCGGCGTTCGCGTCGCGGTGATCGACACGGCCGCCGACGGCGCGCATCCCGAGCTCGCCGGCGCGATCGAGGCGACGTTCGACGCGCTTCCCGGCGTCGATCCGAGCCCCGGCGCGCACGGCACGGCGATGGCGGGGGCGGCCGCGGCGCGGTTGCGGCTCGCCGGCGCGGCTCCGGCGGCGCGGGTGTTGGCGGCGCGGGCCTTCGGCCCGCCCGGCGCGGACGGGACGGCGCGCGGGGCGACCTACGAGGTCGTCGCCTGTCTCGACTGGGCGGTCGAACACGAGGCGCGCGTCGTCTCGATGAGTTTCGCAGGGCCGGGCAGCGGCGTTCTCGCACGGGCGCTCGCCGCGGCGCGGGCCAAGGGCGTGGTGCTGGTCGCCGCCGCGGGCAACGCCGGCCCGAAGTCCGAGCCGCTGTTTCCGGCCGCGGACGCCGGGGTGGTGGCGGTGACGGCGAGCGATCCGGACGATCGGATCCTGCCGCAGGCGGTGCGCGGTCGGCACGTCGCGGTGACGGCGCCCGGCGTCGACGTGTTGGTGCCGACGCCGAAGGGCGGTTACGACCTGACCAGCGGAACGTCGGTGGCGACGGCGGAAGTGGCCGGCGTCGTCGCGCTGCTCCTCGAACGGCGGCCCGAATTGCGGCCGGACGAGGTCGCCCGCCTCATCGGCGAGACGGCGGTCGATCTCGGCGCGCCCGGCCGCGATCCGGTGTTCGGCGCGGGTCTGATCGACGCCGAGGCGGCGCTGGCGCGGCTGCGGTGATCCTTCGCCGGAGACACGAGGTCTCCGACCCTCGGCGAGGGCGGAGGCCTTCGCGCGTTCCAAGCGGCCGCGATCGGTCGAAAGACCATCCGAAAAATCTTCGGCGAGGGGTGAACCGGATCGCGGCTCGGCGCGACCCATGATCAGGAAGGCGGGAACGACGCCTTCGCGACCCCCCGAAGGAGACCGCTCATGACCACCGCCCGCAAGCTCTTCGCCGCCGCCCTCGTCGCCACCACCGTCGCCGTCGCCTCCGTCGGCTCCGCCACCGCCGCTCCCCCGCCCTTCCCGCATCCGCACCATCATCATCACGGCGCCTGGGGCGTCGGCGGCCTCGCGGCCGGCCTGATCATCGGCTCGGCGATCGCCTCGCAGCGGTCCTACGAAGATCCGGAGCCGCGCTGCGTCTACGTCGAGCGCGTCAATCGCTGGGGCGAGGTCGTCACCCGCCGCGTCTGCCGCTGGTGATCCGGCCCGACCGCCGACCTCTTCGCTTCCCGATCCACGAGGCCCGCCTCTCCGGCGGGCCTCGTCGCGTTTCGACGGCTGCAGCGAAATAGTTCGACGGCAAATTGGAAAGGCGCGGCGCGGCGAAAAAATCGACGACCGGGCTGAACCGAAATCCACCGCGGCGCGACCCATGATCAGGAAGGCGGGAACGACGCCTTCGCGACCCCCCGAAGGAGACCGCTCATGACCACCGCCCGCAAGCTCTTCGCCGCCGCCCTCGTCGCCACCACCGTCGCCGTCGCCTCCGTCGGCTCCGCCACCGCCGCTCCCCCGCCCTTCCCGCATCCGCACCATCATCATCACGGCGCCTGGGGCGTCGGCGGCCTCGCGGCCGGCCTGATCATCGGCTCGGCGATCGCCTCGCAGCGGTCCTACGAAGATCCGGAGCCGCGTTGCGTCTATGTCGAGCGCGTCAATCGTTGGGGCGAGGTCGTCACCCGCCGCGTCTGCCGCTGGTGAAATCGGGATCCCCCCTTCCCGCCGCCCGTCCCCTCCGCGCTCGATCCACGAGGCCCGCTCCCCCCGGCGGGCCTCGTCGGCGTTTTCGCAGAGCCGGTCAGGCGGTCGCCGGCAGGCGCAGGACGAAGACGGCGCCGGGGACGCCGTCCGGGCGATCGACGACGTCGATCGCGCCGCCATGGGCATGGGCGATCTGCTCGGCGATGGCGAGGCCGAGGCCGGTGCCGCCGGTCTTGCGATTGCGCGAGGTCTCGAGCCGGACGTAGGGCTCGAAGATGCGGCGCCGGTCGGCCTCGGCGACGCCGGGACCGTGGTCGGCGACGGCGACGCGCCACTCCGCGCCTGCGCGGGCGATAGAGATCTCGGCGTCGCCGGCGTAGCGCAGGGCGTTGTCGACGAGATTGCCGAGGAGCCGCTTCAGGCCGATCTCGGACCCCAGGATCGGCGCGGCCGGCGGCGTCGCGCCGAGGCGGACCGGCGCGCCGAGGTCGGCGCGTTCGCCGATCACGTTCGCCGCGAGCGCCGCGAGATCGATGCGGGCGCGGTCGGTGTCGGAGGTCGAGCGGGCGAAGGCGAGGCCGTCGTCGACGAGCCGCGCCATGTCGCCGAGATCGGCGACGGCGCGATCGCGCATCGGGCCGGGATCGATCAGTTCGAGCCGCAGCCGCAGGCGGGTCATGGCGGTGCCGAGGTCGTGGGCGATGGCGCCGAGCAGCAGGGTGCGGCTCTCCACCAGCGTGACGATGCGGGCCTGCATCCGCTCGATCGCCCGGCCGAGCCGGCGCACCTCCGGCGCGCCGCTCTCCTCGATCGACCGCGGCGCGAGATCGTGGCCGAAGTCGTCGACGGCCTGGGCGAGACGGACGAGCGGCGCGGTCTCGCGGGTCACAGCGAGAACCGCTACGAGCGCGACGATCATGCCGAAGAGCCCGGCGAGGAGGCCGACCGGGAGGCCGAGGAGGCGGGCGGTGATCTCGCCGCCGGCGGTGAAGTCGAGGACGCCGCCGCCGGCGAGCGGCACCATCACGCGCACATGGGTTCCGCGTCCGGCGAAGGATCCGGCCGGGCCGAGGCCGCGCGCCAACGCCACCCGAACCGGACGGTCGAAATCGTCGAGGGCGCGCCGCACCAGGGTCTCGAACAGGGCGAATTCGCGCCCTTCCTCAGCGGCGGGCGGCATGTCCGTCTCCCCGATCACCACCCGGACGCCGGAGGCGGCGGCGGCGGCTTCGATGTCGCGGCGCACCTCGGCGGGGGCGCGATCGGCGAGACGCACCAGGGCGGCGATCTGCTCGGGCAGTCGGGGGCCGAGGCCGGGGCGGCCGGCGTCGCGGCGTTCGACCACATAGGCCGCGACGGCGGCGAGTTGGACGAGCACGAGAGCGGCGACGACGATCAGAGCGAGCCGCCAGGCGAGGCCGATCCGAGGTTTCATGTTCGCGTCACCGGTTTCATGAGCGCGTCACCTTGGCGGTGAACTGGTAGCCGCCGTTGCGGATGGTGGCGATCAGGCGGTCGGCGCCGGGTCTCGCCTCGGCGAGCTTGCGGCGCAGGCGGGAGATCGACACGTCGATGGTCCGGTCGAGCGGGTCGGCGATGCGGCCACGGGTCCAATCGAGCAGCTGGTCGCGCGACAGGACGCGGCCGGGGCGCTCGACCAGACAGACCAGGAGATCGAATTCGGCCGAGGTCAACGACACCGAGGTCGACGACGCGGGCCCGTCGGTCGCGACGGCGAGCGTGCGGGCGTCGAGATCGAGCCGGAACCCTTCGAAGAGGAGGGCGCGGCCGTCGCCGGCGATCGCGCGCTCGGCGTCGATGCGGCGGAACAGGGCGCGGATCCGGGCGAGCAGCTCGCGCGGCTCGAAGGGTTTGCCGAGATAGTCGTCGGCGCCCATCTCGAGGCCGACGATCCGGTCGACGGCGGCGTTGCGCGCGGTCAGCATCAGGATCGGCATCGGTCCGGCGGCGCGCAGCCGGCGACAGATCGACAGGCCGTCCTCGCCGGGCAGCATCAGGTCGAGCACGACGAGGTCGGGCGTCGCCTCGGCGAGACTGCGGTCCATTTCGGCGGCGTCGCCGGCGCTCCTCACCGAGAAGCCCTCGCGTTGGAGAAAGGTGGTCAGGAGATCGCGGATGTCGTCGTCGTCCTCGACGACGAGGAGGCTGCGGTCCGTCATGGGGCGATGATCCGTTCGAGGTCGGGCGCGGGCAAGGGTCGATCGTGCGTCGTTACAAAACGTTACGTTCGGGAGCGATTTCGTCATCGACCGACAAAGAGCGCAACCCATTCTCGCTCCATCGCAAGACGCCGAGGCGACGCCGGAGGAGGTCACTCCGGGGGCTCGGCGCGAGGAGATCGCAGATGAAGACCCTTTCCCTGATGTCGCTCGCCGCCGTTTCGATGATCTTCGCCGGCGTCGCCGACGCCCAGGCGTTCCAGCGCAACGGCACCGTCTCCAGCAACCGCGGCACCGGCTCCTATTCGGCTTCGGCGAGCTGCGCCGGCGGCACCTGCTCGCGCTCCGTCAACCGCACCGGAGCGGCCGGGCGCACCATGTCCAATTCCGGTTCGGTCACCAAGACCGGCCAGGGCCAGTACAGCTATTCGGGTTCGACCACCGGTCCGAACGGCAATACGCGGACCCGGTCGGGCTCGGTCACGGTGACCAACGGTCAGTGAAACGACGCCGGCGGCGGGAGGCGTTTCTCCCGCCGTTCGTTCGTGGAGGGCGGGGCGGTGTTCCAAGTGGTCACGGGCGGGCCCGCGGGGTTCGCCGTCTTCGCCGTCTCCGCAGCAGCGGTCGCCCTCGAAGCCGTCACGGCGGCGCGGCGGGGTCTGCGCATCCACGACCGCGGCGAGCTCGTCGCGACGGCGATCGTCGCGCTCGGCCATGCGGGACTGCGCTTCGCCGAGGGCGGCGTGGTGGTCGCGGTCTATGCCGAATTGTGGGCGCATCGTCTCGCCTCGATCGACGCGACGCGCTGGTCGGGCGCGATCGCGCTCTTCCTGGCCTTCGAATTCGTCTATTACTGGTATCACCGCGCCACGCATCGGGTTCGCTGGCTGTGGGCGACCCACGCCGTGCATCATTCGACGCGGCGGTTCAATCTGACGGCGGCGCTCCGGCTCGGATGGACCGGCGCGGTCAGCGGCCATTTCCTGTTCTTCGCGCCGCTGGTGTTCGCCGGCTTCTCTCCGGCGGCGGTGCTGACGATGGGGGCGATCGATCTCGCCTGGCAGTTCTTCGTCCATACCGAGATGGCGCCGTCGCTCGGGCCGCTCGAAGCGATCCTCAACACGCCGCGCCATCACGCCGTCCACCACGCCCGGAACCCGGATTGCCTCGACCGCAACTTCGGCGGCGTGCTGATCGTGTTCGATCGCCTGTTCGGCACTTTCGCCGAGCGGCCGGCGGAGCCGCTCGTCTATGGTCTCGTCGGACGCGATCCGGGCGGGTCGGTGGTCGAGGTCGTCTTCGGCGAATGGCGACGGTTGATCGCGGATCTCCGAGCCGCGCCGTCGATCGCCGTCGGCCTCGCCGGCGTCTTCGGACCGCCGAGCGAGGTCGCGCCCGCTTTTCCCGCCCCCGTTGCTTCCGCCCGTGAACAGGAGATCCCTCCCAGATGAAGAGCCTCGTCGTGGCCTCGGCCCTCACTCTCCTCGCGCTGTCGCCGGCGCTCGCGCAACCGACGCCGGCGCAGAAGGCGCAGGCGTCGGTTCTGCGCGACGCCTGTCGGTCCGATTACGTGCGGCTGTGCAACGGCGTCCGTCCGGGCGGCGGTCGCATCCTCGCCTGTTTCGAGGGCCATGCCGGCGATCTCTCGCCGAGCTGCAAGACGGCGCTCGACGCCGCCCGCGCCGCCCGGAACTGATCCGGTCGACGCGGGTTCGTCGGCTCATCGCGCCTTGGCGACGGCGTCGAAGGCGGTGAGCCTGGCCAGCAGCCGCGGCATGTCGTCGAGCGGCACCATGTTGGGGCCGTCGGAGGGGGCGCGGTCGGGATCCTGATGGGTCTCGACGAAGAGGCCGGCGACGCCGACGGCGACCGCGGCGCGGGCCAGCGTCTCGACGAATTCGCGCTGGCCCCCGGTCGCGCCGCCGAGGCCGCCGGGTTGCTGCACCGAATGAGTGGCGTCGAAGACGACCGGCGCGCCCATCGCCGCCATGATCGGCAGCGAGCGCATGTCGGAGACGAGCGCGTTGTAGCCGAAGCTCGCGCCGCGCTCGCACAAGAGCACGTTCGGATTGCCGCTGTCGACGATCTTGGCGAGCACGTTCCGCATGTCCCAGGGGGCGAGGAACTGGCCCTTCTTGACGTTGATCGTGCGGCCGGTCTTCGCGGCTGCGACGAGCAGGTCGGTCTGGCGGCAGAGGAAGGCCGGGATCTGCAGGACGTCGACGACCTCGGCGACCTCGGCGCAGTGCTCTTCGGTGTGGACGTCGGTCAGGACGGGAAAGCCGAATTCGGCCTTCAGCTCGGCGAAGATCTCCATCGCCGTGGCCAAGCCGACGCCGCGGGCGGCGGAAAGCGAAGTGCGGTTCGCCTTGTCGAAGGACGACTTGTAGACCAGCGCCACGCCGGCGTCGTCGCAGATGCGGACGAGGCGCTCGGCGATCATGAAGGCGTGGTCGCGGCTCTCCATCTGGCAGGGGCCGGCGATCAGCGCGAAGGGCGCGGCGTTGTCGAAGACGACGCGGCGGCGGCCGGAACCGACGGAGACGGTGGCGTTGGCGGTCATGGGGCGCGTTTCCTCGGTTCGGGTCTTCGGATGAGGTCGTGTGCGTCAGGCGACGCCGGCGCGCAGCAGGTCGTGGATGTGGACGATGCCGATCGGGCGGCCGTCGGCGTCGACGACGAAGACCACGGTGATCCGCGCCGTCTCCAGGAACTGCAACACCGAGGCGGCGAGGCGGGTCTTTTCGACGACGCGCGGGCGGGCGGTCATCACCGCCTCGACGGGCTGCGTCAACAGATCGGCCGCCATGTGGCGGCGCAGGTCGCCGTCGGTGATGATGCCGACCATGCGGCCGGCGCCGTCGACGATGCCGATCACGCCGAAGCCCTTGCCCGACATGGTCAGGATCGCCTCGCTCATCGGCGTGCCGAGGGCGACGATCGGCATCTCCTCGCCGCCGTGGGCGAGATCCTCGATCGGCATCAGCTGCGCGCCGAGCTTGCCACCGGGGTGGAAGACCTTGAAGTCCTGTGGGGTGAAGCCGCGCCGCTCCAGGAGCGCGACCGCGAGGGCGTCGCCGAGGAGGAGCTGCAGCAGCGTCGAAGTGGTCGGAGCGAGCCCGTTCGGGCAGGCCTCGGCGACCTGCGGCAGGCAGAGCAGCAGGTCGGCGTTGCGTCCCAGCGTGCTGTCCTCGCGCGAGGTGATGGCGATCAGCGGAATGGCGAAGCGCTTGGCGTAGGCGATGACGCCGGCGAGCTCGGCGGTTTCGCCCGACCACGACAGGAGCAGCAGCGTGTCGCCGGAGGTGATCATGCCGAGATCGCCGTGCATCGCCTCGGTCGGGTGGACGAAGAAGGCCGGCGTGCCGGTCGAGGCCATGGTGGCGGCGATCTTGTGGCCGATGTGGCCGCTCTTGCCGACGCCGCAGACGACCAGCCGGCCGGTGGCGCGAATGATCAGATCGACGGCGCGATCGAAGGCCTGGGCGAATGGCGCGCCGTCGGCGGACATCTCGGCGAGGCGGTCGACGGCGTCGCGCGCCTTGTCGAGCGTCGCCAGGAGCGAAGGCACGGAGGAGATCTGACGGAGGGGCGTCGAACCGGTCAATGTCCGTTCCTCGGGGTTCGGGGCGTCGCGCGGAGGGGGCTCCGGGGCGCGGGTCAAGGGGCGAGCCGGGCGGGGTCGAGGTTCCAGGCGAGGACGCGCAGATCGCCGCCGTCGAGCTCGAGCCGGGCGAGCGCGCCGGTGTTCATCTTGGCCTCGCTCGGCGCGAGGCCGAGCGCGCGGGCGACGAGGCGGAAGATCCCGTTCGACGAGACGATCAGAACGGTGGCGTCGGGCGGCGCGTCGGCGGCGATCCGTGCGACGAGACGGTCCCAGTCGGCCAGGATTTCGGCTTCGCTCGGCCGCCAGCCGAAGCCGTCCGGCCAGACCGAGCGCTTCTGCCAGCCGTCGATCGGATCGTCGCCGACCTCGGCGCGGATCTCGTCGTTGGAGCGGCCTTCCCAGGTCCCGTAGTCGATTTCGCGCAGCTCCTCGGCGTGCGTCACGGCGTCGGCGGCGAGGCCGCAGCGGGCCGCGACGATCGCGGCGGTCTCGGCGGTGCGCTTCAGCGGGCCGGCCCAGATGCGGGAGGGCGCGAGATCGGCGGCGATCAGGCCGTCGGCGATCGCCTCGGCCTGAGCGTGGCCCTTCTCGACGAGGGGAAGGTCCGAGCGCGCGCCGACCCAGACGACGGCGTCGCCGGGGCCGAAGGTGTTGCCGTGTCGGGCGAGGATCAACCGCATGCGTCTCGTTCCCTCACGCGCCGACCAACTCGCCCTCGCGGGCGATGATCGCTTCGACCACGGCGACGTCCTCGGGCGTGTCGACCGAACCGTGGCTGCGGCCGCGGTAGTCGACGACGACGACGCGCACCGTCATGCCGTTTTCGAGGGCGCGCAACTGCTCGAGCCCTTCCGTCCGCTCCAGAGGCGAGGGCGGCAGGGCGACATAGCGGCGCAGGCTCTCACAGCGGTAGCCGTAGAGGCCGATGTGGCGATGCACCGAGGCGAAGCCGGCCTTGCGGACGAAGGGGATGATCTGTTTGGAGAAATAGAGGGCGTTGCCGGAAAGGTCGAAGGTCACGGTGGTGCCGCTCGACGGCGCGACGCGCTTGTGGTCGACGAGGGCGGCGAGCGCGGCGTCGTCGAGGCGCACCGCCGGAGTGACGAGGTCGAAGGGCGACGCGCCCGCGAAGGCGGCGATCATCTCGTCGAGCACCCAGGGCGGGGTCAGCACCGCGTCGCCCTGGAAGTTGATCACCGCGTCCTCCTCGATACCGGCCGCGTCGAGCGCTTCGGCGACCCGCTCGGTGCCGTTCGAGCAGGCGTCGGAGGTCAGCACGGCTTCGGCGCCGAAACTCGCGGCATGGGCGAGGACGCGCTCGTCTTCGGTGGCGATCACCACCCGGGACGCGCCCTTCGCGGCCATGGCGATCCGCCAGACCCGCTCGAGCAGGCTCCGCCCGGCGATCTCCAGCATCGGCTTGCCCTTCAGGCGTTCCGAACCGAACCGCGCGGGGATGACGATGGCGACGGACAAGGCGGTCTCCGTTTCTTTCGGCGGTTCGCTGTGCCGCGCGATCGGGGCGGCCGTGTGGCGGGCGCGAGCGGTTCTGTTACGCCGTCGGCGCGGCGGCGTCGACCCCCCGCCGCCGCGCGGACCCGAGGCGGCGGTCAGGTCGAGGTCGATGCGCGGCCGTCGTCATCGTCCCGATATGCGAGTTCGGCAGAAGTGGGCTTCTTCGATCCACCCGACGAGGTTCCTCGCGATGACCAATTCCGCCCGTCCCCTGCCGCTCCTCGGCGCGGCTCTCGATCTCGACATCGTCGAGCTGCATCGCGACTGGCTGTTCGAGCGCAATCGCGATCTCGAACTGCAGGACTTCTTCGAGGCGCAGGTGCTCGACGGCGACTGGCGTGAGCGGGCCGAGCGGGCGAAGCGCGTGCTCGCTGGGTGGAGCGGCCGGCTCGGCATCCACGGGCCGTTCTGGGGCTTCAAGATCGACAGCGAGGATCCGGAGATCCGCGCGGTGGTGACCAGCCGCCTGCTGCAGGGCCTGGAGGCCGTGGAGGCGATCGGGGCGACGCAGATGGTGATCCATTCGCCCTATACGACCTGGGACGCCAACAACATGGACTACAATCGGCGCGGCCGCGAAAGCATCGTCGAGCGCACCCATCAGACGCTGGCGGCGGTGGTGAAGCGGGCCGAGGACATCGGCTGCACGCTGGTGATGGAGAACATCGAGGACAAGGATCCGCACGACCGCGTCGCGCTGGTGAAGTCCTTCGACAGCGAAGCGATCCGCGTCTCGCTCGACGTCGGCCACGCGCTCTACGCCCACAAGTCGACCGGCGCGCCGCCGGTCGACTACTATGTCCGCGCCGCCGGTTCGCTGCTCCATCACGTCCATGTCCAGGACGCCGACGGTCACGCCGACCGTCATTGGCTGCCGGGCGAGGGCTCGATGCTGTGGCCGGCCTTCTTCAAGGCGGTGGCCGACTGGTGCGAGACGCCGCGTCTGCTCATCGAAGTGAAGAACCAGGCCGGGTTGATGAAGGGCGTCGGCCATCTCACCGGCCTCGGCCTCGCCGAGTGAGCCCTCGCCGTCAGGCCGGAATGATCGCCAGTTCGCCGTGGCGGACGCCGCGCTCGGCGCGGATCGCCTCGGCGAAGGCGCGGACGGCGGTGGTCGAGCCCTCGAGCACCGCCACTTCCAGCACTTCGCCGCCGGCGAGCGGGCGCTGCAGGCGGGTGGCGTGAAAGTCGGCGCGGTCGCGGAAGGCGAGCGCCAGCCGCTCGGCGAGACGGCGGGTCTCGGGATCGAAGACGAAGGTGAAGGCGGCGACGCAGTCGCGGGTCTCGCCGACCGCTTCGACGCCGCGGGTCAGGCCGGCTCGGGCGAGGTCGCGCACCGCCTCGGAGCGGTTCGAATAGCCCCGGGTGATCATGAACCGGTCGATCTCGCCCATCAGATCGTCGTCGAAGGTCAGGGTCACGCGTTGCAAGGGGGCGCTCCGTCGGAATCGGTCGAGGTCTGCGGCCGATCCTGACGCGCCCGAGGCTCCGGCGAAAGGGTCAACCGACGGGCGCGTCGTGCGCTCGGCCGTGATCGGCGTCGAGGGCATGGACGTGGACGTGATCGTGGACGTGCGGGTGGCGATGGAAGGCGGCCGGGACGAGGCGGCCTTCGGTCAGAAGCACGACGCGATGGGCGAGCCGCTCCAGGAAGCGGTGGTCGTGGCTGACGATCACCATGGCGAGCGGCAGGTCGGCGAGGATCGCTTCGAGCCGGGCGAAGCGCTCGGCGTCGAGGGCGTTGGTCGGCTCGTCGAGGAGCAGCGCCTCGGGCCGCATGGCGAGGACGCCGGCCAGCGCGACGAGGCGCTTCTCGCCGCCGGAGAGGCGATGGGTGATGCGGCGGGCGAGCGCGGCGAGGCCGAGCCGTTCCAGCGTCTCCTCGGCGCGGGCGACGGCCTCCTTCGCCGACAAGCCGAGGTTCAGCGGTCCGAAGGCGACGTCCTCGATCACCGTCGGCGAGAAGAGTTGATCGTCGGCGTCCTGGAAGAGGAAGCCGGCGCGGGCGCGGACCTCGCGGAAATCCTTCTCGACGCGCCGCTCCCGCCCGAAGGCGACGAGCCGGCCGGCGCTCGGCGTCTCCAGGCCGACCAGGGCGCGCAGCAGGGTCGTCTTGCCGGCGCCGTTGGGGCCGACCAGGGCGAGGCGTTCGCCGGGGTCGAGGCGGAGGGAGACGCGATCGAGGACGCGCCGGCCGGCGCGGTCGACCGAGACGTCGGCGAGGTCGAAGAGCGGCGTCACGTCCATCGGTCCGTGGCGAGAAGGAGGGTGAGGCCGATCGTGAGACCGGCGGCGAAGACGAGGTCGATCGCGCCGAAACGGTTCCGGTCGACGAGCGCGAAGCGGCCGGCGAAGGCGCGGCACCGCATCGCCTCGTCGACCCGTTCGGCGCGTTCGATCGCGGCGACGACGAGGCGACCGGCGACGTGAGCCAAAGTCCGCAGGCCGTGCCGCGACGTGGTCGGGCGGAAGGCGCGGGCCCGCAGGGCCTCGTGCAGCCGCCTCGCCTCCTCGCCGATCTCGCTCACCCAGCGGGCGGTGAAGAGCAGCAGGTGGACGAGCTTCTCCGGCAGGCCGAGGCGGGCGAGGGCATGGCCGAAGCGGATCGGCTCCAGGCCGCCGAGCAGAGTGAAGACGGCGAGCGCCGCGCCGTTGACCCGCAGGAAGAGGGTTCCGGCGCGGACGAGGCCCGGCTCGGAGATCGCGACGGGGCCGAGGGCGGCGATCGCCGGTCCCGGCACGGTGAGCGGCAGGAGGACGAGCAGGACGACGAGGAAGCCCTCGACATGCGCCAAGCGATGGAGGAGCGCGCGGGCCGAATGACCGGAGACGGCCGCCGCGCAGACGAGGACGCCGAGCGCGCCGGCGAGGACGAGCGGCGAGCGCGTCGCCACCAGAGCGACGACGACGGCGAAGCTCGCCAGCACCCGCGTGCGCGGGTCGAGTCGATCGATCCTCGGACGCTCCGTGACGATCGCGGCGTCGAACCCGGCGTCGCTCATGGCCGCGGCGCCTCGTCGGAGCGTCTCCGCCGACGCGACGTCGCCCACAGGCCGACGCCGGCGAGGCCGACGATCATGCCGACGCCGCCCATCACGTCGTTGAACCGGATGCGGGCCTCGGCCTGGTCCTGAGCTTCCATCAGGGGGCGCAGGCGGCGGGCGAGCGCGTCGTCGACGGAGCGGGCGACGCGGGCGTCGAAGTCGCCGGGTAGGGCGGCGCAGGCGGGCGTCGATCCGGCGTCGGGGGTCTTCGCCGGCGCGATCGATGCGGCGACGACGGGGGCGGTCGCGGCCTCGCCGCCGAAGCGATCGGCGGCGAGGCTCTCTTCGACGAAATGGCCGTCGCCGGCGTTCACGACCACCGTCCAGGCGGCGGGAGCGGGCGGACGCCAGCGGAATTCGCCTTGCGCGTCGGTGCGCTCGTGGTGGACCTCGACGCCGGCCGCGTCCTTGAAGACGACGTCGACGCCCTCCGGCCGGCCGCCGCCGACGAAATAGGCGCGGCCGGCGATCTCGCCGCCTTCGGTGGCGAGGAAGAGCTTCAGCCGATGGGCGAGGGCGGGCGTCGCGGCGAGGAGGAAAGCGACGGCGAGGGGCGCGGCGAGGAGTGGGCGGCGAAGCGTCACGAGGCGGCCTCCGCGGTGGGGAGGCGGCCGAGCGCCTCGGGTTTCACCCGAGCCAGATAGGCGACGACGAAGCCGGTGATCACCGCTTCGACGAGGGCGAGGGGCGCCTGGGTGAGGACGACGATCTTCAGGCTCGGCAGATAGTCGGCGGCGGAGAGCGCCAGCGCCGTCGCCATCGCGGCGGCTGTGCCGGCGACCGAAAACGCGCCGACCAGGGCGGCGACCGCTCCCGCCGTCGCCGGGGCGGCGCGTTCGAGGATCGGCCGGGCGAGGGCGGCGAAGATCACGCCGGGCGCGGCCATGTCGACGACGTCGACGCCGAGCGAGGTGAGGCCGCCGAAGCCGAACAGCACCGCCTGGAGGAGCAGGCCGACGAAGATCGCCGGGAAGGCGCGCACGCCGAGGACGATGCCGATCAGTCCGCCGAGCAGGAGATGGACGCTCGACGGGCCGACGGGCACGGCGAAGAGCGAGACGACGAAGAAGACGGCGGCGAGGATCGCCGTCTTCGGGATGTCGCGTTCGTCGAGGCGGGCGAGGCCGAGGGCGAGGCCGGTCGCGGCGAGGGCGGCCCCGCCGATCAGGACCGGGGCGGAGAGGACGCCGTCGGGAATGTGGGCCATCGCCGCGTCTCCTTCACTTCGCCTTTTCGACGGCCGCGCCCATGTCGGTCGCCTTCACCCAGATCAGGCCGCCGAGCTCGGTCTTGGCGGTCTCGCCGTTCGGTCCCTTCACCGGCGGTCCGTCGATGAGCGCGGCGAAGCCCCACCAGCCGGCGCGCGGCATGGCGTAGGCGAAGACGCCGTTCGGATCGGCGCGGATCACCTGGGTGAGAAAGGCGTCGTTCGGCGGCGCCACCGAACCGTCGTTGATCCATTCGACCTCGATCTCGGCGAAGGGAACCGGCTTGCCGTCGGCGCGGACGAGGCCGCGGAAGAGGTTGCCGGTCCACAAGCCGGTCGGGCGGACGAGCGGCTCGATTTCGACGGGAAGGCCGACCGGTCGATCCCAGCCCTCGCCGGAGACGAAGGCGTCGACGACGACCTTGGCGTAATGGACGATCCACTTCTTTTCCGCCGCTTCCCAATAGGGCTGCGGTTCGACGAAGAAGACGGCCGCACCGGGACGCTCGAGCCGAGCGGTGAGCGACCAGGCCGTCTTGCCGTCGACCGTCTTGGGGTCGAGCGCGCCGGTCAGATCGAAGCTCTGGGCTTCGAAGACTTCGCCGACACGTTTCGGCCGCGCCATCTCCATCGCCGAGCCGCGCGCCATCGGGTGGGTGAAGACGAGGTCGAGGGTGACGTCGCCGCCGTCGGGCAGCACGTCGGCCGAGGGAACGATTTCCTGGAAATGCGCCTGCGCCGGTGAAAGCGCGAGGACGAGGCCGGCGGCCGCAGCGAAGATCCTGCGCATCGAGAGGGCTCCGAGGAAGCGATGAAGGCGACATATAATAGGATGATTTTTAAAAATTTTCATACTGACATTTTCACCGACGGCGGGAGCTCGGATCGATCGGGCGGCGATCGCGCGCGATCGAAAGACGGCGATCGCATCTTCGAGTTCGCTCGCTCGAGCGCCACCGTGTTTCTTCCCGCTGACGCCGATCTCGGAGTCTTGCCACAATCGCCGTCGTGGGACGTTCGTGTCGAGATCAGGCGAGTTCGGAGGTCTCTCCGATTTCTTTCTTTTCGATCGAATGGGACTGGGGGCGCCAAAAGGTCGATCGACTTATACGTGAACGAGGTTAACGACGAAAAATTGGGCTTTTCAGGAATAGCTTCTTGCCGTAGCGTCTTGGCGGATTTTTGTCCGGGGGGACGGGTATGTCTTTGGTGAGTTTTCTTCATCGGTTCGT
>JAJTBO010000035.1 GCA_021286855.1 Hyphomicrobiales bacterium | reverse complement strand
CGAGACCACCACCGTCTCCGGTCCGACGAGGCCGACGAGACCCGGCAGCGTCGCGTCCAACCCCTGCGGCTTGACCGCGACGAGGAGGACGCGCGCCGTCACGCCGGCCGGCGCTTCGGCCGAGACGGCGACGCCGCGCGCCGCCGCCAGGGCCTGCAACTCCGGCGACGGCATCTTCTCCACCACCTTCACCCCGCCCGGCGACAGCCCGCGATCGAGCCAACCGGCGAGCATCGCCCCGCCCATCTTGCCGCAACCGACGAGGACCAGAGGAGAGGTGGGGGAGAAGGTCGAGATCATGCGTTGCCTGCGGTTTCGAAGAGAGCGCCCTCGAGCGCCTCCTGGGCGGTGCGACCGGCCCAGACGACGAACTGGAACGCCTGATAATAACGGTCGCAGGCGTCGATCGCCCCGACCAACATGGCGCCGATCTGCTTCGCCGAGGGTTCGGCCCCGCCGGCCAGCAGCAGCGCGTGACGATACATCACCACGCCCTCGCCCGACCACAGATCGAAGTGGCCGAGCCACATCTGCTCGTTGACCAACGTCAGGAGCCGCATCACCTCGGCCCGGCGTTGATCGGTCACCTTGAGGTCGAAGGCGCAGGCCAGATGCAGCGCTTCGACCTCCTCCATCCAGGAGACCGAGACGTGATAGTCGCACCACCCGCCGGCGATCGAGACCGTGATCTCGTCGTCGCCGGAGCGTTCGAAGCTCCAGTCTTCGAGCGCGGCGACGTGTTCGATCACGTCCACGGGGTTGGCGTGACGTTCGATTTCCAATTCGATCAGGCTCATCGGGCGAGACCTCGCGCGGGGATCGGGGCGGACGCGGGGAAGACGCAACTGGAGCACCGGCTCCCGAAGACCGAACGAAGCGAAGTCTTCGTCGGTTCGGGACCTGTCGAGAGACGGCCGCTCGATCGAAAGATCGAACGCGACGGCGCGAATCTCTCGGACGAATTTCAGTATAGGCGGGCCGCCCCCCGGCGCGATCGATTTCGAAACCACACCTGCAGGAAAAGTGTGGACGGTTCGACGGCTGTGGAAAGTCTAGTCGGCCGTATCGAGGCGTCGGGAGAGCGCCTCGATGTCGTCGAGCGCGAAGACCTCGACGCCCGCGTCGCGCAGCGCCCGCGCCGCCACGCCCTCGCCGAAGCGTTTCTTGCCCGAAAACGTCCCGTCGGCGATCAGCGTCGTCCCGCAGGACGGACTGCCCTCGGTCATCAGCGCGAACCGCGCCCGGCGCACCCGCGCCATCGCGACCGAGAGCCGCGCCCCTTCGACGAAGGCCGCGGTCGGATCGCCGCCTTCGGCGTCGACGAGCCGTCCGCGCCCGGCCAGCACGTCCTCGGCGGAGGCGCCGGCGGCGATCTCGGCGGCGGCGCGCGGCGTCGTCATTCCCGCCATCGTCTCGGGGCAGAGCGGCACCAGCCGTCCTTCCTCCGCCCATTGCTCGAGGAGGGGATGATGCGCGGTCTTGGCGGCGCCGTCGTACCGCACCGGCCAACCGATCAGGCAGGCGGAGATCAGGATCCGGTCCAAGGGCCGGCCTCAGGCGACGGTCGGGCCGGAGGGCTCGCCGGCGACGAGCGTCTGCGAGAGATCGGACTTGCCGTCCTCGAGCTTCGCCAGCCGCGCTTCGAGATCCGCGAGACGATGGGCGAGCGCCTCGTTCTCGGCGCGCGCCGCGGCGGCCATTTCGCGGACCACCTCGAACTCCTCGCGCTTCACCAGATCCATGTCGGCGACGAAGCTCTCCATCCGCGCCTTGACGGCGGTCTCGACCTCGCGGCCGAAGCCCTGCGCCACGCCGGCGGCGTCGGTGACGAGCTTGGCGATGTCGTCGAAGAAGCGATTGTTGGTCTGGGTCACGAGCCTCGTCTCCTCGCCGGGCCGGCGTCATGCCGTCGCCCCATCGCCCGTGTTATGGGGACGCGCCGCGCCGCCCGCAAGGGGCGAACCGCCCCGCTTGACGGCGGCGAGGCCGAACCGCACTGTCCGAACGCCATTCGAAAGATCCGATCGTCATGCCGCTCCTCGCCCTGCCCTTTCCGGTGATCGACCCGATCGCCCTCCAGATCGGTCCGCTGGGGATCCGTTGGTATGCGCTGGCCTATGTCGCCGGCATTCTGATCGGCTGGTGGCACATGCGCCGGCTGGTCGGGATCGACCGGCTGTGGGGCGGCCTGCCCCGCCCGACCGCGCTCGAGCTCGACGACTTCGTGCTGTGGGCGACGCTCGGCATCGTCCTCGGCGGCCGCATCGGTTACGTGCTGTTCTACAATCCCGCCCATTACTTCGCCCATCCGGAGGAGATCCCGATGGTGTGGGGCGGCGGCATGGCCTTCCACGGCGGCTTCCTCGGCGTCGTCGTCGCGATGGCGCTGTTCACGCGGAAGAAGAGCTTCTCGCTCCTCACCCTGTTCGATCTCGCCGGCGCCGCCGCGCCGATCGGCCTGTTCTTCGGCCGCCTCGCCAATTTCGTGAACGGCGAGCTGTGGGGCCGCGCCGCCGACGTGCCCTGGGCGATGATCTTCCCGCACGGCGGACCCAGCCCACGCCATCCGAGCCAGCTCTACGAAGCGGCGCTCGAGGGCGTCGTCCTCTTCGCGGTGATCGGCCATCTCGTCTTCCGCACCGACCTCATGAAGAAGCCCGGCGTGATCGCCGGCCTCTTCGCCGCCGGCTATGGCCTCGCCCGCTTCACCGTCGAATATTTCCGCGAACCCGACGCCCAACTCGGCTATCTCTTCGGCTTCATCACCATGGGCCAGATCCTGTCGCTGCCGATGATCGCCGCCGGCCTCGCCCTCGCGCTCTGGGCGTGGAAGCGCGCCGCCGCCCGTCCCTCGACGGAGACGCCATGACCGCCACGCCCCTCGAACACCGCATCAAGGCGCTGATCCGTCTCGACGGGCCGATGTCGGTGTTCGATTACATGGGGCTGTGTCTGGCCGATCCCGAGCACGGCTACTACATGGCGCGCGAACCCTTCGGCCGCGACGGCGACTTCGTCACCGCGCCGGAGGTCTCGCAGATGTTCGGCGAGGTGATCGGCGCCTTCCTGGTCGACGCCTGGGAGCGTCTCGGCCGCCCCGCGCCCTTCCAACTGGTCGAATTCGGCCCCGGCCGCGGCACGCTGATGGCCGATCTCCTGCGCGTCGCCAAGCGCCAGCCCGCCTTCGTCGCCGCCGCCCGCCTCGGCCTCGTCGAGACGAGCCCGCGGCTGCGCGCCAAACAGGCCGCGACGCTCGCCGGCGGGCCGCTCGCCCCGAGCTGGTACGCTTCCGCCGAAGAGATCCCGCCCGGCCCCCTCCTCGCCGTCGCCAACGAATTCTTCGACGCGCTGCCGATCCGCCAGTTCGTCCGCGACCATGGGCAATGGCGCGAGCGCCGGGTCGGCCTCGACGCCGACGGCCGTCTCGCCTTCGGCCTCGGCCCGGCGGCGCTCGCCGACGCCGGGCTGCCGCCGCGCCTCGGCACGGCCGACGACGGCGCCGTCGTCGAGGTCTCGCCGGTCGGCGTGACGGTGATGACCGGCCTCGCTCGGCGCATCGCCGCGACCGGCGGACTGTTGCTCGCCATCGACTACGGCTATTCCGGCCCCGCCTTCGGCGACACCTTCCAGGCCGTGCGGTCGCACACCTCGGTCGACGTGTTGCAGCGGCCCGGCGAGGCCGACCTCACCGCCCACGTCGACTTCACCGCTCTGGCGATCGCCGCCGCCCGCGCCGGCGCGGCGGTCCACGGTCCGGTCGAACAGGGCGATTTCCTGCTCGCCCTCGGCCTCGCCGAACGCGCCGGCCGGCTCGGCGCCGACAAGGACGAGGCGACCCGCGCCGAACTCGTCGCCCAGGTCGAACGCCTCGTCGGGGCTTCCGAGATGGGCTCGCTGTTCAAGGCGATCGCCGTTTCCCGGGCGGGGCTCGCCCTGCCCGGCTTCCCCCCCGCCCGCACCTTTCCCGAGGCTCCGCGTCCGTGATCCGATCCCCTCTCCTCTCCGACCTCGCCGGCGTCGCCCACGGCTTCTTCACCCGGGCGGGCGGCGTCTCCGACGGTCTCTATGCGAGCCTCAACATCGGCTTCGGCTCGCGTGACGAACGCGCCCGGGTGCTCGAGAACCGCGGTCGCGTCGCCGCCGCGCTCGGCGTCGCGACGGGCGCCCTCGCCATGCCCTATCAGGTCCATTCGCCCGACGTGGCGATCGTCGAGACGGTCTGGCCGCCCGGCGAGGGCCCGAAGGTCGACGCCGTCGTCACCGCCCGCCCCGGCGTCGCGATCGGGGTGGCCACCGCCGACTGCGGCCCGATCCTCTTCGCCGACGCCCGCGCCCGTGTCGTCGGCGCGGCGCATGCCGGCTGGAAGGGGGCGTTTTCCGGCGTGATCGAGGCGACCGTCGCCGCCATGGAGGGGCTCGGCGCGCACCGCGAAGACGTCGTCGCCGTGCTCGGCCCGACCATTTCCGCGACCGCCTACGAGGTCGGCCCGGAGTTCGTCGAACGCTTCCTCGCCGAGGATCCGGATTGGGCGCGCTTCTTCCGCCCGTCAGACCGCCACGGCCACGCCATGTTCGATCTGCCGGCCTTCATCGCGCAGCGTCTCGCCGAGGCCCGCGTCGGCCGCGCCGCCGACCTCGCGCTGTGCACCTACGCCGACGAGGCTCGTTTCTTCTCCTATCGCCGCGCCACCCATCGCGGCGAACCGGACTACGGCCGACTGGTCTCGGCGATCGCCCTCCTCTGAGGCGGCATCGTTCTGGACCGGAACGCCGATTCCGGTTAAGCAGACCCGGTTCCCGATCGGCGACGAGGCGACCCCGATGCACAGCTCCCGTACCCGCGGTCCGACGCGCCTCGGCGCCCGCGCCGCCGCTCTCGCCGTCGCGGCGCTCGGCCTCGGGCTCCTCGTCGGTTGCGACCACGAGACGACGCTGGAGAACGCCGGCGCGACGCTCTCCGGCCGCATCCGTCTCGCCCCCTTGAGCGAACCGCCGCCGGCCGGCCGCGTCACCGTGCAGATGCTGCCTTTCTCGGGCCTGCCGGTGACCGTCGCCGACGGCATCTATCGCGCCTTCCGCTCCCAGGCCGAAGTCGCCGGCATCTCGCTGGTCCACCGGCTCGAGGATCCGGCCATGTGGCGCGTCCAAGGTCATTTCGTCGCGCTGGGCGGCTGGACGTCGACCACCTTCATCTACACCTACGACATCTACGACGCCGCCGGGCGGCCGATCCATCGCATCACCGGTCAGGAAACCGGCGACGGCGTCGACGGCGACCCCTGGGGCGCCGCCACCGGCGGGGTCCAGTCGCGGCTCGCGCGCGATTCCGTGCGAGATCTGCAGACCTGGCTCAACCGCAGCGCCCGCTGATCCCAGCCGAGGCCGGTTTACGTCGTCGGCCAAAGCCGTTAAAAGGCCGGCCATCCGAGGCGCCGGAGGCGCCGATCAGACGGGGGAAGCGGGAGACCGCGCTCCCGTCGTTTGCGTCGTGAGGGAAGCGATGAAGCTCGTCTGCGGCAATTCCAACCGCGTTCTGGCCGGTGAGATCGCCAAGTATCTCGAGATTCCGCTGTCGGCCTGTTCGGTCAAGCGCTTCGCCGATCAGGAGATCTTCGTCGAGATCCAGGAGAACGTGCGCGGCGAGGACAGCTTCGTCCTGCAGTCGACGAGCTACCCGGCCAACGATCATCTGATGGAGCTGCTCATCATGATCGACGCGCTGCGCCGCTCCTCGGCCAAGCGCATCACCGCCGTGCTGCCCTACTTCGGCTACGCCCGACAGGACCGCAAGCCCGGCCCGCGCACCCCGATCTCGGCCAAGCTGGTCGCCAATCTGATCACCCACGCCGGCGCCGACCGCGTGCTGACCCTCGATCTCCACGCCGGCCAGATCCAGGGCTTCTTCGACATCCCGACCGACAATCTCTACGCCGCCCCGGTGATGACCCGCGATCTCAAGGAGCGTTACGCGCCCGGTTCGGTCATGGTGGTCTCGCCCGACGTCGGCGGCGTGGTGCGCGCCCGCGCGCTGGCCAAGCGCATCGACGCTTCGCTCGCCATCGTCGACAAGCGGCGCGAGCGGCCCGGCGAATCGGAAGTGATGAACGTCATCGGCGACGTCTCCGGCCGCTCCTGCATCCTGGTCGACGACATCATCGATTCCGGCGGCACCCTGTGCAACGCCGCCGAAGCGCTGTTGAAGCGCGGCGCCAAGGACGTCTCGGCCTATTGCACCCACGGCGTCCTGTCCGGCGGCGCGGTCACCCGCATCACCTCCTCGGCGCTGAAGGAGCTGGTCATCACCGACTCGATCCAGCCGACCGACGCCGTCAAGGCCGCCTCGAACATCCGCGTCCTCTCCATCGCGCCGCTGATCGGCGAGGCGATCGCCCGCACCGCGCAGGAGAAGTCAGTGTCGAGCCTGTTCGACTGAGGTCGACGCGCCCTTCTGCGAACGTTTCGAAGCCCCGAGGTCTCGCCGGTCCTCGGGGCTTCCGCGTTTCGCGCCGCTTCTCCCTCTGGCGAAGCCGGCGCGACCGCCCCATATGCGCAGACGTCACCCCCCGGAGGCCGACATGACCGAAGCGCCCGTGACCGAAGCGCCGATGACCGAAGCGCCCTTGACCGAACGCGCCGAGACGGCGCTCTTTTCGCTCCTCGCCGATCGCCCCTTCCTCCACATCCGCCTCGCCGAGATCGCCGAACGGGCGGACGTCCCGCTCGCCGATCTGCGCCGCGCCTATGAGAGCCCGTTCGACGTCCTCTCCGGCTTCGCCCGGCGCATCGACGTCGCCGTCCTCGAGGCCCGCGATCCGGCCATGGCCGGCGAACCGGTCAAGGATCGGCTGTTCGACGTGCTGATGAAGCGCTTCGACCTGCTGGGACCCCATCGCGCCGGTCTTGCCGGCCTGCGTCGCTCGGCGCGTCGCGATCCGCTCCTCGCCGTCCATCTCGCTCGACTGGTGATCGGCTCGCAGGCCTGGATGCTGGAGGCCTCCGGCGTCTCCGCCGCCGGGCCGAAAGGCGTCGCCAAGTCGGCGACGCTCGCCGCGGCGCTCGCCCGCGTCGTTCCCGTCTTCCTCGACGAGACGGACGCCGGCCTGCCCAAGACCATGGCGGCGCTCGACGCCGCCCTCGATCGGCTCGGCCGTCTCGCCGGCCGGGTCCGCCGGATCGAAGAGACGGTCGGCCGCGTCTTCGCCGTCTGCCGGCGCGATCGACGCGAGAAACCGAGCGTCGACGCCGCCGACGTCGCCATCGATCCGGCGATCTGAACGACCCCAGTGAACGGAACGACATAGAGAAACGGCGAAGGCCCGACCGTGCGACCGGCCGGGCCTTTCCTCGTTCTCTCGTCCGACCGCGCGGATCAGTCCTTGGCGCGCTCGACGTAGGCGCCGTCGGAGGTCATCACGACGACGCGGGTGCCGGCGGTGACGTGCGGCGGCACGGTGGTCTTGACGCCGTTCGACAGGATCGCCGGCTTGTAGGAAGAGGACGCCGTCTGACCCTTGGTCACCGGCTCGGTGTCGACGATCTCGAGCACCACCTTCTGCGGCAGCTCGATCGACACCGGAACGTCCTGATAGATCGCGACCTGGCACTCCATGTCCTCGACCAGATAGACCGACTGGTCGCCGATGACGTCCTTGGGGACCACGATCTGATCGTAGGTCTCCTTGTTCATGAAGTGGAAGCCTTCGTCGTCGTTGTAGAGATAGGCGTAGGCGCGCTCGTCTAGCATCGCGCGCTCGACCTGCTCGGTGGTCTTCCAGCGCTCCGACACCTTCACGCCGTCGGAGATGCGGCGCATGTCGATCTGGGTCGTCGGCGTGCCCTTGCCCGGATGGAAGCTTTCGGCGGAAAGAACGACGTAGAGCTTGCCGTCCATCTCGACGACATTGCCCTTGCGGAGATTCTGCGCATTGACTCGCATGGGGAAAGGACCTCTGAACAGTCGAAAGATTTCATGCGCGCCGACCCTGGGGGCCGCGCGTTCTCGGGGCTTCCTCTCTCACGTCTTCGCCGAATAAGGAAGTGAAAAAGTCATGGAAGCCGCCTCGCCCTGGTGGGACAAGACCACGCACGCCGACCGTCGGCCGCTTCTCCTCGCCCGCAATGCGGTCAAACGCGCCATCCGCGCCCACTTCGAAGCGCAGGATTTCGTCGAGGTCGAAGCGGCCTCACTCCAGGTCTCGCCCGGCAACGAGACCCATCTCCATGCGCTCGCCGTCGACTGCCGCGGCGCCGATGGCGTCGCCCGCCGCCGCTTCCTCCACACCTCCCCCGAATTCTCGATGAAGAAACTCGTCGCCGCCGGCGAGGAGAAGATCTTCGACTTCGCCCGCGTCTGGCGCGACCGCGAGGGCGGCCCGACCCACGCCATCGAATTCACCATGCTCGAGTGGTATCGGGCCGGCGCGCCTTACGAGACGCTGATGGGGGACTGCGCCGACCTCCTGCGCCTCGCCGCCGACACCGTCGGCGCGCGCGAGTTCCGCCATCGCGGCCGCGCCTGCGATCCGCGCCTTCCGCCCGAGCGGATCACCTGCGCCGAAGCCTTCGACCGCTTCGCCCGGATCGACCTCCTCGCCACCCTGCCGCGCGACCCGACCGCCGAACCCGACCGCGACGCCTTCGCGGCGAGCGCCCGCGCCTGCGGCGTCGCCGTCGCCGAGGACGACACCTGGTCCGACGTCTTCTCCCGAATTCTCGCCGAGAAGATCGAGCCGGCGCTCGGCGACGGCCGCGCCGTCGTCCTGATGGACTATCCCTCCCGCGAGGCGGCGCTCGCGCGCCCTTCGCCTCAGGATCCGCGCGTCGCCGAACGTTTCGAACTGTGGGCCTGCGGCCTGGAGCTCGCCAACGCCTTCGGCGAATTGACCGACCCGTTCGAACAACGCCGCCGCTTCGACCTCGAGATGGCGGCCAAGCAACGGATCTACGGCGAGCGCTATCCGATCGACGAGGACTTCCTCGCCGCGCTCGCCCACATGCCGCCGACCAGCGGCATCGCGCTCGGCTTCGACCGACTGGTGATGCTGGCGACCGGCGCGCCCCGCCTCGCCGACGTCGTCTGGACGCCCCTCGCCTGAGACGGCGGGACGCGGGGCCGACGCGGCGAGTAGGATCTGGGCGACGTCCCTGCGCGAGGGGAAACAGGGTGCGCGATGGTTCGAGACGGCGCTGTGCGCCTCCTCACCATGAGGCGTTTTTCATTGCTGCGGCAAACACATGGGCCTCATGGTGAGGAGCGTCCGCAGGACGCGTCTCGAACTATCGCGCACCGCCCCCTCCCCCCCCGAAGCGCCCTCTTTCCGAACTGAAATAGTATCCGCTTCGATCTCGAGCCACTCTTTCGCACCTGCGAGGAGCGAAGCGCGATGTCCGGCGACGACCACGATCATCACGACCACGACCACGATCATCACGAGCACGACCATCACGACCACGGCCATCATCACGGCCACGCCCACTCCCATGCGCCCGCCGACTTCGGCCGCGCCTTCGCCGTCGGGATCGCCCTCAACGCCGCCTTCGTGGCGATCGAGGTCGGCTTCGGTCTGTGGGCCGATTCGATGGCTCTGGTCGCCGACGCCGGCCACAATCTCTCCGACGTGCTCGCCCTGATCGTCGCCTGGGTCGCCGATCGCGCCGCCCGTCGGCCGCCGAGCGCGCGTTACACCTACGGCCTCGCCGGCTCGTCGATCCTCGCCGCCCTTTTCAACGCCGTCTTCCTGATGCTCGCCCTCGGCGCGGTCGCCTTCGAAGCGGTGCAGCGACTGATCGCCCCCGAGCCGGTCTCCGGCCCCGTCATGATGGCCGTCGCCGGCGTCGGCATCGCCGTCAACGGCTTCACCGCCTGGCTCTTCGCCGGCGGCGCGAAGAGCGATCTCAACCTGCGCGGCGCCTATCTGCACATGCTGACCGACGCGCTGATCTCCGCCGCCGTCGTCGTCGCCGGCCTCGCCGTCGTCGCCACCGGTTGGGCGCGCATCGACCCGATCGTCGGCCTCGTCGTCGTCGCCGTCGTCGTCTGGGGCACCTGGGGGCTTCTGCGCGAGAGCGCCGGCCTTTCCGTCGCCGCGGTCCCCGCCGGCATCGACCCCGCCGCCGTCCGCGACGCCCTCCGCGCCCTGCCCGGCGTCGCGGACCTGCACGATCTCCACGTCTGGGCGATGTCGACCCGCGAGGTGGCGCTCACCGCCCACCTCGTCGTTCCGGCCGGCCCTCCCGGCGACGCCTTCCTACGCGAGGCGGCCGAGATGCTCGACCATCGCTTCGGCATCGGCCATGCGACGCTGCAGATCGAGACCGCCGACGGCGGCTGGTGCCGGCTGGAGCCCGACGGCGTTCTGTGAGCCTCAATGCCCCTCGAACGCCACCAGCGAGCGCACCGGCACGTTCATGGCGCGCAGCTTGTCCGCCCCGCCGAGGTCCGGCAGATCGATGACGAAACAGGTCGCCACCACGTCGGCGCCGAGGTTCCGCAGCAGCTGCACCGCGGCGCAGGCCGTGCCGCCGGTGGCGATCAGGTCGTCGACCAGCACCACCTTCTCGCCGGCGACGATCGCGTCGCGATGGATCTCCATCTGATCGACGCCGTATTCCAGGGAATAGGCGATCGAGACGACCTCGTGCGGCAGCTTGCCCTTCTTGCGGATCGGCACGAAGCCGGCGGAGAGCT
>JAJTBO010000034.1 GCA_021286855.1 Hyphomicrobiales bacterium | reverse complement strand
AGATCGGTGCCGATGTTGCCCGATCCGATGATCGCGCATTTGACCTTGGACATGATCTCTCCTTCGCGCAGCTGCCGAGGGGAGCCGCACGTCCGTCATTTCGGAAAGTTGCAGACCAGCACGATACGATCGCCGCTCGATGAGCGTCGTCGATACTCCATGTATTGCGAAAGGATTTCGGACTTCGGATCAGGCCGGAACAGCTCGCATCCGTTCTACTCCCCGAATTTATTACTTGTTTGAACTGACGATAGGGGAACGGTTCGGGTGGGTAAATTGGGGTATACCCCAACCGCGGGGTACGACGAAAGTTCTAGAAATTGCGCCGCGTATACGTGCGAGCTCGGCGCCGATCCGACGATCGGCGCCGCATTCTTCATTCGATCCGTTCGCCGTGGTCGCGATCGACCGGCCGGTCCGCCGGAGGGTCGTCAGGCGAACTCTTCGTAGAAGCCGAGCTTCCTCTGCATCGGCGCGTCGTCGACGACGAAGAGATGGGCCGGCCGCGTGGCGGAGGCGTTTTCGATCTCGACCTCGGCATGGGTCGGCACGGCCATCGTGTCGAACGGCTCGAAGGCGAGCGACACGCCGTCGAGCCGGGCCGTGCCGGCGCCATCGACGACATTGATCACGCTCGACGCCGAATGACGGGGCAGACGCAGCGTCTCGCCGGGCCGCAGGCGGATCGCCGAGAAGCCGAGGATCGGCATGCATTCGGCCCCGGTCTCGGGATTGACGTAGGCGAGACGCACCGCCTCGCCGCGCGGCGTGACGCCCTCGAGGTCGGCCAGCGCCGCCTTCACCTCCCGCCAGGGGAAGCGGACCAGCGGATAGTTCGCACGCGGCCGGTTCACGGCCGAATAGGGCACGAGGCCGGCGCGACGATAGCGGGTCTGCGAACCGTCGGCCTCGTTGCGCGGGGTCTGCGGCGCGCCCTCGGTGCAGTAGGAGGCCTCGAGCGCATAGACCATCGGCAGATCGAGCGCGTCCATCCACACCACCGGGCCGGAGCCGGCATGGCCGTGCTCGTGCCACAGGCCCGAGGGGGTGAGGATGAGGTCGCCCGGCTCCATCGGGCACTTCTCGCCTTCGACGATGGTGAAGCCGCCGTCGCCCTCGACGACGAAGCGCACGGCCGACGGGCTGTGCTTGTGGTTGGGGGCGGTCTCGCCGGGCAGGATCAACTGCATGCCGATGTAGATCGACGGGGTCGCCTGCATGTTGTCGAGGCCGAGGCCGGGATTGGCGAGCACCAGGACGCGGCGCTCGGCCTTCTCGATCGGGGTCAGGCGGCCGGCCTCGAGCAATTGCGGGCGGACGTCGGCGTAGCGCCAGAGGATCGGCTTTGTCCGGCGCGAGGGGATGGCGTAGGGCAGGGCGGCGCGCAACGCCGGCCACAGCGGCACGAGATTGCGGGCGGTGAGCGCCTCGCGATAAGCGAGCGGCAGGTCTTCGAGCCTTCCGAGTTCGGACATGGGATTTCCTCCGGGGCGTCTTCTTGGGCGTCGCGCGACGCCGCTCGCCTCCGCTTCGCGGGGGAGCCGGCGGCGGACCGGTCGAGGGAAGAGCCGCCGTGCGGCCCTTCTCGAGGCGGCGGTCAGTCGGACAGGCCGTTGCCGCCGTAGAGCCAGGCGAGGCTTTCGTAGAACTGGCTCGCCGTCTTGTCGCCGAGCCACTTGTTGCGGACCAGACGCTCCACCCCTTGCGCGTGATAGACCCGGCCGAGCTCGCGGCTCGACAGGATGACGCGGTAGGCGCGCGGGATGCGCAGGGTCTGATAGGCGAGGAAGGCGGCTTCGAAATCTTCGTTCTTCGAGAGCGCGTCGCCGAGGCAGACCGCGTCTTCGAGCGCCATGCAGGCGCCTTGCGCGAAATACTGGTGGGTCGGATGGGCGGCGTCGCCGATGAGCGTCACCTTGCCGTCGGTCCAGTTCTCGATCGGGTCGCGGTCGCCGAGCACCCAACGCCGCCAGGCCTTGGGCACCTCGAGCAGCTTGCGGGCGCGCGGCACGATGTCGCCGAACCGGCCGAGCACCTCCTCCGGCGTGCCGGGCTCGTTGGAGCCGACGTTCTCGAGGTCGGTGACGAAGGTCGCGACGAGGTTGAAGGTCTTCCAGCCCTGGAGGGGATAGTGGACCATGTGGCACTTCGGGCCGGCCCACAGGGTGGCGGCGTTCCAGCGCAGATCCTCCGGCATGTCCTCGATCGGCAGCACGGCGCGATAGGCGACGTGGCCGGAGAGCTTGAGGGCGTCGCCGCCGGTCAGCTGCTCGCGGATCTTGGAGCGGACGCCGTCGGCGCCGATCACGGCGTCGCCGGCGAAGACGGTCCCCGTCTCGGTGACGACCTGCGCGCCGTGCGGGGTGTTCTCGTAGCCGACGACGCGCTCGGAGTTGATCAAGGTCACCTCCGGATGGGCGACGCAGGCGTCGTAGAGCACGCCGTGCAGGTCGGCGCGGTGGATGACCGCATAAGGGTTGCGGAACCGATCGCGGAAGGGCTGATCGATCGGGATGTGGGCGATCTCTTCGCCGCTCATGCCGTCCATCATGATCAGCTTGTCGATGTAGACCGCCTTGGCGCGGCCGGCGTCGCCGACGCCGAGCCAGTCCATGGCGTGGAAGGCGTTGGGGCCGATCTGGATGCCGGCGCCGATCTCGCCGAATTGCGACGCCTGTTCGAGGACCGTCACCGAAAAGCCGGTCTTGGCCAGCGCCAGCGCGGCCGAAAGACCGCCGATCCCTCCGCCCGCCACCACGACGGAACGCTTCGTCCTGCTCATGTCGTTTCTCCCGTTCGATGCCGGCCGTCGTCGCGACCGATCTGGTTCATCTGATATGGTGGATAATAATCAGTATACTGTTAATTTGCGAAACGGCGAATTCGCCGATCTTGCGAAGGGGAAAGCGCGTCGCGGGTCGATCGGCGGCGTCGTCGCCGCCGTCTCGTCCTCAGGCCTCCGCGTCGGGTTGCCGGCCGGGCACGGCCTCGGCGAAGGCGGGGAGCGCGTTGCAGGCGGCCTCGATCTCCAAGAGGCGCGGATAGGGCGCGAGATCGACGCCGAAACGACGCGCGCCGCCGAGTTGCGGGGCCAGACAGATCTCGGCCAGACCCGGCGTGTCTGTGAAGACGAAGCGTCCCCGTCCGGCATGATCGCGGGCGATCGCCTCCAGCGCGTCGAGGCCGAGGACGTTCCAGTGGCGATACCAGGCGTCGACCTCGTCCTGCGAATGTCCGAGCGGCTCCTTCAGGTGGTTCAGGACCCTGAGATTGCAGATCGGGTGGATGTCGCAGCAGACGATCTGGGCGAAGGCGCGCACCGCCGCCCGCTCGAAGGGATCCTTCGGCAACAGCGCCGGTTCGGGGATGGTCTCCTCGAGCCATTCGATGATCGCCAGGGATTGGGTCAGCGCGTGTCCGTCGACCTCCAGGGTCGGCACCAGCCCCTGCGGGTTCAAGGCGCGGTAGGCGGGCGACCTCTGTTCGCCGCCGCCGCGCCGGAGATGCACCGGCGCGAAGTCGGGGGTCACGCCCTTGAGCGCGAAGGCGATGCGGCAACGCCAGGCCGCGCCGGATCGGAAGAAGCCGTGAAAACGCATCGCCCGCTCCTCTCAGACGGCTTCCGCCGGGCCGATCTTCAATTCGATCGACGGCAGCCCGTCGATCGAACCGGTGACGCGATCGCCGGCGACGACCGGTCCGACGCCGGCCGGGGTGCCGGTGTAGATCAGATCGCCGGGGACGAGGTGGTAGTAGCGCGACAGGTGCGAGACCAACTCCTCGACCGACCAGACGAGGTCGGAGAGATGCGCGTCCTGTTTGACCGCGCCGTTCACCGCGAGGGTGATCCGCTGCGGCCCGATCGCGGCGAAGGACGCGGCGCGGACGATCGGAGCGATCACCGCGGACTGTTCGAAGTCCTTGCCGAGATCCCACGGCCGCTGCTTGGCGCGGGCCTCGAGCTGCAGGTCGCGGCGCGTCATGTCGAGACCGCAGGCGTAGCCGAAGACGGCGTCCAACGCCGTCTCGACCGGCGCGTTCCAGGCCGGCGCGCCGATCGCCACGACGAACTCCATCTCGTAGTGGTAGTTCGAGGTGCCCGGCGGATAGGGGATGGTCGCGCCCGAGGGCACGATCGCGCCGGCGTGCTTGAGGAAGTAGAAGGGCGCCTCGCGATCGACTTCGACGCCCATCTCCTTGGCGTGATCGGCGTAGTTGCGGCCGACGCAGAAGATCCGGTTGACCGGATAGAGGGCGTCCTCGCCGGCGACGGCGACGGTCGAGACGGTGGGGGGGGCAAAGAGGAGCGTGCTCACGGCGTCGGTTTCCCTTGGACGAGGAGGAGGGGAGGGCGTCGGAAGGCACCTTCCGACGGGAGGATCGGGGGCGTTCCGCGGGCGGTCCCGAGGCTTCGCGCGGATCGCAGATAGGACTTGCAAGGGATCGGACGAACCGGATGATGGCGGCGCTCGCCGTTTCCACCCTCCGCCATCACCGAGACCCGTCGATGAGCCTCGATCCCGAGATCGCCATCTATTCCATGCCCGGCCACCTGATCCGGCGGCTCAATCAGGTCGCCGTGTCGTTGTTCCACGACGAGTGCGCCCGCGCCGGCCACGACCTGACGCCGGTCCAATACGCGGCGCTGAAGGCGGTTCAGAAGCATCCGGGCATCGATCAGGTCTCGCTCGCCGGCGCCATCGCCTATGACCGCACCACCATCGGCGGCGTCGTCGCCCGGCTGGAGGAGAAGGGGCTGGTCACCCGCGCTCCCGCGCCGGAAGATCGGCGCGTGCGTCGGATCGCGATCACGCCGGCGGGCGTCGCGCTCGTCGGGGCGATCGATCCGATCGTCGCGCGGATCCAGGATCTGATGCTCGACGGGCTCGACGCGGAGGAGAAGGCGCTGTTCGTCCGCCTCGCGGCCAAGGCGGCGGCGGCCGGCAACGACCGCTCGCGCGCGCCGCTCAAGCCCTACGCGCCGCGCTGAGGCGGGGGCGCGCGGGCGGCGTCCGAGGTCGATGTGGTCTTCGTCGCCGCACATGGTCGCCGCGCCTCACACCGAAAGATAGGTTTCTTGGATCGACGCGTCGGCCAGGAGTTCGGCCGTCGTGCCGCGCCAGGCGACCTCGCCCTTCTCGATCACCACGTGGCGATCGGCGAAGCCGACCAGCGCCTCGATCTCCTTGTCGATGACGATCATGGCGAGGCCGGTCGCCTTCAGCTCGTCGAGCGCCTTCCAGATCTGCTGGCGGATCAACGGCGCCAGCCCTTCGGTCGCCTCGTCGAGGATGAGGAGGTCGGGATTGGTCATCAGCGCCCGGCCGATCGCCAACATCTGCTGTTCGCCGCCGGAGAGCTGAGCGCCGCCGTTGGTCAGGCGTTCGGCGAGGCGGGGGAAGAAGGCGAGGACGCGGTCGAAGGTCCACGGCGCCTTTTCGCCGGAACCGAGCCGACCGGCCATCACCAGATTCTCTCGGACCGTGAGGTTCGGAAAGATGCCGCGGCCCTCGGGGACGAGGCCGACGCCGGCGCGGCAGATGCGATGCGGCGCGACGCCGTGGATCGGCCGGCCCTTGAAGCGGATCGACCCGGCGGTCGGGGCGAGGAGGCCGGTGATCGACTTGACGGTGGTCGACTTGCCCATGCCGTTGCGGCCGATCAGGGTGACGACCTCGCCCTCGGCGACGTCGAAGGAGACGCCGAACAGCGCCTTGGAGGACCCGTATCCGGCGTGGAGATCGGCGACTTCGAGAAGCATCGTCCCCTCCTCAGTGCGAATGGCCGAGATAGGCGGCGCGGACCTCTTCGTCGGCGCGCACCTCCTCCGGCAGTCCGGTCTTGATGACGCGGCCGGCGACCAGCACCGAGATCCGGTCGGCGAGGCGGAAGACGGCTTCCATGTCGTGCTCGATCAGGACGATCGAGGTCCGCCCCTTGAGGCGGGCGACGAGATCTGTCATCGCCGCGCCGTCCTTGCGGCCCATGCCGGCCATCGGCTCGTCGAGCAGCAGCAGGCGCGGCTTCATGGCGAGCGCCATGGCGAGCTCGAGCTGACGGCATTCGCCGTGGCCGAGATCGGCGACGACGGCGTTCGCCTTGTGATCGAGCCCGACCGTCGCCAGCGCCACGTGGGCGGGACCGGCGAGGGCGTCGTCGGTCCAGGCGCGCTTCCAAAACCGGAACGAGTGGCCCTGTCCGCCCTGCACCGCCAACATGACGTTGGCGAGCGCGGTGAAGGAGGGCACCAGCGAGGTGATCTGGAAGGAGCGGGCGACGCCGCGGCGGGCGCGCAGATGCGCCGGCAGACGGGTGACGTCCTCGCCGTCGAGCAGGATCTCGCCGAGGTCGGGCAGCAACTGGCCTTGGAGCTGCGACACGAAGGTGGTCTTGCCGGCGCCGTTCGGGCCGATCACGCCGTGGATCTCGCCTTCGATCAGATCGAAGTTCAGATCGTTGGTGGCCTTGAGGCCGCCGAAGCTCTTGACGAGCCCCTTCACCTCGAGCAGGCGTCGGTCGGTCATCGCGCGTCCCTCCCCTGGGTCGCGAGTTTCACCAGATCGGCGAGGCCGCCGCGCAGGGTCAGCACGACGACGACGATGATCGCGCCGAAGGCGAGCTGCCAGTACTGGGTCCAGGACGACAGCACGAGCTCGAGGACGACGAAGGCGGCGGCCCCGACGATCGGCCCCCACAGCGTCGACAGACCGCCGAGCACCGCCATCACCACCAGATCGCCCGAGCGCACCCAGCTCATGTCGGCCGGCGAGACGAACTGTTGGCCGCTCGCCAGCAACGCCCCGGCGAGGCCGCAGACGACGCCGGAGACGACGAAGGCGGTGAGCCGGTAGGCGTAGGGCGGAATGCCGGTGACGGTGACGCGGCGCTCGTTCTCCGCCGCCGCGCGCAGCACCACGCCGAAGCGGCTGCCGACCACCCGGCCGAGCAGGAACACCGTCGCGGCGAGGATGGTCAGCGCCAGATAGAAGAACGGCGTGCGGGCGGAGACGTCCCGGCCGGCGAAGGTGATCGTGGAGAGGATCTGCAATCCGTCCTCGCCGCCGTATTTCTGCAACGCCACCGCGCCGTAATAGAGCATCTGGTCGAAGGCGAGGGTGATCATCAGGAAATAGGGGCCGGAGGTGCGCAGCGAGACGACGCCGGTCACCAGGGCCACGATCCCGGCGAGAAGGCCGGCGAGCGGCAGGGTGATCGCCAGATCCGCCGTCCCGGCCCAGGCGACGGGGCCGAGGCCGAGCGCTTCGCCGTTGAACTCGTGCCAGGCGGCGACGCCGACGACGTAGCCGCCGACGCCGAACAGGCCGGCATGGAGCAGGCTGACCAGTCCGGCGTAGCCGACCACCAGATTGAGGCCGATCGCGGCGATGGCGAAGACGACGACGCGGGTCGCCACCTTGATCAGGAAGGGGTCGCCGAGGAGGCCGGCGACGGGCGGCACGGCGGCGAGGATCGCGATCGCGGCGATCGGCGCGACACGGTCGATCGTGGAGGGGCGGTGCGGGTCGAACTCAGCCATGGACGGGGAACAGTCCCTTCGGTTTGAAGGCTAGGATCAGCGCCATCAAGAGGAAGATCGCCATCGAGCCGAGGGCCGGCGGCAGCATGACGCGGCCGAAGGTGTCGACGAGGCCGACGAGCAGGGCGGCGGCGAAGGCGCCGCGGATCGAGCCGATGCCGCCGATGACGGTGACGACCAGGGCGAGGATCAGGATCGGTTCGCCCATGCCGACCTGGACCGCGAGGATCGGTCCGGCCATCAGGCCGGCGAGGCCGGCGAGGCCCGCGCCGAAGGCGAAGAGCCCGGCGAAGACGAGGCCGACGTCGACGCCCATCGCCGAGGCGATCGCCCGGTTGGAGGAGCCGGCGCGCACCCACATGCCGAGCCGGGTCTTCATCACCACCAGCCACAGCAGGCCGGCGACGGCGAGGCCGACCGCGAGCACGACCAGACGGAAGGTCGGATAGACGAGGCCGGGGACGATCTCGATCGAGCCGGCGAGGGCCTCGGGCAGCGGCATGCGCAACGGCACGGGGCCGAAGATCAGCCGCGTCGCTTCGTTGGCCATCAGCACCACGCCGAAGGTGACGAGCACCTGATCGAGGTGGTTGCGGGCGTAGAAACGGCGGAACAGGCCGAACTCGAGCGCCGCGCCGAGGGCCGCCGTCGCGGGGATCGCGACGAGGACGCCGAGGAGGAACGAGCCGGTCGCGGCCTGCACGGCGGCGGCGAGGAAAGCGCCGGCCATGTAGAGCGAGCCGTGCGCCAGATTGATGAAGTTCATGATGCCGAAGACGAGCGTCAGCCCCGAGGCCATCAGGAACAAGGTCACTCCGAACTGAATGCCGTTGAGCAACTGTTCGGCGAAGAGCGCGAAGGTCATCGAGGGCTCCGGCGATCACAGGGGCAGGCGCGAGCGAGATGGAATCCGGCGGAGCCCTTCCCTTCCCCCGCGAGGGGAAAAGGGAAGGATCGCGAGCGCCGTCTCACTTCATCGCGCACTTGTCGACGTAGGCGTCGGCGTGATCGGCGGCGATCAGCGAGCGCTTCGACAGGATCGGGCGGCCCTTGGCGTCCGCGGCGATCTCGGCGAGCCAGAAGTCCTGGATCGGATAGTGGTTGCGGTTGAAGCGGAAATGGCCGCGCAGGCTGTCGAACTTCACCGTCTCCAGCGCCTTCTGGAAGGCGGCCGCGTCCTCGATCTTGCCGCCGATCGACTTCAGAGCGGCGTCGAGCGCCATCACCGTGTCGTAGGCCTGCGCCGCGTTGGGCGAGGGCAGACGGCCGTATTTCGCCTCGAAGTCGGCGCGGAACTTCTTCGAAGGGGCGTCGTCGGCGTCTTCCGCCCAATGGGTCGCGGCGAAGGCGCCGACGGCGGCTTCGCCCATCGCCGGCAGGACGGTCTGGTCGAGCGAGAAGGAGGGGCCGAAGAGCGGAATGGTCTTCTTCAGGCCGGCCTGATCGTACTGTTTGACGAAGTTGATGCCCATGCCGCCCGGATAGAAGAAGAACACGCCGTCCGGCGCCGTGGCGCGCAGCTGCGCGATCTCGGCGGCGTAGTCGAGCTGGCCGAAGGCGGTGTAGACCTCGCCGACCACCGCGCCCTTGTAGGTTCGCTTGAAGCCGGCGAGGAAGTCCTTTCCGGCCGGGTAGTTGGGCGCCATCAGATACATCTTCTTGATGCCGCGCTTGGTGGCTTCCAGACCCATCGCCTCGGAGGAGGTGTCGTTCTGGAAGGAGGCGGCGAAGAAGTGCGGATTGCACTGCGCGCCGGCGTATTGCGACGGGCCGGCGTTGACCGAGACGACGAAGGCGCCGGCGTCGAGCGCCGGCTTGGCGACCGCCAGCAACACGTTCGAGAAGTTGACGCCGGTCAGGATCTGCACCTTGTCGCGCTCGACCATCTTGTCGGCGACCTGACGGCCGACGTCCGGCTTGGCCTGATCGTCGCCCTTGATCACCTCGACGGCGCGGCCGCCGAGCGTGCCGCCGGTGGCGGCGAGGCCGAGCTCGAAACCGTCGAGCAGTTCCTGGCCGAGCTGGCCGCCGGGACCGGAGAAGGTCGACAGGAAACCGATGCGGATCGGGTCGGCGGCGAGCGCCGCCGATCCGGCGAGCAACGCGCCGGCGGTCAGAGCCGCGGCGAAGACGATGGGGCGACGATTGCGCATGGGATGGCCCTCGGTTTCTCGTTTCCTCGAACGGGGGGTCTTGTTTCGACCCTCTCCAGCGGCGTCGAGCGACGCTTCGCCGCACGATCCGATGGGCCCAGGATATGAATGATCAGTATGCTGTCAATATCGAATGAATCGATTTATGCGTATTTTTTCGTAGCAGATCGCGAGACGGCGAGATCCACAGCCCTGCGTGGCGCGGCCGGGTGAGGAGCGATCGCGGGTCGGGGCGTTTCCGCGGGGCGCGGCCGGGGCGAGGCGATGCGCACGACGCCTATGTCGAGACGCGGCGACGAAATCATCGGCGCAGAGGGGGCGCGGCGATCGTCGCCGGCGCTTCCAGCCTCGGTCGGATTGCGGAACGCGCCGGTCTTCGCTCGGATTTCGACTTCACTCTCGTATTTTGTAATGAAATCGTAGCCATGTAATGTTTTTTGCTATGGCAACGAGTCTTCGTATTCCTGGTCGGTGGTTCGTTACTCGTCGTTTTTTACTTCATTTAAACCGGATGTCAGTCTTCGTGAAGGAAGTCTGAATGCGTTCGATAAAAGACGCGGTCCTGGATCGAGCGGATCTCAATTCCTCTGAGCGAACATGCCCCCATGACACGGATGGGGATCGTCATGTCGTTCACTTTGCGTCATCTGGGGCTCGCCGCTCTCGCTCTCGGCATCATGTCGGGTTCGGCTCACGCCATTCCGGCCGGCATCGGCCGGGGGCTCATCGATACGCTGCCCTCGGGCGGACGTCTGGCGGAAGGCGTCTTCACGCCGGCGCCGCATGCGCTCGAAGGCTTCTGCGCGACCTGGAGCGACCAGTGCGCGGCGTCCGGCATGGGCGCGGTGGCGACGCTCGACGGACCGCGTTGGGCCGAGCTGAAGGCGGTGAACGACCGCGTCAACCGCAAGATCCGGCCGAAGTCGGACGAACCGGGCAACGACGTGTGGTCGCTCGGCGTCGACGAAGGCGACTGCGACGACTATGCGGTCGAGAAGCGCAAGGAATTGACGGATCTCGGTTGGCCGGTCGGGGCGTTGTCGCTCACCGTCGCCTTCACG
>JAJTBO010000033.1 GCA_021286855.1 Hyphomicrobiales bacterium | reverse complement strand
CCGAGATGGCGGTTCTGGAGCCGACCGAAGCCGGTCTGGTGCTCAAGGAGACCGCCCCCGGCGTCACCGTCGAGCAGGTCGTCGCCGCCACGCAAGCCACCCTCATCGTCCCCGACGTCGTCGGAACCATGGCGATCTGAGCAGAGATCGGCGGAAGGGGGATCGCTTCTCCCTTCCGCCTTCGAGGCGTCGCGCTTCGGCGCGAACGTCGACATCGGCGCTACGCCCCCGTCCGATGTCCGAAGCCACGAGGTGGAGGTTCGTCCTCCGCCTCGTCTTCGTTTCGGCTCACCGATCGATCGGCCTTCGTCGGCGTCCAACCGGGACTTTGCCGGTCGTTCGTCGAAGCGCCGGCCGGCGCGTCGGCGCCGTCTCGCCGGCGATGCCGCCGGTCCGCATGCGCGGTCATCGGCGGGCGGTCCCTCCCCTCTTGCAACAGGAACTCCCCCACCCGCGCCGGAGCGCCGTCGGCGCGGCGACCGGTCCGTTGCGCGCGCCCCAAAAAAGAAGACCCGCTCGGTCCTTGCGGAGAGAGCGGGTCGAGGAAGCGTCCGACGGGGCGAGCCGGACGCCGACGGCGGGCGACGTCACGCCATGACGTTGTAGCCGCCGTCGAGATGGATGAGCTCGCCGTTCACCGAACCGGCGAGGTCGGTCATCAGGAAGGCCGACATCGCGCCGACTTCCTCGATGGTGGTGAGCTGATGGGTCGGCGCGCGGTCGATGACCTTGGCGACGAGATCGTTGAAGTGACCGATGCCGCTGGCGGCGCGGGTCATCAGCGGGCCGGGCGACAGCGTGTTGACGCGGATGCCCTTCGGGCCGAGCTCGGCGGCGAGGTAGCGCACGACGCTCTCCAGCGCGGCCTTGACCGGGCCCATGACGTTGTAGTTGTCGACCACCTTCTCGGAGCCGAGATAGCTGACGGTCTGGATCGCGCCGCCGTTCGGCATCAGGGGCTCGGCGAGCTTGGCCAGGCGGATCAGCGAATGGCAGGAGATGTCCATCGCCTGCATGAAGCCTTCACGCGAGCAGTCGGTGACGCGGCCGTGCAGATCGTCCATCGGCGCGAAGGCGATGGCGTGCAGGACGAAGTCGAGGCGGCCCCACTTCTCCCGAATGATGTCGAAGGTCGCTTCCAGTTCGCCCGGCTGGGTGACGTCGAGCTGGGCGACGATTTCGGCGTCGACGGCGTCGGCGAGGGGACGCACGAAGCGTTCGGCCTTGGCGTTCAGATAGGTGACGGCGAGGTCGGCGCCGAGCGCGCGATAGGCCTGGGCGCAGCCCCAGGCGATCGACTTGTCGTTGGCGACGCCGACGACCAGGCCCTTGCGGCCGGCGAGGGTGGGAACCAGCGTCTTGCCCTCGGCCTTCGGCTGGGCGTTGTCGGGACGGTCGAGCATGGAAATCTACTCCGTTCGAATGGGCTCCGGGCGCGAGGCCGGGTCAGCCGAGGGTGACGGCGGGACGCGCCGGGCGGGTTCTTTCGATCTTCTCGGACGGGGCGAGCACCGTGGCGACGCCCGTGACGACGGCTTCGCCGTTCTGATTGGTGCAGGCGCAGTCGAGGGTGACGCGTTTCTTGGCGTCGTCCTTGGCGGAGACGGTGACGGTCGCGGTCAGCACGTCGCCCGGACGGACCGGACGGCGGAAGCGCAGCGACTGATCGAGATAGATGGTGCCGGGGCCGGGCAGCGTCGTGCCGAGCAACGCCGAGATGAAGCCGGCGGAGAGCATGCCGTGGGCGATCACGCCGGCGAAGGGCGTCGTCGCGGCCCAGGCGGCGTCGAGATGGGCGGGATTGACGTCGCCGGAGACCGCCGCGAACAGCTTGATCTCGGCCTCGCCGATCGGGTGGACGCTCGAGGCGCTCTGCCCCACTTCGATTTCGTCGAACGTCACGTTCTTCATCGTCGCCACGTCGGCGGGAGCCTCGGCAGGCGACGCCTTGATTTCGGTCGTCACGGATTTCGTCTCCTCGTGAAGCGGCCACGGCCGCCGTTCGGTCGAGGACATTCCTACGACCAAGAGCCGTCATACGAAAGGCGAAAGAAACGTCATACGGCGCATGACTTCATGCATCTCCAACGCAATTCGCGATGCATCGGCGCATGGACGAGGTTTCTGTCAAAACAGATCGAAACCAACTATCCAACCTATTGGTTCGGAAAAAAGAAGTCTTAAAAACAAGACAAACTAATACACCGATCCATCGATGAAATACAGAGAAATATCAATACGTGCAAATGCGTGTCAGCAAATCAACGTCGGTGAAGAGGTCCGCTGAAACGCGGCGAGGCGTCGTCCTCGTCGTCCGGCGCGCCGACCGACAGGAGGGAACAGCATGACGAAGCTCATCGAGCTGAGCGACGTAGTCGAGAAGATCCCGAATGGAGCCTCGCTGATGATCGGCGGGTTCCTCGCCGTCGGCGCGCCGCTGCGCCTGATCTCGGAAATCGAGCGTCAGGGCAAACGCGATCTGACGATCATCGTCAACGACACCAACCGCGCCGGAAAGGGCGTCGGCAAACTCATCGCCGCCAAGGCGGTCCGAAAGGTCATCGCCAGCCACGTCGGCACCAATTCCGACACCCAGAAGCAGCTGCTCGCCGGCGAAATCGAGGTGGAACTGGTGCCGCAGGGCACGCTCGCCGAACGGATGCGCGCCGGCGGCGTCGGCCTCGGCGGCTTTCTCACTCCGACCGGGGTCGGCACCCTGGTCGAGGAGGGCAAGCCGGTGATCGAAGTGGACGGTCGGAGCTATCTCCTGGAGAAGCCCCTCCGGGCGGATTTCGCCCTGGTCTCGGCCGCCCAGGCCGATCACCGCGGCAATCTCGTCTACGCGCTGACCGCGCGGAACTTCAATCCGCTGATGGCGATGGCCGCCGACACGGTGATCGCCGAGCCGCATCTGATCGTGCCGGTCGGCTGCCTGCCGCCGGACAGCGTGGTCACGCCCGGCGCGGTCGTCGACTATCTCGTGGCGAGGGAGCCCCATCATGGATGAGAAGATGATCATCGCCTCGCGCGTGGCGCGGGAACTGAAGTCCGGAATGCTGGTCAATCTCGGCATCGGCCTGCCGACCCTGGTGGCGCAGCTCCTGCCCGACGATCTCGCCGTCGACTTCCAGTCGGAGAACGGCCTGATCGGGCTCGAACCCCTACCCTTCGAAGGGCTCGCCGACGACGATCTGATCGACGCCGGCGGACGGCTGGTCAGCGCGTCGGCCGGCGCCGCCGCCTTCGACAGCGCCATGTCCTTCGGCCTGATCCGGGGCGGCCACATGGACGTCACCGTCCTCGGCGGCCTCGAGGTCGACGAGAACGGGCATCTCGCCAACTGGATGGTGCCGGGCAAGATGGTGCCGGGCATGGGCGGCGCGATGGATCTGGTCGCCGGGGCCAAGCGGGTGATCGTGGCGATGACCCACACGGCCAAGGGCGCGCCCAAGGTCGTGCCCACCTGCACGCTGCCGATCACCTCGTCGCGGCGGATCGATCTCGTCGTCACCGAGATGGCGGTGATCGAGCCGACCGACGAGGGTCTGGTCCTGCGCGAGACCGCGCCGGGCGTCTCGGTCGCCGACGTCCTGGCGGCGACCTCGGCGCGTCTCGTCGTGCCGGAGACCGTCGGCGTGATGCCGATCTGAACCGCCGATCCTTCCGCCGGCGAATGGCTTCAGCCGGCGGAACGGGGGCGCGAAGGGGATGCCTGGTCAGCTCCCCTTCGCGCCCCTATTTTCATGCCTGCGGTTCGGCCTCGACCGCGGCGTCGGTCGCCGCCTGGATGGCCGTCAGCGCGATCGTGTAGACGATGTCGTCGACCAGCGCGCCGCGGGAGAGGTCGTTGACCGGCTTTCTGAGGCCCTGCAGCATCGGCCCGATCGAGACCACGTTGGCGGAGCGCTGCACCGCCTTGTAGGTGGTGTTGCCGGTGTTCAGATCCGGGAAGACGAAGACGTTGGCGTGGCCGGCGACCGGCGAGTTCGGCGCCTTCTGACGGCCGACGCTCTCGACGGAAGCCGCGTCGTACTGGATCGGGCCGTCGACCGCGAGATGCGGCCTCAGCCGACGAACGATCTCGGTGGCGGCGCGCACCTTCTCCACGTCGACGCCGGCGCCGGACGCGCCGGTCGAATAGGAGATCATGGCGACGCGCGGCTCGATGCCGAAGGCGGCGGCCGAATCGGCCGACTGGATGGCGATCTCGGCCAATTCTTCCGCCGTCGGGTGCGGATTGACGGCGCAGTCGCCGTAGACCAGCACCTGATCGGGCATCAGCATGAAGAACACGCTCGACACCAGGGTGTTGCCGGGCCGGGTCTTGATCAGTTGCAGCGCCGGACGGACGGTCGAGGCGGTGGTGTGAACCGCGCCGGAGACCAGACCGTCGACGTCGCCGATCGCCAACATCATGGTGCCGAGGACGACGTTGTCCTCGAGTTGGGCGCGCGCCTGATCGGCGGCGAGCCCCTTCGACTTGCGCAGCTCGATCATCGGCGCGACGTAGCGTTCGCGGATCTCGGCCGGATCGAGGATCTCGATCTCGGCGGGCAGATCGACGCCGTGCAGAGCGGCGGCGGCGCGGACCTCGTCGGGGCGGCCGAGCAGGACGCAGCGGGCGATGCGGCGGCGTTGACAGTCGGCTGCGGCGGCGAGGGTGCGCGGCTCGTCGCCTTCCGGCAGGACGATCCGGCGATCGGCGGCCTGGGCGGCGCAGATCAGTTCGTGCCGAAAGATCGGCGGCGACATCGGCCGCTGCTCCGCTCCCTTCGGTTCGAGGGCCAAGGCGGCGACGTCGAGGGTCTCGGAAACGTGGGCGATCGATCGCTCCATCCGGCCCTGGTCGTCGGCGCGGACGCTGCGGTCGAATTCGGCGAGCCGCGCCGCCGCCTCGAAGGTCTGCCACTCGGTCTCGAGCACCGCGAGATCGCCCCAACGGGCGGCGAGGAAGGCGGCGATCTCCGGCGAGGGCGTCGCGCCGCAGGTCATCAGGAGGCCGGCGATCGGCATGCCGCTCGCCGCCGCCAGAACCGTGGTCGTGACCACGTCGAGGCGGTCGCCGGGGGTGACGACGAGCGTGCCGGGACCGAGCCGGGCGACCAGATGTTCGGGGCTGCGCGCGGCGACGACGACGTCGCGGACCCGCGCCTGGGCGAGCCCGCCGGGATGGACGACGGTGAAACCCAGTTCGCCGACCACGTCGGAGAGACGCGGCGCGGCGAGGTTCGGATCCTCCGGCACCAGCCCGAGCACCGGCGCGGGCATCTCGGCTGCGGCGAGCGCCGCGCGAAAGCCGTCGGCGACATTGACCACGACGACGCCGCCGAGCGACCGGTCGCCGGCGAAACGATGGGTCGCGTCGGCGACCGCGTCACGGATCGAGGCGACGTTGCCGGAGCGGCCGCCGACGACGGCGATCACTTCTGCGGCGAGATTGCGCGCCACCGCCGCGTCGAGATCGGCGACGAGGACGTGGCCGGGGGCGAGCGAGGCGCCCTGGACGACGACGACGTCGGTGGCGCGGCCGGCCTCCTCGACCAGCGCGACGACCTCCTCGAGCAGGGTGCCGAGACGTCCGCGCCGAAGCATCTCCTCGGCGCGCGACAGCGGGATCGGCTCGGGCGTCGAAAAGCCGAACAGCGTACGGGCGAAGACGCGCGAGCCGTCGGGCCGGTCGGCGGCGACGTCGGGGTCGCCGATCGGCTTGACGAAGCCGACCCGATGGCCCGCCTCCTGGAGCGCGCCGGCGACGCCGAGGGCGGCCACGGAGACGTCGATGCCCGAGGAGGCCGGCGCGACGAAGAGGAAGCGAGGCATCTCGGTGCGGGTCATCGGGCCGCTCCCTCGTCGAGACCGAAGGCGAGCGGCACGCCGGGCAGCGCGATCGCCGCCGAATCGACGGCGATCATCCGCTCCTCGTCGGTCGGCACGACCAGCACGACCGGGTGGTCGCCGACCGAGATGCGGCCGGCCGCGCCGCCGAAGGTCCGGCCGTTCGCCTCATCGTCGAGCACGACGCCGAAGGGCGCGAGGCGCCTGCAGACCTCTCGACGCATCCGCGCCGAGTTCTCGCCGATGCCGCCGGTGAAGACGATCGCATCGAAGCGCGTGAGCGACATGGCGAGGCCGCCGATGGCGCGGGCCACCCGATGGGCGCAGACGCCGAGCGCGTCGAGCGCGCCTTCGTGGCCTTCGGCCGCCGCCGCCTCGAGCGTACGGCAGTCGTTGGAAAGGCCGGAGAGGCCGAGAAGGCCGCTCTGCTTGTTGATCATCGTGTCGATGCCGTCGAGGTCGAGGCCTTCGGAGCGGGCGATGTAGAGGAGCGCGCCGGCGTCGACGTCGCCGCAGCGAGTGCCCATCACCAGACCCTCGACCGGGGTCAGGCCCATGGTCGTGTCGACGCTCGCGCCGTCGCGCACCGCGGTCGCCGACGAGCCGTTGCCGAGATGGACGACGACGAGGCCGTGGTCCTTCGGATCGAGGCCGAGCATGGCGGCGGCGCGGGCGGCGACGAAACGATGCGAGGTGCCGTGGAAGCCGTAGCGGCGCACGCCGAGCTCGGTGCGATAGCGGCGCGGCAGGGCGTAGAGGTAGGCCTCCTTCGGCATGGTCTGATGGAAGGCGGTGTCGAAGACGGCGATCTGGCGGGCCTGCGGCAACGCCGCCGCCGCGGCGCGGATGCCGATCAGATTGGCCGGATTGTGCAAGGGCGCGAGCCGAACGCAGGCTTCGATGCCGGCGAGCACCTCGTCGGCGATCTCGACGGAGCCGGTGAAGGCCTCGCCGCCGTGGACGACGCGATGGCCGACGGCGGCGACGCGGCCGAGGAGCCCGCGCCCGTCGAGTTCGGCGATGAGGGCGGCGAGCGCCGCGGCGTGGTCGCCGTCCGCGATCGCCTCGCGCCGACGCTCGCCGTCGACGTCGAAGCGGATCGAGGCGTCCGGGCTGCCGAGCTTTTCGGCGAGACCGGTCAGGAAGGCGCTCGGGCGCTCCGGATCGAACAGCGCGAACTTCAGCGAGGAGGAGCCGCAGTTGATCACCAGGACGAGGGGGGTATCGGACATGAATCGAACCTCTTCGTTCGCCCGCACGTCCGATCGTTCGGCGTCGGGACGCGCGTGGACCAGTTTCGGAAGGTCACCGCCGTTCGACGCAGACGGCGCGGCCGAGGCCGGCGTCGTCGCAGGCGACGAGACCGCGCCGCGCTTCGCGCCGGCGCATCTCGTGGAGGAGGGTGACGAGCATGCGCAGGTCGCAGGCGCCGCAGGGACGGCCGAACGCCAAGGCGCCGCCGAGGACGTTGAAGGCGGCTAGGTCGACGCCCAGATCGCGGCGGGCGACGAGGGCATGGCCGGCGGTCGGCTCGTCGCATTCGACGAGATCGAGATCGGGAAGCCGCCATCCGGCGACGTCCATCGCCGCATGGGCGGCGTTGACGAAGGCGGTCTCGACGGCGTCGCAGGAGGTCGGAGCGACGGCGGCGGCGGCGAGACGGGCGAGATCGGGGGAACCGCGCCGCGCGACGGTTTCGGAACGCATCAACACGAGCGCCGCGGCGCCGCGCGCCGGCGGCGCCACCATCGCGGCGGTCGCCTTGCCCTCGCCCCAGGCCGCCGGACGCGGCTCGGGGAGCACGAGGGCGGCCGACGACCAGAGGTTCTCGTCGCGAACGGCGGCCCCGAGGCGCGCCGACGCGGCGCCGTTCACCGGAACGATCTCGTCGGCGAAGCGGCCGTCGCGGGCGGCGGCGGCGGCGCGCAGACGCGACGTCAGAGCGTAGTTTTCGAGTTCGATGCGGGTGAGGTCGCGCCGGCCGGCGATCGCCTCGACGACGCCGAGCGCCGTCGAGGGATGAACGACGACCCGGTCGGCGACCGGCGAGCGCGCCGCCGCGACGACGACCTCGACATCGCCGGCGGCGAACCGTTCGAGCGCCAGCGCGAGCGCGTTCAACCCGCCGGGCGCCACGCCGATCGGGGCGTCGCCGCCGTCGAGTTCGTCGGCGAAGATCACCTCGTCGACGTCTTCGGCGCGCAGCCCCGCCCGCCCGATCGCCTCACGCACGACGATCGCGCCGAGATTGGCGGAGGGAAACGACGCGAGCGCGCCGCTCGGGGTTCCCACCACGGTGCGGACCGCGGAAGCGACGACGACATCCGACATGACGGGGCCTCGATGGCAGTGATGAAACGAGGGAAAAAGTGAGCGGCGGAACGGCGGACGCCGGGGCGTGGCGTCCGGCCCGTTCCGCCGCATCGGCCGCAGGGCCGCGGGGGACGACTTCGTCGTTCCTCCCGCGACCGCGCGGCGTCTGCGTCGAGCCTCAGGGGCGCTCGACGCACATGGCGATGCCCATGCCGCCGCCGATGCACAGCGTGGCGAGGCCCTTGGCGGCGTCGCGCTTCTGCATTTCGTAGAGCAGGGTGACGAGGACGCGGGCGCCGGACGCGCCGACCGGATGGCCGAGCGCGATGGCGCCGCCGTTGACGTTGACCTTGGCGACGTCCCAGCCGAGTTCCTTGTTGACCGAGATCGCCTGTGCGGCGAAGGCCTCGTTGGCCTCGATGAGATCGAGGTCGGCGGCGGCCCAGCCGGCCTTGGCCAGCGCCTTCTTCGAGGCCGGGATCGGGCCGGTGCCCATGACCGCCGGATCGACGCCGGCGGTCGCCCAGGACTTGATCACGGCGAGCGGGGTGACGCCGCGGGCGGCGGCTTCCTGAGCCGTCATCAGCACCACGGCGGCGGCGCCGTCGTTGATGCCGGAGGCGTTGCCGGCGGTGACCGTGCCGTCCTTGTCGAAGGCCGGGCGGAGCTTGGCGAGGGCGTCGAGGGTCGCGCCGTGGCGGATGAACTCGTCGTTCTCGACGACGACGTCGCCCTTCTTCGACTTGATCACGACGGGGACGATCTCGTCGGCGAAGCGGCCGGACTTCTGCGCCGCTTCGGCCTTGTTCTGCGAGGCGACGGCGAAGATGTCCTGCTCTTCGCGAGTGAGGCCCCAGCGCTTGGCGATGTTCTCGGCGGTGACGCCCATGTGGTAGCCGTGGAAAGCGTCGGTGAGGCCGTCCTTGATCATCGAATCGATGACCTCGAGCGAACCCATCTTCACGCCGTTGCGCAGATGCGCGACGTGGCGGGCGCGGCTCATGCTCTCGATGCCGCCGGCGACGATGATCTTGGCGTCGCCGTTGGCGATCTGCTGCAGGCCGATGGCGACGGCGCGCAGGCCGGAGCCGCAGAGCTGGTTGAGGCCCCAGGCGGTCGCTTCCTGCGGAACGCCGGCGGCCATGGCGGCCTGACGAGCCGGGTTCTGGCCCTGGCCGGCGGCGAGAATCTGGCCGAGGATCACTTCGTCGACGTCCGCCGCCTCGGTGCGGGAGCGGGCGAGCGCGCCACGGATCGCAATCGCTCCGAGTTCGTGCGCCTCGAGGCCGGCGAGGCCGCCGTTGAACGAGCCGATGGCGGTGCGGGCGGCGCTCGCAATGACGATGTCCGACATGCTTGGTCTCCTGAGTGACGGCGCTCGACGCCGTCGTTCGCCCGCGCGTGGTGCGATGGCGGCCGTCCGGCGGGACTTCGGGCGGTCGTCGTATGCGAAAAGCGAAGGATCGAGGGTCGCCCCTCGATCCTCTCTTCGGAGGTCACAGCGTGAGGGCGAGCGCCCACAGCAGGAACAGGACGAGCGGGGTGTGGAACAACAGCTGGGTGAAGCAGAAGCCGACGATGTCACGCGCCTTGAGGCCGAGCACGCCGAGCAGCGGCAGCATCCAGAAGGGGTTGATCAGGTTCGGCAGAGCTTCGGCCGCGTTGTAGACCTGGACCGCCCAACCCATGTGGGCATGAAGATCCTTCGCCGCCTGCATCACGTAGGGCGCCTCGATGATCCACTTGCCGCCGCCCGAGGGGATCAGGAAGCCGAGGATCGCCGAGTAGATGCCGATCACCACCGGGAAGGTGTGGCCGTTGGCGATCGAGACGAAGATGTTGGCGATGTGATGGGAGATCGACACGCCGTCGGCGCCGTTGACGCCGGTCAACATGGTGGCGATCGCGCCGTAGAACGGGAACTGGATCAGCACGCCGGCCGAGGTCGGCACCGCCTTCGACACCGCCTTCAGGAAGCTGCGGATGTTGCCGTGCAGCAGAAGGCCGATCATCAGGAAGATGAAGTTGTAGGTGTTGAGGTTGGAGATGACCGACAGCGCGTCCTTGCTGGCGAATTCGTTCCAGCAGAAACCGATCGCCAGGATCACGATCAGCACCGGCAGGATCGGGGTGAACTCGAACCATTCTCCGGGACGTTCCTGCTTCTCCGCCGCCGCGCTCACTTCGGTGACGTCACAGCCCATGTCGGCGGCGGTCTTCACGTGCTCGCCCTTCGGCGCCGAGAAGTAGGCGATCGCGACCGAGACGACGAGGATCGCCAGGCCCATCACGATCGACTGCCAGAGGAAGATCGTCTGGGAAAGCGGGATGATGCCGGTGATGTCGGAGATCGACTTCGGCAGCGAGGCGGGGTTCGCCTGGAGCATCGCCGAGGACGACGACAGGCCGAGCGCCCAGGTCGCGCCGAGGCCGAGATAGGCGGCGGCGCCGGCGGCCCGATAGTCCATCTTCAGATCGGCGCGGCGAGCGAGCGCGCGGACGAGCAGTCCGCCGAGGACGAGGCTCAGCGCCCAGTTGAAGTAGGACGAGGCCATCGACACGAAGGACACCCAGGCGACCGCGCCCGCCCCCGTCGAGGGGACGGCGGCGAGGCGATCGATCAGGCGGGTGCACGGCGGCGAAGCGGCGACGACGTAGCCGGTGATCGCCACCATCGCCATCTGCATGGTGAAGGGGATCAGCGTCCAGAAGCCCGCGCCGAAGCCCTTGGCGATGGCGAGCGGCGCGGCGCCGGTGGCGAGGTTGGCCAGCGCCACCACGATCACCGTCAGTACGACGAAGACGAAGGCGTCGGGAAACCACTTCTCGGCCCATTCGGTGAAGGAATAGGCGAGCCGTGCGAGACCGCCCTGCTTCTCGGGTGCGGACGCGTCGGTCCGCTCGACATCACTGGTCATTTTTGTTTCTCCCTGAAATCGAAGAGAGGGTTCGGCGTTCAGATCGCCATGGTTCCGACGACGTCGGGGACGATGAGGGTGGCCTGCGTTGCGGCGACGACCTGCTCGACGGTGACGCCGGGCGCGGTCTCCTTGAGCACCAGACCGGCTTCGGTCGGCTCCAGAACCGCCATCTCGG
>JAJTBO010000013.1 GCA_021286855.1 Hyphomicrobiales bacterium | reverse complement strand
CTACCGAATGAAGCGACCTTCAACACCCTCTCGAACCGCTCGTCAACCCCCTCTCGAGGACCACCGAACCACCCGCCGGAGCGAAGGATTTCGTCGTCGGCGGGCATCGCCGCCGTCGTTGGAGCGGTTTATAGGCCCGCCCGACGGACCCGTCAACACCCTCTGTCGCAAAATCTTCATCGCCTTCGAGCGAGAATTCGCGCCTCGCCGCGATTCCCTGGAATTCTGCGGCCTTTGCCTGTGGATAATGAGTTCTACGGATCGCGCGACCGCGCGCCGGGCGCAAGATGCCCGTCTTTTCGGGAGGAGAGACGGCATGGCGACCTGGGACTGGCGGACGTGGGATCATTGGGGCTTCGCCGGGATCGCTCTGATCGGCACCTTTCTCGCCTCGGCCCTGTTGATCGCGTGGCTGCGCGATCCCCGGCGCGGCGCCTGGTTGCGCTCCTTCGCCGGCGTCGCCCCGCCCTTCATCAACATCGTCGGGGTGCTCTTCGCCCTGACGCTGGCCTTTCTCGGCAACGACACCTGGAACGCCCACGATCGCGCCGTCGACGCCGTCACCCGCGAGGCCGACGGCCTCCACTCGGTCGAGGCGCTGGCGCACGGCCTCGACGCGCCGCGTCGCGAGGCGCTCGACGCGGCGGTCCGCGCCTATGCGACGTCCGCCACCCGAACCGAATGGCCGTTGCTCGCGGCGCGCCGCAGTTCGCCCGAAACCGCCGCGGCGCTCGATCGACTGCTGTCGCTCGTCGCCGACCGCGACCTCGGCGAACGGCTCGGCCCCGCCGTCCACGCCCGCATGCTGGAAGAGGTCGTCTCGGTGCGCGACGCCCGCGATCGCCGGCTCTCGCTCAGCCAGACCCACGTCAATCCGCTGAAATGGCTCGGCATGGCCTTCCTCGGCTTCGTCACGATGCTGTCGGTGGCGCTGGTCCATGTCGAAAACGTCCGCGCCGCCTTCGCCGCGATCGCACTCTTCGCCGCCGCCTCCGCGCCGACCGCCGCGATCGTCCTGATGCAGGGCAACCCGTTCCAGCAGCCGACCACGGTGACGTCGGCCCCGCTCGCCGCCCTCGCCGAGGGCAGGTGACGGCTCGCCGTCGCCTCGTTCGGGCGACGCGCGCCGAATGCGACGGATCAGCCCGAAGCGAGGCCGCGGGCCAGCCGTCGCGCCCGTTTGCCGAGAGCGCCGTCGGCGTCCGCGACGAACCAGGGATTGGCGAACCCGACGTCGCGCTTGCCGTAACGGAGCGGCCGCCCGTCGAGATCGAGCACCTCGCCGCCGGCCGCCCTGAGCACCGCCTCGCCCGCCGCCGTGTCCCATTCCATCGTCCGGCCGAGCCGTGGATAGAGATCGGCGCGCCCTTCGGCGAGCCGTGCGAACTTCAGCGACGACCCGGCCGCGACCCGTTCATGCGGCCCCAGCGCGGCGAGAAGCGCTTCGGTCTCCGCCCCCGCATGGCTGCGGCTCGCCGTCACGATCGGAACCGCCCGCGCCATGCCGTGCGTCGCCAAACGCCGCCGTTCGATCGCGCCGTCGGAAAGAAACCGCCCGCCCCAGGCGCCCTCGCCGACCCGCCCCTCGAAGATCTCGCCGAGCGCCGGCGCATAGACGACGCCGGCGACCGGCCGGCCGTCTTCGACCAGCGCGACGTTGACGGTGTACTCGCCGTTGCCGGCGACGAATTCGCGCGTGCCGTCGAGCGGATCGACCAGAAAGAACCGTCGTCCGAGGTCGCCCGGCGTCCGCCCGGCCGCGACCGATTCCTCCGCCACCACCGGCACGTCGGGAAAGGCGTCGGCGAGCACCGCCAGCACGATCGCCTCGGCTCGCGCGTCGGCGAGCGTCACCGGGCTTTCGTCCGCCTTGGCGGTGAGCCCGATGTCGCCCTTCGCGATCTCCAGGATCGCCTGTCCGGCCTCGATCGCGGCGGCGGCGAGTGCGTCGAGCAAGTGGGTCGGTCCTTCCGCTGACGGCAGATCGCCGACCTTAGCCGATCCTGCGCCGCCGCGCGACCGGCGTCGTCACTGCGCCAGCGCCGAGATCAGCGCCTTGTCCGGATAGGAATCGGCCGGCAGTCCGAGCGCCTCCTGCGCCTTGCGCACCGCCGCGCGCGTCGCCGATCCGATCCGCCCGTCGGCCTCCTCGTCCGAATAGCCGCGCTTGCGCAACAGGGTCTGCAACCGGCGCACCTCGTCGGTCGAGAGCATCGGCACGTCGCCGCGCCCGCGCGAAAGCGGCGGCGCGCCGGCGATCCGGGTCGCGTAATAGGCGGCGGTCGTGGCGTAGACCATCGCCTTGTTCCAGCCGAGATAGGCGTCGAAGTTCGGATAGGCGAGGAACGCCGGGCCGTTGCGCCCCATCGGCAACCACAGCCAGGCCTCCGGCCCGCCCGCCGCCAGCGCCGAGCCGTCGCCCTTGCGCACCCCCGCCCGCGCCCATTCGCCGCGCGGCGCGCGCACCTCCGGGTCGGCCTTCGACCAGTCCATCTCCTCGGGAACCCGCACGCTCTCCAGCCACGGTTCGCCGCGCCGCCATCCCAACGCCTGCAGGAAGGCCGCGCCGGACGCCATCGCATCGGGGATCGAATGGATCACGTCGGCCCGCCCGTCGCCGTCGAAGTCCGTGCCGTAACGGGCGTAGTCGTGCGGCGAGAACATCAGATGACCGAGCTCGCCGGCCCAGTCGCCGACCATCTGCTCAGGGGCGAGATCGCCGCGCTCGACCACCTTCAGGAGCCCCATCAACTCGGTGCGGAACATCGCCGCGCGGCGGCAGTCGTAGGCCAGCGTCGCCACCGAGCTCGGCGCGCGATATTTGCCCAGATCCGAGCCGAAATCGGTCTCGAGCCCCCAGAAGGCGACCAGCACCGCGCCGGGAACCCCATATTTCGTTTCGATCCGATGGAAGAGGTCGCCGTATTTCTGCAGCATCCGCGGGCCCCGCGACAGCCGATCCGACGAGATCATCCGGTCCGAGAACTGCAGGAAGCTCTGCTGAAAGACGCCCTGGCCGTGATCGCGCTTGATCACCGCCGGATCGTAGGCGACCCCGGCGAGGCCGCGATCGATCGCGTTTCGCGAAATGCCCGAGGCCGCCGCTTCCCTTCGGAATCCGTCGAGCCAGTTCTCGAAGGAACCGGAGGTACGGCAGGGAACCTCGGCCTGGACCGCGGTCGCCGCCGCCAGCAGCGCCGCGACGGCGAGGCCGGGGCGCAGAAGGGATCGCATCGAGCGCATCGCGTGTCTCCCGTGGATCGTGATTCGGCAAGATTACCCCGGCGCTGCGACGAGACGAAGGCCGTTTCCCGTTCCCCGGGGATGCGGCCCGGCCCTCGCCCGTGCTAGGACGTCCCGCGTCCGCAAGCCGAGATCCCATCGATGTCCGTGCCCACCGTCCCCCTCACCGTCTGGCGACAGGAAGCGATCGCCACGCTCAGGCTCGGTTGGCCGTTGATTCTGACCCAACTGGCGCAGATGGCCCTGTCGACCATCGACGTGATCCTGCTCGGCCGTCTCGGCCCCGAGGCGGTCGCCGCCGGCGCGCTCGCGGTCAACCTCTACAACGCCTTCATGCTGTTCGGCGTCGGCGTGATGTCGGCGACCATGCCGATGATCGCCCGCGAACGCGGCCGCATGGCCCATTCGGTGCGCGAGGTCCGCCGCACCTTCCGCCAGACGCTGTGGGTCGCGCTGACCCTCGTCGTGCCGGTCTGGTCGGTCTTGTGGAACGGCGAAGCGATCCTCGCCTTCCTCGGCCAGGATCCGGCGCTCTCCGCCGACGCGGCGCGTCTCTTGCGCGTGTTGATGTGGTCGCTGTTGCCCTTCTTCGCCTATGTCGGCCTGCGCGGCTTCGTCGCCGCCATGGAACGGCCGATCTGGAGCCTCGTCGTCGCGCTCGCCGCCGTGCCGGTCAACGCCGCCGTCGGCGCGGTGTTGATCTTCGGCCTCTGGGGCGCGCCGCGCCTCGGCGTGGTCGGGGCCGGTTTCGCCACGCTCGCCGCCACCACCTTCATGTTCCTCGCCATGACGGTGGTGCTGATCTTCGATCGCCGCTTCCGCCGATACCATCTGTTCGGTCGCTTCTGGCGTCTCGACTTCGACCGCTGGCGCGACTTCCTCCGCCTCGGCCTGCCGATCGGCGTCATGATCGCCTTCGAGAGCAGCATCTTCAACGCCGCCGCCTTCATCGCCGGCCTGTTCGGCACCGCGACGCTGGCCGCTCACGCGGTGACGCTGCAGATCGCCGCCACCGCCTTCATGATCCCGCTCGGCCTCTCGCAGGCCGTCACCATCCGCGTCGGCGCCGCCTTCGGCCGCGAGGATCGCCGCGCCGTCGCGCTCGCCGGTTGGACCGGCTGGGGCCTCGTCCTCGTCTTCATGGCCGCGACCGCGTCGGTCATGATCGTCGCGCCGGATCGACTGATCGGCCTCTTCGTCGACCCGACCCGGGCGGACGTCGCCGAAACCGTCCGCCTCGCCCGATCCTTCCTCTTCGTCGCCGCCGTCTTTCAACTGGTCGACGGCGTCCAGGCGGTCGCCGCCGGCATGCTGCGCGGCCTGCACGACACCCGCGCGCCGATGATCATCGCGGCGGCGGGCTATTGGGGCGTCGGCCTCCTCGCCTGCCTCGGCCTCGCCTTTGGAGCCGGCCTCGCCGGCCTCGGCGTCTGGATCGGCCTGGCGCTCGGGCTGGGCGTCGTCGCCTTGATGCTGACCCTGCGTTGGGTTCGGTTGACGCGCTCTACCTATCATATCAGGTGAGATTTCTCGCCAAGAACACGATTTCGGCGAAGTAGAAATACAGAGCGCGATCTAATATTTCAGTTCTTCGATATTTTTTCATTCGCGGATACGATCCGCGTCTCGGTTTTCACGTTTCATTAAATGCAACTGACCATAATTTCCAGGATCGTACACGAACGAAATGCAACCAGATCGATCGCGCCGGAATCATTCCATCCGCGACCGAGATCCACAAACGTGGAAGGCGCCTCGATGGGACTCTTTTCTTCGAACCGCGACACCAAGGCCAAGCTCGACGCGCTCGACCGCTCGCAGGCCGTGATCGAATTCGAACTCGACGGGACCATCGTCACGGCGAACCAGAACTTCCTCGCAGCCCTCGGCTACGCGCTCGACGAGATCACGGGCAAGCATCACTCGATGTTCGTCGACCCCAAGGATCGCGACGGCGCCGACTATCGCAAGTTCTGGGACGAACTGCGCTCCGGCAAGTTCCAACGCGCCGAATACAAACGCATCGGCAAGGGCGGCAAGGAGATCTGGATCCAGGCCTCCTACAACCCGCTGCTCGACGGCTCCGGCAAGCCCTATCGCGTCGTCAAGTTCGCCACCGACATCACCGGCGAGAAGTTGAAGGCGGCCGAATTCCAGAGCCAGATCGAGGCGATCCACAAGGCTCAGGCGGTCATCTCCTTCGATCTCGACGGCAAGATCCTCGACGCCAACCACAACTTCCTCGCAGCCCTCGGCTATTCGATCGACGAGATACGTGGCCGCCACCACTCCATGTTCGTCGAACCGACCTATCGCGAGAGCGCCGAATACCGCCGCTTCTGGGACGATCTGCGCGCCGGCCGCTTCCAGCAGGCCGAATACAAGCGCATCGGCAAGGGCGGCAAGGAGATCTGGATCCAGGCCTCCTACAACCCGATCTTCGACATGTCGGGCAAGGTCTTCAAGGTGGTGAAGTTCGCCACCGACATCACCGCGCAGGTCAGGGAACGGATGCGCCGCGCCGAGGCGCAGAAGCAGATCGACCACGATCTCGGCGCCATCACCGACGCCGTCGCCCGCACCAACGAACAGGCCGCCGCCGCGGCCTCCGCCTCCACCCAGACTTCGGCGAACGTGCAGGCCGTCGCTTCCGGCGGCGAGGAGCTCGCCCATTCGGTCGCCGAGATCAGCCGCCAGCTCGCCCACGCCCTCGAGATCACCAACGAGGCTGTGAGCCAGGCCGATCGCACCAATTCGACCATCACCACCCTGGTCTCCGCGACCCAGAAGATCGGCGAGGTCGTCGACCTGATCAATTCGATCGCGGCGCAGACCAATCTCCTCGCCCTCAACGCCACCATCGAGGCGGCGCGCGCCGGCGAGGCCGGCCGCGGCTTCGCCGTCGTGGCGAGCGAGGTGAAGAACCTCGCCACCCAGACCTCCAAGGCCACCGAAGAGATCGGCGCGCAGATCGCCGAGGTGCAGAACAACACCCGGCAAGCGGTCGACGCGATCTCCGGCATCTCGACGACCATCGGCCGGATCAACGAGATTTCGACCGCGATCGCCACCGCGGTCGAGGAGCAGGAGGCGGTGACCCGCGACATGTCGGAGAACATGCAGACCGCCGCCCTCGGCGTCGAGAGCATCACCCGCGGCATGCACGACATCGCCCAGTCCGCCCATCAGGTCGACGAGGCGACCCGCAAGGTCAAGGAAGCCTCCCGCGCCATCGCCTGATCCCTCGACGATCGCTCCTCCCGAAGCCCGCCGTCTCGCTCGACGGCGGGCCTCGCTCGTTCGCGCCGACGCCTCGACGAAGCGCGGCGCATCGGCGATCCTTAGCGCCCTCGCTCGCCGTGGAGGACGCCCGTGCCCAAGCTCGAGTTCTGGTACGAATTCGCCTCGAACTATTCCTGGCTCTCCGCCGTCCGCATCGAGGATCTGGCGCGCGCCGCCGGCGTCGAAGTGGTCTGGCGGCCGTTCCTGCTCGGCCCGATCTTCCGCGCCCAGGGTTGGGCGAGCTCGCCCTTCAATCTCTTTCCCGCCAAGGGTCGCCACATGCGCCGCGACATGGCGCGCCTCGCCGAAGCCCGAGGTCTGCCGCTCGTCTGGCCGCCGCAATTCCCCGCGAACGCGCTCGCCGCCGCCCGCCTCGCGCATCTCGGCGAACGGGAAGGCTACGTCGCCCCCTTCACCCGCGCCGTCTTCGAAGCCGAGTTCGAGGCGGGCCGCGACGTCGCCGACCCGGCCGTCCTCGGCGAAATCCTGACCCGGCTCGGCCTCGACGCCGAGCGGCTCTTCGCCGCGCTCGCCGATCCGGCGCTGAAGGCCTCGCTCGCCGCCCGCACGCAGGAGGCGATCTCACGCGACGTCTTCGGCGCGCCGAGTTTCTTCGCCCCCGACGGCGAGATGTTCTGGGGCGACGACCGCCTCGAACAGGCGATCGCCTGGACGCTGGCTCACCCCGTCCCGCCGCTGCCGGTCTGACCCACGATCGCGCTCGCCGTCCACTCGGCGGCGACGTCCCCGTCCCGCTCCGCCGCCGCCCGACGCGCCGCTTCTTTCGCAAAGCCCTCCGGCGTCAGCCGCCCGAGCGCCCACGCCGCCGCCCCGCGCACCACCGCGGCCGGTTCGTCGAGCCGTCGCCGGACCGCTCCTTCGAGGCTCGCATCGCTGCTGTTGCCGATCGCGATCAGCACGTTGCGCAAGAACCGGTCGCGTCCGATCCGCTTGACCGGCGAGCCGGCGAAGAGCGCCCGGAAGGCCGCGTCGTCGAGCTCGACGAGATCGGCGAGGCGTGGCCGGACGAGCTCGGCCCGGGCGATCAGCTTGGCTTCGCGCGCGGCTTCGGCGAACCGGTTCCACGGACACACCGCCAGACAGTCGTCGCAGCCGTAGATCCGATCGCCCATCGCGGCCCGAAATTCGCGAGGGATCGCTCCGGCGTGTTCGATGGTGAGGTAGGAGAGGCAGCGCCGCGCGTCGATCTGGTGGGGCGCGGTGATCGCCGCCGTCGGGCAGACGTCGAGGCACCGGTTGCACGAGCCGCAATGCGACGTCTCCGGCTCCGACGTCGGCAGATCGAGCGTCGTGAAGATCGTGCCGAGAAAGAACCAACCGCCGATCTTCCGCGAAATCGCCAGCGTCGACTTCGCCACCCAGGCGAGACCGGCCGCCTGGGCGAGCGGCTTCTCCATCACCGGCGCGGTGTCGACGAAGACCTTGAGATCGCAAGCGACGCCCGTCCGTCGCGCCTCCGCCGCGAGTTTGCCGCCGATCTCCTTCAGCCGGCCCTTGATCAGCTCGTGATAGTCGCGGTTGCGGGCATAGGCCGAGATCTCGCCGCGCCCGTCGCCGCGCGGGCCTTCGAGCGGATTGGTCTTCGGACCGTAGTCGAAGGCGAAGACCAGGATCGAGCGAACCTCGCGCCACAACGTCCGCGGATCGGCGCGCCGGTCGAGCGTCTCGGCCATCCAGGCCATCTCGCCGTGACGGCCTTCCTCGACGAACCGGGCGAGATCGCGCCCCGCCGCTTCGATCGCCGCCGGATCGGCGATCCCGACGCCCGAAAAGCCGAGCCGCGTCGCCTCGCGTTCGACGAGGCCGACGAGCCGCGCCGCGAGCGCCGTCGTCGGCGCTCCGCCCTCGCTCAATTGCGGTCTTCCGGCAGGCCGGGCAGCGGCTGGAACTCGATCCCCTCGTCCGACAGAGACGAGGCCTCCTCCGACGTCGCCTCGCCCCAGATGCCCTGATGCTCCACCTCGCCGTAGTGCATCCGGCGCGCCTCTTCGGCAAAGCGGTCGCCGACGTAGGTGGCGTTCTCCGTCACCTTCTTGCGGATCTCGCGCAGCGCTTCGAGCATCATCTTCTGCGCCTGATCCGGCAGCATCACCGTCTGCCGCTTGGTCGTCTCGGCGCGTTCTTCACGCGCCCGGCCCGACTGGACGTTCGGCGCCATCAGCCCACGCGTCACCGAGGTCGACCCGCACACCGGGCAGGCGACCAGCCCGTCGGCGACCTGCGCGTCGAAATCGGCCGAGGAGCGAAACCACCCTTCGAACTCGTGCTCGGCTTCGCAGAGCAGCGTGTAATGGATCATGACGCGCCCTCCCTCGGCGGCGACGGCGGCACGAACGGCCGATCGTGGAAGAGTGAGGGCACCCGCCCGCGCACCTCTTCCGACGCCGCCGGATCGATCTCGGCGAAGATCACGCCGGGCTCGTTCCCGGCCTCCGCGACCACCTTCCCCCAGGGGTCGACCACCAGCGAATGACCGTAGGTCTCCCGCCCGTTCTCGTGCAGGCCGCCCTGCGCGGCGGCGAGGACCCAGGCGCCGTTCTCGATCGCCCGCGCCTGGAGCAGCGTGCGCCAATGCGCCTCGCCGGTCGGCCGGGTGAAGGCGGCGGGCACCGTCAGCATCGTCGCGCCGCCGGCGAGCGCCTGCGCCCGGAACAGATGCGGGAAGCGTAGATCGTAGCAGATCGCGATCCCCATCCGCCCCCAAGGCAGATCGACCACCACCGCCCGATCGCCGGCGACGTAGCGCGCGCTCTCGCGATAGACCTGCCCGTCCGCGAGTTGCACGTCGAAGAGATGGATCTTGTCGTAGGTCTCGACGATCTCGCCCGTCGGCGCGATCACGAAGGCGCGGTTCGCCGCCTTGGTCCCGTCGCCGACCTTGATCGCCAGCGAACCGATGTGGAGATGAACGCCGAGATCCTTGGCCAGACCACGCGCATGGGCGAGCGTCGGATCGGCGTCCTCGTAGGTCAGCGTCTCGAACAGCCGCTGCGGATCCTCGTCCATGATGCCGGTCGTCTCCGGCGTCTGGACGTAGACCGCTCCGCCGGCCGCCGCTTCGCGCACCAGCGCGTCCATCGTCGCGATGTTCTCGGCGACCGAGCGCGACGAAGTCATCTGGACGAGGGCGGCGCGAAAGGCGGTCATGTTCGGCTCCTTCGGCGCCTCAGGCGCCGGCGAGCAGCGGATCGAGCCCGCCGCGCGCCTCGAGATCGTGGAGATCGTCGCAGCCGCCGACATGGGTCGCGCCGATGAAGATCTGCGGATAGGTCATCCGGCCGGACGCCTGCATCATTTCCTGCCGAAAGGCCGGATCGACCGAAGCGTTGCGTTCCTCGAAGGCGACGCCCTTGGCGGAGAGGAGGCGCTTGGCGGCGGTGCAGTAGCCGCAGCCGTCGCGGGTGTAGACGAGAACACGAGGGCCGGCCATGGGCGAACTCCGGAGGATCGGCGCGGTTTGCGGTCGCCCCCTCATATCGTGAGCGGCCCGCCGGGGGCAACCCGCGCGAAGGTGAGAACGTCGACATGCGCTACGCCGGCCCGCCGCAGCGCCCGCGTCGCCGCTTCCGCCGTCGCCCCGGTCGTCAGCACGTCGTCGACGAGCACGACCCGCTTGCCGGCGATCGCGCTCGCGCGCGCCGCCGGGACGCGAAAGGCGCCGCGCACGTTGGCGACCCGTTCCTTTTCGCCGAGCCCGACCTGCGGCCGGGTCGAACGGATGCGCGCCAGCGCGTCCGGATCGACCGCCACGCCTGAAATCCGCTCGATCTCGTGGGCGATCAGCGCCGCCTGATTGAACTTGCGGGTCCACAGACGTCGGCGATGAAGCGGCATCGGCACGAGCAGATCGGCCTCGGCGAGGATTTCGCCGCCGGCCCGCGCCGTCATCCGGCCGATCACCCGCGCCACTTCGGTGCGGTCGCGATATTTGAGCGCATGGACGAGATCGCGCGCCGGCCCTTCGAACAGCACCGCCGCCCGCGCCCGATCGAAGGCCGGCGCAGCGGCGATCGCCTCCGCCGACAGCGCCCCTTCGCCGATGTCGTAGCCGAAGGGAATGCCGAGCCGCTCGCAATAGGGCCGTTCGATCGGCCTCAGCCGCGACCAGCACCCGCCGCACAGCGCATGCGCCCGCTCGACCGGCCTGCGGCACGACGAGCAGACCGGCGGCAGCAGGAGATCGAGCGCCCCAACCCCGACCGCGGCAAGCCCGGCGAAGAGCCGTCCCACCGCCGCCCGCGCGTCGAACCGCGCGCGGTCCTCCCGCTCCTCGAAACCGTCGTCGACCCGCATCGCCACGCTCCCTAGCGCCCGAGCATACGTCCTCCCCGATCGCCCGGCGAGCCGGACCTCGACCTCTTTGACGCGCCTTGCCTCCCGTGCGAAGGGTTGGCCATGACCATGCCTCGCCTCTTCGATCGCGCGCTCCTCGCCCGACGCCGCCGCCGCACCCGCGCCCGGCCGCGCCCCGGCGTCGACTTCCTGCTCGCCCGCGCCCTCGACGATCTCGACGACCGTCTGGCGACCGTGCTGCGCCGCTTCGAGCACGCCGTCGATCTCGGCGCTCACGCCGGTCCGGCCGCCCGCATCCTCGCCGCCTCCGGCAAGGTCGACGCGACGCTCGTCGCCGGCGATCCGATCGAAGGCGTCGACGTCGCCGCCGACGAAGAGGCCCTGCCCTTCGGCCCCGAGAGCCTCGACCTCGTCGTCTCCCTACTGTCGCTGCAGTTCGTCGACGATCTGCCCGGCGCGCTGATCCAGATCCGCCGGGCGCTGCGTCCGGACGGCCTGTTCCTCGGTTGCCTGCTCGGCGGATCGACGCTCCACGAACTGCGCGACAGCCTGATGGCCGCCGAACTCGAGCTCTGCGGCGGCGTCTCGCCGCGCGTCGTCCCCTTCCTCGACGTGCGCGATCTCGGCGGCCTCCTGCAACGCGCCGGGCTCGCCCTGCCGGTCACCGACGCCGATCGCGTCACCGTGCGTTACGCGAACATGTTCGATCTCGCCGCCGATCTGCGCGGCATGGGCGCCGCCAATCCGCTCGTCGAGCGGTCGCGCCGCCCGACCTCGCGCCGCCTGTTCCTGCGCGCCGCCGAGATCTACGCCGAACGCCACGCCGATCCCGACGGCCGCCTGCGCGCCACCTTCGAGATCGTCTGGGCGTCGGGCTGGGCGCCGCACGAGAGCCAGCAGAAGCCGCTCGCCCCCGGCAGCGCCACCCATCGCCTCGCCGATGCGCTGAAGACGCAGGAAATCGCCCTCGACCATCACGGCCGGGGCGTCGACGGTTCGGACTGACCCGGGCTCAGTTGGTCTTCAGATTGTCCGAGGCCTTGGTCGCCACGGCGTTCCAACTCGCGGAGAGACCGTCGCCGGTCGCGCCGATCGCGGTGATGATCACCAGGCAGATCAGGCCGAGCAGCAGCGCATATTCGATCGCGGTGGCGCCGCGTTCGTCGGCGAACACGCCGAGCCGCGGTGAAGCGGCGCGCTTCGAGATCGTGTCGTCGAGACGGTTCATCGCGTTCGGCCCTTCTGGGCCTCATCCGAGCAGGTCGATCAGATGAGGAACGATCGGTTCGTCGGCCGGAGGCATCGGAAAATCGCGAAGGCGGTTCGGAGCGACCCATCTGAGAGCCTGCCCTTCCCGCCCGACGACCATCCCTGTCCACTTCCGGCAGACCCACAGTGGCATCAGCAGATGAAAATTTTCATAACCGTGACTGGCGAAGGTGAGCGGCGCGAGGCAGGGCTCCTTGACCTCGATGCCGAGTTCTTCGGCGAGTTCCCGGATCAGCGTCTCCTCCGGGCGCTCGCCCGGCTCGACCTTGCCGCCGGGAAATTCCCACAGGCCGGCCATCGACTTGCCTTCCGGGCGCTGCGCCAGGAGGACGCGATGGTCGGCGTCGACGAGCGCCACCGCGGCGACGAGCACGATCGGCTTCATGTGGGCGGTCAGCTCCGATAGTCGCCGTTGATCGCGACATAGTCCTTGGTGAGATCGCAGGTGTAGACCGTGTCGCTCGCCTCGCCGAGGCCGATCTCGACCCGGATCTCGATCTCGTCGTTCTTCATGTGGGCGCTCGCCGCGGCCTCCGAATAGGCCGGATCGCGCTCGCCCTCGACCGCGACGCGGACATCGCCGAACCAGATCGCCAGACGGTCGCGGTCGGCCGGCTCGCCGGCCTTGCCCACCGCCATCACGACGCGACCCCAATTGGCGTCCTCGCCGGCGATCGCCGTCTTGACCAGCGGCGAATTGGCGATCGACATGGCGATCCGCCGCGCCGAGGCCTTGGAGACCGCGCCCTCGACGGTGATCGTCACGAACTTGCGCGCGCCCTCGCCGTCGCGGGCGACGAGCTTCGCCAGATCGAGCATCACCGCGTCGAAGGCCGCGGCGACCGCGGGCAGACGCGGATCGTCGGCCGTCTCGATCGGCGCGAGGCCGCGCGCCGCCGTCTTGGCCGTCGCGAAGGCGATCACCGTGTCCGAGGTCGAGGTGTCGCCGTCGATGGTCGTGGCGTTGTAGCTGTCGACGACGCCCGCCGAGACGATGGCCTGCAGCGCCGCCGGCGCGATGGCGAGGTCGGTGAACAGGAACGACAGCATCGTCGCCATGTCCGGCGCGATCATCCCCGCCCCCTTGGCGATGCCGTTGACCGTCGCCGCGACGCCGTCGATCTCGATCGTCCGCGTCGCCACCTTGGCGAAGGTGTCGGTCGTCATGATCGCCTTGGCCGCATCGAGATAGGGCCCGGCGGCGACGCGCGTCATGGTCTCGGCGAGGACGCCCTCGAACTTCGTCGGATCGAGCGGTTCGCCGATCACCCCGGTCGAGGCGAGGAACACTTCCGACGGCGCGCAGCCGACGGCGCGCGCCGCGATGTCGGCGGTGATCGTCACCGTCTCGACGCCGCGCCGGCCGGTGAAGGCGTTGGCGTTGCCGGAATTGACCACCAGGGCCCGCGCCTTGCCGCCGGCGAGGTTGGCCCGGCACCAGTCGACCGGCGCCGACGGGCACTTCGAGGTGGTGAAGACGCCGGCCACCGTCGTGCCCTCGTCGAACGCCGCGAGCAGCACGTCGGTGCGGCCCTTGTACTTGATGCCGGCTTCCGCCGTGGCGAAGCGGACGCCTTCGATCGCGGGAAGCGTCGGGTTCGACTTGGGCGCGAGCGGCGAGACGGCGTGGGACATCGGGGACACCCTCGTTCGGGAAGGAAACGGTCGCCGCTCGGTTTGGCCGCGCTTCGCGGCCGCGTCAAGCGGTCCCGGCGCGGACCGCCCCGGCGGCGATCCATCCGCCGGCCCAGCGATGGACCAGCGGGATGATGCCGAACACCATGCCCGACACCATCATCGGCACGATGACGAGAGTGCGCAACGCGATCGGCCAATCGCCGGTGACCGGCGCGAGCGCGAAGAGGATCGCCGTGATCAGCGGATAGGCCCCGAGCATCACGCAGAGCGCGAAACGCACCTTCGGCGGCGACAGACGGCGGAGGACGGACGGTGAAGCCATGACGAAACTCCGGAGGACTGGCTTGATAGCTATACGAAACGTTCCGTTTCTATTGATGACAATGATACGAGCCGTTTCGTTTCGTCAAGCCGAATGTTACTGGGAAGGTGGAGAACCGACGCGACCGCGCCGCGATCGAGGCCACACCGTGCCGGCGAGGCCGTCTGCGCCGGCCGATCGCCCCGGCGCGCGCCAACCCTCTCGCCGAGCCGACGGCGAGCGCCCTTTGCGACGAGGAGACGAACGATGGAGCCCACCGCCCCCGAAGAGGCCCTCCCCCATCGCCGATCGCGCGGCCCCCGCCGCAGCGAGGAGACCCATCGCGCCGTCCTCGACGCGGCGGAAGCGATCCTCGCCGAAAAAGGCCCGGCCGGCGTCACCTTCGAGGCGGTGGCTCGCGCCGCCGGGGCCGGCAAGCCGACCCTCTATCGTTGGTGGCGCAACCGCACCGCCCTGCTGCTCGAGATCTACGATCGGCGCAAATACGCCCATCTCCTGCCGAACGACACCGGCGCTCTCGCCTCCGACCTCGTCGCCATGATGACCGGCCTCTGGCGCTTCTGGCGCGACACCCCGGCCGGCAGCGCATTCGCCGCGATCATCGCCGAGGCGCAATTCGACGACGACGCCCGCGCCGCGCTCGCCGAGCGCTTCTCCGAACCGAACTTTCCCCTGCGCCCCCTGTTCGAACGCGCCCTCGCCCGGGGCGAGCTGACCGATCCGGCCGAGGCACGCGCCCTGCGCGAATTCGTCGTCGCGATGAACTGGCTGCGGCTCCTCACCGGTCGCCTCGACGAGGCCGACGCCCCCGCCCTCGTCGCCGGTCTTCTCGGCGAGCGGACGAGCCGCCCCCGAGACGAAGAGACCCGGCGCGCCTGACCGGCGGCCGGGTCCTCTCCAATTCGAACGGATCATCCCTCGCGGGACGCCCGCCTCACTTCGCCGGGGCGGCGGGCGCCGGGGCCTTCGGCGCGTCGGACTTCGGCGCGGCCGAATTCGCCTTGATCGCCGCTTCGTCGATCTGGACCTTGGCAGCCTTCTTCAGCTCGGCGAGCTTCTCGGTGAAGAGGTCGCCGACCACCGCCTGACGGACCTGGTCCTTGACCTGATCGAGCGGCGGGATCGGCTGCTTGCGCTTCTCCTCGAGCTTGATGATGTGGAAGCCGAACTGCGTCTTGACCGGGACCTTGGTGAACTCGCCCGGCTTCAGATCGGCCGCCGCCTTCTCGAACTCCGGCACCATCTCGCCCGCCGCGAAGAAGCCGAGATCGCCGCCGGCCTTGGCCGAGCCCGGATCCTGCGACTTCTCTTCGGCGATCTTGGCGAAGTCGCCGCCCTTGGCGAGATCGGCGAGGATCGCCTTCGCCTCGTCCTCGGTCTTCACCAGAATGTGACGGGCGCGCATCTCCTCCGGCGGCACGTAGGCCGCGGCGTCCTTGTCGTAACGCGCCTTGACCATCGCGTCGGAGACCTCGGCCTCGACCTTCGCCTTGACGAATTCGGAGACGAGCAGCTGGGTGCGGACCTGCTCCATCCGCGACTTGTAGGTCGGGCTCTGGTCGAGGCCGGCCTTGGCCGCGGCCTGGGCGATCAGGCGCATGTCGACGATCCGGTCGACCACCGCGGCGAGGCGCGCGTCCTCCGGCAGCTGCGCGAGCTGCGCGCCGAGCGCCGGCGTCAGCGCCGCGACGTCGGCCTGCGTGATCGGCTGGCCGTCGACCGTGGCGAAGACCTTGTCTTCGGCCGACGCCGCGCCAGCGAGCGCGAGACCGGAGAGGAGGGCGAGAGCGAAGGTCCGGGAGGTGCGGGTTCCGGTCATGTCGGACGGGTTCCTGATGTCGGAGCAGAGAAAGTGTCGGGGCGGGGAAACCGCCGGTCGGATGGGACGTCGACCGCCGTCGGCGGGCCGGGCGGCGCGCCGCGAGTTGCGGCGTACGATGTGGCGAACGTATGACGCCGCGCCGCGCCGCGACTTGACTTCGGTCGATTCGGCCGAAGATTGGCCGAGCCGCCCGCCGTTGACAACCGCCGGACCCCTCCTTATCTCGAGGGAGCCGCGCGCGCCCCTCGGGCACGCGCGCCGAGGAACGCATCCGCGCCCACGCCGCCACCTTCGCACGAGCGTCATCGCTTCGTCGCGTTCGCCGGGTCATCGAGGGATCGTGCGTCCCTCCGTCCGTCGCGGGAAGCGCCCGCCCGGGTGGGCGCCGCCGTCGGGCGACGTCCGCCGAACGCCACGACCTCGAGGAAGGGCCTCCATGATCGGCCTCGGAACTCTCGCCAAGAAGCTCTTCGGCACCGCCAACGATCGCAAGATCAAGACCTATCGCCCGCGCGTCGAGGCGATCGCCGCCCTGGAGCCGGAGCTGGTGAAGCTCTCCGACGAGGAGCTGCGCGACCGCACCCGGCAATTCCGCGAGGAGCTGGCCGCCGGCAAGAGCCTCGAAGATCTGCTCGTCCCCGCCTTCGCCACCGTCCGCGAGGCGGCGAAACGCGTCATCGGCCAGCGTCACTACGACGTCCAGATGATCGGCGGCATGGTGCTCCACGAGGGCAACATCTCCGAGATGAAGACCGGCGAAGGCAAGACCCTGGTCGCCACCCTCGCCGTCTATCTCAACGCCCTGCCCGCCAAGGGCGTCCACGTCGTCACCGTCAACGACTATCTCGCCAAGCGCGACGCCGAGTGGATGGCCCAGATCTACGGCTTCCTCGGGATGACCACCGGCGTCATCGTGCATGGGCTGAGCGACGAGGAGCGCAAGGCGAACTACGCCTGCGACATCACCTACGGCACCAACAACGAATTCGGCTTCGACTATCTGCGCGACAACATGAAGTACGACTTCGACCAGATGGTGCAGCGTGGCCACGCCTACGCCATCGTCGACGAGGTCGACTCGATCCTGATCGACGAGGCGCGCACGCCGCTGATCATCTCCGGGCCGCTCGACGACCGCTCCGACCTCTACAACACCATCGACCGCTTCATCCCGAGCCTGACGGCCAAGGAGGACTACGAGGTCGACGAGAAGCAGCGCACCTCCTCCTTCACCGAGGGCGGCACCGAGAAGATGGAGCAGGCGCTGCGCGCCGCCGGTCTTCTCAAGGGCGACAATCTCTACGACATCGAGAACGTCACCGTCGTCCACCACGTCAATCAGGCGCTCCGCGCCCACACCCTGTTCCAGCGCGACAAGGACTACATCGTCAAGAACGGCGAGGTCGTCATCATCGACGAGTTCACCGGCCGCATGATGCCGGGTCGCCGCTATTCGGAAGGCCTGCATCAGGCGCTCGAGGCCAAGGAGAACGTGGCGATCCAGCCGGAGAACCAGACGCTCGCCTCGATCACCTTCCAGAACTACTTCCGCATGTACGACAAGCTCGCCGGCATGACCGGCACGGCGCTGACCGAGGCGGACGAGTTCCTCGACATCTATCGGCTCGAGGTGTTGGAGATCCCGACCAACCTGCCGATCTCCCGCGTCGACGAGGACGACGAGGTCTATCGCACGGCGGAAGAGAAGAACCGCGCCATCATCCGCCTGATCGAGGACTGCCACGAGCGCGGTCAGCCGATCCTGGTCGGCACCACCTCGATCGAGAAGTCCGAGCATCTCGCCGAGCTTCTGAAGAAGCAGGGCTTCGCTCAGATCGACCTGACCGATCCGTCGGCGATCGCCTCGCTCTACAAGGGCGCCGACGGCGCCAAGGTCTTCACCGTCCTCAACGCCCGTTACCACGAGCAGGAGGCGGTGATCGTCGCCCAGGCCGGCCTGCCCGGCGCCATCACCATCGCCACCAACATGGCCGGCCGCGGCACCGACATCCAGCTCGGCGGCAACCCGGACATGCGGATCCGCTACGAGCTCTCCGAGACGCCGGAAGGCCCCGGCCGCGACGCCGCCGCCCACGCCATCCGCGCCTCCGTCGCCGAGCTGAAGGCCAAGGCGCTCGCCGCCGGCGGCCTCTACGTTCTCGGCACCGAGCGCCACGAGAGCCGCCGCATCGACAACCAGCTGCGCGGCCGCTCCGGCCGCCAGGGCGATCCGGGCCACTCGAAGTTCTTCCTGTCGCTCCAGGACGACCTGATGCGCATCTTCGGCACCGACCGCATGGACGGCATGCTGCAGAAGCTCGGTCTCAAGGAGGACGAGGCGATCGTCCATCCCTGGATCAACAAGGCGCTGGAAAAGGCGCAGCAGAAGGTCGAGGCCCGCAACTTCGACATCCGCAAGAACATCCTCAAGTTCGACGACGTGATGAACGATCAGCGCAAGGTGATCTTCGAGCAGCGCGTCGAGCTGATGAACGGCGAGGACGTCGGCGACACCGTCGCCGGCATGCGCCACGACGTCATCCACGACCTCGTCAAGAAGCACATCCCCGAGAACGCCTATCCCGAACAGTGGGACGTCGACGGCCTGCACGACGAGATCGCCGACCTGCTCGGCATCGAGCTGGCGGTCAAGGACTGGGCCAAGGAAGAAGGCATCGCCGAGGAGGAGGTGATCAACCGCGTCACCGCCGCCGCCGACGCCGTCATGGCCGACAAGGCCGAACGCTTCGGCCCCGAGACCATGACCTATGTCGAGAAGGCGATCCTGCTGCAGATCCTCGACCATCTCTGGCGCGAACATCTCGTCACCCTCGACCATCTGCGTCAGGTCATCGGCTTCCGCGGCTACGCCCAGCGCGATCCGCTGAACGAGTACAAGACCGAGGCCTTCACGCTGTTCGAGGCGCTGCTCACCGGTCTGCGTCGGTCGGTCACCGCCCAGATGATGCGCGTCGAGCTGGCCCCGCCGCCGGAAGAGATGCCGGCGACCGAAGCCCATCACCTCGACGCCTCGTCGGGCCGCGACCAGATCACCGGCGACGCGCCGCTCGGCCGCGCCGTCGATCCGGCCGATCCGACCACCTGGGGCCAGGTCGCCCGCAACGCGCCCTGCCCCTGCGGCTCCGGCAAGAAGTACAAGCACTGCCACGGCGCCTTCGTCTGACGAAGACGCCCGAAGCGGGATCGAAACGAAGGCCGCGCGTCGCACCGACGGGCGGCCTTCGCGTCTCGGCGAAGCGGCCTCGTCGGCCGCATGTGAGGGAGGCCCCGCGATGGCGGCCGCGAAGCTCGACTTTCGCTTCGATTTCGCCCACACGCCCGCCGGCCGCGCCGAACTGGCGCGCCTGATCCGCGACGAATTCGAGATCGACGTGACGCCGCTCGACCGTCTCGGCCACGATCCGAGCGTCGTCGCCTTCGGCTGGTGGGCGGGCGACGAACTCGTCGCCAACGTGAGCCTCTATGGCCGCACCCTCTGGCTCGCCGGCGAACCGACGCCGGCCTTCGGCCTCCAGTCGGTCGTGGTGCGGCCCGCTTGGCGCGGCCACGGCCTCTTCCGCGATCTGATGACCCGCGCCCTCGCCTTCGCCGACGCCCGCGCGCCCCGCGTCACACTCTCCACCGAGACGCCCGAACTCTATCGCCGCTTCGGCTTCCGCGACCTCGCCGAGACCGTCTTTCGCGGCCCCCTCCGCCCTGCGGCGGGGGCTCCGAACGCCCGCCGCCTGTCGCTCGCCGACGACGCCGACGTCGCACTGGTTCGCGCGCTCTACGCGCGGCGAGAGCCGACGTCGCGGCTCTGCGCGGCCTGCGACCACCCCGCCCCGTTTTTCCTGAAGACGCTCGAAAGCCCGGAGATCGCGCTTCACCACCTGCCCGATCTCGACGCGATCGTGGCGATCGAGGAGACGACGCCGGAGGTTCTGACTCTCCTCGACGTCGTCGCCGCCGACATCCCCCCGCTCGCGACGATCGCCGCCGCGCTCGGCGCGCCGATCGACGAGGCCGAGGTCCACCTCACGCCCGATCGCCTCGCCTGGACCCCGGCTCGCGAGGAGCCGGACGACGCCGGCGCAATGGTCCGCGGCCCCTGGCCGCTCGACCGTCGCGCCGTCGCCTTCTCGCCGATGCAAGTGTGACCCGGCCGGCGGCCGTCGTCACAACGGACGGCCGAGCCGCTTCTCCACCTCGCGCTTCTCCCAGGCCGCGCTCCACGGCGAGAAGCCGGCGACGCGCAGCCAAGCGACGAAGAGGCCGAGCCCCCAGAACAGCGCCGGCCAGATCGCCCACAGGTGCTTCGAGCCGGTGACGAGGTTGACCGCGAACAGCGCGGGAGTGACCAGGGCCCAGGCGAGCAGCCCCATCTGGAACTTCCGCTTGCGGCGAACGTGGTCGAAGGCGAGGAGCGTCTCCGCGTCGAGCGACGCGGCGGGGGTGGAAAGCGTGGTCGTGGCGGTCATGTCGGGTTCCTTCAGATCGAGGAAGTCGATGTCGAAGGCAGCCGCCAGGGCCTTGAGCGATTCGGCGCTCGCCGCCTCGCCCTTCTAAATGCGTTGGATGGTGCGGACGCTGAGGCCGCTGACCAGCGCCAGTTGCTCCTGGGTCCAGCCCTTCTTCAGCCGCAGCGTCTGCACCAACATCGTATGCCCTCCGGTTGCCGGCCCCCTTCTCGCTCGAGACCCGCCGACCGACCACGACACGGCCCCGCCACGACCCGACGGACGCCCGCCACGACACGACGAAGGGCCGCCACGGCATGTCCGCGACGGCCCTTCCGAACCCCTCGTCCTCCGATCGCGACGCTCAGCCGCCGAACGGATTGATCTTCTTCCACAGCGGCTTGTCGTCGCCGCCGTGGACCGCCTGGGCGGCCGGATCGGCCGGCTTCTGCGGCGCGACGAAGCCGAACAGACGATCGGCCATGCCCTCCGACGCCGCCGCCGGAGCCGCCGGCGCGACCTCGACGCCGCCGGCCTGCACGGCCGCGACCCGGGTCGGGCCGAAGCTGCGCGGCGACGCCTTCGGCAGCGGCACCGCCACCGGCATGCCCGCCGCCGAGAAGTCGCCGACGGCCTCGTCGGAGGCGTCCGGCTTCGCGCCGAGCCAGCTGGCGAACTTGACGCCCGGCTGCGGCTTGGCCTTCTCGCGCGCATCCGCGATCGCCCGCTCTTCCATCTTGCGAGCCCGGTCTTCCGCCTGCCGCGCCTGATCCTCGATCTCGGCGACGGCGACCTTGAACGCCTTGTCGTCCTCCGCCTCCTTGGCGGCGACGGCGGTCTTCAACTCGCTCGGCACCTCGTAGGCCGGGCAGGCGCCGGTCGGGTTGAACATGGTCGAGTTCGGATCGGTGGTGTGCGCGTCGAAGACGTAGCGCTTGTCGCAGACCTCGACCTTCGGCTCGAGCTTCGTCACCTCGAAATGGTCGTAACCCTGCTTGATGTTCTTCCAGAACGCCATGTTCGGGTTCTTGCGGTTCTTGGCCAGGTTCTCCGCCGTCATGCGGAAGGGGAAGGCCTGAACCTGGAACGACTTCTGCCCGCCGTTGAAGGCCTCGCGGGCGAGCCCGTAGATCTCCTCGACCTGCTCGTCGGTCATCACGAAGCAGCCGGCCGAGCCGGTGCAGCCGCCGTGCACCATCACCGCCGCGCCGGTCCGCCCGAAGGCGCGGTCGAAGGCGTTGGGATAGCCGACGTCATAGGCGAGGTAGAATTGCGAGTTCGGGTTCATCCGCCCCGGCGTGACGGTGTAGAACCCCTCCGGCGACTGCTTGTCGCCTTCCTTGATCTTCGGCCCGAGCGTGCCGCCCCAGGCGCACATCGGATAGCTCTTCAGCAGCGCGAACCGACCGGTCCGGTCGCGCTTCCAGATCTCCAGCGTCGCTTCCTGCTTGAAGGCGCGCACGAGGATCGGATCCTCCTTGCGCATGCCCTTCTCGTCCATCTGGGCCACGATCTTGGCGTTGAGCGGTCGCGTCGCCTTGCCGGGCCCTCCCAGCGTCGACGCCATTTCGTCCTGACACGAGGCCACGAAAAGGCCCATGACGGCGGCGGCGGCGAGCCGCAGGACAGTCTCGATCTTCATCCATCCACCCGAACGCAGACGTCGAACCCCATGTCGGCGACCGCCTCTCGGGCCGCTCGCCGACGAAACTCTCGACCCCTCCCCGTCGTCGTCCCGCCACACGGAAACGAACTCGGTTCGGAACGCTCATCCTGGGCCTTCGGAGTTGCGACTTGGTTACCGAAGCGGAAACCGGTTCGACGCACTCGTCCCCCACTTTGACGCACGCACTCTACCTCATAACCCGATTTGCGGCAAAATCGCGTTCCTACCGACGCTTCGGCGTCGAGGTGGTGAAGCTCGGGTGAACGATCGTCCCGTTTCGGGACGCTCAGAGCGAGCGCCCGATCGCCAGGAACTTCTCGTGGCGCGCGTCGCGCAGCTGGTCCGGCGAGAGTCCGGCGAGGTCGGCGAGCGCCCCGGCGATCGCCTCGCCGGCCGCCGCGATCACCTCTTCGACGTTGCGGTGCGCGCCGCCCACCGGCTCGGAGACGATGCCGTCGATCACTTTGAACTTGAGCAGGTCCTGCGCGGTGATCTTCATCCCCGTCGCCGCGTCCTGCGCCCGGGCGCTGTCGCGCCACAGGATCGAGGCCGCGCCTTCCGGCGAGATCACCGAATAGATCGCATGCTCGAGCATGTAGACCCGATTGGTCGCCGCGATCGCGATCGCGCCGCCCGAGCCGCCCTCGCCGATGATCACCGAGACGTTGGCGACGCCGAGGCCGAGGCAGGCGTCGGTCGAGCGCGCGATCGCCTCCGCTTGGCCGCGCTCCTCCGCGCCGATGCCCGGATAGGCGCCGGCGGTGTCGACCAGACTGATCACCGGCAGGCCGAAGCGCTCCGCCGTCTCCATCAGCCTGACCGCCTTGCGATAGCCCTCGGGCTTCGCCATGCCGAAGTTGTGCTTCAGACGCGACGCCGTGTCGGAGCCCTTCTCGTGGCCCATGACGCAGACCGGCTGCCCACGGAACCGACCGAAGCCGCCGACGATCGCCGCGTCTTCGCCGAAACCACGGTCGCCGGCGAGCGGCGTGAAGTCCTCGACGAGCTGCGCCACGTAGTCGAAGAAATGCGGCCGATCGGGGTGGCGGGCGACCTGCGTCTTCTGCCAAGGGGTCAGCTTCTGATAGAGCTCGACCAGGGCCGTCGCGGCCTTGGCCTCGAGCTTGGCGATCTCCTCGGCGACGTCGACCGCCTGATCCTTGTCGGCGACGGTGCGCAGCTCCTGGATCTGCCCTTCGAGATCGGCGACCGGCTTTTCGAATTCGAGATAGCTGCGCATGTCGGGCTTTGTCCGCTGAGCGTGGAAGGGGTCGGGCGAGGCGGCGTCCGTCTCGCGGCGCGGTCGGTCGAACCCTTCGCGCCGGATGGGTCCGGCGTCCGTTTCATGGCCGGCAAATCGCCATGCCCGCCCCCGAATGTCAAGCCGGCCCGCCGTCGCCGCCCCCTCCGGCGGCCAGCGGATGCTTCGTCTCGACCAGTTCGCGCAGGCGTTCGTCGAGCACGTGGGTGTAGATCTGCGTCGTCGAGATGTCGGCGTGGCCGAGCAACTGCTGGACGACGCGCAGGTCCGCCCCGTGCGCCAGGATGTGGCTGGCGAAGGCGTGCCGCAGCACGTGCGGCGACACCGCCGCCGACGACACCCCGATCCGCTCGGCGAGCGCCTTGAGGTCGCGGGCGAAGGCCTGCCGAGTGACGTGGCCGCTCTCGCTCCACGAGGGAAAGAGCCAACGTCCGCCGCCCCGTCCGCTCGCCGCGACGGTTTCCAGATGGGCGCTCATCGCGCCCCGCGCCCGCGCCGACAGGGGGACCAGCCGCTCCTTGTCGCCCTTGCCGCGCACCATCAGAAACGGCGCCTCGCCGCGGACGGCGCTCGCCGGCAGCCCGACCAGCTCGGAGACGCGCATGCCCGTCGCATAGGCCGTCTCGATCAGCGCGTAGAGCCGGCGCGCCCGCGCCCGCTCGGCGACGCTGCGCGGCGGATCGCTCTCCTCCTCGGCGTCGCGTCGCGCCGTCTCGATCAACCGATCGACCTCGTCCTCGCTCAGCACCTTCGGCAACGCCCGCCGCTTCTTCGGCGCGTCGATCGTCCCGGTCGGATCGTCGCCGCGCACGCCTTCGGCATAGAGGAAACGGTGGAACTGCCGGATCGCCGAGAGATGCCGCGCCTGGGTGGTCGCCTCGAAGCCGCGGCCGGCGAGCTCCGCCATGTGGCGGGCGACGTCCTCGGCTTGCGCCGTCTTCGGATCGCGGCCGGCGCGGACGAGATGGCCGAGCCAATCGGCGAGATCGCGGCCATAGGCGTCGAGCGTCGCCGCCGCCGCGCCGCGCTCCACCGCCATCGCCTCGAGGAAGCTCTCGACGAGATGCGCCGCGCCGCCGCTCATGCCTCAGCGCCCCTCCAGCCGCTCCTGCGGCACCCGCACCACCATCTCGCGCGGATGCGGATCGACGAAGGTCGCGAGCGCCCACACCGCCGCGCCGCCGAGGATGGCGAGGATCATCAGTCCGACGATCAGCCGCATCAGCGTCGGCATGCCGTCTCTCCCATCGAACGAATCGCCTGCGAGTCCCGATCCCGCACCGCGGCAGAGTTTCAGATCTCGCCGCCTTCGCGCAAGGGAGGTCTTCGCGCCGCTTGACGGAACGGCGTGCTTGGTCCCAAACCTCACCGCCTGAGGCGGCGACACTCGCGTCGCCGGGACGGGAGCCGATGAACCACGACATCCGACGCGTCGCCGACGCCACCCTCGACCGGATCCGAACCGCCCTCGGCGCGCGGTCGTTGGTCTTCGTCGGCATGATGGGCGCCGGCAAGACCACGCTCGGCCGCAAGGTCGCCCAACGCCTCGACCTGCCCTTCGTCGACCTCGATCAGGAGATCGAGAAGGCGGCGGCGCTCACCGTCGCCGAAATCTTCGCCAAACACGGCGAGACCCACTTTCGCGACGGCGAACGCAAGGTGATCGCCCGCCTGCTCGCCGCCGGCCCGCAGATCCTGGCGACCGGCGGCGGCGCCTTCATGAACGCCGACACCCGCGCCGCCATCGCCGCCGCCGGCGTCTCGGTGTGGATCGAGGCCGACCCCGGCGTGCTCTTCCAGCGCATCCGCCACCGGCCGACCCGGCCGCTCCTCCAGAGCCCCGACCCGGAAGGCACGCTGCGCCGCCTCGTCGCCGAACGTTACCCCGTCTACGCCCTCGCCGACGTCACGGTGAGGTCGCGCGACGCCTCCAAAGAGGTGATGACCGAGGAGATCCTCGCCGCTCTCGCCGCCCACTTCGACTGCACGGCCCCGACCGGAGACACGCCATGACCACCCCCGCCCCGACCGTCGTGCCGGTGGATCTCGCCGACCGCTCCTACGACATCCTGATCGGTCCCGGCCTGCTCGCCGCCGCCGGCGATGAGCTCGCCCGCCGCTTTCCCGGCAGCCGTTACGCCGTGATCACCGACGAAACCGTCGCCGAACGTCATCTCGACACGGTCGCCGCTTCTCTGACCGAGGCCGGGCTCGGCTTCGCCTCGATCGTGGTGTCGCCGGGCGAAGGCTCCAAGAGCTTCGAGACGCTGGAGAGCGTCGTCGACGGCGTGCTCTCCGCCCGGCTCGAGCGCGGCGATCTCCTGATCGCGCTCGGCGGCGGCGTCATCGGCGACCTCGTCGGCTTCGCCGCCGGCGTCGTCCGCCGCGGCATGCGCTTCGTGCAGATGCCGACGACGCTGCTCTCCCAGGTCGACAGCTCGGTCGGCGGCAAGACCGGCATCAACACCCGCCACGGCAAGAACCTCGTCGGCCTGTTCCATCAGCCCGCCCTGGTGATGGCCGACACCGCCGCCCTCGACACGCTCGACCCGCGCCACCTGCGCGCCGGCTACGCCGAGGTGGTGAAATACGGCCTGATCGACGACGCCGAGTTCTTCGATTGGCTCGACGCCAACCGCGCCGAGATCTTCGCCGGCGGCCCCGCCCGCATCGGCGCCATCGCCGCCTCCTGCCGCGCCAAGGCCGAAGTGGTGCGCATCGACGAGACCGAGCAGGGCCCGCGCGCCCTCCTCAACCTCGGCCACACCTTCGGCCACGCCTTCGAGACCGCCTGCGACTACGACGCCGAGCGTCTCGTCCACGGCGAGGCGGTGGCGATCGGCATGGCGCTGGCGCATCGCTTCTCCGCCCGGCTGAACCTCGTCTCGCCCGACGACGCCGCCCGCGTCGCCGCCCACCTTTCCGCCGCCGGCCTGCCGACGAAGATCTCCGACATCCCCGGCGGCGTCGGCTCGGTCGACGACCTCATGCGGGCGATCTTTCAGGACAAGAAGGTCAAGCGCGGTCGCCTGACCTTCATCCTGACCCGCGGCGTCGGCGAAGCCTTCGTCGCCGACGACGTCGTGCCGGAACAGGTCCGCGACTTCCTCGAAGAAGAATTGGCCGGCTGAGGCCTCAGGCGCGAGCGGCCCGGCGCTCGTCGGGCGTCACCGCCTCGACCCGATCGCGCCCGGCCCGCTTGGCGGCGTAGACGCCGGCGTCGGCGGAGGCGACCAGCCGATCGAGATCCGATCCGATCAGCGCCGGCGCGGCCAGCCCGACGCTCACCGTCGCGCCGAGCGCCGCGCCCAGGCCGAAGTCGAGCTCGGCGAAGTCGCGCCGGATCTCCTCCGCCAGACGCCGGCCCGCCACGAAATCGTGATCGACGGCGAACAGGACGAACTCCTCGCCGCCCCACCGCGCGAAGAGGTCGTCGGGCGCCAGACGCGTCTCGACCAAGCGCGCGAAGGCGACCAACACGGCGTCGCCGACCGCGTGGCCGTGCGTGTCGTTGATCGACTTGAACCGGTCGATGTCGAAGAACATCAGCGCGCCGCGATCCGGCGCCGCGGCGAGCCGCGCCGTCGCCCGCTCGACGAAGGCGCGACGGCTGAGCAGACCGGTCAGATCGTCGCTGTCGGCCCGGCGACGGTGACGCTGCTCCGCCCGTTCCGCCGACATCGACAACATCATGTGTGCGGCGAACAGGCTGATCACCAGGAGCGCCAGCGACATCCAGGGCAGATGCGACTGGCGCAACGCCTCCGAACCGGACAGCTCGCTCGGCGCGATCGCCATGAAGAGCCCACGCGCCCCTTGCAGACCGGCGACGATCGCCGCCCCGACCGCCGAACGCCCGAGCGAGGGCAACGGCTCGATCCGTCGCCGCTCCCAAAGGAGATGCGCCACGAGGCCGATCTGGACGAAGCAGATCGCCGAAACGGCGATCACGCGCAGATCGAAACGTTCGAAGAACGTCGGCCACAGGCACAACAGGCTCCACACCGCCGCGCCCGCCAGAGCGACGCCGGGAGCCGGACGCCGATCGACGAAACGCATCGCCCCGCTGAGGATCATCCCATAGGCGGTCAGCACGAAGGCGTTCGCCGCCCAGATCGACCACAGGTCGGAGATTTCGCCGCGCCGGCCGATCAGCACCACCCCCGGCACCACCAGGAGGAAACCGACGCCCCAGTCGGCGAGCTCGACCCGCGAGCGGTCGTCCCGCCAGTTGATCAGGAACAGGACGCCGAGCGCCCCCAGGATCAGGGACGACACCAACACCAGCGTTTGAACGTCGAGCGCCTGCATCGAGCCGAACATGTCGTGGAAGAGGGATCGGAGGGCGAGTGAAATTCTTGCCCTCCGACCTGCCAAGAGAGTCTTAACGGAAAACCGAAAAACGAGCTGCATCGCAGAATACAACTGCGACGAGCCGCCTTCGGGTCATGCGGGATCGGCCTCGATCGTCAGCGCATGCACCCGCTCGGCGAGTTCCTGCTTCACCACCTCGTTGATCATCCGATGGCGCTGCAGCCGCGTCGTGCCGGAAAACGCCGGCGACACGATCTGGATCACGAAATGCGTCTCGCCCCGGTCCTGCGGACCGGCCGTTCCGTGACCGCCGCCGGCATGGCCGTGATGGCGGTCGGATTCGTCGATCACCTCGAGAAAGGTCGGCTGAAAGGCGGCGGTGAGCTTGTCGATCATGCGTTGGCGATAGGTCATCGAGCCTCGTCTCCTCGGGCGGCGCGCCGGCCGCGTCCATGAAATGTTAACCATGTCGAGGTCGGATCGAAACGCCCCACGCCGCGCCTCGCGCGCGGGTGGAGGCTTGAAGCGAACCCTTCGAACCCCCAATATCGCGCGATGCCCCTGGATTTCGACCTCTTCGAACACATTCGCATCAAGCCCGACCCGGAATCGGTCGCGCGGCGCTCGTTTCCGCCGTGCGATTGGGAGGGCTGCGAAGCGCCCGGCGCCCATCGCGCGCCGGTGGGTCGCGGCCGCGAGGGCGAGTACCATCGCTTCTGCCTCGACCATGTCCGGCTCTACAACAAATCCTACAACTATTTCGCCGGCATGAAGGAAGAAGCCGTCGCCGATTTTCAGGAGGACGCCCGCACCGGCCATCGCCCGACCTGGAACATGGGCGTCAACCCCGATTCCCAGACCGGCCGCGCGCGCTCGCCCGCCGACTTCGAGATGCCGAGGAACTGGACGCGCCGCTCCGGCGACCCGCGCCTGCAGTTCGGCCGCGCCCGCGCCCCTCGCCCGGAGCCGATCCGCCGCGCCAAACCGCTGGAAAAGAAGGCGCTCGACACGCTCGGCCTCCCCGAGACGGCGAGTGCCGAGGACATCCGCGCCCGCTACAAGGATCTGGTCAAGCGTCACCATCCCGACGCCAACGGCGGCGATCGCTCTCAGGAAGCCCGCCTCCAGGAGATCATCCAGGCCCATCGCCTTCTGAAGACCGCGGGACTGTGCTGAACCGGCGAACGACGCATGGACGTCATGCATGCCTCGCGAAGCGGCAGGGATGACGACGGCACGACTGGTGCGCGCCTTCTCCCCCGGCTAGAGTGCGGATCGACCGCAACGACGACCCCCGACCGGCGTCCCCTTTCGCGCGCGGCGCGAGCGACGCTTCGGCCGGGACGGAGGAATGATGAGCGAATCCGAGAAGCCCGTCGGCCTGCCCGACACTCCCGTCTCCGTCCGTGACACCTTCGGTTTCGACAGCGACCTCACCGTTCTGGGCTATGCCGAGGCGAACGAGCACGTCCCCGACATCGATCCGGACTATCTCTTCGACCGAGACACCACGCTCGCCATCCTCGCCGGCTTCGCCAGAAACCGCCGCGTCATGGTCACCGGCTTCCACGGCACCGGCAAGTCGACCCACATCGAGCAGGTCGCCGCCCGCCTCAACTGGCCCTGCGTGCGCGTCAACCTCGACAGCCACATCTCCCGCATCGACCTGATCGGCAAGGACGCGATCGTCGTCCGCGACGGCATGCAGGTCACCGAATTCCGCGACGGCATCCTGCCCTGGGCCTATCAGAACAACGTCGCCCTGGTCTTCGACGAATACGACGCCGGTCGCCCGGACGTGATGTTCGTCATCCAGCGCGTGCTCGAGTCCTCCGGCCGCCTGACGCTGCTCGACCAGAACCGGGTGATCAAGCCGCATCCGGCCTTCCGCCTGTTCGCCACGGCGAACACCATCGGCCTCGGCGACACCTCCGGCCTCTATCACGGCACTCAACAGATCAACCAGGCCCAGATGGACCGCTGGTCGATCGTCACCACGCTGAACTACCTGCCGCACGACGAAGAGGTCGGCATCGTCCTCTCCAAGGCCAAGCACTTCGAGACGCCGGAGGGCCGCGACACCGTCTCCAAGATGGTCCGCGTCGCCGACATGACCCGCAACGCCTTCGTCGCCGGCGAGCTCTCCACCGTGATGAGCCCGCGCACGGTGATCACCTGGGCGGAGAACGCCGAGATCTTCGGCGACCTCGGCTTCGCCCTGCGCGTCACCTTCCTCAACAAGTGCGACGAGACCGAGCGGCCGAAGGTCGCCGAGTTCTATCAGCGCTGTTTCGGCAAGGAACTGCCGGAGAGCGCCGTCAACGTCGTTCTGAGCTGAGGCGAGGCCGAAGCGCCGATGGCCCCCAAGGACAAGTCGCCGCCGCCGAACGAACCCTTCAAGCAGGCGCTCGCCGCCTGCATGCGGGCGATTTCGCGCGTGCCGGAACTCGAGGTCGCCTTCGGCGCCGATCGCGCAGTCCTGACCGGCCACACCGCCCGCCTGCCCGAGCCGACCCGCAAGCTGTCGCGCGAAGAGGCCCGGGTGTTGCGCGGTCAGGCCGATTCGATGGCGTTGCGCCTCGCCGTCCACGACGCCGCCGTCCATCGCGCCTTCATGCCCGAGGGCCACGACGCCCGCGTCGCCTGGGATGCGATCGAACAGGCTCGCTGCGAGGCGGTCGGCTCCCGCCGCATGGCCGGCGTCAAGGCCAACATCGCCGCGATGCTGGAGGCGCGCTACGCCAAGGCGCACGCCGACGCCGCCACCGATCTCTCCGAGGCCCCGCTCGCCGACGCCCTCGCCCTCCTGGTGCGCGAACGCCTGACCGGCATGGCGCCGCCACCTTCGGCGACGAAGATCGTCGAGCTGTGGCGGCCGCAGATCGAGCACAAGGCGATGGCCGCGCTCGATCGGCTGGAGACCGCCGCCGAGGATCAGCGCGCCTTCGCGCACGTCGTCCGCGACCTCCTCTCCGCCCTCGACATGGCCGAGGACCTCGCCGACGAGCCCGAGGAGAGCGAGGAACAGGAAGGCGCGAACGAGAACGAAGGCGACGGCGAGGAACAGGCCGGCGAGCCCGAAGAGCAGGACGGCTCCGACCGCTCCGAGGCTTCCGCCTCCGAGACCGCCGGCGAAGACCAGGAAGAAGGCGACGCCGAGGCCGCCGACGGCTATTCCGACGAGGCGGCCGAGGCCGACGGAACAGAGACCGACGCGGCGTCGGAGGCTCGCCGCCCTGACCATCCGCTCTCCAACCGGCCGCTCGACGACTACAAGGTCTTCACCAACCGGTTCGATGAAGAAATCCGCGCCGAGGAGCTCTGCGAGGGCCCCGAGCTCGATCGCCTGCGCGCCTATCTCGACAAGCAGCTCGCGCCGCTCCAGGGCGCCGTCGCCCGTCTCGCCAACCGCCTTCAGCGCAAGCTGATGGCGCAGCAGAATCGGTCCTGGATGTTCGACCTCGAGGAGGGCGTGCTCGACACCGCGCGCCTCGTCCGCGTCGTCATCGATCCGATGGCCCCGCTCTCCTTCAAGCGCGAGCGCGACACCGATTTCCGCGACACCATCGTCACCCTGCTGATCGACAATTCCGGGTCGATGCGCGGCCGCCCGATCACCGTGGCGGCGACCTGCGTCGACATTCTCGCCCGGACGCTGGAGCGTTGCGGCGTCAAGGTCGAGATCCTCGGTTTCACCACCAAGGCCTGGAAGGGCGGTCAGTCGCGCGAATCCTGGCTCCAGTCCGGCAAGCCGGCGACCCCGGGCCGGCTCAACGACCTGCGCCACATCGTCTACAAGGCCGCCGACGCGCCGTGGCGGCGCTCGCGCCGCAATCTCGGCCTGATGATGCGCGAAGGGCTCCTCAAGGAGAACATCGACGGCGAGGCGCTGGCCTGGGCGCACGAGCGCCTGCTCGGTCGGCCCGAGAGCCGCCGCATTCTGATGATGATCTCCGATGGCGCGCCCGTGGACGACTCGACCCTGTCGGTCAACCCGGGCAATTATCTCGAACGCCACCTGCGCCGAGTCATCGAGGAAATCGAGACGCGGTCGCCGGTGGAACTGATCGCCATCGGCATCGGCCACGACGTGACGCGTTACTATCGCCGCGCCGTGACCATCGTCGATGCCGAGGAGCTGGCAGGCGCCATGACCGACCAACTCGCGTCCCTCTTCGACGAAAACGCCCGCGACGAGCCCACCGGCCGCCGCGCCGGCGCCCGTCGCCGATGAGATCGCGGCGGCGTCTCGCCCTCGCCGGTGTCGCCGCGACCGCGGCCGTAGTGGTCGCATTGATCGCGCGCGGCCCCTTCGGCGCGAGCGACGTCGAAGCGGCCCCGCCCGCCGCCCATCCGATCGTGGTCGAGAGCCGGCCGATCGCCGCCTTCCGCCCCGGCGAGGCCGACCGGACGCGCTTCGGATCGCTGGAGTTTCTCGGCGGTCTGACGCTGACCAGCCGCGATCCCGCCTTCGGCGGCTGGTCCGGTCTGCGCAGCTTCGACCACGGCCGCCGTCTGCTGGCGATCGGCGACGAGGGCTCCTGGCTCGCCGCGCGCCTCGACGCCGACGCACTCGGCCGTCCCCTCGCGATCCGCGAGGCGACGATCGCGCCGCTCCTCGACGAGAACGGCCGCCCCTTGCGCGGCAAGTGGAACCGCGACGCCGAGAGCCTGGCCCTCTGGCCCGCCGACGGCGCTTGGCAGGCCCGGGTCGGCTTCGAGCATCATCACCGCATCCTCGCCTATCGCGCCGCCTCGCCGGAGGGTCTTCTCGCCGCGCCCGGCCGCCCCCTGCCGATCCCCCGCGATATCCGCGATCTACCGGCGAACGAAGGCCTCGAGGCGCTGGCGAACGCGCCCGACGGCCGGCTGGTGGCGATCGCCGAGACCGCTTCGCCCGGCGCGACGTCGAACCCCGGCTGGATCTTCGAGGGCCGCGACGTCGGCCGTTTCCGCCTCGCCGCCCACGACGGCTTCGCCGTCACCGACGCCGTCTTCGCTCCCTCCGGCGATCTCCTGGCGCTGCAACGCCGGCTCGCCTGGTGGGGCCGGCCCGAGATGCGCCTCGTCCGCGTCGCCGCCCGCGACCTCGTCCCCGATCGCACGATCGAGCCGGAAGTGTTGCTGACCGGCGGCGGCTTCGACGAGATCGACAACATGGAGGGGCTCGCCGTCGACGTCGCCCCCGACGGCGGCGTGATCCTGACCCTGATGTCCGACGACAATTTCTTTTGGCTGCAACGCACCGTCCTGCTGCGCTTCCGTCTTCTCGACGAGGCCACCGAAAGGACGCCGCGATTAACGCTTCGATAAGGTTACCCCTCCACAAATGGGGGCGAGGCGCCCCCATTTCCGTGGACGGGCGCGTGGAATGATTTCGCGTGCGTCCCGCCGAGGGAGACGGAGGTGTTCGGTATGTTTGCCCGTCGCAATTCCCTGTTCGGGACCGCGGCCTCGGCTCTGGCCCTGATCTGCGCCGCGGCGGCCCCCGCCGCCGCCGGCGCGACCGTCGAGGCGACCTATGCCGCGACCCTCGCCGGCTTCCCCGTCGGCTCCGGAACCCTGACCTTCACCACGGCCGAGAGCGGCGACTGGCGCGCCGAACTCGCCGCCCAGGTGCGCGGTCTCGCGCAGGTCGTCGCCAATCGGCAGGCGACCGCGACCGCCTCCGGCCGCGTCGCCGCCCGCAGCCGGCAGTCGAAGGACTACGATCTCAGGATCGACGGCGGCCCCGAGCCGAATCACGTCGACATGAGCTTCTCCGGCGCCAACGTGAACTCGGTGAGCGCCACCGAACTCCACTTCCGCGGCTGGGACCAGCGCATCCCGCTGAAACCCGAACACAAGCGCGGCGTCATCGATCCGCTCGCCGCCTTCGTCCTGCCGGTCGTCGCCGGCCAGGATCCGATGGCCCAGTCGAACTGCGATCAGACCGCCCACGTCTTCGACGGCCGCGTCCGCTACGACCTGCGCATGACCTACGGCACACGCATGGAGGTGCAGGGCAAGCAGGGCTATTCCGGCCCGGCGCTGGTCTGCGCCGTCGCCTATCGCCCGATCGCCGGCTATCGCCCGCTCACCCCGGAAGAAGAGAAGTTCGAGCGCAATCTCGAATTCTCGATCTGGTTCGTGCCGGCCGGCGACGCCCGTATGATGATCCCCTACAAGGTCGTGGTCGGCACGCCCGTCGGCCTGCTCCAGGTCTACGCCCACGCCTTCCAGGTGAAGGGCCAGGAGACCGCCGCGACCACCGGCTCGATCCCCTCCCGCGACTGATCCCGAACGCCGACGCGTCGCCTCGAACGACGAAAGCCCCGGATCGCTCCGGGGCTTTCGCATTCTTGGACAGAAAACTCGTCGGCCGCCCCGCTCAGGCCGCCGCCGGCGCCCGGTCCGGGATCGGCCACAGCACGTTCATCAGCAGCCGATAGGGCGCCAGGAACAGCGCCGCGAAGCCGAGCTTGACCGAGAAGTCGGCGACCGCCCAGCTCACCCAACGCGCCGTCTCGAGAGAGAAGACGCCGAGGAGCGACGCGCTCTCCTGCGAAAAGGCGTCGGCGCCGCCCAGCCACCCGAAGGCGCCGGCGAAGGCGAGCGAGAAGAACGCCGTCGTGTCGGTCGCCGAACCGAGCAGCGAGCCGACGAACGGCGCCTTCCACCAGCGCGCCCGGCGCAGCCGATCGAACACCGTCACGTCGAGCAACTGCCCGACCAGGAAGGCGGTCGCCGAGGCGATCGCGATCCGAGGCGTGGCGAGCGCCATCGACAGGACGACGGCCATCACGAAACCGACGAAGATCACCCGCCGCGCCGCCGCGACGCCGAAGCGCCGGTTGGTGAGGTCGGTGACCAGGAAGGCGGCCGGATAGGTGAAGGCGCCCCAGGTCAGGAGATCGGCGAGATCGAGCCCGCCGATCGTCGCCTGGACCGGATACTGGACCGCGACGTTCGAGGACACCACGACCAGCACCATCGCGGCGATCGCCGTGACCCAGGCCGAACGTGGAACGCCGCCCGCGGGAAGCCCCGGGGCGGCGCCATCGGTCCCGAAGACCGCAGACCGTCGATCGATCACGCGGCCGCTCCGGCCTGCGCCTGAGCGACCTGACGCTTCAGGAGGCGCGCGCGCGGCGACAGTTCGAGATCGGAAGCCTTCGCCAGAAACGCGTCGATGCCGCCGCGATGCTCGACCGAACGCAGGGCGGCGGCCGAGATGCGCAGGCGCACGTTCTGCTTCAGCGCGTCCGAGATCAGCGTCACGGACACGAGGTTGGGCAGGAAGCGCCGACGGGTCTTGTTGTTGGCGTGGCTGACGTTGTTGCCGGTCAGGACAGCCTTGCCGGTCAGTTCGCAGCGGCGAGCCATGATGTCATATCCCTTTCGAGGCCGGTCCGATCAGGAGCCGGGTTCCACGTCTCACGAGGTGTCGGAAAAAGTCGCTCTCCTATAGTGTTCGAGGACGGAAGCGTCAAGCCTCGAGGCGCGGTCTCGCGGGCGCGCGCTGCGGCCGGTCGAAAATTCGCCGGCTTGCTCGCCGAACCTCCGCCGAAGAGCCGGAACTCGGCGCTCGAAACCCACGAAGGACGTCGATGTCGCCGCCTCGTCTCCGCCTCGCCCTCCTCGCTCTTCTCCTCGCGGTCTCGCCGCCGCCGAGCGGCGTCGCCGTCGCGGCGGAGGCCGCGCAGCCGTCGGCCCGCCTCGTCTACGACCTCTCGCTGGCCGGCCTGCCGCTCGCCGAGGCCGACGTCGGCTTCGACGACCGCGCCGGCCGCTACGCCGTCGACGTCGCCTGGCGCACCGTCGGCCTCGCCGGCATCTTCGCCTCCGCCGACGGCACGCTCGCCGCCTCCGGACGGCTCGTCCGCGGCCACCCGCGGCCGCATGCCTATCGTCTGATCGAGCGCAAGGGCGACACCCCCTTCGACGTCGACATGACGCTGTCCGGCGGCGCGGTTTCTCACCTCTCGGTCGAACCGCCCGCCAAGACCGGCGAAGACATCGTGCCGGTCGGCCCGGAGCACCGCCGCGGCGTCTCCGACCCGCTCTCCGCCGCCCTGCTGCCCGGCTCGATCGCCCCCGCCGCCGTCTGCGACCGCAGCCTCGCGGTCTTCGACGGCTGGAGCCGCTGGGACGTCCGCCTCGCAACCGAGAAGATCCTCGACGAAGCCCCCGCCGGCCTGCGCGGCCCGGTCGCCGTCTGCGCCGCCCGCTGGGTTCCGATCGCCGGCCACCGCTCCGGCCATCGCTCGGTCCGCTACATGGCGGAGAACCGCGACGTCGAGATCCGCTTCGCCCGTCTCCCCGACCGCGACCTGTGGATCCCGATCGACGCCCACGTCGGCACCATGATCGGAACGGTCCGAACCCATCTGGTCTCGATCGCCGCCGCGCCCTGAGACGGCCGTCCCGAACCGGCACGAAGTCCTTGCCGCGCCGACGCTCGCCGCCACGCCGGGTTCATCCGCGCGCTCGAGATCTCGCCCTCTCGGCGCTCCGCGCCACGACACTTTGTAAGAACGAAAGGCGAACATCCGACATATTCCGATTCGTCGCCGCTTCGTTCGGGCTTTCGCCACGCTCCTGACGTCCGTCCTCGCACGGCTACGGGCGACGTTTACCGCCTCTCGAGAATTGCCGAATTTCGGGCGTTGGACCCGGCGAGTTCCGTTTCGGGACGCAAGTCTGAACAGCGGACCGGCGCGAAACGAAGCCCAGCCACACCGGCAGGGCAAGATCCTGCGACCGAGATCGTCATCGCTACGACATCTCGAGCGAACGGACCCGCAACATCGCCCCGTCGGTGATTCGTCGCCGAAGCGTTCCCACTTTCGCCGGTTCATCAACGCGCGCAGCGCTTCGCTCCCACGACCGCGGCAGGGGCCGTAGTCGGGCGCACCGCCCGCGTGCCGTTTCGAAACGCGGTCCTTTCCCCGGGGTCCGGTTCGCGCCTGGGACGGCGGACCCACCGTCTCGAGATCTCGATGCCCGCCCCGCGTTCGCCACGAGCGCTCGAGAGAACACGAGGCGAACATCTGGACTCTTCCGATTCGTCGCCGAACCGTTCCCGCTTTCGGCGAAAGGTTGACGCCGATCTCGGCCGCGCGCCGACGACGTCGTCGCCCGCGACTTCAGATCGACCAGTCTTCGCTCGCCCCGAGGATCGCCGCGACCACCGCTTCCGCCGCCGCCTCCGCGTCGACGCGCGCCCCCTCGATCCTCAGATCCGGTCGTTCCGGCGGTTCGTAGGGCGAGGTGAGACCGGTGAAGTTGGCGATCTCGCCGGCCCGCGCCCGCGCGTAGAGCCCCTTGGCGTCGCGCGCCTCGCAGACCTCGAGCGGCGTGTCGACGAAGACCTCGACGAAGTCGGCCTCGCCGATCGTCGCTCGCGCCGCCGCCCGTTCGGCGCGGAACGGCGAGATGAACGAGACCAGCACGATCAGGCCGGCGTCGGCCATCAGCTTCGCCACCTCCGCGACGCGGCGGATGTTCTCGGCGCGATCGCGATCGGAGAAGCCGAGATCGCGGTTGAGGGCGTGGCGCAGATTGTCGCCGTCGAGCAGATAGGTGTGCCGTCCCGCCGCCACCAGCTTCTGTTCGGTGAGATCGGCGATCGTCGACTTGCCCGCGCCGGAGAGCCCGGTGAACCACACCACCTTCGGCCGCTGCCCCTTCTGGCTCGCGCGAACCTCCCGCGTCACCTTCGTCGCCTGTCGATGCACGTTGGTGGCGCGCCCGAGCCCGGCCTCGATCATCCCCGCCGCCACCGTGGCGTTCGTCAGCCGATCGATCAGCACGAAGGCCCCGGTCTCCCGGTCCTCGTCGTAAGGATCGAAGGCGATCGCCTCGGCGAGCCGCAGCTCGACCCGCGCCACCGCGTTGAGCGCCAGTTGCCGGCTCGGCCGCTCGGCGAGGCTCTCCACGTCGATATCGTGGCGAACGGCCGCGACCGTGGCCGCGACGGTCTTCGCGCCGCATTTGACGAGCAGCGCCCGGCCGCCGGTGAGCGGCTCCTCCGCCATCCAGACGAGCTTCGCCACGAAACCGTCGTCGACCGTCGGCCGCGCCTTCGGATCGGCGAGGAGATCGCCGCGGGAGATGTCGATCTCCTCGTCGAGCGTCAGCGTCACCGCCTCGCCGGCCTCCGCCTCTTCGAGGTCGCCGTCGTAGGTGACGATCCGCGCGACCTTCGCGGTCTTGCCCGACTTCGCCACCACGATCGGCTCGCCCGGCCGGATTCGCCCGGAGGCGATCGTGCCGGAGAAGCCGCGGAAGTCGAGGTTCGGCCGATTGACCCACTGAACGCTCATCCGAAACGGCTTCGCCGCCGTCGAAGAGCGCACGTCGACGCTCTCCAGATGCTCGATCAGGGTCGGCCCGTCGTACCAGTCGATCCGCGCCGATCGCGCCGAGACGTTGTCGCCGTAGCGCGCCGAGACCGGGATCGCCTGGACGCTCGAAAAGCCGAAGTCGCGGGTGAACGCGGCGAAGGCCGTCGAAATCTCCTCGAACCGCTCTCCCGAGAAGTCGACCAGATCGATCTTGTTGACGGCGAGCACGACGTGCCGGATGCCGAGCGTCGAGACGATGTAGGCATGCCGCCGCGTCTGGGTGACGAGGCCGGCGCGCGCGTCGACCAGGATCACCGCGAGATCCGAGGTCGACGCCCCGGTCGCCATGTTGCGGGTGTACTGCTCGTGGCCGGGGGTGTCGGCGACGATGAACTTGCGCTTCGCCGTGGTGAAGTAACGATGCGCCACGTCGATGGTGATGCCCTGTTCGCGCTCCGCCTCGAGCCCGTCGAGCAGCAGCGCCAGATCGACCTCCTCGCCGACCGTGCCGAAGCGGCGGCTGTCGCGGGCGACCGCGGCGAACTGGTCGTCGAACACCTGTTTGGCGTCGTAGAGCAACCGCCCGATCAGCGTCGACTTGCCGTCGTCGACCGAACCGCAGGTGAGGAACTTCAGGAGCGACTTCGTCTCCTGTTCGGCGAGGAGGCCCGCGACGTCGCGGCCGGGCAGATTGTCGGGAACCGCGTTCATCAGAAGTACCCCTCGCGCTTCTTCTTCTCCATCGAACCGGCCTCGTCGTGGTCGATGAGGCGGCCCTGCCGCTCCGAGGTGCGGGCGATCAGCATCTCGCGGACGATCTCCGGCAGGGTCGTCGCGTCGCTCTCGATCGCGCCGGTCAGCGGCCAGCAGCCGAGCGTGCGGAAGCGGATGCGCCGCGTCTCGATCCGCTCGCCCGGCGCGAGTTCGAGCCGCGCGTCGTCGGCCATGATCAACATGCCGTTTCGCTCGACCACCGGTCGTTCGGCGGCGAAATAGAGCGGCACGATCGGGATCTTCTCCGCCGCGATGTATTGCCAGATGTCGAGTTCGGTCCAATTCGACAGCGGAAAGGCGCGGATCGATTCGCCCGGGCCGACCCGCGCGTTCCACAGGTTCCAGAGCTCCGGCCGCTGGGTCTTCGGATCCCAGGCGTGGCTCGCGGAGCGGAAGGAGAAGATCCGCTCCTTCGCTCGGCTCTTCTCCTCGTCGCGCCGCGCGCCGCCGAAGGCCGCGTCGAAGCCCCATTTGTCGAGCGCCTGCTTCAGCCCTTCCGTCTTCATGACGTGGGTGTAGGCCGACGAGCCGTGGCTGAACGGCGTCACCCCCGCCTTCACCCCGTCCTCGTTGACGTGCACCAGGAGATCGAGCCCGAGGCGCTTCGCGGTCTCGTCGCGAAACGCGATCATCTCGCGAAACTTCCAGGTCGTGTCGACGTGCAGGAGCGGAAACGGCGGCTTCGAGGGATGAAACGCCTTCATCGCCAGATGCAGCATCACCGCGCTGTCCTTGCCGATCGAATAGAGCATCACCGGATTGCGGAATTCGGCGGCGACCTCGCGCAGGATGCGGATCGATTCCGCCTCGAGCGCCTTGAGATGGGTGTGACGTGCGACCGACATGGGAGCCTCGAGCGAGCGTCGGACGCCTCGCGCGCCCGATCGAACAGGGCTCCCGATCTAGGCGGCGACATCGGCCGGGGAAAGGAAACGCCGTTCCGCAAACCGACCCTCCCGCGCTTTATCGCGGATCGGCTTTGCCGGATCGGGCCGCGCCGCGCGGCCCACGTTCTCCCCGCCGCCCGCGCCGCAGCACCCGGTTCGCCGTCCGCCGCCGGCGTCGCAATCGAAATCTTATTCTTCGCTCCTGCGAAATCGCCGCTGCGGCGCGGCCTCCCGACGTCCCGCTCCCGGTTCCTGCACGCTTCTCCCTCTGGACAGCGCCCGGCCCTCGCGGCGATCATCGTCTCCGGTTCCTCGTCGGAGATCCCGCCACCCATGGCCCTTTCGCCCGCCGCCCTGCCGCCGACCGGCGCGCTGGCGCTCGATCTGGAGCTTCTCGCCGAGGAGGCCTCGGCGCTCGGCCGCGCCGGCCGCCGCGTCGAGGAGACGCTCGCCGCGCTGGCCGACGCGCCGGCGATCGAACGGCCGGCCCGCCTCGCCGAAGCGGCGGAGGCGGTGCATCACTATTTCATCCTGCGCGAGATGCGTGGGTTTCGCCGTCACGACGACGCGATCGCGGTCTATCGTATCCCCCGTGCGGTGATCGCCCGCCTCGGCGCGTCCTGATCCGAACCCTGCCCGATCCCCCGCCTGCTCGGAGACCGACATGCCCGACGCCGTCCTTCCCCTCGCCGCCGTCCTCTATGAGCCCGGCTGGGACGTCGAGCCGCTGCTCGCCGAGGTGCGTGATCGTCTCGCCGCCCGCGGCGACCTGCGCCTCGGCGGCGTGCTGCCGCGCTCCGGCGGGCCGCTCTCCAACGGTCGTCCCGAAAAGTTGCTGGAGGACCTCGTCACCGGCGACGCCACCTCGATCTCGCAGGATCTCGGCCCCGGCTCCGACGAATGCACCCTCGACCCCGACGGCTTCACCCGCAGCCGCTTCGCCATCGCCTCGGCGATCGAGGCCGGGGTCGATCTCGTCTTCGTCGGCAAGTTCTCGAAGCAGGAGGCCGCCGGTCACGGCGTGCGCGAGGAGATCGCCGCCGCGATGATCGCCGGCCTGCCGACCCTCGTCGTGCTGCGCGAGACCCAGATCGAGGCCTGGACCGACTTCGCCGGCGAGGACTTCACGACGCTCGCGCCGCAGGCCGACGCGGTCGTCGCCTGGGCGCTCGCCGCCACCGGCCGCGCCGCCTGACCCCGCTCAGGCGGGATCGTCGCGTCGCGCCGGATGCGCGGTCCAATCGCAGGCGAGGTCGCTCTTCCAGGCGGCGACGTCGCCGAGCGGCTGTTCGCCGGAGAAGGCGTAGAGGGCGCGCCGCGCCCGATCGCCGAGCGAAGCCGCCGTCGGCGCCGCCGAGCCGGAGCGGACCGCGTCGCGGAAGCGCTTCCAGCGCACGCCCCACTTGACCAGGAACATCCGGCTGCCGCGGTTCTTGCGGATCCGTCCGGTCGAGCGGCAGGCGAAGTGGTAGACCCGGCTCGCGTCGACCAGCCGGAATTCCCGACAGCCGACCATCCACAGCTTCATGATCAGATCGTCGTCGCTCGACATGCCCGGGCTGAATTCGACCGAATAACCGCCGACCGCATGCCACAGCAGCCGGTGGATCAGCGTCGGCTGCGAGAACACCAGCCGCTCGTCGCCGCGCCCCGGATCGGCGTAGTGGGCGAGGAGCTTCTCGCGATCGAAATTGGCCGGCCCGTCGCCGCAGTCGAGCACCCGGACGCGGGCGTCGCCGGTGTCCTTCGGCTCGATCAGGCGCGAGCACAGGAAGATCCGGTCGGTGCCGGCCCGCTCGATCTCCTCGACGAGCCGGACGTCCCAGCCGGGACACACCCACATGTCGTCGTTGAGATAGAGGATCCAGTCACGCGACGCCTGCGCAGCGGCCAGATTGACCGACAGCGGCACGCCGAGATTGTCGGCCGCGTGGCTGTGCGCGAGGCCCTTTTCCCGGACCCAGTCGAGCGAGCCGTCGGAGCCGTCGTTGACGTGGACGACCATCTCGTGCGGAAACGCCGAATTCTCCTCGATCGAGGCGACGCAGAGCTTCAGATAGTCGAGATTGTTCCAGGTCGGTACGACGATGGTGAAGCCGGCGCGCGCCGCGCCGATGGTCTGCGACGGGGTCATGGAGCCTGTCTCGCGCAATCGTTGACCGGTCGAGGAACGAAAAGCCGCGGACCTTGCGTCCGACGCCGTCCCTTCGACGAAGAAGGCGGGGTCGCCCCCGCCTCCGCATTCCCCGAGCCTCGGGCTCACTCTTCTTCTTCGTCGCTTTCCGGGCCCTTGAGGCTCTTCAGCTTGGCGAAGATCTTGTCGGCGTCGAGTTCGTCGTCCGCATCGACGCCGCGCGCCGCCGAGCCGTAGTCGCCGGCGCCGACCAGCGCGTCCGGCGTCACCGTCTCGTCGACGGAGAGCAGCGTCGCCGCGCCCGGATCGCCGGCCTCGCGGATCGGCAGGCTCTTCGCCGCCTTCTCCACTTCGAGGTCGAGCTCGAGCTGCGAGGTCAGGCCCAGCGTGACCGGATCCATCGGCGACAGATTGGCGGCGTTCCAGTGGGTGCGCTCGCGGATCTGCTGGATGGTGGTCTTGGTGGTGCCGACGAGGCGCATGATCGCCGCGTCCTTGAGCTCCGGATGGTTGCGCAGCAGCCACAGGATCGCGTTCGGGCGATCGTGACGGCGCGACACCGGCGTGTAGCGCGGGCCGCGGCGCTTGGCCTCCGGCACCCGCACCTTCGGATCGGCGAGCTTGAGCCGATGCTCCGGCTGCTTGACCGCCTTCTCGATCTCCTCGCGGGTGAGCTGGCCGGTCATGATCGGGTCGAGACCCTTGATGCCCTGCGCCGCCTCGCCGTCGGCGATCGCCTTCACCTCGAGCGGATGCAGACGGCAGAAGGCCGCGATCTGATCGAAGGAGAGCGCCGTGTTCTCGACGAGCCACACGGCGGTGGCCTTGGGCATCAGGGGCGTGTTGGTCGGGGTCGCCATGGATGGACCTTCCTCGTGGCTTCTCCCGGCCGGTCCGGCGGGGGGAAGCGGATGCGATGCGATTTGAGGGATGCCTCTCTATAACGCGCGCCGCGTCATCAGGCAAATCGGTAAAATTGAGGGTTCACACCGTCAGCACGATCTTGCCGACATGCGCGTTGGTCTCCATCCGGCGATGCGCCTCCACGACCTCGCGAAGAGAAAAGGTCGAATCGATCACCGGTTTCACCCGTCCGCTCTCGACGAGCGGCCAGACCTTCTCGCGCAGCGCCGCCGCGATCGCGCCCTTGAAGGCGGCGTCGCGGGCCCTGAGCGTCGAACCGGTGTGGGTCAACCGCTTCAGCATCACCCGCATGAAGTCGACCGTCGCCTTCGAGCCGCGTAGGAAGGCGATCTGCACGATCCGGCCCTCCACCGCCGCCGCCTCGTGATTGCGGGCGATGTAGTCGCCGCCGACCATGTCGAGGATCACGTCGGCCCCCTTCTTGGCGGTGAAGGCCTTGACCGCTTCGACGAAGTCCTCTTGCGCGTAGTCGATCGCCAGATCGGCGCCGAGCTCGCGGCAACGCGCGCATTTCGCCGCCCCGCTCGCCGTGGCGATCACCGTCGCGCCGAAGGCCTTGGCCAGTTGGATCGCCGCGACGCCGATGCCCGAGGTCCCCCCGTGGACGAGGAAGGTCTCGCCCGGCTGGAGCCGCGCCCGGTCGAAGACGTTCGACCACACTGTGAAGAAGGTTTCGGGCAGGCTGGCGCCCTCGACCATCGACAGCCCCTTCGGCAACGGCAGCACGCAGCGCGCGTCGACCGTCGCCCATTCGGCATAGCCGCCGCCCTGGAGAAGCGCCACCACCTCATCGCCGAGCGCGACGCTCGAAACGCCCTCGCCGAGCGCCGCGACCGTGCCGGCGATCTCCAGGCCCGGAATGTCCGACGCCCCCTTCGGCGGCGGATATCCGCCCTCCCGTTGCAGCACGTCGGGACGATTGACCCCCGCCGCCGCGATCTTCACCAGCACCTCGCCCGGCCCCGGCGCCGGCACGGCCCGTGTCTCGGCGACGAGCGCTTCCGGCCCGCCCGGCGTCGGGATGGCGATCACGGTCTGGGTGGCGGGGATCTCGATCATGATGGGGAGGCTCCGAGGAAAGGGGCGCGCGGCGGACCTGCGCGACGTTCGGCTCAATAGTCCGAGCCGTCCTTGTGGGTGAAGACGTAACGGCCGTCGTCGAGCATCCGGCCGAGGAGATCGACGTCCGGATAGGTCACCACCTCGCCCGTCGTCCGGTCGCCGACGACGAGCAGCAGCACGTCGTCGGCCGTCTCGTTGAGGAAGTGATGGGCCTCGCCCGTCGCCTTCGGAAAGCCGACGCAGGTCCCCGCCTTCAGCGTCTGGCGTCCGTCGTTGGTCACCAGCACCGTCTCGCCCTCCAGCACCCAGACGAATTCGTCCTGGGTCAGATGGGCGTGGCGCTGCGAACTCGCGCCGCCCGGCTCGATCCGGGTCAGGACGACGCCGAAATTGGTCAAGCCGGCCTGCGCGCCGAGGCGTCGGAAGTGGCGTTTCTTCGCCTGCGAGGCGAAGGGCTCGGGCAGCATCGAGGCGTTGCTCTCGGGAACGTCGAAGGGATCGAAGGCGGGCATGCGCGGCGCGGCCATGGAGGCGTCTCCCTCGGTTGGGGAGGGAAGGCTAGTCCCTCCGCTCGCCCCTGTCACCGCCCTGCGAGGGGCGTCGGCGCGATCGCCGCGACGGTCTCGGCGACGCCGTTCGGATGCACCGTGGTGCGGACCGTCCGCGCCTCGAAGGCCTTTTTCCCCGGCCGCCACAGCGGCGTCCCGTCGCCGAGCACCACCGGGATCTGGAAGAGATGCATCCGCCTGACCAGGCCGGCGTCGAGGAAAGCGCGGATCGGTCCGCCGCCGCCCACCACCCAGATCCGCCGGAGCCCGGCGCGCTCGCAGTCGAGCGCGATCTCCGTCGCGGTGCGGTCGTCGAAGACGGCGAGCCCGTCCTCGTCGATCCGCGCGCCCTTGGTCATCACGAAGGCCGCCTTGCCGCGATAGGGCCAATCGGGAAAGCGCCGACACTGGCGATAGGTCGTCGAGCCCATCACCACCGCGTCGATCTTCGCGACGAAGGCCTCCCAACCGTAGTCCTCCGCCTCGAACGGCTTCAGCCAGTCGATCGAGCCGTCGCGGTCGGCGATGAAGCCGTCGAGCGAATGGGCGATGTGGACGACGACTTCCGGCATGGCCGATCCTCGAACGGTTTGGCGGAGGGACGCGTCGAGTTCTATACTGAGTCGTTCGCGGCGCGGCGATCCGCGCGCCAGGAGACGCCCCATGGCCTTCATCGACGACGAACCGGTCAAGAAGAAGCTCGCCCACGAGATCGGCCAGGACGTCGCCCTCGTCTCGGTCGACGAGCTCGGGGAGCGCATCGACCTGTTGCGCGCCGAGATCGCCCGCCTGGAAGCCGAAGTCGAGAAGCGCCGCGCCTCGCGTTCCGCCGCCGAAGCCGTGTTCCGCCTGTGACCGCCCTCCCCTCGCCGTCCCCAGTCCCGACGCCGCGCCCGACCGCCCCCGAGCGGATCGCCCCCGAGCGCGTCGCCATCGTCGAGCTGCGGCTCGCCGACTTCCGCAACTATCCGAGCCTCGCCCTCGCCTGCGACGCCCGCCACGTCGTGCTCCACGGCGAGAACGGCTCCGGCAAGACCAATCTGCTCGAGGCCCTGTCACTCCTCACCCCCGGCCGCGGCTTCCGTCGCGCCCGCCTCGACGAGATGGCCCGGCTCGGCGGCGACGGCTCATGGAGCGTCTTCGCCCGCCTCGACGGCCCTGACGGCGAGGTCCGCCTCGGCACGGGCGCGGAGGCGATCGCCGGCGACGACGAGGCCCGCCAACGCCGCGTCCGCATCGACGGCGCGCCGGCCCGCTCGGCCGACGACCTGCTCGATCACCTGCGCGTGCTCTGGCTGACCCCGGCGATGGATGGGCTCTTCACCGGCCCGGCCGCCGACCGCCGGCGCTTCCTCGACCGCTTGGTGCTCGCCGTCGACCCCGGCCACGGCGCCCGCGTTTCGGCCTATGAAAAGGCGATGCGCGGCCGCAATCGCCTACTGGAGGACGACCGCTGGGACGTCGATTGGCTCGCCGCGATCGAGGAGCAGATGGCCGACCTCGGCGTCGCCGTCGCCTCCGCCCGGGTCGAGACCGTCGCCTGCCTGGAGCGCCTGATCGAAGCGACCCGCGCCGACGCCCCCTTCCCGCACGCCGAACTCGCGCTCGAAGGCGAGATCGAAGCGTGGGTGGCGACCGGCGGGCCCGCCGCCGAGGCCGAGGACGCCTTCCGCGCCCGCCTGGCCGAGAATCGCCGCCGCGACAAGGCCGCCGGCCGCGCCCTCGACGGCCCGCATCGCGCCGACCTCGCCGTCCGCCATGGACCCAAGGCGATGCCGGCCCATCTCTCCTCGACCGGCGAGCAGAAGGCGCTGTTGCTCGGCCTCGTGCTGGCGCATGCCCGCCTCGTCGGCGAGACGACCGGCCGGGCGCCGCTGCTCCTCCTCGACGAGATCGCCGCCCATCTCGACCCGACCCGTCGCGCCCAGCTCTTCGACGTGCTGGAGGCGCTCGGCTCGCAGTGCTGGATGACGGGCACGGACGCGAGCGCCTTCTCGAGCCTCGGCGACCGGGCCACGCTGTTCGAGGTCGCCGGTGGGCGGGTCATGCCGAACGGTTGACGATGCACGCTCGCGGCCCCGGCGCTCGGTCTCGGCGTCGAAGCATCGCGCACCATCTCGCATCGTCACGTCGTAGAAGCGTCCCGCCTCAGTGACTGGTCCCTTCCGAGAAGGTGATCTTGTTGAAGACGTTGTACTTGCCGACCGGCTTCTTCATCGGCAGGCGTTTGACGACGTCGAAGGTCTCCGCGTCGTAGACGACCAGCTCGCCGTCCATCTCCCACACCGAGACGAAGGCGTGCCGGCCGGAGCGATCGAATTCGGTGTGCGCCGCGATCTTGCCCGGCGTCGGGGTCAAGACGCGGGAGACCTTCAAGGTCTCCTTGTCGATGATCTGCATCCCGTCCTTCTGCCGGCCCATCATCGCGTCGGCCCAGATGTAGGGCGTCTTCTCGTGGCTGCGCAGGAAGAAGCCGGGGCCCGAGGTGGTGATCGTGTCGATCACCGTCCAGCTCTCCGGATCGATCACCGAGATCTTGCCCTCCTTCAGATGCGGCGCGGCGATCACCCGCTTGCCGTGATGCGTGAAGGAGATGCCGGAGCCGAGATGCGGCATCCCCGGCAACGGCAGCGTCGCGACGGTCTTGCCGTCCTCGAGCCGCACCACCACCGCCTTGTCGCCGTCGCGCGACGCGCCGAGCAGATGGCGATAGCCCTGATCGAAGAAGAAGTCGTCGATCGGCTCGTCGACCGCGATCCGGCGCGGCTCGAAGCTCGGAGCCGGGCCTTGCGTCGAGACCTCCCAGATTTCGCCGACGTCCTTCAACGCCGCGACGAAGCTCTTGCGCTCCGGCGCCTGATAGACCGCCGAGACCCGCGACGGCGCGCCCTTCTCGTCGGCGACGTCGAGGACTTTCACCGGCGAGAGGTCGTCCGCCGAAAAGAGCGCCAGCGTCGACGGCAGATAGTTCGCCGCCGCGACCCATCGCCCGTCGGACGACAGCGCGATGTTGCGCATGTTGAGCCCGGCCCGGACCTCCGCCGTCACCGTCAGCGTCCACAGATCGTATTTGCTGATCCAGCCGTCGCGCGAGCCGAAGAAGACGTAGCGCCCGTCCGAGGTGAACTTCGGACCGCCGTGCAGCGCGTAACGCGAGGGAAAGCGGGTGATCGGCTCGTAGCTGTCGCCGTCGAGGATGGTGACGTGATGATCGCCGCCCTCCACCACCACGGTGATGTTGAGCGGGTCGGCGGTCCACATCGGCTTGGTCACGACCGGATCGGGATGGGTCTCCCGGCTGGCGACGATGTCGGCGAAGGTCCAGCTCGGCTGAACCTTCGGCTCGGTCAGGACGAAGGCGGCGAGCGCCTGGATTTCGTCCTCGGAGAGCTTGTCCTTCCAGCCCTCCATCTGCGTCGCCGGACGCCCGTCGCGGATGGTCGCGACCACCTCCGTCTTGCGGATCCGGCCGAGCGAGACCGGCAGCAGCGCCGGCCCCTGGCCGCCGGTGCGCGCCTCGTGATGGCAGGTCGCGCAATTGTCGGCGTAGAGCTTCGCCGCGTCCGGCTGGGCGGCGGCCGGCGTCGAAACGCCGACGGCGAGGCCGAGGAGCGCGAGGGCGAGAACGCGGTCAGGCCGCAGGATGGGGCTCATGGGAGAGGCCTCGGAAAGGCGTGACGGTGAGACGCTCGGACGGCGCGGAAAGCCCGATCTCGGCATCGTCGAGATAGCAGGCGGGATCTTCGGCGAAGGCGTCGCCGGTCAGCCGATAGGCCCGCACCCGGGTGTTGCCGCCGCACACCGCGAAGTGGTCACAGGATCCGCAACGCCCCGAGATCGTCCTCGGCCGCGCCTTGAACCCGGCCATCAGCGGATCGGAGGTGTCCGCCCAGATCTCGCCGAACGGCCGCGCCTTGACGTTGCCGAGCGGGTGATCCCACCAGAACGTGTCGGGATGGACCTCGCCGAGATTGTCGATGTTGGCGACGTTGACCCCCGAGGCGTTGCCGCCCCATTGGACGAGCTTGGCGTAGAGGTGATCGGCCTTCTCGGGAAACCGCGCGCTCGCCCACATCCACAGGAAGACGCCGTCGGCGTCGTTGTTGCCGGTGACGTATTCACGATCCGAACCGGCGAGCACGTCCGCCCAGGCCGCCTCGATCAGCCGCTCCATCGCCGCCCGCGTCTTGGCGTGTTCGGCGTCGGAGGCGCGGTTCTTGTTGCCACGCCCCGAATAGACCAGATGCGAGAGATAGAACTTGGTCGCCCCTTCGCGCTTGGTCAGATCGAGCAGGTCGGCGAATTCCGCCTCGTTGTCGCTCGTCATGGTGAAGCGCAGGCCGACCTTGACGCCGCGCGCCGAAAGCCGCCGGATCCCCGCGATCGAGGCGTCGAAACAGCCCGGCCGGCCGCGGAACCGGTCGTGCGTCGCGCCGATCCCGTCGAGGCTGACGCCGACGTAGTCGAACCGCGCCGAAGCGATCCGGTCGGCGTGCGTCTCGTCGATCAACGCCCCGTTCGACGACAGCGACACCGACAGGCCCAACGCCTTCGCCCGCGCCGCGATCTCGTAGATGTCCGGCCGGAGCAGCGGTTCGCCGCCCGACAGGATCACCGCCGGCACGCGCGCCGCCTTCAGATCGTCGAGGACCCGAAACACCTCCGCCGTCGTCAGCTCGCCCTCGAAGTCGACGTCGCCGGAGATCGAATAGCAGTGCTTGCACAGGAGATTGCAGCGCCGCACCAGGTTCCAGATCACCACCGGCCCCGGCGGATCGCGGCGCGGCCCGACCGGCGTCGGCGCGACCAGCTCGCGCAGGAAATGCGTCAGACGAAACATCGATGGGCCCCTCCGCCTCTCGTGTGCGCCGAACGTCGCGCGCCGCGACCCGCCCCGCCTTGACCGATGTCGGGACCGTGTTTGCCCTTAGCCGGCGGTCGCGGCGAGGCGCAGCCCGGTCTTCTTCAGGATTCGCTTCGAATAGAGCACGTCGCTCGCCCGCGCCGCGCCCCCGAGCAGATCGGCGATCTCGGTCCGCTTCGCCTCGACCTCCTCGCGCGAGCGCCCATGCACCATGGCGAAGAGATTGTAGGGCCATTCCGGCAGGGCGCGCGGTCGGCGATAGCAATGGGTGACGAAGTCGAGCGCCCCGACCGCCGCGCCGAGCCGGTCGATCTCGGCGTCGTCGACGTCCCATACCGTCATGCCGTTGAAGGCGAGACCGAGCCGATAGTGATTCGGCACCGCCCCGATCCGGCGCACCTTGCCGATCGCGAGCATCCGCTCGAACCGCGCGAGGACCTCGGCTTCCGAGATCCCGACGCTCGCCGCCACCGCCGCCCAAGGCTCGCGCACCAACGGCAGCCCCTCCTGCGTCGCCGCGATCAACGCCCGATCGACCTCGTCGAGCTCGCCCGCGCTCATGCCTCGACCCTCATGCCGACGAAATATTCCCGGACCTTCGGGAAGAGCAGCACCTTCAGGCCCGTCGCCGCCTCGATCTCGCGTTGCGCCAGACCGATCCCGACCGGCGTCTCTGTGGCGATGACGAACCACATGTTGAGCCGATGATCGCGCTCGTAGTTGTGGGCGATCGCCGGCATGGAGGCGAGCGTCTCCGCGACCGCCTCGAAACGCGCCGCCGGCACCTCCATCGCCGCCAGCGTCACCGCCCCGCCGATCCGCTGCGCGTCGAACATCGGCGCGAAGCGCGAGAGCGCGCCGACCTCGATCAGCCGCTTCAGCCGCGCGATCAGCTCGTCCTCGTCGAGGCCGAGCGCTTCGGCCGCCGCCGCATAGGGGCGCGAGGTCAGAGGGAAGCCGCCCTGGAGCGAATTGACGATGCGCCGATCGACCGCGTCGAGGTCGATCGGATCGGACGGCGGTCTCATGCGCAGAGCCTCGCGCCGGTCTGTTTGAAGCAGCGGGTCGAGAACAGGATGCGATGGTCGAGCGGCTTCGGCCAGCGCGCCGCGACGTCGCGGACCTGGGCCTCGACCACGGCCCGGTCGCGCCCATGCACCATCGCGTAGAGCGTCCACGGCCAGCGCGGCCCCGCCGAACGACGCCGATAGAGCAGCGTCACCTGATCGGCGTCGAGAAACCGCTCGGCGACCGCGTCGATCTCCGCCTCGTCGACGGCGAAGACCACCATCGCGTTCGACGACCAGCCGAGCGGTCGGTGCCGCACGACATAGCCGAAACGCTTGACGACGCCGGCCGCGATCGCCCCGTCGATCGTCGCACGAACTTCCGCCTCGCCGAGCCCGAGCTCGTCGGCGACCGCCGCGAAGGGGCACGGCGTTCGCGGCAGCCCGTCGACAAGACGGCCGAGCAGTCGCTTCTCGACCTCGTTCGCCGCCCGCGACGCCGGGCGATGGTGGTGCGGCCGCGACGACCCGTCGAGCGCGAAGCCGAGATCGATGCGATATTCCCTGAGCAGCGGCAGATCGAGGATCTCGCAGCCGGTCGCAGCCCGCAGTCGATCGAGCGTCGCATCGACGGCGTCGCGATCCGCCCCCGTCGCCACGAACCAGATCGGCAGATCGGGATGTTCGCGCTCGTAGTTGTGATTGACCCCCGGCTCCGCCGAGACGATCGCCGCCATCGCGTCGATCTCATGCGGCGCGCAGGCGAGCGCGGCCAGTGTGGAGGCCCCGGCCGTGTTCGGCCGGACCACCGGGCCGAGCCGCGAGACGACGCCGCGCACGACGAGGTCTTCGCTCGCCGCGATCACCGCCTCCTCGTCGAAGCCGACCTGCGACCCGATCGCCGCGAACGGCCGCTCGACCAGCGGGAAGTCGCGCTGCCATCCGTCGAGGAGGCGCTTCTGCAGCGGCGAGAGGAGCGGCGCATGCATGAGGACTACACTCCCAACCGATGGGCGCGCGGCGTGAAGAAGATCCCCGACGGGCTCTTCGCCTCGAGCGACGCGATCTTCGTGAAGGTCTTGGTCTCGTGGATGTCGATCCGGTTCTCGTCGCGCACCGAGATCCAGACCTCGTGACCGCGCGGGGTGAACTCGAGGTGCAGCACCGCCGGTCCGGGCTTGAACGCGTGGACGACCTTCAGGCTCGGCACGTCGATCACCTCGACCGTGTCGTTGTGCGGGTGGGCGTAGTTGACCCAGACCTGCCGCCCGTCGGGACGCGCGACGCAGAACACCGGCTGGCCGTGCGTCGGGATGGTCTTCACCAACGCGAACGTGTCGCGGTCGACGACCAGCACCTCGTGATGGCCGACGGCCGGAATGAGCAGGTGGTTGCCGGCCGCGCCCCAGCCTTCCATGTGCGGCATCTTGTAGACCGGCAGCGGCTGTTCGCCCTTGCCGTAGCCGGCGAGCACCTTTTCGGGCTTCGCCCCGTCCGTCCACAGATCGAGCCGGGTCAGCGCGTCCTCGCCGAAGAGACCCGCGACGTACCAGCGCCCGTCCGAGGTCGCCACCCCGTCGTAGGGCAGCCGGCCGATGCCGGTGAACTTCTCGAGCTTCGGCGCCTTGGCGTCGGTGAAGTCGCCGATCCAGATCTCGTCGCCGTCGAGCAACGACCAGGCGAAGCGGCGGAACGGCAGATCGACCAGACCGACCGTCTTGGAGGCCGCGCCGCGCGCGTCGATCGCCGGCACGTCGGCGACCATCTCCAGCGTCTCGGCGTCGAAGACCCGCACGCCGCCGGGCGCATAGTTGGAGACCGCGACCAGCCGGCCATCGTCGGAGATCGCCCCGCCGATGGCGTTGCCGCCCTGCACGACGCGCTTGACGATCGAGGCGCCGAGGAGATCGACCTTGGTCAGCCCGCCGTCGCGACCGAAGACGAAGCCGAACCGTTCCGATCGGTCGAAGACGATCGAGGCATGCGAGAGATCGCCGAGCCCTTCGATGCGGCCGAGCGTCGTCCGGCCGGTCGTCTCGACCAGCAGCAACGAGCCGGTGGCGCGCTCGACGACGAGGCCGAGATCGCCGGTGCCGCGCGACGCGCAATCCGCCGCCCGAGCGACCGTCGGCGCGGCCGTCGCCGCGAGCCCGGCGAAGCCGGCGGCGACGAGCCCGCGCCGGGACAAACGAGCCTCGGTCATGGCGTCAGACCCTTCTTCATGGTTTCGGCGAGGAAGCGCGCTTCCGCCTCGCTGAGGAGCCCCCGCCACGGCGGCATCGGCGTCCCCGGAATGCCGTCGAGGATGATCTCGGCGAGGACCTCCGCCGAACGATCGGCGAGCGTCTCTGGAAGCAGCGGCTTGCCGAGCCCCCCCTGCAGCGTCAGGCCGTGGCAGGAGCCGCAGTCCTGGACGAGCAGATGGGTGAGCCGCGTCTTCGCCGCCGCGTCCGGTTCGGCGCGCGCCGAGGCGAGCGACGTCGTCGCCAGCGCTGCGGAGATCAGCAGAAGACCGGCGAGAGCGCGGTCGAAGCCGAGGCGAGGTCGGGTCACGGCGTCCTGCCCTCCACCTGGATCGTTCCCTTCATCCAGGGATGCGGCCCGCAGGTGTAGACGTGTTCGCCCGGCGGCAGATCGAGCGCCTGCTCGAGCGTTTCGTCGGGGAAGAAGCGGTCGCTCTCCGCCTTGCCGTCCGCCTTGAACCACACCGAATGCGAGGTGCGCTTCTCGACGTTGACGAAGAGGACCTTGCTTCCCGCCTTCACCGTCAGATCGGGCGGACAGAAGACTTCCTTGAAGATCGCGACCGGCGTCACGTCCGCGCCGATCGGATGGGCGGCGAGAAAGTCCTTCAGCCGTGGCTCGGCCTCCGCGCAGATCGCCGCCTTCTCCGCCGCCGTCAGCTTCTCGACTTGAGCGGCGGCCGGAGCTGCGAGCCCCGCCCAGATCGAGCCCGTCATGACCACGCCCGCCACGAAGGGCCCCAGCGTTTCCCGGGGGAGACCGAAGAACGTGGTCGGGCGAGGCATGGTCATGACGGTTTCCTTTCGCTCACTTCTTCACCGCGACGATGTCGGCGTCGGCGAGATCGAGACCGAACGTCAGCGCCAGCGACACGTGATGGAAGCGGGCCGCGGCGAAGTCGTCGTGCAGCGCGAAGTTGACGATGTAGGTCTTGCCCGGCTCGATCGACAGCTCCTTGTCGGTCGAAGCCTTCAGCGGCCGCGACATCGTCACGGTCCAGGCGCCGCCTTCCGACACGCCGGTCGCTTCGATCGGGCTGCCGCCCTCCATCACGCGGTCGGCGAGAACGTAGCCGTGCTCGGGCGCGCCGCCGGAGCGGAAGCGCATCAGGTCGAGGAAGGAGCCGGCCTTCAGCATCGCCTCGATGTCGGCCTCCGGCTTGACCTTGTCCCAGCCGCCGCGCGGACCGGCGTCGCCCTTCAGTTCGATCGAGGAGCGGGTGTCGGCGAGATATTTGCGCACGCCGTCGGCGAGGTTCAACATCGCCGGGCCGGCCTTCAACGCGTCCGCCTTGGGCGTCTCCGGCATCGACCGGGCGTCCATGTGGCAGGAGGTCCAGCAACCGGCCTGATCGATCCGCTCGACGCCCTCGTTCTTGGCGAGCGTCACCGCGAACTTGATCTGGTTGGCCGGATCGAGCTTGCCGCCCTCGACGAAGGGAACCGGCGCATGCGGCGCGTCGGCCCACTGGAAGCGGAAGTAGAGGCGATCGGCGGTGTAGGCGGTCTGCACCTTGACGTCGACCGAACCGCGCTTGCCCGGAATGACCGTCGGTTCGAGCTTCTGACCCGTGACGATCTTCTGGCCCATGTCCTTGGTTTCGTTGAGATGGCATTCGGCGCAGCGGTCGCCCTTGAGATAGGTGCGCGCGCCGCCGTGATCCCGCCCGGTCTGCACCCACTCGTAGGACGCCGTGCCGGGATAGAAGAGGTTGACGGTCTTGGCCGGCACGCTCGCCCAATCGGGTCCGCCGGCGGCGGCCGCAGCGGCCGGAGCAGCAGGCGCCGCCGCGGCGGCGGGGGCCGGCGCCGGCGCGCCGCTCGCCTCGGCGAGCTTCGCCTTCAGCGCGGCGATCTCGGCGGCGGCGGCCTTCTCGGCTTCCGCCTTGGCGGCGGAGGCGGCGGAAGCGGCGGCGGCCTGCGCGGTCTGCGCCAGTTCGGCCTCCTTGGCCTTGGCGGCGGCGGCCTCCTTCGCCTCGGCGCGGGCGAGCCCGTCCTTGTAGGTCTCCGGAATGGCGCGAGCGAAGTCCTTGACCGGCTTCTCCAACGCCTCGATCTCGGCGTCGGTCAGACGATCGCGAAGCTGATGATGGGCGATGCCCTTGTGGCAGTCGATGCAGGTGTTGCCGGCCTCCATCGCCGCGAGATGCTGCTTGCGCGCCCGCGGCTTCTGGTTCTCCGGGTTCATGCCCTCGAAGGTGTGGCAGTTGCGGCACTCGCGGCTGTCGGTCGCCTTCATCCGCTCCCACTCGTGCTTGGCGAGAGTGAGCCGACGCGCGTCGAACTTCTCCGGCGTCGAGATCGAACCGGTGAGCTTGCCCCAGACCTCCTGAGACGCCTGGATCTTGCGGATGATCTTGTGCGTCCAGTCCTTCGGCACGTGACAGTCCGAACACACCGCCGAAACGCCGGTGCGGTTCGAGGCGTGGATCGTCGTCTTGTATTCCTGGAAGACGGTGTCCTTCATCTCGTGACACGAGATGCAGAACTCCTTGGTGTTCGTCGCCTCCATCGCGGTGTTGAAACCGCCCCAGAAGACGATGCCGGCGATGAAGCCGCCGCCCGCGAGCGTCAGGATCGAATATTTGACGCTGGGCCTGCGAAGGACCGCGACGAGGGACGCCGCGCGCGCGATGAGGCTCATGAAACCGCTCCCGTTCGGAATTCGACGAAACCCGCCCCGCTCTGGCGGGAAGATGGTCCCCCGGGGAGAGGCTTCCCCGGAGGACCAGAGGCGTCAGTAGACGTCGTGCTGGGTGTTGTAGACGTTGAACTTGCCGGTCGGCGTGATCAGCTTCGGATCCTTGATCACCGCCTTCACCTTGCGGGTGACGTCGTCGAAGACCACGATCGCCGAGGGCTCGGTCTTGCCGGCCCACAGCGACACCCACACTTCCGTGCCGTCCTTCGAATATTCCGGCTGCGTCACGCGCTTGACCGCCTTCGAGTCCGGCAGACCGGAGAGCTTGGCGACGTTGATGATCTCCGGCGCCTTGTCGAGGTTGGTCAGATCATAGACCGCGATCGATTCGGCGATGTCCTTCTCCGGATTCTGCGGCGCGTCGACCCACAGGTTCTTGGACTTCGGATGGGTCTTCACGAACAGATTGCCGGCGCCCGGCGTCTTCAGTTCCTGAACGACCTTCCAGGCGCTTTCGGGATGCTTCTCGGGATCGGTTCCGATCAGAGTCACGACGTCGGCGCCGAGATGGCCGGTCGCCCAGACCGGACCGAACTTCGGATGGACGAAGTTCGCGCCGCGGCCGGGATGCGGCAGCTTCTTGGTGTCGACGAGGCCGGCGAGCTTGCCTTCTTTGGTGTCGACGACGGCCACCTTGGCCGAGGCGTTGGCGGCGACCAGGAAGTAGCGGCCGGTCGAATCCCAACCGCCGTCGTGCAGGAACTTGGCCGACTCGATGGTGGTGGTCTTCAGGTTCTTGATGTCGGAATAGTCGACCAGCTGGATCATGCCGGTCTCTTTGACGTTGACCACCCATTCCGGCTTGATCTGCGACGACACGATCGAGGCGACGCGCGGCTCGGGATGATACTCGCCGTCGACGGTGTTGCCGCGGGTCGAGACGATCTTCAGCGGCTTGAGGGTGTCGCCTTCCATGATCACGTACTGCGGCGGCCAGTAGGAACCGGCGATCGCGTACTTGTCCTCGAAGCCCTTGAACTTCGAGGTGTCGACCGAACGCGCGTCGAGACCGACTTTGAGCTCGGCGACGACGGCCGGCTTCTCCATCCACAGGTCGATCAGCGACAGGAGGCCATCGCGGCCGATCACGTAGATGTAGCGACCCGAGGCCGACAGACGCGAGATGTGGACCGCGTAGCCGGTCTTCACGGTGGAGATGATCTGCTTGGTGTCGCCGTCGATCAACGCGATCTGGCCGGCGTCGCGCAACGTCACCGAGAAGACGTTCGACAGATTGATCGAATTCATCTGCTTGGTCGGACGCTTGTCGGGCGCGATGATCTCCTTCCAGGAGGCCATCATGTCCTTCATGCCCCATTCGGGCGGCGCGACCGGCGTCTGCTGGATGTAGGACGCCATCAACTTGATTTCGTCCTTGGTCAGGATGTCGTCGAAGTTCACCATGCCACCGTCGGTGCCGTTGGTGATGATCTTCTCCAGACGCGACTGACCGAGCTTCAGCGTGCCGCCTTCGGTGACCGTGCCGTCGGCCGCCTTCTTCGTCCAGTGCGGCTCGAGGTTCTTGCCGGTCGCGCCCTTGCGGAGCACGCCATGGCAGCCGGCGCAGCGCTGGAAGTAGATGGTGGAGCCCTGCTCCATCTGCTCTTTCGTGAGGGTCGGAGCCGCGGGCAGCTCCGCGGTCTGGGCGAAGCTCGAGACGGGCGCGGCGACGAGCATCAGGCTCGTGAGCGCGGCGCCGGCGAGAAGCTTGGCCGGATTGAGGACGGCGTGGGTCATGTTCCCTCTCCTGATCGGGATCGAACGCGCGCAAGGGTGTTCACGTCCACGTGAGTTCGCCTTGAAAAGCGTCAAGCCGGATCACGGTTCGCGGCGCATCCTGCGGCATGCCTCGCCCTCCTCGCCGGTCCTCTCCCGTTTCCCTCGCTTGCGCGGCCCTTCTCGCGACCCTTTCCGGCGGGACGGCGCGCGCCGAACCCGACATCGGGCGGCCGGAGCCTCCCGCGCTCGCCGGACACGCCGCCGAGGCCGCGATGCGCGATCCGGACATCGAAACTCTGCATCGCCGTCTCTTCTTCGACGCCGCCGTTCGCGAGATCGGACCGCCGGGCGTCGCCTGCGACCATCGAGCGCGGAGCGCGCCGCGCGCGATCGCCGGCCTCGGACGCGTCGACGTGGCGCGCGACGGCGCGACCGGTCGATTGCTCGCCCGTGTCTGGACGCCGCCCGATCGAGACGCCCGTCCCGTCGCGACGCCCGAGGAGGCCCGCGAACGTCTGCGCGCCCTCGCCGTCGAAGCCGGCGGCGCGCCCGATCGCCTGATCGTCGAGGGGCGCGCCTTCGCCTGGTGCCGATGAGCCGCCGTCTTCGCCGAAAATCTTACGCAATTTTCCTCGGCTTGACGACCGTCAAGACATCGATCGCGGAGGCATAGGAAAAAGACATCATGGATCACGGACGAGTTCTCGACGTCATCCATCGGATTGCCCTGTACCACTTCGGGCGACGCGCTCACCTCCGAAAGGATGCAGAGGCGTCGCCCTTTCTTTTCTGCGCCACGCGGCTCGACTCGGGTCTGTCGGCGCACGATTACCAAATATCAAGGATGCGAATCTCGCCTCCCCGCATCGTCCGCCCGGAGCTGTACCGATGTCACGGGGGACTCTATGTTCGATGCGCTCACGAAATCCGCGGCGCGAAACATCTTCTACGGGGGCTCTCTCGCCTTCCTGTTGATCTTCGTTTCGCTGACCGCCCAGAGCCACTTCTATGTGGTCGAAAAGTCGACGGCCCATGCGCCGTTGACCGAATCCGTCGCTCGCGGCAAGGCGGTGTGGGAGAAACACGCCTGCATCGACTGCCACACCATCCTCGGCGAGGGCGCCTATTTCGCGCCCGAGGTCGGCAACGTCTTCATCCGCTACGGCGGCGACAAGGACCCGGCCGGCGCCCGCGAGGCGATCAAGACCTGGATCAAGTCGCAGCCGACCGGCATCGAAGGCCGCCGGCAGATGCCGCACTTCGACATCTCGGAAAAGGAACTCGACGATCTCGTCGACTTCTTCGCCTGGGTCTCGAAGATCGACACCCAGAACTGGCCGCCCAAGGTTTCGGGCTGAGCGGGGGACGCTGTCATGAAATACGAAAGCCAGAAGGTGGCGTTCGCGTACTTCATCGTCGCGCTCGCCCTGTTCGCGGTGCAGGTCACGGTCGGCCTCATCGCCGGTTGGGTCTACGTCCAGCCGAACTTCCTGTCCGAACTGCTGCCGTTCAACCTCATCCGCATGATCCACACGAACTCGCTGATCGTGTGGCTGTTGCTCGGCTTCTTCGGCGCCGCCTACTACCTGGTGCCGGAAGAATCGGAGACCGAAATCTATTCGGTCAAGCTCGCCTACCTCCAGCTCGCCATCCTGGTGATCGGCGCGCTCGGCGCGGTGGTCGGCTATCTCTTCCGCATCCACGAGGGCCGCGAGTTCCTGGAGCAGCCGCTCTGGGTCAAGCTCGGCATCGTCGTCGGCGCGCTGATGTTCCTCTTCAACCTCACTCTGACGGTGTTGAAGGGCCGCAAGACCGCGATCACCAACGTGCTCTTGATCGGCCTCTGGGGCATCGCGATCTTCTTCCTGTTCTCGCTCTACAATCCGTCGAACCTGTCGGTGGACAAGATGTACTGGTGGTACGTCGTCCATCTGTGGGTCGAAGGCGTGTGGGAACTGGTGATGGCCGCCGTGCTCGCCTTCCTGATGCTGAAGATGACCGGCGTCGACCGCGAAGTGATCGAGAAGTGGCTCTACGCCATCGTCGCGCTGTCGCTGTTCACCGGCCTGCTCGGCACCGGCCATCACTACTACTGGATCGGCACGCCGTCCTACTGGCAGTGGATCGGCTCGATCTTCTCGAGCCTGGAAGTGCTGCCCTTCTTCGCCATGGTGCTGTTCACCTTCAACATGGTGTGGAAGCGTCGTCGTGAGCACCCCAACAACGCCGCGCTCCTCTGGTCGCTCGGCTGCGCCGTCCTCGCCTTCTTCGGCGCCGGCGTCTGGGGCTTCATGCACACGCTGCACGGGGTGAACTACTACACCCACGGCACCCAGGTGACGGCGGCGCACGGCCACCTCGCCTTCTTCGGCGCCTATGTGTCGCTGAACCTGGCGGTGATGTCCTACGCCATCCCGCATCTGCGCGGTCTGCAGCCCTACAATCAGGTGCTCAACATGGTGAGCTTCTGGGTGATGTCCTCGGCGATGGCCTTCATGACCTTCACCCTGACCTTCGCCGGCGTCGTCCAGACCCACCTCCAGCGGGTGCTCGGCCAGGACTACATGACGGTCCAGGACCAGCTGCAGCTCTTCTACCTGCTGCGCGTCGGCTCCGGCGCCGTCGTCGTGGTCGGCGCGATCCTGTTCATCTGGTCGATCCTCGGACCGGCCAAGACCGAACTGGTGGCGCGCGACGCCTCCGCCGCCCCGGCGGAATGAGACGAACCGCAACGACCCGTCCCCGGGGGCCCGCCCCCGGGGATTCTTCTTCCCCAGGACGACCGACGTGGACCCTGCGACGATGAACGCCCAACCGACTTCCGCCGACCTCTCGAGCGCCGGGGCGATCCCCTGGTATCGCCCGGTCGGCAACGAGTGCGCCGTCTTCGAGCGCGCGTTTCGTCTGCGCCTGCCGTTGCTGCTCAAGGGCCCGACCGGTTGCGGCAAGACCCGCTTCGTCGCCCACATGGCGGCCCGGCTCGGCCTCCCGCTGCACACCGTCGCCTGTCACGACGACCTGACCGCCGCCGATCTCACCGGCCGTTATCTTCTGAAGGGCGGCGAGACGATCTGGGCCGACGGCCCGCTCACCCGCGCGGTGCGCTCGGGCGGCGTCGCCTATCTCGACGAGGTGGTCGAAGCGAGGAAGGACGTCACCGTCGTCCTGCATCCCCTGACCGACGATCGCCGCATCCTGCCGCTCGAGCGCACCGGCGAAGTGCTCGACGCGCCGCCGAACTTCATGCTCGTCGTCTCCTACAATCCCGGTTACCAGAACCTCCTGAAGTCGCTGAAGCCCTCGACCCGCCAACGCTTCCTCTCCCTCGAGTTCGACTATCCCGCGCCCGCGGTGGAGACCGAGATCGTCGTCGCCGAGACCGGTCTCGACGAGGCCCGCGCCCGCCGTCTCGTCGATCTCGCCGGCCGGCTGCGCGCCCTCAAGGGCCAGGATCTCGAGGAAGGCTGCTCGACCCGTCTGGTCGTCTACGCCGCCGCCCTGATCGCCGACGGCCTCTCGGTCTCCGAGGCGATCGAGACGGCGATGATCGAACCGCTTTCCGACGACCGCGACGTCAAACAGGGCCTGAGAGACCTCGTCGTCGCCGTCTGGGGCTGAGCCGAGGAACCGGCCATGGACTGGCATGCCCTGTTCGAACCCGAAGAGACGGTCGGACGTCTGTGGAACGCGGTCGTCGGCGAACGCGCCACCCTGCCGCGCTTTCCGGAAGCCGCCGTGCCCTTCGCCGCCGTCCAGCGCGCCCTCGGCGTCACCCACCGCGGCCTCGGCGGCGCGGCGGCGATCGAGATCAAGGCCGCCGACGAGGTCGTCTCGCACCATCGCCTCTCGCTGCGCCAACGCCTCGCCCGCGACGACGAGCGCGTGACGCTCGCCCGCTTCACCGGCGAGGCGCTGCTCCTGCCGGCCGAGATCGCGTTGCTGCCCGACCCGGCGCTGAACCGCGGCCTCTACCGGTGGCTCGCCGGCTGGGCCGTGATCGCCGCCGAGACGCCGAAGCGCCTGCCGCGCGACCCCTTCGCCGCCGACGTCGCCCGCCTGCGCCGCGCCGTCGCCGCCACCACCGAGGTGGAGCGCCGTTTTCCCGGCCTCGCCGCCCTCGGCCGCGATCTCGCCGCCGCGCTCCTCGTCCAACGCCCGCGCCGCGCCCTGCCCGACGTCGAGGGAAACGTCGAAGCGGTGATCCGCCATCTCCTCGGCGATCCAGAACCCGAGCGTGACCCGCACGGGATCCTCGCCGCCGTCCGCGATGTCTCGATCCCGCTGAAGCGCTTCGTCGCCTCTCCCAAATATCGCCCGGCCCTGCCGGTGGCGCTGTGGGGCGAGGTCGAGCCGACCACCGCCGTCGCCGCGAAGAACCGCGACGGCGAGGATGGCGAGACGAAGTCCGAAGCCGGCCGCGACGAGAGCCGCAAGACCCGCCGCGCCAAACGGCGCGAGAGCGATCAGGTCGAGAAGCCCGACGCGCTCTTCATCCATCGCTTCGACAAGATCCTGTCCTGGGCCGAATTCCTCAATCTCCATCGCGACGTCGAGGACGACGAGGAAGAACAGGCCAAGAAGGCGGCCGACGATCACGACGAGATCGGCCTCGCCTCGATCAGGAAGAAGGCCTCGACCAGGCTCGCCTTCGATCTCGATCTTGCGCCGGAGGAGGTCGCCGGCGATCGCCTCGCCGGCCGCTTCACCTATCCCGAATGGGACTGCCGCCGATCCGCCTATCTGCCGGCCCACACCGTCGTCCTCGCCGGCCCCGCCGAGCCCGTGGCGGAGGGAACCTGGAGGCTCGACGCCGCCGCCCGTCGCCGCATCCGCGAGGTCAAGCGCCGTTTCGAGGCGTTGACCGCCGGCCGCGTCCGCCATCGCGCTCAGGTCGACGGAGCCGAACTCGACGTCGACGCCGTCGTCCGCGCCGCCGCCGATCTGCGCGCCTGTGGCGAGGGCTCCGACCGCGTCTTCGAGCAGGTCCGCACCACCGCCCGCGATCTCGCCGTCACCGTCCTCGTCGACACCTCCCGCTCGACCGAGGCCTATGCCGACGACCGCCCGGTGATCGAGGTCGAGAAGGAGGCGCTGATCGCCTTCGCCGAAGGGCTCGGCGCGCTCGGCGACGCCCACGAGCTCCTCGCCTTCTCCTCGTTGAAGCGAACTCGCGTCCGCGTCGAGACGCTGAAGGCCTTCGACGAGCCCTATGGCGCGACCGTCCGCGCCCGCATCGGCGGTCTGCGCCCCGGCCACTATACCCGCCTCGGCGCGGCGATCCGGCACGCCACCGTCGGGCTCGCCAAACGGCCCAACCGTCGCCGGCTGCTGATCGTCCTGACCGACGGCAAGCCGAACGACCTCGACCACTATGAAGGCCGCTTCGGCGTCGAGGACAGCCGCAAGGCGATCGAGGAGGCCCGCGCCGCCGGCTGCGCCGTCTTCGGCATCACCGTCGACAAGGAGGCCCGCGCCTACGTGCCCCGCCTCTTCGGCGCCAACGGCTTCGCCGTCATCGGCCGGCCGGGCAAACTCGTCGAGGCTCTGCCGGTGCTCTATCGCCACATCGTGGGAACCTGAGGAGACGTCATGACGGACGCGACCGTCCCCCATCGCAAGACCGAGGGCCTGCCGGGCAATCCGATGATGTGGCTCCTGATCGCCGCCGAGCTGATGGTCTTCGGCGGCGGCCTGCTCGCCTATGCCGGCTCGCGCGCGCTCGACCCGCACGGCTTCCTCGCCGCCCAGGACCAACTCGACCGCCTCGCCGGCACGATCAACACCGCCGTCCTCCTCACCTCCGGCCTCTTCGCCGCCCTGGCCGTGACCGCGCGGGAGGCCGGCCGGCGTCTTCGCGCCCGCCTCTGGCTCGCCGCCGCGGGGCTCCTCGGCGTCGTCTTCCTGATCGTCAAGGCGCACGAATATGCGACCGAAATCGCCGCCGGCCACGATCTCGACTCCGGCGGCTTCTTCACCCTCTACTTCCTGATCACCGGCTTTCACGCCGTCCACGTGATCTTCGGCATCGCGATCCTCGCCCTCGTCGCCTGGTTCGACGACGTCGAGCACATCGAGACCGGCGCCGCCTTCTGGCACATGGTCGACCTCGTCTGGGTGGTGGTCTTCCCCACCCTCTATCTCTTGAGGTGATCCGTGAGCGACCGCCGCCTCGTCCTGACCTGGACCCTGCTGATGGGCCTGACCTTCGTCACCGGCCTCGCCAGCGCCATGCTCGACGCCCACCGCCTCGGCGCGCTCTGGCTCGCCGTGCTCGCCCTCGTCACCATCGTCAAAGGCCGGTTGATTCTCGCCCGCTACCTCAGGCTGGAACAGGCGCCGGGCTTCCTCGGCGGCTTCACCGCCTCGATCGTGGTGGTGATGATGGTCGTGACGCTGTCGGTGATGGCGATCCGCGAGCCGCTGTTGATCAAACGCCCCGCCGCTGCGTCGCCCGCTACCGCTCATTCCCCGTTGCGCTGACGCGCATCCGTAGTCGACCGAAGCCCCCTCTTATCAAAGATCAAGCTCACGAAGCCGTGAGGAGCGCATGGTCGCCGCCGACGACAGGGGTGGAGCATGTCGGTCGAACTCGCACGCCGTGATCTCTTTCGAGGACGCCTCGCCCGAGCGGCGAAGCCGCACGGCCTCAGACCGCCGACGGCGATCGAGGAAGCGCGCTTCCTCACGCTGTGCGACGGCTGCGCCGCCTGCGCCCCGGCCTGTCCGGAGAAGGTGATCCGGCTCGACGGCGACCGCCGGCCGGCGCTGCGCTTCGAGCACGGCGAATGCTCCTTCTGCGGCGCCTGCGCCGACGTCTGTCCGAGCGACGCGCTGGTCCGGATCGGCGTGCGCGCCTGGACGGCGAAGGCCGAGATCGCCGGGCGCTGTCTCGCCGTCGGCGGCGTTCACTGCCGCACCTGCGGCGACGCCTGTCCGCGTGCGGCGATTCGGTTCGCCCCGCGCGCCGACGGCCGGTTTCTGCCGATCGTCGTCGACGACGCCTGCAACGGGTGCGGCGCCTGCGTCGCGCCCTGCCCGGTCGACGCGGTCATCGTGAAGGAGAGGCCGGAAGGCCGAGGAGAAGCGGCATGAACGTGATCGGTGTCTTGGTCCATGCGATGCCGGAGAGCGTCGAACAGGTGGAGGCGGCGCTCGCCGCCATGCCCGGCGTCGACGTCCACTCCGCCACCGCCGACGGCCGCCTCGTCGTCACCGCCACCGACGCGGGCGCCCATCTCGCCTCCGAGAGCCTGATGTCGATGAGCCTGGTGAACGGCGTGATCGGCGCCTCGCTCGTCTATCACGCCTGCGAATCCGACGAAGAGGCGGCGGTCGCCGCCTGACGCATCCGGCGGGCCTCCCGCCGTCCGAAACGGGGAGGCCCTCCCCCGACAGCCAATCGACCCCGAGGAGGTCGCCAGATGACGATGGAAACTTCCCGCCGCGACGTGTTGAAGGCTTCGGCCGCCGCCGCCACCGCCGCGGTGGCGGGCGTCTCGCTCCCCGCTTCCGCCGCCCCCGTCGGCGACGCCGGCATCCGCTGGGACAAGGCTCCCTGCCGCTTCTGCGGCACCGGCTGCTCGGTGCTGGTCGGCACCCGCGACGGCCGCGTCGTCGCGACCCAAGGAGACCCGGAAGCCCCGGTCAACCGCGGCCTCAACTGCATCAAGGGCTACTTCCTGTCCAAGATCATGTACGGCCAGGACCGCCTGACCACGCCCCTGCTGCGCAAGAAGAACGGCAAGTACGACAAGGAAGGCGACTTCACGCCGGTCTCCTGGGACGAGGCCTTCGACGTGATGGCCGAGAAGTGGAAGGCCGCGCTCAAGGCCAAGGGCCCGACCGCGGTCGGCATGTTCGGCTCCGGCCAGTGGACGCTCTGGGAAGGCTACGCCGCCTCCAAGTTCATGAAGGCCGGTCTGCGCTCCAACAACCTCGACCCGAACGCCCGCCACTGCATGGCCTCGGCCGTCGTCGGCTTCATGCGCTCCTTCGGCATCGACGAGCCGATGGGCTGCTACGACGACCTCGAGCACGCCGACGTCTTCGTGCTGTGGGGCTCCAACATGGCCGAGATGCACCCGATCCTGTGGTCGCGTCTCACCAACACCCGCCTGACCAAGCCGGGCTGCGAAGTCCACGTGCTCTCCACCTTCGAGCACCGCTGCTTCGAACTCGCCGACAACGGCATCGTCTTCGTGCCGCAGACCGATCTGGCGATCCTCAACTACATCGCCAACTACATCATCGAAACCGGCGCGGTGAACAAGGAGTTCGTCGAGAAGCACGTCAACTTCACCAAGACGGCGACCGACATCGGCTACGGCCTCAGACCGAACCACCCGCTCCAGAAGGCCGCGAAGAACCCCGACGACGGCAAGATGGATCCGATCACCTTCGAGGAATACGCCGCGTTGGTGAAGCCCTACACGGCCGAATACACTTCGAAACTCTCCGGCGTTCCGGTCGAAAAGCTCGAAAAGCTGGCCAAGGCCTACGCCGACCCGAAGAAGAAGGTGATGAGCCTGTGGACCATGGGCTTCAACCAGCACGCCCGCGGCTCTTGGGTCAATTCGCTCTGCTACAACGTGCATCTGCTCGTCGGCAAGATCTCCGAGCCGGGCAACTCGCCCTTCTCGCTGACCGGCCAGCCCTCGGCCTGCGGCACGGCGCGTGAGGTCGGCACCTTCGCCCACCGTCTGCCCGCCGACATGGTCGTCAACAACCCCGAGCATCGCAAGATCGCCGAGACGATCTGGAAGCTGCCCGAGGGCACCATCCCCGAGAAGCCCGGCGCGCATGCGGTCCTCCAGAACCGCCAGCTCAAGGACGGCGTCATCAACGCCTACTGGGTGCAATGCACCAACAACATGCAGGCCGCCGCCAACCTCAACGAGGAGAGCTGGCCCGGCTACCGCAATCCGGCCAACTTCATCACCGTGTCGGATCCCTATCCGACCGTCACCGCGCTCGCCGCCGACCTGATCCTGCCGACCGCCATGTGGGTCGAGAAGGAAGGCGCCTACGGCAACGCCGAACGTCGCACCCAGTTCTGGCGTCAGCAGGTCTCGGCTCCGGGTCAGTCCCGCTCCGACGTCTGGCAGGTCGTGGAATTCTCCAAGCGCTTCAAGGTCGAGGAGGTCTGGCCGGCCGAACTGATCGCCAAGAAGCCGGAACTCGCCGGCAAGACCCTCTACGAGGTGCTCTTCAAGAACGGCCAGGTCGACAAGTATCCGGTCTCCGAGACCTACCAGGGCTTCGAGAACCAGGAATCGAAGGACTTCGGCTTCTACCTGCAGAAGGGCCTGTTCGAGGAATACGCCGCCTTCGGTCGCGGCCACGCCCACGACCTCGCCCCCTTCGACACCTACCACAAGGCCCGCGGCCTGAAGTGGCCGGTGGTCGACGGCAAGGAGACCAACTGGCGCTTCCGCGAAGGCTACGACCCCTACGTCAAGCAGGGCGAGGGCGTGAAGTTCTACGGCTACAAGGACGGCAAGGCGAAGGTCATCTTCGCCCCCTACGAACCGGCGGCGGAGAGCCCGGACAAGGACTTCCCCCTTTGGCTGGTCACCGGCCGCGTGCTCGAGCACTGGCATTCCGGCTCGATGACCCGGCGCGTGCCCGAGCTCTACAAGGCCTTCCCCAACGCCGTCGTCTTCATGCACCCGGACGACGCCATGGAGCTCGGCCTGAGGCGCGGTCAGGAGATCAAGATCTCCACCCGTCGCGGCGAAGTGACGAGCCGCGTCGAGACCCGCGGCCGCAACAAGCCGCCGAAGGGCATGGTGTTCTTCCCCTGGTTCGACGAAGGCCAGCTCGTCAACAAGCTCACCCTCGACGCGACCTGCCCGCTGTCGAAGGAGACCGACTACAAGAAGTGCGCCTGCAAGGTCGAGCGCGCCTGAGCCACGACGCGCGACGCGGAGACCACGGGATCCGCGTCGCCCCTCTCCTCGCATCGTCCCGACGCGATCGGATGCCTCCCGCTCGCCCGGCACATCGAAACGGCATGTCCATGGCTTCCGCCGACAAGAAAACCGATGGGCTCCTGAGCCCCGACCGCCGCAAGGCGCTCGAGACCACGCTGCGGGGCATCGCGGGCGTGGGCGTCGCCGGCGCGCTCATCGCGACCTACGAACGTTCCGCCGAGGCGATGCCGACCCAGGCGATCCGCCCGCCGGGCGCGCTTCCCGACGAACGCGCCTTCCTCTCCGCCTGCGTGCGCTGCGGCCTGTGCGTCCGCGCCTGCCCGTGGAACACGCTGAAGCTCGCCGATCTCGGCGACCACGTCGCCACCGGCACGCCCTATTTCGTCGCCCGCAAGGTGCCTTGCGAGATGTGCGAGGACATTCCCTGCGTCAAGGCCTGCCCGACCGGCGCCCTCGACCACGCCCTCGTCGACATCAACAAGGCCAAGATGGGCACCGCCGTCCTCGTCGACGAAGAGAACTGCCTGAACTTCCTCGGCCTCAGATGCGACGTCTGCTACCGGGACTGCCCGGTGATCGACAAGGCGTTGACGCTGGAGATGGAATCCAACCCGCGCACCCACAAGCACGCGATCTTCCGCCCGACCGTCCACGCCAAGGACTGCACCGGCTGCGGCAAGTGCGAGAAGTCCTGCGTGCTCGAGGAGGCGGCGATCAAGGTGTTGCCGCTCAGGGTCGCCCGCGGCGAGCTCGGCCATCACTACCGGCTCGGCTGGGAGGAGTATCAGAAGAACCAGGGGCCGCTGATCAAGGACATCATCGACCTGCCCGACCGCGCGCCGAACGACGTCACGCCGCCCTCCGGCGTGCCCGACGCGCCGCCGATCATCGACCCGACCAAACTCGGAAAGGGGTGGAAGCCATGACCGCCGCCTCTCCCGCCCCTCGCCTGAACCGCGAGGCCCGCCTCGCCGCGCAGGAGAAGCTGCCCGAGCGCTCGTTCCTCGCGCGCCACAAGTTCCTCTTCCTGCGCCGTCTGTCTCAAGCCGCGGTCTTCGCCCTGTTCCTGACCGGTCCGCTGTTCGGCCTCAAGATCGCGGAGGGCACCATCGCCTCGTCGATGACGCTGAAGGCGCTGCCGCTGACCGATCCCCTGATGCTGCTGCAGATGCTGGTCGCGAGTCACTGGCCCGAAGGCCTGGCGATCCTCGGCGCGGCGATCGTGGCGATCTTCTATGCGCTCGTCTCCGGCCGCGCCTATTGCGCCTGGGTCTGCCCGATCAATCCGGTCACCGATCTGGCCTTCTGGCTCCGTGAGAAGCTCGGCTTCCAGGCCAAGGGCTGGCAGCCGAAGCCCGAGACCCGCTTCTGGGTCCTCGCCATGACGCTCGTCGTCTCCGGCGTCACCGGCACGATCGCCTGGGAGTTGGTCAACCCGATCACGCACGCCTTCCGCGTCGTCGTCTTCGGCGCCACCGCCTCGCTGACCTTCGTCGTCGCGGTCTTCCTGTTCGACCTTTTCGTCGCCCGGCGCGGCTGGTGTTCGCATCTCTGCCCGGTCGGCGCCTTCTACGGCCTGCTCGGCTCCGGCGCTCTGGTCAAGGTCTCGACCCACGCCCGCGTCGCCTGCGACCACTGCATGGACTGCTATGCGGTCTGCCCGGAACCGCACGTGATCTCTCCGGCGCTCGAGGGAGCCAAGAAGGGCTTCTCTCCGATCATCACGTCCAGCGACTGCACCACCTGCGGCCGTTGCATCGACGTCTGCGATCGCGGCGTCTTCCGCTTCACCCACCGTTTCGATGCCTCCGAGACCACGACGGTTCCCGCCGTCCGGTCGAACTGTTCGGGAGAAACTCCATGAGGAAGCTCATGCTCGTCGCGGCGCTCGGCGCGGCCGCTCTCACCTTCGGGATCGGATCGGTGGCGGGCCAGCAGGCCGCCGAGGTCAAGTCGCTGCGCGGAGCGGCGCCGACCGTCGAACTCTCCGCCCCCGACACGATGCGCCAGGACGTGCATGGCCGCTTCGATCGCGCCTATCGGCAGCAGCCGCCGCTGATCCCGCATCAGGTCGACCGCTACCAGATCGACCTGAAGGCCAATCAGTGTCTCGGCTGCCACGACTGGTCGAACGCCGCCAAGAACGGCGCGCCGACCCTGTCGATGACCCACTACCTCGACCGTGACGGCCACCAGACCGACACGGTCGCCGGCACCCGCTGGTTCTGCAACCAGTGCCACGTTCCGCAGGTCGACGCCAAGGAACTGGTGGAAAACACCTTCAAGCCGTCTCAGTCCAAGTGACCGCGCGTCGGGGGCGACAGCCCTCGTCGGCTCGACGTTCGGAGCCTTTTCCATGACCGACACCCCCTCGACCGCCGATCGTCCCGGCTTCCTGAAGCGCCTGTGGCGTTTCTTCTGGTCGCCGTCGGGTTCGATCGCCCTCGGCGTCCTCCTCGTCCTCGGCTTCCTCGCCGGCGTCGTCTTCTGGGGCGGCTTCCACTGGGCGCTCGAGATGACCAACAACGAGCAGTTCTGCATCACCTGTCACGAGATGAAGGACAACGTGTATGCGGAATACAAGAATACGCCTCATTTTCAGAACCATTCCGGCGTCCGCGCCACCTGCCCGGACTGCCACGTGCCGAAGGAATGGCAGCACAAGATCGTCCGCAAGATCCAGGCTTCGAAGGAGCTCTGGGGCCACTTCGTGACGCAGTCGATCTGGACCCGCGAGAAGTTCGTCGACCGCCGCCTCGAGCTCGCCCGCCACGAGTGGCAGCGGATGAAGACGACGAACAGCCGCGAATGCCGCAACTGCCACGCCTTCGACTACATGGACTTCACCAAGCAGGAGACCCGCGCCGGCAAGCAGCATCAGCTCGCCGTCGACACCGGCAAGACCTGCATCGACTGCCACCAGGGCATCGCCCATCGTCTGCCCGAAGGCGGCCGCGACGCCTATGAGCAGCTGATGAAGGAGCTGAAGGTCGAAGCCGATCCGGCCACCGACCTGAAGTCCTACGCCGCCGCGCTTCCCAAGAAGTGAGACGACCGATAGATCTGGCCGAGAGCCGCCGACGTCGCGCCGCGACGTCCGGCGGCTCTCTCGTTTCACGCCATCGACCGACGAGGACCGAACCGTGGCGTCGCTCCTGATCCCCCTCGGCCTGGCGATCCTGATGGCCGCCGTCGGCCTCGAGACCCGCCTCGAAGACTTTCGCGCCCTCGCCCGCGCCCGCGCCGCGGTCGCCCTCGGCCTCGTGACGCAATGGCTCGTGTTGCCGATCCTCGCGGCGATCGTCGCCGAGATCTTCGCCCTGCCCGCGCCGCTCGCCGTCGGCCTCGTCCTCGTCGCCGCCGCGCCCGGCGGCGTCACCGCCAACTTCGTCACGCTGATGGCGGCCGGCGACGTCGCCCTCTCGGTGTCCCTGACCGTCGCCACCAGTCTCGCCGCGCCGCTCGTCGCGCCCCTGTGGATCGACCTCGCCTTCGCCCGTTTCGCCGACGAGACCGTCGCCGTCGCCGTGCCCTTCGGCCCGACCGTCGGCGCCATCTTCCTCACCACCGTGCTGCCGCTCCTCGCCGCCCTGGCGCTCGGCCGCCGCCGCCCCGATCTCGCCGACCGGGCTCGGCCGCACTTACGCCGCCTCTCGACGATCGTCTTCGCGATCATCGTCACCGCCGCGATCGCCGCGCAATGGACGGCGCTCGCCGAACACGGCCTCGCCGTCGGCCCCGCCGCCCTCGTCTACGATCTCGCCGCCGTCGCCCTCGTCGCCGCGGCCGCCGCGATTCTCGGCCTCGCACGGCCGAGGACCGCCGCGCTCGTCCAGACCACCGGGCTGCGCAACGTCGCCGTCGCCCTCACGGTGGCGATCAGCCTGCTCGGCCGGCCCGACGTCGCCGTCGCCGCCACCGTCTACGTCTTCGTCATGAACGCCGTCGCCCTCGCCCACGTCGCCTGGACGCGTCGCCGTTTGTCCGAAGTCAAGGACGGCGACGGCTGATCGGGGTCTAATGCATTCTGGAATGCGACCCTTCGGGAGACCGCCCGCTGATGCGCGGAAGGATCGAGAAGACCGGCTGGCTGATTTCGCTGCGTCGCTTCGGCGCGCTCGGCCTCTCCGTGTTCGCTCTCGTCTTCGCCGTCGGACTGCAGCGCGGCGAGGCGCTCGCGCTGACCATCGGCGACGAAGTCTGCGTCTTCATGGGCGGCAACCTGCCGCCGCGTCCGTTCCCCACCGATCCGAGCGACCTCTCCGATCACTCGCACGACTGCTGCGACCTCGGCCTCTGTCTCGCCGCCGCCGCCGGCCTCCCCCCGACCGGCCCGGCCGCCGCCTGCGCCGCCCGCGGCGTCCTCAGGCTGCGCCGCCCCCGTCCGGCGCGTCGCTCGTTGCGCACGACGAAACGTCGCACCCTCCTGCCGCGCGGCCCCCCGTCCGCCGTCGCCGATGCGGTCGCTCGCGGGGCTTCGTCCCCAGCGGCCTCGCGGCGAGAGGCCTGAGGTCCGGTTCACCGAGAGCCTCTCTTCCCCGCGAAGCCCATCCGCCCGTCTCGTCTCGCCCTCCCGCGCGGCTCGCTCCTGCCCGCGCGCCCCACGAGACGAACGATCGGCGCGAACGATCGCATCCTCAGGCGAATTTTCTCGATTTCGCTCACCGATACGTGTGCCGTCGCGCCTCGATCGAGGCGTGCTGGAATTTTTTCGCCTTCCCTTCGTCGGGCTTGACCGGAGTCAAGGACGCTTCACGCGAGCGTGAGATCTTCCCCTCCGGAATGGGACGCGACCCCGCGATGGGAATCGCAGGATCGAGAGGCACGCGCCTCCCCCTCCGTTCGACGCCGGCGATCGCCTCCGTCGGCGGTCGGCGCCCCGGCCCGTGAGGAAACCGAGAGTTTCGCGATTCCGAAGGACGTTCGTGCCGTCGCCGCTCCCCGAGCGGCCGCGAGGGGAAGACTTTTGCCGTCGAACCGGGACGGGAAGAGTTTCGCGGTCGCAACGAAGCTGCGGAGGAAAGGGGCTCGAGGGATCGTTTCCGCAAAGCAGGAGCGCGATCATGAGATCGATACTGAAGACGTCCGTGGCGCTCGCCACTCTCCTCGGTCTGTCGACCGTGGGAGCCTTCGCCGCCGAGAGCCTCGAAGACGTGATGAAGCGTCGCGGCCTCAGCCAGAAGGACATCCTGGCCGCCGCCAAGACCTACACTCCGACCGGTGGGCGCGACGAATTCCTCGCCTTCTCCTCCGGCGGCCAGTCCGGCCAGATTCTCGTCTACGGCATCCCGTCGATGCGCATCCTGAAGTACATCTCGGTCTTCACGCCCGAGCCCTGGCAGGGCTTCGGCTACGACGAAGAGTCGAAGAAGGTTCTCGATCAGGGCAAGATCGACGGCTTCCAGCCGAACTGGGGCGACACCCACCATCCCGCCCTTTCCGAGACCGACGGCAAGCCGGACGGCGAATTCCTCTTCATCAACGACAAGGCCAACCCGCGCGTCGGCGTGATCTCGCTGCACGACTTCGAGACCCAGCAGATCGTCGTCAACCCGATCCTGCAGTCCGAGCACGGCGGCACCTTCGTCACCCCGAATTCCGAATACGTGCTCGAGGCCTCGCAATATCCGGCCCCGCTCGGCCGCAAATACGCTCCGCTGTCGGAGTTCAACGAGAAGTATCGCGGCGCCGTCACCTATTGGAAGTTCGACCGGTCGAAGGGCCGCATCGACGAGTCCAAGTCCTTCTCGATGGAACTGCCGCCCTACACCCAGGACCTCACCGACGCCGGCAAGGGCCCGTCGGACGGCTGGTCCTTCACCAACTCGTTCTGCGCCGAGCGTTACGTCGGCGGCATCGAGCAGGGCAAGCCGCCGTTCGAAGCGGGTTGCTCGGCCAACGACGCCGACTATCTGCACGTCATCAACTGGAAGAAGGCCGCCGAACTCGTCGCCGCCGGCAAGTCGATCAAGATCAACGGCCATGACGTCGTGCCGATGAAGACCGCGATCGAAGAGGGCATCCTCTTCCTGATCGCCGAGCCGAAGTCGCCGCACGGCGCCGACGTCACCCCGGACGGCAAGTACATCATCGTCGGCGGCAAGCTCGACACCAACGTCACCGTCTATTCGTGGGAGAAGATCAAGGCCGCCATCGACGCGAAGCAGTTCGCCTCGAAGGATCCCTACGGCATTCCGATCCTCGACATGAAGCAGGTGATCCACACGCAGGTTCAGCTCGGCCTCGGCCCGCTGCACACGCAGTTCGACAGCCGTCCCTGCATCGCCTACACCTCGCTCTACGTCGACAGCCAGGTCGCCAAGTACGACTACTGCCAGGGCAAGGTGCTCGACAAGATCTCGGTGCACTACAACATCGGCCATCTCATGTCGATGGAAGGCGACAGCGCGGCGCCCGGCGGGCACTACCTCGTCGCTCTGAACAAGTTGGCGATCGATCGCTTCAACCCGGTCGGCCCGCTGCATCCGCAGAACCATCAGCTCATCGACATCTCCGGCGACAAGATGGAGCTGATCTACGACATGCCGATCCCGCTCGGCGAGCCTCACTACGCGGCCTCGATCGCGGCCTCCAAGCTGAAGCCGCTGGTTCGCTACAAGTACGGCACCAACAGCCGCACCGGCGAAGCGAGCCCCGACGCCGTCCGTCCGGGTTCGGAGAAGATCGTGCGCGAACCGGGCAAGGTCACCGTCTACGGCACGGCGATCCGCTCGCACTTCACGCCTGAAATCGTCGAGGCCAACGAAGGCGACGTCGTCACCTTCCACATGACCAACGCCGAGCGCGCCGAAGACGAGACCCACGGCTTCACCGTCGACGGGTACTCCGGCAACCTCAGCCTCGAGCCGGGCAAGACCGCTTCGGTGAGCTTCAAGGCCGATCGTCCGGGCGTCTTCTCCTACTACTGCACCGAGTTCTGCTCGGCGCTCCATCTGGAGATGGAAGGCTACCTGCTGGTCAAGCCGAAGGGCATGGCCGACACCGGGCCGGACAAGGCCAAGGACGCGGTGACCTACACCAAGGCCGACTACGACAAGCAGTACGCCACCAACCTCGAGACCCAGAAGGTCATCGACTCGGTCGTCAAGTACATCATGTCGACCAACTACAAGGACTTCCCGACCGTCGTCGCCCTCGTCGAGGACGCCGTCGACCAGCTCAACTTCGCCAAGGACGCCAAGGCCAAGACCGACGACGCGGCGAAGAAGGAAGACTGGCAGCAGGGAACCCTGTGGGCGAACCAGTGGTGGCAGTACCAGGTCAAGGCCGCCGACATCGGTCTGCGCGTCAAGACCTACCTCGAGCAGAACGGCGCCAAGGTGGTCGCCAAGTGATCTCGAGCCTCTGAACGAGCGCCCGCGCGGGTCGACCGCGCGGGACCTCGTCCGACCTCTGGAAGGGCGGTTTTCCGCCCTTCTTCTTTCGGGCGCCGGGGAGAGGGCGCTCGCCGAGCGAACCCGACCGTCGGCCCGTGACCGACGCCCCTTTCGAAGGACCCGCCCATGCTCCGCTCCGCCACGATCGCCCTCGGGCTCCTGCTCGCTCCCGCCGCCGCCCTCGCCGCGGATTCCGCGCTCGACGGCAAGGCGCTGTTCGCCACCAAGACCTGCGTCGCCTGCCACGGCCGCAACGGCGCCAAGGCGATCCAGGTCTTCCCCAATCTGGCGGCGCAGAACAAGGACTACCTCTACGCCCAGATGAACGACATCGCCGACGGCAAGCGCGTCTCCGGCAACGACGATCGCGGTTATCCGCGCACCCAGGGCATGAAGGACGTCATGCATCTGGTCTCGCCGGCCGAGCGCATGGCCATCGCCGAATATCTCGCCGCCGCCGAACCGGCCAAGGTCAAGCCGCTCGATCCGCCGATCGACGACGCCCGCCGTCAGGCCGGCAAGGACGCCTACGTCAAGGGCGGCTGCCAGACCTGCCACGGCCCCGACGGCCTCAAGCCGCTCGCCGGCTATCCGTTCCTCGGCGGCATGAAGCGCGATTATCTCGTGCTGCAGATGACGGAAATCAGGGACGGCCTCCGCAAGAACGGTAAGGTCGCCACGATGCTGCCCTTCGCCAAGAAGCTCGACGAAGCGAAGATCGCGGCGATTGCCGACTATCTGTCGCAGATCGAACGCCCGGCCAAGTGACCACCGTAGGACGGGATCCACCGGAGACGAATGACATGAAGAAGACCCTCACCCTTTCCCTGGCGCTCGGCGCGTTGTTCGTCGCCGGAGCGGCCTATGCCGCCGGCGGCGCCGTCGACCAGAAGACCTTCGAGGAGAACAAGAACAAGAAGGAATGGATGAGCCAGGGCGGCGAGCGCGAGGAAGCGCTGCACCTCGCCCCGAATCGCGAAAACGGCAAGGACGTCTACGAAGTCTGCTCCGCCTGCCATCTGCCCGAAGGCTGGGGCCAGACCGACGGCACCTTCCCGCAGCTCGCCGGTCAGCACCGCACCGTCATCATCAAGCAGCTCGCCGACATTCGTGACGGCCATCGCGACAACCCGACCATGTATCCCTTCGCGCTGCCGAGCGAGATCGGCGGCCCGCAGTCGATCTCCGACGTCTCCGAATACATCGCCTCGCTGAAGATGAACCCGGAGCCCGGCGTCGGCCCCGGAACCGACCTCGCGCACGGCAAGAAGCTCTACGAAGACAACTGCGTCCGTTGCCACGGCGCCCAGGGCGAAGGCGACAACGACAAGTTCTTCCCGCGCATCCAGGGCCAGCACTACGAATATCTGATCCGCCAGTACAAGTGGATCAAGGAAGGCAAGCGCCGCAACTCGAACCCGGAAATGGTCGAGCAGATCAAGAACTTCACCGACAAGGACACCGTCGACGTGCTCGACTACGTCTCCCGGCTGAAGCCGCCGGCGGACATGATCGCTCCGGTCGGCTGGAAGAACCCCGACTTCAAGTGATCCGGCTCGGGAGCGCCGCCCGCGGCGCTCCACCGCCCGCCCGTCGCGAGAGCCGCCGGACCGTGCCCGCGTCCCGTGCGGCTCTCGTCGTTTCGGCAGGGCACGTTTTCCCCAATCGCATGAGCGACTTGTCATATCTCAAGGAGTGATCGCGCCGTCTCGGCCAAGCTCCATTCGAAAACCAACTTTGCGTCGTCCGCCACGACGCAACCCGACCGACGCCCGCGTGACGTCACGCGCATCAGGAGAGTGATCGATGTCCTCCACCCCCCCGGCCGAGCGGTCGTCGAGCGGTCGCACCGCGATCCTCTTCCGCGTCTTCGCGCTCCTCGCCCTGCTCGCCCTCGGCGCGACCTATTACGCGCCCGCCTGGTGGGTGTCGCTCAAAGCCCCCAACTATCCGGCCCAGACCTTCCCCGACGGCGTCAAGATCCTCTTCCACGTCGACCGCGTCGCCAACGGCTGCCAGATGCGCCAGTCGGCCGAGGTCCTCGAGAAGGAAGCGCTCGATTGCGTCCATGAGATGGACACCATCAACCACTTCGTCGGCATGTATCCGATCGCTTCCGGCGGTCCGGTCGAAAAGCTCCTCTCGCCCTTCCTCTTCGCCTTCATCGGCGTGCTGATCGTCGGCTTCGCCGTGCCCGGCGTGAACGCCCGCACCGTCGTCATGGGGCTCGGTTTCGCCGCCACCGCGGTGTGGATGACGCTGGCGCTCTACACCGCCGACGGCGTCCAGTATCTCGGTCGCGGCTGGGTCGCCGGCCTCGTCGACAGCCTCGGCCGCGCCGAGGACGAGGGTCGCGACGAAGCGCTCCACCCGGTCGTTCGCCAGCTCAAGGAATCGCTCGCCAAGAGCGGCATCGTCGTCGATCCGACCGCGCCGAAGGCCGACGCCGCCGCCACCAAGGCCCAGCTCGTCGATGTCCTGAGGGCCCTCTACGAGATGAAGCGCCCGGTCGAGCTCGGCGTCGAGCCGAAGCCCTGGTCGAGCCGCGGCGTCGACGTGATGGCCTGGCACTACGAGGAGAGCCTCGGCCGCTGGTTCAACGAACCCGTGAAGAACGGCCGTCTCGTCGCGGTGATGAAGACCGCCACCCACATCGTCTACGGCGCGCTGCTCGTCGCCATGCTGGCCTTCCTGTGGGTCGCCCGCCGTCCGCGCTCGCCCCTCTTCGTGGCGCTCGCCGCAGTGCCGATGATCCTGCCGATCGGCTTCATCGTCGAATATTCGTCGTGGCTCTGGTGGTACGGCCACAGCCTCAACGCCATGGGCGCCTTCACGCTGAAGCCGTTCATGCCGACCGTCTTCGGCGAGGGCAAGGTGGCGCAGTTCTCCACCCACTCCTACCCGGCCCTCGGCTTCGGCCTGATGTGCGCCGTCGCCGGTTTCATGGCGCTCGCCGCCCTGATGCGCCGGTCGCTTCCCGCCTCGGCCAAGGATTGAGGAGAGGTCGATGGCTGTCCGCGTGTCCTTCGCCCGTCTTCTGCGCGGCCTCCTCGGTCTCGCCGCGACCTTCGCGGTCGTCGGCCTGATCGGCTGGGGCGCGGTCCGATGGGCGGAGACCCGCGGCGTCGAGGATCTGACCCGCGACGCCGGCTTCGCCGACCATCATCCGCCCGCGCCCGATCCGCGCTCCGAAGACGAGATGGAGGATCTGCGCCGCTTCCCCCCCGGAGCGGTCGCCCTTCAGCCGCTGATCGACGCCACGCCGACCGGCGGCGTGCTGAAGCTCGAGGCGAAGATCTACGCGGCCCCCGGCAAGATCGACCGCACCATGCGCATCGACGGCGTGCCGGGCGGAACGATCGTCGACGGCGGCGGCATCGGCTCGCTCCTCACCGTCACCGCCAACGACGTGGTGCTGACCGGTCTGACCCTGCGCAATTCCGGCGACCGTCACGAGACCACCGACAGCGCCGTCCGCCTGCGCGCCCGCAACGGCATCTTCAAGGACAACGTCATCGAAGACTGTCTGTTCGGCTTCGAATTGAAACAGGCCGATTTCAACATCATCCGCCGCAACAAGATCGGCTCCAAGGACCTGCCCCAGGCCCTGCGCGGCGACAGCGTCCGCGTCTGGTATTCGAACGGCAACCGCATCGAGGACAACGAGATCACCAACGTCCGCGACACCGTCGTCTGGTACTCGACCGACAACATCGTCACCGGCAACCGCATCCTCGACAGCCGTTACGGCATTCACTTGATGTATTCGCACAAGAACAAGCTCAACGGGAACTCGTTCTTGTCGAACACCGTCGGCATCTTCCTGATGTACGCCAACGACAACGACGTCATCGACAACGTCATCCACTACAGCCAGGGCCCCTCGGGCATCGGCCTCGGCTTCAAGGAATCGTCGAACACGCGGGTGATCCACAACGACTTCTTCGCCAACGCCCGCGGCGTCTTCATGGATGCGTCGCCTTACGACCCGGAAGGCTTCAACCTCTTCCGTGAGAACCGCATCGCCTACAACGGCGTCGGCGTCGCCTTCCATTCCGATTGGGACGGCAACAGCTTCGAGCACAACGCCTTCATCGGCAACCACACCTCGGTGACGGTGCTCTCGACCGGGTCGGCCAACCGCAACAAGTGGACCTCCAACCACTGGGACGACTGGGAAGGCTTCGATCGCAACCACGACGGCGTCGGCGACACGCCCTACGAGAACTGGAGCTGGGCCGACCGCCTGTGGCAGGACGTGCCGGACGCCCAGTTCTTCCGCGCCGCGCCCTCGCTCGAACTGGTCGACTTCGTCGAGCGGCTCGGCTCGCTCATCGACCCGCGCCTGATCATGCGCGACGGCGCCCCGCTCATCGACATGCCGAAGGACGTCGGCGCGCGCGGCACCGCGGCCCTGGAGAGAAGATCATGACGGACGAAACCCCGGACCGGCCGGAGAAACGCCTCGCCAAGGGCGGCGAAGAACGCCGACGCTTCCTGCGTTCCGTCGCCGTCGGCTCGGCCGTCGTCGGCGCGTCCCTCGTCGGCCTGCTGCAACACAAGCTGGCGCTCGCCGCGCCGCGTCTCAGGCCCCCCGGCGCCATCGACGAAGAGGCCTTCCTCGCCGCCTGCATCAAGTGCGGCCAGTGCGTTCAGGTCTGCCCGATCGAGGCGATCGAGCTCGCCGACCTGAACGACGGCCTGTCGAACGGCACGCCCTACATCGTCGCCCGCGACCAGGCCTGCGACTTCTCCTGCGACGCCACCCAGTGCATCCTCGCCTGCCCGACCGGCGCGCTCTCCCACCTGATCGACAAGAAGGAACAGGTGAAGATGGGCGTGGCCGCGCTCGCCCGACCGGACGCCTGTCTGGCGCGCCAGGGCAAGGGCTGGAAGGGTGCGGCGCGCGGCGGCGCCTTCGACGGCGTCCTGCGCTGGTCGGAGGTCGACCGCTGGAAGGCGCAGCCGGTCAAGGGTCACGCCTACGACCTCGAGCTCTGCGACCTCTGCGTCCAGACCTGCCCGATCGAAGACGCCATCGCCCTCGAACCGCTCTCGGCCGATCCGAACGACAAACGCCGGACCCCGGTCGTCAAATCCGCCTGCGTCGGCTGCGGCGTCTGCGAGATGATGTGCCCCGTCGAGCCGGTCGCCATCGAAGTGAAGGTGACGACCATCGGCCGCGATCCCGCGAGGAAGAGCGCATGACCCCCGGTTTCCTCTCCCGCACCCTCGACGGCCTCCGCCAGATGCTCGGCGGAACGCCGGTGAAGCCGACCGCCGCCGACATGACGCCGGCGATGGTCGACCTCCTCGCCTTCAAGAAGACGCCGGAGGAGCGCAAGCGCCGCAAGGAGGCGATCAAGGCCGAACGTGAACACGACCAGACCTCGAACAAGTGGCGCTGGCGGCGCTGGGCCTCGATCATCCTGATCAACGGCCTGTTCCTCGCCTCCTTCAAGGTCGACCTGCAGCTGATCGAAGGCGCGCTGACCGCCTCGCGCGTCGTCGGCTTCCACTTCGCCGATCTGAACTCCTCGCTCCAGCTGATGCTGGCGCACGGCCACGTCGTCCTCAATCTGGTGATCGGCGTGACGACCGTGTTCCTGCTCTATCTGATCGCCGGCGGGCGCGCCTTCTGCTCCTGGGTCTGCCCCTATCACCTGCTCTCCGAGATCGCCGAAAAGCTGCACCTGACGCTCGCCGAGAAACGGCTGGTCAAGGATCACGCCCTCGATCGGCGGCTCCGGCCGGTGCTCTTCGTGATCTTCGCCGGCCTCGCCTTCGCCTCCGGCTACACGCTGTTCGAGACGATCTCACCGGTCGGCATCCTGTCGCGGGCGATCACCTACGGCACGCTGATCGGTCTGATCTGGGTGGCGCTGCTGCTCGCCGTCGAGGTTCTGTGGTCGCGCCGCTTCTGGTGCCGTTACGTCTGCCCGATCGGCTTGACTTATGGCATTGCGGGAACCGTCGCGCCGGTCAGAATCCTCCACATCGCCGACAATTGCTTCCACGAGGGCAAGTGCCGCGACGTCTGCTTGGTCCCCCACGTGTTGGAGATGACCAAACTCGGCTATGGTCGCGAGACCGAGACGCCGATCGGACCGGACTGCACCCGTTGCGCCATGTGCATCGACGTCTGCCCGTCCGGTGCGCTCAAGTTCGACGTCAAGGGGCTCTCGCGCGCGCCGGAAGCGGCCGAGTGAGGGCCGGAAGAAGAGAACCGGATCGACGTTCGCGAGGGGCGCGCGCGTCGACCGCCAGGGACCGCGGGCTCGGCCCACGGTCGATCATGAAACGGGACGGAAGAAGCCGATGATCACCCTGAAGGGCGTCGCCAAGACCTTCGGCGCCGCGCGCATCCTCGACGACATCGATCTCGAGATCCCCGCCGGCCAGCGTATCGCCCTGATCGGCTCGAACGGCGCCGGCAAGACGACGCTGTTCCGTTGCCTGCTCGGCGAATATGTCCACGAAGGCCGCGTCACCATCGACGGCCGCGATCCGCGCCGCGACCGCACCGAGGTGCTGCGCCTCGTCGGCTTCGTGCCGCAGATCGCGCCGCGCCTCGAGATGCCGGTCGCCGCGCTGATGCGCTACGTCGCCGACGTCAGCCGCGGCGACGTCGCCGACATGGGCGCGGTCGCCGAACGCATGGGCCTCGACGTCGACCAGATCGCCCGCCGTCCCTTCGTTCGGCTCTCCGGCGGCATGAAGCAGAAGCTCCTGATCGCGCTCGCCCTCGGCCGCCCGACCCGGATGCTGATCCTCGACGAGCCGGCCGCCAACCTCGACCCGGCCGCCCGCGCCAGCCTGTTCGATCTGCTCGCCGAACGCGCCGACGCGACGATGATCATCTCTTCGCACCGCATCGACGAGATCGCCGCCCTGGTCAATCGCGTCATCGAACTGGAGCGCGGCCGCATCGTCCTCGACGACACCGTCACCGACGTCGGCGCGCTCGGCTCCGTCTTCGAAGTGGCGCTGGAGACCGCTCGCGAAGAGGCGAGCTTCGCCCGCGCCGCCGCCGACTGGGGCCTCGTCCGCGACGCGGACCGGTGGTCGGGATCGATCGCCGGCCCCGACCGCCTGCGCTTCCTCGGCTTCGTCGCCCGCCATGCCGGCCTCGTCCGCTCGCTCGCCATGGACGACCGGACCCCCGCCGCGCCCGACGCGTCGATTGCACGGGAGGACGCGCACGATGGCCTCCTCGCCGATCGCTGACCTCTTCGCCGGCCCGACCCGACGCGAGGCGCTCCGCCTCGCCGTGTTCGCCGCCGCATTCCCACCGCTGGTCGCCTGCGCCCCCGCCACGCCGGCGCCGCGCAAGATCAAGTGGGGCCGGGACGTCTGTGAGTTCTGCCACATGACCTTCGCCGACCGCCGCTTCGCCGCCGAGGTCTGGGATCCGGAGACCAACCGCGCCCACATCTACGACGACTTCGGCTGCGCCGTGCTCGCGGCCTCCGAATCGGGCCTCGCCGACCGGGCGGAGGCGCCCTTCTGGGTGACCGACGACGCCGCCCCCGACGTCTGGCTCGACGCCCGCGCCGCCCATTACCGCGACGACAGCGTCACGCCGATGGGCTATTCCCATTCCGCAGGAAGCGGCCCGGCCTACCGGCTCGACTTCCCTGCCGCCGTCGCCGCCATCCGCGACAAGGCGGCCTGCGAACATCACGCCTGAGACGAGGAGAGAACTCTTGCGCGCCCCCGCTCTCGCCGCCGACGACCTCCCCACCGGCGAAAAGGTCTTCTGGACCGGTTTCGCCGCGACCTTCCGCCTTGAGATCGCCGAGGCGTTCCGCGCCCGTTGGTTCGCCATCTATGCGGCGGTGTTCTTCGCCCTCGTCGGCGTCCTGCTGGTCTTCGGCCTGACCGAGAGCCGCGTCCTCGGCTTCACCGGCCTGTCGCGCACCCTCGTCACCTACATCCAGCTCACCATGGCGATCGTGCCGATCTTCATCCTGATCACCACGGTGCGCTCGCTCGCCGGCGACCGCGAGGCCGGCGTCTTCGAATATGTCCTCGGCCTGCCGGTCGGCATCGGCGCCTGGTACGCCGGCCGTTTCGTCGGCCGCTATGTCCTGGCCTCCGCGCCGGTCGTCGCCGCCCTGCTCGCCGCCGTGGTCTACGGCGTGGCGCGCGGCGTCGTCGTGCCGTGGATCGAGCTCGGCTTCGACGTCGGTCTGCTGCTCGCCATGATCTTCGTCTTCGTCGGCCTCGGCTTCCTGATCTCGGCCCTGACCCGCTCGGTCGACACCGCCCAGACCATCGCCTTCCTGCTCTGGCTGACCCTGGTGCTGGCCCTCGATCTGGTGCTGCTCGGCGCGCTGATCCGCGGCCGGCTGCCGATCGAAGGCGTCGTCGCCATCGCCATGCTCAATCCGCTCCAGGTCTTCCGCACCGGCTCGATGCTGCTGTTCGACCCGCAGTTGGTGCTGCTCGGACCGACCGCCTTCACCGTCTTCGACGTCTTCGGCCGGGTCGGCTTCATGATCTGGTCCTTCGCCTACCCGCTCGTCCTCGGCGCGCTCGCCGCCCTCGGCGGCTGGGCGATCTTCCGCCGTGGCGATCTGCCGTGAAGGAGCCCGCCGTGTCCGATCTCGCCGGCGTCGACGCACAGGGTAGGTTGGGTCTGTGGATCCGCGCCGCCCGTCCGCGCACGCTCTCCCTCTCCGTCGCCCCGATCCTGGTCGGCGTCGCCCATGCCCACGCCGCCTTCGGCCGGCTCGCCTGGACCCCGGTCCTCGCCGCCACCCTTTCGGCGCTGGCCATCCAGATCGCCACCAATCTCGCCAACGACGCCGCCGACGGCGCGCGTGGCCTCGACGGCCCGCGCCGGCTCGGGCCCCAGCGCATGACCGGCTCCGGCCTGATGAGCGCCGACGAGGTCCGCCGCGGCGCGATCGTCGCCACGCTTCTCGCCGTCGGCTCCGGCCTCGTCGCCGTCGCCTTCGGCGGCCTGCCGATCCTGCTGATCGGCGTCGCCTCGATCATCGCCGCCTGGGCCTATTCGAACGGACCGCGCCCGATCTCCGCCACGCCGCTCGGCGAACTCTTCGTCGTCGCCTATTTCGGCGTCGCCGCCGTCTGCGGCATCGAATGGCTCGCCGCCGGTCGGGTCTCGCCGATCGCCGTCCTGCTCGGCGTCGCGATCGGCCTGCCCGCCGCCGCGGTGCTCACCGTCAACAACCATCGCGACCGCGTCGAGGACGCCCGCAACGGCCGCCGCACCCTCGCCATCCTGGTCGGCGCGCGAGGCGCGATCGTTCTCTACGCCGGCGAACTTCTCGGCGCCGTCGCGCTCGCCGCCGCCGCGATCGCCACCCCGCCCGCCGCCGCGGCGATCGCCCTCCTGGTCGTTCCCGCCGTCGTCGCCGCCCGGCGCCTCGCCGCATTGCCGATCGGTCGCGAACTGAACGGCCGGCTCGGCGCCACCGCCGGTTTCCAACTGCTTCTCGCCGCCGCCATCGCCGTCGTCTATCTCGGGGGGCTGGCATGATCACCCGTCGGCTCCTCCTCGCCGCCCCGCTCGCGCTCCTTCCCGGCGTCGCCCGCGCCGGTGACCTGATCCTCGCCGCGCCGCGACCGGTCGACTTCGCCGTCCGGAACCGCGACGGCCACGACGTCCGACCGAACGACTTCGCCGCCCGCCTCACCCTCGTCCATTTCTGGGCGAGTTGGTGCGGCTCCTGCCGGACGGAATTTCCCGCCCTCGACGCATTCCAGCGCGACTTGCGCGACGCCGGCATCGCCGTCGCCGCCGTCTCGCTCGACCGTCTCGGCTGGGATGCGATCGACCGCACCGTCGAGAAGCTCGCCATTCGCGAGGTCGCCCTCTACCACGACCCCGATCGCGCCGCCTCCCGCGCGCTCGGCGTGGTCGGCCTGCCGACCACCGTGCTCCTCGACGCCGAGCGGCGCGAGATCGGCCGCATCACCGGCTCCGGCGCCTGGGACGACCCCGCCTTTCGCGAGCGTCTGAAGGACCTCGCCGCCGTCTGATACCAACCTCATGAAGTCCTGACCTGTTTGAGGTAGGGATATGCGGTGAGA
>JAJTBO010000012.1 GCA_021286855.1 Hyphomicrobiales bacterium | reverse complement strand
GGTCAGCTCGACGACGCGCTTGTGCTCGGCGTGGGAGAGCGTCGGGCTCTCGCCGGTGGTGCCGCAGGGCACGACGCCGTTCGAACCTTCCGCGATCTGCCAGGCGACGAAGTCCTGCAGGGCTTTTTCGTCCACCGCCCCGTTCGAGAACGGCGTGACGAGTGCGGTGATCGAGCCCTTGAACATCGTAAAACCCCTTCGGAGCCTGGAAAAATCGCCGAAATCGGCGCATCATCCGCCGCCGAGGGTCGTCAGACCGCAAGCGGGACGGCGGGCGGCGACAATAGTCCGAGAGGGCCGCGGGCGCAACTCGAGCGACGGCCCGATCGCCGAGGAATGCGGTCCCGAACGGCGGCGCGTAATGTTTTGTTCACCCTGCCCGCCCTAGGGTCGAAAGCGATATTCCCTCCTCGCCCGATCCGTGCGGCTTCGTACGGCTCGAGGCGACGGCGTGTCGTTCGTGCGAGGAGCGCGGGCGAGACGAGAGACGACGAGGAACCTTCGATGCCGGCTCTGACCCGACGGATCGCCCGGGGAACGCTGCTCAGGCTCGCGGCGGCGACGCTCGGCCTGACGATGCTCATCGCGCCGGCGCGCGCCGAGGACCTGACGCGGGCGCTGGCGGCGGCGAGCCGCGGCGACGTCGCCGCGGTCAATTCGATGCGCGGCGGGCTCGATCGGATCGATCAGAAGATCGTCGACTGGTATCTGATCCGGATGGGTTCGGGCCTGCCGGCCCAAGCGATCACCGCCTTCGCCATCGCCAACCCGTCGTGGCCGGATCCCGAACTCTTCCGCAAGCGCGCCGAACAGGCGCTGGAAAAGGAAAATCCGTCGGCCGACGACGTGATCTACGCCTTCCAGGGGTCGAAGCCCTATTCCAACCGCGGCCGGATCATGCTCGCCCGCGCGCTGGTGGCGAAGGGGCGCAAGTCGGAAGGCGCGCAGTGGGCGCGCTACGCCTATCGCGACGACAAGCTCACCGACGACGAGCAGAAGGTTCTCGAAAACGAGTTCGGATCGCTGCTCGGCCAGGGCGACTACAAGGCGCGCTTCGACATGGCGCTGCTCAAGGGCCACGCCGGCGACGCGCTCGAGGCGGCGAAGAAGCTCGGCTCCGGCTACGAGGCGCTGGCGCGGGCCGGCCTCGCGGTCGAGAAGAAGCAGGGCAACGCGGGTTCGCTGCTCGATTCGGTGCCCGGCGCGCTACGCGGCGATCCGGCCTATGTCTTCGCCCACGCCCAATACGCCCGGCGCACCGAGCGCTGGCAGGAGGCGGCCGACTGGCTGATGAAGGCGCCCAAGGATCCCAAGCTCCTCGGTCGTCCCGACGAGTGGTGGGAAGAAAAGCGCATCGTCAGCCGCAAGCTGATCGACATGGGCGACGCCAAGACCGCCTATCGGGTGGTCGTCGGCCATACCGGCTCGACCCCGGCCAATCAGGCGGAAGCCGACTTCCACGCCGGCTGGTACGCGCTGCGCTTCCTCAAGGAGCCGTCGGCTGCGCTCAGGCATTTCGCGGCGGTGGCCGAGGATTCCGGCAAACCGGTGACGCGGGCCCGCGCCCTCTATTGGATGGGGCGGGCGGCGGAGGCCGGCGGCGGCGGATCGGCGGACGGCTATTATCGCAAGGCGGCGGAGTTCGGCTTCACCTTCTACGGCCAGATGGCGCGCGCCAAGCTCGGCATGAACGATCTCGGCATCGATCGGACGATCTCGATCACCTCGGCCGATCAGTCGGCGATCGAACACGACGATCGCTTCGAGGCGCTGCGCCGGTTCGGCCGGATCGGTCGCAAGGATCTCGCCACCACCTTCTCCAAGCACATGGCGGAGACGCTGCGCACGCCCGGCCAGATCGCCGCGCTGATCGACATGATGGAGAAGCAGGGCTGGATGAACCTCGCGGTGTCCGCCGGCAAGGCCGGCGCGCAGCGCGGCATGGACATGGAAGTGCGCGCCTTCCCGATCGGCGTCAGCCCGGGCGTCGACACTTCCGGCCTCGAGAAGGCGTTGGCCTTCGCGATCATGCGGCAGGAGAGCGAGTTCAATCAGTCGGTCGTCTCCTCGGCCGGGGCCACCGGCATCTTCCAGGTGATGCCCGACACCGGCCGCGACGCCGCGAAATATCTCAACATCTCCTACAATCGCGACGCCTGGCGCAACGATCCGGCCTACAACATCCGTCTCGGCGCGGCCTATGTCGCGCGATTGGTGTCCAACTACGACGGCAACTACGTGATGGCGATCGCCGGCTACAACGCCGGACCGGGCCGTATCCGCGACTGGGTCCAGGCCTATGGCGACCCGCGCACCGGCGACGTCGACATCGTCGACTGGATGGAGCGCATCCCGTTCTCGGAGACGCGCAACTACGTCCAGCGCGTCTTGGAGAACCTCCAGGTCTACCGGTTCCGCCTCGACGGCCAGCGTCTGCAGATCGCGCAGGACCTCAAGCGCGGCATCGGCGCGCGGCCGTCGTCGACCGGTTCGCTGCCGGCGACCAAACCGTCGGGCGTCGGCTCCTGGTTCGGCTCGAACTGAGACTTTCGCCCCCTTGTCGACGGCGGCGCGCCGAGCACCCTGCGCCTCCTCGCGATCGAGCCCAGGGAGATGCGCGTGACCGACGCTGCAACCACGTCGAACGGCCCGGAGGGCATCGCCTTCGGCGCGCTCGCGCCCGATGCGCTCGGCACGCCCCATCGGCCGTTCCGCTATTTCTCCGCCGACGGATTGGCGCTCGCCGGGCGTGACTATCCGCCCGCAACATCGACCGACCGGCGGCCCGTCGTCTGTCTGCCGGGGCTGACGCGCAATTCGCGCGACTTCGAACCGGTGGCGGCGCGGCTCACCCGAGGGGACGGCGGCTCGCCGGCGCGACGCTGCGTGACCTTCGATTTCCGCGGCCGCGGCGCGTCGCAGCACGATCCCCGACCGGAGCGCTACACGCCGCTGGTCGAACTCGAAGACGTCCGGCTCGGGCTGGCGCGGCTCGGCATCGAAGAGATCACCGCCTTCGGCACGTCGCGCGGCGGCATCGTCACCATGCTCGCCGGGCTGGTCGCGCCGGGGCTGGTGGCGGCGGCGGTGTTGAACGACATCGGCGTCGTCGTCGAGCTTACCGGTCTTCTGCGGATCAAGGATCACGTCGGACGCGCCCTGCCCTCCGGCATGGGCTGGGACGAGCTGACGCAGGCGATGGCGCACGTCAACCGCCGCGACTTTCCCCGTCTCGACCACGACGGCTTCGAACGATTCGCGCGGCGACTGTTCCGCGACGTCGAAGGACGGCCGGCTCTCGACTACGACCCGGCGCTCTCGCACACGATGAAGGGCCTCGACCCGGCGACGCCGCTGCCCGACCTCTGGCCGGCCTTCACCAGCCTGACCGATGCGCCGGTGTTGCTGGTGCGCGGCGCGCTCTCCGACATCCTGTCGCCGGAGACGGTCACGGCGATGCAGGCGCATCACCCCCGGCTCGACACCTACGAGGCTCCCGACGAGGGACATGCGCCGCTGTTCGAAGACGCGGCGGCGCTCGATGCGCTGGTCGCCTTCCTCGACCGGGTCGGCGCCTGAAACGCGAACGACGCCCGTAGGCGCCGTTCGGAAGGGGATCCCGCCTTCGTGCGCCTCAGCCGGCCGAGCTCGAGGTCGGCACTTCGCCGGCGTCGACGCGGGCGGCGAATTCGGTGGTTCCGCCGGCCGCCAGCACCTTGGCCTGACCGACCCAGTCCTCGCGCTCGATCCGGCCGACGAAGGCCAGGAAGGAGCCGGCCCAGCCGATGTTCGCCGGCGTCCAGGCGGCGATCTGATCGAAGTGCCAGACGCCGAGAGCGTTCAGCCGGGCTTCGTTCTGTTTGCCGATGCCCTTGATCCGCTTGAGATCGTCTGCCTTGCCGTCGCGCGGACCGAGAAGGCCCGCCGGGCGCGCGCCATGGGCGTCGGCTTCCGCCGCGCGCGCCGCGTCGGCGGCGGCGATCACCGGCGGCGGCGGCTCGACCGGGGCGACGGGCTCTTCGACGACGATCGGTTCTTCGACGGCGATGGGGGCGACCGGCGCCGGTTCCGCCGGCGCAGGTTCGACCGACGCGGGCGCGATCGACGCTTCGGCGACGGGCGCCGCGGCCGGTTCGACCGGGGCGGACTCCACCGGCGCGGCCCGGGTCTCGGCGAGAGCGGCGGCGAGGCGGGCGCGTTCGTCGTCGGGCAGGAGCTCCGGCGCCGACGGCAGCGCCGGGGCGGCGGGAAGCGCGCCCAGATCGCGCAGCCACGGCCGATCGGTCGCGGTCTCCGCGCCATAGGCCTCGGCGAGCATCCAGCCGAGGGCGGTGCCGAGCACCGCCGAGAGGAGCATCAGGACGAAGGTTTCGAGGATCAGCATCACCATCGATCGTCCTCCCTCATTCGGCCGAGCCGCGGCGACGGCGCCAGCCGACGACGCCGCCGACGACGAAGGCCGCCGCCATCAGAGGCCACAGTTTCGAAATCAGATAGATCATGTCGCCTCTCCTCATTCGACCCGGAATTCGATGCGGCGGTTCTGTTGCCGGCCCTCGGGGGTGGCGTTGTCGGCGATCGGCCGGGTCTCGCCGAAACCGATCGCGGCGAGCCGATCGGCGGCGATGCCGCCCTCGACCAGATACTCGACGACGGCGCGGGCCCGCGCCTCCGACAGAGCCTGATTCGCCGTCTCGTCGCCGTCGCTGTCGGTGTGGCCTTCGACGGCGACGTGCGCCGACGTGCATTTCAGCGCGGCGACGACGAGCCCGTCGAGGACGCGGACGCTCTCCTCGCGCAGGGTCGCCTTGCCGGTGTCGAAATGGATCTTGTCGCCGGTCTGAACCGCGGCGAGATCGGCCTGACAGGTGGCGGCGTCGACCTGCGGCGGCGGCGGCAGCGCCGAAACCGCGCTCTCGCGCAGGCTGATCCCGGTCGGCAGGAGCGACCGCAGCTTCGCCAGGATCTTTTCGCCGAGCGCGGCGGTCGGCGCGGCGCCCTTCAGATCGATCGCGCCATCGGCGAAATCGAAGCCGAGATCGGAGAACCGGGCGAGCGTCGGGGCCAGCGCCACGAGCGTGTCGACGAATCCCTTCGGCGCGCCGGGGGCGAGATCGACCTCGCCGTCGACCCGCCCGAAGGCGGCCTTCAACGCGGCAAAGACGCGATCGCGCGCCGCGGCGTCCGGCAGATGACCTTCGACCGTCGCGCCGCCGTTCGCCGCCTTCAGGGCGAACCGGTAGGGCGAGGGCGCGACCGGCACGAGACCGTCGGAGACGAGGCGCAGACCGCCCGGCCCGCCGGCCTTCAGGCGATCCTCGAGGTCGCGATAGACCTCCCAGCTCTTCGGCTTGCCGGCGATGGTGTAGCCGGCGGGGTCGATCTTGGCGCCGCCGGCGACGAGGCGCGACAAGGCGGCCAGGGAGAAGTCGATCGCCGCCGCCGTCCCGTCCGCCGCGCCGGGGGCGAGGATCGTGCGATCTTCGACGCCGCCCGGGAAGGCCGCAGAGGCCGTCTTCAAGACGCGATCGCGGGTCGCGGCGTCGGGGAGGAACCCGTCGAGCACGACGCGGCCATCGACGGTGGTCGCCGAGAAGCTCCAGCGCGGCGGCGCGGGGGTGCGCAGCGCATCGGCGACGAGCTTCGCACCGGCCGGAAGCTCGGAGGCGAGCCGGCGCTCCAGCGCCTGCCAGGTCGCGAAGTCGAGCGGGTCGCCGCCGATCGAGAGGCCGTCGCCGGACCATGATGCCTGACCGGCGGTGAGATCCGCGAGACGAGCGACGGCGAAACCGGCGCGAGCGGCGAAGTCGGCCGGCGCGCCGCGCGCCAGCACGGTTTCGTCGACGACGGGGCGACCGCCGGCGACCTCGGCCGCCGCCTTGCGCAGGAGCGCGCGGGTCTCTTCGTTCGGCACGGCGCCGGTCAGCTTCACTCCGGCGGCGGTGCGTTCGGCGTCGAAGGGATAGGGGGTGGCGAGCGGCAGCACGGTGGTCGCGTCGGTGACGACGCGGACGCCGAAGACCCGATCGGCGCTCTCCACCGCCAGGGCGCGCAGCTGCGGTTCGGGCGCGGCGCCGGCGAGCGTGATGTCGCGGCCGTCGATCGAGGCGACGGTCGCCCAGGCGCGGCCTTCGCTCCTCAGGCGTTCGGTCGTCCGCGCCGTGACGTCCGCCGCGATCGGCCCGAAGGCGAAGAGACCGGCGACGAGCGTCGCGCCGCCGGCGATCAGGCCGTCGTACAGCAACCATCCGAACCTGCGCATGGAGCGGCTCCCCTGTTCGGGCGCGGCGGCGAAGGTCGGGGCCGGCGCGCGTCCCCTCGACGAAAACCGACGACGCCGGGGCCGTCGAAGTCGCCGGGAGATTAGCATGGGGGGCGCAACGGGCAACCGTAGAACGGGGACGTCGCGGCGATTCTTGCCTTCGGCGAAGGGAGATGGAGACGATCACGCGGCCGACGGGGTCGAAGGGATGCAGCGTCGCGGCGCGCTTCTTCGAAGCCGCGATGCGCTCCCCTCCCGCGAGGGATTTCGCAAACGCATGTCAAAAAGAAAGAACCCGGCGATTGCTCGCCGGGTTCCAATTCTCAACCGATCTCAGAGAGATCAGAACGAGCGGTTGACGCGCAGGGTCGCGATCCAAGCGTCGCCGTTCGAGATGCCGGCCGGCTTGTAATCGACGTTGTAGTAGTCGAGGGCGGCGCCGATGTAGAAGCCCGAAACCGGCTTCCAACGGATGTCCGCGCCGACGACGTACTGCGAGAAGTCGTTGGTGTTCGCGGTCGCGAAGTCCTCGTACTTCAGGTAGGACGCGCCGAGGTTGGCCTCGATGGTCTTGGTGAACTCGTGATGGAAGCCACCGTTGATCGCCCAAGCGGTCGACTGCTCGAGCGAGGTGCCGACGGTGCCGAAGTCCGACACGGTCACGTAGGTCGAGGACGGGGTGTTGATCAGCACGCGGCCGACAGCGCCCTTGGTGTACACGCCCTGGATGTAGGCCTTGTCGCCAGCGGCGAGCATCGGCAGGTTGACTTCGACGCCGGCGCCGATGGCATAGCCATACTTGTCGCTGTCGAGGCCGCCGGCCACCGAAGCGGCCGAGTAGTTCTGATGCAGGACGCCCATCACCTGAGCGCGACCCCAAGCCTGGGCGATCGCGACGTTGGCGACGAGGTCGGGCATCTTGATGGCCGAGTACGGGCCCTTGCCGAACAGCGCGTAGTTGTCGGCGGTGGACTGATCTTCGACCGCGACCGAGGCAGTGATGCCGTTGCCGAAGGCGAAGGTGTAGCCGAACAGGTTGACGTGCTGGTCGGTCGAATCCGGCTCGATGATGCCGATGTTGTAGCCGCCGGCGATGAAGTCGAAGAACGACTCGGCGCGGCCGGCGGTCAGGCCACCGAACTGGATGAAGGCCTGGATGAGCTCGGACTTCATGTTGCCCGAAGAGGCGCCATTCTGGGTCGAGTCATTGGTGAACTTCAGTTCGGCGAACGAACGCAGGAGACCGTACTCGGTCGCGGTGCGGGCGTCGAAGGTGATGTCGGCGCGAGCGCGGGTGTTGACCGCGTTCTCGGTGCGCTTGGAGCCGAGCGACTTGCCGAGAACCGGGCCGGTGTTGTTGTGGCCACCGGCGCGCAGCTCGGCGCGGATGTAGCCGCCGATCTTGAGGCAGGTCTCGGTGCCCGGGATGTAGAAGTAGCCGGCGCCGTAGGCGTCGCAGATCTTCACGTAGTTCGCCGCGGCCGGAGCCTTCTTGGCGAGGTCGGCGGCCTGAGCGGTGCCGGCGAGACCGACGACGGCAGCAGCCGCGAGAGCGAGCTTGAAGTTCATGTGTTCCCCCTGTCTTCAAACAGAAACCGGTCGGGATCCTGACCCGATCCCCACATGACGACGCGAACTGCTGCCCGTTTCGTCACCGGTTGAGGGGACAATACATCGTCGCTCCGGTTAGAGAAGCCCCCGAGACGGGGTCGGAGGACGGTCGTGGCGACGCTGTTGCGCAAAGGACACAAAATCGCCGCGCAGCTGTCGCCATTTCCCAACAAATCCTTAATTCGACGAGGAAAATGGCGACCTTCGAAACCAATTCGCAACCCGGCGCGCACCCGCGGCCTCGATTCCGGCGGCGCAGACGCCGTCGCCTCTGGACGGGAAACGACGCCGCGATTCGCCGCTCCCGCGAATCCCCCCTCGAACGAAGAGACCCGGCGGTCGCCCGCCGGGTCTCTTTTCGATTCGCGCCAGCGCGATCCGGATCAGAAGTTGCGCTGGATGCGCAGCAGGCCGACGAAGGCGCCGACATCCTTGAGGCCGGAGGCGGCGGCGTAGTCGACGTAGCGGTACTCGACCTCGGCGCCGATCGTCAGGTTGTCGACCGGGGTCCAGACGATGTTGCCCTGAACGTCCCACTGCTTGAAGTCGGAGGCGGAGGTCTTCGGCAGATCGAAGGAGGCGTAGGAGCCCTCGATCGAGGTGCTGATCGTCTTGGTCCAGCCATGGGTCAGGCCGGCGGCGATGCTCCAGGCGTCCGACTGCTCGATCGAGGTGGCCGGGACATAGAAGTCACGCGCCGCCGAGTTGGCGTCCTGCCCCCAGTCGGGCGAGACGTAGGAGACGGCGCCCTTGCCGTAAGCCGCCTGGATGGCGAGCTGATCGGACGCGCCGAGCATCGGCAGGTTGATCTTCACGCCGGCGCCGATCGCGTAGCCCATTTTGTCGCTGTCGACGCCGCCCTTGGCGATCGCCGAATAGTTCTGGTGCAGCGCCGCCATGAGCTGGGCCGAACCCCAGGCCTGAGCGATGTTCACGTTGGCGACCAGGTCGGGCATCTTCACGCCGGCGTAGGGCGAGGCGCCGTTGCCGTCGCGACGGCCGGCCGAGCCGGTCGACGGATCTTCGATCGACACGGAGGCGGTGATGCCGTTGCCGAAGGCGAAGGTGTAGCCGAACAGATTGATGTTGGTGTCCGAATGCGCCGGCTCGAAGAAGGAGCCGTAGGTCTCGCCCGTCCAGAAGTCGAAGAACGAGGTGGCGCGACCGGCGGTCAGACCACCGAACTGGATGAAGGCCTTGTCGAGCGTGGTGGTGGCGGCGTTGCTCGTCGAATCGACCGTCATGTAGAGGTCGACATAGGAGCGCAGCAGGCCGAATTCGGTGGCGGTGCGGGCGTCGAAGGTCAGGTCGGCGCGGGCGCGGGTGGAAACGCCGTGCTGCGTGCGGGTCGACCAGCCGTAGGAGCCGCCCCAGTCACGATCGTGGCTGTAGGTGCGCAGCTCGGCGCGGACGTAGCCGCCGATCTTCAGGCAGGTGTCCGAGCCCGGGATGTAGAAGAAGCCGGCGCCGTAGGCGTCGCAGATCTTGACGTAGTTCGCCGCGGCCGGAGCCTTCTTGGCGAGGTCGGCCGCCTGGGCCGTGCCGGCGACGCCGAGCGCGGCGGCGGCGAGAAGAACGGTCTTGAAGTTCATGATGCACTCCCCTGGGAAGGATGTTCACGACGACGAGCTCGGCCCGACCCCCGGACCGCTCGACCACTCCCGACACGGATCGAAATCGCCCGACGTCGTCGATCGGGTCCAACATACGCCGTCGCAATTTTCCGGGAAGTGAAATCCGCGGCCCGAAGGGGGACGTTCCGCGGGTTGCGGGAGCCATGTTGCATTGCCGTCACACATTTCCCCTCGAAAGCGCCAACAGATTGGAATTGTTAAATTTCCATGAGGATTTTCGGCGCCTGCGAAGGGGTTTTCTGGGTTGATTCGACCGCCTGCCTCCGCGTGCTGCTCGAGACGTGTGCAACCCGCCTCTCGAATGGGCGGCGTCTTTCCGAAGACACCCCTTCGGGACGACCGTCGCCAAGGCCGCGAAAGCGACCTAGTCTGAGGGACAAGCGTTCGACAGGGGAGCCGAACCATGCGGGGACGTCGCCCGATTCTGAGGACCGCCGAAGGCGCGGTCGAGATCATCGATCAGACCGAGCTGCCGCATCGCGGCGTGATCGCGCGGCTCGACGGGCTCGAGGACGCGGCCGAGGCGATCGAGACGATGCGGGTGCGCGGCGCGCCGTTGATCGGGGCGACGGCGGCCTACGGCGTGGCGCTGGCGATGCGTCGGGAGGCGAGCGACGCGGCGCTCGAAGCGGCCTGCGCTCGACTGATCCGGACGCGTCCGACGGCGGTCAATCTCGCCTGGGCGCTCGACGAGATGCGGGCGCGGCTCACCGCCCTGCCGATCGAGGCGCGCGCCGAGGCGGCGATGCGGGCGGCCGACGCGATCGCCGAGGACGACGTGGCGATCTGTTCGGCGATCGGCGACCACGGGCTTTCGATCTTCCGGGAGATCCTGACGCGGAAACCGGCCGGCGCGACGCTGAACGTGCTCACCCATTGCAACGCCGGTCGGCTCGCCTGCGTCGAATGGGGCACCGCCACCGCGCCGATCTACAAGGCGTTCGCGGCCGGACTGCCGATCCACGTCTGGGTCGACGAGACGCGGCCGCGCAATCAGGGCGCCTCGCTGACCTCGTGGGAGCTCGGCGAACGCGGCGTGCCGCACACCGTCGTCCCCGACAACGCCGGCGGCCATCTGATGCAGCACGGGCTGGTCGACGTGGTCGTCGTCGGCACCGACCGCACCACGGCGCGAGGCGACGTCTGCAACAAGATCGGCACCTATCTGAAGGCGCTCGCCGCGCATGACACCGGCGTGCCGTTCTACGTCGCCCTGCCCTCGCCGACGATCGACTTCCGGCTCGGCGACGGCGTCGCCGAGATCCCGATCGAGGAGCGCGCCGGCGAGGAGGTCAGCCACATGCGCGGCGCGACCGAGGACGGGCGGATCGAGACGGTTCGAATCGTGCCGGAGGGCGCGCGGGTCGCCAACTACGGCTTCGACGTCACGCCGGCGCGGCTCATCACCGGGCTGATCACCGAGCGCGGCGTTGTGAAGGCCGATCGGGCGAGCCTCGTCTCGGCCTTTCCGGAAGCGGCGCGGGCTGCGGGGCTCACCGTCGTGGGGTGACCGTCAGACCCGATTGCGGGTGATCAGCGCCTTCTCCCAGGCGAGGGCGTGGCCGACGATCGTGTCGAGGTCGTCCCACTTCGGCCGCCAGTCGAGTTCGGCGTGGATGCGGTCGACGCGGGCGACGAGGCTCGCCGGATCGCCGGCGCGGCGGGGACCGCGCAGGACCGGCAGGGCCGCGCCGGTGACGCGTTCGACCGAACGCAGCACCTCGAGCACCGAGAAGCCGCGGCCGTAGCCGCAATTGGCGACCAGCGACGGCGCGCCGCCGCGCAGCCGGTCGAGGGCGAGGACATGGGCGTCGGCGAGATCGGCGACGTGGATGTAGTCGCGCACGCCGGTGCCGTCGGGCGTGTCGAAATCGTCGCCGAAGATCTGAATCTGTGGCCTGAGGCCGAGATAGGCCTCGCAGGCGACCTTGATCAGATGGGTCGCGCCCTTGGTCGACTGACCGGTGCGGCCCTTCGGGTCGGCGCCGGCGACGTTGAAGTAGCGCAGCGCCGTGTAGCGGAAGTCATGGGCGCGGGCGACGTCGCGCAGCATGATCTCGGTCATCAGCTTCGACGAGCCGTAGGGCGAGACCGGATCGAGGCGGGCGTCCTCGGGCGCCGGGACGATCTCCGGTTCGCCGTAGACGGCGGCGGTCGAGGAGAAGACGAAGGCCTTCACGCCGTGCCGGACGGCGGCGGCGATCAGCTCGCGCGACTTGACGGTGTTGTTGCCATAGTACTTGAGCGGGTCGGCGACGCTCTCCGGCACGATGATCGAGCCGGCGAAATGGACGATGGCGTCGACGCCGCGCGTCTCGAGTAGGGTGTCGAGCAGGGCGCGGTCGCCGATGTCGCCGCGCACCAGTTCGGCCTCGGGCGGGATCGCCCAGTCGAAGCCGGTCGAGAGATCGTCGAGGACGACCACCTTCTCACCGCGATCGGCGAGCGCCCACACCAGATGGCTGCCGATATAGCCGCAGCCGCCCGTCACCAGTACCGTCATGACGTCCCCCGTCGATGCGAAATCGCGGCCGAGCCTAGCTCGAGATCCTCTCGAAAGGATCAACGCCCGCGTTCGGGCGGTCGCCGATCAACGCGGCGCGACGGCGGAGATCGAGCCGGTGGTCTGCGGATCGAGCCGCATGCGTTCGACCGGACGGACCGCCAACGCGGCGAGGACGACCAGTCCGAGAACGAGAATGCGGGTGTCGAAGCTCGGCTTCATCGATCCGTTCCAATCCAAAAAGGTTTTCGCCGGCGGGCGCGTCGATTCCGTGGAACCCGCGAACGTCGTGCGAAATGAAGAAGATATGGAGGATGGGGCGGGCCGCGCCCCACGCCTTCCGTTGTGCCCGCCGTTCGTTACCGAAACGTAAAGACTTCGGGGCGATCCCGAGGCGAATCGGTTCGATGGCGGAGACGACGTCCCTGTCTCGCTTGCGCGCAACGGCTCGATGCGAACGCTTCCGCTCGAACGATCGCGCACCGCGTTCGACCCACCCCCGAATCGAGTCGAACCCGAAGCGGGCCGGCGTCGACGCGGTCGACGCCTCGCCCGTCTCGAGCTAGACAAGCCGCCATGCTCGTCGTCCAGGACCTCACCTTCCGTATCGCCGGCCGCACCCTGCTCGAGGAGGCCTCCGTGGTCGTCCCGACCGGGGCGAAGGCCGGATTCGTCGGCCGCAACGGCGCCGGCAAGTCGACCCTGTTCAAGCTGATCACCGGCGAGTGGACGGCGGAGAGCGGCGTCATCCAGCTGCCGAAGGCGGCGAAGATCGGGCAGGTGGCGCAGGAGGCGCCGGGCTCGGCGATCAGCCTCCTCGACTTCGTGCTCGCCGCCGACAAGGAACGGGCGAGCCTCCTCGCCGAGGCCGAGACCGCCACGGATCCCGGCCGCATCGGCGAGATCCACGCCCGGCTCGCCGACATCGGCGCGCATTCGGCCGAATCGCGCGCCGCGACGATCCTCGCCGGCCTCGGCTTCTCGCACGAGGCGCAGGCCCGGCCGTGTTCGGACTTCTCCGGCGGCTGGCGGATGCGGGTGGCGCTCGCCGCGGTGCTGTTCGCCGAGCCCGACCTGTTGCTCCTCGACGAGCCGACCAACTATCTCGACCTCGAAGGCACCTTGTGGCTCGAGGACTACGTGCGGCGTTATCCGCACACCGTCGTGGTGATCTCCCACGACCGCGACATGCTCAACGCCGCCGTCGACATGATCGTCCATCTCGATCACGGCAAGCTCGTCGCCTATCGCGGCGGCTACGACGGCTTCGAGCGGCAGCGCCGCGAAAAGATGATCCTCACCCAGAAGATGGCCGAGAAGCAGGAGGCGCAGCGCGCCCACATGCAGGCCTTCATCGACCGGTTCAAGGCCAAGGCGACCAAGGCGCGGCAGGCGCAGAGCCGGATGAAGGCGCTGGCCAAGCTGCAGCCGATCGCCGCGATCACCGACGAATCGGCCCTGCCCCTCGCCTTCCCGCAACCGGTGGCGCGGCTGTCGCCGCCGATCCTGGCGCTCGACGACGTCGCGGTCGGCTATGAGGCGGGGAAACCGATCCTCAGGAAGATCACGATGCGGATCGACGTCGACGACCGCATCGCGCTCCTGGGCTCGAACGGCAACGGCAAGTCGACCTTCGCCAAGCTGATCGCCGAGAAGCTCGAGGCGCAGTCGGGCCGGGTGGCGCGGGCGAACAAGCTGTCGATCGCCTATTTCGCCCAGCATCAGCTCGACGAGTTGCGGCCGGAGGAGACGCCGTTCCAACACGTGGCGCGGTTGATACCGAACGAGCCGGAGGCGAAGGCGCGCTCGCGCGTCGCTCAGATGGGCCTGCCGACGAGCCGGATGGACACCGCTGCCAAGGATCTCTCCGGCGGCGAGAAGGCGCGGCTGCTGATGGGGCTCGCCACCTTCGGCGGGCCGAACCTGATGATCCTCGACGAACCGACCAACCATCTCGACATCGACAGCCGCGAAGCTCTGATACGCGCCATCAACGATTACGAGGGCGCGGTAATCCTCATCTCGCACGACCGCCATCTGGTCGAGGCGACCGCCGACCGGCTGCTGGTCGTCGCCGACGGCACTGTCAAGGAGTTCGACGGCGATCTCGACGACTATCGCCGCCTGGTGCTGGAGGGTCCGTCGAAGTCGGCGGAGAAGGCGGGCGGCGGCGAGGAGGGCCGGGTCTCGGCGCTCGACCGGCGGCGGGCGGCGGCGGCGCTGCGCGAAAACCTCGCGCCGCTCCGGAAGAAGATCAAGGACGCCGAGGCGCGGATCGAGAAGCTCCAGAAGGAGATCGAGAAGCTCGACGGCGAGCTCGCCCAGCCCGATCTCTTCACCCGCGACGCGGCCAAGGGGACGCGGCTGATGAAGGCGCGCTCCGACGCGGAGAAGGCGCTCGCCGAGACCGAAGAGACCTGGCTCGAGCTCTCCGCCGAGCACGAAGAAGCCGAACGCGCCGCGCTGGACGGATGAGCCGCGCATCTCCGCGACTGCGAGCGTCTCCCGTCGCGGCCCTTCCTCCCGACGGCGCTTTGATCGGCGCACGCCGAGGGTCTCGGCGCTGATGCGGGAGGGGCCGAGCGTATCGAGGGATCGACGCGCCCGGCCCCACCGCACGTTTCAGTGGGCGAGCGCGGCGGCGCCGGCCTGGGCCACGGCCATGTCGTTTTCGACCGACGAACCGGAGACGCCGATCGCGCCGATGATCAGGCCGTTCTTGTCCTTGATCAGCTCGCCGCCGCCGAACACCACGAGACCGCCGTTGGTCACCTCGATGCCGTAGAGCGGCTGACCGACCTGCGAGATCGCGCCGAGATCCTTGGTCGGCATGTTGAACAGGCGCGCGGTCTTGGCCTTCTTGATCGAAATGTCGACCGAACCGAGGAAGGCGCCCTCCATGCGGGCGAAGGCCTTCAGATTGCCGCCGGCGTCGACGATCGCGATGTTCATCAAGGTGTCCTGCTGCTTCGCCTTGGCCTGGGCCGCCTCGATCGCCTTCGTCGCCTGTTCGAGCGTGATGTCGCCGGGCAGGACGAGTTTCGAGGTGTCGGCGGCGGCGGCGGCGACGGTCATGACGAGGCCGGCGGCGAGAGCGGTGAGCGTGGTCTTGAACATGTCGGGAGCCTTCCCTGTCGGCGAAACGACGGCGCGCCCACGCCGCGCCTCGGCCCACGAACCGCCGAGCGCGGAGGCGACGACACGCCTCGTTCCGATTTTTCGAGATGTCGGAGGAGAACTGCGACGGCATAGTCGTTTGCAGCGGCGAAACCTCCGTTTCGCCGTCACGGATCAGTTCTCCGCTGTCTTCGGCGGCGTCTCGCGCCGTCGAAGACATTCTAATTCCACCCGCGGCAAGTCCACATGCGGCAACTTGTCGATCGTCTTCGAGACGCCATCGCAGATTTGTGCGCCGAAAAACATCAATCGCCGCCCGGCGGAAAATCAAAACTGAAATGTCTCGAGTTGCGACAGGCGCCGCAACTTGCGACGCATTTCTCACCGAAGCGACATCGCCGTCCGACGTCGCGACCTTTGGTCACTGCGGGCACGCTCGGACGGGTGAGGCGTCGGCGGCTCAGCCGAGCAGGCGATCGATCAGCGCCTCGTAGGCGTCGGCGGCCCGATCGACCGAGAAATCTTCGGCGCGGCGGCGGCGCGGTTCGGGATCGCCGGGGCCGGCGAGGGCGGCGTCGAGGGCGGCGGCCCAGGCGGCGGGATCGTCGATCGGCACGAGGCGGCCGAACGCCGGATCGTTCAGGATCTCGCTCGGTCCGTCGCAGGGCGTCGCGACGACCGGCAGGCCGTGCGCCAGCGCCTCGACGACGACATTGCCGAAGGCTTCGACGCGTGACGAGAGGGCGAAGCAGCGGGCGCGAGCGAACCAACTCCAGGGCTCGACGACGTAGCCGGGCAGATCCAGGCGATCGGCGACGCCCAGGGCGCGGGCCTGCTCGAGCAGGGCGCTGCGGTCCGGTCCGTCACCGAGGATGACCAGACGGGCGTCCGGCGTGCGGACGAGAGCGAAGGCGGCGAGGAGGTCTTCGAATCCCTTCACCGCGACCAACCGGCCGGCGGCCAGGACGATCGGCGGATGCGCCGCCAGCGCGGCGGCGTCGAGGTCGGGGACGACGCCGTGAACCTCGATCGGGTTGTAGATGCGCACGCACTTGTCGGCGCGACCGCCCCATTCCTCCACCACCGAGCGACGCAATCCGTCGGAGACGCAGACGGTGGCGGCCGAGGCGGCGGTGATGGCGCGGGCGAAGGCGAAGTGCAGGCGGCCGAAGCGGCCGGTCTCGTTGGCGAGATAACCGTGGAACGAGCCGACGACGCGGCCGGGTCGGCCGGCGACGAGACCGGCGAGGGTCGCCTTGATGTCGCTGCCGCCGAGCGCGGAGAAGACGAGATCGGGCCGTTCACGACGCACCAACCCCGTCAACGCTCCGAGCGAGCGCAGATGGGCGCTTCCCAGATCGACCAGATCGACGCGCTCGTCGAGAAACGGGCGGTTCTCCTCGGCCGCGAAATCGACGGCGAAGGTCACGCGGTGGCCACGCCGCGCCAGGGCCGAGGCGAGCACCGCCCAGACGCGTTCGCCGCCGCCGCCGGACAGAGAGGTCGTGTAGAAGATCAGGCGTCGTCGAGGTGTCATGGGCTCCCGACCCGTGAGACTGGCGGCGGCCGAAGGTCGGAGCAGAGCGATCCGCAACGCCGTCCGGCGGAACCGCCGGCAAACGACCTTAGGGCAGAGGCGTAAAGAATGTGCCCCCCACGGGCCCGGCGGACGTCGCGGTCAGGCGGCGAGGAAACGCGCGACGATCGTGTCGACCAACGTCTCGGCGTCGCTGCGGGCGACGAAGGCGAGCTTGTCGCGGACGGCGAGCGCGGCGACGCCGTGGACCGCGGCCCACAGCGCCTCGACGTCGCGCCGCTCGACGCCCTCGCCCGCCGCTCGTCCGGCGACGGCGGCGACCGCTGCGAAGATCTCTTCGATCCCGGCGAGGTGCCAGGCGGGCGTCGGACGGTCGTGTCGCGGTTCGTGCTCGAAGATCGTGGCGAAGAGACGCCCGGCGGCGCGGGCATGGGCGAGATAGCGCCGGGCGAGCGTGCGCAGCGCCGCGCCGGGATCGGCCGGCAGAGGCTCGTCGAAGAGCGCCGCCCGCATGTCCGCGACCACCGAGGCGGCGACGTGCAGCACGAGATCGTCGAGATCGACGAAGAGGTTGTAGAGCGAGCCGACGGAACAGCCGAGCTCGCCGGCGATCTGGCGCGCCGAGAGGGCGGCGAGCCCGCCCTCGGAGATCGCGGCGCGCGCCGCCGCGATCGCGCGGGCGCGCATCTCGTCGTGGTCATGGGGCAGGCGACGGGGCATCGGCGCGACTCCTCGGAGCCGCCATCATGGTGAACCGTGTTCACTCGGGCAAGGGCGGCACGTCGAGGGCGCGGAAGACGGCGCAGCGGCGGAACGCCTCGAGGCTGGGACGTCCACCCTTCCTGACCAGGAACTTGGCGACCAGTTTGGCCAATCCCTTGATGTCGCGGCCGGTGGCGGCGGGGAACTGCTCGACGAGGGCGGCGATCAGATCGTCCGAAAGGTCGAGAGCGAACTGCTCGGCCATGACGCGCCAGATCCGCGTGCGGTCGGCGGCGTCGGGGGCGTGGTATTTGATCAGCGCGATGCAGCGCGAGACGATCGCCTCGTCGATGTCGTCGACGCGATTGGTGGTCAGGAACAGCAGGCCGTTGAAATATTCGAGGACGCGCAGGAAGACGCCGACCACCGCGTTCATGCGCAGATCGTCGCGGCGACGTTTGATGTAGACGTCGGCCTCGTCGATCAGCATGACCGCGCCCCAGCGTTGCGCCCGGGTCAGCGCCTCCTTCAGCGCCTGCTCCATCTGCGCGACGTCGAGGCCGAGCTGGCCGGAATGGACGCGGTAGAGCGGCCGGCCGACGATCTCGGAATAGACCTCCGCGGTCAGGGTCTTGCCGACGCCGGGCGGGCCGGCGCAGAGCACGGTGGTGCCGCCCGACTTTCCGGCGACGACGTCCTCCATCAGCGTGTCCATCTCGGCGACGAGGATGTCGACGAGGTCGATCTGTTCGGGCGGCAGCACCAGCTTGGTCTTCAGGTCCGGTCGATAGACGTAAGGGGCGACGTCGTCGACGTGGACCCAGACGTGGTGATTGAGTTCGAGGTGGAAGAAGAAGATCAGCGGATGCACCGGCACTTCGGTGAAACATCCGTGCGGGATCGCCTCTTCCGCCGCCTTCAGGGCGCGGTCGCCGGCGCGATCGAACCAATCGGCCTTGCCGGAGCGCCGGATCAGCTTGTCGAGGAAGTGGCCGGAGCCGTCACCGCCGAGCGCGCGCTCACCGAGGATCTCCTCGTCGACGACGAGGCGCGCCGGCTGGCCGGAGGACGAGAGCACGACGATCGCCTTGCGCGCCCAATCGGCGTCGCGACGGCCGCTCTGCGGATCCTCGGCGAAGACGCCGACGCCGAGCCCGGTGAACTGTTCGCCGAAACGGGCGCGCCAGTCGAAATAGCGGGTCGACCGCTCGTCGAAGGCGGCGATCAGATCGGCGTCCTCCTTCAGCCAGCCGAGCCGGGCGAGGATGGCGGCGACGGGCCGCCCGTCGAGATCGCGAGAGCGAATCAGCAGGGTCTCGGCGACGATCTTGCCGCGGGTGTTGGCCTTGAGCTCGACGACGATGCGGCCGGATTCCTCTTCCCCGGGCGGGGTGTAGTCGAGCCGCGAGACCAGCCAGGGCTGGGGCCGGCCGTTCGACTCCATACGGAAGAGCCAACCCCGGATCGCGCCCTCCGCCAGGAAGAGCGCCAGCGCCGGGGCGAGCCGATCGAGATCGTCGGGGCCGAAGGTCTCGCCCGTCGCCGCGCTCGCCCGCGCCAAGGCGGCGAGTTGGTCGCGCCGGCCGCGATCGACGCCGTCCCTCGCCGCGACGAGATCGGAGAGGCGGACGATCTCGGCGGCGTCGAGACGCCCGAGGCCGATCTCGACGCGATCGGAGAAGCGCGGTTGCGCGAGGAGATGCCGCCGCTCGGGAAAATCGGCGACGAAGGCTTCGACGAGGTCGCGGTCGAGGACGATCTTCATGGGGCCCGGCTCCTTGTCGACGCTCGCCTCGTCGGATTTGCGACAAGGCCGGCGGCTCGAGGGGAAGGAGCAAGTTCCAGGCCGGCTCACGCCTTCTTCGACCACCGCCCCCGCTCGTCCTGGATCCAGTAGGTCGGCGTCATGCCGGCGCTCTTCACCGCCTTCCACTGCTCGCGGGCGTCGAGCACCGCGTCCGCATCGTTGCCGTCGAAGACGAAGACGATGCGGTCGTAGAGGCTCGCGTCCTCGGGAAGAGACGCGCGGTCGACGAGGAAGCGCACGGTCGCGCCGGCGGCCGGATCGGGCTCGGCGGTGAGCCGGATGGCGCGATCGTTCAATTCCTCCGGCCGCACGCCGTGCGGCAGGAAACTCTCCTCCGAATAGGTCCAGAGCGCTCCGTCGAGGGCGTCGCGACGCTCGACCGAGCCGGTCTGGACCACCGTCCGCCAGCCGCGCTCGAGGCATTTCTCGAGCAGGCCCGGCAGGGCCTGCTCGAGGGTGCGCGTCTGGAGATGATAGAACAGGGCTTCGGTCATGACCGGCTCGCGGGCGATCCGAGATCGGGAGGGGGACGCACCCCCTCGCCTCACTTCTCGTAGTGGTCGGCGACGAGGCGGTCGAGCAGACGCACGCCCCAGCCCGACGCCCAGACCTTGTTGAGGTCGGTCTGCGGGCTGCCCATCGCGGTGCCGGCGACGTCGAGATGCGCCCACGGCACGTCGCCGACGAAGCGCTTGAGGAACTGCGCGGCGGTGATCGAGCCGGCGTCGCGGCCGCCGGTGTTCTTCATGTCGGCCCAGGTCGAATCGATCAGCTTGTCGTATTCGGGGGCGAGCGGCATGCGCCACACCGTCTCGCCGGTGACGAGGCCGGCGGCGGCGATGCGTTCGGCGAGCGTGTCGTCGTTGGAGAAGAGGCCGGCGTTGATCTTGCCGAGCGCCACCAGGATCGCGCCGGTCAGGGTCGCCAGATCGACGATTGCGGCGGGCTTGACCGTCTCCTTGACGTGCCAGAGCACGTCGCAGAGGACGAGACGGCCCTCGGCGTCGGTGTTGATCACCTCGATGGTCTGGCCGGAGAGCGAGGTGACGATGTCGCCGGGGCGCTGGGCGCCGGCGTCGGGCATGTTCTCGACGAGGCCGATCGCGCCGACGGCGTTGACCTTGGCCTTGCGCGCCGCGAGCGCGTGCATCAGGCCGGTGACCACCGCCGCGCCGCCCATGTCGCCCTTCATGTCCTCCATGCCGGCGGCCGGCTTGATCGAGATGCCGCCGGAATCGAAGACGACGCCCTTGCCGACGAAGGCGATCGGGGCTTCGTCCTTCTCACCGCCCATCCAACGCATGATCACCACGCGCGGCGGCCGCTTCGAGCCTTGAGCGACGCCGAGGAGCGCGTTCCAGCCGGCCTTCTTCAGTTCCTTTTCGCCGAGGATCTCGATCTCGACGCCGAGCTTTTCGAGCTTCTCGGCGCGCTTGGCGAACTCCTCGGTGCCGAGCACGTTGGCCGGCTCGCAGATCAGGTCGCGGGTCAGCGTCACGCCGTCGGCGATCGCCTCGCCGCGCGCCTTCCAGAGCTTCTTGGCGGCGGCGTGATCGGCGAGCGAGAGGGTCAGGGCGAGAGCGGGCTTTTCGTCCTCGTCCTTCTTCTTGGTCTTGTAGCGGTCGAAGTCGAAGGCGCGCAGGCGGACGCCGAGGGCGACGTCGACGGCGCGCTCGCTGACGATCGCCTCCCCGTCGGCGCGCTCGAGCAGCAGCGTCGCGGTCGCGGCCTTGGCCTCGATCAGCTTGCCGGCGACGACGCCGCCGAGCTTCAGCCAATCCTTTTCGGTCAGCTCGGCGACCTTGCCGACGCCGACGATCAGGACGCGGTCGAGATCGACGCCGGCGGGGGCGACGACGTCGAGGGTCGCAAAGCCCTTGCCCTTGAAGGCGGCCTTGGCGATGGCGCGGGCGAGCGCGCCGCCGGTCTTCTCGTCGAGGGCCGCCGCGATCGGCGGCAGGGTCAGGTCTTCGGCGACGACGACGACGAGCACGCCGGAGACGGCGGCGTCCGGCTTGGCGAAGGCGATCGAGGGCTGCGGCATTTCGAACGAGACTCCGAGGTTTCAGAGGCGCGACGCGGCGCGCCGAGAGGAGAGAATGTGGAGCGGACGCGGCCCGCCCGCAAGCGCCGGACGCCCACGACGACGCGACGACACGATGTCGCCATCCGTTAACCATGTTTCAAAGTGAACCGTTAGGCATTTCGGCGCTTGATGCATCTTCGGGGACGGCGATCGTCTCGGGGTTGATCGAAGGGCCGGACGCGGTCATGAACGATCCCCGAGGGGATCGGTCGCGCGAGGGCTCGAGAGCCTTCGCCGAGGCGAGAGGACGAACGGACCGGAATGCGGCTCGTCGAGCGATACATCTTTCGCCGTGCGGCAGGCGCCTTCCTGATGTCTCTGGGGGCGCTGATCGGAGTGGTGTGGGCGACGCAGGCGCTCCGGCAGATGAACCTCGTCACCGCCAAGGGCGCGGCGCTGCTCGTCTTCTTCAAGATCACCGCGCTCGCCCTGCCCTTCCTGACGATCGTCGTGGCGCCCTTCGCGGTGCTGATCGCGGCGATCCAGACCCTCAACGCGCTCAACGCCGACAGCGAGCTCGTCGTCCTCAACGCCTCCGGCGCGTCGCGCGGCATCGTCCTGAGGCCGCTCCTGGTCCTCGCCGGGCTGGTGGCGGCGAGCATGATGTTCCTGTCGGTGTGGGGATCGCCGACGGCGCTGCGGGAGCTCCGGCAGAACCTCGCCCAGATCAACATCGATCTGGTCGCCAATCTGGTGCAGCCCGGCAAGTTCGTCTCGATCGAGAAGAACCTCACCTTCCACATCCGCTCGCGCGCCCCAGACGGGTCGCTCGGCGGATTGTTCGTCGAGGACGCGCGCGATCCGGCGATCGCCTTCACCTACATCGCCGACCAGGCCTCGATCGTCGAAATGTTCGGCAAGACGCTGCTGGTGATGCGCGACGGGGTGATCGAACGGCGAACACAGCCGGACGGCAATCTGTCGCTGATCGACTTCCAGTCCTACGCCTTCGACCTGTCGGCGATGACGCCGGCGGCGACCGCGCCGGTCTATCGGCCGAGCGAGCGCTCGACGGAAGAGTTGATGACCGCGGGCGGCCCCCATCCCGACGACTACGCCCGCAACAACGCCGGGCGATTGCGGTCGGAGTTGCACGACCGGCTGACCCAGCCGCTGTTGCCGATCTCGTTCACGCTGTTCGCCTTCCTGGCGCTCGGCGACGCCCGCACCACGCGCGAGGGGCGCGGCCTGTCGATCATCGGGGCGATTGCGGCGGTCGGCGCGTTGCGCGGCGCGCATTTCACGCTGACCAGCGCGTCGGGCGCCTCCGACGTGGCGCTCGGCCTCCTGTGGGCGCTGAGCCTCGGCGTGATCGCCTGGGGCGCCTTCGTGGTGGCGACCGACCGGCGCGTGGCCCTGCCGGCGGCGGTGGCGCGCGCCCTCGATGCGGCGAACGAGCGCGTCGGCGCGATCGGACGGCGGCTCGCCGACCGTCTGGGGCTCGCGGGCGAACGAGAGGAGGACGCGACGTGATCGGTCCGACCCTCGGGCGCTATTTCGCCAAGCGCACCGCCTTCTCGGTGGCGTCGATCTTCATGATCGCCTTCATGATCGTGTTCCTGTTCGACTTCCTCGACATGGTGCGGGCCAACATCGACCGGCCGACCTTCGGCTGGGGAACCGCCTTCCTGGCCTCGCTGTTCCGCATTCCCGCCTTCTCCGAACTCGTCCTGCCCTTCGCCACGCTGTTCGGGGCGATGGCGGCGCTGCTGGCGCTGTCGCGCAAACTCGAGTTGGTGGTGGCGCGGGCGGCCGGCATCTCGGCGTGGCAGTTCCTGTTCCCGCCGATCCTGGTGGCGGCGACGCTCGGGCTCGGCGCGACGCTCGTCTACAACCCCCTCGCCGCCGACCTGAAGGGCCGCTCGGAGACGCTGCAGAACCAACTCGCCGGCAACGAACAGCGCCGCTTCGACGACACGGCGAAGGAGGTCTGGCTGCGGCAGAGCGGCGTCGACGGGGAATCGATCGTCCATGCCCGTCAGGCGACCGACCGGGGTCGGCATCTGTCCGGCGTCACCATCCAGGCCTTCGACGAACGCGGCCGGTTCCACGCCCGAATCGAGGCCGCCACCGCCGAGCACGAGCCGGGGCGCTGGCGTCTCGCCGACGCCTGGGTGCATATGCCGGGCCGGGCGCCGGAACATTTCGACACGCATTTCGTGTCGACCCGGCTGGCCGCCGAACAGATCGGGCAGAGCCTCACCGAGCCGGACACGGTGTCGTTCTGGGCGCTGCCCGACTTCATCGAAACGGCGCGCGCGGCGGGGCTTCCGGCTTTCCAATTCGAACTTCAATATCAATTGCTTCTCGCCCGCCCGCTGCTCCTGGTGGCGATGGTGCTGATCGCCGCGACGGTTTCTCTGCGAGTGTTCCGCTTCGGCAACATAGGACGGATGATTCTCGGTGGCGTCGCAGCAGGCTTCGTGCTTTATGTCGCCCAAGAGGTGGCTCGGGGCATGGGGAGCGTCGGCATCGTTCCTCCGGTTCTGGCCGCCTGGATTCCGGCCGTGGTCGCTTCGTCGATCGGATTCACAGTTCTTTTGCACCAGGAGGACGGCTAGTCATGTTCCGAACCGTCCTCGCGCGAAGACATGGGCGACAGGGCCGGCGGTTGGCGCGCGACCTCGCGCGCCTCGGCGCCGGCGTCTCGCTGGCCCTCTTGGCGCTGCTCTGGGTGGAGCCGGCCTTCGCCGCGACGGTCAAGGCGACCGGCGACGGCAAGATCGCCGCGACGCCGTCCGCGGCGACGCCGACGCTGCCGGCCGGCGAGCACATGGTGGTGGAGGCCGATCAGGTCGTCTACGACGACAAGGCCGACACCGTGACCGCGCTCGGCTCGGTGACGATCTACTACAAGAGCAACACGCTGACGGCGCGCAAGGTGACCTACGTGCGCACGTCGCGTCGCGTGATCGCGGAGGGCGACGCGCGTCTCGTCGACAAGGACGGCAACGTCCTGACCTCGCCGAAGCTCGACGTCTCCGAAGGCTTCTCGGAAGGCTTCGTCGAGAGCCTGCGCATCGACACGATCGACCGGTCGCGTTTCGCCGCGGAGAGCGCGCAGCGCACCGCCGGCAACAAGACCGTGTTCGAAAAGGGCGTCTATTCGGCCTGCCAGACCTGCGTGAACGAGCCGGGCAAGCCGCCGTTCTGGCAGATCAAGGCGGCCAAGATCGTCCATGATCAGCAGGAGAAGACGGTCTATTACGACGACGCGCGGCTGGAGATGCTCGGCGTTCCGATCGCCTGGGTGCCGTACTTCCAGCATCCCGACCCTTCCGAGCAGCGCAAGACCGGCTTCCTGCTGCCGCGCGTGATCAACTCCTCGTCGCTCGGGCTCGGCGTCCAGGTGCCCTTCTACTGGGCGCCGACCGCCGATTGGGACGCGACCCTGCAGCCGGTGGCGATGTCGCGCCAGGGCGCGCTCGCCGACGTCGAGGTCCGCCACCGAATCGACAGCGGCCTGATCACGGCGCGCGCCATGGGCATCTCGCAGATGGATCCGGCGGCGTTCATCGGCACCAGCGGCGACCGCCGCGAACGTGGCGCGTTCAACACCTCCGGCGCCTTCACGCTGTCCGATCGATGGACCTGGGGCTGGGACGTCACCACCGTCAGCGATCGGCGGTTCCTCGACCAGTACCACCTGACCAGCGTCTCGCAAGACCGCTCGATCTCGACCGGCTTCCTCAGGGGCGAAAGCCTGAAGTCCTATTTCGAGGCGCGGATCTACAAGTTCACCATGCTGACCGACGACAACGGCGTCGACAGCCGCGGCAACACCTTGTTGTTCGGCGCCGGCCGGCAGTTGCAGGACAAGCAGCCGGTGGTTCATCCGGTGGTCGACTGGGAGAAGACCATCGATCAACCGGTGCTGGGCGGCGAAGTCACGGTGAAGGCGAACGGCGCCAGCCTGTCGCGCTCGGCCAGCGACATCGACACCATCGGCCGCGTCTACGGCATCGCCGGCACCTTCTCCCGCGTCAGCGGCATGGTGGCGTGGCGCCGGCAGTTCATCGATCCGATCGGCCAGGTGTTCACGCCGTCGGCGAGCCTGCGCGGCGATCTCTTCTACAGCCATTCCGAGGACCAGTCGCTGGTCGGCTTCGTCCACGACGGCACGCTCGGCCGCGTCACCCCGACGGCGGCGCTCGACTACGCCTATCCCTTCGTGATGGACACCTCGATCGGCGCGCACACCTTCTCGCCGATGGCGCAGCTGGTGGTGCGTCCGAGCGAGCAGTGGGTCGGTCAGCTCGCCAACGAGGACGCCCAGAGCCTGGTGTTCGACGAGACGACGCTGTTCCGCGCCGACAAGTTCTCCGGCTGGGATCGGGCCGAAGGCGGCACCCGTCTGAACATCGGCGGCCGCTACTCGTTCCTCGGACCGAGCGGCGGGTCGATCTCGGCGCTGTTCGGGCGGTCCTATCTGCTGTCCGGCGTCAATTCCTTCGTCTATCCCGGCTACGACGAGCTGTTGCGGCGGGCCACGCTCGGGCAGGCGGTGCCGCTCAGCGCCTTCGGCTCGGGTCTCGAAACCAAGGTTTCGGACTGGGTCGGCGGCGTCAACGTCGACAGCGCGATGGGCTTCCGGATCGGCGCGCAGGCGCGCTTCGGCGCCGACGACTTCCGCCTGCAGCGCAGCGACATCCAGGCTTCGGGCACGAGCGGTCCGCTCTCGGCTTCGGTCACCTGGGCCTACAAGCGGACGCCGGAAGCCTATTACGACCTGCTCTCGGCCTATGCCGCGACCTATGGCGCGACCGCCACGGCGATCCGCGACGCGATGAAGCGCGAACGGTCGGAAGTGCAGACGGCGTCCAATCTGAGACTGTCGCCGACCTGGCGGCTGTTCGGCGGCATCCGCTACGACATCATCGAGCGCTATGTCTCCGGCGCCAACGCCGGCGTCGGCTACGACAACGACAGCTTCTCGATCTCGCTCGCCTATTCCGATTCGATCACGCAGTCGGTGAGCTCCAGCGCCGTCTCGCAGATCCACGACCAGACGGTGTTCCTGCGGTTCGGCTTCCGGACGCTCGGCGACGGCAGTCTGGCGAACAGCTTGGCCTCCTCCAACTGAGGTTTCGGCCGGAATCATCACGATTCCGCCATTTCCGGCTTGCAGGAAGGGATCTGGACACCCACGATCCCGATCGGACCGATCGACACAACTCCTACGGCGGCGTCTCGCCGCGACTTCGGGGAAGACCACGGATGCCGCTGCCCACTCGCCTCACCGCGCCGCTCGCCGCGCTCGCCTGCCTCGCCGCCGTCGGCGTCGCGACGATCCACCCGGCCCGAGCCGCGTCGCAGATCCGCGTGGTGGTCAACGGCGAACCGATCACCTCCAACGAGATCGCCGAACGCGCCCGCCTGCTGCGTCTGACCAGCCGCACCAGCGCCGCTTCGATCGAACGGGCGGCGACGGAGGAGTTGGTCGAGGAGAAGCTGAAGCTGCAGGAGGCCAAGCGCGTCGGCGTCTCGGCGAACGACCAACAGGTCGAGGCCGCCTTCGCCTCGATCGCCGGCCGGCTGAAGATCTCGCCAGCGCAGCTGGCGGCGGGGTTGGCGCATCAGGGCATCGGCGCGAAGGGCCTCAAGGATCGCCTGCGCGTCCAGATCGTCTGGCAACAGTTGGTCGTCGGCCGCTTCAACCACTCCGTCACCATCTCCGATTCGCAGATCGTCGACGCGCTTTCCAAGAAGGAGAGCGCCGGCAAGGCGCCGGCGGCCAAGGGCGACGGCAAGACGGTCGAATACACGCTGAAGCAGGTGGTCCTGGTCGTCCCGAAGCAGGGCGGCAACGAAGCGGCGCGGATGCGCGAGGCGGAGGCGCTCAGGTCGCGGGTCACCTCCTGCGATCAACTCCTCGCCGAGGTGAAGCCGCTCGATCGCGCGGTGGTCAAGAACCTCGGCAAGCGGACCGCCGACGAGATGCCCGAGCAGTTCCGCGGCCTGCTCGGCGACGTCCAGCCCGGCCACCTCGCCAAGCCGATGCGCACGCCGCTCGGCGTCGAGCTCATCGCGGTGTGCGATCGCCGCGACCTCGGCGGCGACTTCACCGTGCGCAGTCAGGTCGAGGACGAGTTGCGGCAGAAGGAGGGCGAGGTCTTCGCCCGCCGCTACATCAACGATCTCCGGCGCATCGCGGTCATCGACTATCGCCGGTGAGGACGCCATGGCGCGCGAGATCCACGCGACGACGACGGCGCGCCCGCTGGCGCTGAGCCTGGGGGAGCCGGCCGGCGTCGGTCCGGACGTGACGCTCGCGACGTGGCTGCGACGCGCCGGCGAGGATGTTCCCCCGTTCTACGTGATCGGGTCGGCCGATTTCCTGCGGCGACGGGCCGAGCGGCTCGGCCTCGACATTCCGGTGCGCGCCGTCTCGCCCGAAGATGCGCCCGCCACCTTCGCCGAGGCGTTGCCGGTGATCGACCTCGGTCTGCCGTGTCGGGGCGAGCCGGGGCGGCTCGACGTGGTCGACGCGCCGCTGACGATCGCGGCGATCGAACGGGCGGTCGCCGACGTGGCGGCCGGCCACGCGGCTGCGGTCGTCACCAATCCGATCAACAAGCACGCGCTCTACGCCGTCGGCTTCGCCCATCCCGGCCACACGGAATTCCTCGGCGCGCTCGCCGCGACGATCGCGCCGCCGCCCGACGGGGTCGCGTGGCGGCCGGTGATGATGCTGGCAGGCCCCGAGATGAAGACCGTGCCGGTGACGGTGCACGTCTCGCTGGCCGACGCCGTGCGCAGCCTCGACGCCGAGACGATCGTGACGACGGGACGGATCGTGGCGCAGGATCTGACGCGTCGCTTCGGCTTCGCCGCGCCGCGTCTGGCGATCGCCGGGCTCAATCCACATGCCGGCGAGAACGGCGCCATGGGCCGCGAGGATCTCGAGGTGATCGCGCCGGCGGTGGCGCGGCTCGTCGCCGAGGGGATCGACGCGCGCGGGCCGCTGCCGGCCGACACGATGTTCCACGCCCGGGCGCGAGCGACCTGGGACGCGGCGCTGTGCATGTATCACGATCAGGCGCTGATCCCGGTGAAGACGCTGGCCTTCGACGAGACGGTCAACGTGACGCTCGGCCTGCCCTTCGTGCGGACCTCGCCCGACCACGGCACCGCGCTCGACATTGCGGGAACCGACAAGGCGAACCCCGGCAGCCTGATCGCGGCCCTGAAGATGGCGGCCTCGATGACGAGGGACGCCTGATGGCGCAGATCGACGATCTGCCGCCGCTGCGCGACGTCATCGCCACCCGCGAGATCGCGGCGCTGAAGTCGCTCGGCCAGAACTTCCTACTCGACCTCAACCTGACCGCCCGGATCGCGCGGGCCGGCGGGCCGCTCGAGGGCGACTTGATCGTCGAAGTCGGCCCCGGGCCGGGCGGACTGACGCGGGCGCTGCTCGCCGAAGGCGCCGGGCGCGTCGTGGCGATCGAGCGCGACCGGCGCTGTCTCGCCGCGCTCGCCGAGATCGCCGCCCACTATCCCGGCCGGCTGCATGTGATCGAAGCGGACGCGCTCGAAGTCGACATGGCGGCGCTCGTCGCGGAGCACGGTTTCGGGCGGCCGGCGCGGCTCTGCGCCAACCTGCCCTACAACGTGGCGACGCCGCTCTTGGTCGGCTGGCTGCGGGCCGAGCCGTGGCCGGCGTGGTGGGCGTCCGCCACGCTGATGTTCCAACGAGAAGTCGCCGAACGGATCGTCGCGACGCCGGACACCGACCACTACGGCCGGCTCGGCGTGCTCGCCGGTTGGCGCACCGAGGCGCGGATCCTGTTCGACCTCAGCCCGCAGGCGTTCTCGCCGCCGCCGAAGGTGACTTCGTCGGTGGTGCGGCTCGTGCCGCGCGCCGCCCCGCTGGCGGTCGATCCGGACGTGCTGGAGCGGGTGGTCGCGGCGGCCTTCGGCCAACGCCGCAAGATGCTGCGGCAGTCGCTGAAGAGCCTCGGCAACGCGCAAGCGCTGCTGGAGGCGGCCGGGATCGAGCCGACCCGACGGGCGGAAGAGATCGACGTCGCGGGGTTCGTCAGGTTGGCGAACGCGCTGACGAGGCGGTGAGGCGCGCCGCGCCGAATGCGGCGGTGACGCTTCCGTGCGCGATGCTTCGAGACGCGGGCCTGCGGCCCGCTCCTCAGCATGAGACGTTTTTCATATTCGAAGCAAACACATACGCCTCATGTTGAGGAGCGCCGGAGGCGCGTCTCGAAGCATCGCCCTCGGACGTCGATCGCATTTCATCGGCCGACGAAGTCGTCGGCCGTCGAGAAAGACGTCGGCGCGGGAGCCCCTCGCCTCCGCTCACCTCTCCCCCAGCAACCCCTCGACGAATCCCTCGAGCCCCGTCTGACGAAAGCGCTTCAGGCGCTCGGTCCTGAGGATGGCGCGGATGTCCTCGTAGGCGCGGGCGAGGTCGTCGTTGACGATGACGTAGTCGAAACGCCGCCATTCGGCGATCTCGACGCGGGCGTTCTCCAACCGCTTGGCGATCACCTCTTCCGAATCCTCGGCGCGGCGGTGCAGGCGGGCGGCGAGCTCCTTCATCGAGGGCGGCAGGATGAAGATCGCCACGACGTCGTCGGGCAGCTTCTCCTTGACCTGGACGGTGCCCTGCCAATCGATGTCGAAGAGGATGTCGCGGCCGCTCGCGAAAGCCTGTTCCACCGCCTCGCGCGGCGTGCCGTAGAAGTTGCCGTGGACCTCGGCCCATTCGAGCAGCTCGCCGTGGTCGCGCAGCGCCTGGAAGCGGTTCTTCGAGATGAAGTGGTAGTGGACGCCGTCGATCTCGGAGGGGCGACGCGCCCGCGTCGTCACCGAGACGGAGAGCGAGATCTCGCGATCCTGTTCGATCAGCAGGCGCGACAGGGTCGACTTGCCGGCGCCGGAGGGCGAGGCGAGGACGAAGCCGAGGCCGCGGCGGGCGGCGGCGGAAATGGTCATGGGGCGCGTCACTCGATGTTCTGGATCTGCTCGCGCAGCTGATCGACCACCGCCTTCAGATCGAGGCCGATGCCGGTCAGATCGCGAACGTTGGCCTTGGAGCAGAGGGTGTTGGTCTCGCGGTTGAATTCCTGGGTGAGGAAGTCGAGGCGACGGCCGACCGCGCCGCCGCCGGTCAACAGACGGCGGGCCTCGGCGATGTGGGCGGTCAGCCGATCGAGCTCCTCGCGGATGTCGGCGCGGGTGGCGATCAGCACCGCTTCTTGAGCGAGACGCTGCGGATCGAGCGCCGGAACCGCGCCCATCAGAGCCTCGACCTGTTCGGCGAGCCGCGCCCGGATCGCCTCGGGCGTGCGGGCGGGATGCGCCTCCGCCGCGGCGGTGAGGCGTTCGATCTCGTCGACCTGGCCGAGCAGGACCCGGCCGATCGCCGCGCCCTCGCCGGCGCGGGCGGCGACGAGATCCTCGACGGCCCCGTCGAGGCCGGCGAGCAGCGCCGCGTCGAGAGCGGCGCGGGCGTCCTCGTCGTCTTCGACCTCGGAGGTCTCCAGAACGCCCTTGATGGCGAGGATCCCATCGAGGGTCGGGGCGGTGGCGTCGATCTTGTCGGCGATGCGGTTCATCGCGGCGAGGACGGCTTCGAGCACTTCGTCGTTGATCCGCAGCGTCGTCGCCTGAGTCTCGCGCGTCAGGGTCAGCGCCGCCTGGACGTTGCCGCGGACGAGGCGGTCGGAGAGGCGGCGGCGGGCCTGGATCTCCAGCCGGTCGAGGCCGGGCGGCAGGCGCAGGCGGACGTCGAGGCCTTTGCCGTTGACCGAGCGCAGCTCCCAGGTCCAACGCTGGCTGCCGGCGGTTCCGTCGCGGCGGGCGAACCCGGTCATGCTGTAGAGCGGCATCGGCGCGTTCTCCGTCTCGATCGGGCGGGCCGGACGACCCGGGACGCCGCGCGGCGGCGACGTCGACCGCCGTCGTGCCCGGAGACGGCGGGGAAGGCGAAGGGCGGCGGTCGCCGCCGGATCAGGGCGTCGGCTTGCGGCCCTGTTCGATGGCGCGCCAGCGCTGGACGTTGCGGTTGTGCTCGTCGAGCGTCTCGGCGAAGACGTGGCCGCCGGTGCCGTCGGCGACGAAGAACAGTTCGTTGGTGCGCGACGGATTGGCCACCGCCTCGAGCGCGGCGCGGCCCGGATTGCAGATCGGTCCCGGCGGCAGGCCGAGGATGCGATAGGTGTTGTAGGGCGTCGCGGAGGCGAGGTCGGAGCGGGTGATGGCGCGCCCCTCGAGCCACGCCTTGCCGCCGTAGAGGCCGTAGAGAACGGTCGGATCGGTCTCGAGCCGCATGTTCTTCTTCAGGCGGTTGATGAAGACGGCGGCGACGCGCGGGCGTTCGTCGGCCTTGCCGGTCTCCTTCTCGACGATCGAGGCGAGAACCACCAGTTCCTTCGGCGAGGCGAGCGGCAGGCCGGGCGAGCGATGCGCCCAGACGTCGGCGACGCGGCGCTCCATCGCCTTGCGCATCTGCTCGATGATCTGTTCGCGGGTGGTCGAGCCGTAGGAGTAGGAATAGGTCTCCGGCAGCAGCGAACCTTCGTCGGGGATCGACCCGATCTTGCCGGAAAGGATCTTGTCCTCGAGCAGACGGTGGACGATCTGTTCGCTCGACCAGCCTTCCGGGAAGGTGATGCGGTGTTGGACGGTGCGTCCCTCGACGATCTCCTCCATCGCCTCGCGCATCGAGACGGCGGGGGGAAACTCGTATTCGCCGGCCTTCAGCTTGTCGGCCGAGCCGCTCAGCTTGGCGGCCATGGCGAAGGTCGACCCGTCGGAGACGACGCCCTTCTTCTCGAGCAGGTCGGCGATGGCGCCGGTGCCCATGGCGGCGGGGATGACGACCACCACCGGTTCGGTGAGCGGGCCGACCGCCTCGAAGCGCTGTTTGGCGAGCCAGGCGAAGCCGCCGGCGCCGAGCACCGTGGCGGTGATCACCGTGAAGATGGCGTTGAGGAAGTTGACGGTCGAGCTCTTCGCCGCCTTCGAGCGCTTCGGCGGCGGCGGCACCTCGGTCGGTTCGATCGCGGCGCGCGGGCTCTTCGGCGGGCGCGAGGCCTCGGCGCGGGCTTCGGACGGAGCCTCCTTGGCCGGGGTCTGCGTCTGACTCTGCGTCTGGGCCTGCGCTTCGGCGGGCGGCGGCGCCGGCGTTTCGGACGCGCCGGTCGCGGCGGTCGTCTCGTTCGGTTCGGTCGTCATGACACCTCGCGGATCGGTCGGCCGGTCCGGCCTCGTCGTCGGGGGCGGAGAGGATCGGAGAAACATGGCGAAACCACGTTTCCGAAAGCTCCCACGGCCGGGACGGGCCGTCGCCGGAGCGTTCGACCCTTCGTTGCGAATCTCCGTCTCGCCTCGGGCGCGACGGCGCATCGGACCGCGCGCGCGGGGCGGGATCAAGGCGTCTTTCGCCGAAGACGCGGTCGAGACGGGGAAAACTCCCCGTCTCAATCCACCTTGCGGAAGATCACGGTGGCGTTGGTGCCGCCGAACCCGAAGGAATTCGACAGGACCACGTCGATCTTCTTCGACTTGGGCGTATGCGGCACCAGATCGATCGCCGTCTCCACCGACGGTTCGTCGAGGTTGATGGTCGGCGGGCAGATCTGATCGCGAATCGCCAGGATCGAGAAGATCGCCTCGATCGCGCCGGCCGCGCCGAGCAGATGGCCGGTCATCGACTTGGTCGAGGACATCGCGACGTTGGCGGCATGGTTGCCGAGCAGACGCTCGACCGCCGCCAATTCGATGCCGTCGGCCATGGTCGAGGTGCCGTGGGCGTTGATGTAGTCGACGTCGGAGGCCGTGATGCCGGCCCGCTTCAACGCCGCCTCCATGCAGCGATAGGCGCCGTCGCCGTCCTCGGTGGGAGCGGTGATGTGGTAGGCGTCGCCGGAGAGGCCGTAGCCGATCACTTCGGCGTAGATCTTCGCGCCCCGCGCCTTGGCGTGCTCGTACTCCTCGAGCACGACGATGCCGGCGCCCTCGCCCATGACGAAACCGTCGCGGTTCTTGTCGTAGGGGCGCGAGGCGCGGGTCGGATCGTCGTTGAACGCCGTGGCGAGCGCCCGGCAGGCGGCGAAGCCGGCGAGCGACAGCCGATTGACCGCGCTCTCGGCGCCGCCGGCGACCATCACCTCGGCGTCGCCGAAGGCGATCAGACGAGCGGCGTCGCCGATGGCGTGGGTGCCGGTCGAACAGGCGGTGACGACCGCGTGGTTCGGCCCCTTGAGGCCGTGCTCGATGGAGACGTAGCCGCCGGCCAGATTGATCAGGCGACCGGGGATGAAGAACGGCGAGATCCGGCGGGGACCGCGTTCCTTGAGCGTGATCGAGGCGTCGTAGATGCCGCCGAGGCCGCCGATGCCGGACCCGATCATGACGCCGGTGGCGCACTGGTCCTCACGGCTCTCGGGATGCCAGTCGGCGTCGTCGAGCGCCTGCTTGGCGGCGGCCATCGCGAAGACGATGAACTCGTCGACCTTGCGCTGTTCCTTGGGATCCATCCACTGGTCGGGATCGTAGGTGCCGTTCGTGCCGTCGCCGCGCGGAATCCGGCAGGCGATCTTGGCGGCGATGTCCTCGACCTCGAAGTCGGTGATGCGGACGGCGCCGCTCTTGCCCGCCAGGATGTTCGACCAGGTCGCCTCGACGCCGCAGCCGAGCGGCGTGACCATACCCAGACCCGTGACGACCACACGACGCATCGCGACCCTCGTTCTCACGCCCGCTCGTTTCGAATGCGTCCGACCGAGCCGAACGCGGGGAAGGAGGTCGGGGGATGGAGCCGCGGAGATCGTCCTTCGACGGCGGCGGGCGCGCCGAGAGGAGCGATCGTCGAAGCGGGCTCGCCCGGCTGCGACGGCGACGCGACGCGGGGGCGCGGTCGGCGGCGCAGGGGTCACCCGACGCATGGACGCCGGCCACGTGGGCCGGCGCGCCTCATCATGCGACCGAAGACGCGAAACGGATCGCGCGAAGTCTCGCGCGATCCGTCCGGCCTCAGGCGGCCACGTTCTTCTCGAGGAACTTGACCGCGTCGCCGACGGTCAGGATCGTCTCGGCGGCATCGTCCGGAATCTCGACGCCGAATTCTTCTTCGAACGCCATGACCAGCTCGACCACGTCCAGCGAGTCGGAGCCGAGGTCGTCGATGAAGCTCGCGTTCTCGGTCACCTTTTCGGCGTCGACGCCGAGGTGCTCGATCACGATCTTCTTCACGCGTTCAGCGATGTCGCTCATGTGCTTTTCTTCCCAGAAGAGGATAAACCGACCCCGAACCACCGACGTCCCCGTCGGCGCCCCGATGCGAAACTGCTTCGGACGGCGATCGTCTCGCGCGTCCGCCCTCGGTTCCGAGCGCCCGAGCCGGAGCCACCTGCTCCGCTCGCCGCCGGAACCATTCCCCACCTTCCTCGCGCCGCCGTTCGGCGGACCATCCCGGACGAAGGGGCCCCCGTCGACGATCTCGCCCCCCGGCCGAGCCACGGGTCTTTCCCGCCAGGCTCGCGATCGTCTTCGGGACCGATGCGACGAGGCTCCACGGGTGTGCGGGCCTCTCCGTCTCGGTTCCCGACCCTGCCGCTCTGGGCAGGACCGGGGTGGTTGCTAGCACACTTTGCCGACCTTGACCAGTCGCACCGGCGGCTCGGAAAGTGCGCGGAAAAGCCCGTATTCCGCGGGCTTTTCCTCAATCAGATCATGGCCATGCCGCCGTTGACGTGGAGCGTCTGGCCGGTCACGTAGGACGCCTCGTCGCTGGCGAGGAAGACCACCGCGGCGGCGATCTCCTCCGCCGAACCGAGCCGGCCGGCCGGCACCGCGGCGAGGATTCCTTCCTTCTGCTTGTCGTTCAGGGCGTCGGTCATCGGCGTGGCGATGAAGCCCGGGGCGACGCAGTTGACGGTGATCGAGCGGCTCGCCACTTCCTGGGCGAGCGACTTCGACATTCCGATCATGCCGGCCTTGGCGGCGGCGTAGTTGCCCTGGCCCGGATTGCCGGTGACGCCGACCACCGAGGTGATCGAGATCACGCGGCCGAAGCGGCGCTTCATCATGCCCTTCATGCAGGCGCGGGCGAGGCGGAAGGTCGAGCCGAGGTTGACCTCGAGCACCTGATCCCACTCTTCGTCCTTCATGCGCATGAAGAGGTTGTCGCGGGTGATGCCGGCGTTGTTGACGAGGACGTCGACCCGCCCGAGCTTCGCCTCGACGGCGGGAACCAGCGCCTCGACCGAGGCGCGGTCGGAGAGATTGCAGACGAAGATCTCGGCGCGCTCGCCGAGCTCCGCCTTCAGCGCCTCGAGCACCGGCGCGCGGGTGCCGGAGAGCGCGACGGTCGCGCCGCGGGCGTGCAGGGCCTTGGCGATCGCCGCGCCGATGCCGCCGGTGGCGCCGGTGACGAGAGCGACCTTGCCGGTCAGATCGAACATGGAGCGTTCCTCCTCGGATACTCGGTTCGGCGGGCTCAGACGAGCGCCACCACCATCTTCTCGACGTCGTCGGGCGTGCCGACGGCGACGCCCTCGACCCCGTCGACGATGCGCTTGACGAGACCGGTCAGGACCTTGCCCGAGCCGATCTCGTAGAGGCGGCCGACGCCGTGGGCGGCGAGATACTGCACCGACTCGCGCCAGCGCACGGTGCCGGTGACCTGCTCGACGAGGCGGCGACGGATCTCGGCGGGATCGGAGATCGAGGCGGCGAGAACGTTGGCGACGAGCGGGACGACCGGACGGCGGATCTCGACCGCGGCGAGCGCCTCGGCCATGGCGTCGGCGGCGGGCCGCATCAGCGCGCAATGGAAGGGGGCGGAGACGTTGAGCATCATCGCCCGCTTGGCGCCGCGGCTCTTGGCGAGATCGACGGCGCGTTCGATCGCCGCCTTGGCGCCGGAGACGACGACCTGGCCGTCGGCGTTGTCGTTGGCGGCCTGGCAGACCTCGCCCTGCGCGGCTTCGGCCGCGACGGCGGCGGCGTCGGCGAAGGAGAGGCCGAGCAGCGCGGCCATGGCGCCCTGGCCGACCGGCACGGCGGCCTGCATGGCGCGGCCGCGAATCTTGAGGAGACGCGCGGTGTCGGCGATCGACAGCGAACCGGCGGCGGCGAGCGCCGAATATTCGCCGAGCGAGTGACCGGCGACGAAGGCGGCGTCGCGAGCGACCGAAATCCCCTTCTCCTCGAGCACGCGCATCGCGGCGAGGGAGACGGCCATCAGGGCCGGCTGGGCGTTCTCGGTCAGGGTCAGTTCGGCTTCCGGACCTTCCCACATCAGCTGCGTCAGCTTCTGGCCGAGCGCGTCGTCGACTTCGGCGAAGACCTCGGCGGCGGTCGGATAGGCGTCGGCGAGGGCCTTGCCCATGCCGACGGCCTGGGAGCCCTGTCCGGGGAAGGTGAAAGCGATGGTCATGGTTCGTCTCTCGGGAACGTCTTTTCTCGGGGGCCGTCGAACGGCCCGGCGCGGGCGCGCCTGCGGGGAGAGAACGCTTGTGCGGCCGAGAGTCAAGAGAGCCGGCTCCTCGCTTCGCCGAAGAGCGGAGCGCTCGTCGCGAGCGCGGAAGGCTGCGTCATCGTCGTATTGGTCATTCTCCTGACGAAAACGTTCATGTATCATCCTCGCGCTTCCGAACCGTCTTCGCCGAGGACCCCGCATGTCGCTGCCGCAGAACCACCCGCGTCTGGCCAAGCGTCCCTACAGCCAGGGCGAACTGGTCGCCGACGGGATCGTGCATGCGATCGCGATCGTCGCGGGCGTCGTCGCCTTTCCGGTGCTGTTCGGCCGCGTCGTGGCGCTGGGGGTGGCGAGCGACGGCATCGCGCTGGCGATCTATGCTGCGAGCTTCTTTCTGATGTTCGGCTTCTCGCTCGCCTACAACATGACGCCGCCCTCGCCGCTGAAGTGGCTGCTCAGGCGCTTCGACCACATGTCGATCTATCTGATGATCGCCGGCACCTACACGGCGCTGCTGACCCGGCTCGAGGATCGGTTCTGGGCGTGGACGCTGATCGCGGCGGTGTGGACCGGCGCGCTCGGGGGCAGTCTGGTCAAGCTGGTCTTTCCGGGGCGCTGGGACCGACTGTCGATCGCTCTCTACCTGCTGCTCGGCTGGGTCGCCGTCGTCGCGCTGGGGCCGCTCGTCGCCTCGCTGCCGACCACCACGATGATCCTGGTGGCGATCGGCGGGGCGCTCTATTCGATCGGCGTGATCTTCTACAAGTGGCACAGCCTGAAGTTCCAGAACGCCATCTGGCACGGATTCGTGACGGCGGCGGCGGGCTGCCACTGGGCCGGCATCGCCTATGTGATGGGACGAACCGCCGCGTGAGCCGTCGTCGACGGCGCGAAAACGGGCGGCGGCCATTCGCTCTCGGCCTTGCTGCACTGCACAATTCGTGGCCTTCTGAGAGGAACGTTCGTCGCAATCCTCCCCACGAGGCTTCACCATGCGTCACACCCGAACCGCGGCCGCGCACCACGACGCCGGCTTCTCCGACCTCCTCGCCCCCTACGACCGGGTGGCCCTGCTGCTCCAGGGCGGCGGCGCGCTCGGGGCCTATCACGTCGGGGTGTGGGACGCGCTGACCGGGGTCGGCATCGAGCCCGACTGGATCTCCGGCGTGTCGATCGGCGCGATCAACGCGGCGATCATCGCCGGCAACCCGCCGGAGAAGCGCATCGCGCAACTGGAGAGCTTCTGGAACGAGATCACCCGCGCCTCGATCCTCGGGCCGACGGCGGCCGGCGAGGCGTTCGGCGTGCTGCCGGCGCTCGATCCGACCGGGGCCTTCACCGCCTTCGATCCGTTCGGCGTCTTCGCCGCCGGTCGGGCGATGCAGAACCAACTCTCCGGCCTGTCGGCGATGATGTTCGGCCAGCCGGGGTTCTTCCGTCCGCGCTTCGCCAGTCCGTGGTTCGCGCCGCGCGGCACCTCCGCCGCGACGAGCTACTACGACACCTCGGCGCTGAAGCGGACGCTGGAGGCGTTGGTCGACTTCGATCTCCTCAACGACGGGCCGATGCGGGTGTCGGTCGGAGCGGTCGAGGTGGAGACCGGCAACTTCGAATGGTTCGACAGCAAGCATCCGAAGACGCCGACCCGCATCGACGTGCGCCACATCATGGCCTCGGGCGCGCTGCCGCCGGCGCTGCCGGCGGTCGACATCGACGGACGCCACTGGTGGGACGGCGGCATCGTCTCGAACACGCCGCTCGAGCATCTGCTCGACCAGGAGGAAGATCTCTCCTCGCTGGTCTTCCAGGTCGACCTGTTCCCGGCGCAGGGGCCGTTGCCGCAGGACATGAGCGAGGTGATGGCCCGGCACAAGGACATCATGTACTCGAGCCGGACCCGCGCCGGCACCACCCGTTTCCGCCAGACCTTCGGCCTGAGGCGGCGGCTCCTCGACGCGCTCGCCCGGATCCCGAAGGAGCTGCGCACCGCGGACGACGAGGCGACGATCTGCGATCTGCACCAGCCCGGCGTCGTCGACATCCTGCACGTCATCTATCGGATGAAGGCGTGGGAGAGCGACAACAAGGACTACGAATTCTCGGCGCGCTCGGCCGCCGAACACCGCGCCGCCGGCTTCATGGACATGACGGCGACCCTGAAGAAGCGCGACTGGTTCACCCCGCCGAGCCCGGAAGTCGGCGTGGCGACGCACGACATCCATGCGGGCCGGGGGTGAGAGGGGGAAGGGCCGATCGCGAAGCGGCGAACGGCCCCTTGCAATTCCCGCGAAAATCCGTAGAACCCCACCATTCCGTCGGACGTTCGGCTGGGGGCTGAACGGACGGTCGTGCGCGTTTCCGGGCATCGGCCCGAGAAATCCGCACGACAGGGTCTTCCCGACCCGTCGTCCCGTGTCTCCGCTCTCCGACACGTCATGCAGGTTTTCGGGGTCTTCCTCGTGAGGCTCCCCGAGAGGCTCGGCGCCGACGTCCACGGAAGACGGTTCCCTCGAGGGATCGTCGAACAACGAGGAAGGACATTCCATGCCGCTCTACGAGCACGTGTTCCTGGCCCGCCAGGACGTGTCGACGCAGGCCGTCGACGGGCTGATCGCCCAGTACAAGACGATCGTCGAGGGTCTCGGCGGTCAGGTCACCAAGATCGAGAATTGGGGCCTGAAGTCGCTCGCCTATCGCATCAAGAAGAACCGCAAGGCGCATTACGCGCTGCTCAACATCGACGCGCCGGCCGCCGCCATCGCCGAGATCGAGCGCCAGCAGCGCCTCTCGGAAGACGTGCTGCGCGCCCTGACGATCCGCGTCGACGAGCTCGAGGAAGGCCCGTCGGTCATGCTGCAGAAGCGCGACCGTGACGAGCGTCGCGACGACCGTCGTGGCGAGCGCGGAGATCGTGGCGACCGCAGCGATCGTGGCGATCGTGGTCCGCGTCGCGACCGCGCCCCGCGTCGTGACGAAGAGTTCGGCGAAGAGGAGAACGCGTGATGGCCGAGACTTCCCAGCAGGCCCGCCGGCCGTTCTTCCGTCGTCGCAAGACCTGCCCGTTCTCCGGCGCCAACGCTCCGAAGATCGACTACAAGGACGTCAAGCTCCTGCAGCGCTTCGTCTCCGAGCGCGGCAAGATCGTCCCCTCCCGCATCACCGCGGTGTCGGCCAAGAAGCAGCGCGAGCTCGCCCGGGCGATCAAGCGCGCCCGCTTCGTCGGTCTGCTGCCGTTCGTGATCAAGTGATCGCGACGCGGGCTTCGAGCCTCGCGTGACGACATCCGGGGAGCGGTCCGCCGCTCCCCTCTCCTCCCCTCGGGGAGCGGCCGACGTGGCGGGCCGGGACGCGCCACCGAACGACACGGGCTGGGGCGGGAACGCCTCTAACCTCTCTCGCGCGAGAGACGGGACAGCTGGGCGACATGACGAACACCTCCCCCCTCACCTCCACGATGATCGGCGTCGCCGCGGGCCTCGGCTCGGCGCTGCTGTTCGCCTCGTTGATCGGGGGAAGCCTCCTCACGCTGCCGCTCTTCGCGATCTCGCCGCTGCCGTTGTTGGTCGCCGGGCTCGGCTGGGGGCCGGTCGCGGCGATCGTCGGCGGCTTCGTCGGCGCCTTCGTGCTGCTGTTCGAACTCGGCACGCCGGCGGCGCTGGTCTTTCTCGGCGCGGACGGGCTGCCGGCGGTGGCGCTGACCGGCCTCGTGACGCGGCGGATCGCGACGGCGGAGGGGCCGGCCTGGTTCCCGATCGGCCGAATTGCGCTGGTCGCGGCGGTGATGATGGCGATCGGCACGGCGGCCGGCGCGATCGCGATCGGCTTCGACCTCGTCACCACCACCCGTCAGGTGGTCGCCGCCTTCCATCAGACGCTCGCCTCCGGCGGCACGCCGGCGCAGGATCTGCCGGACGCGATGGCGCTGGAGCCCTTCGTGCGCGCGTCCGTGCGGCTGATGCCGGCGTTCTTCCCGGCCTTCTGGACCCTGGTCCTGGCGCTCGACCTCGTGCTCGCGGCGCGAATCGCGCGGCGGTTCGGCCGGTTCGAACGGCCGGCCGAGGATCTCGCGGCGATCGAGCTCTCGCCCTGGACGGGCCTCGTCTTCGCCGCCGGCTTCGCGGGCGCGTTCCTGCCGGGCTCGCCGGGGCTGCTCGCCTCGATCGCGGCGGGGGCGGCCTTCGCGCCCTTGTTCCTGGTCGGGATGGCGGTCTTGACCGTGCTGACCCGGCCGACCGACATGCGCTGGATCCTGCGCGCCACCGCCTATGGGCTGGTGCTGCTCTTCCCCGTCGCGGCGCTGGTGATGGCGCTCGCCGGGCTCGCCGAAACCTACCTCGGCCTCAGGCGGAAGTCGTCTTCCGACGCCGGCGGGGTCGATTGAAACCTTCAGACACGAACCAAACGCAACGGAGAACTCCCATGGACGTCATTCTGCTCGAACGCATCGGCCGCCTCGGCCAGATGGGCGACGTCGTCAAGGTCAAGGACGGCTACGCCCGCAACTTCCTGCTGCCGCGCGGCAAGGCGCTGCGCGCCAACAAGGCCAACCGCGAGTATTTCGAGACCCAGAAGGTGCAGCTCGAGGCCCGCAACCTGGAGCGCAAGGCGGAAGCCCAGGCGGTCTTCGAGAAGCTCGACGGCCAGTCCTTCATCGCTGTGCGTTCGGCCGGCGAGATGGGCCATCTCTACGGTTCGGTGTCGGCCCGCGACGTGGCCGATCTGATCGCCGCCGGCGGCTTCACGATCGAGCGCAACCAGGTCGAGCTGAAGGCCCCGATCAAGACGATCGGCCTGCATCCGGTGGCGATCCAGCTGCATCCGGAAGTCGAGGCGACGGTGACCGTCAACATCGCCCGTTCCGCCGACGAGGCCGAGCGTCAGGCGCGCGGCGAAGAGGTTCTGGTGCGCGAGGACGACAACCTGTTCGAGCGCGAAGTCGGCCCGATCACCGACGAAGACGGCTTCCACGGCGAGGATTGATCCTCGACGGCGAGGTCAACGCGACGAAATGGAGAGAGCCGGGCGGCGACGCCCGGCTTTCTTCGTCTTCGACCCGACCCGCGACGCGTGGTCACTCCAACTGCTTCAACCGCGAGAGATCGGCGCCGATGTGGGCGACGGCGGTGCGTTGGTCGTCGACGAGATCGGACAACCCGGAGAGCGTACGGTCCATGACGCCGGACTGGTCGAACAGCCGTTCGATCTGGTCGATGGTGTCGCGATAGCGCGTCTCCTCGTCGCGGAAGCGGTCACGGGTTTCGCCGATGATCGCGCCGAGCAGACCGAGCGACGACTCCATGCCGCCGATCGCCTCTTGGGTCCGCGACAAGGTCGACTTGGTGTCGTTGGCGAGCTTCTTGACCTCGGAGGCGACGACGGCGAAGCCGCGGCCTGCGACGCCGGCGCGCGCCGCTTCGATGGTGGCGTTGAGCGCGAGCAGGTTGGTCTGCCCGGTGATGCCGTCGATGATCGAGAGAACGTCGCGCAGACCGGTCATCGAACGGGCCAGGCTCTGGAACTCCGTCGACAGGCGCTCCGCCTCCTCTTCGCTGGAGGTCGCAGCGCCGACTCCGCCGAAGATCGCCTTGCGGACGTCGTCCATGGCGGTCCTCATGGTGCGGGTGTCGGCGAGCGTCTCCTCGATCCGGTGAACGAAGTCGAGGTGTGAAGCGAGACGATCGATCAGCGAAGACCGAAAGCGATTGAGCATTTGCGCCCGTTCCAGCGCACAACGGGTGAAATAGTTCTGGAACCGCGCGTAGTGAACCGGAAACATGTCGAGAAATTCGTCGGTTCTCGATACGTCACCGGTCTCGAAGAAGACGATCGCGCTGAGGGTCTCGTTGACGTTGATGCCGAACAGCTCGCCGAAGGTCGAAAATCCGGCGGCCGGCATCGACCACAGGGCGGTGCTTTCGCCGAGCCGACGATCGTTGTTCAACCGACGCAGGATGCAATCGGACAAGATCGCGCCGAGCGGCCTCCCCTTGTTTCCGAGGAAGGCGGCGAGATCCCGTCGGGTCTGATCGGCGAAGTCGGTCGCTTCGAGCAGAAACAGTTCGTCGCCGGAGTTGACGTCGCAGAAGTAGGAAACCGTACCCTTCTCGACGTCGATGCCGGAGACCGAGCGGACGAACAGTTCGCCGTCGATCTCGATGCCGAAGGTGTGGCCGGCGAGCGAGGCGCCGACGCCGTCGGGCCGGCAGCCGCGCGCCGCGGCGATCGCCGGCCCGAAGGGCACGACGTCGCCAGTGGCTCGGTCGATCACGCCGGCGACGGTGCGGCGGTCGGGGTCGGCGTCGGCGACGATGAAGGACGTTCCCGTCCGCCGGAAGTTCTGCGACTTGAAGACGCCGTAGGCGCGTCCCTTCGCGACGTGGACGAAGGTCACCAGGGCATGGTCGCGTAGGACGCGCCCGCCGTCCCAGATCCAGGTGTCGCGAAAATCGAACTTGCCGCCGGCCGACCCGCCGATGAACAGGCAGGGGAAACGGCCGGCGCGATAGACGGCTTCCATGAAATAGTTCTCGCTCGCCGACAGACCGTCGACGAAGGTGAGAGCGAAGACGTCGCGGTGATCGACGTTCATCGTCGGCCGAACCGCGCCGAGCGACGAGACGATGCGTGAAACGCGCTCCTCGCGCGTGCGGTTCGGTGTGCCGCGGCGAATATCGTCGTTGTGCAACGGGACGGCATGAACGGATACGGCGTCGACGAGATCGGGCGGAAAGACCTGAAGGGTGATGGTCGACCAACGATCGCCGGTCGGCCGGTAGAGCGGCCCCGAACCCACCGTGCACAGTTCACCGGCGGTCGAAACGGCGATGAGCTTGGTGCGACCGGCGAGGCCGGAGAGACGCCGGGCGATGGCGGCGAAGTCGAGATGCGGCGAGACATAGGCGACCGCCAATTCGGCGGCCGCCCCGTCGAACAGGAAGGTGGACGCATCGACGCCGACGAACCGATCGTCGGTCTCCAGGACGCGAACCGGCTGCGCCGGCGGCGGAGCGGCGGGTTCGACCGCCGTCTGAGCGTTCGACGGCGCTTCTTCGAGCGCGGCTGTGGCGGCGATGTCTCGATGACGGAAGAACATGCACGGCTCCCTGGATACCGACCCTGCGGTTCGTTCGGCTCCACAAGCCATTAGCCGCATTTGGTTTATCCGCCGTAAATTCGCACAGTAATTGTTGCTTTCACGCCGACGTCGACAATCGTCGCAAATTGCGACAGCGCAACTGCGCGCTGATCCGCCCGCCGATGAAAATATATGGACAATTACGATGTCGCTCTAATCTTCTTACGCTGCGTAATACAGAGATGGCGCGATGCGCCCACGGCATCCAACTCAGGGTCAACGACGATGGAACGAGGTGGAAGAGGCGCAGCCACCGGACGCCCGAGGCGCCATTCGCGGCTCACGGCGCGGCCGATGTCGAACCGGCGGCGCGGTCAAGTCGGAGATCTCCGCTCGAAGACTCATTCCTGTGGACAGACGGGTATGAACCGGGGGACGCTTTCGCGGTCGGGGGCGGGTCGTTAAGACATCGTCAACGAAGGAAGTCGCGCCCGATGAAAGCTCCGATCCGCCGCGTCGAGGAGACCCTCCCCGCGCTCGCCCGCACCGCTCCGCACAACGTCGAGGCCGAACGGCAGTTGCTCGGCGCGATCCTGGTCAACAACGAGACCTATTATCGCGTCTCCGACTTCCTGGAGCCCGGGCATTTCTTTCTGGAGCCGCACAAGCAGATCTACGAGCGCATCGGCCTGATGATCCGCGCCGGCAAGACCGCCTCGCCGATCACGCTGAAGACCTTCTTCCCGGCCGAGATCGAGATCGCCGATCTCTCGCCGACCCAATATCTGCTCCGCCTCGCCTCCGACGCCACGACGATCATCAACGCCGAGGACTACGGCCGCGTCGTCCAGGAGCTCGCCGTACGGCGGAACCTGATCCGGATCGGCGAGGACATGGTCAACATCGCCTTCGACGCGCCGGTCGACATGCCGCCGCGCGCCCAGATCGAGGACGCCGAGCGGCGGCTGTTCGAATTGGCCGAACAGGGGCGTTACGACGGCGGCTTCGTCACCTTCTCCGACGCGCTCAAGGGCTCGATCGAGATGGCGGCGGCGGCGTTCCAGCGGCAGGGCAAGCTCTCCGGCATCTCGACCGGCATCACCTCGCTCGACCAGCGGCTCGGCGGATTGCAGCGCTCGGACCTCGTCATCCTCGCCGGCCGTCCGGCGATGGGCAAGACGTCGCTCGCCACCAACATCGCCTTCAACATCGCCGCCGCCTATCGCGCCGAGGAGCGCGCCGACGGGACGTTGGAGACGGTCGACGGCGGCATCGTCGGCTTCTTCTCGCTCGAAATGAGCTCCGAACAGCTCGCCACCCGCATCATCTCCGAGCAGACCGAGATCCCGTCGAACCGGATCCGGCGCGGCGACATCACCGATCAGGACTTCGAGAAGCTGGTCGGCGCCAGCCAGATGATGCAGTCGATCCCGCTCTACGTCGACCAGACCGGCGGCATCTCGATCGCCCAACTCGCCGCCCGCGCCCGCCGCCTGAAGCGGCAGAAGGGGCTCGACGTGCTGATCGTCGACTATCTCCAACTCCTCACCGGCTCGTCCAAGAAGGGCGACAACCGCGTCCAGGAGATCACCGAGATCACGACGGGGCTGAAGGCGCTGGCCAAGGAGCTGAACGCGCCGATCGTGGCGCTGTCCCAGCTCTCCCGTCAGGTCGAGAACCGCGACGACAAGCGGCCGCAGCTCTCGGATCTGCGCGAATCCGGCTCGATCGAGCAGGACGCCGACGTCGTCATGTTCGTCTATCGCGAAGAGTACTACCTCAAGAACCAGGAGCCGCAGGAGAAGGGCACCGACGCCTGGTTCAAGTGGGAAGAGAAGATGAACCGGATGAAGGGCATCGCCGAAGTGATCGTCGGCAAGCAGCGTCACGGGCCGACCGGTTCGGTCGAGCTGCACTTCGCCGGCGAGTACACCCGCTTCTCGGATCTCATCCGCGACGATCATCTGCCCGATCGGCACGAGTGACCGGACGAGGTCAGCGCGCGCCCCGGCCCAGCCGCAACGCCAGACCGGCCTGCCCCGCCATCAGCGTCGCGACGAAGACGACGACGCCGCGCCAGCCGAAATCGGTCCAGGCGAGGCCGCCGAGCGAGCCCATCACCGAGGATCCCAGGTAATAGGCGAGGAGATAGAGCGAGGAGGCGTGCGCCTTGTCGCCCTTCGCCCGCGCCCCGACCCAGCCGCCGGCCACCGTATGGGCGGCGAAGAAGCCGGCGGTGATCAACGCGACGCCGAGAACGATCGCCAGGAGGTTCGCGGCGAGCGTGACGACGAGGCCGAGGGCGGAGAGCGCGACGCCGCCGAGGAGCACGCGGCCACGGCCGAAGCGATCGGCCAATCCGCCGGCGACCGGCGAGGCGACGATGCCGGCGACGTAGACGGTGAAGATCGCGCCGACCGCGGCCTGACCCAGCTCGAAGGGCGGCAGCATCAGGCGGAAGCCGATGTAGTTGTAGGCGGTGACGAAGCCGCCCATCGCCAGGAAGGCGACCAGGAACAACGCTCGCAGGGCCGGATCGCCGAGATGGCGGCCCCAGGCGGCGAGATGGGGCGCGAGGCCCGCAAAGGGGCGCGGCGCGAAGTTGCGCGAGGCGGGCAGCAGCGCTGCGAAGCCGAGGGCGGCGGCGAGGCCGAGGCCGCCGATCACGGCGAGGGCGACGCGCCAGTCGGAGTGTTCGGCGACGAGGCCGGTGACGACGCGGCCGGCCATGCCGCCGGCGGCGTTGCCGCCGATGTAGAGGCCCATCGCCGCGCCGAGGCCGGCCGGCTCGATCTCCTCGGCGAGATAGGCCATGGCGACGGCCGGCGCGCCGCCGAGCGCCAGCCCCTCGAGCGCGCGCAAGACCAGGAGGACGGGCCAGGACGGCGTCGCCGCCACGGCGAGCTCCAACAGGGCGGCGAGGCCGAGCGAGGCGAACATCAGCGCCTTGCGCGACAGGCTCTGCGACAGCGCGCCGGCGATGAGGATGGCGACGGCGAGAAAGCCGGTCGACAACGACAGCGCCAACGAGCTCTCCGCCGCCGAGACGGAGAACTCCCGCGCCAGATCCGGCAGCAGCGGCTGCACGCAGTAGAGCTGCGAGAAGATCGCGTAGCCGGAGAGGAACAGCGCGACGTTGATTCGGATCCAGTCGAGCGAGCCCCGGCGCACGCCGCGCGAGGCGGGGCTTTCGGAGGGCGGGGTCGGTGGCGGCGACGTGGACATGCTGGAGCGGTTCCGGACGGGGAAACCGAGCGGATCACGGCGGGGCGTCGGGAGCAAGAGCGGCTGTGGGCGGTCTGGTGGTCGGGGCGAGGCGGGACGCGATGGGGCGCGATGATTCGAGACGCGGGCCGAAGGCCCGCTCCTCACCATGAGGCGCTTCTTGTAATAGCGGCAAACACATACGCCTCATGGTGAGGAGCGGCCGCAGGCGACGTCTCGAACCATCGCGCACGAGAGACGAGACGGCGGCGGCCTCCATCGGAGCCGCCCGAACGAGGCGCGACGCCGGCCCGCCTTGACGTCGCCCCTTTCCCGAGGCTCCCTCGGCGCATCATGACCGAAGACGCCCCCTTCCCTCGCCCGACCCGCCTCACCATCGACACCGCCGCGATCGTCGCCAATCGCCGGACCATCGCCGCGCGGGTCGGTCCCGGCGTCGAGACCGCCGGCGTGGTCAAGGCCGACGGCTACGGCACCGGCGCGACCGCGGCGGCGAAGGCGATGGCCGCCGACGGCTGCCGCACCTTCTTCGTCGCCCATGTCGGCGAAGGGGTGGCGTTGCGCGCCGCGCTCGCCGAGGGCGGACGCGATCGGGCGCGGATCTTCGTGCTGAACGGCCTACTGCCCGGCACGGAGACGACGCTCGCCGAACACGGCCTCGCGCCGGTGCTCGGATCCTTCCCGGAGATCGAGGACTGGGCCGCGTTCGGACGCGAGGAAGGTCTGGCGCTTCCTTCCGCCATCCACGTCGACACCGGCATGAACCGGCATGGGCTCGATCTCGACGAGGCGCGCGCGCTCGCCGATCGGCCGGACCTCGCCGCCGCCGCCGGGGCCGAGCTGGTGATGAGCCACCTCGCCTGCGCCGACGAGCCGGGCCATCCGCTGAACCTGCGCCAACTCGAGCGGTTCCGGGCGATCCGGCCGCTGTTTCCAGGGCTCTCGGCCTCGCTGGCCAATTCCTCCGGCGTCCATCTCGGCGCAGAGTATCATTTCGATCTGGTGCGGCCCGGCGTCGCCCTCTACGGCGGCGCGATCCGGACCGGCGAGGCCTCGCCGATGCGGCCGGTGGTCGGGCTCGAGGCGACGATCCTACAGGTGCGCGACGCCCGCGCCGGCGAGAGCGTCGGCTACGGCGCGCGGCAGACGCCGAAACGGGCGAGCCGGCTCGCCGTGCTCTCGGTCGGTTATGCCGACGGCTTTCACCGCACGGCGTCGAGCGCCGACGAAAGGCTGGGCGGCCGCGGCTTCCTGCACGGCCGACCCGTCCCGATCGTCGGGCGGATCTCGATGGATCTCATGATGGTCGACGTCACCGACGTTCCACAAGCGGCGCGTGGCGACGTGGTCGAGCTGATCGGGCCGAACGTCACGCTGCAGGAGGCTGCGGCGGCGATGGGCACGATCGACTACGAGGTGCTGACCTCGCTCGGACGGCGCTACGAACGCATCCGCCGCTGAAGGCTCACACGCGCTCGAGCTTCGACCACGGCTCGGACGGCAGGACGACCTCGATCGGATCTTCGGGCCGTACGTCGCCGCCCGCGATCACGACGCCCATGATCCCGGCCTTGCGGACGAGCGAGCCGTCGGCGGCGCGGTCGAGCACGGCGGCGAGCAGGCCTCTGCGGAAGCCGTCGATCTGGGCGCAGGGGTTGCGCAGGCCGGTCACCTCGACGACCGCCTCGGGGCCGAGCCGTAGGCGCGCGCCGCGCGGCAGGGCGAGGAGATCGAGGCCCGCGGTCAGGACGTTCTCGCCGAGATCGCCGGGGCCGAGCGCGAAGCCCTTCGCGGCGAGTTCGTCGAAGAGTTCGGCCTGGATCAGATGGACCTGACGCAGATTGGGCTGCGTCGGATCGGCGGCGACGCGCGAGCGATGCTTCACCGTCTCGCCGCAATGGGCGTCGCCCTCGACGCCGAGACCGGCGAGGAGCCGGATCGAAGCCGCGACGGGCTTGGAGAAGCGATGTCCGTCGTCGCGCGCCACCGAAACCACTCGTCCCCGCATCGCCCTCTCCCCGTTCGGAAAGGCGTGGTGATGGGACAGAACCGATGACGCGACGATGACGACGGACGGGTCGACGCGAATCGGGACATGAGATCGGCGATGTCCGTCTCGCTCCGACGCGCCGTCGCGCCGTCACGCCGTCGATCGCGACTGTACAAAACAAGAACATCGTGTCATCGTGCCGACGCGGCTCCGAAGCGGAGCTCCGACCGGCGACGGAGATTCCATGGCCAAGCGTTCCACCCGTTTCGTCTGTCAGAACTGCGGCTCGGTCTCGGCGCGTTGGTCCGGACGCTGCGACGGTTGCGGCGAATGGAACACCATCGTCGAGGAGGTCGACGGCGGGGCCGGCGGGGTCGGCGGCGCGCCGTCGGCGGTCGCGGTGTCGGCGAGGCGCGGCCGGGTGGTGCCGCTGGTGGCGCTGGCCGGCGAGGCCAAGGAAGCGCCGCGCATCGCCTCGGGCATCGGCGAGCTCGATCGGGTCACCGGCGGCGGCTTCGTGCGCGGCTCGGCGATCCTGGTCGGCGGCGATCCGGGCATCGGCAAGTCGACGCTGCTGATCCAGGCGGCGGCGCGGCTGGCGCAGAACGGACACCGGGTCGTCTACGTCTCCGGCGAAGAGGCGATCGGGCAGGTGCGGCTCCGGGCGGAACGGCTCGGGCTCTCCTCCGCGCCGGTGGCGCTCGCGGCGGAGACGTCGGTCGAGGACATTCTGGCGACGCTCCAGGCCGGGGCGACGCCGGCGCTGGTGGTGATCGATTCGATCCAGACGCTGTGGACCGAACTCGCCGATTCGGCGCCGGGCACGGTGACGCAGGTGCGCACCGCGGCGCAGGCGCTGATTCGTTGGGCGAAGGCCTCGGGCGCGACGGTGGTGCTGGTCGGCCACGTCACCAAGGACGGGCAGATCGCCGGCCCGCGCGTCGTCGAGCACATGGTCGACGCGGTGCTCTATTTCGAGGGCGACGGGGCGCAGCGCTTCCGCGTGCTGCGCTCGGTCAAGAACCGGTTCGGGGCGACCGACGAGATCGGCGTCTTCGAAATGTCCGGGGCGGGCCTGCGCGAGGTCGCCAATCCGTCGGAGCTGTTCCTCGGCGAGCGCGACGGGCGCTCGCCGGGCACCGCCGTCTTCGCCGGCATGGAGGGGTCGCGACCACTGCTCGTCGAGATCCAGGCGCTGGTCGCGCCGACGGCGCTCGGCACGGCGCGGCGCGCCGTCGTCGGCTGGGACGGCAATCGGCTGTCGATGATCCTCGCCGTGCTCGAGGCGCATTGCGGCGTGCGGCTCTCCAGTCACGACGTCTATCTCAACGTCGCCGGCGGCTTGAGGATCCAGGAGCCGGCGGCCGATCTGGCGGTGGCGGCGGCGTTGGTCTCCTCGCTCTCCGGCGTGGCGCTGCCGGCGGAGAGCGTGTTCTTCGGCGAGGTGGGGCTCTCCGGCGCGGTCCGGCCGGTGGCGCGCGGCGAGGCGCGGCTGAAGGAGGCGGAGCGGCTCGGCTTCCGGTCGGCGGTGGTGCCGAAGGGCAACGGCGCGGAGGCGAAGGAGCGGGAGAGCGAACGCGGCGGACGCGACGCGCCGACGTCGGCGCTCGAGCTCGGCGAGATCGACGTGCTGGCCGGGCTGGTCGCCCGGATCGCGGCCGGATCGGGCGGCGCGGCGCGGCCGCGCGCGGTGAGCGCGTGGGACGACGACGAAGAGGAGCGGCGCTCCGCGACGGGCGGGGCGCGCGGCGGGCGGGTCACGGCCCGGTGAGCGGGCGCGCGACGTTTTCGGGCTGGACCGGCGGCGTCGGCTCGCGTATCGAAACGTCGACGAAGCCGACGGGGCGATGAGCCGACCGTCGGCGTCGTCGTTGCGTCGGCGCGCAGGCGGTCGTCGACGCCGAGACGGACGAGGGACGATCGCAGCGTTCGGGGCGGACCGACGGAGCGAACCGGCAAGAGGTCACGAGGGATGGATTTCATCACGCTTCTCGACGGGATCGTCATCGTCGTCGTGCTCGTCTCGGCGCTTCTGGCGATGTATCGCGGCTTCCTCAGGGAAGTGCTGTCGATCGCCTCCTGGGCGGCCGCGGCGGTGGTCGCGCTGGTCTTCTACAAGCAGGCGCTGCCGACCGTTCAGACCTACGTGCCGAACAGCCAGGTGGCGATGGCGGTGACGATCGCCGGCCTGTTCCTGGTGACGCTGATGGTGGTCAGCTGGATCACCATGAAGATCTCCGACTTCGTGCTCGACAGCGCCTTCGGCGCGCTCGACCGGACCTTCGGCTTCCTGTTCGGCGCGGCCCGCGGCCTGCTGCTGCTGGTCGTCGCGATCCAGTTCTTCAACGGCTTCGTGCCGCCGCAGCAGCAACCGCGCTGGGTGGCGTCGGCCAAGTCGAAGCCGGTGCTCGACATGCTCGGCGAAAAGCTGCTCGCGGCACTGCCGGAAAACGCCGAAGAGCTGATCATGCGCAAGTTGAAGCCGAAGACGCCGGACGACGGAACGGCGACCGAGCCGTCGGAGGCCAAGCCGGCGGCCGGCAAGACCGGCGAAGCGCCGCTCTATCGCAACGGCGAGAAGAAGCAGCTCGAGCAGATGATCGGCAATTCGGGGAAGACGCCCTGAGGGCAGGACGACGGCTGCGGCGACGCGGCGAGCGCGGCCGACGAGGCCGGGATCGACGGAAAGGTTTCGATCGATGAACGCAGGGGTGAACGACGGCTCGGCGGTCGGCGGCGAATGGACGATCGGCGACGAGCACGACGACCATTTCCACGACGAATGCGGCGTCTTCGGCGTCTATGGGCATCCGGAGGCCGGCGCGCTGACGGCGCTCGGCCTGCATGCGCTGCAGCATCGCGGCCAGGAGGCGGCCGGCATCGTCACCTACGACGGCCAACAGTTCCACGTCGAGCGCCACATCGGCCTCGTCGGCGACAATTTCGCCAAGCCGAACGTGATCGCCCGCCTCAAGGGCAACAGGGCGATCGGGCACACCCGCTACGCCACCACCGGCGGGCAGGTGCTGCGCAACGTCCAGCCGATGTTCGCCGAGTTCCACGGCGGCGGCTTCGCGGTGGCGCACAACGGCAATCTGACCAATGCGCTGACGCTTCAGCGCCAGCTCCAGCTCCGCGGTTCGATCTTCCAGTCGACCTCCGACACCGAGACGGTGATCCACCTCGCCGCGACCTCGTCGAAGGGCGCGCTGGTCGACCGCTTCGTCGACGCGCTCCGCCAGATCGAGGGCGCCTTCGCCTTCGTGGCGCTCTCCGAGAAGAAGATGATCGGCGTGCGCGATCCGCGCGGCGTCCGGCCGCTGGTGCTCGGCGACGTCGACGGCTGCTTCGTTCTGGCCTCGGAGAGCTGCGCCCTCGACATCATCGGCGGCAACGTCATCCGCGAGGTCGAGCCGGGCGAGATGGTGGTGATCACCGACGAGGGGATCGAATCGATCCGCCCCTTCGCCGAAGCCAAGCCGCGCTTCTGCATCTTCGAATACGTCTATTTCGCCCGTCCGGACACCGTGTTCGGCCCGACCTCGGTCTATGCGGTCCGCAAGCGGATCGGCCAGGAGCTGGCGAGGGAAGCGCCGGTCGAGGCGGACGTGGTGATCCCGGTGCCGGATTCCGGCAATCCGGCGGCGATGGGCTTCGCCGAGGGCGCCGGCCTGCCGTTCGATCTCGGCATCATCCGCAACCACTACGTCGGCCGCACCTTCATCCAGCCGACCGATTCGATCCGGCACATGGGCGTCAAGCTCAAGCACAATCCGAACCGCAACGTGATCGAGGGCAAGCGCGTCATCCTGGTCGACGATTCGATCGTGCGCGGCACCACGTCGCAGAAGATCGTGCAGATGGTGCGCGACGCCGGCGCGAAGGAAGTGCACATGCGCATCGCCTCGCCGCCGACCACCGATCCCTGCTTCTACGGCGTCGACACGCCGGAGAAGGCCAAGCTGATCGCGGCGCGGATGAACCTCGAAGAGCTCGCCGCCTACATCAACGTCGACAGCCTCGCCTTCCTGTCGATCGACGGGCTCTATCGCGCCGTCGGCGAGGTGAACCGCGACGCGAGCTCGCCGCAGTTCTGCGACGCCTGTTTCACCGGCGACTATCCGACCCGACTGACCGACCGTGCGCTCGCCGGCGACGTCCGCGCCCTCGATCTTCTGGTCGAATCGCAATGATCGGGCGGGCCGAGGCCCGCGTCCTCCCCTCCCCTCGTTCCGCCGCGTCCAGGAGTCTCCACCGATGACCGCCAAGCCCCTCACCGACCGTATCGCGCTCGTCACCGGCGCGTCGCGCGGCATCGGCTACACGCTCGCCAAGGAGCTGGCGCGGGCGGGGGCGCATGTCGTGGCCGTCGCCCGCACGCAAGGGGCGCTCGAGGAGCTCGACGACGAGATCCAGGCGTTCGGTGGCTCGGCGACGCTGGTTCCGCTCGACCTCACCGACATGGAGGGGATCGATCGGCTCGGCGGGGCGCTCTACGAGAAGTTCGGCCGGCTCGACATCCTGATCGGCAACGCCGGCCTGCTCGGGCCGATGGGCCCGCTGTCGCACGCGGGGCCGAAGGATTTCGACAAGGTCCTCGCGGTCAACCTCACCGCCAACTGGCGGCTGATCCGCTCGATGGAGCCGCTCCTGAAGCTCGCTCCGGCGGGCCGGGCGGTGTTCCTCTCTTCGGGCGCCGCGCGGCGGATTCGGCCGTTCTGGGGCCCCTACGCGATGACCAAGGCGGCGCTCGAGGCGATGGTGAAGACCTGGGCGATGGAGCTCGAGATCACCGCCGTCAAGGCCAACCTGATCAATCCGGGACCGCTCCGGACCCGGATGCGGGCGCAGGCGATGCCGGGCGAGGACGCCGAGACGCTCGACACGCCGATCGTTCTGGTTCCCAAGCTGATCGAGCTGGTCTCGCCGGAGCTCGAGATCTCCGGCCGGGTCTGGGATCACCCCACCCAGAGCTGGCTCGACTGAGCGCAAGCGGCTTGACGCGACGCAACTATGCCGCCATGGTCGCCGCCGTCGTCGGGGAGTAGTCGCCGCTCTCGAAGCGGGATCGCGTCAACACACTCGTGGGGTTTCCCGCGTGGCGCGATCGACCTCAGAGGTTTGACGAGACCGGTGCGTAGGCCGCCCTCACCCGGGGAGAGCGGCTCCGCACCCGTTCGTCCCGGTGGTCCTCGCGAGTTTCCATGACGCTCCTCTCCCTCTTCGTTCTGGCCTTCGGCCTGTCGATCGACGCCTTCGCCGCCGCGCTCGGACGTGGCGCGGCCAACGGCGCGCCATCGACCGGCGCCGTCCTGAAGGGCGCCTTCGTCTTCGGCTTCACCGAGATGCTGACGCCGATCATCGGCTGGGCGATCGGCTGGACCTTCGCCGGCTGGGTCGAGGCGATCGATCACTGGATCGCCTTCGGCCTGCTGATGGCGGTCGGCCTGCACATGGCCTGGCACGCCTGGCGGCGCGAGGAGGACGAGGAGCCGCCGCGCCGCGGCCTCGTCGGGCTGATCGTCACGGCCTTCGGCACCTCGATCGACGCGATGGCGGTCGGCGTGTCGCTGGCGCTGCTCGACGTCGACATCCTGGTCGCCGCGCCGATCATCGGCGCGACCACCTTCGTGATGACGGCGATCGGGCTCTCGCTCGGCCGGCGGATCGGCGAGACGGTCGGCCACCGCGCCGAGATCGCCGCCGGCTTCGGCCTCGCCCTGATCGGCTGCGGCATCCTCTGGGCGCATACGATGGCGTGAGGCGAAAACGCGAAACGGCCGCCCGAGGGCGGCCGTTCGGCGATCCGGAGGCGGCGTTCACCGCCGCTCGGACTTGTCGTGATAGGGGTTGTCGCCACCGCGCAGGGACAGGCGGACGGGGATGCCGACGAGGTCGAAGCGGTCGCGCAGATCGTTGACCAGATAGCGCGAATAGCTCTCCGGCAACGCCTCGGGGCGCGAGCAGAAGACGACGAAGTGCGGCGGCCGGGTCTTGGCCTGGGTGGCGTAGCGGATCTTGATGCGTCGGCCCGACACCGCCGGCGGCGGATGGCGCTCCAGCACGGTCTCGAGCCAGCGGTTGAGGCGGGCCGTCGAGACGCGCTTGTTCCAGGTCGCATGGACCTGCTCGACCGCCTTCATCAGCTCGTCGAGGCCCTCGCCCATCAGGCCGGAGATGCGCACCATCGGCACGCCGCGCACCTGCGGCAGCAGCCGGTCGCAGGTCTCGCGCAGGGTCTTCCAGGCGGCGACGCGATCCTCGATCAGGTCCCACTTGTTGAGCGCGATGACGAGGGCGCGCCCCTCCTTGACGACCAGATCGACGATCTGGAGGTCCTGCTTCTCGAAGGGGATGGTGGCGTCGAGACAGACCACCACCACCTCGGCGAAGCGCACGGCGCGCAGCGCGTCGGCCACCGAGAGCTTCTCGAGCTTGTCCTGGACGCGCGACTTGCGGCGCAGGCCCGCCGTGTCGAACAGCTTGATCGGGCGGTCGCGCCATTGCCAATCGACCGAAATCGAATCGCGGGTGATGCCGGCTTCCGGCCCGGTCAGCATGCGATCTTCGCCGATCAGGGTGTTGATCAGCGTCGACTTGCCGGCGTTGGGACGGCCGGTGACGGCGATGCGCAGCGGAATGGTCCGGCGTTTCGCCGCCTCCGCCGCCTCGTCCTCTTCGGCGTCGGGATCGAACACCGGCGTGTTCGCCTCGGCGACCGCGTCGGAGCCGTCGCGCTCGTCCTCGGGGACGTCGACGAAGGGCAGGAGCGCGCCGTAGAGATCGGCCATGCCCTCGCCATGCTCGGCGGAGATGGCGACCGGATCGCCGAAGCCGAGCTCCCAGGCCTCCCAGGTGCCGGCCTCGCCGACCTTTCCTTCCGCCTTGTTGGCGACCAGGACCACCGGCACGTCGGTGCGGCGGATCAGATCGGCGAAGGTGTGATCGAGCGGCAGTAGGCCGGACCGGGCGTCGATGACGAAGAGGCAGACATCGGCGGTGCGGATCGCCTCTTCCGTCTGGGCGCGCATGCGACCGGACAGGCTCGCCTCGTCGGCCTCCTCGAGGCCGGCGGTGTCGACGGCGGTGAAGGTCAGATCGCCGAGCTTGGCCTCGCCGGGACGACGGTCGCGGGTCACCCCCGGCGTGTCGTCGACGAGCGCCAGCTTCTTGCCGACCAGACGGTTGAACAGCGTCGACTTGCCGACGTTCGGTCGGCCGACGATCGCGACGACGGCGGTCATGTCTCGATCACTCCCAAGCCGACAGGGTGCCGTCGGCGGCGAGCGTCAGGATCTTGCCGGAGACGGCGATCGGCGAAATCATCACCGACTTGCCGCCGGTCTGGGTGGCGACGACGCGGCCCGAGGTCGCCTCGACGCCGATCATGCCGCCCTCGTTGGAGGCGAGCCACAGCGTGCCGCCGGCGAGCACCGGACCGGCCCACAGCGTCCGCGTCTTCTTCGCCTTGACCGCCGGCAGCTTGGTCGCCCACAGCACGTCGCCCGACTTCCGGTCGATGGCGGTCAGGGAGTTGTCGAGGTCGACCAGGAAGACGGCGTTGCCGGAGACGGCCGGCGTGTGAGACGAACCGAAGGCGACGTCCCAGATGCGGCGGCCGGTCTTCAGTTCGACCGCGATGGTGCGGCCGCCGACGCCGGTCGCATAGACGACGCCGTCGACGACCACCGGGCTCGCCGAGATGGTGGTCAGGCCGGAGACGGCGTAGGAGCGGCTGGCGACGGCGAGGCTGTCGTTCCAGATCGGCTCGCCCTTCTTTTCGTCGAGGGCGACGAGCTCGCCCGAGGTGAAGGGGACGACCACGACGCCGCCGACCACCGCCGGCGAATTGACGCCGAGCAGTCCGCCGATCTCGGGCACGCCGCGATAGGTCCAGACCTCGGAGCCGTCGGCGGCGGAGAGCGCCATCAGCGTGTTCGACTGGGTCACCACGTAGATGCGGCCGCCGGCGACGGTCGGCGCGCCGCGCGCCGGCTCGACGAGCTTCTTCTCCCACAGCTTGGCGCCGCTGTCGGCGTCGAGGACGACGATGTCGCCCCAGGCGGTGGCGGCATAGATGCGCGCGCCGTCGGAGCCGAGGCCGCCGCTGGTCGACTGATTGTCGCGGTCGGAGGGACGCAGCGCCGCGGTCCAGGAGACGCCGCCGGCGAGCGAGATCGCGCTGACGTTGCCGTTCGGATCGAGCACATAGGCGCGGCCGGCGACGGCGATCGGGCCGGAGAAGGCGCGCACGTCCTTGCGCAGGAAGCTGTCGGAGCCGACGTTGCCGGCGCGGGTCGACCACGTCTGGGTCGCCCCCGAGCCCGACAGGGCGACGTTGCCGGCGTCGTTGCCGGCCGGGCCGCCGACCGAAGTCCAGGCGGAGAGCGAGCGCGCGCCGCCGATCGACACGGACTTGTTCTTGGCGACCTGCAGCGGGCTGCCGTCGAAGACCTCGCGCCGCTCGCCGGGCAGCGGCTTCTTGCTGTCGCCGAAGGGGTTGATCGCCGAGATGGCGTCCTGGACGTCGTCGGTGGAGGAGCAGGCGGGCAGCGGGGCGACGAGCGCGCCGAGGAGAGCGAGGCGGAGGAGCTTCGACATCAATTGGCCTTTCCGTCGGCGCCTTGCGCCTTCACCAGCGCACCGAGCACGGCGACGCGTTCGAGAACGTCACGAGGGGTCTCGGGATCGGCTTCGATCTCGGCGAGACGGGAAGAGACGGCCTTGGCGTCGCCGGCCTTCCAGGCGGCGAGCGCCAGAATTTCGCGCGCTTCGGCGCGATAGGGCAGGCCGGCGGCGGCGAGCGGCAGAGCGCGGCTCTCGGCGGCGGCGCGATCGTCGAGATCGAGCGCCAGATAGGCGGCGCGGATGCGGGCCATTTCGGCGAATCGCTGCGGCGTCTTGGGGTCGGCGGCGAGCGCGTCGAAGGCGGCGAGCGCGGCTTCGGTCTCGCCGGAGGCGGCGCGGACGCCGGCGGCGCGCATCGCGGCGATCGCCGGATAGCCGCCGGACGAGGTCTTCGAAAGGGCGAGGAGCGCGTCTTCGGCCGCTCGGGTTTCGCCGGACGCCGCGAGTTCGGTCGCCGCGACATAGGCTGCGCCCTGCGCTTCGGCGGCCTTCTGGCGATAGTGGTCCCAGAGCCGCCAACCGGCGACGGCCAGGACGATCGCCACGGCGACGCCCAGAATCGCCACACCCCAGCGATCCCACAGTTTCTTCAGCTTCTCCTGGCGGAGTTCCTCGTCGATCTCGTTGAAGATGTCGGCCATCTCGCTCCGCCCGTTCGCCCTGCTTCCGTCTTCGTCGCGACCGCGGCGGACCGCGCGTCGGTCGCGCCCGCGCGGTCGACGGCGGGCACGACGAAATCACCCGGCGCGGCCGTCGCCGCCACCGGATGCGAGCGCACCATACCCTTTCCCCTCGCCCCCCGCAAACCGGGAGACGGATCGAACGAGGCCCGCTCGGCATGGCTTCTTTCCCGCCGATCGCAGCGATTTCGTGGCGAAGTCGAGGCAGAGCGCCTCACGGCAGCGGAGCGACGCCGACGAGCCACAGATGCCCCTTCCAGAGCACCCCGGCCCAGACCGCGAGGCCGAGACCGACGGCGATGAGATCGTTGCGGCCGAAGGGCGGCAACGGCCCGGCGGCGCGCGGTTTGCGGCGGGCGAGCGACAGGCGCGCGGCGAGGCTCCAGGCGAGGAACACGACGAAGAGCAGGACGCCGGGCGCGGAGCCGACGATCAGGAGATGAGCGGCCGCCCAGACGATCACCGCCGTCACCATCGGGTGGACCACCGCCGCGGAGATTCGGCCGGGCAAGAAGGCGGCGAAGAGGAGCGGAAACACCGGCGCGGCCGCCAGGATCATCGGGTGGCGCAGGGCGACCCCGGTGTCGAGCCAAGGAGCGTGGCCTTCGGCCCGGGCCAGGCCGAAGCCCCAGACGACGAGGCCGAGACCGGCCGCGGCGATCAGAGAATGAACGCCGCGCCAGCGATCCTCACCGATCCGAGCCGCCAGCGCGCCGCGCAGGTTCGGCAGCATCGGGACGGCGTGGACGAGGACGAAGAGCGCCAGACCGAGAGCCAGGACGATCACGACCGAGTTCCTCCGTGGTTCCGACCGGCCCAGTCTGTCACGTCGATGACGACGGGGCGACGACGAAAGACGGCATCGCCTTTGCTTCGCCGCAACCCGAGACCGAGCTCGAGGACCCCGTCGATGTCGCAACCGCCCGCCCCGGCCCCCGGCGAGACCGTCGCCCATTTCGTCACCTATTCCGGCGTCCGCCCGCCGGTCCGTCTCGTCGAACCGATCGAGGCGGCGGACATGGGACACCGCAACACCTTCATCCGCGCCGTTCACGACGCCGAGGGCCGGCTCGTGCGCTTCGACAAGATGGTCTACGGGACGAGCGAATTGACGCATGTCCATCGCTGGAGCGACGAGGGGCGGCTCGTCGAAGCGACGATCACGGTCGACGAGGAGACGACGACGCTCCGCTTCGACACGACGACGCGAGGCTGATCCGCGACGCCCGTGTCGGGGATCCGACGCGGGCGAGGGATCCGCGCCGCGGAGGGTTCACGGCTTCGCCGCCAATTCGATCCGCACGGCGCGATCGCTCCCGCTGCGGGCGGTCGTCGTCCAGGTCCCGCCGTAAGCGGCGCGGAGCGCGACGAGGAGGTCGGGCAGGGTCCGCACGGTCTCGCGCTTCCCCGTGGTCGAGTTCGGCCGATCGAGCTCGTAGGCCTTCGACCATTCGACGTCGCCGTTGGTGAAGTGGAGGGTGAACGGCCGGTCGGCGAAGGTGGCGACGATCAGCTCGATCGTCGGCGGATCGGGATTGTCGTCCTTGCCGTTCGCCGAGAAGACGTAGTGATCGGCCGGGAAGACCTCGAGGAACTCCTTCGAGACGTTGCGCCAGCTGCCGTGGTGGGGGAGCTTCAGGACGTCGAGCGGACAGATCTGATCACCCCGCTCGGGATCCGCGCGCCAGGCGGCGAGGATGTCCTCGGCGAGGCCGTCGCCGGTGAGGAGCAGCCGGCGTCCCTCCGCCTCGACGAGGAGGACGATCGAGGAGAGGTTCGGCCACGATCCGTCCTTGGCGCGGGTGGAGAGGTCGGCGACCGCCGCGGCGCGTTTGGCGACGTCCTTTTCGGCGACGGCCTTCTGCCATTCCTTGCGCAGCTTCTCCAGGCGGTCGGGAGACGGGCCGAGGACGGTCACGGCGACGCCGTCGAAGTCCATGCGAGCGCCGCCGGCGGCGGTCCGCCTGCCCGACCGCACCGGACCGACGAAGGGCGGATTGCCGCCGAGGCGCAGCTTTTCGAGCGCGGATTCGAGGCTCGCGCCCTGCGGCACCGACAGGGCGACCGCCTGCGGCGAACCGGTCGGCCAACCGGCGCCGGCCGCCGCCGGAACCGCGCCCGACGGCAGAGCGCCGGTCGTGCGGAAGGCGGCGGCGATCGTCGCGCCGATCGCCTGCGTCGCGGCGATCGACGGCGCGCCGAGCAGGACGGCGGAGAGCGAATTGAACCAGAAGGCGCGGAATTCGATCGGCGCCGGGTCGGTCGGCGTCGCGCCCGCCGCCTTCTCGACCAGTTTCACCATGCCGGCGATGTGGTCGTCGTCGACATGAGTGCAGACGCCGAGATCGATCACGATCGTCTCGGGCGCGTCCGGGTCCCAACCGAGATGCGGCAGGAGGACCTGCCGCCACGGCGCGATGCGGGTGGTGGCGTCGGGGCCGGCGGCGTTCTTCCAGCCGGCGCGCGGGCCGGCGCCCGGTCCGCCGTCGATCAGCCAGCGTTGGCTCCCCTTCGCCGCGCTCGGCAGGGTGAGGAGGAGGCAATCGCCCTGAAGGGCCTGCAGTGCTTCGAAGACGATCATCTCTTCCCCCTTCAGACGGCTTGGAGCGCCCGCAGGACGTCGAGGAGGCCGGCCCCCTGGAACATCGCTTCGCGGCCGAGATCGGTGGCGGTGCTCATCAGGATGCGCTTGATCTCCTGCGGTCGTCCGACCAGCTCCGGGTAGCGCTGCATCAGGAGCGCGGCCGCGCCGGCGACGTGGGGCGCCGCCATCGAGGTGCCGTCGAGCCGATCGATGCGGTCGCCGGGAAACAGCGAGGTGATCTTTTCGCCGGGGGCGAGCAGATCGGGTTTGCGGCGGCCGTCGCCGGTCGGCCCACGCGAGGAGAAGTAGCTGACGCCATAGGCGTGCGGATCGGAGCGATGGGTCGAACCGACGGTGATGACGGCGTCGGCGTTGCCCGGATCGGTGATCGAGATCATGCCGTAGCCGTGACCGAGCCCGGCCCCGACGGCCTCTTGGTCCCAACCGGCGTTGCCGGCGGCGGCGACCACGACCGTGCCCTCGGCGACCAGTCGATTGCAGCTCTCACAGATCGGCGTCTGGCCGCAGCCGAAGCTGGTGACTTCGTGGATCAGCGCCAGCGAGAGGTTGACGCCGTGGATGGTCGGCCGGTTGCGGGCGCGGTTGATCCAGCGGACGAAGTCGAGCGCCGCGGTGATGGTGAACTCGTCGCTGCCGCCGGTCTCGGGATCGAAGACACGGAGATCCCAGATTTCGATGTCCGGACACATGCCGACCAGCGGTCGCTCGATCGTCTCGTTCGGCGGCAACCACGCGCCGAGGATGCCGGCGACGTGGGTGCCGTGATGCGAGGTCGGCGGAATCCAGCGCTCGCCCTCGAGGCGGAGCGCCGGTTCGATCAGCTCCCAGTCGAGGTTCTGACTGACGGCGCGACGGTTGTTCAACTTGGTGACGAACGTGCCCCAGAGTTCGTTGTCCCAGCCGCCGGCGGCGGTGCGCAACTGCTCGACCTCGAATTTCGGATCCCTCGCAGCTTCGCCGACCAGCAACCGCAGCTGCGTGAAGTCCCAAGTTCGCCGCACCCGCGAATCCGGCAGACGTTCGAGGGGTTCGAGCGCAGAGAAATCTCTGTCGCGGTTCTTTTCGGAGCGTCGCATGAAGCCGAGGTGGCTGGCGTCGACGCCGTCGTCGATCACCGCGAAGACGATGCCCCGGCCGGTCACCTGAAACAGACGTTCGGAAGCGTCGGCCTTGGTGGTCTTGCGACTGTCCCACAGGGTCCGATGCGCCGGCCGGTTCGGATTGATCATCCAGACGCGCCGTTCGCGGCGAACGCCGCAGCGCGCCGGCGGGCTGCCGCCGCCGACCGCGTCGACATAGGCGTCGGCGAAGGCGCGAAAGGCGTCGCGCGCGTCGGTCTTCTTCGCGGCTGCGACGTCGCCCGGGTCCCCCTCGCGATCCGAGAACTCCGACAGACGCTTCGCGTCGACGCGGAGACGCTCGTATTCGGAGGACGTCTCGCAGGACTCGAGCCTCCGAACGAAGCCGACCAACACCACGTAACGCAGAAATTCGCGCATCTGAACGGCGAGCCCGTCGCGCAGACGGTTCTTCTCGCCGGCCGGTGGGAACAGAAGATCGAAGAAATCGGAGAGCCGCACGTCCTCACGACGCGCTTCCTCTTCGGCGGACGACGGCGTCGGCGAAGGCGTCCGCGGCGCCGACGGGTCGGGCGAGCGCGGAGAGAACGCTCCGGCGGGGATCCAGAACACGTCGTCGTCGGCCGTCGCCTGCCCCCTGCCCTGTTCCCAGGCGGCGTCGTGATCGATCTCGGCGTCGGCTCCGACCATGTCGTCGAAGTCGGGTTTGCCGGGTCTCGGCAGGACGGCCTGAAGCGCCCGAGCCGGTACGAATTTGTCGGTGAAGCTCTCCCACCATCCGGTCAACGGCACGACGGCGCGGACGAGGCCGCGCAGATCGAGGTCGACGGCGACCCGGGTCGTCGTCATGGCGATCCGAGCCGCGACGACCGCCTCGTTCGCATCGGCTCCCAGAGACGAGCTGCCGATCAGACGACCACGGATCCAGGCGGCGACCCGCCCGGCGCTGGCGCCGTCCCAGGCGGTGACCAACAACGGCTGCACGGTCGTCGGGTCGAATTTCGCCGAAGGAGGGACGCCACCGTCGTCGGCCGGACCCGTCTCCTCGGATCGAAGCAGGCTGGCGTGGGCGCGCGCGTCGGCGGCGCGCATGTAGGCGAGCCAGACATCCGGCACGACCGGCGAATCCTGGGTCCAGCGCGCGTGCGAGAAGGTCCTCAGGACGAGGGCGCGCAATTCCGCGTCGTCATACCGCTTCGGCGCGCTCCCGCGCCGCCGCCGACCGCCGGTTCGCGTTCCCGTCGCCATGGCTCGTCCCCTCACCGACACCCGTCGAAGGGATGCTGCCAGATCTCATGCAACTTTCAAGTGACATTCCTCGACATCCTCCCTCGAGGGTGGATCCCGCCTCGGGGTCTGCGTTCGACGCAGAGCCCAAGCGGCGGCGAGGCCGTCTAGGAGCTCGGTGCGCTCCAGATGGAATCCCGGTTGGGCGAGATCGTCCACGCCGACGGGCCGGGCGCGGCGGCGCGCCAACGACCAGAGCAGCAACAGCCAGGCGTCACGGCCGAGATCTCCGCGACGGATGCGCGCCCAGGCGGCGGCCGGGCGCATCGCCGGCGTCGTCTCGACGACGAGGAGGACGCCGTCGGGCGTCAGCGCCGAAAGGAGCCCGGCGACGGCGGAGCGCCGATCGGCGAGGCCGATCAGGAGCGAGGCGGCGGAGACGACGGTCGCCGAACCCGGCGCGAGGTCGTCGAGGGAGCCGACGGCGAAGCCGAGATCGCCCGCCCCGCCGAGACGGCCGGCTCGCGCGATCATCGCCGGGTCGAGGTCGAGCCCACGCGCCCGCCAGCCGCGTTCGGCGGCGAGGCGGGCGACGAGGCCCGGCCCGCAACCGACGTCGAGCCAGGTCCTCCCCCCGCCCGCCCCCAACCGGGCGACAGCCTCGGCGTGGAGCGCGCGATAGAAGCCGGCCCGGCCGAGGCGGGCGAAGAAGAGCGCGGCGAAAGCGCTCACGCCGCCACCTTCGTTTCGCCGCGCGTCGACGCCGGCCGCCACAGGAGGAACGTGACGAGGATCCAGACGGCGTTGAGCATCGGCGGCAGCGACAGGCCGAGCGGCACGACGCCGGCGGCGGTGAACCACAGGCCGAAGCCGAGATCGATCGCCTGAATGGCGATCATGCCGTCGACGAGGCGACGGTTCGCGCGGGGATCGACCGCCGCCAGCGCCAACAGCGCGCCGTAGACCCAGAAGCGGGAGGCGAGCATGCCGAGCGGATAGGCGAGATCGGGCGCGAAGGCGGAATGGCCCATCCAGGCGAAGAGCGCCTGCGGCGCCAGGCCATAGGCGAAGCCGAGGACGATCTGGAGAAGGGCGGCTGCGGAAAGAGCGATGCGGAGCGGCGTCACGGAGAACCTCCGGGTTCGAGGGACGATCGCTCTTGACATGGTCGCTATATTTTTGGAAGTAGTTACAAAAAGCATAGTTTGAGAAAGGCCGCGAAGATGTCCGCCGAAGGCGCGAAGAGCGGCGAAATCCGCGACCTCGCCGACCGTCCCTGCGACGCCGGCTGCCCGGTGCGCGCCACCGCCGACATCGTCGGCTACAAGTGGACGACGCTGATCGTGCGCGATCTGCTCTCGGGCAAGAAGCGCTACTCACAGCTGCAGCGCTCGGTCTCGGGCATCTCACCGCGCGTGTTGGCGGAGCGGCTGAAGCAGCTCGAGGAGGCGGGGCTCGTCGAAAAACGGATCTTCGCCACGGTGCCGCCGACCACCGAATACGAATTGACGGCGCTCGGCCGCGAGCTCGAGGGCGTGATCGCGGCGATGGCGGCCTTCGGCGCAAAGCTCACGGCGCGGGGCGGCGCGGAACTTGCCTGACCTCGGGCGCGGAGCCGCACGATGTCGGCTCCCCGACAGGAGGCGACATGTTCCACAGGGTTGCGGACGAAGCTGGGCTCGTCGAGGGGACGGCGCAGGTGGTGACGATCGAGCGCAAGCGCTGGCTCCTCGTCTGGCCGGCCGGCGGCGCGCCGAAGGCGTTCCGGGCGCTCTGCCCGCACAACGAGTCGAGCCTCGCCGAGGCGACGTTCGACGGAACGCTCCTCACCTGTCCGCATCACGCCTGGAGGTTCGACGGGGTGAGCGGCGCCTGCGTCTCCGGTCAGACATGCGATCCGATCAAGTCCGCGCCGGTCAAGATCGAGGACGGCGGCGTCTGGATCGACGCGCCGGAGAAGAAGAAACGGGCGGTGGCGTGAGCCGCCTCACCGCACCGACGCACGCGGCGGCGGGAAGGCGAGACCGCCGGCGATTCGATTCCAGGCGTTGATGTTGGCGATCGCCACGGTGAGCGGGATCACTTCGTCCGGCGAAAAGACCGAAAGCAGAGCCGCGCTCGCGTCGTCGCCGAACGGGGCGGTCGCCATCGCGGTCAGGCGCTCGGCCCAGGCGAGCGCCGCCGTCTCACGCGGGGAGAAGACGCCGGCCTCGCGCCAGACGGCGACGAAGTCGAGCTTCTCCTGCGCCACGCCGACGCGACGGGCGAGCGCCAGATGAAAGCCGACGCAGAAGGCGCAGCCATTGATCTGCGAAACGCGCAGTTTGACGAGCTCGGTCAAGCCCTTGTCCAAGCCGGTGGCGTCGACGGCGCGGCTCAGCGCGCCGAGCGCTTCGTAGGCCTCGGGCGCGGCCACGCGAAAGGCCTCGATGTCGAGGCGAGGGAACGCGGCGGTCTGCGACATGATGGCTTTCTCCGGCGAACGCGACTACAGTATCAGAGTTCTTACAACATATCAGAACACTGACAATGAGCAACGACGAAGACGACCGCGCGCGCCTGCCGGATCCGGGCGAGGGCAAACGCGGAACCGAGGGACACATCGGCTATCTGTTGCGTCAGGCGGCGCAGGCGCATCGCACGCGGATCGACCGGGCTCTCGCCGATCTCGGCCTCACTCAGCCGCAATTCGCGGTGCTGACGATGCTCGCCGCCTATCCGGGGCGTTCGAACGCCGATCTGGCGCGGCTGGCTCTGCTGACCCCACAGACGATGAGCGTCATCGTCGGCAATCTGCTGGAGGCCGGACTGATCTCCCGGCGACCGCATCCGATCCATCGACGGATCCGCGAACTGACGCCGACGCCGGCGGGCGAAAGGACGCTCGAGACCGCCAAGGCGCGGGTCGCGACGCTCGATGCGACGCTCCTCTCCGGACTTTCGGGCGAGGCGGAGGCGACGGTTCGGCGCTGGCTGGTCGAAACGGCGAGGGGTTAGCCGAGACGCCGCGCGCCGGTCAGCCGGCGAGCCGTTCGTAGTCCTCGGGACGGAAGCCGACGAGGATCGTCGATCCGGCGACCAGCACCGGCCGCTTGATCATCGACGGCTGCGCCACCATCAGGGCGATCGCCTTCGCCTCGTTCAGATCGGCGCGATCGGCTTCCGCGAGTTTACGGAACGTCGTGCCGGCGCGGTTGAGGAGCTTCTCCCAGCCGACCGCCGCCGCCCAGCCGGCGAGGCGCTCGGACGTGACGCCTTCGACCTTGTAGTCGTGAAAGACGTAGTCGAGGCCGCGCGCCTCCAGGAGGGTCCGCGCCTTCTTCATGGTGTCGCAGGCCTTGATGCCGAAGATCTCGATGGTCATGGGCGCGGCTCCTCGGCGGCGGCGGGCGGGGTCGGGGATCGGTCGCGTCGGTGGGTCAGTGGCCGAAGACGTCCGAATCCGGCATGTCCGGATCGGGACGATCGAGGCCGTCGAGGGCGGCGCGATCCTCGACGGAGAGCGCGAAGTCGAAGACGGCGAGGTTCTGCGCCTGACGCAGCGGATCGGACGACTTCGGCAGGGCGATCCAACCGTTCTCGACGTGCCAGCGCAAGACGATCTGCGCCGGAGTGCGGCCGTGCGCGGCGGCGATCTCCGCAAGGACGGGATCGGCGAGCAGGCCGCCGCCGCGTCCGAGCGGGCCCCAGCTCTCGAGCACGATCCCCTTCGTCCGCGCCAGCGCCGCGATGTCGTCGCGGCGATGCCAGGGGTCGAGCTGGATCTGGTTCACCTGGGGTACGAGGCCGCGTTCGAACAGGCGGGCGAGATGGGTGGTCTTGAAGTTGGAGACGCCGATCGCCCGGACGAGGCCGGCCTCCTGCGCCGCGACGAGGCCTTCGACGGCCTCGACGTAGCGGTCCTGATCGGGGTTCGGCCAATGGACCAGGAGCAGATCGAGGTAGTCGAGACCGAGCCGCGTCAGGCTCGCCTCGCAGGCCTCGCGAACGCCGGCGACCGAATGCCATTTTCGATTGAACTTCGAGGTGACGAAGATCTCCGATCGATCGACGCCGGAGGCGCGGATGGCGCGGCCGACGCCGACCTCGTTCTGATAATTCTCCGCCGTGTCGATCAGCCGCCAGCCGATCCGCAGCGCGCGATCGACGGCGACCGTCGCCTCATCGTCGGTCATCGGCCAGGTGCCGAGGCCGATCGCCGGCATGGCGACGCCGTTCGAGAGGGCGATCGTGGGAACGGAAGCGGCGGACATGGGCGGGCCTCGATGCGATTTCGACATTTGGGGAGATTAACGAGTTCGCGAGACGAATCCAGCACGCGGGGCGGAGGTGGGACATCGCCGCGGCGCATGGCGTCCCGAAATTCGACCGAATGGCGTGAGAGACTTCCCACCTCGCGCGCGCACCGCGCCGCGACGGGACGGAGGACGAGCCCATGCAGAGCCTCTCGCTCGACAAGGCCTTCACGCTGATCGAACCCGGACCGGTCGTCTTGGTGACCACCCACGACGGCGTCCGCGCCAACGTCATGACCATCACCTGGACCATGGTGCTGGGCTTCTCGGCGGAATTCGCCATCACCACGGGGGCGTGGAACTATTCCTGGGGGGCGCTGGAGCGAACGCGCGAATGCGTCTTGGCGATCCCGACGGTCGATCTGATCGACACGGCGATCGGCGTCGGCGCCTGCTCGGGCCGCGACACCGACAAATTCGCAAAGTTCCGCCTGACCGCCCTGCCCGGCCGGCAGGTCGGCGCGCCCTTGATCGGGGAATGTCTCGCCAACATCGAATGCCGGGTCGTCGACATCGTCGAACGGCACGGCATCGTGGTGTTGCAGGGGGTGGCGGCGCACATCGACGAAGCGCGCAAGGAGCGCCGGATGCTGCACGCCGTCGGCGACGGGACCTTCATCGTCGACGGACGGAAGATCGACCGGCGCGAGGCGATGAGGGAAAAGCTGCCGCCGGGGGTGTGAAGGAGAGCTTGGCGTGAGCGGATATTTCTGGTCATATGTCCAGACTTCCGCCGAGGAGGCGCCGCCGTGACCGATGCGAGCCGACGTGCCGTCGAAAATCACCGCAAGAGGCTGCGCGAGCGCGGCCTCGCTCGTTTCGAGGTTCAGGGGCTCGACCGGGACCGCGGCCTGATCCGGCGTCTCGCCCGGCGGCTCGCCGAGGACGGGCCGGAGGCGCAGCGACTGCGACGGGACGTCGAGCGGTCGATCGGCGGGGAGCCGCCGAAGACCGGCGGCATTTTGGCGGCGCTCCGGCGCTCGCCGCTCGTCGGCGTCGATCTCGCGCTCGAGCGGCCCTTCGAGGCCGGGCGCGAGGTCGATCTGTGACGCGCTGGCTCCTCGACACCAACATCATCAGCAATCTGATCAAGCCCGAGCCGTCGGCGGCGTTGGTCGCCTGGATGGCGGAGCGGCGCGACGAGGACCTGTTTCTGTCCGCCCTGACCATCGCCGAGATCCGGCGCGGCATCCTCGACCTGCCGCCGGGACGGCGGCGCGACGGGCTGGAGGCGTGGTTCGCGGGGCCGGAGGGGCCGTCAGCCCTGTTCGCAGGGCGCATCCTCGCCTTCGACGAGAGGGCGGCGATGGTCTGGGCGCGGCTGATGGCGGAAGGGCGGGCTCTGGGCGGCCCGCGCTCGGCGCTGGACACCATCATCGCCGCCACTGCGGAGGTGAACGGGTGCGTGGTGGTGACGGGGAACGAGAAGGAGTTCGCGGGGGTGGAGGTGGTGAATCCGATGCGAGCGGGGTACAGTAGGGAGTAGCGGCCTAGCGTCAGTCGCAGCTATTCGCTTCATCGATTGAATCTAACTGAAATAATGCGCCAGTTCGACCCGGCCCGCATAGACAGAATGATAAAATTCCCCATTACAGCGAAATATAATTAACTTTTATTATATTAAGACATCATGGCACCCTAGTGTTTCCGTCTAGATGTTTTTTGAGTGCGAAAACCATCGTATCCAATAACGGTTTGTATTCAAAAATATCTAATATTGGTGCATGTAAAATGGGCCTATTTGAGCGCAGGAAGCCAGGTTTACTCCGTATCGCATGAGGTAATTTTGGTATGGTAATTGTACACAAAAACCCCATCATAACCACCGTAAACCCAAAGTGCCTATGCTTCCTCTCACTACGTCCAACGCTGTAAGCGGTGACGGGTAGGACAAATCCAGAAATATTACTTTGTGTAAACCCACCACTTTCTATAGGCGTCTTATCATATAGCCGTCGTATTGAACAAGAACAGTTAAACAGCACATCGTCTCTCGGACTTTTAATAATTCTGAGCAAGGCGAGCTGATCACGCGGAGACACTCTGGCACCTCGATACATCTCAGCACCTGAAACACTCGATCTCCAAAATATCGAAACCAAACTTTGAGCTATTTGATTGGAACAAAAAGCGATTTTTACCCCAAATCCTTCCTCTATGATTTTTCGATCCCACGTTTTCAGCAAATTTACAAGTGGCGCATCGAAATTTCGATTAAAAAACGCCTCACAATCTCTACATAAAAGCTTAGCCTTTCCGGTATCATGACTAAAATGGATGGCTCGTTCGTCCGTTGGGATGGAAATAAGTTTCCCATTATTAGCTCGCGAAATCACACGAAAAATCCCATCAGGAATCGAATGGGATTCACATAATTCCTTTTCATTTTTACAATATGCGCAAATGACCATCCCAGCATCTACCCTCTTATGGATTTATTTCGAGAGCTTATTGTGGGATTTACTTTAAAATTCTTTGCACCGACCGCAATACCTACAACCTTTCTCTCAAGATTAAATCAGAACATATTAATATTAAATATTCAAATAATCAATTCGTCGACACCCTGCGCGCCTATTGAAATAATAATTACAACACATAAAATTCAAAGAAATGGTCCTAATCATATATTAAATAATCTATATTGTATATCTACACCTATATTCCAAGAATTAGAATAGGAATATCTTTATCGTGCTTTAAAAACACCAACTAGCCCACCCGCCGCTTGTGTTCGAAATGCTCGCCACTCATGAAGCTCCACAAGAGCTTCATGAGTCTGGTAACGTCATTGCTAAGCGGAACCGTTCCTCTCCTCTCACTCCCACTCGATCGTCCCCGGCGGCTTCGAGGTCACGTCGTAGACGACGCGGTTCACCCCCCGCACCTCGTTGATGATGCGGGTCGCGGTGCGGCCGAGGAAGGCCATGTCGTAGGGGTAGAAGTCGGCCGTCATGCCGTCGACCGAGGTCACGGCGCGCAGGGCGAGCACATAATCATACGTGCGGTAGTCGCCCATCACGCCGACCGTCTGCACCGGCAACAGCACCGCGAAGGCCTGCCAGATCACGTCGTAGAGGCCCGCCTTGCGGATCTCGTCGAGATAGATCGCATCCGCCTTGCGCAGGATCTCCAGCTTCTCGCGGGTGATGCCGCCCGGGCAGCGGATGGCGAGGCCCGGTCCGGGGAACGGGTGGCGGCCGATGAAGCTCTCGGGTAGGCCGAGTTCGCGGCCGAGGGCGCGGACCTCGTCCTTGAAGAGCTCGCGCAGCGGCTCGACCAGCTTCATGTTCATGCGCTCGGGCAGACCGCCGACGTTGTGGTGCGACTTGATCGTCACCGACGGGCCGCCGGAGAAACTCACGCTCTCGATCACGTCCGGATAGAGCGTGCCCTGCGCCAGGAAGGTCGGGCGGCCCTTGCCGTCGCTGGCGATCTTGGCCGCCTCCGCCTCGAAGGTCTCGATGAACAGGCGGCCGATGATCTTGCGCTTCTGCTCGGGGTCGACGACGCCGTCGAGTTCGCCGAGGAAGGTCTCGGAGGCGTCCACGTGGACGAGCGGGATGTTGTAGTGGTCGCGGAACATGCCGACGACCTGCTCGCTCTCGCCCATCCGCATCAGGCCGTGGTCGACGTAGATGCAGGTCAGCTGATCGCCGATCGCCTCGTGGATCAGCACGGCGGCGACCGACGAATCGACGCCGCCGGAGAGGCCGCAGATCACCCGTTCGGCGCCCACCTGGGCGCGGATCTTGGCGACCATCTCGGCGCGATAGGCCGACATGGTCCAGTCGGACTTCAGACCGACGATTCTGTGCACGAAGTTCGCGAGCAGCCTGCCGCCGTCGGGGGTGTGGACCACTTCCGGGTGGAACATCGTGGTGTAGTAGCGGCGCGTCTCGTCGACGGCGATGGCGAAGGGGGCGTTCTCCGAAGTGCCGACCACTTCGAAGCCCTCGGGCAGCACGGTGACGCGGTCGCCGTGGCTCATCCACACCGGATAGCGCTGGCCGACCTCCCAGAAGCCCTCGAAGAGCGGCGAGGATTTCCGGATCTCGACGTCGGCGCGGCCGAATTCGGCGGCGTGGCCGCCCTCGACCTTGCCGCCGAGCTGGGTCGCCATCGTCTGCTGGCCGTAGCAGATGGCGAGGATCGGCACGCCCGCCTCGAACACCGCCTGCGGCGCGCGCGGGGAGCCCTCGTCGGTCACCGAGGCCGGGCCGCCGGAGAAGATGACGCCCTTCGGCTTCAGCCGGGCGAAGGCGGCGTCGGCGGCCTGGAAGGGATGGATCTCGCAATAGACCCCGGTCTCACGGACACGGCGGGCGATCAGCTGCGTCACCTGCGAACCGAAGTCGATGATCAGGATCGAGTCGTGGGTCATGCGAAGTCCTCGGACGGCCGACGCGGAAAGCGCCGGGAAAACGATCGGGACGCGGGGCCCGGCAAGGTCCCGCGACTGGCACAGGCTCTAGATCACGCGCCCTTTTCGGGCAAGCGCAGGAACAGACGAACGGCGAGCGGCTTCAGCGAAAGGCCGTACCACCGCTTCGAAACGGAGATTTCGCGAGGGGTCGGATCGACGCCGAGCTTCGCGGCTTCCGCGTCGCAGGTCGGGTCTTCGAGCCGGCAGACGACCAGGACGCCTTCGCGGGCGATCCGCTCGGGCGTGATCCACGGCGACTTCTCACGATCGAACTCGATCAGCATCGACGGCGCGTCGGGGGCGTAGAAGGACGTGTTCGAGGCGAGGTCGAAGGAGCCGGCGACGATGCGCAGGGGCGCGCCGCCCGAGGCCTCGCGCCAGATCCGGTTCGCTTCGCGCGCGATTTCGGCGCGCGGCTCGACGTGGACCTTGGTGCGGGCCATGACGCCGACGGCGTCGACCAGCGGCGCGGTGACGAGGAGACCGGCCCAGACCAGCGCCACCACGGCGGCGGCGCGGTCGAGGCGGATGCGGCGGTCGTCGACGCCGGGGGCGGAGACGAGGAGCCAGCCGGCCGGCCACATCAGCGGGAAGCCCCACTGCGAGGAGAGCTTCGCCCATTTCCAGACGCCGAGCAGGCAGGTGACGACGAAGGCGGAGACGCCGAGATCGAGGACATGGCGGCGGCCCGCGTCGGAGGCGCGACGGGCGAAGACGCGCTTCAGCGCCCACCACTGTTCGCGCGGCAGGGCGACGAGGGTCAGGCCGATCATCGGCGCGAGGAAGAGCAGCATCGAGAGCGGCAGACGGACGAGGTAGTTCAGGAACTGTCCGGTCGAGGCGGCGCGTTGATGTTCGGCGTAGGCGAGCGTGCGGAACTCGGTCTCGACCATCCAGACGGCGTGCGGCGCGATCGCGACGAGGCCGACGAGGAGGGCGGCGATCGCGGCGGGCGAGCGGAGAAGCGTCCAGCGGCGCGGATCGAGGAGGATCACGACGATCATGCCGACGATCACCACCGCCGAGACGTATTTCGACAGCATCGCCACGGCGAGCATCAGGCCGAGGATCGCGCCGTTTCCCGCAGTCGGCGCCCGCAGCGCCCGCAGGAACGCCCAGGCCGCCCAGGGCCAGACGGCGAGCAGAATGGCGTTGGCGTTGAACTTCAGCGCCAGAAAGCCCCAGATCGGGGTGATCGCCAGACCGGCGAGGCCGAGCAGGCGACGGCGACGGCCGCGATCGGGACGATCGGCGTCGACGACGCCGGTCGCCGCGAAGACGCCGGCGAGGCCGACGGCGGAATTGACGGCGGCGAGCAGGTAGTAGGCCCAGTCGGCGCGCGGCAGGACGGCGAACCATGCGCCGACCACCCAGGCGAAGAACGGCGGGTGCTTCCAGTAGCCGAGCCGCCACTCCTGGCCCCAGACCCAGTTCTCGACCATGTCGACGCTGTCGGCGAGGTTCTCGTGGGCGAGCATCGGCTGCAGCGTCCAGACGATCACGTGGCCGAGGAGGAGCGCGGCGAGGAGCAGGCCGAAACGGCGCTCCTCGTCGAGAAAGCCGAAGCGGCGATCGGCGACGTCGTCGAAGATCTCCGCGAGACGGGTGAGGCGGCGAACGACGGGGGCCGGAACGGTCGGCAGCTTCATGCGCCCTCCCCGCGTTCGAGCACGGCGGCGAAGAAGCCGTCGGTGTCGGCGGTCGCCGGCGACAGCCGCAGGCAGGGGCCGAGGCCGGCGCGGGGCGCGACGAAGGGGGCGAGCCGCGCGGCGAGATCGGACCCGAGCCGAGCGGTGGGATCGACGAGGCGGAAGCCGGCGTGGCGGCCGAGGAAGGCGGCGACGCGGTCTTCGTTCTCCTCCATCAGGATCGAACAGGTGACGTAGACGATGCGGCCGCCCAGTTTGACGAAACGGACGGCTTCGTCGAGGACGGCGTCCTGATCCTTCATCCGCGCGTCGAGCGCGTTGGGGCGCAGCCGCCATTTGGCGTCGGGGCGACGACGCCAGGTGCCGGTTCCGGTGCAGGGAGCGTCGACGAAGACGCAATCGATCGAGCCTTCGAGATCGCCGAGCACGTCGGCCTTCGGTTGCGGCGGGCGCAGTTCGACGAGGCTCGCGCCGGCCCGCGACGCCCGGTCGCGGAAATCGCCGAAGCGGCGCTTGTCGACCTCATAGGCGAAGATCTTGCCGCGATTTCCCATCTCGGCGGCGAGCGCCAGCGACTTGCCGCCGCCGCCGGCGCAGAGGTCGAGGACGCGTTCGCCGGGCCGCGCGCCGGCGACGAGCGCGGCGAGTTGCGAGCCTTCATCCTGGATCTCGACCAGCCCGTCCTGATAGGCGGCCTCGGAGGGGACGTGCGGCGGCTTGGTCGTCGGCCCGCCTTCGGGCAGACGCAGGCCCACGGGGGAGAGCGGCGTCTCGACGGGGCTGAGACCAGCGAGGGCGGCGAGCGCGGCGGCGCGGTCGCCCTTCAGGCGGTTGACGCGCAGATCGACGGGGGCGCGGCCGGCGAGCGCCCGGCCCTCCTCGACGAGACGTTCGCCCCACATTGCGGCGAGCGAGGGGACGAGCCAGTCCGGCAGGTCGGCGCGCACGGCGTCGGGGGCGTCGGCGAGCGCCGCTTCCGGGTCGAGCGCCAACCGCGCGCGTTCGGCCTTCGTCAGCGGCTTCGGCGCATGCGGATCGGCGAGCGCCGCCTCGAGCGCGGCGACGCCCTCGCCCCAGGTTTCGACGAAGGTGGCGAGCACCGCGGCGCGAGAGGAGGCGTCGCCCATCCGGTGGGCGAGCGAGGCCTTGCGGCGCAGAGCGTCGAAGGCGAGCGAGCCGATCGCCAGACGATCGCCGGAGCCGGCGAACCGGTGGGCGAGACCCCAATCCTTCAGCGCGTCGGCGAGGGGGCGGCGGCGGGTCTCGACGTCGTCGAGCACTTCGATCGCGGCCTGGAGGCGTCCGCCGGTCTTCATTCGTCGTAGTCCCTGTCGATGCGCCGATTGGCGAGGAGGATGCCGGTCAGCGCGACGGCCGCGCCGAGGCCGGCGAAGGCCCATTTGGTCGTGGTGCGGAACGAAGCGACCGCCACCACCGCCTGATCGAGCGTGTCGGGCGGGCGGCGCAGCAGTTCGGCGATCGCGGCGTTCTCGGCGATGTCGAAGCCGGCGGTCGGCAACACCACGGCGAAGGCGAGGAGAAAGGACGCGACCCGCCCGAGCCCGGCCCGGCCGAGGATCTCGGCGAGGGCGAGCGACAGGGCGAGCCCGTAGAGCGGGGCGAAGGCGTCGTCGAGGCGCAGCTGCACCCGGAGATACTCCGCCCGCCCCTCCGAGCCGAGCGCCCTGAGGAGCGCCACCGCGTCGGTCCGATCATAGCCGAGGAAGCGCAGATCGAAGACCTGCAACCCGCCGGCCATGTCGCGCAGGCGCGGCAGGGTGACGAGATGCATCGCGGCGAAGAGCACGATCGTCGCGGTGACGATCGCCACGACCAGGGCGAAGGAGACGAGGGCGAGGCTCGACCGAGGGCGTCCACCGTCCCGCATGCGCTCCCCCTCCCCTTCGCGTCCCCGCCTCAGATGTTCGACGGGTAGTTCGGGCTCTCCCGGGTGATGGTCACGTCGTGGACGTGGCTCTCACGCAGGGACGCGCCGGAAATCCGCACGAACTGCGCCTTCTCGGTGAAGTCGGGCAGCGTGCGCGCGCCGACGTAGCCCATGGCGGCGCGCAGGCCGCCGGCGAGCTGATGCAGCACCGCGCCGAGCGGGCCCTTGTAGGGCACCTGCCCCTCGATGCCCTCGGGCACCAGCTTCAGCGTGTCGCGCACCTCCGCCTGGAAGTAGCGATCGGCCGAGCCGCGCGCCATGGCGCCGACCGAGCCCATGCCGCGGTAGGCCTTGTAGGAGCGGCCCTGGTGCAGATAGACCTCGCCGGGGCTCTCCTCGGTGCCGGCCAGCAGCGAGCCGATCATCGCGACCGAAGCGCCGGCGGCGAGCGCCTTGGCGAGGTCGCCCGAGTACTTGATGCCGCCGTCGGCGACGACCGGCACGCCGGAGGCGCGGGCGACGTCGACCGCGTCCATGATCGCAGTCAGCTGCGGCACGCCGACGCCGGCGACGATGCGGGTGGTGCAGATCGAGCCCGGGCCGATGCCGACCTTGATGGCGTCGGCGCCGGCGTCGATCAGCGCCTTGGCGGCGTCCTGGGTGGCGATGTTGCCGGCCAGCACCTGGGTGGCGTTCGACAGGCGCTTGACCCGCTCGACCATGGCGAGCACGTGCTGGGAATGGCCGTGGGCGGTGTCGACGACGATCAGGTCGCAGCCGGCGTCGATCAGGCGCTCGGCGCGCTCGAAGCCCTTGTCGCCGGTGGTGGTGGCGGCGGCGGCGCGCAGACGGCCCTGCGAATCCTTGGAGGCGTTCGGGTTGAGCTGCGCCTTCTCGATGTCCTTGACGGTGACGAGGCCGGTGCAGCGGAACTGCGCGTCGACGACCAGCAGCTTCTCGATGCGGTGCTTGTGGAGGAGGCGCTTGGCCTCGTCCTGGCCGACGCCTTCCTTCACCGTGATCAGGTTCTCCCGGGTCATCAGCTCGTAGACGCGCTGATCGGGATTGGAGGCGAAGCGGACGTCGCGGTTGGTCAGGATGCCGACCAGACGGCCGAGATGCGACCCGCCGAGGCCGCCCTCCTCGACAACCGGAATGCCGGAGATCTTGAAGCGGGCCATCAGGGCGAGCGCGTCGGCGAGGGTGGCGTCGGGGCCGATGACGATCGGATTGACGACCATGCCGGACTCGAACTTCTTGACCTGACGGACCTGCTCGGCCTGCTCGTCGGGCTCCATGTTGCGATGGATGACGCCGATGCCGCCGGCCTGGGCCATGGCGATGGCGAGGCGCGACTCGGTGACGGTGTCCATCGCCGAGGAGAGGATCGGCAGATTGAGCTCGATCTCCTTGGTGACGCGCGAGCGCACGTCGACTTCGCCGGGCATCACCTCGGAATGACCGGGGAGCAGCAGCACGTCGTCGAAGGTCAGAGCCTCGAGGGAATGAGCGGGGGTATAGAAGGTCGCCATCGGCCAACGTCCTCTTCGAAATACGAAAGGACCGGCGGCGGAAGAGTGGGCTTCCCGCGGCCGGTTCCGACATGTCGTCCATCGGAGTTGGCGGCGGCTGATAACACGGAAATGACGGGGTGGGAAGAGCGGCGCGAAATATCGCGTCGTCGGGTCCGCCATGCACAGGATGTTGAGGTCGCCTCAGGCGACCCCCGCCATTTTCGCCACCCGCGCGACCTCGCTGTCGAACATCAGGACGTGGCGGCGGAACCAGTCGGGGACGAGATCGATCGCATAGGCCCGCGCCATCATCGTGCGGCCGGCCGCGACCTGGGCGCAGAAGCGGCGCCCTTCCGCGATCACCCGGGCGTGCTCGTCGCGGTGATGGGCGATCTCCTTGTAGGCGATCGCGGTCATCAGCGCTTCCTCGCGGGCGAAATGCGCCTCGAGATGATCGACGAAGGCGGTCAGGCGGACGGGGAACTCGGCCGGAGCGGCGTCGCGGGCGAGCTTCCACACGGCGATCGATTCGGCATGGTCGGCGTCGATCTCGGCGACGCCGAGGACGAGCTCTTCGAGGGGCGTTTCGGTCATGTCGCATCTCCGACAGCGGGCGGGCGTCGCGGCGGCGCAGCAAGGGCGATGCCAAGGGATCGCGATCGATCGAATTCGAACGATCGCGGCAAGACCGCATTGACGCCGCCGAGGAAAAGTCCGGCCGGCCCGCCGGTTCCTTTCCTCGCGTAAACCGAATGTCGGCGCGGTCCGGGTAGTCTTTCATCGAACGAAAGCTTCAGCCGACCGGGGGGTCCAGCGATGTTTCAGAAGTCCATTCTGGTGATCGGCGCCTTCGCCGCGATCGGCGCGTCCTTCCTGACGACCCCGGCGCGGGCGGACGGGGGCGGCCTCTTCGCCGCCATGGGCCTCTTCGAGCGGGAAGCGGCCGGCGGGATGCGCTCGCTGCCGGCGGGCGCTTCGGTGCGGTACGTCGGCGCGCCGGCCTGGCAGCGCGGACGCAACGGCTGGGTTCAGGGATATCCCGGCACGCGCGTCGCGGTCTCCGATCTCGGCTACCCCTACGCCGGGCCGAACCGCCACACGGCATGCGGCTGGCAGGATCGATACGATCGGCACGAGCGTTACATCGGCTCGCAGCGGATCTGCTGGGTCGAAGCGCGCTGAGGCGCGCGCCCGAGACATCGTCGATCCGCGACCGGGCGCCCGATGGGCGCCCGTCTTCGTTTCCGCCTCACGCGTCCTTCAACGGCGGCATCCAGGCGTGGCTGTCGCGCGGATCGCCGTCCTCGCTCCTGCCGACGTCCTCGATCGCGCCGCGGAAGCCCTTGGCGATGACGTAGAGCTCGGAGCTGTCCGCCCGGCTCGCCGGCGGCTTGATGTGCATCACCTGGGTGAAGTCGCGCTTCAGATTGGTCAGGAGCTCGTTCTCGGTGCCGCCGCGCAGCACCTTGGCGAGGAAGTGGCCGCCGGGACGCAGCACGGTTCGGGCGAAGTCGATCGCCACTTCGCACAGATGCATGATCTTCAGATGGTCGGTCTTCTTGTGGCCGGTCGCCGGCGCGGCCATGTCGGAGAGGACGACGTCGGCCTTCTCGCCGCCGAGGGCTGCGACGAGGGCGTCGGGGGCGTCGTCGTCGAGGAAGTCCTTCTGCAGGAAGACCGCGCCGGGAACGCCGCCCATCTCGAGATAGTCGATGCCGACGACGCGCGGGGCGGCGTCGGTCGACTTGACCCGCTGCGCCGCGACCTGACACCAGCCGCCCGGCGCGCAGCCGAGGTCGACGACGCGGTTGCCGGGCTTCAGGAGATGATACTTGTCGTCGATCTCGATCAGCTTGTAGGCGGCGCGCGAGCGCCAACCCTCCTTCTTCGACCGCACCACGTAGGGGTCGTTCAGCTGACGCTGCAGCCAGCGGTTCGAAGAGGCGGTGCGGCGCTTGGCCGTCTTCACCTTGACCTTGAGCGCGCGCGGCGCGCCGTGATCGCCGGATCCGTCGTTGCTCACGTCGCCCTCCTCAGCGTGTCGATCCGCCGCGCCGCGGCCACCGGCCGCCGCGCCGCCAGACGCCGTCGTCGATCATCAGTTCGGTCAGCATGCCCTCACGCAACCCCCGGTCGGCGACCCGAAGCCGATCGCAGCGCCAACGGCGGCGAATCGCCTCCAGGATGGCGCAGCCGGCGAGCACCAGATCGGCGCGGTCGCCGCCGATGCACGGATTGGCGACGCGATCGGCGAAGTCCATGGCGAGCAGGCGATCGATCATGTCCCCGACCTCACGGTCGCCGAGCCAGACGCCGTCGACGCGGCGCCGGTCGTAGCGCGGCAGGCCGAGATGGATGCCGGCGAGCGTCGTCACCGTGCCCGACGTGCCGAGCATGTGATAGTGCTGCGGCCGGATCATGTCGTCGAGGTCGAGCCAGTCGGCATGCGCGGTGAGGAGATCGCCGACGTCGGCGACCATGTCCTCGAACACCGCGCGGCCGACCGCGACGCCGCCGTGACGTTCCGACAGGGTCACGACGCCGACCGGCAACGAGGCCCAGGCGCGGATGTGGCGGGTCGGATCGCCGCCGCGGCGGGAGCCGACCGAAAAATCGAGCCAGACCAGTTCGGACGAGCCGCCGCCGATGTCGAACAGCAACACGCCCTCGGCGCAGCGATCGATCAGATTGGCGCAGCCGGCGACGGCGAGGCGAGCCTCGGTCTCCCGCGTCAGGATCTCGAGGTCGAGCCCTGCCTCGCGGCGCACCCGATCGAGGAAGGCCGCGCCGTTTTCGGCCGCACGGCAGGCCTCGGTGGCGACGAGGCGAGAGCGGACGATGCCGCGCGCCTGCAGCTTGCCGTGACAGACGCGCAGCGCGTCGATGGCGCGCTCCTGCGCCGCGTCCGACAGACGGCCGCTCTTCGACAGGCCTTCGCCGAGCCGGACGATGCGGGAGAAGGCGTCGACGACGCGGAAGCTCTGATGCCAGGGCTCGGCGACCAGCAGGCGACAGTTGTTGGTGCCGAGATCGAGCGCGGCATAGAGCGGCGGACCGTCGCGATCGCCGCGCGGCGCGCCCCAGGAAGCGCGCCGTCCGCTCTCGTGCGATTCGCGTCGATCGGAGGCCTCGCTGCCGCGATCCTCTTCGCTGCGCTCGACGCCCCGCCGGCGCGGCGCCGGATCGGCGGCCTCGGCGCGCTCCGCCGGCGGACCGAGGCGCGCCGGTTGCGGCGCTCGCGCCTCGACGGGATCGGCCCGCCGGTCGTCGACGGGCGGCGCCTGCAGTTTCGCTACGGTGGGTTCGGTCTGTTCGCGCGCATACGCGCCTCCGCCGGGCGCGGAAGCGGCGACCTCCTGCGAAGGCCAACGCGTACGTCTTCCCCGCCGCCGGCGACGCCGGCGTTTGGCCGGCCCCGAACCTCGCGCGGCAGAACCCGGACGCCCCGCCGACGGCGGTTCGTCTCCATGATCAGCCAAGTGTCGTCTCCGCGTCGCGTCCGCGACCGATGCGCGCGCGACCTGCGATTTTCTTCGTCGGCGTCAGTCTAACAGCGACGCGCCCTCTGACAAGCCGTCGCGGCGCGTCGGATCGGCCGGATGTCGACATTTTGCGATCGTTCGGGCGGATTCGGCGCGACCGGCGCGGCGCGAAGCCGGTCGCGGGGTTTTTCCACCGGTTCGAGAAAGGTCGCCGGCGAAGGCTTGCCACGACGGATGCGATCGGCTACAGAGGCGCCCACCGGCGACGAGCGTTGCGACGCCCGCCCGTTGGGGGATAGTTTAACGGTAGAACAGCGGACTCTGACTCCGTTAGTCTTGGTTCGAATCCAGGTCCCCCAGCCACTTCTTTTTCATCAAATAATTTCAATGACTTGGTGGGGGGCTCGTACCTCGCCGTGTACCTCAATTCGTACCTCAGAGGCCTTCTGCGAGACCCGAGGCGTACACGTCGTAGGCGATCCGCCCGACCCGGTGAAGTTGATCACCTCTTGAGGGCAGTTGGGATGACCGCGCCTTTTCAGCGGATGATTGCGAGAACCTCACCCGTCGGATCTTCGAACGACCCTTGCACCTAGCCTCATGGTGACAACTGAGTCGGGGTAGCGTGAAGCAGCTTCGTCGAAGGCAGCGTTGGCAGCCCACAGCGTTGCTGCGTGAGCGATCCACTCCAATGGCCGCAGGTCGACCGGATCGGCAATCTCGATGACATACGGGTGTTCGGTTCGAGCAGCGTTCATGCTGGAGGAATGACATGAGAACGAAATAGGAACAAGCCTATTCGGAGATGTCAGCCTGCACCACCTCACCAGCATCCCACACACGCTCGAATTCCGCTTCGAACGCCTTGGCAGCGTTGACGTCCTCGACAATCACGAGGTCGTTGTTCTGCTGCTTCAGCCCGCTCGCCGTGAAGTTGGCGGATCCAGTGCGCAGGATGTGTTCGTCGATGACGTAGCTCTTGAGGTGCATGATCGGCCCTCGCCGCTTCTTTCTCGCACCATCTAAAAGGTCACCGAGACGCACGAGATCGTGGCGCTGCGTATGATCGAGGAGGATACGGACGGCTACGCCCCGGGCCTTTGCAGCGTGTAGAGCATCGATCACGGGTCGATCGGTGATGATGTATCCAGCGATGTCGATCGTCTCCCGAGCCCTTCCGAGGAGTCCCACATCGATGCGCTCAAGGTTCTCAATGGGAGCGTAGTGGATCTCGGCTGCCTGGACGTCGAGCGATGCAATCGCAGTAAGGGAGATGACGCACGCCACTACCAACGGACTTATCCCCAGCGGCCACAACCGTGGCATCATGTGGGTTGTGGTCAGAGAGACAGCACCCATGTCCGAGAAGTCCGAGGCAGCGTCACGGGTCATCACCGTCGCATTGAAGGAACTGATCCGCATAGCGGAGGAAGGAGGATTGCCGATGCTTTCTTACCTTCTCGAATTGGCGTTGGTCGAGGCAAGAACCCAGGGGGAGGAGAACGAGCCAACACCTTCGAACGTCATCCCCCTCACCCGCCAGTGAATTGCCCCGCTGATCAACGGCGTCGAGACCGACAGCCCTCGCTTGAGTTCAGCGCCGAAGAACCGTTGCAGAACGTCACCGAGCTTTCAGTGCGCCCGGTATTGCCCGCGTGAATCACGTCGGACGGAGGGCCTGCGTAGTCGGTGTTCGGATTACCTCTCGTCGTGCTGTGCAGCATGTCGCAGACAGGGTCGCCACGCTGGTCTCCTCGTCCCGGTCCCGAGTAGGCGTCACCCAAGACGCAGTCGACCGCACGACGCTCGATCATGGCCCGCGTGCGGTCAGTGTTCTTGCTCTGGTCGGAGGCCTTATCCTGCTGAGCGAAGGTCGCCGCTGACGAGGTGATTAGAAAGGCGGCGAGGATCGATAGCGTGAGTGTCTTCATAAGCTACTCGCCTCGAACGAACTGGCCATACCACGGAAGCTAGTTCCTTCGCCCCCTATTCGGCAATGTCGAGGCACTATCACCGGAGCCCAGCTTCTCCTCCCCGAGGACGTAGCCGCCGTCCTTGCGGATCGCAGGCAGGACCACCTTCGTGACCCAGTTCTGGAACTCCTTCGCCTGCGGCTTGTCGGAGCGCATGACGAGCTTGTAGAGGCCGCTCTCGGAGATGAGGTTCAACGAGGGCTCGTCCTTACCGAACAGGCTCCCAACAGCTACCTGCTTTGAAAGCAGGGAGATGCGATCCTCGCGCCGCCGCTCTGAGATATCGAGGGATCGCAGGGCTGGTGACGTTCCGGCAGATTTCATCAGGCCGAGGATGACGCACACGTCCTTCGCCACGAACCACGGCTGGTCGTCGATGAGGGTCACTCGAACGGAGTGTCCGAGGAAGTCGAAGAGCTTTGCAGTCGATCACTTCACCGAAGCCGACGTCACGCAGTTTTTGCTCTTCATCGCCGAATCGATTGCAGTCACCTTACCTTTGCTTACTGCTACTAAACCCTCTTTGTCGCCGCCGAACGTGCTCGACACGGGGACGCCGACGAGAAAGACGCCAACCGCATCGCCTGTCGCAGCGCTGTTCTGCTGTTCAGACAGAGAAGCGAGGGTCGTCTGTTCCTTGATCTGTTCCTGTGCGAGCGCTTGGCAACTCATGTTCTGGTAAGCAGCCATCGGGATATCGACCGGAACGATGGCGTCAACCCGCTTGGCGCAGGCTCCGAGGAAGATGCCCAATCCGACAACGGCGAAGATCTTGACGTGCTGCATGGTCGTTCCCCCTGGAGACCCGACAACCATGCAGATCGATCTTTGGTTGTCGAGTAGGGATTTCGCCTCAAGCTCCTTCAGACGCCGTTCGGCCTCGTTGAAGGCAGCGATGTACTTCAGCTTGAAGGCCAGCGCCTTCTTCCCCGTGAAGCCCATGGCGAGGAGCGTGAAGCCGTCTCGATCCATCTGGTAGGCTCGATCCATCCGAGTTCCGAAGCCGACGCGGACGGGGATCTCAATGGGCTCAAAATTGAGCGCAATGGCCTTGGCCGAGGCGAGGAGGAGATCCTCGATGTCCCGAAGGACGTTGCGATGCTCCTTCCCGAAATAGGCGGCGACGTCCTTGCTCGTGGCGTATACGCGGCGTCCTTCGGTGTGGACGATCGGGGTGGTGGGGAGGGTCTTCGTGAGACCAGTCCCCATCTCCGTCTTTCGGTCAGATCGTCTGTAGGCCGGCGAGGCGACGAAGCAAGGTGCTGCCGATCTTGGCGAACGGGCAAAGCACGCGGGTGGCTGTAGCCTTCACGAGGAGGGTCACCAGGAGGACCGGGGCAGCCGTGAGCAACCACCGCAGGCGAGCGGTGCGGGTCGTAACGACGGACCCGTGAGGGGGAGCAACGAAGACGAAGAAGTCTCCGATGAAGACGGCGAGGCCGATGAAGTCGTCACTCTCGCCCCATCCGCTGAGATCGGTGCAGGCGTCAAAGAAGTGGCGAGGACTGTAGCCGAAGTAGTCATGTCGACCGATCATTCCGTCGCCCACGCCTGTGATTTCGATGCTGCTACCGTCGATGAAGGACATTCTATTTCTCCCGTTTGATGAGATCTTTCCCGAAGTGCTCGTTGAATGCGAGCGAGCGGGCCGGTCTCTTGTCCTCGAGACGGGTGTTCTGTGTCCAATCGGTATTTTGAATCGAAGAGGTGGGATCGATTCGTCTTGACGATGGGAAGGGAGGCGATCGGTGTGGTCCCGGATGCTCACGCCGTTCTCGGCCTTGAAGGTGCGATCGACGAGGGCAGCCTTCGGTTCGGCGATGGTGAGCCGTTCGCCCTGCTCCTCGATGAGCTTCGCCTGATCGGCAGCCAGCTGGAGGGCCTGGGCGAAGGACTGAGGGACAGCGTAGGGGGCCGGGAGAGCAGCGGCAGGGGCAGCGTAGGCAGCCTCTTCAAGCTCCATCCACCGGGTCACCACCTTCGCCCGCAGCGGGATCGAGTAGCCGGTCACCAGGGTGAACACGAGATCCTTGGGGAGCAGGTAGCAGGGGTACTCGCGGTTCCCGCTGTGGTAGGAAGATCCAAATTTGGATTTTCCCTCCCCAAGGGCTTCCAGCACCTCGCGGATATCCCGCATGACGTGGAGATGGAGCTTCCCGGTGAGATCGGCGATCTCCAGGCTGGACATGGTGGTGGGAGAGGAGGCGGTGAGGGTCTTCGTGAGAGCGTTCACCAGGGGAACATTCAGGTGCGCTCACGAGGCGAGGCCCGGTAGTCTCCGTCTTCTGGTCGGGGTGCGTCTGGTCTTGATCAGATCTAGAGTAGCGCCCGAGATACCAGTACAGCAATTGGAATCATGAGAACGGCAATAGCAAGATTATATTTCCACTCGCCATTTCGGTGGATATTTTGAAAAAATCCAGCAATTGATGCGTACTCAATGAGGGCAATCAAAGCAAATGCCACGAATAACACTGAGTAAATTGGAAATTTCAACATAAGAATTACGACTGCAGCAGCGAATATGTATTTGGCTAATCGCCGCTCCGAAGAAGTAGAATGCGCCATGACTGTGTGTCCTCCAAATATGCCGGACGCATCAGGGAATCTATGTAGGATTTTAATTTTAAATTCATCATGCCCGTGAGTTGCCAAGGCGACAAGATCATCAGCGGCAGCGGGTCGTGAGTAGCGGATGTTTGGTGAAGAAGTCTGAGAGGGCATTCGGATCATAGGGAAGATCGAGATTCCCCCGTGTGCCGCCTCGGATGCTCACTGAGGGGCGTTTTCAGAAGCAGGCATAAGCCCTTGTCCTCTTCCTCGGTGCCCGTCAGTGGACTCCCCAGCGCCTCGTGGTGTGCCATTGGACCTTGCCCCAGTGTCTGTGACAGCGAGGGGCGAGAACGTGCCAGGAAATGTGCCACAAGAATGGTCATTGCATTCTGGCAGGCGGTGTGATTCTCTGTCTTAGAACCTAATGGCAGAGATGGAGCCGCCGTCATGATGCTCGTGGGATACGCCCGGACCTCCACAACGGAACAGGTCGCAGGCATCGATGCCCAGCGCAGGGATCTCACTGCGGCGGGGTGTGAGAAGCTGTTCGAGGAACAGGTGTCCTCCGTCGCCCCTCGGAAGGAGTTGAACGCCCTCATCGACTTCATCCGGGAGGGTGACGTCGTGGTGGTGACGAAGCTCGATCGTCTCGCCCGGTCGATGCGGGATCTCATGGAGATCGTCGCAAGGATCGAGGCGAAGGGTGCGAGCCTGCGCATCCTCGCCATGGATCTCGACACGGCATCGCCCACGGGCAAGCTGATGATGAACGTGCTGGGATCGGTCGCTCAGTTCGAACGAGAGATGATGCTCGAACGGCAGCGGGAGGGCATCGCCAAGGCGAAGGCCGAGGGGAAGTACAAGGGGCGGAAGCCCACGGCGAGGGACAAGACGGATGAGATCAGGGCACTGAAGGCGCAAGGATTGACTGCGGATGAAGTCGCCACGAAGGTCGGTGTATCTGTTCGATCGGTGTTCAGGTCATTGTCGAGTTTATGACGCTACATGTTGTGCCTTTCGTCTTCATAATACCACACATATTGGGGAAGAGAAGCGTATTTCTGTGTCTGCTCTCCCGGCCTAGACTGTCTGATCTCTGGTCGAGAGAGCTTCTTTGAATGTGGATATTGTGACGTTGGTTCGCTTCCCTGCGTCAGACCCTTTTCGAAACTGCGCCAGGGAAGCCGTTCAGGTCAGAAGTCGTCGTTTTCGTCGTCGTCCTCCTCACCGAGGTTTTCGAGGGCGGTTTCGAGGAACCCATCCTGACGGGCAGCGAGGATGAAGCGTTCGGCTGCGTGCTGGTTCTCCTGCATGATCGCTCGGAAGATCCGTTCGGGGCTCTTGCTGATCAAGGGACCGAAGGCCTTGGAGAACTTGGCGTAGAGGCGTTGGAGGGCCTTCGTCTCTGCGTCGTCGTCCATGGTGGGAGGGATGTGATCCTTGTCCCACTTCATGGCGCTGGGCCACGACCACCGCTCCCAGCCGATCGTCGAGCGAGGATCGGTGGCGGTGGCTTCCTTGATGCGACGGAAGATGGGCCGCATTCGGCCGATGGTCGCTTCCGAGGTTCCCGTGAGCTTGGCGATGCAGGCCTTGGAGAGGCGGGTCTCGCTCTTCACGATCTCCCACGTCCACGCAGAGAGTTCCCATCGTTCCAACCTCTTGCGGGCCTTGGCGTTCTCCTTCGCTGCGTAGGCGATGGCGTCGTCGAGGATGCGGGAGGTGAGGTAGCTGACGGGGATCATGCCGTCGCTCTCACGGGCTTCCTCGGCTTCCCTGTAGGCGGCGACACGGTGGTGACCGTCGATGAGGTAGACGTCATCCCCGATCGGGAAGACCTTCACGGCATCGAGCTTGCCGCTTTCGATGAGCGCGGAGTGGAGTTCGGCGACGTGGTCACGGTCCTCCTTCTCGATGCGGGGCTGGAAGAGCGCCGGGACGATCTTCAAGCGGCTGTGGTGGAGCGCCTTCGGGAGCGTGGGAAGGGTCTCCCGAGAAGGAGCCCCGTGGGCTGCCTTGAGGGCGCTTTCGAGGAGGGCGTAGGCTTCGGCGAAGGTGAGAGCGTCGAGGGACGGTTCGTCGGTGGTGTAGTCGAGTTCTTGGGGTTCGATGTTCATCATGGGTTGTATTTGTTGAGTTGGTTCTACTTCACCCTATCTCATCCATCTACTGGCTTTTTGAGCCAGCCGAGGGGGTCTCATGAGACAGGTGCGGGTGGTTTCAGTCGTCCAGCCAGGACCAGACGGGGCGTTGATCGTCGACCAGAAGGGCAAGGGCTTCGGCGATGACCAGCGAGCGGCTGGGGCGGAGTTGAGGTCGGGCTTCTCGGATGTGCGCCACATGGCGGTCGATGCGGTCGAGTTCCGCAGGCCCGAGCGTGATGTTGATCGCCTTCGTCCCCGGCATGGGGCGGCGCTTCGATGTGTCGATCAGTGGGGTGTCCTCGTATGAGATGACGAAAAAAGAAGAGCCGCCCCGATGAGGAGCGGCCCGGCGTCTTCAGCCCATATGTGGGATAAACTCGATTTCAGTTAATCCGGCAGTTGCACCGCCTCGACGCAGGCGCGTAGCTGCTCATTCGTCAGTCCACCGAGATAGATGCTTCCGGCGATGCTCATTGGCTTGTGGCCGACCACGAGATCGATGGCGATCTGGGGCTGACCAGCCTGATAAGCCTTGGTGATGAACCACCGGCGGAACGAGTGGAAGTTGACGAGATCACGCCGCTTCCCGGCCACTTTGTCGACAACGCCGACCTTCTGCCGATAGTAGCTGAACGCCTTCACAGCCGGCATCGAACGTTCCTGCGCCTTCTCCGCACCCACAGGAGGGCATTCCGGAAACAGGTCATCGTCAGGGCTCTTCCCCTTCAATAGACCCGCAACAACATCCTGAAGTGCCGAGTGTATTGGAACAATACGAGAAGCAGCCTCCCGCTTCTGTCGCTTAAAACGGAAGCCTTCTTCAGTGATGTCACGCGCCCTCAGACTGACGATCGCATCGATACGAGCACCCGTCAGCGCGCCAATCATCATCAGGGACCGAACATAACCTTGATTTGGTTTCCCACCGAGAAGAACCTTGACCTCTTCATCGGTGAACGGGCGCTCTCTTTGCCCCTCCTCCGCCCTCTCCTTTGGTAAGAACTGCCCCTTCCAAGGATTTTCCCCTCTTTTCAGGTAACCACGACGCTCAAGCCATGACCAATACGACGAAAGACACGTTAGATACTTGTTAATCGTCTTATTTGTCAGCGGCCTCGCCGTACTTGCCTTCAAGTCGCCAATGAAACGGCCCGCCACTCGACGGGTGACTGCTTCAACAGTGAGGCTAATTCTTTCCGTCTCACACCACTCCTCCAGGTAACGCACGACCCTTTCACTGTCCTGCTTGGTTCTGCTGTTCCACAACCCTTCGGAATGAAACTTCTCCAGAGGCAACCGAATGGGCGTAGCGAACCCAAGGGCTACTTTGACGAACTCACCCGCCTTTGTTTCCTTCACGGGATCGTAGATCGGCTCGTCGTGTTCTTCGTCTGTATCAACAGGTGTGCCTCGGATCTCATCAGCAATCAGATAGACCCCCATCTCTTCAAGATCCCGTGCCTCTGTCCCGACGTCTTGGGATTGCACCGACTCTCGCAGGTCCAAAGCAAGCTCGGTGAGGCTACGGGTCTTTCGAGCGGGCAGAACCTTGACCGCCACTTCGGGCAATGCACCAGCCTTCGCCGTTTCGATCATGGCAAGGAAATCGGCCACCACCGCATGCTTTCGACGCTCGGCCTCAGCCTCGCTGTGCGTCTCCAACGACCGCTTCAGACGGGTCTTTCCGATCACCGATTGAAGCTCCTTCGGAACGGCAACGCTGACCCTCCAGCCGCCATTGTTCATACGCTCAAGGTATTTTGGCATCCGCCTTATTGGCACGTCTTCGTACCTCAAATTGTCCTACTTTTCGTACCCTAAGCTACTGAATCTTATTTTCTTTATTCATTGTCAAGAGGTTAGGTTCGTACCTTCACTGGGTCCAGGTCCCCCAGCCAATTCTATTTCATCGAGTGAATTCATAGAGTTATTGGCCGCTCGCGCCTATCTGCGCGCTTCGATGGCGCCCCGTGAGATCTCGACCTCGATCTCGCGGGTCGATACGTCGTCCTCGGTGCGAATGCCCCCCCCTGGAGCGAGTGCCGGCATGGCCGCCACTTCTGGTCGGAGGATCCAGAAAGCATCCCTCCTTCGATCTGCGGACGATCTTCGCCCGATTCGTATCGCGACGACCACGCCCCGGCGGAGCATGAAGCCGCTTCATCAAATGCGGCGTCGGCGAACCACAGCATCGCGGCGTGAGCGATCCACTCCCGAGGCCGCAGGTCGACCGGATCGGCGAGCTCGATGACACTGCGGCGTTCGGATCGAGCGGCGGTCATGCCGAGGGGATCGAGCGGAAACGCAGTGTCAGCGCCTCTACTCGAAGGCGTCTGCCGGTAACGGTTCGGAAGCTTCGCCGGCTCGCCCGAACTCAGCGTCGACCATATTTGCCGTCTCGGCCACCCCGAAGGCCGTTGTTCCGGTGCTTCACCCCGCTCGCCGCGAAGTTGACCGACACCGTGCGCAGAATGCGCTCATCGATGGCGCAGCTGTTCAGGCGCACGATCGACCGCGTCGCATGCTCCCCGCAACCGGAGGACATGCACGTCGACGACATTTGGCGCACCCCCTACTGCACATCATCGACTCCAAACCACTCCAGCCAGATCCGATCCTTCACAAAAATAGGAGCTCAGGTCATTCGGTTTGGTTTTTCAATTTGATTCTAGACATAATAAATGGCTTCACTCGACGCTCGAAGAGCATTTCGATTGCAAAAGAAATCGCAACAGAGACAAGCACTATTATAATAGTTGCGGCTATCTTATTGTTCATATCTATTACTCTGCCCGACAACAGTATGATGACCGGGACATGAACCAGATAAATCGGATAGGAGAGTTCGCCGAGAGACCGGTCGAACCAACTGTCGCGCGACGCCGAAAACAATGCCGGCAACGCCAATGCTGTCGACATGATCAAGAACATCGCCGTCAGATTCAATCCCGACACCGAACTTTGTGGTAGCAATGGAAAAAGTAAAATCAACAAAAATGGAATTAATAAAAATTTCTTGCTGAGCAGTATCTTTGATCTATATAATCTATGAGAAATCATACCTGCGACAAACCACGCCAATTCGAACGGGAAAAATCTGTACGACCATGGATCGTCTTGGTAGCCAAGTCGATAGACCAGGATACGAGCGACCATGCTGGCAATAAACAATCCGACGAGATGAATTGTGCGTAGCTTTGCGATGAGCGGTGCCAAAATATAGAAGACCAATTCCAGACTGAGCGACCATGCTGGCGAGACGACGATCAGCCAATGCAATGGCGGCGACGCCGCTTCCGCGAGCGAATGGAGCAGCCACGGCCCGTCCGGCGCCACTCCGACGAAGAGCAGTCCATCAAGGCCGAAGATCGACAGATTGGACAGGACCGCCCACATCGAGATCCATACGCCGAAATGATGGAATTGGCTCACCAACGCATGACGCGTGGCGGAATCGAACAGCAATAGGCAGACGACGATGAGCCAGTACGTCGGATAAATCTTCAAGCCTCGTGCGAACCAGAAGCGGATGCGATCGATTTTGCGTATCCCTCCGCCGAAGGCCCCCGGCTGATTGCTTCAGGCCGCGGAGCGGGCGGGTGCAGCCTTCTTCCATTCCCACGGAAGCAGTTCGTCGAGCCGGTTCGCCGGGTGCTCGGCAATGCGCGCGAGCACGTCGGCCAGCCATGCCTGAGGGTCGACGTCGTTCATCTTGGCCGAGGTGATCAGGCTGATGATCGTCGCGGCCCTCTGACCTCCACGGTCGGAACCCGCGAACAGCCAGGATTTCCTGCCCAAGGCTATGCCGCGGAGGGCTCGCTCGGCCGCGTTGTTGGAGAGACAGACGCGTCCATCGGCGAGGAAGCGGGTGAAGGGTATCCCTCCGGCGGGGACCGTCTGCCCGAGGATGAAGTCGTCGGGTAAGAGCAT